>NZ_JAEKEE010000006.1:0-666891 GCF_016651275.1 Pseudomonas sp. TH08 | reverse complement strand
AGTTCGGCTTTCGTCAGCGGATCGATCTTTTCCAGGATCAGGGTGATTCGGCGGTTAACCGCGCTCAACGGTTCTTCATCCGTCAGCATCTCGTCCCAGCCGCCTTGGCGGATCCAGTAATAGACGATTCGAATGTTGGGCAGCTTCAAATGCGCCTGTATTTCCTTCACCGAACAGCGGCGCAGGTAGAGGCGTTTTGCGGCTTCTTTAACTTCGGTCGGGTAGTTCATGGGCCGCAGTCTATGCGGCGAAAACCCCGGAAACGCGGGGTTAAATGCTGCGATCCGCCTATCTCCCGAAAATAGGAGAACTCTGAATTTCAACCGTTTGTTTGGCGGTAATCGGCTCCCTATCGTGGCGGCTCATTCAGCGATTGAGCGCAGTTACCACTCATGCCCCGTTCCCTTGTCTCCTACTGGAAACGTGTCGCCACCAGCGGCCCGACCATTGATGGCCGCGACATCCTTCCCCAGGAACTGCGCGACATCGCCGAGACCTACACCCCGGCCAAATACACCGCTGTGATCTGGTGTGACCACGAACGCTGGACAGGGTCGCACGGCACCGTATTTGCCGTGCGCCTGGTGGAAGAGGGCGACGATCTGGAACCGGGGCAAATTGCCTTGGAAGCGCAGCTGAAACCAAACGACCGCCTTCTGTACCTCAACGACCAGGGCCAGAAGCTGTTCACCAGCATTGAGATCACCCCAAATTTCGCGGGCACCGGCAAGGCCTATTTGACCGGCCTCGCCGTGACCGACGAGCCGGCCAGCCTCGGCACCCAAGAGCTGTATTTCTCCCAGCGAACCAGCCGCGCCGCGTATTACGCCGCTTCGCTGGAACTCGGCCCGCTGCCCGTGACCAAGAACACGACTGAGACCGAGCCGCCGGGCGAGATCGGACGTCTCGCTACGATGTTCACCCGCTTGTTCAAGTGTTTCGGCATTGAAGACACCCCCACCGAAACCACTCCGCAAACCCCAACCGAGAGCAAACCCCCAATGGATGAAGCTACTGCAACGGCCCTCAAAGCCCTGCTGGCCCAGCTGCTGGTCGTCGCCGCTGGCATTCAGGCCGTGATCGAGCCTGCCGCTGAAGACGCACCAGAACCCGATCAAGCCCCGATCGACGACGTAACTGCGGCCGTAGACGATATCGTCACGACTGCAGAGGCTGAGCGCGAATTTCAGCGTACCGGTGGCGGGAACAAGGCCTTGCTGGCAGCGTTCACCACGCTGCAAAAAGAGTTCACCGCACTGAAAAACACTACCAATGGTCGTCAGCTGCCACGCTCCACCGGTGCCGCCGACAAATCCAAAGTGCGGGTGCTCTGACATGGCTCGTTCCCTGAGCGCCTACGGCGCCAAGATGTACGCCGAAATGCAGCTGGCGATCGCCGAGACCTACGGTGTCGCGCTGTCCAGCAAGATGTTTTCCGTTGAACCGTCGATCGCCCAGGAGCTGAACGACGCAATCACGGCAAAAGCGGACTTCCTGCAGCGCATCAACGTCATTCCGGTGACCGAGATCAAGGGCGAGAAGGTGTTTATCGGCGTGTCCGGCCCAGTCACGGGCCGCACCAACACCAAAACCACCGATCGCGAAGCGAAAGACGCTTCCGAGCTGGACAACTCCACCTACGAACTCTCGTCCACCGAGTCGGACGTGGGTCTGCCGTACGCAAAAATCGACGCCTGGGCCAAATTCCCGGACTTCCACCAGCGCTATTCCGCTGCAGTGCAGAAGCAGATCGCCCTCGATCGCATCATGGTCGGTTTCCACGGTGTGAAAGCGGCTGCGCAGACTGATATCGCTGCTTACCCGATGCTGCAGGACGTGAACAAAGGCTGGCTGCAGCAACTGCGCGAGCAAGCGCCGCAGCAGGTGCTCAAGGAAGGCAAAGCCGCCGGCAAAGTCACCTTGGGGGTGGACGGTGATTACGCCAACCTTGACGCCCTGGTGCATGACACCAAGCAAATGGTGGACGAGCGTCTGCGCGACGGTGGTGACCTGGTCGCGATCATCGGTTCCGACCTGTTGGCGGCCGATAAGGCGAAGTTGTACGCCAAGCAAGGCGACGTGCCGACCGAGAAAGAGCGCATCGAAGATGCCCAGGTGATCGCCACCTACGGCGGTTTGCCAAGCTTCAGCGTGCCGTTCTTCCCAGTCAACGCTGTGCTGGTCACTAGCTGGGACAACCTTTCGATCTACTTCCAGGACTCCAGCTGGCGCAAGCAAACCGTGGACAACCCGAAACGCTCCCGCGTCGAGGATTACAACAGCCGCAATGAAGGCTATGTGATCGAGCAGCTGGAGAAAATCGCGCTGACCGAGAACGTGGAGCTGGTGAAGTGAGCCTGGCTCTCGCGCACAAGCGCCGCACTTTGGCTCAAGGAACCGCTGCAGTGATTGCTGCTGCAGCGGCACCGGCGGCGTATTCGCCGGCGGAAGCCCTGAGCAGCCCGGCCAACGCGAAAAAGCACCTGCTGCTGATGGAAGCGTCGCTGGATCAGGATCTGCAGCGCCTGAGCGATATCAAGGGGCTCGCTGGGCGTCAGGCACTCAAGCGCGAGGAGCTGTTGCCCAAGTACCAGGATTTCATTCAGCGCTACAAGGACTCGGGTCTGGTGATGCCGAATCGCGTTCTGGTGCAGGTGATGGTCTGGCTGTTCGACACCGAGCAGTTCGAAGACGGCCTGGCACTCGCGGACTTTGCGATCGGGCAGGGCCAGGAGATGCCCGAGCGGTTTAAGCGCCGCGACGTGCAAACCTTCGTTGCGGACGCCGTGATCGATTGGGCTTACGCCGAATACAACGCGCAACGCAGCCCGGAGCCGTACCTGTCCTATCTGCTGCCGCGTGTCGACGGTGAATGGGAGCTGACCGAACAGATCCCGAGCAAGTACCACAAGTTGATCGGCATGCGCGCCATGGAGGCCGAGCAGTGGGAAACCGCGCTCCAGCATCTGGAACGCTCCACCGAGCTGTACGCGAAAGCCGGCAATGAGACGCGCATTGCGAAGTGCCGCAAGGCGATCGCCAAACAAGCACCCGCCGTGATCGGCGCCCAATAACCGACTACCCCCCAGCGGGGAACTGTGGACGTGTGTCTGCCATTCATGGCCAGCCCCACGGAAAACAGTCTCCCCGCCCTATTTGAGCGGCTAGCAATGAGCTTTTCCGGGAACCCGACCACCTTTGTGGAACAGACGATTGAGAACGACGGCTTTTGGCCGAACCTCTCCGTGACCGAGTTCCAGAAGGGCTACCGCCTGCCGGCGGAGTTCCTGGGCACGTTGCTGGTCGACGCCCTGAGTATTGCCATGGCCGAGGTCAATACAGACCTGGCCAAGCTCAAAAACCGCTGGCGGCTCCTCGGCATTGCCAATGTCGAAGCGGCCGAACCGTCGACGCCTGAAAGCGCACTGCGGGTCAGCTTGTACAAGCGCGCCGTGTATTGCCGCGCCAAGGCCAGCGCCTTGCCTCAATTTGCATCGGTTACCCGCCGCGAAAGCGCTGAGAACACCGCCAAGGAAGCGCCCGAGCTTAAAGAAACCTTCTTGGCATTCAGCCAATCCGCCGTTCGTGCCCTGCAAGGCCGTGGCCGAATCACGGCGGCGCTGCTGTGACCAAGTTGCAAGGGTTGACCGCCTACCTACGGGAACGCCATCTGGTCGCGCCTGAACAGCTCGACAGTTTCACCGAGCAGGTGAAGCTCTCGCTGATCTGGAAACCCGACATCGACGGCATGCACTTTGCCGACATGCACTATCGCGCCGCGATTGTCCTGGAGCGTTTCGCCGACCATCCGGCGCGCCTGATGGCTCTGGTTGGGAGTTGGTTGGAAAACCACGACTCCAACCGCGACCACCACGAACTGCCGGCGCCGGAGTTCCTTGTAGAACCGTTGGATAACGACCTCTTCGACGTGGAAATCACGCTGGAGTTTGTCGAGCCGCAGTATCTGGCCGAAGACCCTGCCGGCGAGATCGGCGCCTTCGGTAAGACCTGGGCTTTCGTCCCGTTTGACCTGTGGGTTGCCGAGAACGGCGAGGTGGCCACCGGTGACCGCTAATCCGTGCGACCTCGATGTCAGGGGCTTACTCAACGTCGACGCTCAACTGGCGCTGCTGGAGCTGCCGCCGGTGCTGCGCCGTCGTCTGCTGAACAACGTCACCAAGCGCGTGCGCTCGATGAGCCGCAAGCGTCAGCGCGCCCAGCAAAACGTCGACGGCTCGCCGTTCGCTGAACGCAAGGGATCAGCCAAGGGCAAGAAAAAGATGGAAGCCGGGCTGGCCAAGCTGCTGCAAGTCACGCGAGTCAGTGCCGACGAAGCCGAACTGGGTTGGAAAAACGCGCTGACTCGATGGGTCGCCACGCAGCAGCACAACGGCGCCACCGAGCGGCGCACGGCTGCACAGATGCGCCGCTGGAACACCGTCCCGCCTGGCATCGCTTGCACCGACAAACAGGCGAAACGCCTGCGCCGTTTGGGTTTTCGCGTCCGCCAGAAGGGCAAGAAGACGCCGGCCCGGCCTTCGGTTGCATGGATTCAACAGCATGTGAACTACGCCAAGGCCGGTCTGCTGATCCGCATTCTGAACGATGAGAAAACCGAGACATCTGGCGCGCAAAGTTGGGACATCACCCTGCCAAAACGTCAGTTCCTCGGCGTGGCGACCGGCAATGAAACCCGCGAGCTGGTTAACCAGGTCTTTCAACAAATCCTAACTTCACCCCGTTAACGAGGCACTACATGGCACTCGGTCAAGTCACCGTCGACAACCTCAATCTAGGCCAGGGTGCCGTGACAGAGGTTGAGCGTTACTTTCTTTTCATCGGCCCCGCCGCCAAAAACGTCGGCCAGGTCATCCCGCTGAACACCGACAGCGATCTGGACGCCGCCCTGGGCATCCCGGCGAACGACCTGAAAACCCAGATTACCGCCGCTCGCTTGAACGGTGGCCAGCGCTGGGCCTGCATGGCGGCCCCGATCGGTCCCGAGGGTGATTGGGCAACCGCACTGCAGAAAACTCAGCAACAAGGATTGTCGGTGGAAGCGGTAATCGTCACCAAGCCTGTCGACAAAGGGTGATGAACTGTCGGCCATGCATGACGCGGCCGTTGCCCTCAACAATACCTACGGCCGCCGGGTTTTCTTTCTGGCGAGCAGTGCCGGCATCGCCGTCGACCAGACCTGGGCGCAGTACCTCACCGAGCAAAAAGCGTTGGTAGCGGGTCTGGCAGCGCCGCGCGTTTCACCTGTACCGCAACTGCACGGTAATGACCTGGGCGTGCTGGCTGGCCGCTTGGCCAACTCGGCTGTGAGCATTGCTGATAGCCCGATGCGCGTGGCCACCGGCCCGGTGTTGGGGCTTGGCGACGTGCCTATTGATAGCGAGCTGATTCCGCTGCCGTCCGCTGTACGCAGTGAACTGGATCGGGCGCGGTTTTCTGTCACCCAGACCTACCCCGACTATCCGGGTGTGTACTGGGGTGACTGCAACATGCTGGACACCCCCGGTAGTGACTTTCAGGTCGTGGAATACCTGCGCATCACCGATAAGGCCGCTCGCCTGATCCGTCCGCTGCTGATCCGCCGTGTCGCTGATCGTCGCTTGAACAACACGCCCAACAGCATGGCGGTGAATACCAACCAATTGATGGCGCCACTGCGAGCCATGGCGAAGTCCATCAAGTTCAACGGCGAGGTGTTTCCCGGTGACATCGAGCCGCCGAAAGACGGCGACCTGGTGCTGGAGTGGCAGAGCAAAACCAAAGTCGCGGCCTACATCAAGCTCAAACCCCTCAACTGCCCGAAAGACCTCACGGCGAACATTGCCCTGGATCTTTCCACTGACAAAGCGGAGTAACGCCCCATGGCAAAGATTGGCGGCAAGAACTTCGACGTGAGCCTGGGCGATATCGCGCTGCACGTCGAAAGCTGCACCCTGGACATCACCGATAACTCGGCCGTGGCCCAAACCCGGGGCGTGCCTGACGGTTACGTCGACGGCGACGTGGCCGCTGCCGGCGAACTGGAGCTGGATAGCTCCAACTTTGAGTTGCTGATCGACGCGGCGCGATCGGCGGGCAGCTATCGCGAGTTGAAACCGTTCGATGCGGTGTTCTTCGCCAAGGCCGGTGAGGACGAACTGCGTGTGGAGGCGTTCGGCTGCAAGGTGAAGATCTCCAGCCTGTTGTCGATCGACCCGAAGGGTGGCGAGAAGACCAAACACAAGGTGCCGTTCGACGTCACCAGTCCGGACTTTATCCACATCAACGGCGTTCCCTACCTGGCTGCGGCCGAGATCGAGGGGATCCGTTAATGGTGGACTGGTTCGACCGCGCCCAGGAGCTGGAGCAACGCCAACGTGACCAGGCGATCAAGGCCCAGCTACTGACGCCTGTGCCGGTCGGGCCAAGCCTGACCCATTGCGAGGACTGCGACAAAGAGATCCCGCCGGCACGCCGTGCGCTGGGCGGTAAAACGCGATGCGTCCCGTGCCAGACGGGCTTTGAGCAGAGTAAACGCTGATGACGACCGAAACCGTACGCCTCGGAACGCTGGAACAGAGATTCGCGGTGTTCGAACACCGGCTGAGCGAGTTGGAAGACCGCCACGAAACGGTGCCTACCCGCGTGACCAAGTTGGAACAGGGGTTTGAACACATGGCCGGTCAACTGTCGGAACTGAACGCTGGCCAGCAGACCCTGACGGTCGCGGTAAACGACATCGGCGCGAAGGTCGGGCGCTTGCTGACCATTCTCACGGTGGTCGCTTCTGTGCTGCAGATGGTTGTGCCGGCACTGCTGCGGGTGTGGTTTCCATGAGGCTGCGCGGAAGGATTCAGGCCGGTCTGATTGCGCTGGCCAGCGCTCCGTTGGTGATCTTCCTGGGCACTTGGGAGGGCAACGGCCAGAACACCGTCTATGCCGACAAGTTGGCCGGCGGACTGCCCAGCGTCTGCAAGGGCATCACTCGACATACCAGCCCGTTCCCGGTGGTGGTCGGTGATTACTGGTCGCCTGAGCGTTGCGCGGAGGTGGAGCAGCTGGTGATCCGCAAAACCCAGCTGCAGCTCGCCGACTGCATCACCAACCCGAAGGTGGGCCAGAACACCTTCGACGCTCTGACCAGCCATGGCCACAACGTGGGTGTGCCCAGCACTTGCGCCAGTCGGGCGGTGACGTTGATCAATGCCGGCCGCATCGCTGACGGCTGCAGGGCGTTGGCCTGGGCACCGGACGGCAAGACGCCGGTATGGGCTTATGTGACAGACGCGCAGGGCCGCAAGCGCTTCGTTCAAGGCCTGCACAACCGCCGGCTGGCTGAAATGGAACTGTGCCTGAAATGAGTCTTTCCCCGTTGCGTTTGGCGCCTTTCGTGCTGCTGCTCGCCTTGCTGCTGTGGGTGGCTTTTGATCGGGTAACCGATCAGCGCGACGACGCCAGGCGCGAGCGCGACAGCGCGCAATGGGAAGCGAACGGCCTGCGTGAAGCGGCCCGGATCAGCGGCGAGATGCTGGCCGAGCGGGATGCGATCGACCAGCGAAACACCAAGGAATTGACCGATGCACTCACTGAAAACAAGCGCCTGCGCCGCTCTGTTGGCGATGGCACTGGCCGGCTGCATGTCCGCGCCACCTGTCCCGCCGCCGGATCTGTGCCCGCCGCCGCCGGCACCGCCCGCATGGCTGATGCAGGACGCGCCGAACTCGCAGCAGACGCTAGACCGGATTATTTCACCCTCCGAGATCAGCTTGCCTTAAGCCGGCAAATGATCCTCGGACTGCAGCAATACGTCCGTGGCGTGTGCCTGCGATCGCAGGCGCACCAGGACACCACTTTTTCCAACCTCAACAAGAGACCAACACCATGAGCCAACAGAACAACACCGAAATCACCCTGGTAGGTCGGCGAAGCGGAATTCACGTTCAGCCTGACCCCGGCTGACGTGACCAAATACTTCAATGCCCTGACCCAGACCAACAAGGTCGCCCCGGGCAACAACCTGCTGATGACCACCGTCAAGCAAGAGGAAAAGGCCACGCTGAAACCGTTGCTGGGCAATCCCGTGATGGTGATGCAGCTCGCCGGCGCGCTGCTTGAGGAGTACGCGCCGAACGTCGAGGTGATCGTAAAAAAGCGCACGAGCACGCTGAGCGCTTAAGCGAAAACGGCTTGGGCCAGCTCATGGCCCTGACGAGCCGCTGGCTACCTGGTGCCGAACCCACGCCCGAGGCGATGGGGACGGCCAAGTGGCTGGAGGACGAATACTGGAAACGCATGGAGTTTGCCGTGGCTAACGGCATCGCTCTTGCGCTGAACGGGTAACGACATTGGCAGACCGTAGCGCCAGCCTGGCTTTCATCCTGAGCCTGACCGACAAGGTCACCGCGCCCCTGGGCAAGGTGAAAATGGGTTTTTCCGAGCTTGCGGATCAGAGCGAACAGCACATCAAGACGATCGGCCTGGGCATGGCCGGCGTGACGGCGGCTGTGGTCGGGATTCGTGAGTCCATGGAACCGGCGCTGGAGGTCAATCGCGCCTTGGGCGACGTCCGATCGCTGGGCGTGGCCGAGGATGCGTTGTCTGCGCTCAATGCCAAGTCGCTGCAGTTCGCCGTCAGCTATGGCGAGAACGCCAAGGATTTTGTGGCCTCGGCTTACCTGATCGAGGGCGCCATTAAGGGACTTGCCGGCAACCAGCTCGCCACGTTCACCAACACCAGTAACTTGCTGGCGAAGGCCACCAAGTCTGACGCCGAAACCATGGGTGAATACGTCGGCACGCTCTACAACCTGCAGAAGTCCCAAGCGGATGCGATGGGGAAGGGCGCGTGGGTGGAAAAACTCGGCGGGCAAACCGCGCTGGCCGTGCAGCTGTTTCGCACGAGCGGCGCCGCGATGAAGGACGCCTTCAAGGAAGCCGGCGCGATCGCCACCACATCGGGCGTCGACCTTGCCGAACAGATGGCCGTGATCGGCACGCTGAGCAGCACCATGGAGGGCGGCGACGCCGGCGGGCGCTACAAAGCGTTTTTCGAGAACATCGGCGCCGCCTCGGAAAAGCTGGGCATGCAGTTCACCGATCAGCAGGGCAAAGTCCTGCCGATGATGACCATTCTGGACAAGCTGCAGGGCAAGTTCGGTGATCTGACCACAGCGTCGGCCGGGGCCAAACTGGTCGAAGCCTTCGGCGGTGAAGGCGCCCAGATAATCGGCGCGCTGGCCAAGGACACCGATCGGCTGCGCAACGGCATCGAGCAGTTGGGCAAGGTGCGCGGTCTCGAAAACGCCGAGCAGATGGCCAGGGCCATGGTCGATCCATGGCAACAGTGGGCTTCCCTGGTCGAGGTCATGCGCGTGGTGTTTGGCCAGGTGCTGATCCCGGTACTGACGCCGTTCATGAACAAGATGGTGGACATCGGCAAAACCCTGGTGCGCTGGTCGCAACTGTTTCCCAACATCACCCGGGTGATCGGCATCACTGCACTGACCATCATGGCCATCGTCGGCGCCATGTCGTTGTTGACCGTGGTGGTCGGCGTTGCACGGATGACCTGGCTGGGGCTGGTGTCGGTGTGGAAGGTTGTCCAGTTGCTCAACCTGCGCACGGTCGCCGGCTTCGTCCTGCAGAAACTGGCGATCCTGGCTTATATGGCCGTGATCTACACGCTCAGCGCCGGCCTTGCCCTGGTGCGTGGCGCCATGCTGCTGTGGCAGGGCGCGATCTGGCTGGTCAACGCGGCACTGTTGGCCAACCCGATGGTTTGGGTTGTGGTCGGTGTTCTCGCATTGGTGGCGGTCATTGTCGCGGCGGTTCACTACTGGGACGAATGGACGTCTGCCCTGATGAATACGGCCGCGTTCCAGTTCGTCGCCGACAAGCTCCAGAAGCTGTCCGACTGGTTTAACTCAATGGGCGGTTGGTCAGGCATGGCCAAGGCGGCATGGGACAGCATCGTCGGCATTTTCACCACGGCCGTTAACGGCGTGATCGAGCTGCTGAACAGCATCCCGGGCGTAAACATCGAAGCGCGTTTCGGCGGCATGCCTGAAGTGCCTGGCGTCGATGCCGCGACCAATGCCGCTGACACCGCCAACGCGGCGCAGAAAGCCCAGCAGACCATCAACGCGGCAATCCCCAGCCTTTCGCCGGCGCGCCCTTCAGCGGTGCCGACCGGTGGCTTGCTGACCAGCATCCAGAACAACAACAGCAGCCAGAGCAAGGGCACGCATGTGGAGAACGTGAACATTCACACGGGCAAGGCGATGACCCCGTTGGAGATGGAAAACATGGTCGCCATGGCGGTCGGCGGATGAGCGAATACATAGACCTGTTGATCGTCGACAACGACCTGGCACTGGATCCGTCACACCAGCCGTTGCTCATCGATGACCGCGCCTGCATCGCCCAGGACATCGCTCACATGATCCGCGACAGCGGGTTGTTGGTGACGCTGGTCGCTGAGCGCGATCGGCTGCGGCAGCGCGACTGCATCCAGCAACTGGAACTGCTGGTCGAGAACGATCAGCGCCTGGTGCCCGGTACGGCACGCATCACCCAGCAGGAACCGGGCGTGTACCTGGTCACTGCGAAAACCCTGAAATTCGGTTCGATTGAGGTAAGTCTGTGAGCCAGGTCG
Source organism: Pseudomonas sp. TH08 (assembly GCF_016651275.1). NCBI lineage: Bacteria > Pseudomonadati > Pseudomonadota > Gammaproteobacteria > Pseudomonadales > Pseudomonadaceae > Pseudomonas > Pseudomonas sp. TH08. The sequence goes on along the minus strand of NZ_JAEKEE010000006.1, from coordinate 656,240 downwards.
ATTTTAAAAAGGTGATCGCCGACGCCGGCATCCCGACCACCGAGGCCGGTTTGAAGGCCGCGTGGGAAAAGGAGGTTGAAGCCCAAGGCGCGAAGGTGGCCAACACCAGCAGTTATTCGCCGTTCTGGCGGGTGATGACTGCGCTGGTGACCAAACCGGTGTTGTGGCTGCTGGACTTTCTGTGTCTGTCAGTGCTGCCGAACTTCTTTGTGAAAACGGCGGTGGACGCCTGGCTGGACATGCTCGCTTGGGCGGTCAACGTCGAGCGTAAAGGCGCGACCAAAGCCCAAGGCAAATTGCTGTTTACCCGGGCCGTGCCGGACGGCGTGCTGGAGCTGGAAAAAGGCATTGTGGTGCAGTCAGCGGCCATCAACGGCAACGTCTACAAACTGATCACCACGGCGCCGGCGATATTCGCAGCAGGCCAGCTGCAGCTGGAAGTGCCGGTGGAGGCGATCGAGTCCGGCAGTGGCTTCAACCTCGCCCCGGGTTACTACGCGATCTTGCCGGTGCCCATCCCCGGCATTGTCCAGGTGGTGAACAAGGACGGTTGGCTGGAATCACCAGGTGCGGATCCGGAACCGAACGACCAGCTGCGTTTGCGTGTGCGCAATCAGTTCTCGGCGGTGAACCAGTGGCACACCGACGCGGTGTATCGCGCCATGATCTCGGCCTTCCCGGGCGTACGTCCGGACGGCGTCTATTTCGAACACGGCGCACCGCGTGGGCCGGGCAGTGCGAACGCCTATGTGCTGTTTGACGCGGGTGTGCCGGCGGCCAGTTACCTGGAAAAGATCAACGCGCATATCCGCGACCAAGGCAACCATGGCCACGGCGATGATCTGCTGGCCATGGTCATGCCGGAAACTCTCTCCAGCATGGTCGTGAACGTCTGGCCGTTCCCGAATCAGACGCCAGAGCAGAAAGCCACACTGAAGCAGGAGGTGGAATTCTTTGTGCGTGCTGCCTTTCGCGAAAGCACTCCCCGCGACTACCAGCCCACGCTGACCTATCCGCAAGCGCGATTCAGCAAAAGCCGCCTCTGCACCGAGCTGCACGAACAATTCCCAAACATTGAAGCCGTGAAAATCACGCCGATGGTGGATGCGGTGAATGGTCTGTCTATTCCTCGACTGGAGAACCTGACGGTGGTGATTCAGTGATCAAGATCAAATTGCCGTTCTGGCTTGAAGGCACAGAGCTTTCAAAGCTGGTCAGTGCTGCACAGGCGTGGTGGGAAACCGTCACCGGCTGGCTGCGCTGGCCCTATTCGCAGATCGATCCCGACACCTGCCACATGAGCATTCTTGAACTGTGGGCCTGGCAGCGCGACGTGACGCGCTTTCAAGGTGAACCGGAATCCCTGTTCCGACTGCGGGTGAAATACGCCTTTATCAACTCCGTCGACGCCGGCAGCACCGCCGGCCTCAAGCGCATATTCGATGCGCCTTGGCGTGGGTTACGTCGAGATCGAGGAGCGCCAGCCCGACCGGGATTGGGACGTCGTACTGCTGAAGTTCAGCAACGCTCAGTTGTCGCTGAACCCTGAACTGTTGCGTGTGCTGATTCAGCAATACGGCCGCACCTGTCGCCGTTATGACTTCGTGACCATCACTCCCGTGGGGCTGCAAATCGCCCTGATCGACTTCAACGACGACCAGCAAACGCTGGTTGCCAGCCTGTAGGAGCGCACCGTGAGCGCCAGTATTACTTTGGCCGGCGAAAGCCAAATCGCCCTGAAACAAGGTCAACAAAAGCCGCTGACCATCACGCGGTTTATCTTCGCCAACGTGCCCGACCTGAACCCTGAAACCCCGGTCGACCGCGCTGCCGGTAAACCGCCGGCGGAGCAGATTGTCCACGTCTACGACATCCCCAAAGAAAACGCCGGTTTCGTGAATCCCAACCAGGTCGTGTACAGCGCCCAGTTGGGTTCGGATATCGGCGACTGGGACTTTAACTGGGTCGGCCTTGAGGACGCGGACGGCCTGCTGTTTGCCGTGTCCTACGTACCGCTGCAACAGAAGCGCAGGAACATCCCACCGCAGCAGATCGGCAACAACGTTACCCGAAACTTTCTGGTGGCCTATGACGGCGCCATGCAACTGACGGGCATCACGATTGACGCCAGCACCTGGCAGCATGACTTTACCGTGCGTCTTGCCGGCATCGATGAGCGTGAGCGGCTGAGCAATCGCAACCTCTATGGGCGTGCGTTCTTTTTCGGTAACTCGCTGATCTTCGAAAAGGTGGAGACCGGCTACCAAATCAATGGTGGCACGGCCTATGTCGAAGGTATCCGCGTAGCCATCGCGAAGTCAGAAGCCGTCACCGGAGTCATCCCTGTAGGCAAAGTATGGCTGGATGTTTGCCTTGAACGTCGGTTGAACGATCGGGTGGCGGTTTGGAAAGTGGTATTTGGAGAACAGGCGGATTACACCGACGCCGCCGGCGTGCGCCATTACTGCGTGCCGCTCGCCGACTTCATCTCACCCAGCAACATCGTGGATTTGCGGGACGCTGAGCCAGTCGGCGGTGCGTTGGTCAAATATCTTGCATCTCGTACTGGCGACTATCCGTTGCTGCGCGCCAGGGGCACGACAAAAGAGGACGTGGATCTGGGCAACCTGCCCAACGCGAAAAGCGATGATCCGGACACGAACAGCAGCCAAATCTTGGCGACGACCGCAGCCCTAAACAAACTCAAAACGCAAGTCGGCGATACCTTGAGTGGCATGGTGGCGGCGTTCGCCATCAGCTGGGCGCCGGCGGGATGGCTGAAGTGCAACGGGGCGGCGGTGTCACGCACAACTTACGCACGCCTCTTTTCATGGCTCGGAACGCTTTACGGCGCGGGTGACGGATCAACCACGTTCAACTTGCCAGACATGCGCGGCCTGTTTCCCCGAGGTTGGGACGATGGACGCGGCGTGGATCCCGGTCGGGGTTTCGGATCGTTTCAGGACATGGCTCTTCATTTGCACGCTCACACAGCCTCGGCCGCTGCTGTAGGTGATCACTTGCACACCGCCTGGACAGATGCGCAAGGCAACCACGTCCACAGCGCCTGGACTGATGCCCAGGGTAACCATGACCACGGGTTCCGAACTGTCGATAACGGTGCCGGCGTGAACGTTGGTTACCCAGCAGGCGGCAGTGTCTGGACGGAGCTTGAGATTGGTGGCGGGAAGAATGCCGACGGGCGACCGATGCGAACCGACTACCAGGGCAACCATGCACACAACGTCGGCATCGGCGCCGCTGGCCAGCACGCGCACAACGTTGGTGTCAGTGGCGGCGGTGCCCACACCCACGCCGTGACCGTCGCCGCCAACGGCGGTACCGAAACCCGGCCGAAGAACATGGCCCTTCTTTTCTGCATCAAGTATTGAGATCGAGCATGACGGACAAACTCGTTTATCAGACCGACCATCTAGGCATCTTCATCGGTGCAGTGGAGGCCGACGAATCGCCGCTGGAGCCGGGCGTTTATCTGATCCCCGGTGGCTGCGTGGAGACGGCGCCCCCTGCGATTCCGGAACACAAAGCCGCGTGGTGGAACGGCAAAGCCTGGCAGCTTGTGGATTACCTCGGCGGCGTCATGGTTTACAGCACCGAGACCGGAGAACCGCTAACGCTGAAAGGCTTCGAACCGGTGCCGTCCGGCTACACCATGCAAAAGCCCGGGCCGAATCAGATCTGGAAAGACGGCCAATGGGTCGACGACATTGAGGCTGTGCTGGCTGCTCTGCGGGACAAGAAACTGCAAACGATCGCCACCGACTGCACGGCCTTCATCGCCGGTGGCTTCAATTCCAGCGCCTTGGGCGAACCGTACCGCTACAGCAGTGCGATTGATGACCAGGTGAATTTAAACGGCCAGGTGCTGCTGGGCCTGGATGACGTCTACCCGTGTTATGACGCCGCCCAGATGCTGGCCTTCCGGCCGCATACCATCGCCCAGTTGCAGAAAGTCAGCCTTGACCTGGTGCGCTTCCGGCAGGCAGCACAGCAGCACGCCGAGACACTGCGCCAGGCTGTGGCAAAGGCGCAGAAAGACAAAGATCTGAAGGCCATGAAAGCCATCACCTGGACGCCGCCGGCATGAGCTGGGCACCGGTGACGATGCGCTGGCCAGAGCAGGCCACGCAATGGATGGGCGAACTGTCAGCCGCCAAGGATCTGGCTGGCGGAGAGCTGGCCAGCACCGCCCAGCGCCTGGCCGGACTGAGCGGGTTGGCCAATACCAGCCCGGGGCCGGTCGGTGATGCCGCAAAAGGCGCGATCAAGGCCGGACGCGCAGCGCTGGCCGAGCAGTTGGGCCAGGTGCCGGCGTGTCTGGTTGTGACACCGTTTCAAAGGGGCGTTGGCCAAGGTGCGGGCTATCAGCGCTTTCTGTCAGCGCCCAACGCGCTGGAGCATCTCGCCAAGAAGCTGGAAGACGCCAGCGACAGCGGGCGTCCGACTGGGCCGCAATACGCGCTGTCGATCCTGTTCCTGGGCACGCGCCTGGAACAGCTGGCCAGCGGCTTGGCGCGATTCAATGCACTGCTGCCGATTCCTGACCTGGTGCGCACCGAGCGCCGGGCGCAACACCTGCTGAAGCTGGAAAGCGAAAAGTGGGAGATCCCCGGCGCCGGGCCGCTGCCGCGCTGGCAGGGTTTGCCGCTGGAACGTTGCACAGTGGTCAAAGCTGCCAAACAGTCCATGGCCGGCCAACTGGCGGTGCTGGAGGGCTACGCGGCCGACAGCTCGCCGTTGGCCGATCTGGCGGCGCTGGCAGCGCGCAAGAGTGCCCAGCAGCAGGGACGGGATAAACAATTGGCTGACCTGAAAAAGCTATTGGCTGGAGGAAACCCTGACGTCAGCATGCGCGCGCGGATGATCGGCCCGGGCACCGCTGGCGAATTGCGCCGCGAACTGTTGGCCGGCGACGCCCCGGGCCACGAATGGATTCAGTGCGCCGGCCTGTTGTTGGTCGGCAGCAAAGAAGGGCTGAGTTTTGTCCAGGAGCTGGTGGGCCTATGACGCTGCTACTCGACGGGCAAAAAGTCCAAGGCAAGAACGTCAAGGTCACGGCCAATCTACGCATCGAGAGCGGCGACATGTCCGGCCAGACCAGCAACACCGACAAGGCCCACAAGGGCTTTAAGCCCAAGACGCTGGCCGTCTCGCTGATGATTCCCTTTGTGGATAAAACCCAACTGACAGATCTGATGCGCATGGCTGAAACCACGGCCAGCGGCGGGCAATTGCACCTGTACCGGATCGTGAACGACACGGCGGAAGCCTTCGGCGTGCGTCAGGTGGAATTCTCCGACGGCGTCAGCGCCCGGGAAGCGGACACCCTGAAGGCCTGGCTTGTGCAATTCACGCTAAGCGAGCGCGAATCGAACCCGGAGAAAGTCGAAGGCCGGCGCGCCGGCAACAAGGTAGACGCTCAAGGCGCCCCGGGTAGCCCGGTCGGTGACGGCGGTGCCGGCAACGGTGAAGGGACCAGCGACAACCCCGCGCTGAGCGGCTTCGAAAAGGTGCTGGGACGTGTGGATAAGTGGCTGGGCGGGAGTGAGCCGACGTGAAGCTGCACAAGATACTTTCCATCAACGGCGCCCCGATCGCTCTCATCAAGGAGGACGTCAGGCTGGACGCTACCAGCCCCGGCCGGGCGAACTTCACCGTTCAATCCTCTGTGCCGCTGAAAGGGCTGGTGACGCTGGATATCGGCTACAACGAGGGCACGCTGCAACGGCACTTCATTGGCTACGTCGAGCGCTGCACGGCCGCCAACGCGGTCGAACAGGTGCTGTTCTGCCGTGAGCTGGCCGCCGTGCTGGCCAACCCGCTGCCGTTGAACCTGCGTCATGTGGATCTGCGCGCCGTGCTGGCCCAGGTCAGCGAACAGACCGGGCTGCGCTTCCGCGTTCCGGATCAACCATATGCCAGCGTGAAGACGCCGTACTTCTACAGCCTCGCCGCCGGTTACCAGGCTATGGACAGTCTCGCCCGAGTATTCAGCATTCCCGACTTCACCTGGCACCAGCTGGGCAACGGGGAAGTGTTCGCCGGCAGTTGGGCTGACAGTTTTTTCGGCGCACGTGCGCCGCTGCAGATTCCCACGGAGCTGTTCGACGGCTACCAGGGCAACCAGAGCGCGATGGTCGCCGCCCTTCCCGGGTTGCGACCAGGTGCAACAATCAACAACGGCGAGCGCATTACCACCGTTGCACTCACCAACGACCAGATGGCCATACGATGGACGACGCAATCCGCCGCGCTGTAGAGCGACAATTTCCCGAACTCACTGGTGGTTACCACCTGCCGCGCTTTGCCCAGGTTACCGCCGTGGCCGACGCGCCGGCGGACGCCGGACTGTGTGACGACTTCCGGCCGCGCTATGCCGTGGACATCGAAGTGCTTGGCCCTGACGATGAACCAGACCCTGCCATGCCGCCGCTCACTGGCGTTCCGTTGCCGCTGCCCACCGGTGGCGAGGAAATGGGCATTTACGCCTTTCCAGAGGAAGGCACGCGGGTCGTGGTGTGCTTCGCCTACGGCCTGCCGAACAAGCCCTACATCCAATCGATCTTGCCGCATGGGCTGAGCATGCCGAAGGTGCCGAAAGGTGATCAGGTGTGGCAACACAGCGCTGCCGCCCAGCAGCGCGTCGATGCCGACGGAAACTGGCTGCGTCAGACCGATGGCAAGATCCGTGACCAGGCGATCGAGCGCGAGGTTGAAGCCCTGGATAACCGCGAGCAGTTCCAGAGTCACACACGGGCGGTGGACGATCATTCAAGCGAAACGGTGGGTGGGGTGAAAACGATCGAAGCGCTGGGCGCGCTCAAGCTGCTGTCGGGCGGCTCGGCGAGTCTCGCGGCGGTAGACGATTTGCACCAGGCGACCGGCCGGGATCTGAATTTGGTTGTGGGGCATATGCACAACGCCACGGTGGGCGGTGATATGCGGGAGCGCATTGAAGGACTACGCCATAGCATCACCGGGGTCAGTCAACGGATGCAAGCGCCGAAAAACTGGATCGGGTCCGAGAGTGTCAACATTTTCAAAATCGCATGCGAGATTCTCGAACTGCTTGAGCAGATGAATACCCAAATCGCTACCCATGTTCACGGAACGAGTCCACCGCCTGGAAATGCGGGGGCATTTACAGCCAATGCTGGAAAGGCATTAACGCTTTCTGCCCAGCTAAAACCAATCACACTTTGAGGTTGCGATACGATTTTCTGACATCCTTCAGTGCCTGCTCAGATGGACCGTAAATGTTCTTATGAGAGCGGTCCGCCATCAATCGATTCAAATGTATTACGTCCTCTTCATTCACAAAGTGCTTGAGGTGGTTGTAATGCTGTGAATCATTCAGCATAAACGCCAGTTTTGGCGATAAAGGATAATAAAGGTCTAACTTGTCGACCACTTGGTCTATAGCCGCACCTTGAGCGCATTGATGGACATTGATGACAGGGTGGTCGCTGGTTATAAAATCAATGTTTGTTGTGTTTCTAATCAGAATGCGATTTGCAGTGTCAGCGCTTTGTTCGAGGCCGAAGCCGAAATTTATGCCCATCTTGTAAGCGATGAACCACCAATTCTTCTCGAATAGTTTTACATGTTCTACCCATAGCTCGTTATCTTGATTGACTTTTTCATTAGCTCAAATGATCGGTCGCGCATTTTTCTAGTTCTTGCAAGTTGGTGAGCAAGATAATTATAGAAAGCGACCATGTTGGACCGTATGTCGAGGCAGCTTGCATTTCCTTTCCACAGTTCGTCCATTACCGGGCGAGCCAATAATTCAATCGCTGTATAGGTTTTTTCCAAAGAATTATTTGATGCCCATTCTGATATTTTCTTGAGCTCTTCTAAGTCTTCTTCTTTGGCGACTCCCTTCAATATCTCAGGGGTTTTGATGAGCATTGAAATCTTTTTAAAATAATCTAGTTGCGAAGTGTGGAATTTTTTAACGATCGGCGAATCTGAAGTCGGAAGACGTTCGATAAACTGAATGTCATGTTCGTCGAGTGGGGTTACTTGATAGAAGTGTAAATCTTGTGAACGTCCATAAATGCTATCGCGACGAATATTTCCGCCTTTGCTACTTATGTACCAAATGTCATCACCGTTCGCCCACTGTCGTAGATAGTGCGCCCATACATAGTGGTGCTTTTTAATTATTTCTAAATTATCTGTGGTTTTGGATGTCATATAGTTGTTGTGGGTCTAGTGGTTGTTGTTAAGTTTTTTAAATCAGGCGCCGCAACATTTTTTATACTTTTTCTCTGAACCACAGGGGCACGGCTCATTTCGTCCGGTCTTACCCTTGTTTTTTGCTTTGAATTGCACGAACTCATTAACGGTTATTTCGCGCTTTGTTAACGATTTTGTTTCAAAAAATCCCAACCCACGTTGAGGGATTTGTAGTGTTCTTGAAGCTCCTTTGGCCACTTCTCGCACGGCATAAGAATAAAGTCTTCAGCAATATTCTCTGAATATTTCGGCGGCTCCATGCCAATCCCAACTATCTTATTGAAGTGCGGGAATTTGTTCTTGGCCACCCCACACGCTATTTCTAGTACAGCTTGACGCTTTTGACGAGCGTCAGGTGCGCTTTCCATGTTTTTCGGTAGTTTTAGCTGTAGAAATACATACGCAGTTTTCGGGTCGCTCGAAGGCATCAAACTTACTTTTCGAGTCGCAACATTTGTATTAGGGAAGCTATCAATAGCTTGCATCATTCCATCTACAATTTCTCTTCGCATAAATCTTGGCTCTTTAACCATCTCATAAATGGCGCTCGGCCCGCGAGATAAATCTGTATTCCCTCCAATTGTACCGTCAATAGAATTTTGACAGGTGCGTTGTATAAGCTCGTCCCACATATAGGATATTTTGTTAGCGCTTTTTGTCGCCCAGTATGTTTCTGATTCTACAAATCCCTTCCAATCACCCTGGCTAATCATTACTCCATTGACTTTTTTATCGTTAGTGCCGATGTAGTGTCGATTTAGCTTTTTGTCATAGTTTGCGTAGTAGTGAGCAAGTAAGTCTTCCTCGCCGCAATAGGTTAATATGTCTAGGTGTGCGATTGCTTTTGTCTTTTCTTCCAGATAGTTTGCAAAATCGGTAACAGTGTCAAGCTCGCCAAGAATTATGGATAAGTTGTGACTATCAAGTATGTGGACGGGGGAGTGTTTATCCAATATTAAAGTAAATGGGTGTTCTGCTTCTAGGCTTGCAATTTTAGTTGAGTCTGTTTCAGTATAAGAGATTCCAAGGCTGCCATATATGTTATCTGGAGAGGAGTGCAAGCACGCTTCTTTGGCACCATGAGCAACAATAATTTTATGGATTACAGCCTTTTCAGGATCAATATTTAGGGGGAAAGGTTGGGTTCGCTTTCCATCTAAATATAAAGGTCGTCCAGCTTTTAAATAACGCTCCGCACCATGAGCGGTAATAATCTGTTTATCAATGACATTCTTCTTCCACCTATTCCACAGTACGAGTGGATCCTTATCTTTGCTTATCGGTAATTCACTGCGCCTATCGAAAAAAACAAAAACGTCATTTCCAAATACGGCTATCGAATCACAGAATTCCTTACCGTCATCTTTATAGGGGTTAGGATATGTCCACAGTCTCAAAAAGATTTTTGGCAGAACTGCGCCAGCAGCCGTTCAGATTCGGTAACCCCACCAGATGATACCTTGCCCATAACATCATCCTTTCGTTAGTAAAGCTCTGACGAGATTGGCTCAAAGTCCTGACAGTTGCACTAACATTCTTTCATTCTTCTCGGCACCACCAGGACTGAGCATACGCACAACCGTCAATGTACTCGATTCCACTCAGAACAAATCCGGTCACAGCCATCCCGGCTAAGGTGGCATCGAGCAAGGGGGAAGTGGATCAGGATCAAGAGGCATTCCGACCTCAACGCGAGCGACGTTGGCTGCACGGCCTAATTCGTGACAGACAGTAGAGTTCACCATCACGTTGCCGCGGATTGCCGGATACCGGCGCCGCTCCTTCGGATCTAGCGCAACACCACGAAGGCGCATAGGCGTGACCAATACGTGCATGGTTTCTCCTACTCGTCAGCGTCGAGGTCAAGTAATGACTCAACCGCGTAGGCTAGCGCCGCGTCCGCTAACTCAAGCAAGTCGCCAAGTTCGTCAGCGTCAATCATCTGGCCCTGGTGCAACGCATGCGCTTGCCTGAGCAGCGCTTTGTGATGGGCACCAGGCATTGCAAGCAACGATACCTCATCACGCAACATGATCCGCCACTGCGCCATCGCGGGAGCTTCAGTGGTTAGGGTTTTCGCAGATTCTATATTCATCGGCCATGACTACCTTGCTCAAGCACTGTATATGCAAACAGTATATCGGTAGACGGACTGCTCAACATCAGCGGAGCGACTGACGGCAATTGGCGACCCCTGAAGTCGTTTGCGCCTATTTTTCGCCTGGAATTGATCGTCCCTTGGAAAATCCTACAGCTAAGAAAAAATCTGCTGAAAAAGCACTTATCCCCCTCCCGCCGACGGGGCTTGCGTCTTTTTTTGTGCAAATCGGAAAGTAGTGCAAACAAAGCTGTAGCCCGCGCCGCCTGTGGGCCTTGCCAAGCGACCCGCAGTTTCACAGTTTGCAAAATTTGGAAGGGAAGTGCAGCGCGCTTGCGCAGTGCTGCTGCAGAAGCGTGCGCAAGGAATAAAGCCGGTGGCCCCAGTTTTACAGGGGTGAACAATGAAAAAGGCAGAGATAAGGAGATTTTTGTTTTTGAGAGTGATCAGTTGCATGTTGGGAAAGGCGCGCGCCGGTCAGAGTCACCATCACGTCTAACGCCTTTAAAATCGCGGGCTGCGGCTTCTACTGAGCGCCTAAATGCTTTTCACAGACTATCCCTGAGCCGGCGTCGAATAACGTATTATTCATTACTGGATATACATACAGTAAGAGGCTCAAATTTTAATGTCTACACCCATCATTCCGTGGATGGGCGGGAAGCGCCGTTTGGCCGATCGCCTGATTCCTCTCTTTCCACCACACGAATGCTACGTCGAAGTCTTTGCCGGCGGTGCCGCGCTCTACTTCATGCGTCCACAACCATCGCCAGTTGAAGTCCTGAACGACATCAACGGTGACCTTGTCACGCTTTATCGCGTTGTGCAGAACCATCTCGAAGAGTTTGTGCGCCAGTTCAAATGGGCGCTCAGTTCTCGCCAAGTATTTGAATGGCAAAAGATGACCCGCCCTGAGACTCTGACCGACATCCAGCGAGCCGCCCGATTTTTCTACCTGCAGCACCATGCTTTCGCAGGCAAGGTCAGCGGCCAATCATTTGGCACTGCCACTACCGGACCCGCTATCAATCTGTTGCGTATCGAAGAGAACCTTTCAGCCGCCTGGCAGCGTCTGTCGGGTACATACGTTGAGAATCTTCCATGGCTTGAATGCGCGGAACGTTACGACCGTGCTCATACCTTCCATTACATGGATCCCCCTTACTGGGAGACAGCGGGTTATGGCGTGGACTTTCCATTCGAGAACTACGAGCGCATGGCTGACTTTATGCGACGTTGCAAAGGCAAGGTAATGGTCAGTATCAACGACCATCCGGACATTCGGCGGGTGTTCGAAGGATTTCATTTTGAGACGCTGGATATCCGCTACAGCACGGGCAATCAGCGGCAGGGGAAGCCGCAGGTCAGCGGTGAGCTGGTGATCATGAATTGGGAGCCGGCAGCGTTGGGAGGATTGTTCTAAGCCTTTGCAAGAATGACTAGTGTTTATTTCGTGTATCGCTAGGGCAACCCAGAGATACAAAGCCAACCTTTGGATTGGCCGGCGCAGGAGTGGTGGACATGTCTAACCTCGGTATTTTGTGACGCCACTTTCTTGGTGCGAAAGCCGACGGACGGGCGCTTAGGGCGCGCCTCTGATCAAAAAGTGCGCAATTCTAGCGGCGAGGAGCGCACTTGACCAGCTTTATGCCGGGAAATACGACGAGTGCTGCGCTATGCTTCGCGCCTTTGCGCTTTACTGAATTTTTACAGTCAACAAAACGTCTGTAACAACGGGTAAAACAGCGCATGCTGCACGACAAAGCATAGTGCTTCGTTCGAAGAAGCCGGTCTGGGAATCAGGAGTGTTGGATGGGTCAGGCAAGTAGTCAGGCGGCGGGCGCCGAGCATTCGACGGCAAAGCCGATCGGCATGCTGGTCGCCGCGGTCGGGGTGGTTTACGGCGACATCGGCACGAGCCCGTTGTACACCCTCAAAGAAGTCTTTTCCGGCGGTTACGGTGTGGCCGTCAATCACGATGGCGTGCTGGGCATTCTGTCGTTGATCTTCTGGTCGCTGATCTGGGTCGTGTCGATCAAATACATGATGTTCGTGCTGCGCGCCGACAACCAGGGCGAGGGCGGGATCATGGCGCTCACCGCGCTGGCACGGCGGGCGGCGGGGCATCGTAAAAAGCTGCGATCGTTGCTGGTGGTTTGCGGACTGATCGGCGCTGCGCTGTTTTACGGCGACAGCATGATCACCCCGGCGATTTCCGTTCTTTCGGCAATTGAAGGCCTGGGCCTGGCATTTGATGGCATCGACCATTGGGTGGTGCCGTTGTCGCTGGTGGTGCTGGTCGGGTTGTTTCTGATCCAGAAGCACGGTACAGCGCGGATCGGCATCCTCTTCGGCCCCATCATGGTGACCTGGTTTCTGGTCCTCGGGGCGCTGGGCGTCTACGGCATCAGCCACGCGCCTGAAGTGCTGCATGCGATGAACCCGATGTGGGCGGTGAATTTCTTCGTGGTCCATCCAGGCATGGGCGTGGCGATTCTAGGCGCTGTGGTGCTGGCGCTGACCGGTGCCGAAGCGCTGTATGCCGACATGGGCCACTTCGGCCGCAAGCCGATTGCCCGCGCGTGGTTCATCCTGGTGCTGCCGGCGTTGGTACTCAACTACTTCGGTCAGGGCGCCTTGCTCCTGGAAAACCCGGAAGCAGCGCGTAACCCGTTCTATCTGTTGGCGCCAAGCTGGGCGTTGATTCCGCTGGTGGGCCTGTCGACGCTGGCCACCGTGATCGCTTCGCAAGCGGTGATTTCCGGTGCGTTCTCCCTGACCCGTCAGGCGATCCAGCTCGGTTACATCCCGCGCATGTACATCCAGCACACCTCCAGCGCTGAACAGGGTCAAATCTACATTGGCGCGGTGAACTGGTCGCTGATGGTCGGCGTTGTCTTGCTGGTGCTGGGCTTCGAATCCTCCGGCGCGCTGGCCTCCGCCTATGGCGTGGCCGTGACTGGCACGATGCTGATGACCACTATTCTGGTCTCGGCCGTCATGCTGCTGCTGTGGAAATGGCCACCGATCCTCGCGGTGCCGGTGTTGATCGGTTTCCTGCTGGTGGACGGTCTGTACTTCGCCGCCAACGTGCCGAAAATCGTGCAGGGCGGCGCCTTCCCGGTGATCGCCGGTATTGCACTGTTTGTGTTGATGACCACCTGGAAGCGCGGCAAGCAACTGCTGGTCGAGCGTCTGGACGAAGGCGCGCTGCCGCTGCCGATCTTCATCAGCAGCATCCGCGTGCAGCCGCCGCATCGTGTGCAGGGCACCGCCGTGTTCCTCACTGCGCGCTCCGACGCCGTACCGCATGCGCTGTTGCACAACCTGTTGCATAACCAGGTACTGCACGAACAAGTCGTGCTGCTGACCGTGGTTTACGAAGACATCCCGCGAGTGCCGCCATCTCGGCGTTTCGAAGTGGATTCCTACGGCGACGGCTTCTTCCGAGTGATCCTCCACTTCGGCTTCACCGACGAGCCGGACGTGCCACAGGCGCTGAAGCTGTGTCATCTGGACGATCTGGATTTCAGCCCGATGCGCACGACTTACTTCCTCAGCCGCGAAACGGTGATCGCCTCGAAACTTGAGGGCATGGCGCGGTGGCGTGAGGCGTTGTTTGCGTTCATGTTGAAGAATGCGAATGGCAATTTGCGGTTCTTTAATTTGCCGCTGAACCGGGTGATTGAGTTGGGGACGCAGGTCGAGATGTAAGCCGGCGTCATCAGAGAGCCCCCGTCAGCCCTGCGGCTGGCGGGGGCTTTTTTGTGGGTGCCTGGTCGAGTGGGTATTTGGTCGGTGGCTGGAAACAGGAAGTTGCACTGTGTTTAATTGAACGCAATACTCTGTGCATTATTGTGCTCAGCAGCAAGCGAGTGAGAGGTATTTATGACGGCATTACTAGAACGCGCTGACCAGGCAATTTCCGTCACTGCCATGGTCAGGAGCTTCAGTGCGAAGCTCAAGGAGATCTCCAGTCGTGCAACTGAGCGTCTGGTCATCTTCAAAGACAATCAACCGGCAGCTGTCATCATCAATGTGCAGGCCTATCAAGAGATGCTGGATGAACTCGAGAACCTGCGCATCGAAGCGGCAGCCCGGGAGAGATTGATCAATTTTGATCCGGCCCAGGCGGTCAGCCATGACGATATGCGGGCCAGGTATGCCAGGAAGGACTAAGGGAGTGCTGGATGGTTTGGGGAGTGATTTATCATCCGGAAGTCCAAGGAGATCTGGATCAATTGGGATCTGCGGCAGCCAACCGGATTCTTGATGTCATTGAAGAGCGGATTATTAATGGTGAGCCAGAAAAATCTGGTAAACCGCTCAGAGCTAGCCTTGCCGGATGTCGCAGGATTCGCACGGGCGACACGCGCATTGTTTATCGGGTCAATGGCAGGGCGATTCAGGTGTTGATCGTCGCAGTTGGGGTGCGGCGAGATGAAGAGGTTTACGACGCCGCCGAGCGTCGAATCTGATCAATGTGCCTAACCCAATTAAAAGATAGCCCTCGCCGGTTTTTCAACTGGCGGGGGCTTTTTTGTGCCTGCGCTTTTACATGCTCTCGGGTGCATCTAATTCAGATTCAGCCTTTGTTCGCGGAGGACGAGGAGTCAGTGTCTGAATCACATCATCAAGCAAAGCCTTGCCCATGACTGTCAGGTAATGCGCAGCCCAAGCGTGGCGGTCGGTGTCTTTGATGAATGCCGCATCTTCGGCGAAGGATTTTGCGAGGTACAGCAGGTCGGAGGATTGGGACAGGGCATCGATGATCGGGATGCCGCAGCGGACGTTGAAGAACGCTTGATCGGAGTTGTAGAGGAAAGGGGTGAGGCCGATGGTTGTAAGGTCTGAAGGCGATGACGGACTTTCTTTGCTCATTGTTTTGCTCCTTAAAACGAGGAGCTGCCTCATTCGTTACCACACGAATGGGTGGCAGCTGTACGCAGGGTGGTAAACCGGGAGAGCAAAGAAACCGGCAGACCCGAAGGTCTCCCACGTACAGCTGCCATGACAGCGAATTACAGGCGTAAGGAACGTCTGATGTCGTGATGGAGGCACTGTTGCACTTTGCCTAGCCGGGTTACCACACCCGATCGCTGAATGGGTCAGCGACGTTCGGAGAGTATCCCGTCAAAAAACAGCGCAATAGAGCGGCAGAGCGTCCAAACACGAGTTTCGGAGTTTGCCTACAAGGTCTGTGGGCGTCATCTGATATTGCGAGACTGGAAGTAAACAAAACTACACGTCGGATATGCAGTTCCCTTGTAGGAGTGAGCCTGCTCGCGATAGCGGTGTGTCAGTTGGCAAATAGGTGGCTGACACTCCGCTATCGCGAGCAGGCTCACTCCTACAGGGGAATGGGTTCATCGTCCGAGATGTAAAAGCCCCCGCAGCTTCACAGTTGCGAGGGCTTTTCGGTGGCGTGGCTCAGATCACTCTTCGGCGACCTGGCTTGCTGCCTGGCGCTTCTCGATCAAGTCCACCAAACGCTTGGCCAGCGCCGGGTAGTTCTCGTCGAAGTGGTGGCCGCCAGGCAGTTTCACCGCTTCACCGACTGCAGTTTTGTCAGTGCAGCCGCTTTCATCCGTCTCTTCCTCACCGTAGATGCAAATCACCTTGGCCGGTGGCAGTTTGGCCATTTCCGGGCCGGTGGCGGCTTCTTTGCCGGCGTTACCCAGCCAGCCTTCGACTTCGATTTCGAAGCTGCCGGTGCGGGCGAAGGCCAGCAGGATGATTGCGTCTACGCGTTGCTGCTCGGTGTCCGGCAGGCGGTTGTAGATCGCTGGCAACACATCGGCACCGAACGAGTAACCGGTGAGGATGAAGCGCTTGGTGCCCCATTTCTGCCGGTAGTGCTGCATCAGTTCGGTCAGGTCCAGCGCGCTTTGCTCCGGGCTCTTGTGCTGCCAGTAGTAGCGCAAGGTGTCGATGCCGACCACCGGATAGCCGATCTTGGCCATCTCGCCCGCTACATCGCGGTCGAGGTCGCGCCAGCCGCCGTCACCGGAGAGGAACAGGGTGACGGTGTCTTTGGCCTGGCCTGCCGGTACTTCAACCACCGGGATTGCCAGACCGCCGTTAGCCTTGTCGCCGCCGACGAGGATCTTGCGTAGTTCGTTGTTCAGCACTTGCGGCAGGTTGATGTCGTAGTCGCTGATGCTGGTTTCGGCGTTCGGTTGATCGCGCACGAAGCCTGCGCTGGCGTCATCCGGGTTGTCGTTCCAGGCCACCAGCCAGTGGCCGTGGGCGGCAGACTTCGGCAGCAGGTGCGTGCAGCCACCCTTTTCCAGAGCGAGGTCAACGGAGACGGCTTGGGCCTTGTCGTCTTTCTGTTCCGACAACCAGCGCCAGGCCAGCACGGCACCAGGACCGACGCCGCTGACCAATGTCGCCGGGCCATTCAGTTCACGCAGACCTGATTGCAGGGCGCGGCTCTGCAGCAGGCAGTCCTTGGGCAAGATCACCTGAACGAGTTGCGCCGAAGCGCTACGGCTCAGGGTGGTCAGTTGTTTTTCACTGAGCTTCTGGTCGTCATTAACCGCGATCAGCACTTGGGCCTTGGCCTTGGTGCCGGGAATGACGCGGGTCATGGCCGCACCATCGGCCGGGTTGAGCTGTTCGACGGTCGGTTCCGGTGCCGGGCGTTTCAGGTACCAGTAACCGCCGCCGGCAATCACGGCCAGCACGATCAGTGCGGCCAGGATGTACTTCAGGGAGCGTTGAATCATCAGCGTTTCACCAATCCAGTCAAGCCGCCCGCGATCAGGGCAGCAGTGTCGGCCAGCGCCACCAGCGGATCGAGTCCGGCGGGCACGGCCATATAACGGGGTTCCCAGTCAGGCTGGAACTTGTCTTTGAAGCGGCGCAAGCCTTGGAAGTTGTACAGCTGCTCACCACGGCGGAAAACCATCGAACCCAGGCGCTGGGTCAGCGGTGCACCACGCCGGGGTTGCAACCCCGACAACGGCACCATGCCCAGGCTGAAGCGCGCGTATCCGTGACTCTTATAGTGTTGAATCAGGCCGACCATCATGAATTCCATGGTCAGCTTTGGAGCGTCCGGGTGCGCGCGCATCAGGTCGAGGCTGGCCAGGTCGTGGCTGTAAGTCTCGAGCAGGTTGGCGAACGCCACCGGGCGGCCCTCGAAGCGAATCACCGCGATGCGGAAATGCTTCAGGTAATCGTCGCTGAAACGGCCGAGGGAGAAGCCTTTCTCGCGCACATTCTTGCCGGTCAGCCACGCATCGGAAATCACTCTCAGCTCATCCATCGGCGCCTGGCCCGGCTCGTGGATCTCCAGCGACAGACCGTCGCGGGAGCCACGGTTCCAGGTGTAACGCAGATCCTTCATCTCTTTGCCCTTGGCTTCCAGGTCAAAGCGCACCAGATCGACCCGGGCTTCCTCGCCGAGCTTGATCGCAGTCAAGCCGATGTCCATGTAGTACGGCAGGTTCTCCGCGCGCACCTGGTAGAACACCGGGCGGGCGTGGTGAATATCGCAGAGGTCGCGGAACTGCCAGATCATCTCGGCGCGTTGCTGGCCGGGGCCGATCGGGTCGTACAGCGCCACCAGGCTGCGGCCACGGCGCGCGTACATCAGAAACGCTTCATCGTTCTGGTGAAACAGCAGCGCCTTGTCACCGGTCAGCGCCAGGCCGCCGTCGGGTTGCGACGAAGCCATCAGAATCTTTGCCGCACGATCGAGTTCATCAGGCGTCGGCAAGTGAATGACCGGGCGCGCGGTGCGCAGCAGCCATGTCAGCGCGATCACCAGCAACAGCACGGCAGCGCCGAGCAGCGAACGCAGGCCACGTGGCGCGTCTGCATCAAGGGTGAACTGCCACCAGAGTTGATGGCTGTAAGGCACGTCTTGATAGGCGAACAGCAACAGCCACGTCGAAGCGCCCAGCACGCAGAGACTGGCCACCAGATACAGCGGCGAGAAGGGCAGTTCGGTCAAGCGACTCGGGCGATAGAACGAGCGACGGAACACACCGAGCAACGCAGCCGTAAGGGTCATCAGCGTCGCTTCTTCCCAGTCGAAGCCTTTGAGCAGCGAGAGCAGGGCGCCAACCAACAGCAGAATGGTGGTCAGCATCCACGCCGCCGACAGCCGACGGCGCAGGCCCTGAGCGAGCATCAGGCAGAGCACGCCGATCAGGCTGGCGCCAAAGTGCGAAGCGTCGACCAGACGATGCGGGATCAGAAAACCGATATGTTCCAGCCGTGTATCGATTTCCGGGGTCGCACCGGAGAACAGCAGCACCACGCCGGACAAGAACACCAGCACCGCCAGAATCGGCGCTGCGAGACCAGACGCGGCGCGCATGGTCTGGGTCTGGAACAGGCGCTGACCTTCGTTGATCAGCAGGAATACGCAGGCCACCAGCAACGGCAACACCACATAGATCAGGCGATACAGCAGCAGCGCAGCGGCGAGAGGCGCGGCACCGAGCTTGTCGGCGAAAGCGGCCAGCAGGATCGCTTCGAACACACCGACGCCGCCGGGTACGTGGCTGAGTACGCCGGCAGCCAATGCCAGCAGGTACACCAGCAGGAACGCACCAAACGGCGGCGCTTCCGGCAGCAATAGATAGAGAACAGTCGCGGCGGCCGCAACGTCGAGGGCGGTAATGATCAACTGCAGGAACGTCAGACGTCGACCCGGCAGGCGCAGGGTGCGGCGACCGACCCTGACCAGCAGGTTGTCGCGCAACGGCTGTTCCGGCAGGCGCCGACGATAGATGCCGATAGCCAGCACTGCGCCAAGCAACAGCACGACCGCGGCGACTGTGCCGAGCAGGCCTTCGGACAAACCCAGTGCCTGAGAGGCAGCAGGCAAGTCACTCAGTGTCGCGAGCGCTGCCAGCGGCGGCAGGGCACAACCCAGCGACAGACTGGCAAACAAGGTCATGTGCGCGACTTCCGACGCCCCCAGACCCAGCCGCGCATATAAACGGTAGCGCACCGAACCGCCGGACAACAGCGAAAGGCCGATGGCGTTACCAATCGCAAACGCGGTAAAGCCGCCGAGGGCCAGCGTACGCGGTGGCAATGTCACACCGGCATAGCGACTGGCTGACCATTCGTAGCCCAGCAGAATAATGAAGCCGACCACGGTCGCGCCGAACGCGCCGAGCAGGGCGGGTTTCGGCACGTCGAGGATCGAGTCGTGCAGCGCGTCGAGATCGAGCTCGGCAAGCAGATGACGACAGGCAATCAGCGCAATGGCGAACAACAGCAGCGTGACCGCCAGACCAATGGGTTGACGGTACTTGCTCAACCGATCCAGCAAGCGCAAACGCTCGGGTTTGATCGGATGTTCCGCTGTGACGGTGTCTTGTGAATCAGACGAGTTGGCGCGCATCAATCACCTCTTGGATTGTGCGCGACAGGATGGGGGTATCCAGCCAAGTTACCAATCCCTGTAGAAAAAAATAATCACAAAATACTACGCCTCTCACCGGGTATCGGCGAGGGCAGTTCCTGGATTGCAGACGTCTTGCCTGCGACTCAAGCATAGTCGCAAGTTGGCGAGTCTGATGATCCCAAGCGGTTCACTGCACAGTGACAGATCATTGTTGCGAAAGGACTTTTTCGACAGATACAAAAAAGGCCACTCTTTCGAGTAGCCTTTTTTGATGTTTGGTTGCGGGAGCCGGATTTGAACCGACGACCTTCGGGTTATGAGCCCGACGAGCTACCAGACTGCTCCATCCCGCGTCTGTGTGGCGGCATTCTACAGGCGAACGGCGAGGTGTCAACCGCTAATCCCATAAAGGGTCAAATAAATGTGAATTCGCGTCAAACAGTCGCACGTGACGCGTTAAGTTTTGGAAATGAAACGAATTCCTGTTTGGCAATGCGCTTGCGTCAGCCTGGCAATAACTGCAAAACAGGCGCGCACAAAAAAGGCCACTCTTTCGAGTAGCCTTTTTTGATGTTTGGTTGCGGGAGCCGGATTTGAACCGACGACCTTCGGGTTATGAGCCCGACGAGCTACCAGACTGCTCCATCCCGCGTCTGTGTGTCGGCATTCTACAGAGGAATGCCGGGGTGTCAACCCGCAATCTGGATAAAATCTGTTGAGGTTCAATCGGTTAGCGCATTTTATCGGGTGTTTTTATAGCTACAGGGCAGGCGGGGCAAGGCTTTCAGCTCTATTGGCTGGCGTTTTTCGATTGATAAAATAAATCCAAAGGACATTTCCTACCGCTCAGAAAGAACATTCAGCACCACTGGTGCTATATACAGGTGTCAGTGAGATACTGCCGATCCGGCTCGCCACGTTTCCTTTTCTGACATGACTCAGCGAAAAATCATCCACATCGACTGCGATTGTTTTTACGCCGCCATCGAGATGCGCGATGACCCGCGTCTGGCCGGCAAGCCACTCGCGGTGGGTGGTTCGGCAGATCGACGCGGGGTGATTGCTACCTGCAATTACGAGGCGCGGGCTTACGGCGTACGCTCGGCGATGGCTTCGGGACATGCCTTGAAGCTGTGTCCCGACCTGACTATCGTCAAGCCGCGCATGGATGCCTATCGCGAGGCCTCGAAAGAAATTCACACGATCTTTGCCGATTACACCGACCTGATCGAGCCCTTGTCGCTCGACGAGGCTTATCTGGACGTGTCTGACAGTGCGCATTTCGGCGGCAGTGCCACACGCATTGCTCAGGACATCCGTCGCCGAGTCTCCAATCAGTTGCATATCACTGTGTCTGCGGGCGTGGCGCCGAACAAGTTTCTGGCGAAGATCGCCAGTGACTGGAAGAAGCCCAATGGTTTGTTTGTGATTACACCGGATCAGGTCGAGGACTTCGTCAGTGGCCTGCCAGTGAGCAAGTTGCACGGTGTCGGCAAAGTTACGGCGGACAAACTGGGCAGGCTCGGCATCGTCGAATGCTCACAGTTGCGCGAGTGGGGCAAATTGGCGCTGGTGCGCGAATTCGGCAGCTTTGGTGAGCGATTGTGGAGTCTGGCCCGTGGGATCGATGACCGGTTGGTGCACAACGACAGTCGGCGTCAGTCGATCAGCGTGGAAAACACCTACGACGTCGATCTGCCTGATCTGCGCAGTTGCCTGGATAAGTTGCCGGAACTGTTGGAGACCCTGAAAACGCGCATGGCACGGATCGACAGCAGTTATCGACCGGGCAAGCCGTTCGTCAAAGTGAAGTTTCATGACTTTACCCAGACGACGCTGGAGCAGGCCGGGGCAGGGCGGGATCTGGGCAGTTATCAGTTGATGCTGACGCAGGCGTTCAATCGCGGCGGGAAACCGGTGCGGTTATTGGGGGTTGGGGTGCGGCTGGAGGATTTGCGCGGCGGGTTTGAGCAGATGGAGTTGTTCGAGCGTTAAAGTCAAAAGATCGCAGCCTGCGGCAGCTCCTACATTGGAATGCGTTCCCTGTAGGAGCTGCCGAAGGCTGCGATCTTTTAATTAGGCTTAATTCGGTCCCGGATCTGCAACCAGACGCCCAGCATCCTTGGTCAAAGACTTGAGAAACTCAGTCTGCAGCTCAGGATCGTTGCGTGTCAGTTCGATCAGGCTTTGTTCCAGTTCGCTGGCTTCTTCTTCCAGGCCCAGTTCCGACAGGCGCTTGACCCGGTGGACCCACTGGCTCACTTCGTCGTCTTCCAGATCGTCGTAAATCAGCCCGTGCGCTTCCAGCAACTTGCCACGCAGTTGGCTGCTGATGATCAGGGAAGTGTCAGAGTGCACGTCATCCTTGGCGTCTTCGACGCTGATCTGCAGTTTGCCGACATGGTTGAGGTCATTTTCGGCAAAGGGACTGTCGAGCAGGTTCAGGCGCAGGACACCGTTACGATCGGTGGTCATGTCGAACGTCTGCTTGCCGGCCTTGACCTGCACTGGGCGCTCGCTCCACGGCAGGCTCGAATACTCCGTGCGCTTGTCGCGCTGGACTTCATCGATACCGGCCAGGTTCTGCTGCGCACGACCGTTGGACTGCACGTTCATGAACGGGTTGAGCCCGGCGAAGCCGTAGCTGAGCCAGTCCTTGGTCACGCTGTCCGGCAGGTTGCCGAGGGCGAAGACGTTGACCACGTTCGCGCCGACACCGCCAACCACGGCCACCACGCCCAGCGGGATCTCGTAGACCTCCCGCCAAGGCTGGTACGGCGTGTAGCGATCGTAATGACGGGTGACTTCGAACTCGGTGACTTCAAAAGTCTTCTGTTCGTTGATCTTCACGCGTCGCTGCGGCAGCTCAAGCGCCTTAGGCTCACCGACATCAATTTGCAGGCTATGGTCGAGCAACTTTCGCTCGACCCGCTCTTCGTGCTCGCTGCGTTGTGACATGTGATTGGCACAGCCGCTGACCAGCAGGGCACCGCACAAGGCGGTGCCACCGAGGCCTAAGGTGTTTCGCTTGAACATGACGTCTCTATCTGGTTTCAGCGGCGGATACGGGCCTGCAGGAAGGACAATACGTCGGCCACCGGCAATGCTTGCGCTTCGCCTTCGGTACGGCTCTTGTATTCCAGGTTGCCTTCGGCGAGGCCGCGGTCACTGACCACGATCCGGTGAGGAATGCCGATCAGCTCCATGTCCGCGAACTTGATGCCCGGGCTGGTTTTCTTGTCGCGGTCGTCCAGCAGCACTTCGAAGCCGGCGGCCGTCAATTCGGCGTACAGCTTGTCGGTGGCTTCGCGCACCTGCTCGGTTTCATAACGCAGCGGTACCAGAGCGATCTGGAACGGCGCCAGGGTGTCGCTCCAGATGATGCCGTTGGCGTCGTTGTTCTGCTCGATGGCCGCGGCCACCACGCGGGATACACCAATACCGTAGCAACCCATTTCCAGGGTCACCGGTTTGCCGTTCTCGCCCAGCACTTCGCACTTCATCGCCTTGCTGTACTTGTTGCCCAGCTGGAAGATGTGCCCGACTTCGATGCCGCGCTTGATTTCCAGCGTGCCTTTGCCGTCCGGGCTTGGGTCACCGGCAACCACGTTACGCAGGTCGGCGACGGTCGGAACCGGCAGATCACGCTCCCAGTTCACGCCGAAGTAGTGCTTGTCGTCGATGTTCGCGCCGATGCCAAAGTCGCTCATCAATTCGACCGAGCGGTCGATGATGATTGGCAGTGGCAGGTTCAGCGGGCCGAGGGAACCGGCGCCAGCGCCAATGGCGTCACGCAGTTCGGCATCGGAAGCCATGACCAGCGGGTTGGCCACGCCAGGTTGCTGGGCAGCTTTGATTTCGTTGAGTTCGTGGTCACCACGAATCACCAGCGCGATCAGCTTGCCTGCTTCTTCCGCGTGGACGATCAGGGTCTTGATAGTCTTTTCAATCGGCAGATTGAATTTTTCCACCAGTGCCGCGATGGTCTTGGTGTCTGGCGTATCGACCAGGCGCAGCTCTTCGGTCGCCGCGGCACGCGAAGTTTCGCGTGACACCGCTTCGGCCTTCTCGATGTTCGCTGCGTAGTCGGAACCGTTGCTGAAGACGATATCGTCTTCGCCGGATTCGGCGAGTACGTGGAATTCATGCGAACCCGCGCCACCGATCGAACCGTTGTCGGCTTCAACCGGACGGAATTTCAGGCCCAAACGGGTGAACACGTTGCAGTACGCCTGGTGCATGCGGTCGTAGGTAACCTGCAGCGACGCTTGATCGGCGTGGAACGAGTACGCGTCTTTCATGATGAATTCGCGGCCGCGCATCAAACCGAAGCGTGGACGGATTTCATCACGGAATTTGGTCTGGATCTGGTACAGGTTGATTGGCAGCTGTTTGTAGCTGCTCAACTCGTTGCGCATCAGATCGGTGATCACTTCTTCGTGGGTCGGGCCCGCGCAGAAGTCGCGACCGTGGCGGTCTTTGATGCGCAGCAGTTCAGGGCCGTATTCTTCCCAGCGCCCGGATTCCTGCCACAGCTCGGCCGGTTGGGTGCTCGGCATCAACACTTCCAGAGAGCCGGCAGCGTTCATCTCTTCGCGAACGATGGCTTCAACCTTGCGCATAACCCGCAGGCCCATGGGCAGCCAGGTGTACAGGCCCGAGGCGAGTTTGCGGATCATGCCGGCGCGCAGCATCAGCTGGTGGCTGATCACGACCGCATCGGAAGGCGTTTCTTTCTGTGTGGCGAGCAAAAATTGACTGGTGCGCATGGTTGGCCGTTGTCGGTTGCTATGACTGGAAATGACGGAGCAGTGTACCGGCGAGTTTTGCTGACGTACAGGCGTGCGGCCGGCGGTGAGGTGCAACGGCGGGATTCTTCCCGCCGTTGGCGAAATGTCCTACGACTCTTCCGCGACTGGCGTCGGCACGGGTTCGGGCGTGGGTGTCGGGCCTTCGCGGCGCCTTTCCTGGAACCAGTGCAGGGCGATCAGCACCAGCGTCGGCACACCGAGCAGTGCGGTGATCAGGAAGAAGCTGTGGTAGCCGAACTTCTCGACCATGACACCGGAATAGCCGCCCATAAGGCGCGGCAGCAGGAGCATGATCGAGCTGAGCAGAGCATATTGTGTCGCGGAGAACTTCAGGTTGGTCAGGCTCGACAGATAGGCGACGAACGCCGAGGTCGCCAGGCCGGAACTGAAGTTGTCGAGGGAAATGGTCACCACCAGCATCTTCAGGTTCGGACCCATGTCGGCGAGCATCACGAACAGAAGATTCGTGGCCGCCGAGGCTGCGCCGCCGATGAACAGAATCGGCAGAATGCCAAAGCGCACGATCAGCAGACCGCCCATGCCGGCGCCCACGAGGGTCATGATCAGGCCGAAGATTTTGCTGACACTGGCAATCTGATCCTTGGTAAAGCCCTGGTCGATGTAGAACACGTTGGCCATTACGCCCATCACTGTGTCCGACATCCGGTAGGTGGCGATCAGTCCGAGCAGCAATAGCGCCTGCCAGCGGTAACGCAGAATGAAGTCGTTGACGGGCGTCAGTACTGGCGCCAGGCCACGACGACCCATGGTCGACAGGCACAGGCCGGTGAGCAGCGTATAGAGAATGGCGCGCAGGAAAGCGCGGTCTTCAAGCAGCAGGTCGAGTGGGCTCATGCCGCCGAACAGCACGCTGGCAAAATCGGTGTTGTAGAGTTGGGTGAACATCGCCGGCACGGACACCAGCAGGACGATGAGTACAAACACCGACATCAGTTGATGCATGAACGTGTAGCGCCCGGCCTGCAATTGGGTGCGCAGCGGCACCGGCGGTTCGCGCATGAAAAAGGTGGTGAGCAGGGCAGGGATCATCAGCGCACCGAACAGCACGTAAGTGCCCGTCCATGCCGAATGCTGATAGTTGAACCCGGTAGAACCAAAGCCCTCCGCGAAAAACAGCGCGCCAGCGGTGGCCAACAGCGCTGCCACGCGATAACCCGACATGTAGCTGGCGGCGAGGGCGGCTTGGCGGTTGTCCTCGGCGATTTCCAGGCGATAGGCATCGACCGCGATATCTTGCGTTGCGGAGGCGAAGGCGACGACAACGGCGATGGCGATCAGCCAGGACAAATGCTTCTGCGGATCACAGAAACCCATGCCGATCAGGCCAAAAATTACCAGTGTTTGCGAAAGCACCAGCCACGAGCGTCGACGGCCAAGCTTGCCCAGTAACGGCAGGCGCCATTGGTCGAGCAGGGGCGACCAGACCCATTTGAACGCATAAGCGAGGCCGATCAGGCTCGCGTAGCCGATGGTTTCACGGGCTACGCCCGCTTCGCGCAGCCACACGGAAAGCGTTGAAAACACCAGCATGTACGGCAGGCCGGCGGCGAAACCCAGCAACAACAGCACGAGCGTCGAAGGACTGGCATAAGCGGCTAGCGCGGCGCGCCAGGTTTTACGGGGCATGGGCTGAAGTCTGCCTCAAGATTGCGAAAACAAAGCGCGCACTCTAACCGCTGTGCTCTACCGGACGCCAGCCATGGCGCTGAATATCCACACGATTGTTCAGGATGGTGAGGCCTTCAGTGCGCAATCTGGCCCGTTGTTCATCGCCGGAAGGGCTGCCGACCGGGAGGCTGATCCGACCGCCGGCTCCGAGCACCCGGTGCCAGGGCAGTTTGGTATCGCCGGGCAACTGACTCAACGTGCGGCCGACCCAGCGGGCGGCGCGCCCCAATCCGGCGAGTTCTGCCAATTGACCATAGCTGACGACTTTACCCTCGGGCACTTGTGCGAGGGTCGAGTAGAGCGCCGTGCGTCGGATTTGCGCTTCGCTTTCACGGTCGTTGATCGGGTCTGTCACGGGTGCGCCTCCTGAACATCGTCGGATTGAGGCCTTCAGGGTAATCCGTCGTCGTGCAGTTGAGAAATGAACTCAATAGAAATAGTCCGGTCAGTCCTTGTCAGGGTCTTATTCCTACGGATAATGCCGACCTTTTTTCGCAAACTTGAGCCCTCGATTCGCTTATGTTGTCCAGAACCTTGCTGTGCCTTGCTGTTTTCAGTGCGTCCACGCCCCTGCTTGCCGACACCGTGTGGTTAAAGAACGGTGACAAGTTGACCGGCACTATCACCGTGTTCGATGGCGGCAAGCTGTTGATCCAGACCAAATATGCCGGTGCGGTCACGATTGACTGGAAAGAGGTCAAAACCCTGGACAGTGATCAGCACCTGCTGGTCAAGCAGGACGCATACAGCGGTGAAGTGTCCAAGTCGCTGACGGCGGCCGAAGACGGCAAGGTCACCCTGGCCAACGGTGAGGCGCCGAAAACCGTCGAGCTGGCGAGCATTCAGCAGATTCTCAAACCGAAACCGGTGGTCGAGGATCTGGTGTGGAAGGGCAATGTCGATCTGGCGCTGGACTATCAGCGCGCCGAGAAGGACACCGATGATTACGACGTCGGCTTCAAGACCACCGCGCGTCACGGCCGCTGGCGACACACCGCCGAAGGCGAGTACAACCGTGAAGTGCAGGACGACGAAGTCACCACCAACAACTGGCGCGCCGAATATGCCCTCGACCGCTTCCTGACCGACAAGTGGTTCTGGCAGGGCCGTCTGAACTACAAGCGTGATTACGTCGAAGAGTTGTCCCGTCAGCGCGTAGTGGGTACCGGTCCGGGTTATCAGTTCTGGGATGACGAGCTGGGCGCGTTCTCGCTGGGTTCGCTGCTCAACCGCACCGATTACGAGTACAGCGATGGCGGCAAGGACAACTTCTATTCGGTCGCGATGAAGTGGGACTACAACCGTTACCTGATCGGCAAGAAGGTTGAGTTCTTCACCAACGGCGAAATCGGCAAACCGTTGTCTGGCGTGGCCGACTATGCACTGGATGCCGAGATGGGCCTGCGTTACAAGGTCACTGATTGGGCGTCGCTGAACCTCAAGGCTGAGCGTGACATTATCAGCGGCACCAACGATGCGGATTTGAGCAAGACCCGCTATACCGCAGGGTTTGGCGTGGCCTGGTAAGGCAAAAGCAAAAGATCGCAGCCTTCGGCAACTCCTACATTCATCCCCGTAGGAGCTGCCGCAGGCTGCGATCTTTTTTTGCGTCTGCACAAAACAGGCGCCCATAAAAAAGCCCCGCTTTTAAGGGCGGGGCTCTTTTCTAAAGAAGCTACAAGTTAGATAACTTGTACTTCTTCAGCTTGCATGCCTTTCTGACCGCGGGTAGCGATGAAAGAAACCTGTTGGCCTTCTTTCAGGCTTTTGAAGCCGTCGGATTGGATAGCTTTGAAGTGAACGAACAGGTCGTCACCGGATTGTGGAGTGATGAAGCCGAAGCCTTTTTCATCGTTGAACCACTTAACGGTACCGGTTTGGCGATTAGACATGGTGTAACTCCTTGAACAAAGATAACTGCGACTCAGGAAGAACCCTGGCCGAGACTGAGTGCAAAGAGCAGGAAAAATTCTTGTAGATGGTTGGATCGAAATTCAACATATCGTGTAGAGATTCTCAGTGACACAAGCAGCACAGTGGCGCCACCTTAACCCTTTTTCCGAGACGTGCCAATGCTTCTTGCGAAGGTTTCTGTATTTTAGGGATCGGCGGTGTGACGGTTCGTCGCCAGACCGCGTAAATCATGGGGGATCGGCGAGAATTGCAGCCCGCACTTTGAACCCGGCGGCGCGCCCGGTAAGATGCCGGACAGAATTTTTCCACCTCGCTATTCAGGACACCCCGCCATGAGCATCAAATCGGACAAGTGGATTCGCCGCATGGCGCAGGAACACGGCATGATCGAGCCTTTCGTCGAGCGCCAGGTACGTGGCAACGACGACAGCCGGGTGATCTCCTACGGTGTGTCGAGCTATGGCTACGATGTGCGTTGCACCAATCATTTCAAGGTGTTCACCAACATCAACTCGTCGATCGTCGATCCGAAAAACTTCGATCCGGGCAGCTTCGTCGACATCCACAGCGACGTTTGCATCATTCCGCCGAACTCCTTCGCACTGGCCAGCACCGTCGAATACTTCCGTATTCCGCGCAACGTATTGACCATCTGCCTGGGCAAAAGCACTTACGCGCGCTGCGGCATCATCGTTAACGTCACCCCGCTCGAGCCAGAGTGGGAAGGTCACGTAACGCTGGAATTTTCCAACACCACCAACCTGCCGGCGAAAATCTACGCCAATGAAGGCGTGGCGCAGATGCTCTTCCTCGAATCCGACGAAGAGTGTGAAGTTTCCTATAAGGATCGTGGCGGCAAGTACCAGGGCCAGCGTGGCGTGACTCTGCCGCGTACCTGATTCGTCCATCCGGCGGATGTCGGGAATTCTTTGGCGGGCAGACACTCTATGGGGTGTACTGCCCGTTTTTGTTTCTGGCAAAACGGGCCTTCGCCGAGGAGTGCTCCATGAAGATCGACCCGCATATCACTGCCGAGCTGGCAAGGCTTGAGCCCAATCAGGTTGGCGTATTGGCCTGGTCCCTGTTAGCACAACCATCCTTGAGCATGGCCGGTGGAATTCCCGGTCAGCCTGATCCCGACACCCCCAATGAGCAACCGACCGAGCCAGGCGAGCCCACCTTGCCGGACGAGCCGCCACCAGCGCCAGTCGCCTGATCCCGAAGGGAATGCATGGCCAGTCAGTTGAAGTCCGCCAAGACTTCAACTGACTGGCCAGATTTCGTTGTCGCCGATGACAAAGATTTTGCAGTTGTCATCCCTCTCCACCGGATAGCCCCCGGTAAACGCGCCAAACGCCGGCAACAGGCTAATGCGCTCACCTAATCTGAAGCACGCCAGCCGCAGGCTCTGTCGGCCCCTGCCGTGTAATCGATAAACCGGGTGTACGTGACCGGCCAGTACATGCCTTTCAGGATGTGGATCCGGTTCATGCTGTAGAGCGAAAGGCCCCAGCAGCAGCGGCTCCGGCACCACCCTTATGTTCAGCGATGCCGGGGGATCGCCCGCGCGTTTGTCGTGATTGCCGCGAATCAGTGTCATCGGCAGATCAACGTGGCGTGCCCGCCACTGCGCCAAGGCGTTCAACGTGCCCGCCGCATGTGAACCTGGGCCATGGAGGAAATCGCCTAGAAAGATCAGTTGCCGACACGGCAACTTTGCCAGCAAATGATCGATCACCGAAATATTGCTCGCCGTGGTGCCTTGTGGAACCGGCTGGCCGAGGCTGCGATAGGCCGCCGCTTTGCCGAAATGCACGTCGGCAATTAGCAACGCCTGTTGCGCCGGCCAGTACAGGGCTTTTTCCGGCAGCAGCCACAATTCCTCGCCGGCGAGGCGCACAGGGTAGGGCGCGCTCATCGAGATGAACTCTTGTCGGCGGATTTTTCCAAGTCACCCACCATCCGTCTGATCCTATCAGCAAGCTTTTCTGAACTCATGCTTTCGCGCATGCGTTCAACCAATAGCGGAAACCCCAACGGGGTAGGACGTTTGATCTGATGCACATCCAGGTTCATCCGGTTGATGCGCTCCAGCGTCTGCTCCAACCGACGAATATCCAGTTCTTCGCGCAGGACTTCTTCCCCAGCCTGGGCCAGCAACAGATTGTCTGCGTCGTATTGTTTGAACACTTCAAAGAACAGCCCACTTGAGGCCTGCACCTGTCGGGTGCTTTTCGGCGCGCCGGGGTAGCCGGCGAACACCAGGCCGGCAATTCGCGCGATTTCGCGGAAGCGCCGCAAGGCCAGTTCTCCGGCATTCAGACTGGACAGCACATCCAGCAACAGATGATCGGTATTCAACAGTGAAGCGTTCAGATGCTCAGCCCAATCGACAGCCGTGGCGCTGAGCAGCTCCAGCCCGTAGTCATTCACCGCGATCGAAAAGGTCACGGGCTGACGCTGACTGACGCGCCACGCCAGCAGGCTCGCCAGCCCCAAATGCACCTGCCGACCGGCAAACGGATAAAGAAAAAGGTGCCAGCCCTCGCGGGACTTCAGCACTTCTGCCAACAGGTTTTCTGACGTAGGCAAGCCAGACCATTGCGCTTGAGTGTCCAGCAACGGTCGCAAGGCCTGCATTTCCGGACCGCTGAACTCGCCCCGTGCCGCAGCGCTGAAGCGAGTGACCACGGCTTCGGCCAATTCGCTGGACAGCGGCATACGTCCGCCATTCCAGCGCGGCACGGCGGCTTTTTCTACGCTGCTGCGTTTCACGTAGGCCGTCATGTTTTCCACTCGCACCAACTCCAGCAAACGCCCGGCGAAGAGGAAGCCATCACCTGGTTTGAGTCGAGCGATAAAACCTTCCTCTACGCTGCCCAACTGCTTGCCACCGCCGCCCTTGCTCCAGAATTTCAATTGAATACTCGCGTCGCTGACGATGGTGCCAACGCTCATGCGATGGCGGCGCGCGAGGCGCGCGTCCGGAACACGCCAGACGCCGTTTTCGTCCGGTTCTACCCGGCGATAATCCGGATAGGCTGTCAGAGACATCCCGCCATGGCGTACGAAAGCCAGAGCCCAGGCCCAGTCCTCAGGCGTCAGATCGCGATAGGCCCAGGCGCCGCGGACTTCTTCGTACAACTCATCAGGTAAAAATCCGCCGCCGAGGGCCATGCTGACCAAGTGCTGCACCAACACATCCAGCGGTTTGTGCGGCGACAGACGGGGTTCAATGCGCCGTTGCTCGACAGCATCGCGGGCGGCTGCCGCTTCGATCAGTTCAAGGCTGTGGGTCGGCACCAGCGTCACCCGCGAGCTGCGTCCCGGTGCGTGTCCCGAACGTCCGGCGCGTTGCATCAAGCGTGCGACACCTTTGGCCGAGCCGATTTGCAGCACGCGTTCGACGGGTAAAAAATCCACGCCCAGATCCAGACTTGAGGTGCAGACCACGGCTTTCAAAAAACCGTCCTTCAAGGCTTTTTCGACCCAGTCGCGGGTGTCGCGGGACAGTGAACTGTGATGCAGGGCAATTAATCCGGCCCAATCCGGCCGGGCTTCAAGCAATGCCTGATACCAGATTTCCGACTGCGCTCGGGTATTGGTGAACACCAGCGTGCTGGCGCAGGCGTCCAGCTCGGCAACCACCTGCGGCAGCATCTTCAGACCGATGTGTCCGGCCCAGGGAAAACGCTCAGTGGACAGTGGGATAAGGGTGTCGACCTTCAAGATTTTTTCGCTTTGACCCTGAACGCTGATGCCGTCGCCGCATGGGATGAGTACCTGCTCGGCGTGGGATTGATTACCCAGGGTTGCAGAAACACCCCATACGATCAGGTCGGGTTGCCAGTGACGCAGACGGGCGAGGGCCAGTTGCAGTTGCACACCGCGTTTATTGCCCAGCAATTCGTGCCATTCGTCGACGACGATCATGCGTAATGTCGATAGTGCAACTTGCGCATCGGCACGGGCCAGCAACAGAGTCAGGCTTTCTGGCGTGGTGATCAACGTGGTCGGCAGGCGTCGGCTCTGCCGGGCGCGTTCGCTGCTGCTGGTGTCGCCGGTGCGCAGGCCGACACTCCACGGCAGCTGCAAATCATCAACAGGCACCTGCAGGGCGCGCGCGGTATCGGCGGCGAGCGCACGCATGGGCGTAATCCACAGCACGGTCAGTGGTTCGGCGGCTGGTTTGCGCTTGCGTGAAGTTTCAGTAATCGCAGAGGGCCTGGCGTAGCGATTGAGCGCGGCGAACCACACTGCATAGGTTTTACCGGCGCCGGTGCTGGCATGCAGCAATCCGGATTCACCGCGTTTGACCGCCGCCCAGACTTGTTTCTGAAAAGCGAACGGCTTCCAGTCGCGGGCGCTGAACCAGATTTTTGCGAGGTCGGGGGATTTCGCCATGCGGGCTGCGCGCGCTCTGGAGGTGTTCTTCCAGTGACCACGGAGCGGGAGGACAAGTTTGATTTTGTCGGAGTGAGCCTGCTCGCGATAGCGGTGTGTCAGTCACATCAGTGTTGGATGTAATGACGCCATCGCGAGCAGGCTCACTCCTACAGGGGATTGTGTACGGCGTTATTTGAGGTTGCCGCTGAGAAATTGCTTCAGGCGTTCGCTTTTAGGGTTGCCCAGCACTTCCTCCGGTGCGCCTTCTTCTTCAACCAGACCCTGATGCAGGAACAGCACCTGGCTGGAGACTTTGCGGGCAAAACTCATCTCGTGGGTCACCATGATCATCGTCCGGCCTTCTTCGGCCAGGCCCTGAATCACCCGCAGCACTTCCCCCACCAGTTCTGGATCGAGCGCCGACGTCGGTTCGTCGAACAACATCACCTCCGGCTCCATCGCCAGCGCCCGGGCAATCGCCACGCGTTGTTGCTGACCGCCCGACAAGAACGCCGGGTACTGATCCGCCACCCGCGCCGGCAGACCAACCTTGTCCAGATAACGTCGCGCGCGATCATCGGCTTCCTGTTTGCTGCAACCCAACACCCGGCGCGGAGCCATGGTGATGTTTTCCAGCACGGTCATGTGGCTCCACAGGTTGAAATGCTGGAACACCATCGCCAAGCGTGTGCGCAGGCGTTGCAGTTCATCGGCGTCGGCGACGTGCATGCCATGGCGGTCGGTGATCATGCGGATGGTTTTGCCGTCGAGGCTCATGGCGCCGTCGTTGGGTTGTTCGAGAAAGTTGATGCAACGCAAAAAGGTGCTTTTGCCCGAGCCGCTGGCGCCGATCAGGCTGATCACGTCGCCGGTCTTGGCCCTGAGCGAAACGCCTTTGAGCACCTGATGGTCGCCATAGCTTTTGTGCAGGCCTTCAACGGTCAGTTTGTACATGGGACAGACATCCTCAAGGCGAAAGTAGGTAGCCGCTGCGATACGCTTCGGCGCCCGCGACGTGGGCGATGACCATGCCGGCCGTGGCCATGCGTCGCAGCGAGCGGGCGTACATCACGCCGGCGCAGATGCAATGAATGGGGGTGACGCGGTCGTTGATCGGGTCGATGATTTCGGCGATTTGCTGCCCGGCCTCCAGGTACTGGCCGGCAACCGCCGTGTACACCAGCAGACCACCGACCGGCGTGATCACCGGTTCCACACCTGCCAGTGGCGTGGCGGGATACCGCAGCGGCGGCTGTGGTTTTGTCTCGCCGACAATCGCATCCGACTGGATCAGATAATCGATCAGTGCCTGGCAGTCGCGGCTGGCCATCGGATGATTGACGTCACCCTGGCCGCGCAATTCGACGGTCACCGAAAAGCTGCCCAGCGGAATCTCGAAGTGTTCGCCGAAGCGTTCCTTCAATTGCCACCACAGCAGGGTGAAGCATTCATCGAATGACTGGCCGCCGGAATCGGTGGCCAACAGGCTTGCTTGCGATTCGATGTAGCGCGCCAGCGGTTCGACCTGCGGCCAGGCTTCGGGCGTGGTGTAAAGGTGCACCACCGATTCGAAATCGCAGTGCAGGTCCAGCACCATGTCGGCGTCGCAGGCCAGCCGTTGCAGGGTCAGGCGCTGGGATTGCAATTGGGTGCTGGCGGTCTGGCGAGCGAGGGCGTCGCGCAGATGTGTGCGGATCAATTCGAGGTTGTGCTGTGGATTGTCGTTCAGCTTGCCCTCGATGGCGTTGCCGATTTCTTCGCTGAGGTCGACGAACCAGCGGTTAAAGTTCTGCCCGCTCTCCAGTTCGTAGCGGCCCAGCGGCACGTCCATCAGCACTTGTTCGAGGCCGACCGGGTTGGCCACTGGCACCAGCACGATTTCGCTGCGCAGGCGCCCGGCGGCTTCCAGCTCCGCCAGACGCTGCTTGAGGTGCCAGGCGACGAGCATGCCGGGCAGTTCATCGGCGTGCAGTGACGACTGGATGTAGATTTTGCCTTTGGCCTGCTCCGGGCCGAAGTGGAAGCTGTGAATCTGTCGTGCTGTCCCCGGCAGTGGGGCCAGCAGCTCATGGATCTGGTGGCGCATTGCAAAGGTGTCCTAGTGAGTCGGGCCGAGGAAGGCCAGCCATCGGCGTTCGGCGAGGCGGAACAGGCCGACCAGCGCAAAGGTAATGGTCAGGTAGATCAGTGCGGCGATACCGAACGACTGAAACGTCAGGAAGGTCGCTGAGTTGGCGTCCCGGGCGACTTTCAGGATATCGGGGATGGTCGCGGTGAAGGCCACGGTGGTCGAGTGCAGCATGAGGATCACTTCGTTGCTGTAATACGGCAACGAGCGGCGCAGTGCAGACGGCATGATCACGTAGGCATACAGCTTCCAGCCGGTCAGGCCATAGGCCTTGGCAGCTTCGACTTCGCCGTGGTTCATGCTGCGAATCGCCCCGGCGAAAATCTCCGTGGTGTAGGCGCAGGTGTTCAGGGCAAAAGCCAGGATCGTGCAGTTCATCGCATCGCGAAAGAAACTGTCGAGGATCGGCTGCGCACGCACGGCGGCGAGGCTGTAAATCCCGGTGTAGCAGATCAGCAATTGGATATACAACGGCGTGCCACGGAACAGGTACGTATAAAACTGCACCGGCCAGCGAATGTAGAAGTGCGACGAGACGCGAGCGATCGACAACGGAATCGACACAAGGAAACCGATGAAGATCGATGCGCTGAGCAGCCACATCGTCATCGCCAGTCCGGTAATGTTTTGCCCGTCGGTATAAAGGAAGGCTTTCCAGTATTCCTGTAGAAGTTCGATCATCGTACGGCCTCCCGGGCACCGGCGGCGTAGCGGCGTTCGAGACGGCGCAGGATGAAGTTCGAGGCACTGGTGATCAACAGATAGATCAACGCGGCGAGGACCAGGAAGTAAAACAGTTGATAGGTGCTTTTGCCGGCGTCTTGCGCTGCTTTGACCAAATCCGCCAGGCCGATGATCGAGACCAGCGCGGTGGCCTTGAGCATCACCATCCAGTTATTGCCGATGCCCGGCAGGGCAAAACGCATCATTTGCGGGAACACCACGAAGCGAAAGCGCTGGCCGCGTTTAAGGCCATACGCGGTGGCCGCTTCGACCTGACCGCGCGGCACCGCGAGGATCGCGCCACGGAAGGTTTCGGTGAAATACGCACCATAAATGAAGCCGAGGGTCAGCACGCCAGCGCTGAACGGGTCGATTTCAATGTATTCCCATTCCATGTAATCGGTGAGTGTCGTCAGCCAGGTTTGCAGGCTGTAGAAGATCAACAGCATCAGCACCAGATCCGGCACCCCGCGAATCAGCGTGGTGTAGAGCTGGGCGGGCAGGCGCACCAGTTTGACTTTCGACAGCTTGGCACTGGCGCCGATAAGGCCGAGCAACACGGCCACCAGCAGCGACAACGCCGATAATTTGATGGTCATCCAGGTACCTTCCAACAGCAAAGGGCCGAAACCCTTGAGGCTGAAGGCGGAGAGCCCCAGATTTTGTAAGAGGTTTTCGAACATAAATCAGCAACCTGAGCGGATGGAAAAGGCGCCCATCGAGGATGGGCGCCGAGGCATTATTTGCCGCTGTACAGAACCAGATCGCCAAAGTGTTTCTTTTGAATCTCGGCGTATTTGCCGTCATCGTGTAACGCTTTGATACCTTTATCTAAAAGCGCTTTCAGCTCAGTGTTACCTTTCTTAATACCGACAGCGGTTTTGGCTGGCAGCAATTCGTTGTCGACTGGCTTGCTGACGTCATAGTCGGCGCCCTGTGGCGACTTCAAAAAGCCCAGTTCGGCTTGCAGCATGTCCTGAATGCCCGCATCGAGACGGCCGGAGGTCAGGTCGGAATACACCTGATCCTGGTTCTGATAGGCCTGGGTTTTCACGCCAGCCTTGTCCAGAACGGCTTTGGCGTAGGCTTCCTGAATGGTGCCTTGCTCGTAACCGACGGTTTTGCCTTTCAGCGAGGCGACGTCTGCGGTGATACCGGAACCTTTCTTCGACACGTAAGCGGTCGGGCCAGAGAACAGCTCGCTGGAGAAGTCGATGACTTTTTCGCGGGCTGGCGTCACGGTCATCGACGAGATCACACCGTCGAATTTATTGGCTTTGAGGCCCGGAATCATGCCGTCAAAGTCACTTTCGACCCACTTGCACTTGACCTTCAGTTCGGCGCAGATCGCGTTGCCCAGATCGATATCGAACCCGACCAGGCTGCCGTCGGCCGCTTTCGACTCAAACGGTGCGTACGAAGGGTCAACGCCAAAGCGCAGCTCTTTGTATTCCTTGGCCAGCGCGGAGCCGGCGGCCATGCACAACGCCAGTGCAGAAAGGGTCAGCAATGCTTTTTTCATTATTCAATCCCTAAGAACCAATATGAGCGCTTGTGGCGCAGAATTATTGTTACTGCAACGCGTACGACCTATAGAAAGTAGCAATTTCCGAACCAGAGTCCCGAACAAGTGTTTTAAAAGGTGGGAAGCGGGGGAAGAGGGGGGATTGGTGCACGGAAATGGGCGTCGTAAAAACCTTGCACCATTTAAGTTCAATGCAGGCATTTCGCGGGCGATGCATTCCCTGTAGTGAGGGGATTTATCCCCGATGGGTTGCGAAGCAGCCCCCAGCATTCATCAGGGAGAATTGCATGCTCAGGTTTTGCGACTGCTGCGCAGTCGATCGGGGATAAATCCCCTCGCCACAGGTCGTCATTCAATTCGAATGATCAGTGTCCCGGGAAAGGGGGTCAGGCGAGGAGGTCTTGCAGGGTGGCGAGGCTATCCGCTTCCTCCACGGTCTTATCCTGCCGCCAACGCAACATCCTCGGGAACCGTACCGCGATCCCGCTTTTGTGCCGTCGCGACAGGGCAATCCCTTCAAAGCCCAGTTCGAACACCAGGCTCGGCTTCACACTGCTCACCGGACCGAATTTTTCCACGGTGGTCTTGCGCACGATGCTGTCGACTTCGCGCATCTCCGCATCCGTCAGCCCCGAATAGGCCTTGGCAAACGGCACAAGCGCCCGCTGGCTCGACTCCGGCGGGCCGTCCCACACGGCAAAGGTGTAATCGCTGTACAAACTGGCTCGGCGACCGTGGCCGCGCTGGGCGTAGATCAACACCGCATCGACGCTGAACGGATCGACCTTCCATTTCCACCAGACGCCCATGTCTTTGGTGCGGCCGACGCCATACAGCGCATCGCGCGCCTTGAGCATCATGCCCTCGACGCCCAAACGCCGAGAGGCCTCGCGCTGGCGGGCGAGGTCAAACCAGTCGGTACCGGTCAGCACGGGCGAGGGCAGCAACACCGGGCTGTTACAGCGCGCGACGACTTCTTCGAGTTGCGCACGGCGTTTGGCCTGCGGCTGATTGCGCCAGTCTTCGCCCCGCCATTCCAGCAGATCGTAGGCGAGCACCACCACCGGTACTTCTTCGAGAATTTTCTTGTCGAGGGTTTTGCGGCCAATGCGCTGTTGCAACAGGGCGAACGGCTGCACCGCTGGCGGTTGGTCGGATTGCGGGTCGAAGGCATCTTCAGTGGTGGGGTGGGTGCTTTTCCACACAACGATTTCGCCGTCGATCACTGTGCCGTCGGGCAAACCGTGCACCAGTACGTCCAGTTCGGGAAAGCGCTCGGTGACCAGCTCTTCACCGCGCGACCAGACCCACAGTTTGCCTTCGCGCTTGACCACCTGCGCGCGAATGCCGTCCCACTTCCATTCGATCTGCCAATCGCTGGCCGGGCCGATCAATGCTTCAAACTCCTCAACCGGTTGCGACAAGGCATGCGCGAGGAAAAACGGGTATGGCTGGCCGCCGCGCTGGGCATGTTCGTCGGCGGATTCCGGAGCAATGAGTTTCAGGTAACTGGCCGCGTTCGGCCGGTTCGACAGGTCGGTGTACCCAACCAGGCGCTGTGCCACGCGTTTGCTGTCCAGGCCTGCCATCGAGGCCAGAGCACGGGTCACCAGCAACTTCGACACGCCGACGCGAAAGCTGCCGGTGATCAGCTTGATACACAACATCAGGCTCGGCCGGTCGAGTTGCGCCCACAGCTCAGGCAGTTGTCTCGACAGGTACTCCGGGGTTTCACCGCGCAGCGGCAGCAGTTTGTCCTCGATCCATTCGGCGAGGCCGGCGTCGGAGCTGTGCAGGTTTTCCGGCAGTACCAGCGAGATGGTCTCCGCCAGATCGCCGACCGCTTGATAGCTTTCCTCGAACAGCCACGGTTGCAGGCCCGACAACTCGACCGCCAGCTCGCGAAGGATGCGCACCGGCACCAATTGCCGCGGCCGCCCGCCGGACAAAAAGTACACTGCCCACGCCGCGTCTTGCGGCGCCGCCTGGGCGAAGTAAGCCTGCATTGCCGCCAGCTTGGCGTTGCTTGAAGTGGTGGCGTCGAGTTCGGCGTACAGCTCGGCGAAGGCCTTCATACAGATGCCTCGGCGATGGGGGGCTCGGCGGCGATGTTGTCTTCTTCGTCATCGCCGTACTCAGTGTTGAAACCTTGGGCATCGAGACCCTGTTCGCGCAAATGCCGCACCAGCACGCCAATCGAGCCGTGGGTGACCATCACCCGTTCCGCGCCGGTCTGGTTGATTGCCCAGAGCAGGCCGGGCCAGTCGGCATGATCCGAGAGCACGAAGCCGCGATCAACGCCACGCCGCCGACGGGTGCCACGCAAGCGCATCCAGCCACTGGCGAACGCATCGCTGTACTCGCCGAAACGGCGCATCCAGCTACTGCCGCCGGCCGAAGGCGGGGCGATGACCAGCGCCTGACGCAATAACGGGTCGTTCTTGGTCACGTCGCCCGCGTAGATCGTCGGCGGCAGGTATACGCCGGCGTCGCGGTACACCCGGTTCAACGGCTCAACGGCGCCATGGCTGAGGATCGGGCCGAGACTGGCGTCGATGCCATGGAGAATTCGCTGGGCCTTGCCGAACGAGTAGCAGAACAGCACGCTTGCCTTGCCGGCAGCGATGTTCGCCGACCACCACTGATTGATCTCGTCGAACACTTGCGCCTGCGGCTGCCAGCGATAGATCGGCAGGCCGAAGGTCGATTCGGTGATGAAGGTGTGGCAGCGCACCGGTTCGAAGGGCGCGCAGGTGCCGTCCGGTTCGATCTTGTAATCGCCGGAGGCAACCCAGACTTCACCGCCATATTCGAGGCGAACTTGCGCTGAGCCGAGAACGTGACCGGCCGGATGGAAACTCAGGGTGACGCCGTGGTGGGTCAGGCGCTGGCCGTAGGCGAGGGTTTGCAGGTTGATGTCTTGACCCAGACGCGCACGCAAAATCCCTTCGCTGGCGCTGCTGGAAAGATAATGCTGGTTGCCGGTGCGCGCGTGATCGCCATGGGCATGAGTGATCACCGAGCGCTCGACGGGGCGCCAGGGGTCGATATAGAAATCACCCGCAGGGCAATAAAGTCCTTCGGGGCGCGCGATAACAAGGTCCATGTCGTTACCAGAATGGGGGGCTTGTTAGCTATGAGGCTGGCGCCGGGCCGGAAGTTCTATCGACTTTTTCGCGGGGCTGAAAAGCAAAAGATCGCAACCTGCGGCAGCTCCTACATTGATCTGTGTAGGAGCTGCCGCAGGCTGCGATCTTTTGAACTTGCGGTTTATTTGCCCGGGGTGAGGGTCAGGCGGGTTTTACCGTACACCCGATCAAAGTTTTGCGGCTGCATCGGCAACCCGATGTACTGCCCCTTCAGCCACGCATCAATGCCATTGAGGTAATTCGGACTCACCGGATTCCCCGACTGACCCGTACCGTTCTGCCCCATCAACGGCTCAGCCTGGCCGAAGTCGACGATAAAACGCATCGACGGTGCACGCGTGGTGGTGAAGTCCTGGCCCCAGGCGAACGCGGCGGTGTTCAGTGTCGTGTGATCGCCACCCGCTGCGAGCGGCCCGCGAACGGTCTGGCCGTTGGCATTTTTCCACTCGTAGCGGTGCAGTTTGCCCCACTGCCAGGCTTTGTGATCGCCACCCAACTGACTGTCGCCGGCACTGATTGCCGCCGCTAGGCTGCGCGCGAGAATCACTGCTTTGTCTTCTTTCTGCGGAGTGCGGATGTCATCCCAGAACGGACTGTCTTCACGCCCCAACAGGTGATCGGCCTGCGCCGAGTAGGACAAATCACCGTTAGCGATGAACGCTTTCCACGCCGCACTGGACTCGGGGCCGAGTTCGTCGAGGAAGATCTGCTTCATGCTTTCTTGCAGGAACAGCTCGTAGATCGCCGCATCCGCCGAGGTCGGGCTGAGTTTGCCGTCGAAGGCCATCAGGCGGGTAAATGCTTCGCGCGCCTTGCTGCGATCCGCTTCCGGCAGGGCATCGATCGCCTGTTTCAGCGGTTGTTTCATACCCGGCGCTTCGAACATTTTCTTCAGCTTGGCGGCGAACGTGGTGGTTTGGTCATACTGCATGGCGATCACGCTGCGGCTGTCGTGTTTGGCGCTGCCGGCCAGTTCAGCCAAGCGTTCGCCACGCTCCGGGGCGGCCCAGGAGTTGGACAACTGCATGCCGTAACCGTGAGGAATAACGCGCTGGTTGGCGGTGCCGAGCCAGCCTTGCGCCGGGTCCTGATCGTAGGGGTGCAGCATCGGGTCAGCGTAACCGTCCCAATCGTAACGACCTTCCCAGCCCGGCGATGGCAGCAGGCCTTCGCCTTCACGACGGTTAGGGAAACGCCCGGTGACTTGCCAGCCGATATTGCTCGCATCGGCGAATACCAGGTTCAGTGCGATGGCGCGGATTTCCCGGCTCGCGTCCGAAGCGCGTTCAACCGTTTGCGCACGAGTCAGATCAAAAAACGCGTCCAGCGACTTGTCGTCGGTGAAGCTCGGTGTCTGCAAGGCCACACCGAAGCCATTGCCCTGCGTGGCAGCCTGGGCGCTATTGAGCAACGCGCCGTGACGGGTTTCGTACACCGCTTCGCGAACCGGCCGCTGGCCTTTGACGAAATAGGTTTCGTTGCGTACGCCCAGCGGTTGCCATTTGCCGTTGACCTCGTAGGTCAGGCTGTTGCCCTGACGACGAATTTTTTCCAGGAACAGATCCTGGTTGTCGCCGAGCACGCTGGTCATGCTCCAGGCGACTTTGCCGTTGAAACCGCCCAGTACGATCGGTAAACCGGCGACGGTGATGCCGGCGGCCTGATACTTCGGTGCGCGGATCTGCACAAAACTCCACAGCGACGGCGCGGCCAACGGGCCATGGCTGTCGCTGGCGAGAAGGCTTTTGCCGCTGCGACTGCGTTGCGGGGCAATGGCCCAGTTGTTCGAAGAGGTGGTGCCGAGCAGATTCAGCGCTGACAGTTGTTGACTGGCGTTGCTCAGTTCGCTGAGGCCGGGGATTTGTCCGTTGAGCTTGAGACCTTGCAGCTTGTCGGCTTCGGCCAGCGGCAGTTTTTCGTCCGGTGCCGATGGGGTCAGCCAGGCGAGTTTGTCGGTGTTCACGGTTTGCGCGAGCACCAGCGCGGAAATTTCTTCTGGCAGGTTGGCCGACTGACTGAAATTCAGCAGGGCGAAAATCAGCGCCGAATCTTCCGGTTTCCAGTATTCCGGCTTGTAGCCGCTGGAGGCGAGGTCGCCCGGCAGCTTATCGGCGTAGCGAAACAGATAGGCGTTGACGCCCCGCGCATAGACTTCAAAGAAGCGTTTAAGCCGTGGCGACGAGGCTTTGTACAACTCACCGGCGCTTTTCTTCAGGTTGACCGCGCGCATGTAGCGGTCGGCATCGAGCATCGAGGCGCCGGACATTTCCGCCAAACGGCCCTGTGCCAACAGCCGCAGGGTGACCATCTGATTGATACGGTCGCTGGCGTGGACGTAGCCGAGGCTGAACAGTGCGTCATGGAAGGTGTTGCTTTCGATCAGCGGCATGCCCATGGCATTGCGCCGTACCGAAACGTTCTGCGCCAAACCCTTGAGCGGCTGTACGCCGGAGGTAGGCGGGAGGGTGTCCTGAGCGTTCCAGGTCTGGCAACCAGACAGGCCCAAGACACCGGCCACTGCTGCGGCAACGCCGAACCGGGGAAGAAAATGAGTAAGGGCTGGCGAG
The DNA here is from genome assembly GCF_016651275.1 of Pseudomonas sp. TH08. Lineage (NCBI taxonomy): Bacteria > Pseudomonadati > Pseudomonadota > Gammaproteobacteria > Pseudomonadales > Pseudomonadaceae > Pseudomonas > Pseudomonas sp. TH08. The sequence continues at coordinate 613,615 of NZ_JAEKEE010000006.1, read as the reverse complement.
GCCATGGCAAAGCTCCTGCGGGGGGTAGCGTCAGTAAAGGCGCTACGTTAGTGAGCAGGAGGATGCCGCGCAAGCGGGGGCGGGGGTTATTTCAGGATTTGTCTGATATACAACACCCTGGAACAGATCACATACCCGTGGCGAGGGGATTTATCCCCGTTGGGCAGCGAAGCAGCCCCAAAACCTGCAATCACGGTGTGTCAGACACATCCTGGTAGCAGGAATTCGCAGCCCAACGGGGCGGTGCGACGTTTCGCTAAATCCCCTCGCCACAAAAACCCCTCACTCAGGATTAGGGTTTTGGTGGGTTGACCTGTTGCACCAGCGCATACGCCTTCACCGTCGCTGGCCGGTCCTTGATCTGGTTGAACCAGCGCTGCACATGCGGGAAGTCCTCAAGATTCTGGCTCTGCCACTTGTGCGAGACGATCCACGGATAAATCGCCATATCGGCAATGCTGTATTCACTGCCCGCCACAAACGCGTTATCGGCCAATTGTTTGTTCAGAACTCCGTACAGGCGCGCCGTCTCATCAATGTAGCGTTTGATCGCGTAGGGGATTTTCTCCGGCGCGAACTGGCTGAAGTGATGATTCTGCCCGGCCATCGGGCCCAAACCGCCCATTTGCCAGAACAACCACTGCAACGCCGTTTGCCGGCCACGCAGATCCTTTGGCAGGAACTGACCGGTTTTCTCCGCCAGATACAAAAGAATCGCCCCGGACTCGAACAGCGACAACGGCTCACCGCCATCGGCAGGTGTGTGGTCGACGATGGCTGGAATGCGGTTGTTCGGGGAGATTTTCAGAAAGTGCGGCTGAAACTGTTCCCCTTGGCTGATGTTGATCGGGTGGACTTTGTACGGCAGGCCGGCTTCTTCGAGGAACAGCGAGATTTTGTGGCCGTTGGGTGTGGTCCAGTAATACAGGTCGATCATGGAAAGCTCCAAAACAGAAAATGGCTTACGTGCGGACAGCAAACGCCGGCATCAGGTCGTCCTGTGTGTTCGATGACTTGCTTAGTAGAAGCAAGTGATGCTCAAGTGCGGAAAATTCAATGACCGCACGTGAGAAAAATCGCCATGGAGCTTCAGGCCAATGCAGCACTGATCATCATCGACCAGCAAAAAGGCATCCTGCAGCCGCGATTGGGGCGGCGCAATAATCCGCAGGCTGAAGAGCGAATCCTTGATCTGCTGGGGCTTTGGCGGCGCAGCGGGCGGCCGCTCATCCATGTGCAGCATCTATCACGTGAGCCGGGTTCGGTGTTCTGGCCCGAACAGGAAGGGGTGGAGTTTCAGCAAAGGTTTTTGCCGCAGGACGGCGAGTGGCTGATCCAGAAACAGGTGCCGGATGCGTTTTGTGCCACCGGACTGGAGACGCGGTTGCGTGAGGCGGGGATCGGGCAATTGGTCATCGTCGGCGTGGCCACCCACAATTCGGTGGAGTCCACGGCGCGCACGGCGGGCAATCTGGGGTTTGAGGCGTGGGTCGCGGAGGATGCCTGCTTCACCTTTGACAAGGCCGATTACTTCGGCACGTTGCGGACCGCTGAAGACGTGCACGGGATGTCGCTGGGGAATCTGCACGGGGAGTATGCGACGGTGGTCAGTTGTTCGCGGATTCTGGCGGCTGGCTGAATATTTGCGGTGAATCTACCAACGCTATCGCGAGCAGGCTCACTCCTACAGTGATCGCATTCCAACTGAAGAAACTCGGTCAACTGTGGGAGCGAGCCTGCTCGCGAAGACGGCAGGTCAGGCGAAGACTTACTTCGCCTCGAGCATCAAGCGCCGTGGCACTTCTTGAATTTCTTGCCGTTGCCGCATGGGCAAGGGTCGTTGCGGCCGACGTCTTTCAAGGCGTTGCGCACCGGTTCCTGATGGGCGTGGCCGCAGTTCGGGCCGTGAACGTGGCCGTGGTCATGATCGTGATGGTGGTCATGGTCATGATCGTGGTTGCAGTCAGGGCCATGGACATGAGGTTGCTGAGTCATCGGTGTTGCTCCGGAATAAAATCGGCGGGGATTATCACGCCATTGCGCTCAAGGTGCACGTAGTGGGCGATGAATAAACCGGTTTCCATTTCACCCTGCAAGCGATAGGGAATCTGCTGGTTAGGGCTTTTCAGCATTTTCACCACCTCTTTTACCTTCGGCCACAGATTGGTGCGGATCGGTATTTTGTAGAACGAACTGCTTTTCGGCGCGACGGTGATCCAGTGTTCATGCTCACCTTCGGCCAGCAGCATGTCGGCCAGATGGATGCGGTATTCCAGGCCACGCACGGTCAGATCACTGTCGTTGGGATTGTCGATACGAAAGTGCAGGATGAATTTCTGTTCGAGCAGTTTGGCGCGCACCACTTCGACTTTCACCAGATGCACGGCGGGGTCGACGCTGTCGTCGCTGAACCATGAGGCGCAGCCGCCGAGGTTCAGGATCAGCATCAGCATTAAGAACTGGAATGTGCGGCTGCAACCGAGCATGTGAGAACTCCCTTTGGTGCTCAGTCTAGTCCTAAAAGATCGCAGCCTTCGGCAGCTCCTGCATGAGATCCCGTAACCCTGTAGAAGCTGCCGCAGGCTGCGATCTTTTGATCTTCAACCTCAAGCGCCGAAATACCCCGCACAGCACTTCTTGAACTTTTGCCCGCTGGCACAAGGGCAACTGTCATTACGCCCGAGCTTCAACTGCACTGTCGGGTCGATGAAGTACCAACGCCCGGCGTTCTGTACAAACGAGGAACGCTCGCGATGGCTGTGTTCGCCCTGGCTGTCATGCCAGCGTGCGGTGAAGGTGACAAAGGCGTGTTCCGGCTGACCGCCGAAGACTTCCGAACTTTCGACCTTGAGGCCGAGCCAGGTACTTTGCGCGCTCCAGTTGCTGATCGACTGAAGATCCAGCCCCGATTGCTGGGCGGGCAGGGTGGTTGCCTGCAGATAGTCGATCAGCCCCAGCACGTAGGCGCTGTAGCGCGAACGCATCAAGGCTTCGGCGCACGGGGCCGGATGGCCTTCGTGATAATGGCCGCAGCAGGCCTCCAGCAGATTACCGCTGCCGCACGGGCAAATGGCTGTACTCATTGCATTACCACCAGTATTTGCCGAAGTTTTCCGGATTGGCCCAGAACCGTGAGTTGAGCCAGTCGGGGACTTGTTTGTATTCAAGCAGATCGTAGGTGAACAGCGTCAGCACTTGATCGTCGCGTTGAAAGCGCTCGCTGGCTTGCAGGGCCAGCGAATAGAAGTCGGTTTCCTGCCAGCCACAGGCGGCCAGATCCGCCACCACCGCAATACGACTGGCGTTCAGATTGCGAATCCCGCCCAACAGATTCAGGCCATCGCGCTTGGGCAGATGTTCCAGGCAATCGACCACCAGTGCCAGATCGAATCGCTGCGCTGCCAATTCGGCGGGCAGAATCCCCGGCTTGGCATGGGCCACGCAGCAGTCCGGGTGGGCCTCTTTAAAAGCCGTCAAGGCCGGAAACTCACTGGCGCCAATCAACAACAGCAGACGCGCCGGGGCGTAGCGGTCCAGCAAAGCGGCCAACGCCTGTTGCGGCGTGCGGGAAGAAATGGCGACGTTCATCGAAGCTCCTCAATCAGACCGCCAAGACTAGCCTGCCTGACTGCGCCGGCAAAGAGCCCTGTGCCGCCGCTTTGCGAGCAAAGCGGCGAAGTCCTGTGAACACGGTCGCAAACGGCAGTGGCCTATTGCTGGCGGAGATTAAAACTCCGGTCTTTACTCCCTGAATCGGTTCTAAGCCGATCCCTCAGGAGAAAACCAGATGAGCATAGTTCGGACAGCATTACCTTTGATTCTGCTAACCAGTGTGTTGACTGGTTGCGCAGGTTTGCAAAAAACCGACTGGCCGACCTGTGCGGCGGTCGGTGGTGTTGTGGGTGCGGGTCTCGGCGCGACGGAAAGCTCGGCGTGGGCCGGCTACGGCGCATTGCTGGTCGGCGGTACGGCAGCGGCCTATTGCTGGGTTCACGGTGATGGCGACGAAGACGGCGATGGTGTGCCGGACAGTCGCGACAAGTGCCCGCACACGCCTAAAGGCGTGGAGGTCGATGCTGACGGTTGCCCTCCACCAGCCCCGGCAGCTGTGGTTGAAGAAGCAGTAGTGGTCAAGGAAGAAACCATTGTTATTCGTGACGTGCACTTCCAGTTCGACAAAGCCACGCTGACCGGTTCTGACAAACAAGTGCTCGACAAGGTTGCCACGCGCCTGAAACAGGAATCCTCGACTGCACAACTGACCGTGACCGGTCACACCGATAGCGTCGGCAGCGATGCCTACAACAAAAAACTGTCGGATCGTCGTGCGCACTCGGTGGTTGAATACCTGATTCAGCAAGGTGTGCCGCGCGCCAGCTTCGTTTCGGTATCCGGTCTGGGTGAAAGCCAGCCTGTCGCCGACAACAAAACCGCTGATGGTCGCGCGCAAAACCGTCGTACCGAAATCAAAATCGTCCGCTAGACCTCTCGCATCCGCGGCTTGTGCAGTCGCGGATGCGGGTCTTTACTCCTGTGTAACCGGTATGGGCCGGTGACACAGGAGCTTTCACAATGACTGGTTTCTCAAGGTCCGTCTTGCCGGTGCTACTGCTAGGCAGCTTGCTCACCGGTTGCGCCACCCACAGCGATGGCACTGCACCCCTCAATCAACGTACGTGGCCGATCTGCAGCCTTATCGGCGGGCTGGTCGGTGGCGGTCTCGGCGCCATCGAAAGTGGTGGCTGGGCCGGTGGCGGCGCAGCGCTGGGGATTCTTACCGGCGGACTGATCTGTTATGCCCAGGACGGCGATGAAGACGGCGACGGCGTATTCGACCGCCGCGACCGTTGCCCGGATACACCAGCCAATACCCCGGTCGACCACCGTGGTTGCCCGCTGCCGCAATATCCAGTCACCGAGAAAGTACCCGAGCCGGCGCCGCAGACTGAAGTGATCACCCTCAGCGATGCCGGCAACGTCCTCTTTGATTTCGACAAGTCCGACCTGACCCCGTCAGCGAAAGCGCAACTCGATACGCTGATGGACAAATTGCGCAATGCCGACGTGGTCAGTATCAAAGTCGTCGGTCATACCGACAGCAAAGGTTCGGATGCATACAACCAGGCCTTGTCGGAACGCCGTGCGAGCAGTGTCGCGGCGTATCTGCTGAGCCAAGGTCTGGCGCCGAACAAACTCACCAGTGAAGGGCGCGGTGAAAGCGAGCCGGTCGCCGATAACGCCACCGATGAGGGGCGCGCGAAAAACCGTCGCGTGGAGTTGCACATCAATCGTTAGGACGTGTCTGAAGGCCACGGGCTAGAGCTGCCGGGTGACGATCATCGTCACCTCGGCAGCCATCCGGCGCTTGGCAGAAGTTTTTTCATTTGCGCCTCTGGCTTATCCCCCGCAGAAGCCGTTACTGTGCATGCAAAGAATAATTCGCAACACGGGGGAGCGTATGAAAGTGTTCTGGGGGCTGGGGCGGTTATTGACCCTGCTGTTCTGCTGTGTGGTGCTGGCCAATCAACTGGTGCCGTTCGTACATCCGCTACACCTGCTGGTCAATCTGGCTGGCGGTCTGTTATTGCTCATCCATGTGCTTGAAGTGCTGCTGTGCAATCGCAGCCTCAAGGGTCGTGCGCATCCTTGGCGTGACCGTGCTCGCATTCTGCTTTTTGGCGTATTCCACCTGCAAACCATCCCGGCCCCGGCCGCTCCGGAGGCTTCTTCCCATGCGTAAACTCTGCTTGCTCGCTGCATTCATCAGTCCACTGGCCTGCGCTCAGGTGGTCAGCGTCGAAGCCAATTCGCTGATGCGTTTGCCCAACACGGCCGGCACCTTGCAGCTGGAAAAACTGGAAGTCGCCGATTACGGCACGTTGCTGATTCCATCGAACGTGACAGAGCTGAGCGTCGGTGAACTGCGTCTGGGCCATGAAGCGCGCATCGCGATCGTGCCGGGCGAACAGGCTTTGGACATGAAAGTCATTCGCGCAGAACTGAGCGATGGCAGCCAGATCACCGCGCGCGGTGCGCCGGGGACTTACGAAAAAGCCGCCCGTGCGGGGCGCAATCTGAATCTGCAGTTCAAGGCATTGAACGCGCCGCAACTGTTGGTCGATGCCCGGGGCGGCACCGGTGCGCCGGGTTTTGTTGGGCTTGATGGCGGAAACGGGGAAGATCCGGGCTGCACCTATGGCTCGGCCGGGCACGGTTTTGATGGCAGCAACGGCAGCGACGGTCAGCCGGGCGCACCGGGGGCGCTGGTACGCCTTGAAGTACCGCGTGAGTTTCCAGCCGAGCTGATCAAGGTCAATGTGGCTGGCGGCGCCGGTGGCCCGGCGGGTGTGGGCGGCAAGGCAGGCAAGGGTGGCAAGTCCAAGGGCTGCCTGGTGTATCGCGCAGATGGCGGCAAGAGTGGCAAGGCCGGGGTGGACGGTCAGCCTGGGCCTGTAGGGGCGCCAGGTGCCGTGACCGTGCAACGTCTGTAAAAGAACAGTAGAACTCAGTTGTGGCGAGGGGATTTATCCCCGATGGGTCGCGAAGCGGCCCCGCTCTTGAATTGAAAAGCGGGACTGCCATGCAGTCCATCGGGGATAAATCCCCTCGCCACAACAGTGTTTACAGCTCAAAAAATGCTGTGGCTCAGAGCATCGGCCGAGCCGCGGCAATCGCCACCAGCACCAGTCCGACAATCAGATTAAGCCCCACCACCCGGCGAATCCGCCCCAGCACCGCCGCACCTGCCGGCCAGTCCTTCGCTTCGACTGCCGTGCGCAGTTCCGGCAGCATCAAGCCCTGAATGCGGATAAACAGCGCCGTCATCACCACGTACAACCCGATCATCACTTGCACATATTTCGGCGCTGTCTCAAAACCGACCTGCTGCAAATGCAACATGCCCACGCCACTGATCGGCAACAGGATTACCGCGACCCAGACCCAGCGGAAAAAACCTTGAAACACTTCCACCCACAACGTCAGTCGGGCAGGGCCGTCCAAGGCCTTCACAGCCGCGGGGCGCAGGACCATCCAGGCGAAAAACATTCCGCCGACCCAGACCAGGGCGGACAGCACATGCAGGGGATAAACGAGGCTAAAAAGTGTCATTGGGGTACTCCGTTCTGCGCGGGATCGATTCGCGGGGTATGATAGCCGCCGAACCGAACCACTGAAAATTTATCCAGCGTTTTTGCGCCCGACACTCAATGATCAGCACTGAACTCAAAACCACGATCCAGGGCGCCTACTCGCGTTTTCTAGAGGCCAAGAGCCTTAAACCGCGTTACGGCCAGCGCCTGATGATCGCCGAAATCGCGAAAGTCCTCGGGGATATCGACACCGACGATGAAGGCCGGCGCAGTGGCGACCCCGCGATTGTCGCGGTGGAAGCCGGCACCGGTACGGGCAAGACAGTGGCTTACAGTCTGGCGGCGATCCCTACCGCGAAACTCGCCGGCAAACGCCTGGTGATTGCCACCGCGACCGTGGCCCTGCAAGAACAGATCGTCTACAAGGACTTGCCCGACCTGATGCGCAATAGCGGGCTGAACTTCACCTTCGCGTTGGCCAAGGGTCGTGGCCGCTACATGTGCCTGTCCAAGCTCGACATGCTGCTGCAGGAAGGCCACGCGCAAACCGCCACTGCGCAGCTGTTCGAAGAAGAAGGCTTCAAGATAGAGGTCGATGAGGCCAGTCAGAAGCTCTTCACCAGCATGATCGAGAAACTCGCCGGCAATAAATGGGACGGCGATCGCGACAGTTGGTCGACTGCGCTGGAAGACGCCGATTGGGCGCGCCTGACCACCGATCACAGCCAGTGCACCAACCGCCATTGCCCGAACTTCGGCCAGTGCGCCTTTTACAAAGCTCGCGAAGGCATGGGCAAGGTCGACGTGATCGTCACCAACCACGACATGGTGCTGGCTGACCTGGCGTTGGGCGGCGGTGCTGTTTTGCCCGATCCGCGCGACACCATTTACGTGTTCGACGAAGGTCACCACCTGCCGGACAAGGCCATCGGCCACTTCGCCCATTACACGCGCCTGCGCTCCACTGCCGACTGGCTGGAAACCACCGCCAAGAACCTCACCAAACTGCTGGCCCAGCATCCGTTGCCGGGCGATCTCGGCAAGTTGATCGAGCAAGTGCCGGAGCTGGCGCGCGAGATCAAGGCTCAGCAGCAGTTCATGTTCAGCGCCTGCGAGCAGGTTGCCGATTTCAAACCCGGCGAAGATGTCGAGGGCCGTGAGCGGCCGCGTCATCGCTTCATCGCCGGGGTGATTCCCGAGCACATGCGCGAAATGGGCATCGAGCTGAAAAAAGGCTTCTCGCGTCTCAATGATCTGTTCACCCGCCTGACCGACCTGCTCAAGGAAGGCATGGACGGCGAGGTCAACATCGGCATCGCCAGCAATCAGGCGGAAGAGTGGTATCCGCTGTTCGGCAGCCTGTTGTCCCGTGCCTCGGGCAACTGGGAATTGTGGACGGCGTTCACCGCCGAAGACCCGGAAGACAGCCCGCCGATGGCGCGTTGGCTGACCCTGGCCGAAAGCGGTTCGCTGTTCGACATCGAGGTCAACGCCAGCCCGATTCTTGCCGCCGAAACCTTGCGCCGCAGCCTGTGGAACGTGGCTTACGGCTGTCTGGTAACCTCGGCAACCCTGACTGCGCTGGGCACCTTCGACCGTTTTCGCATGCGCGCCGGCCTGCCGAAAAAAGCCGTCACCGCCGTGGTGCCGAGTCCGTTCCACCATGCTGATGCCGGTGTATTGCGAGTACCGGATCTCAAGGCTGACCCGCGCGATGCGGCCGCCCATACGGCGGCGATCATCCGTGAGTTGCCGGATCTGGTCGAAGGTTCGCGGGGCACGCTGGTGCTGTTCTCCTCGCGTAAACAGATGCAGGACGTGTTCGACGGCCTCGATCGCGACTGGCGCAAGCAAGTGTTCATTCAAGGCAACCTGTCGAAACAGGAAACCCTGAACAAGCACAAGGCGCGAGTCGATGGCGGTGATTCCAGTGTGCTGTTCGGTCTGGCCAGTTTTGCCGAAGGCGTCGACTTGCCGGGTGCCTACTGCGAGCACGTGGTGATCGCCAAGATCCCGTTCTCGGTGCCGGATGATCCAGTCGAGGCAGCCTTGTCCGAGTGGATCGAGGCGCGCGGTGGCAATCCGTTCATGGAAATCTCCGTGCCCGACGCATCGCTGAAGCTGGTGCAGGCCTGCGGCCGCTTGCTGCGCACCGAGGAAGACCGCGGCACGATCACCTTGCTTGATCGACGTCTGGTCACCCAGCGTTACGGCAAGGCAATCCTCAATGCGTTGCCGCCATTCCGTCGTGAAATATCCTGAGACATCGGTGGGCAGTTTTGCCCGCCGTGCTGTCTATCTCTCTGCCATCGCTTTTCCATTGGCCAATGTTGGTCGTTAGGGAGAACTCCGTTCTTATGATTCGCCGTTCGTTGCCTGCCGTATTCGCCTTGATCTTCGCTGCGCCGCTACTCGCGGCGCCCGCCGGTCAGCAGACTCTGTTCAACTTTGTCCGCCCCGCTGACGTAGTGAAAATCGCCACCGAAAACGCTGATCTGCCGCAAGCCAACGCCGAGCAAACGGCCGAAGGCGAAGTATTGCGTCGGGTGACGTTCAACCCGGTGGCGCGGCCAACCTTGCGTCTGACCCCGCAAACCGGCGCTTGGGACTGGTCGCAGTCCGGCATGATGACCCTGCGTTTGCAGAGTGCGATGAACTGGGCCGTGACGGTCTACGTGCAAATCCAGAGCAATGACGGCAAGACGCTGGTCAGCCGCGTCGACCTGCCTGCCGGCCCGGCGCAAACCTTGTTGGTGCCACTGGTGGCGTCGACGCCGCTGAGTCAGGGCATGAAGGCCGGCCCGTCAATGCCGATGACCGTCGATGGCCAGCGCATTCTGCTGGCCAGCAGCAGCGGTGAGATCGATCGCAGCCAAGTGGTATCGGTGAGCCTCTCGATGGATCAGCCAAAAGTTGCCCAGAGCCTGCTGCTGGAACGTTTCGGTGTGCAGGATGGCGATGCAACTCAGGCGGTGTACGGCAATCTTGTCGACGCTTACGGGCAGTCGACCCGCAGCAAGTGGCCGGAAAAGGTCAGCTCCGACGAACAACTCAAATCCGCTACTGCCAGGGAACAGCAGCAGCTGAAAACCTGGCTGGCCGAGCGCGAAAAATCCTCGCTGGACAAATTCGGTGGCTGGAACAAAGGCCCTGCGTTCAAGGCCAGCGGCTTCTTCCGCACGGAAAAGCGTGACGGTCGCTGGTATCTGGTGACGCCGGAAGGGCACCCGTTCTATTCCCTTGGCGTCAATACGGTCAGTCCGGAGGTCAATCAGACCTACGTGGCCGGTCGCGAGTGGATGTTTGAATCCCTGCCAAAACCCGGCGAGCCACTCGCCAGCCACTTCGGCGAAGGCGATAACCGAGGCGGCAACGGCGCCGATCAAGGCCGTGGTTACGGCAACGGGCGCTGGTACGACTTCTATGGCGCCAACCTGCAACGGGTTTACGGCGAACCCTGCCACGCTGACAGCGACCAAAAGGCGGGAATCGCAGAAGCGGCCAAGGCTGACGCGGTGGAACAAACGGCAGTGAAGGCCGCCGAACCTGCGACAGAGTCGAGCGAAGCGAAAGCCGGTGTCGCCGAAGCGGCGAAAACCGATGCGGTGGCGGCAACGGCTGAAAAAGCCGCTGTTGAAGCCGTTGCCGCGCCATGCAAAGCCACGGTCGATGAGCAGAAGTGGGCGAGCCACACCCTCGATCGCCTGCAAGCCTGGGGCTTCAATACTGTCGGTAACTGGAGCGCCGAGGCGCTTGGTGACGCCGAGCGTGTGCCGTACACCTTGCCGTTGTCGATCGTCGGCGACTACACCAGCATCAGCACCGGTAACGATTGGTGGGGCGCGATGCCCGATCCGTTCGATCCACGTTTTGCCATGGCCACCGAGCGCGCCGTGGCCATTGCGGCCCGCGATCACCGCGACGATCCGTGGTTGATTGGTTACTTCGCCGACAACGAGTTGGCCTGGGCAGGGGCCGGCGATGATCCGAAATCGCGCTACGCGCTGGCTTACGGCACATTGAAAATGACCACCGACGTGCCCGCCAAGCGTGCATTTCTCAAGCAGTTGCGCGACAAGTACCGCAATCAGGCTGGTCTGTCTAAGGCGTGGGGCATTGACCTGCCGGCGTGGGAGTTGATGGAAGATCCGGGCTTCGAACCACCGCTGCCGAGCGCGGAACACCCGGAAATCGAGGCCGACTTCAAATACTTCCAGAAAGTCTTCGCCGACACCTACTTCAAAACCATTTCCGACTCGCTGAAATGGCACGCGCCGAACCAGTTGCTGCTTGGCGGTCGTTTCGCCCTCAGCACTCCGGAAGCCGTGGCCTCGTGCGCTCAATATTGCGACGTGCTGAGCTTCAACATGTACACCCTCAAGCCTCAGGATGGCTATGACTTCGCCGCACTGCGGGCTTTGGACAAGCCGGTATTGATCACCGAGTTCAACTTTGGCTCCGCTGATCGTGGCCCGTTCTGGGGCGGCGTGACGCAACTGGCCAAGGAAGAAGACCGTGGCCCGGCGTACGCCAACTTCCTTAAACAGGCGTTGAGTGAACCATCGATTGTCGGTGTGCATTGGTTCCAGTACCTGGATCAACCGGTGACCGGGCGTCTGCTGGATGGTGAGAATGGTCATTTCGGCTTGGTCGGTGTGACAGATCTGCCGTATCAGGGTTTTGTCGAGACCGTGCGCAAGAGTAATTTGCAGGCGATTGATCAGTTGGGTAAAGAGGCTGAGAAAGCGCCCACTGCGGCCGGTCACGAAGCTGAGGGCGGGCGCAAGGGTGAGGCCGGCAAGGGTCCGGGCGCAGGGCATGCCGGCGGGCACTCAGGCAATGGTCATTAACAGCTGATATCGCCAGGATCGCCGCCTGCGTCGGATTCACTCTTCTGTAGGAGCTGCCGCAGGCTGCGATCTTTTGATCTTGTTGTTGATCTGACCGTCTAGCCCGCCACTGTTCCCAAATCCCTCAAGGGCTGGAACAATGCGGGCCACTTTGTAGAGCGTTTTCGCGGGGGAGTTGCGGGTGCAGATTCAGGGACATTACGAGCTTCAATTCGAAGCGGTGCGCGACGCTTTCGCCGCACTGTTCGACGATCCCCAGGAACGCGGCGCAGCCTTGTGCATTCAGGTCGGCGGGGAAACCGTCCTCGACCTCTGGTCCGGTACCGCCGACAAGGACGGGGCCGAGGCCTGGCACAGCGACACCATCGCCAACCTGTTCTCCTGCACCAAAACCTTTACCGCCGTCACCGCGCTGCAACTGGTCGCCGAAGGCAAGTTGCAACTGGATGTTCCGGTCGCGCGTTACTGGCCAGAATTCGCCGCCGCCGGTAAAGAATCCGTTACCTTGCGCCAATTGCTCTGCCATCAGGCCGGTTTGCCGGCTCTGCGCGAACTGCTGGCCCCCGAAGCCCTGTACGACTGGCAAACCATGGTCGACGCCCTCGCGGCCGAAGCACCGTGGTGGACGCCGGGCACCGGTCACGGTTACGCCGCGATCACCTACGGCTGGCTGATTGGTGAATTGCTACGGCGCGCCGACGGTCGCGGGCCGGGCGAATCCATTGTCGCTCGCGTCGCCAAACCGTTGGGCCTGGACTTTCACGTCGGTCTGGCCGATGAGCAGTTTCATCGTGTCGCGCACATCGCCCGAGGCAAGGGCAACGCTGGCGATGCCGCCGCTCAACGCCTGCTGCAAGTCACCCTGCGTGAACCTGCTGCCATGACCACCCGTGCCTTTACCAATCCACCGTCGGTGCTCACCAGCACCAACAAACCGGAATGGCGACGCATGCAGCAACCGGCGGCCAACGGCCACGGTAATGCGCGCAGTCTGGCCGGGTTCTACGCCGGTTTACTCGATGGCAGCCTGCTCGAAAGCGACATGCTCGAAGAGCTGACCCGCGAGCACAGTATCGGCGAGGACAAAACCCTGCTGACCCGCACCCGTTTCGGTCTGGGCTGCATGCTCGATCAACCTGACGTGCCCAATGCTACCTACGGCCTCGGCCCGCGGGCGTTCGGTCACCCGGGCGCGGGCGGCTCCATCGGTTTTGCTGACCCTGAGCATGATGTCGCGTTTGGTTTTGTGACAAATACCCTTGGGCCGTACGTCTTGATGGATCCGCGCGCGCAGAAGCTCGCGCGGGTGCTTGCCACTTGTCTGTAAAGCATCAACTGAGGCTCCAGGGTCGGAACCTCGAGAGAAATTTTGATTCAAAACGGCTGTTTATCCGGGCGACAGTGCTCTGATTTTTCATTACTTCATTTTGTGGATTTTCAATGTCATCTAAAAAGACCCTCGCCCTGGCCCTGTGTGTAGCGATCACCGGTTGCGCACAGACCCCGAAAAACGATGCGGACGGCGGCAGTTGGTGGCCGTTCGGTTCTTCCGACAAGGTTGCGGCGAAAGAACCGGCCCCCGTCGCTCCATTGAAACCGGCGGCTACTGCGCCAGTGGCCAAGGCTGAAAGCAGCAACCCTTGGTACTGGCCGTTCGGTTCCGATGATGAAGCGGCCAAGGCCGACATGAAGGCTGAGGTGGCACCGGAAGCCAAGAAACCGGTCGCCGTGGCCAAGGCTGACGCCGACACCGGCAGCAAGTGGTGGTGGCCGTTTGGCGGCAAGGATCAGCCAACCGCCAAAGCCGTGCCGATGCCTGATCCGAAAGTCACGCAAGCCTGGCTGGATGACTACGAGCCGCGTCTGCGTGAAGCGGTCAAGGACAGCAATCTGCAACTCGAGCGCCGTGAAAACGTGCTGGTCGTAACTGCACCGGTCGAAGGCTCGTTCAACCCGGATCGTCCGGCAATGCTGCTGCCGGTCACCCTCGGCCCTTTCACCCGTGTAGCGAAAATCCTCGAAGCCGACCCGAAAACCGCGGTTCTGGTTCTCGGTCACAGCGACTCGAGCGGTGCTGCACCGGCCAACATCAAACTGAGCAAGGAACGTGCCCAGGCCATTGCGGCGATCTTCCGCCTCAGTGGTTTGCAGCGCGATCGCCTGATGCTGCGCGGCATGGGTTCCGAAGCACCGCGTGCGGCCAACGACAGCGTTGAAGGCCGTGCCCTGAACCGTCGCGTTGAACTGCTGGTGACCCCGCAGAACACCATGGTTGCGCTGCTGAGCAAGTACAACATGCCGGCGCCGAAGCCAGTGACCCTGGTCGCTGCGCAAGACGTCAAGCCTGCTGCCAAACCGGTAACACCGGCGCCTGCTGCGAAGAAAGCCGCTGTGCCAGCCGCGAAAAAAGCCCCGGCGAAGAAAGCTGCCGCCAAGGCCCCAGCCAAAAAGGCACCGGCCAAGGCTCCAGCGAAGAAAACCACGCCAGCCAAAGCCGCCGCGACCGACAAGAAAGTCGCCGCCGCTGATGCCACCAAGAAGTGATCCGCTAACGAAAAGGAATGCGCCATGACCCAGGCTCTGGCAGATATGCGTCGCGATTACACCCGTGATGGTTTGACCGAGGCGCAAGCCCCGGCCGAGCCGTTTGCGCTGTTTCACCACTGGTTCGCCGACGCGGTGAAAACCGAGCAGGCGCCGGTGGAAGCCAACGCCATGACTCTGGCCACGGTCGATGCGGACGGACGTCCGCATTGCCGCATTCTGCTGCTCAAGGGCCTGGACGAGCAGGGTTTCACTTTCTTCACCAACTACGACAGCGCCAAGGGCCAGCACCTGCTGGCCAATCCGTTTGCCGCCATGACCTTCTTCTGGCCAACCCTCGAACGTCAGGTGCGCATCGAAGGCCGGGTGGTGAAGGTCACGCCGCAAGAGTCCGATGCCTATTATCAGGTGCGTCCGCTGGGCAGCCGTCTCGGTGCCTGGGCATCGCCGCAAAGCCGGGTGATCAACGGGCGAGGTGAACTGGAAGACTTGCTCAAAGCCACTGAGCAGCGTTTTTCCGATACTCAACCCGATTGCCCGGAACATTGGGGCGGGTATCGGTTGCTGCCTGAGCGCATCGAATTCTGGCAGGGCCGTCCGAGCCGTCTGCACGATCGCCTCAACTACCGCTTACAGGGCGCCGACTGGATTCTTGAACGTCTGGCACCCTGAGCAGTCTACCGAGCGGGATAGCCTGCCGCAGCGGCCTCCAGCCACTGCGGTAGATCCCGGCGTTTGATCTTCTGCGCCTGAGCGTGAGCCAACTGGTCGAGCATGAAGGCGCGTTTGCCCTCATCCTTGCCCGCCAGTGACAGCGCCAGATCACGATCCATCCAGCGTTTGATCCGCACGTACAGCCACCAATGGAAGTACAAACCGGCGACCGTGGTGACGACGATGATGAAGTAATCCATGAAAATCCTTGGGGTCGGTGGCGCAGAATCCGCAATTTGGCGCTACTGTAGGGGCTTCTACAGAGAAAAGTGCAGGCGTCTGTACCTCGCCTGAATGAAACCGAATTTGTCCGGGCGGCGTCGTGACACGCGTCAAGCCGCGGAGTTTAATGAATATATGTTCCTTTGGAGTTGATGCTATGCGTAAGTCTGTTCTGCTGGTTGCTTCCTTTTCCACGATGGCGATGTTGCTTACCGGCTGCCAATCGAGCCTGACCGGTGACTCCTACTCCCGTGACGAAGCGCGTCGCGTGCAGACGATTCGCATGGGCACCATCGAATCCCTGCGCCCGGTCAAAATCGAAGGCACCAAGACCCCAATCGGCGGCATCGCCGGTGCAGCGGTTGGCGGCGTTGGCGGCAGCGCCATCGGCGGCGGCAAGGGCAGCATCGTTGCTGCCGTTATCGGTGCCGTGGCCGGCGGCCTGATCGGTTCGGCGACTGAAGAAGGTCTGACCCGTACCCAAGGCGTGGAAATCACCGTGCGTGAAGACGACGGCAGCATGCGTGCCTATGTGCAGCAGGTTCAGGAGAACGAAGTGTTCCGAGTTGGCGAGCGCGTGCGCATCTCCACCGTTGGCGGAACCAGCCGCGTTTCGCACTAAGCGGAATGTAGGGTAAAGAAAACCCCGATCAGGTGACTGGTCGGGTTTTGTTTTTTGCTTCAATGCAGTAAGTCCGTAATTGCACATGTGCTCATGGAGAACCCCAAACTCTTCGGGAAACTCAGGTTTATAACAGTTTCCAACGTGGTGACTTAGATCTGAGTAGATAGATAAAGATCAATGTCTCGAGGTAGGATAATTGCGCATGCTTTTTCAATTTCAATAATTTGTTGCTCCGTCAGCCTGTAGTCATGCTGCGACTCTTCCTCATACTGCCAACCCATTACTAGCTTCAGAGCTGACGTAGCGATGGGAATGGTTCGTTGAAAAATAGGGAAATCCTCTCCTCTCTTTACGCCCATGATCTGATGTTTCATGGTTCTATCCTTCTGGTTGGATCTGCCGGTTTCGTTTGCTCGCCTGTTTCGTGGTTAAATTCTCCCAAATGCTTTCCACGCTTTGTATATTTTTCAATCGCTCCATGTTGAAAGTCCCATTCATAAATTACACCGTCTCTATCTTTCCAGCGCGGTCGTAAACCTCCGCCACCTTTTATTGGCGTTTTTGGAGTGGCCCATCGGGCATCAGGGTATGCAGGTAAAGTCTGAGGTTTTGGATGGTAGTTACCATGAGAAATGTTCGCCACGACATAGACTGGTAGAACCCCAGAACCCACCGGAAAGACCAGAATGAAATCCCGGTACTCCGGCGGATAGACCGGATTCACCAGAATCCCGTCCGCCGCTTTCGTCGGCGGATACACCCAGATATGCGGCGCCTGCGGTGCTGACTCCAAGGCGGGAATACCGAGGATGTCGGAGCCATCCACCGCCGGCGTCCAGATCAGTTCGATACCTTCGCCCAGATCCGCGATGAACTGACTACCACGCGCACTGAACTGCACGACATCGACCATCTCCCAATCACGGTTCTTGCCGGTGTAAAAGCCGTAGCCCTTGAGGCTGCCGTCAGACTGCTGTTCAACACGCAGGCGCACGCGGGTGCGGGCTTGTTTCAGGGCGCGCAACTGGTCTTCGGTGTAAAGGGCACTGTCGCCGAGGGTGGGTGTCCAGAACACCGCAACCACTGCCGAGAGCGCGGCAGCACCCGCCGCGCCAAGTGCTGTGATTGCGGGAGCGGCGAGGGTGGGTATGCGCACTGCGATGCGTTCGACGCCCAGTGAAACCGTGTCGCCGCTGATCGCTTGCAGGTTCAACACGCCCGCAGTATCGGCTTCGCGGGCACCGAGCAGGATGAGATCGCCGTAATCCTTCAGGCTGTCCGTCGGTACCATCCCCGAGGGGCTCGAGTAATCGATGATTGCGTCCGGCAATTTGCAGGATTTGGCGAATACGCGGCCGGCATGCTCGGGGTTGGCCTTTTTGGCCGAAACCTCACGACTGCGCTCAAAAGCCTCCTGCCGCGCCAACATGGCGTCGTAAGCGTTTTGTCTGGCGTCGCGCGCGGCCATTTCGCTGGCCGTCATGAAGCGATGGGTGACGTGATGCCCGTCGCCCTCCGGTGGGTTGGAAACCCAGGGAATGTCCTTGTTGCCAGTCACTGAACGTCCTTTCGCTCATCCATCGACAGCCCTTCGCAAAGGGCTGCGCAACGTTAACGAAGCAGGAAAATTGTGGCTGTAGGACGCGTCTCTAAGACGTGGGATTGTTCGACTACAGTAATTTGTCGAGAACGAACTCTTTGAACCAGGGTGGCTGGATATCTGATTTGATTTCAATCAGCTCGCCGTCGGTGATTTCTGCTATTTGAGTTAACCCTTCACTACCTTCATCCGAGTTATCGAAAATGTAAGCTCTGTTGGATGTCAGGATAGCCTCAGAAAGGAGCTCCAGAGATCTCCAGTAACGGGCCCTGATTTTTTCAGGAGGAACGCTGTGCCCACCTTGCGACACACGGTAGGCAACCCTGGCTATGTTGATTTCGGGATCGGCGGTAGCGACGTAATAAACATAGACTCTGTAGCCGGAGTTATGAGCGTCGGCAAGCAGGTTGACTTTGTCTGAGGAGGACATGACCGTTTCAAAGGTAAAGCTGATGCGTTCTCTGATCAGCGACCTTCGTATGAAGTCGGAAAGGGCCGAAGCGACGTAGGAGTCGATCTCGGTATTTGCGAAGTTGAGTCTCTCACCTTCCATTGTGAGTGAATCCAGCTTTGCCAGCGAACGAGGGGATTTCTCCAGTAGCGCGTGTTGGCGGAGAAAATCGAAAATCTGTTCTTTGTGAGATTCAATGTGATACGAGGTGAAGTCAAAATACCCCGTATCTTTAATCGCCCGCTCTATGTCATCCGGGTTGATGTAGTTTCCCCGCAAGTGGGCAGGAACAAGGCGATTGAAGGTGCTTTTTCCCGATCCGTTCGGTCCCGCAAATATCCGTATTCTGGGTGTGCTCAAGAAGTGACCTGTTTTGAAGATTTATTGATGTGCAGGCGCGTGCCGCTTTTCAGATTTCCATAAGTGCCGATCGAGCGCAGTGCAACGGACGTCTTATCTGTCACTTCAAATAGCTGACCATCTTTAGCGACAAGAACGGCTGCGCCATTGGCCAGTGCCATTTTGTAGGCATTGCTGAATGCCTTCAGGGCGATGTCTGGAATTCGGGATTCCTGGACGGCAATCTGATCGTCCGTCATTGGGCGTTTTTCTGCTTTACGTGACATGGATGCCTCCGGGAATACCGTGCGGGAACGGCTGCTGGCTTGACGAAACATATAGCACACTTGCACGGCTTATTGCTAAGCCGTGCAGTTGGCATGGGCCAGCACTCAGGCCCTTTGAATGGTGCTACTGCGACTTGCCGCCGCGGTTACCGCATAACCAATCAACGCCGCCAGAATCGAGCCGGTCAAAATGCCCATTCGGTCCATCCCGGCGTAGTCGCTCACACCCGGTTCAAACGCCAGCGAACCGACGAAAAGGCTCATGGTGAAACCGATCCCGCAGAGGATCGCTACGCCCAGCACCTGGCCCCAATTGGCGCCTTGCGGCAGGGCGGCGATGCCGGTCTTGACGGCCAGCCAGGTCAGGCCGAACACGCCGACGGTTTTGCCCAGCAGCAGGCCCACGGCAATGCCCATCGGTACGTGATGGGTAAAGCTTTCGACGGTCACGCCGCTCAGCGACAGGCCGGCGTTGGCGAAGGCGAACAGCGGCAGAATGCCGTAAGCCACCCACGGGTGCAGCGCATGTTCGAGCGTCAGTAGCGGCGACGGCTCGGCGTTTTTCGTGCGCAGCGGAATGCAGAACGCCAACGTCACCCCGGCCAGCGTCGCGTGGACACCGCTCTTGAGCACGCAAACCCAGAGGATCAGACCAATGATCATGTACGGCCCGAGCTTGACCACGCCGAGCCGGTTCATCGCCACCAGCGCCGCGATACACGCCGCCGCGAGGCCGAGCGACAGGGTCGACAGTTCGCCAGAGTAGAAGATCGCGATGATCACGATGGCGCCAAGGTCATCGATGATCGCCAGGGTCATCAGGAACAGCTTCAGCGACACTGGCACGCGTTTGCCCAACAGGGCCAGTACGCCGAGGGCGAAGGCGATGTCGGTGGCGGTCGGGATCGCCCAGCCGTCGAGGGCGGCGGGGTTGTCACGGTTGAGGAACCAGTAGATCAATGCCGGTACCAGCATGCCGCCGATGGCTGCGGCGCCGGGCAGGACGATCTGCGAGGGTTTGGAGAGCTGGCCGTCGAGAACCTCGCGCTTCACTTCCAGACCAATCAGCAGGAAGAACATCGCCATCAGACCGTCGTTGATCCACAGCAATAGAGGTTTAGCGATTTTCAACGCACCGATCTGCGCCACCACGGGGGTATCGAGCAGACCGGTGTACAACCACGACAGTGGCGAATTGTTGATAACCAGAGCAAGGACAGCCGCAGCGATCAATAACAGACCGCTGGCAGCTTCCAACTGAAAGAAACGCGTGAAAGTGCTACGCAGAGGCAAGGTCGCTCTCCATCGAATAGTCAAAAGGTGGAACACCCTAACCCGTACTGTTAGTTGTTAAAACAAAAGTTATATTCTTTTTTGTTATATGTCGTTACAAGGTGTCTGGCTCAATCACGCTGAGCCTAGCAGTTGTCTGACACATTGAGACTCAGCTGTATCTGTGCGCGATGCAGGATTTTTCCTAAGCTGACGGATGAGCCTTCCTGGGAGGCTGATTTCCTGCCCGATTCAACGAGAACCAACACCATGAGCGACAACCGACAGTGGGCCCGTGAAGCCATCCGCATCATCGAGGCGGATTTCCAGCGCAGCGCCGACACCCACCTGATCCCTTTGCCGTTGCCGGGTTTTGCGGGCATCGAGTTGTATTTCAAGGATGAGTCGAGCCATCCGACCGGCAGCCTCAAACATCGGCTGGCGCGTTCGCTGTTTCTCTACGCGCTGTGTAACGGCTGGCTGAAGCCGGGTGCGCCGGTGATCGAGGCGTCCAGCGGTTCCACGGCGATTTCCGAGGCGTATTTCGCACGCATGCTCGGTTTGCCGTTCATTGCGGTGATGCCGGCGACCACGTCGAAGGAGAAGATCGCGCAGATTGCCTTCTATGGTGGTCAAAGCCACCTGGTGAAAGATCCGACGCAGATCTACGCCGAATCCGAGCGCCTGGCCCGTGAGCATGGCGGTCATTTCATCGACCAGTTCACCTACGCCGAGCGCGCTACCGACTGGCGCGCAAACAACAACATCGCCGAGTCGATCTTCCAGCAGATGCGCTACGAAAAACACCCAGAACCGAGCTGGCTGATTTCCAGCCCCGGCACCGGCGGCACCACCGCGACTCTTGGCCGATACGTGCGCTATCGCCAGCACTGCACCCGCGTTCTGTGCGCGGATGCCGAGCGTTCGGTGTTCTTCGATTACTACCAGACCGGTGACGCCAGTTTGCGCCTCGATTGCGGTTCGCGAATTGAAGGCATTGGTCGACCACGGGTGGAAGCGTCGTTCCTGCCAAAGGTGATCGATGCAATGGTCAAAGTGCCGGACGCCTTGTCACTCGCCGCCATGCATTATCTGGCGCAGCGTCTTGGGCGGCATGTTGGCGGGTCGAGCGGGACCAATCTGATCGGCGCCTTGATGGCGGCGCAACAGATGAAAGCGGCGGGGGAGTCGGGATCGATCGTGGCGATTCTGTGCGATGGCGGCGAGCGGTATGCCGACACCTATTACGATCCGGAATGGCTGAAGGCGCAGGGGTATGAGTTGGACGCTTTGATCGAGGCAGTTGCAGCAAGCGCAGAGCGCGGCGAGGCGCTGCCGACCAGCGTTTTACGCGCCAACATCTGACACACCAAAATCAACTGTAGGAGTGAGCCTGCTCGCGATTGCGTAATAACATTCAACATTGATGTTGACCGGATTACCGCTATCGCGAGCAGGCTCACTCCTACACAGGGCGTTGTGTCAGTCAGTAAGGCCGAGGATATCGCGAGCCACAGCTTCAGCGATGCGAATCCCGTCAACACCCGCCGACAGAATACCGCCCGCATAACCCGCGCCTTCACCGGCCGGGAACAAGCCTTTGACGTTCATGCTTTGCAGCGTCTCGTTACGGGTAATCCGCAACGGCGACGAAGTGCGCGTCTCGATACCGGTCAACACCGCGTCGTGCAGTGAATATCCGCGAATCTGCTTCTCGAACGCTGGCAACGCTTCACGGATCGCTTCAATTGCGAAGTCGGGCAGGGCCAGGGCCAGATCGCCCAACGCCACACCCGGCTTGTACGACGGCTCGACTTCGCCCAGTTCGGTCGAAGGAATGTCGTTGATGAAATCGCCGACCAGTTGCGCCGGGGCCTTGTAATCGCTGCCGCCGAGGATAAAAGCGTGGGATTCCAGACGCTCCTGCAACTCGATCCCGGCCAGTGGGCCGCCCGGATAATCGACTTCCGGAGTAATACCGACAACGATGCCGGAGTTGGCATTACGCTCGTTACGCGAGTACTGGCTCATACCGTTGGTGACGACGCGGTTCGGCTCCGAAGTTGCCGCGACCACGGTACCGCCTGGGCACATGCAGAAGCTGTAGACCGAACGGCCGTTCTTGGCGTGGTGCACCAGTTTGTAGTCGGCGGCGCCCAACTTCGGGTGACCGGCGTATTTGCCCAGTCGTGCACGGTCGATCAGCGACTGTGGGTGCTCGATGCGGAAACCCACCGAGAACGGCTTGGCTTCCATGAACACGCCACGGCCGTGGAGCATGCGGAAGGTGTCGCGGGCACTGTGGCCGAGGGCCAGAACCACGTGTTTCGAATGCAGGGTTTCACCGCTGGCCAGTTCAACGCCGACCAGTTGGCCGTCTTCGATCAGTACGTCGGTCACGCGCTCCTGGAAGCGCACTTCGCCGCCCAGTTCGCGGATCTGCTCGCGCATGTTTTCAACCATGCCGGTCAGACGGAACGTACCGATGTGCGGCTTGCTGACGTAGAGGATTTCTTCCGGCGCGCCGGCCTTGACGAACTCGTGCAGGACTTTGCGGCCAAGGAACTTCGGATCCTTGATCTGGCTGTACAGCTTGCCGTCGGAGAACGTCCCCGCGCCGCCTTCGCCGAACTGCACGTTGGACTCGGGGTTAAGCACGCTTTTACGCCACAGGCCCCAAGTGTCCTTGGTGCGCTGACGGACTTCGGTACCGCGTTCGAGGACGATCGGCTTGAAGCCCATTTGTGCCAGCAGCAGCCCTGCGAAGATCCCGCACGGGCCGAAACCGACGACAATCGGGCGCTGGCTCAGGTCGCTTGGCGCCTGGCCGACGAATTTATAGCTGACATCCGGCGCCACGTTGACGTTACGGTCGTCGGCAAACTTGCCCAGCACCTTGGCCTCGTCGCGTACGTTGAGGTCGATGGTGTAGATGAAGCAGAGTTCGGAGGACTTTTTGCGCGCATCGTAGCTGCGCTTGAACAAGGTGAAATCGAGCAAATCATCGCTGGCGATGCCCAGGCGCTGCACGATGGCAGGGCGCAGGTCTTCTTCGGGATGGTCGATTGGCAGCTTGAGTTCAGTGATTCGTAACATGGCGAGGATCCGGGTTCGCGGGGCGCACAACTGCGCCAAGGCGTTTGAAGGCCGCGATTATAAGCCGCAAAGCCCGGATTCGGTGAGGCTAAAACGCTCCGTCGTTGCGTGATCCGCCGAAATACCCGCAGCCACGTTGCACCTGGCCGTCGATGCGCAGTTCGGCGCTCATGTGCTGCACGCTGCCGGTGCTGCTGTCGACGCAGCGCTGCGGCGCGACCCACAGCTCGATCCGCTGGTTGTTGGCTTCGCTGCTGAGGTTGAAGCGCCCGTCGCCCAATTGTTCTTCAACATACGGCACGGCGAGTGGCGGCTGGCCTTCGCGGTCGATGACCATGCCTTTGCCGCTGACCTTGACGTTCCATTCCGGGCCATGGCCGGCGGCACGCAGGATCAGCAGTTTGAAATTCGGATCGTCGCACGCTGTGCCCGAGCGCTCAACGCGGTACAACTGGGTCAGGTCGAGGCGGTCGCCAGCGACTTTCCCGCGTACATCGGCAAACAGCTTGCCCTGCTCATCGGCAAGGGTCGCGGCCTCTTGCAGGACGCTGGTGCCGCCGATGTCATTGACCACCAGTTGACGCTGATCCTGACACGGCTGGAACACCAGTTTGCCGTCAGCGGCAGTGAGTTGCCCCTGCATCCGCGTCTGCCCCACGTGCGAGGCACTTTCTCGCTGGCCATCGAACAACTGGCAGGCGGCAAACAACGGCAGCAGGGCAACAAGGACTAACGAACGGGCAACACGCATCTTCGGCTCTCCAGACAAGTGCCGCCACGTTACGCAGCCTGACCGCTCATCACAAGGGTTTAGCCCACGTGAAACGTCTGACCGGTTTGCAGTCCTTCAACACTTTTCGCGTAGGCCAACGCCACATCCGCCGCAGGCACCGGCTTGTAACCACGGAAGTACGGCGCGTAGCTGCCCATCGCTTCCAGCAATACTGTCGGGCTGATCGAGTTCACGCGCAGACCACGCGGCAGTTCGATGGCAGCAGCCTTGACGAAGCTGTCGAGCGCGCCGTTGACCAGTGCCGCCGATGCGCCGCTGCGGATCGGATCGTGGCTGAGTACTCCGGTGGTGAAGGTGAATGAGGCGCCATCGTTGGCGAACTCACGGCCGATCAGCAGCAGGTTGACCTGGCCCATCAATTTGTCTTTCAGGCCGAGGGCGAAGCTGTCGGCGTTCATCTCTCCCAGCGGGGCAAAGGTCACGTTACCGGCGGCGCAGACCAGTGCGTCGAACTTGCCGGTCTGCTCGAACAGCTTGCGGATGGATGCGCTGTCACTGATATCCACATGGAAATCGCCGCTGTTGCGACCAATACGAATGACTTCGTGGCGTTGCGAGAGCTCTTTGTCTACGGCCGAACCGATGGTGCCGCCCGCGCCTATCAACAGAATTTTCATCGTGCAGTGCCTCAAGTGTTTGAACGAGGTTTCAGTCTAGAGTGGTTTTTTCTGTAGATAAGCGCACTAATGGGCAACCTTTGGTTTTCAAATGGAAACAATCCATGAGCGAAATGGATGATCTCGCAGCGTTTGCCGTGTTGATCGAGGCCGGCAGTTTTACTTTGGCCGCACAGCAATTGGGTTGCAGCAAGGGCCAGTTGTCCAAGCGCATCAGCCATCTGGAGACACAGTTTGCCGTGGTGTTGCTGCATCGCACGACTCGCCGGTTGAGCCTGACCGCCGCGGGCGCTGCGCTGTTGCCGCAGGCGCAGGCGCTTGTCGTCCAGGTCGAAAGAGCGCGTCAGGCCTTGGCGCGATTGAAAGACGACATGGCCGGCCCCGTGCGTATGACGGTTCCGGTTTCGCTGGGGGAAACCTTCTTCGATGGTCTGCTGCTGGAGTTCTCGCAGCAGTATCCCGAGGTGCAGATCGAGCTGGAGCTGAACAACAGTTATCGCGATCTGTCCCGGGACGGTTTCGATCTGGCGATTCGCAGCGAAGTGGCGAATGACGAGCGACTGGTGGCCAAACCGCTGCTGGCCTGGCAGGAAATGACCTGCGCCAGCCCGGCTTATCTAGAGCGTTTCGGCGAGCCGACGACGCCACAGGCGCTGGCCGAACACCGTTGCCTGCTTAACAGTCATTACAGTGGACGCGAGGAGTGGCTGTATCACCAGCAGCACGAATTGCTGCGGGTGCGCGTGTCGGGGCCGTTTGCCAGCAACCACTACAACCTGCTGAAAAAAGCGGCCCTGAGCGGAGCCGGTATCGCGCGTTTACCCTCGTACCTGCTGCAAGCGGAATTGGCTGACGGCCGATTGCGTTTGCTCCTGCGCGGCTTTCAGACCCGGCGTATGCCGATGTACCTGGTGCATCCGTATCAGGGCGGATTACCCAAACGTACGCAGGTATTGGCGGACTATCTGATCGGCTGGTTCAAGCGCAGCGGCGAGGCGCTCGATCGCCTGTCTCACTAACACCGATCCACCCGTGTAGGAGTTTCAACGGTTGTAGTGTCTGGCGATCAGATGATCTATCGACAGCCTGCCGGGGCCGCGAGCCATCAGGAACAGCAACACCGCTGCCCACGTGCCATGGGTCGGATAGGCGTCTGGATAGACAAACAGCTGAATGGTCAGCGTCATCCCCAGCAGCGCCAGGGCTGAAAACCTTGTGGCGAATCCGATCAGGATCAGGACCGGGAAAAAGTGCTCGGCAAACGCAGCCATGTGCGCGGCGATTTCCGGCGACAGCAGTGGCACGTGGTATTCGCTCTTGAACAGTGGAATCGTTGAATCCGCCAGACGCGGCCAGCCGAGTTGAAACGTCCCGTCAATCAGGTCGATGGCCAGACCCTCGACCTTGGTCTGCCCGGATTTCCAGAACACTGCCGCAATCGAAAAACGCGCAATGAGCGCGATCAGACTGTGGGGGATTTTCTCCAGCAGCGCGATGGCGCGGGGGACCAGCGTGTTCATGGCGATTCCTTGTCGTTCAGATGAGTGATGGCGTTGTGTGCAATCAATAGGGCCAGGGTTTGACTTAGGTCGAACGGCGGGCTGTTTTGCGCCGCTGCCAGCAGTGGCTGGCCATCAAGTAATTGACGGATAAACAGGCTGGCGCCGTGTTCGAGGGCAAACACCTCGACGTCCAGACAGTTGCGCAAGACCAGGGCGTACTGCTCTTGGTGGAGGTTGATGCCCTCAAGTGTTGCGTCGTGTTGATGCGCTGCCCAGATCGCGACAACGGCATGGCTTGAGTCGAGCAGGCGTAACGACGGGTGCAGCCCGAAACGCAGTTTGCTCAAAGAGTCGGGTGCAGACAGTGCGGCGGTGATTTCTTCCGGACTTATCGGGCTGGCATCGGCGGCGTGGTAGGCGACAGTACGCAGGTGTTCAAGACGTGCGACATCGGCCAGATAGAGCACGCTGAATGCCGGTTCAAAGCTTTCGATGAAATCCGCAAAATCTTCGCCATAAAGGCTCATCAACGGACTGTGGGGTGGCTGAGCCTGGATGAAAACGGCCGCCATGGCGCGGAAGAACTCCTCGCCCACCAGTTGCGCAACCACCGGATAACTGTCACCCAGAGCGTTGATCAGCGAACTTTGCACGTTGTTGCGATACACCGCGAAACGGCTCTCGGGATCGGCACCGTTGGCGCTGCACAGGCCTTCGGGGCAAGGCGATCGCACATCGAGCAGTGCCGCCGCGAAGGTCGCTTGAGTGCTCATGATCGACCCCTGGCTTGCATCAGCAAGTCATCAGCCTGCCGGGCCTCGGCGAGCAAGACGCTGAACGCCGGCAAACTGTTGTCGCGTTCGATCAGCGTTGCTGCCGGGCCTGTGCGCTCCAGCACTTGGCGGTACAGATTCCATACAGCCAGATCGATCGGCGCACCATGATCGTCGATCAGCAAACGGTCGCCGAGACTGTCGCGATCTTCTGCAAACCCAGCCAGATGAATCTCGCCAACCGCGTGCAATGGCAAGGCATCGAGGTAGGCCAATGGGTCGCGTTGATGGTTGATGCACGATACGTAGACGTTATTGACGTCCAGCAGCAGGCCGCAGCCGCTACGGCCGATGACGTCGGCAATGAAGTCAGCTTCGTCAATGGTCGAGCGTTGAAAGGCCAGATACGTCGCCGGATTTTCCAGCAGCATGGGGCGCCCGATGCTGTTCTGCACTTGGTCTATGTGCTCGCAGACGCGGTTCAGCGTCGGCGTGTCATAGGCCAGTGGCAGCAAATCATTGAGGAACACCGGGCCATGGCTGGACCAGGCCAGGTGTTCGGAAAAGGAGTGCGGTTGATAGCGTTCGATCAGTGCACCGAGACGCTTGAGATGTTGAACATCCAGTGGCCCTTCAGCGCCGATGGACAGCCCGACACCGTGCAGCGACAGCGGGTACTGTTCGCGAATCAATCCCAGAAAATGATGAAACGGACCGCCGGCCACCATGTAGTTTTCGGCGTGGACTTCGAAAAAACCAAGGTCCGGTTGTGAACCGAGCACTTCCCTGAAGTGCCCGGTCTTGAGCCCCAGCCCGGCGCGGGCAGGGAGCCCGGAGTGGGCTGCCTGAGTGTCGGAAAGGGCAGGTTCGTTGACTGTAAACATGATCGTCACTCAGGCAGGCCGTGGATCAGGACTTGGCTTTGAAGGCTTCCATCTGGCCGAAACCGGTCGGCGAGGTCTTGCTTTCAGTGGTGGCGCAGGTGCCTTTCGGAACGAGTTTCCAGGCGTTGGCCTGGTAGTCCATTTTCGCGGTGCCGGCACAGGTGGTGCCTGCACCTGCGGCGCAATCGTTATGACCTTTCATCGCCACGCCGAAGCATTTCTCCATGTCGTCAGCGGCGTGGACGGTCGATACGGCGGCCATACTCAGAGCAGAGCCGAGGGCCAGAACCAGGGCGGTGGCGGACAGGGTGCGAGTGGTAGCAGTCATGATGTTTCTCCGAGTTGAGCTAGGGTTTTTACAAGCGAAGTGCGCTTGCTTACCCCACTAGAGAACGGTCATGGCGATGCGTTACAGCCTCCTGAAAACTTTTTTGAAAAAACATCGCCCCCTGTAGGAGCTGCGGCACGCTGCGATCTTTGATCTTAAAAACAAGATCAAAGGATCGCAGCGTGCCGCAGCTCCTACAGGGGGAGTGTTCTATAGTCATTTCAATGGCCACTTTCACAGGCCGATTTACCAGGACGGTATCTTATGAAAACGGAGCGCTCAGACTCACGCGTGCTATCGCGCAGGACTTCAACTTGGGCCCTGGCGTGCGCGCTGCCGTTGCTGTGCAGTGCGTTGGCCGCGCAGCCGTTGCTTGATCCGCAGGACACGCTCAAGCGCATCAATTACAACTACAACACCCTCAAGCAAGAGTGCCAGGAGCCGGACACCGGTGCCCCGCGCGGTCTCTACTATTGCAGCGGGGTGACCTTGCGCATGGTCAACGACGGGCCGTTCAACCCCTGGGATTACAGCCCCTACGCGGTCAAGATCGGTGCGACCTCCTACTCGTGGATTCGCAAGGATCTGAGTACCAAAATTCTCATTCATCCGGCTGGTCTGATCCTGCGAACCCCAACCGATGCGGCAGCGTTGAACCTGCCAGTCAAGGAGCAAGGGTTTACCTGCATCTACGCGTTCGATGGCGGCACCGGGCCTGAGCGCAAGTGGTACGGCTGCGGATTTTTCGACAGTCGCGAGCCACCGCGTGCCGCCCAGGGCGTGATGAACAACCGCAATGCTGCGCTGGCCTACGGCACTTGTGCGGAAGCCGGGGTCACCACTGCAGAGCAATGGACGCAAAAATACACCGGGCTGATGAAGGGGCCGATCCAGTACGGCCAGTGTTCCTTTAACGCGGAAAAACCCAGCGACTGGCACGCGATGATCCGGGTTCACGAATCCCGGCCGACCACCACCAACAAAGACCCGTTCTCTTACAGCGCCCAAGTCAACGAGTTCATGTTGAAGAACGCCACCGCCACTAACGATGGCAGCGAAAACATGAAGTACATCGATGCCTTCATCTACAACGTCAACAGCACGCAGAACTTCGCCACTCGCGGCGATCAGGCTCCGCCGAAACCGGAAAACGGCCTGAACAGCGCACGCAACTTCCAGAAGAAACTCCAGGCACAGGGTTACAGCGTGCCGATCCTGCGGCTGGATTTCACCAAGCCTGCCGAGCAACGTTTCAGCTATGTCGCCGCTGACCAGGCGATAGACCTGACGGCGGCTGGCGGCGCGCAGCCGACACCGACACCGACACCGACACCTGCGCAGAAATACATCGCTGAAGCGGTGTGGATCGAACGTTACGATCCCGGCAGCAAGCAAAACGAATGGTCGCTCAAGATCACCCCCACAGCCCAAGGCAAAGCGATTCAGGCCAGTGATCAGGATGCCTTGTACAAAGAACTGTTCGCCCTGCGTGGCGCCGATAGTCAATGGCGCGACAACGAGAAATCGCCGGGCAGCATGCGTGGGCAACTGAGCTGCCTGATTCAGAACTATCCGGCAAAAACCGAATGGAATCTGGAGCCGTTCCGCCCCAATGTTTCTGCGCAGGAATCGGCCAAGGCTGGTTGCAATCCGGTTCCGGTTGCGGCACCGCAATACATTGCCTCGGCCGACTGGATCAAACGTTACGACCCCGGCACCAGCAAGGATGAGTGGAGCCTGAGCGTGGTCCCCACAGCGGCGGGACGAGCCTTGCCCAGCGAGCAGGTGGCTGCGTTGTACGACCAACTGTTCGCGCTGAAAGGCGCCGACAGCAACTGGCGTGACAACGAAAAATCCGCCGGCAGCATGCGCCAGCAATTGAATTGCGTCCTGGTCAATTACCGCAACAAAACGCCGTGGAATCTTGAGCCTTTCCGGCCGGCGTTATCGGACAACGAGACGCGGGCTGCGGGTTGTAACCCGGTCCCGCGTTGAGGGTGTGTGTTGGCTAATCAAGGAGATGCAAGCCATGAAAAAACGTTTGAACAGAATCGCGCCATTACTCATGTTTCCGCTGTTGGTGCAGGCAACATGGGCCAATGCCGAGTCATGCGACGAGACGCTGAAAAAAGTCGAAACGTTGTACAACAAAACCGTCGACAGCTGCGGCCAGGATCCGGCCTCGGACTGTTCAGGGCTTT
Source organism: Pseudomonas sp. TH08 (assembly GCF_016651275.1). NCBI lineage: Bacteria > Pseudomonadati > Pseudomonadota > Gammaproteobacteria > Pseudomonadales > Pseudomonadaceae > Pseudomonas > Pseudomonas sp. TH08. Next base: position 583,426 of record NZ_JAEKEE010000006.1, on the reverse strand, counting down.
TGGTTCGGGGCACGCACCGCGCCGACCCGGCCAAGGGGCAGAAATGGGACGTCTGGAATCCCAGCCCGAAAGCCGTGGAATTGGGCACGTTTGCCGCGTCGTACATGCGCGCCGACGGTATCAGTTACGAAGACCCGGGTATGAGCACGCAGAACGGCTATCTGATTACCCCCAGAGATCTGGTTCGCGACCCCGAGACTCCGGTGCATGTTTATTGCGCGTTTCCCAACGATGCCTGGACTGACTTTCGCAATGACCGGGGCTGTGGCGACAACAAAAACACCGCCCCGACGGAAGCGGTCTGCCAGGCCATGAAACCACCGATCACCAGTCCCAACGCCTGGGTCGCGCACTTCACCCAGTACAACAACAATCGGCAGCAGGACCAATTGCAATGCGGCTTCAACATGCGCAATCCGATGAGCAGCAATGAGCGCGTCGACGCCTTCCGCAACTTCATGGGCGCGCGCAAAGTCATCAACAGCCGCGAGTTTCAGACCCAGACAGAACTGCGTCTGGGCAACCCGAAAACTGACGAACTGCCGATTCTGGCTTTCTTCTACAGCGATCAACGCGGCTTGAACGATGCGATGGCCAACCAGCGCGACTACAAGGCCAAGACCGGCAAGGATCGTAATATCATCAAGATCGACTTCCCGAAAACTCCGGTCGCCAAGGCTTCTTTCTCATGCATCCAGACCTCGACGCCAGCGGCGCCGAAGTTCTGCGAGAAGTACATCGAGTCGAGCACTTGGGTACAACGGCCTGATCCGAAACTGGGGCCGAACACCTGGTCGCTGTCGGTGGTGCCGACCGCTTGCGGTCGGGCGATCAAAGACGATCAGACCGACCGGATGTTCGCCGAGCTGTACAACAAGCATAAGGACGATCAGCAATGGCGGCAGTACAGCGTCAATGGCGGGTCATTGCGTCGGCAGATGGTGTGTCATCTGGCGGCGACTTTCGACGGAAAACCTGTGCGCAACAAGCCAGATTGGAATCTTGAGCCGGCACGGCCTTACGTCGATCAGGCCACGGCGGTAGCGTAGCACTGCAATCCGTAATGAGCGTCCACTGCAGGCGTTCGCCTGCTCGCGATGGCGTCGTTTAACCCCGTGATGTTGAATGACTGCTGTCGCGAGCAGGCTCACTCCTACAAGGGATGTTGGAGGCTTGCAGTTGGCACAAAAAACGGCCCGGAGGCCGTTTTTTCTTTACCGCGATGACTCAACCGCCGAGGTACGCCTCGCGTACTTTCGGGTCCGTCAGCAGCGCTTCACCAGTGCCTTGCATGACCACACGGCCGTTCTCCAGAACGTACGCGCGGTCGGCGATTTTCAGCGCCTGGTTGGCGTTCTGCTCGACCAGGAACACCGTTACACCGTCCTTGCGCAGTTGTTCGATGATGTCGAAGATCTGCTGGATGATGATCGGTGCCAGGCCCAGCGACGGCTCGTCGAGCAGCAGCAGCTTGGGCTTGCTCATCAGCGCACGGCCGATGGCGAGCATTTGCTGTTCGCCGCCGGACATGGTGCCGCCGCGCTGGTTGAAGCGTTCTTTCAGGCGTGGGAAAAGTCCGAGAACCTTGTCCATCTGTTCCTGATAGTCGCCCTTGTCGGTGAAGAAGCCGCCCATGGAGAGGTTTTCTTCAACGGTCAGACGCGCGAACACCCGACGACCTTCCGGCACCACGGCGATGCTTTTACGCATGATCTGCGACGAGTCCTGACCGACCAGTTCCTCACCCATGTAGCGGATGCTGCCGCTGTGCGCTTGCGGCGAACCGCACAGCGTCATCAGCAGCGTCGACTTGCCGGCACCGTTGGCGCCGATCAGGGTGACGATCTCGCCCTGACGGACTTCGACGTTGACGCTGTGCAGCGCCTGGATCTTGCCGTAGAAGGTGGAAACGTTTTCGAACTGCAGCATTTACGCTTCCCCCAGGTAGGCTTTGATCACTTCAGGATTGTCGCGGATCTGTTCCGGCGTGCCGTCGGCCAGAGGCGTGCCCTGGTTGATCACGACGATGTGGTCGGAAATGCTCATGACCAGTTTCATGTCGTGTTCGATCAGCAGCACCGTCACGTTGTGCTCTTCACGCAGGACGCTGATCAGCGCCTTGAGGTCTTCGGTTTCCTTCGGGTTCAGGCCGGCGGCTGGTTCGTCGAGCATGAGGATCCGCGGACGAGTCATCATGCAGCGAGCGATTTCCAGACGTCGTTGCTGACCGTAAGCCAGGGTGCCGGCGGTGCGGTTGGCGAACTCTTTGAGGTTGACCTTTTCCAGCCAGTACTCGGCAAACTCCATCGCCTCGCGCTCGCTTTTGCGGAACGACGGGGTCTTGAACAGGCCGGCCAGGAAGTTGGTGTTCAGGTGACGGTGCTGCGCGATCAACAGGTTCTCGACCGCCGTCATGTCCTTGAACAACCGTACGTTCTGGAAAGTCCGCACCACGCCTTTGAGGGCGATCTTGTGGCCCGGCAGGCCTTGAATCGGCTCGCCGTCGAGCAGGATGCTGCCGCCGGACGGCTTGTAGAAACCGGTCAGGCAGTTGAACACGGTGGTCTTGCCCGCGCCGTTCGGCCCGATCAAGGCAACCACCTGTTTTTCCTTCACGGTCAGGGCCACGCCGTTGACCGCCAGCAAGCCGCCGAAGCGCATGCTGAGGTTTTCAACTTTCAAGATCTCGCGGCTCATTTTCGCAACTCCATGTGTGGGCGTTGCATCGGCAGCAGACCTTGTGGACGCCAGATCATCATCAACACCATCAGCGCACCGAACATCAACATGCGGTACTCACTGAACTCACGCATCATTTCCGGCAACAGGATCATCACCACGGCCGCGAGAATCACGCCCAGTTGCGAGCCCATGCCACCCAACACGACGATGGCGAGAATGATCGCCGACTCGATGAAGGTGAACGATTCCGGGGTCACCAGACCTTGACGGGCAGCGAAGAAGCTACCGGCGAAACCGGCGAAGCTCGCACCCAGGGTGAAGGCCGACAGCTTGATGATCGTCGGGTTGAGACCCAGCGCACGGCAGGCGATTTCGTCTTCACGCAGCGCCTCCCACGCACGGCCGATCGGCATGCGCAGCAAACGGTTGATGATGAACAGCGCCGCCAGCGCCAGCAACAGGGCAACCAGGTAAAGGAAAATCACCTTGTTGATCGAGTTGTATTGCAGGCCGAAATACTCGTGGAAGGTTTGCATGCCTTCCGCGGCTTTACGTTCGAAGGTCAGGCCGAAGAACGTTGGTTTCTCGATGTTGCTGATGCCGTTCGGGCCACCGGTGATATCGGTCAGGTTACGCAGGAACAGACGAATGATTTCGCCGAAACCCAACGTCACGATCGCCAGATAGTCGCCGCGCAGACGCAATACCGGGAAGCCCAGCAGGAAGCCGAACGTCGCCGCCATCAGGCCGGCAATCGGCAGGCAGATCCAGAAGCTCAGACCGTAGTAGTGCGACAACAGCGCGTAGCTGTAGGCGCCGACGGCGTAGAAACCGACGTAACCGAGGTCGAGCAGACCGGCCAGACCGACGACGATGTTCAGGCCGAGGCCGAGCATCACGTAGATCAGGATCAGCGTCGCGATGTCCACCGCGCCACGCGAACCGAAGAACGGCCACACCAGTGCACCGATGATCAGCGCAATGATGAAGTAGCGTTGCGTGGTCGGCAGGGTCAGGAAGTTGCTGGCCTTGGCCGGGATCAACGGCAGGCCCGGTGAGGAATTCCACGCATTGCTGATCTGCTGGTTGAACAGCACCCGCAAGAACATCAGCACCGAGCAGATGGCGATGGTCGCCAGAATCACCGGGCTGGTGTTGTGCACTTCCAGATTGATGCCGACGATGGTCAGTTTCAGTCCGAGCACAGGATACGCAACGGCCCAAACCAAGAGCGCACTGAACAGTGCCTGTTTAAGATTCCTAGTCATACTTTCTCAACCTCCGGACGGCCCAGAATGCCGGTCGGACGGAACAACAGCACCAGAACCAACAAGCCGAAAGCCACGACGTCCTTGTACTGGTCGCCGAAGATATCGGCGCCAAACGCTTCCGCCACCCCAAGCACCAACCCGCCGAGCATGGCGCCGGGGATGCTGCCGATGCCGCCGAGTACTGCCGCGGTGAAGGCTTTGAGGCCGACGAGGAAACCGGCGTTCGGGTTGATCACGCCATATTGCATGCTCAGCAGCACGGCCGCGATGGCCGCCAGCGCAGCACCAATGACGAAGGTCAGGGCGATGATGTTGTTGGTGTTGATGCCGAGCAGGTTAGCCATCTTGATGTCTTCGGCGCAGGCGCGGCAGGCGCGACCCAGGCGAGAACGGGAGATGAACAGCGTCAGGCCGAGCATGGCGATCAGGGTCACCACGAACACCACGATTTGCATGTAGGAAATCAGCACTTCATGTGCGCCACCTGGCCCGAAAGAGATGTTGCCGGGGATCAGGTTGGGGATGGATTTGTCCTTGGAGTCTTGCGCCAGCAGAACCGTGTTCTGCAGGAAGATCGACATACCGATGGCGGAAATCAGCGGGATCAGACGGTTGCTGCCGCGCAGGGGGCGGTAGGCGATCCGTTCGATGCTGTAACCGTACGAGCTGGTGACAACGATGCTCGCGATGAAGGCGGCGGTCATCAACAGCGGGACGTTGTCGATTCCCATCATGGCCAGCCCGGCGATGGCGATGAACGCCACGTAGGAACCGATCATGTACACCTCGCCGTGGGCGAAGTTGATCATTCCAATGATGCCGTAAACCATCGTATAGCCGATGGCGATCAGGGCATACGTGCTGCCAATGGTCAGGCCATTAACCAGCTGCTGGAAGAAGTGATAGAGGTCAGGCATTACAACGCTCCTAAAAACCTGATACGCATTTCACTGGTGGAGTCATTTTCCCGCCCGGCCCCGTGGATCTATATCCACTTCGAATCCGGGTTTTGCCAGCGAACCGCTGATGACGGTTTTGAGATTTTCAGGTGGGGAGACTGGCGGATCACGCCAGCGCGGCCCATACATTCGTAAAACAAAGCCCACGGCACGCCGTGGGCTTTATTGGCAGTCAGTCAGGCAGCGCCTTACTGAGGCGAAACTTCAGTTTTTGGTTTGCCGAAGTGCCACTCGTAAACCACAAATTTGAAGTCCTTCAGGTCGCCCTTGGCGTCGAAGCTCAGGTCGCCAGTCGGGGTTTTGAAGGTGCCGGCGTGAATGGCCTCGGCTACTTTGGCCGGGTCTTCGGATTTCGCTGCGGCGATACCGCCGGCGATCACTTCAACTGCCGAGTAGGACGGGAACACGAAAGGACCGCTCGGGTCTTCTTTCTTCGCCTTGAATGCATCAGCCAGGGCGACGTTGGCCGGATCCTGGTCGAAGGATTTCGGCAGGGTCACCAGCAGACCTTCGGAAGCGTCTTTGGCGATCTGCGAAATGGAGTCGTTACCCACGCCTTCCGGACCCATGAACTTGGCTTTCAGGCCTTTTTCAGCAGACTGACGCAGGATCAGGCCCAGCTCTGGGTGGTAGCCGCCGTAGTAAACGAAGTCGACGTTGGCTTGCTTGAGTTTGGCGATGATCGAGGAGAAGTCCTTGTCGCCGGCGTTGACGCCTTCGAACACGGCAACTTTCACGCCTTTCTTTTCAAGGGTCGATTTGACGGCGGTGGCGATGCCTTCACCGTATTGCTGTTTGTCGTGCAATACCGCAACGATTTTCGGTTTCACGTGATCGGCAATGTAGTTACCGGCGGCAGGGCCCTGGGCGCTGTCCAGACCGATGGTGCGGAAGACCATTTTGTAACCACGGGCGGTGATGTCCGGGCTGGTGGCAGCCGGGGTGATCATGATCACGCCTTCGTCTTCGTAGATGTCCGAAGCCGGTTGAGTGGAGCTGGAGCACAGGTGACCGACCACGAACTTGACGCCGTCGTTGACGACCTTGTTCGCTACCGCTACCGCTTGTTTCGGATCGCAGGCATCGTCGTATTCAACGGCTTCGAGTTTCTTGCCGTCGACGCCGCCCTTGGCGTTGATCTGCTCGATGGCCATTTTCGCGCCACTGAACTGCATGTCGCCGTATTGGGCTACTGGACCGGTCTTAGGGCCGGCGATACCGATTTTGATGGTGTCAGCTGCGAACGAATGGCTGGCAACCCCGGCCAGAACCATAGCGGCAAACAGTTTGGAAATCTGCTTAGTAGCCTTAGTCATAGTGCTCCACTCTTACTGTTGTAATTTTTTTGAGTTCTGGCGCCGTAGCAGCAGAACCGGGTCAGATATCTTTGCGATACCCTCCGGAAATGCCCCCGGCAACTGTACCGGTACAGTGTAGAGCGCCGGTTGTTGGCCTGGGAAGCGGGCGCCGAGGGGCAAAACTTGGGGTTGTCGCATTTTTGAATGAAAAAGACAGAATTGCGGCGGGGCGTTCGTGGGCATATATCCCAATCAGCAGCATTCCTTGGCGTTCCTGCTCTTTTCGTTCGGTGAAGCCATTTGCAACCGGGTTTTTCTGACGGACCACCGACGTTATCATTCGCGTCGATTTCTTTTCCGGACAGTTCCCATGAATCAACAACCTAGCACCCTCTATGCCAAGCTGCTCGGCGAGACCGCATCTATTACCTGGAAAGAGCTGGAGCCGTTCTTCGCCAAGGGTGCCCTATTGTGGGTCGACCCAGGGCTGGATCTGATCGCTGCCGCCGAGGCCGTTGCGTCCGACGAAGGCGAGAAAGTGGCCGCCTGGCTGGCCGAAGACAAGGTCGCCAAGCTGTCTGAAACGCGGGCGCTGGATCTTTTTGAACGCGATCCGCAGCTGTGGGCGGTGGTGGTTTCGCCCTGGATTCTGATCCAGGAGAGGGCGGCCGCTTAAGTCCTTGCACCTTTGTGGTGCGACCGGTCATCGGCGTAAAGTGTGTAGCCGAGTAGCGTGATGGCAAGTTGCCGTGAAGAAAGACCACAAGCGAGGGTGGCATCACGGTGACGTAAACGTAACGGGAACAGTTTAGTAAGCAGCCTAACGGCTGCTTAATTGTTTCTGAATATTGGATTGGTCGAGATTTTCGGTGAGTTCAAGGGCCCCATCGCGAGCAGGCTCACTCCTACAGGGGAACGCATTCCAATTGTAGGAGTGAGCCTGCTCGCGATGGCGGCAACTCGGTTCCGGATCAGACCGTGAACGACTTGCCGGTATGGTTATTGAGGGAAATAACCTTGGTCTTGCCAATTCGGTGACGGTAAATCTCGCGCAAATACTTGATCGACTTCTTCACGCAATCGCGCGACAGGCGAATGTCGTTGATCGAGACAAACTTCTCTTTGTCGTTGATCAGCTCGCGATACTTCTTCTCGTACATCGGCTTGATCGCGTACCAGTTGGTGTCGAGGATCTTCGCCGGGTTCTCGAACTCATTCAGCAGCTCGTCGATGCGGTCTTCGTCGAATTCTTCATTGATGATGAAGTCGAGGATCGAGTTATCCAGCGTCTCGTCGAACCGGTACGGGTTCTTCGCAAAGCAACGCTTGATGAACGCCACGATCAGGGTCAGGAAGTCGTCCGACAGGCACGGGCTCTTGGCGATCAGGGTGGTCAGCGACAGGTTCGCCGAGGCGCCGATCACCAACGCATAACGCTTGAGCGTGGTGTTGGGGAACAGGCTGTTGAGGTGAGTCTTCAACCGGTTCAGGTCCATGTACGACAGCTTGTAGTCTTTCGGCAACGAGACGATCGAGACCACCGACGAGCAGTTCTTGAAGAAGTGCAGGTCGTGCAACGCGGCCGCGTCGTAGCCGGAATTCTTGTATTGCTCAAGCGAGGCGCGATAACGCTTGGACTCGATCGGCAGCAGGCTGATGCCTTCGATCGCCTGGGTGACCTTGTTGAAGTGCGGCAGGTCGATCGAGCGGAAGAACAGATCGTCGATGTTTAGGCGCTGTGGCTCTTTATCGAACACCTTGAATTTGTCGCTGCTCGGCGGCGGCGTTTCCGGCACCACCGATTCGGCGTAGGCAATCGCCACCGGGCCGGCCAGACTCATGAACAGGTCGTTGGCGTCCAGGCGAATGGTTTCGCCAATGTCGATGCCGGCGCGGCGGAAGTAGTTCTGGTCGTAGTCGGTGGTCACCGCCTGCGCCGTCAGAATGTTGAAGATCTGCTGCGAGATGTATTGGTTGGCGTGCTTCTCCATCGCATTGACATCAATGTTCTGGATGTTGCCGTCATCGCTCTCTTCGGCGTAACGCATGATGTCGTTGGAGATCAGCATCATCGCGTTCCATGGGCGAATACGGCCCATGACGCTGGCTTCGCTGCTGTCTTCATTGTCGAAGTTGTAGGAGAAATCCCATTCTTCGGACAGGTATTTGCACAGCAGGCGACCGGCGTTGATGTGCAGCGCCTCGGACATTTCGCTGCGGTGGTCGGAGATGTTCGGCAGCACGCAGATGCCGCTGGTAAAAATCGGCTCGAACACGAACGAATGACCGCTCTTGCCGTCGTGCTCGTCCATCGGCTTGGTGTCGAACGTCTTGTTCATGTACGAGTGCTGCTGGGCCAGGCCGAATTCCGAGGCCATGCCGGAACCGGTACCGCCACCGGCACTGAAGATCGAGAAGTACAGGCGCGACTGGTTGGCCTTGATGCCGCAGCTGTCGATCAGGTACGAGTGAATCATTTTCCAGTCAGGGCTGGAAAAGCGCTGGGTGTCCTTGTTGAGGATGATCTTCGCCAGATACTGGCCGAGGATCGGCGCGTTACCGGCGCCACCGGCGTGAACTTCGGACAAGTCCATGATTTTCATTTTGCTGTAGTCGCGCAGGAAACCGCTTTTTTCGCCCTTGCGCGAGAAACGAATGCGCCCGGCGATGTCCTTGTCGAGGTCGCCGAGCATCACCAGCGGCTCGACCAGAAACACCGGTTTGCTCGCCTTGTTGTTGCCGATGCGCAGGTTGTTCTTGATCCACTGCGCCGGGCTGTAGCCCTTGTCGGCGGAGCGCCGGTCACTCGACGGGCGATCTTCGTTGTTGAATTCGTTGAGGTAGAACTTGCGTGCGTTGTACACCAACTCCGCAACGTCGAGGGCGATGTTGGAGCCACAACGACCGAGGCCGATCAGGCAAACCGAGGGGAATTCCTGATCGCTGTGCTGCTCGTTGTCGCCTTCCAGGTGTGGCGGACGCGGGAACACCAGATCGCGCAGGCCGTCGAGGTTGTCGAGGATGCGGTCGGTATTGGTTTCAGTGAAGTACAGGTATTGCTGGGTCGACAGCGGGCGCGAGGGAACCAATGGCTTTGACGATGAAGGGCTGTTTGCGGCGGGGCTCAAGGTCAGATCGGATACCGCAGTGGCGGGATTATTTTTAGAAGTCATTGTGCGCCATATACCTGGACTGGTTGGCTCGCGGGCCAGTTGCCTGCGAACCTCACGGAATAAGATCTCGCGTCTTTTTTGCGCGTATTGAGCCCGAGCGTCAGGGATATTGCCTGATTGTCGCTGGGGGGAATCCTTTCCTGATCGTTGATGAATCGGCCATTATTCGGCGATCTTTAATCAAAAGGAGGCTAAATGATGTCAACGCTACCTTCGTTGGGGTTTGCCGGAATCGGCCTGATGGGCCTGCCGATGTGCCGCCGCCTGTTGGCGGCGGGCTATCCGTTGACGGTGTGGAACCGCAACCCGGCCAAGTACGCGGCGCTGGTCGAAGCGGGTGCCCGGCAGGTCGCGAGCCCCGCTGAACTGTGTGAGCACGCCGATGTGGTGATGTTGTGTCTGGCCGATACAGCGGTGGTGCGTGAAGTAGTGTTTGGCGCCGGTGGCGTGGCTGAAGGTGCAAAAAACGGCCAGTTGCTGGTGGATTTTTCCAGCCTCGAACCGACCGCCACTCGCGAGATGGCCGCTGAACTGGCAGAAAAAACCGGCATGACCTGGCTCGACTCACCCGTGTCCGGCGGCGTGGTCGGCGCCGAGGCCGGCAGTCTGGCGATCATGGTCGGCGGGGCGGCGGCGGATCTTGAGCGGGTGCGTGCGGTGCTGCTCAATCTCGGTCAGCGCGTCACGCACATGGGCGGCGTCGGCGCCGGCCAGGTGACCAAGGCCTGCAACCAGATGATTGTCGCCTGCAATGCGCTGGTGATCGCCGAAGTGGTGGCGCTCGCCGAGCAGGCCGGGGTCGATGCGAGTCTGATCGCCGAGGCGTTGGCGGGCGGTTTTGCCGATTCGAAACCGTTGCAGATCCTCGCCCCGCAAATGGCTGAAAGCCGCTTCGAACCGATCAAGTGGCACGTGCGCACGCTGCTCAAGGATCTCGACACCGCAGTGAAATTCTCCCGCGAGCAAGGCTCGGCGACGCCGATCAGCGGATTGGCCGCACAATTGATGCGCCTGCATGGGGCGCAGGGTTTTTTGGCGAAGGATCCAGCGACACTGGTGCAAATGTACCGCGCGCCAGAATCAGCGGATTGACCGTATGAGAGTGTTTGCGCTGATTGATTTCTTCCAGCACCGGGCGCAATTCATCCAGTGGCACCGGTCGGCTGAGCAGGTAACCCTGAATGAAATCGCAGCCCGAACGCTCAAGGAACTCGTACTGCTCTAGGCTTTCCACGCCTTCGGTCACCACCTGCAAATGCAGGGTGTGGGCCATGACGATGATTGCCTGGACGATCTCCATGTCCGCCGTGGCTTTGGGAATATCGAGGATGAACGAACGGTCGATCTTCAGCGTGTTGAGCGGCAGGCGTTTGAGGTAAGCCAGCGACGAGTAACCGGTACCGAAGTCGTCAATTGACAGCGACACGCCGAGGGCGCGGATTTGCCGCAACAGCACCAGTGTATTGGCGATGTTGCCCATCAGTGCATTCTCGGTGACTTCCAGTTCCAGCCGTTCCGGCGCAACGCCGGCGGTGCGCAGTGCGCCTTCAATCTCGTCGGCCAGCTCTTCGCGCGCAAGATTCAGCGGCGAGCAGTTCCAGGCGATTTTCAGCTCTTCGCAGCCATGGCGCGACAGTTCGCCGAGATCCTTGCAGGCCCGGCGCAGCACCCAATTGTCCAGTTCGGCGATCAGGCCATTGTTTTCAGCGATGCTGATAAAACGATCCGGGGTCAACAGACCGTGCAGCGGATGCTGCCAGCGGATCAACGCTTCGAGTTTGGTCACGCGGCCGGTTTTCAGTTCGAAGATCGGTTGGTAATAGAGCGTCAGGCCGTTTTCTTCGCGCAGGGCATGGCGCAATTCTTCTTCGAGTTGCAGTTCCAGGGTGGCGCGGTTCTTCAGGTTGGAGCTGAAAAACTGCAGGCCGTTGCGCCCGGCGCCCTTGGATTGGTACAGCGCCAGATCGGCGTGCTTGAGCAGTTCTTCGCAGGTAGTGCCATCTTCGGGAAACAGACTGATACCGATGCTGGTGGTCATCACCATCCGCCGCCCTGCAAGCTCGATGGGTTCTTTCATCTTCAACATGATCCGCTGGGCCATGTTGCGTGCCTCTTCTCGCTCGCGCAGGCTGATGAGGATGCAGAACTCATCGCCGCCGAACCTTGCGACCACATCTTCATGACTGCGCACCGAGCTTCTGATGTGCTCGGCGATGACTTTGAGCAGCGCATCACCCGCGTCATGGCCGAGGCTGTCGTTGATGCGTTTGAAGTGATCAATGTCGAGAAACATCACTGCGAGCATGCCGCCTTCGGTGGTTTTCTGACTGAGTTTCTCGGCGAAGATCTGGTTGAAGCCGCGGCGGTTGATCAGGTTGGTCAGCGCATCGTAGTTGGCCACTTGTTGCAGCGACATGCGCGCCTGATCGAGTTGGCTGAGCAGGGCGTTGACCCGCCGCAGGTCGTGTTCCTTGTTTTGTAGTTTCTTGTCGGCCAATGCCGCGCTGATTGCGCTGCCTAGAGTCAGCAGGGTGATCAGTGCCACCGTCAGGCCCAACTGCATATGGCTGGTTTCGACGGCTATCGCCGGTACGCTGCCTTCAGGCAAGACCAGATGCAACGCGGCCATCCCGGTGAAATGCATGCTGATGATGCCGGCGCCGAGGATCAACGCGGCGCTGTACTTGAGCATCTGATGAAACACGCCGCTGCCTTCGCGCAGATAACTGGCGACCCACAGCGCGGCGAAACTGGCGCCGATGGCGATGATGATCGACAACACGAACAGCGTGGGTTGGTAATACGCGGTGGCGCTCGACCGCATCGCCGCCATGCCTACGTAGTGCATGCCGGCAATGCCCAGGCCGATGACGATGGCGGTTTTCAGGTATTGCACCAGGCTCGGCTGCATCTCGCTCAGCGTGTGCATGGCCAGCCACGAGGCAAGTAAGGCAATCAGCAAGGAGAACAGGGTGATGGGCAGGTCGTACTGGATGTCGATGGGCGCCTGGAATGCCAACATGCCGATGAAGTGCATGGCCCAGATGCCGCCTGCCAGGCAGGTTGCGCCGATCCAGCGCCATAATCGCTGCGAGCGTGGATCCTCGGCATGCCCGACCCGCTCAGCCATGTCGAGGGTGGCAAAACTTGCGGCGCAAGCAACCAGATAGGCCACCAGCACCAACAAGGGATTGTGTGTGCAATCAAGGATGACCTGCCCGCTCTCCGGCAGCTCGGTAACAAACTGCAAACCAAGCCACTCCATTGCATGCCCCGTCTCTGAAGTCGTCCTTACTGCGTCGTCATCGCAGGCGAATGACAGGAGTATAGAGGCGGTTTTTGCAACGTATGCGGTAGTGGCATATTGGCGCTAACGATTTCGGCATTAGTGTCATAGCGATTGGCACTAATAGAGTCAGGCGCTTTGTTCGAAGGGGATTTCAGCCCAGTCCGGTTGCAGCGGCGGCAGGCCGAAACGGGCCCGGGCCTTGTCGCAATCGACATTCTGTTCGCCGTTTTCCCATGACGACTCGAATTCGCGGCAGGGGCTGGAGCGCAATTCATAAATCGAGCACTTCACCTCGCTGCCGACTTCGCCGACCAACGCCGTGCATCGCGGCGATTTACAGTCAGTGCCGTTCATCGCCACCCGGCTGGGGCTGATCTGCGTGACCAGTTCATCGGGCACCGTCCCACCGGAGGAAGCGCATTCACCCCAGAAAAAAGACACACGAAAATGGGAACAACAGGCACCGCAATTCAGACACGGACTGACTTCGGACATGGGGAGGGCATCAAAGGGATTGATCGGCGAATCCGGACGGATCCGGCGGCTATTCTAGGCTTCGCCACGGACTTGGGAAGGGGGGCGCGAAACTATTTTTTTGTGCCAGGGTTTTGCCGTAAAAGCCCCGGTTTTCGGGGGATTGCTGACTTATCAAAGGCTTACGTTTCGTTACAGTGGCATGGCCCGATATCAGGCAGACGAATGATCACAGACAGCATCCGACGGGCTGACTAGATTGCAGGTTCCGGGCTCGGATGCGTTGGCAGTGAAGCCCTATAACAATAAAGAGACGGACCCATGCAGAACTCGACCCAAGCGGCGAATGCCTGGCGCATTCTGTTCCTGCTGTTCCTCGCCAACCTGTTCAACTTCTTCGACCGCACCATTCCGGCGATCATCATCGAGCCGATCCGCATGGAATGGCACCTCAGCGACTTTCAGCTGGGTATCGTTGGCACCGCTTTCACCATCGTTTATGCCATCGCTGGCCTGCCGTTAGGGCGGATGGCCGACACCGGTTCGCGCAGCAAATTGATGGGGTGGGGCCTGGCGACATGGAGCGCGCTGACCGCCGTCAACGGTCTGGTCGGCAGTTTCTGGAGCTTTCTGATCGTGCGCATGGGCATCGGCATCGGCGAGGCCAGTTACGCGCCGGCCGCCAACTCGCTGATCGGCGACCTGTTCCCGGCCCACCGTCGGGCGCGGGCGATGGGCATTTTCATGCTCGGCTTGCCCCTGGGGCTGTTGCTGGCGTTCTTCACCATCGGTGCGATGGTCAAGGCATTCGACAGTTGGCGCGCGCCGTTCTTCATTGCGGCGGTGCCGGGGTTGATCCTCGCGATCTTCATGTTCTTCATCAAAGAGCCCAAGCGCGGCGCGGCGGAAACCGTGCAGGTTTCGCAGGAAAAAGTCGACAAGCCGATTCGACGGATTCTGGCGGTGCCAACCTTTCTGTGGCTGGTGATGGCGGGGCTGTGCTTCAACTTCGCCACCTATGCCTGCAACTCGTTTCTGGTGCCGATGCTGCAGCGCTATTTCCTGATGCCGTTGCAGGAAGCGGCGGTGGCGACCGGGGTGATTGTCGGCGTCACCGGGCTGGTCGGGTTGACCCTGGGTGGCTGGATCGCTGACAAGATTCACCAGCGCGTGGCCAATGGACGGCTGTTGTTCGCCGCGTTCAGCCTGATCATCTCGACCCTGTGCACGGCGTGGGCGCTGCATGCCGGGCGTATCGAGATCGGCGTGTTCGTTGCGGTGTTCAGTGTCGGTTGGTTGTTTGCCTACAACTTCTACACCTGCGTTTACACAGCGATTCAGGACGTGGTGGAACCGCGTTTGCGGGCGACGGCGATGGCGTTGTTCTTTGCCGGGTTGTATTTGCTCGGCGGCGGTCTTGGGCCGGTGGTGGTCGGGGGGTTGTCGGATCATTTCGCGCATACGGCGATGCTTTCGGAGGGGGCGGAGCAGATGACCGAGGCGTTCAAGGCGGTCGGTTTGCATGATGCGATGTACCTGATTCCGGTGGCGCTGTTCCTGACGATGGTGTTTCTGTTTCTGGCGGCGCGGTGTTTTGTGCGCGATGCGCAGCGGATGAAGGAGGGGTTGGTGGCTGTGGTTGAGCCCGAAGTGGCTGCGGCGACAGCATGATGATCGTTCCCACGCTCTGCGTGGGAATGCAGCCCGGGACGCTCTGCGTCCCATTCCGAAGCTGGAACGCGGAGCGTCCCTTGAGGCATTCCCACGCGGAGCGTGGGAACGATCTGCGGAAACAAAAAGGCCCGCATCGCTGCGGGCCTTCTTGTTTTCAGCGCTGGAGCAGGGCGGTTTAGCCCGCCACCAGCACCCGAATCGCTTCCAGTCGCAACGCAGCCTTGTCCAGCATTGCCAGACCCTGCTCACGCTGTTGGCGCAACGCATCCAGTTCGCTGTCACGCACGGTCGGGTTGACCGCTTGCAACGCGGTCAGGCGCGCCAGTTCTTCGTCGGTGTCGGCCGCCAGACGACGGCGCGCTTCGGCGACGCGCTCGGCGTGACGTGGGGTGATCTTGTCTTCACCGGCGTTGATCCGTGGCGTCAGCTGATCGCGCTGGGCCTGGATGAACTTGTTGGCGCTGGCACGTGGCACGCTTTCCAGCTGATCGTTCAGCGTTTCGAACGAGACGCGAGACGACAGATCGTTGCCGTTGGCATCGAGCAGGCAGCGCAGGGCGGCCGGCGGCAGGTAGCGGCCCAGTTGCAGCGAACGCGGCGCAACCACTTCGCTGACATAAAGCAGTTCCAGCAACACGGTGCCCGGTTTCAGCGCCTTGTTCTTGATCAGCGCGACGGCGGTGTTGCCCATCGAACCGGATAGCACCAGATCCATGCCGCCCTGCACCATCGGGTGTTCCCAGGTGATGAACTGCATGTCTTCGCGCGACAGCGCCTGGTTGCGGTCGTAGGTGATGGTCACGCCTTCGTCGTCACCCAGCGGGAAACTGGCGTCGAGCATCTTCTCGCTTGGCTTGAGGATCAGGGCGTTTTCCGAATGGTCTTCGCTGTCGATACCAAAAGCATCGAACAGTGTTTCCATGTAGATCGGCAGGGCGAACTGATCGTCTTGCTCAAGAATGTCTTCGACCAGCGCTTCACCTTCGCCAGCGCCGCCGGAGTTGAGCTCCAGCAGACGGTCGCGGCCAGTGTGCAGCTCGGCTTCCAGGCGCTCGCGCTCGGTGCGCGCTTCGTCGATCAGCGCTTGCCACTCGCTGTCATCGGCTTCTTCGAGCAGCGGCAGCAGGCGTGGGCCGAACTGATGCTGCAAGGCGTTACCGGTCGGGCAAGTGTTGAGGAACGCGTTAAGTGCTTCGTGGTACCACTGGAACAGACGCTGTTGCGGGCTGGTCTCCAGGTACGGCACGTGCAGCTCGATGATGTGCTTCTGGCCGATCCGGTCGAGACGACCGATACGCTGCTCAAGCAGATCAGGGTGCGACGGCAGATCGAACAGCACCAGGTGGTGAGCGAACTGGAAGTTGCGACCTTCACTGCCGATTTCCGAGCAGATCAGCACTTGTGCGCCAAATTCTTCGTCGGCGAAGTAGGCGGCGGCGCGATCACGCTCAAGGATGTTCATGCCTTCGTGGAACACTGTGGCCGGGATGCCGGAACGCACGCGCAGCGCGTCTTCCAGATCCATCGCGGTTTCGGCGTGGGCGCAGATCACCAGCACTTTGGTGCGTTTGAGCATTTTCAGCTGATCGATCAGCCACTCGACGCGTGGGTCGAACTTCCACCAGCGTTCTTCTTCGCTGGCGTCCGGCTGCGCCTGGAAGCTGACTTCCGGGTACAGCTCGGCGTGTTCGCCCAGCGGCAGTTCCAGATATTCGTCGGGGCACGGCAGCGGGTACGGGTGCAGTTTGCGCTCCGGGAAACCCTGGACGGCGGCGCGGGTGTTACGGAACAGCACGCGGCCGGTGCCGTGACGGTCGAGCAGTTCGCGCACGAGGCGGGCACTGGCTTCAGTGTCGCCATCGTTGACCGCGGTCAGCAGCGCATCGCCTTCGTTGCCGAGGAAGCCGTGAATGGTCTTGTGTGCTTCAGGTGACAGGCGACCCTTGTCGAGCAGTTCCTGAACGGCTTCGGCCACCGGGCGATAGTTGTCGCTCTCGGCGCGGAAGGCGGCCAGGTCATGGAAACGGTTTGGATCGAGCAGGCGCAGACGCGCGAAGTGGCTGTCTTGGCCAAGTTGTTCCGGGGTGGCGGTGAGCAACAGTACACCTGGAATAGTCTCGGCGAGTTGCTCGACGAGGGTGTATTCAGGGCTGGCTTTTTCTTCGTGCCAGACCAGGTGGTGCGCTTCGTCGACCACCAGCAGGTCCCAACCGGCAGCGAACAGAGCGTCCTGCGCTTTCTCGTCGTCGACCAGCCACTCCAGCGCAACCAGCGCCAGTTGGGTGTCTTCGAACGGGTTGCTGGCATCGCTTTCGATGAAGCGTTCTTCGTCGAACAGCGCGACTTGCAGGTTGAAGCGGCGGCGCATCTCCACCAGCCACTGGTGCTGGAGGTTTTCCGGGACGAGGATCAGCACACGATTGGCGCGGCCCGAGAGCAGTTGGCGATGGATCACCAGGCCGGCTTCGATGGTTTTGCCCAGGCCCACTTCGTCCGCCAGCAAAACCCGCGGCGCGATACGGTCGGCAACTTCCCGGGCGATGTGCAACTGGTGCGCGATTGGCTGTGCGCGAACACCGCCGAGGCCCCAGAGCGACGACTGCAACTGACGGCTGGTGTGCTCCAGCGTGTTGTAACGCAGGGAGAACCACGCCAGCGGGTCGATTTGCCCGGCGAACAGACGGTCGCTGGCCAGACGGAACTGAATGAAGTTCGACAGCTGGGTTTCCGGCAGGGTAACGGCTTCGTTCTGGCCGTTGAGACCGTGATAGACCATCAGCCCGTCGACGTCGTCGACTTGCTGCACGGTCATTTTCCAGCCTTCGAAGTGGGTAATGCTGTCACCCGGCGAGAATCGCACGCGAGTGAGGGGCGCATTCCGTAGCGCGTACTGGCGGGTTTCGCCAGTGGCCGGGTAAAGCACGGTCAACAAGCGGCCGTCCTGTGCCAGAACGGTGCCTAAACCAAGCTCTGCTTCGCTGTCACTGATCCAGCGTTGCCCCGGTTGATACTGCTGCGCCATGCTGCCTGACTCCCACCTTGAAAAAGCGGGCTATCTTAACGGAATGCGACCCTGAGGCCAAAGGATTAGGCGCAGTGGCAAGCATTTAGCCACAAGCTGCAAGTACAGACAGAAGCAGTCATCCGTCAGTTTTCAAACGATTTGCGGCACCCGTGAGTGCC
The DNA here is from genome assembly GCF_016651275.1 of Pseudomonas sp. TH08. Lineage (NCBI taxonomy): Bacteria > Pseudomonadati > Pseudomonadota > Gammaproteobacteria > Pseudomonadales > Pseudomonadaceae > Pseudomonas > Pseudomonas sp. TH08. The sequence continues at coordinate 565,423 of NZ_JAEKEE010000006.1, read as the reverse complement.
AACCCGGTCACAAGTTTGCGACCGACGGCTCAAGCCATCATCGCCCAAGCCGATAGCCTGCTGACAGGAGACCCTTAATATGTTGCCACCGATGCTCCCCTTGAGCGCCGTGCCGATCACTTCCCAGCAGGATCCGATCCGCCAGCGGCCGGACATTCCGCCAGTGGTGCCGGTGCAGGAAAGCTCCAACGAAAGCACGATCGATCTGCAAAAGCGTGATCCCGAGGAAGATAGACTGATGGCGCGCGAAGAACAGCGCCGTCAGCAGGAACGTGATCGCCGTCGCCGCGAAGCCGACGAAGACCCGGAAGAACATCTGGCGGTGCCGGGTAACGAGTTGAATGCCGACAATACCGTGCCGGTGGTGCCGTTGATGGAAGATCAGCCGCGTCAGGGTTTGTGGGTCGATATCGAAATCTGAGGCTGAGCGGCCAGTTCAGCCAGATTTGCCAGCAACACTTCGATTTCCTCTTCCGTATTCAGATAACTCACCGACACCCGCGCAATGCTGTCCAGCCCGCGTGCTTTCATGTCCAGCGGCGTGTAGGCGACGCCATTGGCGCCGATGTTGATGCGGCGTGCGGCCAGTGTCTGTTTGAGCGCAACACAGTCCCAACCTTTGAGCGTGAAGGCGATCAGCCCGGATTGCAGCTGCGCCGCGCCGAGATTGCACAGGGTCAGGCCGGGAATCGTCTGCAAGCGTTCACGCAGCAAGCGGCTTGATTGCTCGATGCGCCGCCGGATCGATATCGCACCGATTCGATTGTGTTCCTCCAACGCATTCGCCAATCCGGCCAGCAAGGCCAGCGACACTTCACTGGTCTCGAAACGCCTGGCGTCATTGCGCAAGTTGAAGCGCTGGCCGTCCCACGGCGCCGACAGTACATCGCGTTGCGCCGGCAGCAAGCGTTGCAGGAATTGCGCGCGGATATACAGCAGCGCAGTGCCGCGCGGGCCCCGCAGAAACTTGCGCCCGGCGCCCTTGAGCACGTCGCATTGCAGGGCCTGAACATCACAGGGCAACTGCCCCAACGCTTGGCCGGCGTCGATGAAGTAAGGAATACCGTGACGCTGGGCGACCGCACCGATCTGCGCCGCCGGGTTGATCAGGCCACCGTTGGCGGGCAGCCAGGTCAGGGCGATCAGGCGCACATTGCGATCAATCATCTGCGCCAGTGCCTGTGGATCGACGGCGCCCTTGGCGTCGCAGGGAATCACCTCCAGCCGCGCGCCGGCCTTTACCGCCTCAGCCATGCAGGCCAGATTGCCGGCCCATTCATGACGGCCCACCAGAATCCGCTCGCCCGGCTGCCATGGTTCCAGCGCGTTGAACGCCTGACTCCAGGCGGCCGAGCCGCTGCTGGCAAACGCAATGTCTTCGGGTTGCGCATTGAGCAGCGCCGCGGCGGCGGTTCGAGCCCTTTCCTGCACCTCACCGTCGGCCACTTCCATGGGCCCGCCAAGCGCTTCGCGTTGCAGCTGTGCGATCACGGCATCGAGGGTGGCTTGGCTCGGAAGTGAGGCACCGGCGTGGTTGAAGTGGATGACGTTATTGCAACCTGGGGTTCTTGATCGCAGAAACGCGATGTCCTCGACATTCACGGCTGGAGCTCAAAGATTGCGTCGATTTCCACTGCCACGCCACTTGGCAGGCTGGAAACACCGACCGCCGTGCGCACATGGCGACCCTTTTCGCCCAGGGCATTGACCAGCAGATTCGATGCGCCATTGGCGACTGCGCCCTGACGCTGGAAGTCAGGCGTGGCGGCAACAAAAACACCGAGACGAATGATCCGCGCCAGTTTGCTCAGATCGTCACCCAAAGCATCACTCAGCTGTGCGAGCAGGCCCAACCCAGCGAGTTCGGCGGCGTTGACCCCTTCCTCTTCGGAGATTGTTTCGCCGAGTCGGCCGATGAATGCGGGTTTGCCGTCCAACAGTGGAATCTGCCCGGAAATGAATAGCTGGTTCTGGCTGACGACGTGACTGATGTAGTTGGCGATAGGCTGGCTCGGCGCGGGCAGTTGCAGGCCGAGTTGCTGGATGCGGTGCGTGAGTGAGTCGGTCATGGCAAGTCCTCCGGAATAAGGACTTCAGCATGTTGCCGAGTAGCGGGGTGGACAAACGGATAGATTTAATCCGACGTATCCAAATAACTCATGCGTCGGCGATCTCTTCCAGCCACTGGCTGAAACTCTGCACTGCCAGGCTTGGAGGACGTTCGGGCGTGACCAACCAGTATCCAATTTCACTGTGCATGGGCGGCGTGTCGAAGGCAGGAACCAACGCACCTTCCTTGAGCCGGCGTTCGATCAGGCGCTGGCGACCCATCGCTATGCCTTGGCCGGCGACGGCGGATTCGACCACGATGTTGTAGTCGTGCAGCATGACGCTGGGCACATGAGCCAGATCGATGCCGCTGTGTTGCTGCCAGTCGATCCATTCGAACGGCTGGTGCGACTTGGCCATCAGCAGCGGCCCATTATTGACACCTTTCGCCTTGGCGGCGGGACTGCACACCGGGGTCAGGGTTTCGCTCATGAAGCGTCGGGTGCGGACTTTCGGCCAGCCGCCCTTGCCATAGCGGATAGCCAAATCGACTTCGCCACCGCCGACATCCGCCAATTGCACGGCGGGCAGCAGTTCGACATGAATGTGCGGATGTTTTGCGTTGAAATCCGCCAGTCGCGGGGCCAGCCATAACGTGGCGAAGGAGGCGAGCAGACCGATGCGCAGAATGGCCGGTTGTTCGCCGCGCAGCTGCCGGGTGGCTTGGGCGATGGCGGCGAGGGCGGGTTCGATCTGCCGGTAATACGACGCGCCGGCGGGCGTCAGGTCGATGGCCCGTGTGCGCCGGACAAACAGGCGCAGGTTGAGGAATTCTTCAAGCTTTTGCACTTGGTGGCTGATCGCACTTTGCGTCACCGACAACTCATCGGCAGCCTTGATAAAGCTCAAGTGGCGGGCCACGGCCTCAAAGGCGCGCAGGGCCATCAGCGGCGGCAGATCCTGATGTAGCGGCACGTCAAACATCCTATGGGGCCTGGTTCCAGGCGCCGATTGTGCGTGGAAATCCGGCCGCGGGTACATCAATTGTTGAAGGTGCGTTGTGTCGATGGCTGGTCAGCGCTGGCGTCAGGCTGCATTATTGGTTCAGTCCTGCCAGTGATGCGGCAGTTGTGATTCTTTCAAGCGATGTACCGAACGCCATGAGCCAAGACGACAAACTGATCGACCTCAGCACTGAACGCGCGAAGCGGGTGCATGACATTAAAGAGAAGCGCCTGAATGAGGTGCGTCAGGCTTTCGAGCAGGCGATGCCGTTGGGCAAAACCAAGAAAAAGTCGAAGAACAAGCCGAAAAAGCGTTGACCTCCCCCTGCATCCGTTGATGCAGGTCAGTTATTTTCCCTCCTTTATCCCCCTTCGTTGCTGGCATTGATCCCGGTCAATTTGTGCGCCTGTGTGTTTGGTAACTTAGCTCCATCGCAGCAGAGCAGGGGCCAGGAGGCCAGTCATGTTTTTCGATAACGTGGTGTTTGCCGGGGTGCTGACTGTCGGCCTCATGGTTCTGTTTTTTGCAGGGTTTGGATTTTTTATCTGGAAGGATGCGAATAAGCGCAAGAAGTGATTCTTCTGGATTGATGAGCACGCAAGGCATTTTGGGCAACTTCGGTTGCCCTTTTTTGCCTTGGCGGCCTGTGGGCCGACCATGTTGTTGGTTGTTTTTGATGTATATCCGTTTTTTGGGTGATGGCTGCTTGGGGTTCCGCCCTTACGGCGGGTCACTTTTGGCAGACGCCCCAAAAGTAACCAAAAGGGCTTTACCCTGACGTTCGGCCCTCGCTTAGGCTCGGGTTCCTTCGCTCCGGGATTGATCCGGGCGCATCGCCTACGGTTTGCTGCGCTGCACCTCCTCTCGATGCATTTGGCTTCGCCAAACGGTCGCTGCGCTCCCACCCCCGGATCAATCCCTCCACTCAGCCTGCCGACGGGCTCCGAGATCAAGAGCGGTACTCGAGCTAACGCTCATTGTGTTGAGTGGGGCGGCATGCGCCGCGTTTGGGGTGTACTGGTTTTTTGTGGGAGCTGGCTTGCCAGCGATGGCGGCCTTACAGCCGACCAAGCTCTGGCGGTGGTACTCATTCCGTGTAGGAGCTGCCGAAGGCTGCGATCTTTTGATCTGTTTTGGCTTTAGCTTTGCTGTTGCTCTCCAGCCCCTTCGGCAGGCCGAGCGTAGGTGTTCATCCGGGGGTTAGGCGCGCAGCGCCGTTTGGCGAAGCCAAACACATCGAGAGGAGGTGCAGCGCAGCCAGCCGTAGGCGATGCCCCCGGATGGACACCGTAGCGAGGGAACACTGAGCCCAAGCGAAGTGCCGTACGCCGGGGCCAAGCCTTTTGGGTTACCTTTTCGGCGTCTGGAAAAGGTGACTCGCTGTAAGAGCGAAACCCTAAGCAGCCATAACCGCAGCAACGGATATGCCCCTAAACCTCAATCCCACCCCCCAAAAAAAACAACAAAATCAAAAGATCGCAGCCTTCGGCAGCTCCTACAGGGGATAAATCAGGCTGCGTTCTTTTGATCTGTTTTGGCTCTTGATCTTCAGCCCCTTCGGCAGGCCGAGCGGAGGTGTTCATCAGGGGGTAGGCGCGCAGCGCCGTTTGGCGAAGCCAAACACATCGAGAGGAGGTGCAGCGCAGCAAACCGTAGGCGATGCCCCCGGATGGACACCGTAGCGAGGGAACACTGAGCCCAAGCGAAGTGCCGTACGCCGGGGCCAAGCCTTTGGGTTACCTTTTCGGCGTCTGGAAAAGGTGACTCGCTGTAAGAGCGAAACCCTAAGCAGCCATAACCGCAGCAGCGGATATGCCCCCAAACCCCAATCCCACCCCCCAAACAACAAAATCAAAAGATCGCAGCCTTCGGCAACTCCTACAGGGGATAAATCAGGCTGCGTTTTTTGATCTGCTTTGGCTGTTGATGTCCAGCCCCTTCGGCAGGCCGAGCGAAGGTGTGCATCCGGGGGTAGGCGCGCAGCGCCGTTTGGCGGAGCCAAACACATCGAGAGGAGGTGCAGCGCAGCCAGCCGTAGGCGATGCCCCCGGATGGACACCGTAGCGAGGGAACACTGAGCCCAAGCGAAGTGCCGTACGCCGGGGCCAAGCCTTTTGGGTTACCTTTTCGGCGTCTGGAAAAGGTGACTCGCTGTAAGAGCGAAACCGCCAGAAACATCACCCGCAGCAACGGATATGCCCCCAACCCCAATCCCAACCCCAACCCCCGAAACAACAAAATCAAAAGATCGCAGCCTTCGGCAGCTCCTACAGGGGAAAAGTCAGGCTGCGATCTTTTGATCTGCTTTGGCTTTTGCCCTTCAGCCCCTTCGGCAGGCCGAGCGGAGGTGTTCATCAGGGGGTAGGCGCGTAGCGCCGTGCGGCGAAGCCGCATTCATCGAGAGGAGGTGCAGCGAAGCAAACCGTAGGCGATGCCCCCGGATGGGCACCGTAGCGAGGGAACACTGAGCCTCAGCGAAGTGCCGTACGCCGGGGCCAAGCCTTTTGGGTTACCTTTTCGGCGTTTGGAAAAGGTGACTCGCTGTAAGAGCGAAACCGCCAGCGGCAACACCCGCAGCAACGGATATGCCCCCCCAACCAAACCTCCAAAAAGCAAAAAAGGCGCGATCCTCTCGAATCGCGCCTTTTTCATTGAACGCTATCTATCAGCTACCCAGCGCCTTCGAAGCCAGCCAGAACAACCCGGCCGACAGCCCCACCGTCGCCGGCAGGGTCAACACCCACGCCAACAGAATGGTACGAACCGTGCCACCCTGCAGACCGCTCTTGTTAGCAACCATGGTCCCAGCCACGCCCGAAGACAGAACGTGAGTGGTCGACACCGGCAAGCTGAAGATGTTGGCCAAGCCAATCAAACTGGCCGTAGTGATCTGCGCCGACATGCCCTGCGAATAGGTCATGCCCTGCTTGCCGATCTTCTCGCCAATGGTCAATACCACACGTTTCCAACCCACCATGGTGCCCAGGCCCAAGGCCAGCGCAACCGCCAGAATCACCCAGAACGGCGCATATTCAGTGGTGGTGGTCAGGTCTTTGCGCAGTTTGTCCAGATCAGCCTTTTCACGGGCTTCCAGGACTGGCAGCTTGCTGACTTTCTTCGCGGTGTCGTCCAGGCACAGCAGGTAGCGACGGACTTCTACACGGCTGTCGGAGGACAGCGAATGATAGTCGGCGACACCTTTAAGGGTGTGCAGGAGGGCGCTGATGGTCGGTTCGGTCTGCTGCGGATTGCAGCGGAACTTCTCCGGCAGGTCGCCTTCCACGCTTTTGCCCAGCGCGAGGAATTCACCCAGCGAATCGGCATTGCGCTGATAGAACTGGCTCAGGTGCAGCGTCGCGTCGCGAGTACGTTCGATCTGGTAAGTGGTGCTGTTCAGGTCGAGTACGAACTGCGCTGGGACAATACCGATCAGTACCAGCATGATCAGGCCGATGCCTTTCTGACCATCGTTGGAACCGTGCACGAAGCTCACGGCCATGGCCGAGATCACCAGAACCAGACGGTTCCAGAACGGTGGATGCTTCTTGTCGTCGAGCTTGCGGCGCTGTTCCGGCGTCTTGTGCATCTTCGACAGAGGGCGCCACCATTTCAGGCCGATCAGCACCAGTGCAGCGATCAGGAAACCGGCCATGGGCGAGAACACCAGCGAAGCGCCGATGTCGATCGCTTTCTGCCAGTTAACCCCATCGGCCAACGGGATATCGTTGATCAGGGCATTGGCCAGGCCGACACCGAGGATCGAACCGATCAGGGTATGCGAGCTGGACGCCGGGATACCGAAGTACCAGGTGCCGAGGTTCCAGGTGATTGCCGCGGCAAGCAACGAGAACACCATCGCCAGGCCATGGCCGGTGTTCACATTGATCAGCAGCTCAACCGGCAGCAAGTGGACAATGGCATACGCCACGCCAACGCCACCCAGCAGCACGCCGAGGAAATTGAACACACCGGAGAAGAACACCGCCAGATGAGGCGGCATGGCTTTGGTGTAGATAACAGTGGCTACCGCGTTAGCGGTGTCATGAAATCCATTGATGAACTCGAAGGCGAGGACAAAAGTCAGGGCGAGCAAGAGGCTCACAAGCACCCAAGCATCCAGTCCGCTGAATAAATCGATCATGAAGGTTTTCTGACCCGGTCGTAAGGGGGCGCGATTATGCCAGAAAAGTCTCGAAATCGATGCCCTACCTGCTCATCGGTAACACTCTTCTTCGATTTAATTTGTTGCAGCGCATGAAAACCAAGCGTCACGCAGGGTTTTTCAACTCTTTGAATTTATTGAAAAAATACTCAAAGGTAAGGTGTTTTTGCGGGCGTATGAACGGCTCAAACGCTTGTCTGAAATATCTCTGAAACCTGTAGGCCGCTCTGTTTCAGCCTGCAAGACAGGGAGATAGCCGCTGCCCGCGGGTAGCGGGCGCGCAAGGCATCGTCGTTCCACCGCGCTTGTAACCGGTGCGTTCGCTGACCTTCGAAAGATTCAAGAACCGCGACTCATGGCTCTTCGGCTTTGAGTTCCTTTTCGATCTTTTCAATCTCTTGCTTGAAGACCTGATCCTGAACGGTGGGGCGTTTACGCCACGCTTTGCGTTCCGGTTCTGGCTGAGCGGCGTAGGTGGTGACTTCCCCGCCGTAAACTTCCTTGTAACGTTGTTCCTGGCGCTCAAGTTCCGCGCGCAGTTCGTCTTTCGTCACAGTGCTACCTGTTTGAGTTGAGATAAATGTCTGGTGAAACGCACTGCAACGAATCGATTGAGCGAACCCGTCGAAAGCGCAACGCCTGTGCAGGCATTGGTGTCATCGGCAGGGCGTTCAAGACTTCCGTGTTACAGGCGGCTACGGCACCAGATTAAAACTGACGCAGCATCAGTTTCCAGTTTCAGCGAGCGCTGCTATTGCATGGGTAATGAACATCAGGCGCTGGCCGGGGCTGACGGCGATAGGCATCGCGTCAACAGGTGGCGACCTCGGCGATTAACAACGCGGTGCCACTGAGGTGCATTATAGCGGTCGATTCAGGAATGACTATCTTTGCCAAGTTAAAAACGGTTCTGGATGTGTGATCGTTTTGTTACTCGCAAGTTTTGTCTCTAGTTGAAGTGCGAATAAACCGTTATTCGTCAGGCGATCTGTTTTTGGCGCCATTTAGTCGATCAACTAAGGGGGCAATTCAATCGGCTGCGCAAGTTGAGCAGCGATCACAAGGCCGGGTGAGCGCGGCAGCGTCGATTGCGATTATCGGTCGACGGTTCGATAATCGCCCAATGTTGGTGCCTCAGCCCTTGTGCATCGTGCGCCAAGTCGTTTGTATAGCCATTGATCCGCGCGGGATCCGTATAAAGGACAAGAAATGAACGATCAAATGCGCAACTCCTTCACCTCCGTGGCGCCGCCGATTGTTGCCTCGCCCGCCAAGCGGATCCAGGCGCTGACCGGTGATCCGGATTTCATGACCTCGCTGGCCCGAGGCCTGGCAGTGGTTCAGGCCTTTCAGGAGCGCAAACGCCACCTGACCATCGCCCAGATCAGCCACCGCACGGAAATTCCCCGTGCCGCCGTGCGCCGCTGCCTGCACACCTTGATCAAGCTCGGCTACGCCACCACCGATGGCCGTACCTATTCGCTGCTGCCGAAAGTGCTGACCCTCGGCCATGCCTACTTGTCGTCGACACCGTTGGCGGTGTCGGCCCAGCCTTACCTCGACCGCATGAGCGAGCAACTGCACGAGGCCTGCAACATGGCCACGCTGGAGGGCGACGACATTCTCTACATCGCTCGTTCGGCCACGACCCAGCGGCTGATTTCGGTGGATCTGTCGGTGGGTGGACGCCTGCCGGCGTATTGCACCTCGATGGGACGGATTCTGTTGGCGGCGCTGGATGACACGTCGCTGGGTGAATACCTCGACCACGCTGAACTGGTCGCCAAGACCAGCCGCACGATCCACACCCCGGATGCTTTGCTCGAATGTTTGCAAGAGGTGCGGCAGCAAGGCTGGTGCATCGTCGATCAGGAGCTGGAGCAAGGTTTACGCTCGATTGCCGTGCCGGTTTACGACGCCTCGGGCCAGGTTGTCGCCGCGCTCAACGTCAGCACCCATGCCGGTCGCGTCAGCCGTACCGAGTTGGAGCAGCGCTTCCTGCCGGGCCTGCTCAGTGCCAGCCGCGACCTCAGTGCGCAGTTGTTTGCCTGATGAAGCTGTTCGATAAACGCACAGTGTTGCGTTTATCGAATTGACGCTAAAACCCTCGGATCATTAATGTCGCGGCAGCGTCATCCGGCGCTGATGTGAATGAGCCCGCCGGACTGCCGACTCCCATAATAATGACAAGAGGCAACTCACCATGCGCATGATCCCCGACTGTCTGCGTTCCAGCCGCTGTTGCCGAGCTCAGCGCAACGCCTGATTACAACCTTCTATTCTTGTGCCCGTGCCGCTCTTTGGCCGGCCGTCGTTCGACTGCGTTTTTTGCGTGGAATAAAAATAATGAACCAGCCTCAGTCCGCTGTAGGTAACTGCCTCGACGTGCAGACCTTCATCAACGCCCAACCGATCTCGCGCTATCAGTGGCGGGTGGTGATCCTGTGTTTTCTGATTGTGTTTCTCGATGGCCTCGACACCGCCGCGATGGGTTTCATTGCCCCGGCGCTGTCGCAGGACTGGGGCATCGACCGCGCCAGCCTTGGCCCGGTGATGAGTGCTGCGTTGATCGGGATGGTTTTCGGCGCACTCGGTTCCGGGCCTTTGGCTGACCGCTTCGGACGAAAAGTCGTACTGGTGGGGGCGGTTGTGTTGTTCGGCGCGTTCAGTCTGGCGTCGGCGTACAGCAGCAACGTTGAACAGCTGTTGGTGCTGCGCTTCTTGACGGGGCTTGGTCTGGGCGCGGGGATGCCGAATGCGACCACGCTACTCTCGGAGTACACCCCGGAGCGCAAGAAGTCGCTGCTGGTGACGAGCATGTTTTGCGGCTTCAACCTCGGTATGGCGGGCGGCGGGTTTATTTCCGCAAAACTGATCCCGGCGTTCGGTTGGCACAGCCTGCTGCTGATTGGCGGGATCCTGCCGTTGATCCTCGCTGTGGTGCTGCTGTTCTGGCTGCCGGAATCAGCGCGCTACCTGGTCGTGCGTAACCGTGGCACTGACAAAGTGCGCAAAACCCTGGCGCCGATTGATCCGGTTGTCGTCGCCCAAGCCTCCAGCTTCAGTGTGCCGGAACAGAAAACCGTGAAGGCGCGCAACGTGTTCGCGGTGATCTTCTCCGGCACTTACAGCACCGGCACCTTGCTGCTGTGGCTGACCTATTTCATGGGCCTGGTGATTGTTTACCTACTGACCAGCTGGCTGCCGACACTCATGCGCGACAGCGGCGCGAGCATGGAGCAGGCGGCGTTCATCGGCGCGTTGTTCCAGTTTGGCGGGGTATTGAGCGCGGTGGCTGTGGGATGGGCGATGGATCGGTTCAATCCGCACAAGGTCATCGGCATTTTCTACCTGATGGCCGGGGTGTTTGCCTACGCGGTCGGGCAGAGCCTTGGAAATATCACGCTGCTGGCGACTTTGGTGCTGGTGGCCGGGATGTGTGTGAACGGTGCGCAATCGGCGATGCCGTCGCTGGCGGCGCGGTTTTATCCGACTCAGGGACGGGCGACCGGCGTGTCGTGGATGCTCGGGATTGGCCGATTTGGCGCGATTCTCGGGGCGTGGATGGGCGCGACGTTGCTCGGGTTGGGCTGGAACTTTGAGCAGGTGTTGACGGCGTTGGTGATTCCCGCAGCGCTGGCCACCACTGCGGTGGTGATCAAAGGCATGGTCAGTCATGCGGATGCGACCTGAATTTCAGCGCATGATCGTTCCTACGCTCTGCGTGGGAACGCCTCAATAGACGCTCTGCGTCTGCTTTTGGACGCGGAGCGTCCTGGGCTGCGTTCCCACGCGGAGCGTGGGAACGATCATTGTTAGGGAAGTAACAATCTGTTCGATAAACGAACACTCAGTCGATTATCGGATTGTTTGGCGATTTTCCCAGGCTTAATCTTCAGTCACTCCGGCGCTGAACCTCGCGCCTTTTTATCACTGGCGATTCATTACAAAAACGGGAGCCCGCTCCATGGCTGAGATCCTTTCGCTGCACGACGCGGTGAAGCAATTCGTCAACGACGGCGACACCGTCGCGCTCGAAGGCTTCACTCACCTGATCCCTACGGCGGCAGGTCATGAAATCATTCGTCAGGGCAAGAAAGATCTGACCCTGGTGCGGATGACGCCCGACCTGATCTACGACCAACTGATCGGTGCCGGTTGCGCACGCAAACTGATTTTCTCCTGGGGCGGTAACCCGGGCGTGGGTTCGCTGCACCGTCTGCGTGACGCGGTCGAGAAACAATGGCCGCACCCACTGGAAATCGAAGAACACAGCCACGCCGACCTGGCGAATGCCTACGTCGCCGGCGCATCCGGCCTACCGTTTGCGGTACTGCGTGCCTATGCCGGTTCCGACCTGCCGAAGGTCAATCCGCTGATCAAATCCGTCACTTGCCCGTTCACTGGCGAAGTACTGGCGGCGGTGCCGTCGGTGCGACCGGACGTTACCGTGATCCACGCGCAGAAGGCCGACCGCCAAGGCAACGTCCTGCTGTGGGGCATTCTCGGTGTGCAAAAGGAAGCCGCACTGGCTGCCAGGCGCTGCATCGTTACCGTCGAGGAAATCGTCGACAACCTCAACGCGCCGATGAACGCCTGCGTGCTGCCGACCTGGGCCTTGAGCGCGGTCTGCCATGTGCCCGGCGGCGCGCATCCGTCCTACGCCCACGGTTACACCGAGCGTGACAATCGTTTCTATCAGGCGTGGGATCCGATCGCTCGCGACCGTGAGACGTTTACCGCTTGGATCAACGAATACATCCATGGCTGCGCTGACTTCAGCGAGTTCCAGGCCAAGTTGGCCGCTGCTTCGGAGGCCAAGTAATGACTTACACCACCAATGAAATGATGACCGTCGCCGCAGCCCGTCGCCTGAAGAACGGCTCGGTATGCTTCGTCGGCATCGGCCTGCCGTCGAAAGCCGCCAACCTCGCGCGCCTGACCTCGTCGCCGGACGTGGTGCTGATCTACGAATCCGGCCCGATTGGCGCCAAGCCAAGCGTGCTGCCGCTGTCGATCGGTGACGGCGAGCTGGCGGAAACCGCCGACACCGTCGTACCGACCGGTGAGATTTTTCGCTATTGGTTGCAGGGCGGACGCATCGACGTCGGGTTTCTCGGTGCGGCGCAGGTCGATCGCTTCGGCAACATCAACACCACCGTGGTCGGCGATTACTTCTCGCCGAAAGTGCGTCTGCCGGGTGCCGGTGGCGCGCCGGAAATTGCCGGTTCGGCGAAAAGCGTGTTGATCATCCTTAAACAGTCGGCACGTTCGTTTGTCGACAAGCTCGATTTCATCACTTCGGTCGGTCATGGCGAGGGCGGCGATTCGCGCAAGCGTCTGGGCCTGCCGGGCGCCGGGCCGGTCGGAATCATCACCGACCTGTGCATCATGGAGCCGGAAGAGGGCACTCATGAATTTGTGGTGACCGCGCTGCATCCCGGCGTGACCCGCGAGCAAGTGGTCGCCGCCACCGGTTGGGCAATCCGTTTTGCCGATGACGTTGCGACTAGCGCCGAACCGTCCGAGGTCGAGCTGACCGCGCTGCGCGATCTCGAAGCGCGCACCGCCGCCGCCCACGGCCAGGCACCGGGAGAAGCATGATGCGTGACGTTTATATCTGCGACGCGATTCGTACCCCCATCGGCCGTTTCGGCGGCGGTTTGTCCGCCGTTCGCGCCGACGACCTGGCCGCGGTGCCGATCAAGGCCCTGATGGAACGTAATCCGTCGGTGGACTGGAACGCCATCGACGAAGTATTCCTCGGCTGCGCCAACCAGGCCGGCGAAGACAACCGCAATGTCGCGCGCATGGCGCTATTGCTGGCCGGTTTGCCGGAAAGCGTGCCGGGCGTGACCCTCAACCGGCTCTGCGCTTCGGGCATGGACGCCATCGGCACGGCATTCCGTGCGATTGCCAGCGGTGAGATGGAGCTGGCGATTGCCGGCGGCGTCGAATCGATGTCCCGCGCGCCGTTCGTGATGGGCAAGGCTGATGCGGCGTTTTCGCGCAACATGAAACTGGAAGACACCACCATCGGCTGGCGCTTTATCAACCCGCTGATGAAAGCGCAGTACGGCGTCGACGCCATGCCGCAGACCGCCGACAACGTCGCCGACGACTATAAAGTGTCGCGCGAAGATCAGGACGCTTTCGCTCTGCGCAGCCAGCAACGTACCGCCGCCGCGCAGGCTGCCGGCTTCTTCGCTGAAGAAATCGTTGAAGTGCGGATTGCCCACAAGAAAGGCGAAACCGTGGTCAGCCAGGATGAGCATCCCCGCGCCGACACCACGATTGAAGCACTGAGCAAATTGAAACCGGTCAACGGCCCGGACAAAACCGTTACCGCCGGCAACGCCTCCGGTGTTAATGACGGCGCCGCTGCACTGATTCTGGCCTCGGCCGAAGCGGTGAAAAAACACGGCCTGACCGCCCGCGCCAAAGTGCTCGGCATGGCCAGTGCCGGTGTTGCGCCGCGGGTAATGGGCATCGGCCCGGTGCCAGCGGTGCGCAAACTGATCGAGCGCCTCGGCGTAGCAGTCAGCGATTTCGACGTCATCGAACTCAACGAAGCGTTTGCCAGCCAGGGTTTGGCGGTGCTGCGTGAACTGGGTCTGGCGGATGACGCCGCGCAGGTCAACCCGAACGGTGGCGCGATCGCCCTTGGTCACCCATTGGGCATGAGCGGCGCGCGGCTGGTGCTGACGGCGCTGCATCAGCTTGAGAAAACCAATGGCAAGAAAGGTCTGGCGACCATGTGCGTCGGTGTCGGTCAAGGCCTGGCCCTGGCCATCGAACGCGTCTGACGCGAGCCGTGACGAATAAGAACTGAGGATAGCTAAATGTCTGACAAGCCTGGTTACCGTCGCCCGCAGGAAGGCACTCAGCCTGAGTACCTGCACCCGACGTATCAATCCACCAACCTGCGCTCGCCGTCGAAGCCGTTGGTGTTTCTGCCGCATTCGCTTTCGGAGATCACGGGCCCGACCATCGGTGCCGAGCGCGTCGCCGAGAAAGACAATGACCTGACCGCTCAACATGAGGGCGAGCCACAGGGCGAACGCATCATCATTCATGGCCGCGTGCTCGACGAAAACGGTCTGCCGGTGCCGGGAATCCTGGTGGAAATCTGGCAGGCCAACGCCGCCGGTCGCTACAACCACAAGCGCGACCTGCACGACGCACCGCTGGATCCGAACTTCACCGGCACCGGCCGCACCGTGACCGATGCCGATGGCTGGTATCAGTTCCAGACCATCAAGCCTGGCGCCTATCCGTGGGGCAATCACCACAACGCGTGGCGCCCGGCGCACATCCATTTTTCGCTGTTCGGGCCGAGCATCCTGACTCGCCTGGTCACGCAAATGTACTTCCCGGGCGATCCGCTGCTGGCCTACGACCCGATCTACAACTGCGTGCCGGACACCTCGGCCAAGGAGCGCCTGATCGCCAGTTTCGATCTGGAAAAAACCATTCCGTCCTACGCCCTCGGTTACCGCTGGGACATCGTGCTGCGCGGGCGTGAAGCCACGCCGATGGAGAAATAAGATGACGCTGACTGCGACCACGTCCCACACCGTCGGGCCGTATTACCACATCGGCCTGACCTGGCTGAACCGCGAAAACCTCACCGTTGAGCAAACCCTCGGCGAGCGCGTGGCGATCACCGGGCAGGTGGTGGATGGCAATGGTGATGTCGTCAACGACGCCATGCTCGAAGTCTGGCAAGCCAACGCGGCCGGCAAATACGACCACCCGGAAGACGAGCAGGACAAACCGCTGGACCCGAACTTTGAAGGGTTTGGCCGGGTGCCGGTGGACGCTGAAGGGCGCTTCCGTTTCACCACGATCAAGCCGGGCACGGTTGAGGGGCTGAAGGGTTCGACTCAGGCGCCGCATCTGGTGGTGCTGGTGTTTGCCCGTGGTTTGGTGAAGCACTTGCTGACGCGGATCTACTTTGAAGGCGAGCCGGCCAACGTTGATGATCCGTTGCTCGAATGTGTGCCGGCGGAACGCCGCGCGACATTGCTGGCGAAGAAGGATGAATCGGGTGTTTACCAGTGGAATGTGATTTTGCAGGGCACTGACGCCGAGACGGTGTTCTTCGATTATTGAACACTCCATCGGTGGTCAGCGATCAACTGTGGCGAGGGGATTTATCCCCGTTCGAGTGCGAAGCACACGCAAATCAGATACACGCGGTTTACCTGAAATAACGCGCTGAATGGTTTTGGGGCCGCTTCGCTGCCCAACGGGGATAAATCCCCTCGCCACAAAGGCTGGTCAAGAGCTGGGTGATGATCCAATGTGGAACGGGACTGTTGCAAAGTATGTCTAGACTCTCACTGTCCCTATCGAGTGAAAAACAATGACAACCACCACCTCCCATTACACCGGTGAAGAGCGCAGCAAGCGCATCTTTGCCATTGTCGGCGCCTCGTCCGGCAACCTCGTTGAATGGTTCGACTTCTACGTCTACGCCTTTTGCGCGATCTATTTCGCCCCGGCGTTTTTCCCCTCAGATAACCCCACGGTGCAGCTGGTCAACACCGCTGGCGTGTTCGCCGCCGGCTTCCTGATGCGGCCGATTGGCGGGTGGATTTTCGGCCGGCTCGCCGACAAGCACGGGCGCAAGAAATCGATGCTCATCTCGATTCTGATGATGTGTTTCGGCTCGCTGCTGATCGCTTGTCTGCCGACCTACAACACCATCGGCGTCTGGGCGCCCTTGCTGCTGTTATTCGCCCGCTTGCTGCAAGGCCTGTCGGTCGGCGGCGAGTACGGCACCACCGCCACCTACATGAGCGAAGTCGCCCTCAAGGGCCAGCGCGGATTCTTCGCCTCGTTCCAGTACGTGACGTTGATCGGCGGGCAACTGCTGGCGGTGTCGCTGGTGGTGATCCTGCAGCAGTTCCTCACTGAAGATGATTTGCGTGCCTACGGCTGGCGCATCCCGTTTGTGGTCGGTGCGGTGGCCGCGTTGATTTCGCTGTTCCTGCGTCGCAGCTTGAAAGAAACCACCAACAAGGAAACCCGTGATCACAAGGACGCCGGCAGCATCGGGGCGCTGTTCCGCGATCACAAAGCGGCGTTCATCACCGTGCTCGGTTACACCGCCGGTGGCTCGCTGATTTTCTACACCTTCACCACCTACATGCAGAAGTACCTGGTGAACACTGCCGGCATGCACGCCAAGACTGCCAGCTACATCATGACCGGCGCGCTTTTCCTTTATATGTGCATGCAACCGCTGTTCGGCATGCTCGCCGACAAGATTGGCCGACGTAACTCGATGCTGTGGTTTGGCGCCCTCGGTACGCTGTTCACCGTGCCGATTTTGTTGAGTCTGAAAAGTGTCAGCAGTCCATTCCTCGCGTTTGTGCTGATCACCGTGGCGCTGGCAATTGTCAGTTTCTACACCTCGATCAGTGGCCTGGTGAAAGCCGAAATGTTCCCGCCTGAGGTGCGCGCACTCGGCGTCGGCCTGGCGTACGCGGTGGCGAATGCGATCTTCGGGGGTTCGGCAGAATTCGTCGCCCTGAGCCTGAAGAACATCGGCATGGAAAACTCCTTCTACTGGTACGTTACGGTGATGATGGCGATCGCGTTCCTGTTCAGCCTGCGCTTGCCGAAACAGGCGGCGTACTTGCACCACGATCTCTAACCCGATGCGCGCGGGCCGTCATGGCCCGCGCCGGCAAGGACTTTTATGACTCAGCGACCGGGCAATCAATTGTTCGATGCCTATTTCACTGCCCGCGATATGCGCGAAGTGTTCTGCGATCAGGGCCGCGTGCAGGCCATGCTCGATTTCGAAGCGGCGCTGGCCCGGGCCGAAGCGCGAGTCGGGTTGATCCCTTCCTCAGCGGTTGCACCGATTGCTGCTGCGTGCAGCGCTGGTTTGTATGACTTCGCCGCGCTCGGTGAGGCGATTGCCACGGCCGGTAATTCGGCGATTCCACTGGTCAAGGCATTGGGCAAACAGATTGCTGCATCGGATGCCGAGGCCGAGCGCTATGTGCATTTGGGCGCGACCAGTCAGGACGTGATGGATTCCGGCCTGGTGCTGCAATTGCGTCAGGCGCTGAAATTGATTGAGGGTGACTTGGCGCAGCTGGCCGACTCCCTCGCCACCCAGGCGCAACGTTACGCAGCGACGCCGCTGGCCGGGCGTACCTGGTTGCAGCACGCGACGCCGGTGACCCTCGGCATGAAAATCGCCGGTTGGCTTGGCGCTTTGACGCGCAGCCGCCAGCGCCTGCGTGAACTCAAGCCGCGCCTGCTGGTGCTGCAATTCGGCGGTGCTTCCGGCACCCTCGCGGCACTTGGCGAACAGGCGTTGCCGATTGCTCAAGCGTTGGCTGAAGAACTGCAACTGACGTTGCCGGAACAACCGTGGCACACCCAGCGCGATCGTGTGGTGGAGTTCGGCGCGGTGCTCGGCTTGATCGCCGGCAGCCTCGGCAAAGTCGGCCGTGATATCAGCCTGTTGATGCAGACCGAAGCGGCCGAGGTTTTCGAGCCATCAGCGCCGGGCAAGGGCGGTTCTTCGACCATGCCGCACAAACGCAATCCGGTCGGCGCCGCTGTGTTGATCGGCGCAGCGACACGGGTTCCCGGGCTGGTTTCGACGCTGTTCAGCGCGATGCCGCAGGAGCACGAGCGTAGCCTCGGTCTGTGGCATGCCGAGTGGGAAACCTTGCCGGAGATTTGCTGCCTGGTGTCGGGCTCGCTGCAACAGGCGCGGTTGCTGGCTGACGGTCTCGAAGTCGATGCCGCGCGCATGGCACGCAACCTTGAGTTGACTCAAGGGCTGGTGCTGGCTGAAGCCGTGAGCATCGTGCTCGCGCAACGGGTTGGCCGCGACACCGCGCACCACTTGCTCGAACAATGCTGCAAGCGTGCGGTGGCCGAGCAGCGCCATTTGCGCGACGTGCTCGGTGACGAGCCGGCGGTGACGGCCGAACTGAGCAACGCTGAACTGGATCACCTGTTGAATCCCGCCTATTACCTCGGACAGGCGCAAGTCTGGGTCGAGCGCGCGGTAGCCGAACACAACGCATTGTCTGACTGAAAGGAGAGGGCTGTGGCTTTCGTTCAACTCGCCGATGGCGAACTGCACTATAAAATTGAAGGCCCGGTCGATGCACCGGTGCTGGTGCTGTCCAACTCGTTGGGCACTGACTTGCACATGTGGGACGCGCAGATACCGGCGTTTATCGAGCATTTTCGGGTGCTGCGTTTTGACACCCGTGGCCATGGCCAATCGTTGGTGACGCCGGGGCCGTACAGCATCGAGCAACTGGGTCATGACGTGCTCGGTTTGCTGGATGCACTGCACATCGAGCGCGCGCATTTCTGCGGGTTGTCGATGGGCGGATTGATCGGTCAGTGGCTGGGGATCAACGCCGGCCATCGTCTGCATAAACTGATCGTCTGCAACACCGCGGCAAAAATCGGCGATCCGTCGGTGTGGAATCCACGCATCGAAACCGTGCTGCGCGATGGCGCGGCGGCGATGGTTGCCTTGCGTGATGCATCGGTTGCCCGTTGGTTTACCCCCGATTTTTCCGCGGCCCATCCGGCAGCGGCCACGCAGATCACCGACATGCTCGCGACCACTTCGCCTGAAGGTTACGCAGCTAATTGTGCGGCGGTGCGTGATGCCGATTTCCGCGATCAACTGGCATCGATCAACGTACCGTTGCTGGTGATTGCCGGCACCGAAGATGCGGTGACCCCGCCGTCCGGTGGGCACTTTATTCAGGAGCATGTACGCGGCGCCGAGTACGCCGAGTTCTATGCGGCGCATCTGTCCAACGTGCAGGCCGGTGCCGATTTCAGTGATCGTGTGTTGGCGTTTTTGCAGGCTGAGTGAGGAAGTTTTTGTGGATGAGAAACAACGTTACGACGACGGCATGCAGGTTCGCCGCGCGGTGTTGGGCGATGCGCATGTTGACCGCAGCCTGACCACGCTGACCGAGTTCAACTCGGAGTTTCAGGAGATGATCACCCGGCATGCCTGGGGTGATATCTGGACACGTCCGGGCTTGCCTCGGCACACACGCAGTTTGATTACGATCGCCATGTTGATCGGCATGAACCGCGAAGGTGAGTTGAAACTGCATTTGCGCGCGGCGGCCAATAATGGAGTGAGCCGGGGCGAGATCAAGGAAGTGATCATGCAGAGCGCGATTTACTGCGGGATCCCGGCAGCGAATGCAACGTTTCATCTGGCGGAATCGGTGTGGGATGAGTTGGGTACCGAATCCCGCGAATAGTGGTTGCCCCTTCTGACGTCTTCGCGAGCAGGCTCGCTCCCACATTGGAATGCATTTCCCCTGTGGGAGCGAGCCTGCTCGCGAAAGCGGTAGTGGATGCGACGATCAGACCGTGGCGACAATAAATATCCGCTTGAACGCAAACAGCGTATGCCCATTCGCCTCCTGCGGATAATGTTTATGCACTCGCATCAGATAGTGATAGATAAACCGCGCCTGCTCCGCTGAATCCAGCGCCTGCATCACCGGTCGCAGTGCCGACACTTTGACCCAGTCATACACCGGCGATTTGCCGTCGACCACTTGCAACTGCTCGGTCTCCCAGATATCCAGCGAAGTGGTTAACGGTGCGAGCAAACGGTAGTAATCCTCCAGCGCCAATAACGGCTGCGCTGCCATGCGCTGGCGCAGTTCAGGCGTACCCAATGGTGTGCCGCCGGGGCCGCCGTCTTCGAGGGTGTCGAGCATCAATCGATACCACAACGCATCACGCCAATCTGGCATGTGCGCAGCCAGGCAGCCGCCGGTATTCAATTGACTGAGCAGCTTGGGCAGCAACGTTTGATGACCATCGATGAAGTGCAGCACGGCGGCGGCAAGCAGCAGGTCTGCCGGTTTTTCGGGCTGCCAGTCGAGCAGGTCGCACTGCTGCCACAAAGCTTTGATCGGCAGGCACCGCGCCTCTTCGAGCATTTGCGCGGAACTGTCGACGCCCAGCAACTGCGCACGTGGCCAACGTTTGGCCAACAGTTGCGTGGCAATGCCGGTGCCGCAACCGAGGTCATAAATGTGTTTGGGGTTTCGCAGGTTGACGCGGTCGAGCAGTTCGGTGACCGGGCGTTGCCTGAGGCGGGAAAACTGCTGGTACGCTTTGGCGTTCCAGTCGGGTGCGACGGTAAGTCGGGCGATCATGAGGCGGTCCTCTGCTGATCAACGGTGTCTTCCGATGACAACCTGGCTCACAACTGGGGGACCGACATCAACTAACGGAAGCGGGAAGGTTATTCACCTGAGTCCTTCAGGTTTGGTCACTTTACTCGCCGGCCGGCAAAGTGCCACTTCTCCTGACAAATGGCACGGTTCCCCTGTAGGAGCCGCCGCAGGCTGCGATCTTTTGACGTTGTTTCAGGATCAAAAGATCGCAGCCTGCGGCAGCTCTACAGGGGGTTACAGGAGGCTGATCGGGTAGCTGACGATCAAGCGGTTTTCATCGAACTCGTTGTTGCTGAAATCCCGGCGCATGGTCGAGTTGCGCCATCTGACGTTGAGGTCCTTGAGCGTGCCGCTCTGCACGGTGTAGGCCAGCTCCGATTCGCGGCCCCATTCCTTGCCGTCGGTGACGGTGCCGGTGTGCACGTTGTCGCCGCTGATGTAGCGGTTCATCAGGGTCAGGCCGGGAACGCCGAGCGCGGCGAAGTTGTAGTCGTGGCGCACTTGCCAGGAGCGTTCTTGGGCATTGTCGTAACTGGCGTTGTAGCTGTCGTTGGCCAGAGTGCCGCCGCTGGTGCCGTTGACGCGCATCCACGCACTGTCGCCAGTGAGTTTCTGCAGGCCGACGTAGAAGGTGTTGCCGCCGTATTTGGCGGAGAACAGGCCCGACCAGGTCTTGTTGTCGAGATCGCCGGCACGGGCGCTGCCGTCATCCTTGCCGTAGAAAAAACCGAGGTTGGCGCCTAACGTCCAGTCGCCGATTGGCTGACTGTGGATCAGGTTGACGTATTGCTGGCTGTAGATGTCCTTGAGTTCGGCATTCCACACACCGATTTGTGTGCGTTTCTCGTTGAACACATATTCGCCGCCCTGGAAATTGAAGCGATCGGACGTGAACGCCGCTTTGCCGAACATCGACATGTCACTCATGCTGCTGTCGTCGCGCGGGCTGTTGGCGCGGAACTGGCCGCCGTAGAGGGTCAGGCCATCGATTTCCTTCGAGGTGATCTGGCCGCCACGGAAGGTTTGCGGCAGTGAACGACCGTCGTCCGAACGCAGGATCGGCAACACCGGCATCCATTCGCCGACCTTCACTTCGGTCTGCGAGAGCTTGGCTTTAAAGGCGACGTTGGTGCGGCCGAAGTTGTCCGCCGGACGACCGTCGTGATCCAGCGGCAACAATTGCGTGCCGCCCGTGCCTTTACCGCCATCGAGCTTCACCGAGTACAAACCCAGCACGTCCATGCCGAAGCCGACGGTGCCTTGGGTGAAACCGGATTTAGCGTCGAGGATGAAGCTCTGCGTCCACTCTTCAGCCTTGCCCTGAGCCTTGGTCGGGTTGGTGAAGTTGCGGTTGATGTAGAAGTTGCGCAGGTTCAGGTTGACCTTGGCCCCTTCGATAAA
Source organism: Pseudomonas sp. TH08 (assembly GCF_016651275.1). Classification (NCBI taxonomy): domain Bacteria; kingdom Pseudomonadati; phylum Pseudomonadota; class Gammaproteobacteria; order Pseudomonadales; family Pseudomonadaceae; genus Pseudomonas; species Pseudomonas sp. TH08. The sequence goes on along the minus strand of NZ_JAEKEE010000006.1, from coordinate 543,592 downwards.
ACCGGCTTCTTCGGCAGCAGCGGGCAGCGCGATGCCGGCAAGGGCCAGGGCGATCAGCCCGGGAAATGCGTAAGGCACGGGGGAGGTGGTCATAGCTGGAGTCTCTCTTGTTTTTTTAGGGCGAACGGCGGCGCTGCGGCCGTTTTCAGCGGTGCAGAAATACGATGGATTCAGGGGGCGGAGCGGCGGCGATCAGCCGGACGGAGCAGGGCGCGAGAGCATGGTGACGAACCTGTTGTTATTGGTTTTGTGGATCGAATGGTGCGGGGCGCGGATGTTCGGATTCAATTGGGAAAAGCGGGTTTTGGGCGATTATCGAACGCAAGATTGAACCGGGTTTTGTGGTGAATTTCAGAACCCTTTCGCGAGCAGGCTCGCTCCCACATTTGGAATGCGTTCCCCTGTGGGAGCGAGCCTGCTCGCGAAGGGGGCAGACCAGACAACACTACTTTCTGACAGGCAACAAAAAGCCCACCAATCGGTGGGCTCCTTGTATTCAGCAGATGATGATCAGAACAGCTTCATCTTCGGTGCTTCTTCTTTCAGCGGTTCGTTCTGCGCGGTTTGCGCATTCCAGCCGCCACCCAATGCCTTGTACAGGTTGACCGCACTGGTCAGCTGCGCGAGGCGGTCGGTGATCAGCGCTTGTTGGGCGCTGAACAACTGACGCTGGGCGTCGAGGAAGGTCAGGTTGCTGTCGACACCGATGCGGTAACGACGCTCGGCCAAGCGGTAGTAATCCTGGTTGGCCTGCACGAAGTCACGTTGCGCTTGCAACTGTTCGGTGTAGGTCTGACGCGCGGCGAGGCCGTCGGCGACTTCCTGGAAGGCCGTTTGAATGGACTTCTCGTAGTTCGCCACATCAATGTCTTTCTGGATCTTCGCCGCGTCGAGGCTGGCGCGCAGGCTGCCGGCGTTGAAGATCGGCAGGTTGATCTGCGGCGAGAACAGCCACGTCCCCGAACCACCCTTGAACAGACCGGACAGGTCCGGGCTCAAGCTACCCGCGTTGGCGGTCAGGCTGATGCTCGGGAAGAACGCTGCACGCGCCGCACCGATGTTGGCGTTGGCGGCTTTCAGGTTGTACTCGGCCTGGAGGATGTCCGGACGACGCTGCAGCAGGTCCGATGGCAGACCGGCCGGCACGTCGCTGAGCAGGTCGTCAGCCAGCGGTTTGGCCGCTTGCAGGTTGGCCGGGATACCGGTGCCGAGCAGCAGGGTCAGGCTGTTTTCGTCCTGAGCCACCTGGCGGGTGTATTTGGCCAGTTGTGCACGGGCGTTTTCCACCGACGTACGCGACTGCGCCAGATCCAGTGCCGAGGCGACACCGACTTCGTTGCTGCGGCTGGTCAGCTTGTAGCTTTCTTCAAAGGCACCGAGGGTGTCTTGAGTCAGCTTGAGCAGTTCCTTGTCCGCTTGCCAGGTCAGATAAGCATTGGCGACGCTGGCGACCAGACTGATCTGGGTGCTGCGACGGGCTTCTTCCGTGGCGAAGTATTGTTGCAACGCTTGTTCGCTCAGGCTGCGAACCCGACCGAACAGGTCGAGTTCGTAGGCGCTGATGCCGACAGTCGCGGAGTAGGAGCTGGTGATGCCCGCTTCACCGGTCTGCGAGGCACGCGCCGGAACCCGTTGACGGCTGCCGCTGGCATTGGCCGAAACCGCCGGGAACAGGTCGGCACGCTGGATGCGGTATTGAGCCGCGTAAGCGTCGATGTTCAGCGCCGCGACACGCAGGTCGCGGTTGTTTTCCAGCGAAACCTGGATCAGCTGTTGCAGGGCCGGGTCATGGAAAAACTGCTTCCAGCCCTGCTCGGCAGCGGCCTGCGCCGGTGCTTGGGCCGGCGAGTACGCCGGCCCCTGCGGGTACTGGCCTGCGACCGGAGCCTCAGGCTGCTGATAATCAGGTATCAGCGAGCAACCGCTCAGCACGAAGGCGGCGACTGCGATGGAGAGTAGCGACTTGCTCATTGGCCAGCCTCTTTAGGAGTTTCTTTAGTGTCGCCTTCCTGGTCGGCATTCTTGCGCTGACCGATGGACGAAACCGTGACGAAGAACAGTGGGACCCAGAAGATCGCCAGGATCGTGGCTGTGAGCATACCGCCAATCACGCCCGTACCGATCGCATGTTGACTGCCCGAACCGGCGCCGGTGGAGATCGCCAACGGTACAACACCGAGGACGAAGGCCAGCGATGTCATGATGATCGGTCGCAGACGCATGCGGCAGGCTTCGATCGCCGCGTCACGCAGGCTGCGTCCCTGTTCATGCAGTTCCTTGGCGAATTCGACGATCAGAATGGCGTTTTTAGCTGCCAGACCGATGGTCGTCAACAGGCCCACCTGGAAGTACACGTCGTTGGACAGACCGCGCAGGCTGGTGGCCATCAGAGCACCAATGATCCCCAGCGGCACCACGAGCATGACCGCGATCGGAATCGACCAGCTTTCATACAACGCCGCCAGACACAGGAACACCATCAGCAGCGACAGGGCGTACAGCGCTGGGGCTTGCGAGCCGGACAGACGTTCCTCGTAGGACAGACCGGTCCAGGAGATACCGACACCGGCCGGCAACTTCTTGGCAATCGCTTCGACTTCGGCCATCGCTTCACCGGTGGAATAACCCGGCGCCGGAGAACCGAGCACCTCCATCGCTTCCACGCCGTTATAACGGGCCAGTTTCGGCGAACCGTAGATCCACTCGCCCTTGGCGAAGGCGGAGAACGGCACCATGGTCCCGACGTTGTTGCGCACGTACCACTTCTTCAAGTCTTCAGGGCTCATGCGAGCACCGGCCTGACCTTGCACGTAAACCTTCTTCACCCGACCACGGTCGATGAAGTCGTTGACGTAGCTACTACCGAAGGAGATCGACAGCGTGCTGTTGATGTCGGAGAGGCTCAAGCCAAGGGCCTGGGCTTTCTCGTCATCGATTTCCAGATGGTATTGCGGCTCGTCGTTCAAGCCGTTCGGACGCACCTGATAGAGCACTTTGCTCTGCGCTGCCAGACCGAGGAACTGGTTGCGCGCTTCCATCAGTTTTTCGTGACCGATACCGGCACGATCCTGCAGGAACACGTCGAAACCTGTGGCGTTACCCAACTCCAGTACGGCTGGCGGAGCGAAGGCAAACACCATCGCATCGCGGAAACTGAAGAAGTGTTGCTGGGCACGCTGCGCCAGGGCAAACACGCTGTTGCCCGCGTCACGCTCGCCCCACGGTTTGAGCATGATGAACGCCAGACCCGAACTCTGACCACGACCGGCGAAGTTGAAGCCGTTCACGGTGAACACCGAGGACACGGCACCCGCTTCTTTATCCAGCAGGTAGGAACGCATCTCGTCGATCACCACTTGGGTGCGTTCGGCGCTGGAGCCGGCCGGGGTTTGCACCTGAGCGAACAATACGCCCTGGTCTTCTTCCGGCAGGAATGCAGTTGGAATGCGGGTGAACAGCCAGATCATGCCGACGACGATCAGCAAGTACGCCAGCAGATACGGCGCCTTGCGTTGCAGCATGTTGCCAACACCGCGCTCATAGCTTCTGACACCGCGGTCGAAGTTACGGTTGAACCAGCCGAAGAAACCTTTTTTCGGCGTACCGTGCTCACCTTTCGCAATCGGTTTGAGCATGGTGGCGCACAGCGCCGGGGTGAAGATCAGTGCAACCAGTACCGACAGGGCCATGGCCGAGACGATGGTGATCGAGAACTGCTTGTAGATCACACCGGTGGAGCCGCTGAAGAACGCCATCGGCAGCAATACCGCCGACAGAACAAGGGCGATACCGACCAGTGCGCCCTGGATCTGGCCCATGGACTTTTTCGTTGCTTCCTTCGGTGACAGGCCTTCCTCGGCCATCACCCGCTCGACGTTTTCCACCACGACGATGGCGTCGTCCACCAGCAAACCGATGGCCAGCACCATACCGAACATGGTCAGGGTGTTGATGCTGAAACCGGCGGCGGCGAGGATGCCGAATGTACCGAGCAATACCACCGGCACGGTCATCGTGGTGATGACGGTAGCGCGGAAGTTCTGCAGGAACAGGAACATCACCAGGAACACCAGCACGATCGCTTCGACCAGGGTTTCAACCACGCCCTTGATCGACTCGGTCACTACCGGAGTGGTGTCATACGGGAACACCACTTCCATGCCTTGCGGGAAGAACGGCTTGAGGTCGTCAATCGTCTTGCGCAGCGCTTTGGCGGTGTCGAGAGCGTTGGCACCGTTGGCCAGTTTTACCGCCAGACCGGAAGCCGGGCTGCCGTTGAACTGGGCGGAAATGCTCGAGTTCTCACCACCCAGGCCGACATCAGCGACATCGCCGACACGTACCTGCGAACCGTCCTGGTTGACCTTCAGCAGAATCGCCTTGAACTGCTCGGCAGTTTGCAGACGGGTCTTGCCGATAATCGTGGCGTTCAGTTGCTGGCCAGGCAGCGCCGGCAAACCGCCGAGCTGACCGGACGAGACTTGAACGTTCTGCGCCGAGATCGCGGTGCTGACGTCAGACGGGGTCAGGTTGTACTTGTTCAACTTGGCCGGGTCGAGCCAGATACGCATTGCGTACTGGGCACCGAAGACCTGGAAGTCACCGACACCGGCAGTCCGCGAGATCGGATCCTGCATGTTCGACACGATGTAGTTGGACAGGTCGTCCTTGTTCATGCTGCCGTCGCGCGACACCACGCCGATCACCAGGAGGAAGTTCTTCACTGCCTTGGTTACACGGATACCTTGTTGCTGCACTTCCTGCGGCAACAGCGGGGTGGCCAGGTTCAGCTTGTTCTGAACCTGTACCTGCGCGGTGTCGGAGTTGGTGCCTTGCTCGAAGGTCGCGGTGATGGTCATGCTGCCGTCGGAGTTACTTTCCGAGGACACATAACGCAGGTTGTCGATACCGTTGAGCTGCTGCTCGATCACCTGGACCACGGTGTCCTGCACGGTTTGCGCCGAAGCGCCCGGGTAGGTCACGGAGATCGCAATGGCCGGTGGCGCAATGCTCGGGTACTGGTTGATCGGCAATTTCAGGATCGAAAGTGCCCCGACCAGCATGATCACCAGGGCAATTACCCAGGCGAAAATCGGACGGTCGATGAAGAATTTTGACATGAGTTACTCCCCTTTGCCGCCAGCGGCTTTGTCAGCTGCCTGAGCGGGGGCCGGGTTCTTTTTGCCCACGTTGGTGGCTTCGGTCGGATTCACCTGCACACCTGGGCGCACGTATTGCAGCCCTTCGGTGATCAGACGATCGCCCGCTTTCAAGCCGTCTTCGATCAGCCACTGGCTGCCGACGGTGCGGCTGGCCTTGAGCTGACGCAGCTCGACCTTGTTGTCGGCGCCGACGACCAGAGCGGTCGGCGTGCCTTTGAGGTCGCGAGTCACGCCTTGCTGCGGTGCCAGAATGGCGGCAGCGTTGACGCCTGCCTGCAACTGGGCGCGGACGAACATGCCCGGCAGCAGGGTGTGATCCGGGTTCGGGAACACCGCACGCAGGGTCACCGAGCCGGTAGTCGGGTCAACCGTCACTTCGGAGAATTCCAGCTTACCGTCGAGTTTGTACAGACTGCCGTCTTCCAGCGTCAGCTTGACCGCTGCCGAGTTGTCGCCGGATTTCTGCAGGCGGCCGCTTTCCAGCTCGCGGCGCAGTTCCAGCAGCTCAACCGAGGATTGCGTCACGTCGACGTAGATCGGGTCCAGCTGCTGGATCACGGCCATGGCGTCGGTCTGGCCGTTGCTGACCAAGGCACCTTCAGTGACCGAAGAACGGCCAATGCGCCCGGAGATCGGCGCGTAAACCTTGGTGTAACGGACATTGATCTGCGCGCTCTGCAAGGACGCTTCCGATTGCAGACGGTTGGACACGGCAGTGTCGTATTCCTGACGGCTCACGGCCTGCTCATCGACCAGTTGCTTGTAGCGATCAGAGATCGACTTGGTCGAACGCAGGTTGGCTTCGGCGCTTTTCAGCGTTGCTTCATAGACCGACGGATCGATCTGATACAGCTGTTGGCCGGCTTTGACATCGCCGCCTTCCTTGAACAGACGCTTGAGGATGATGCCGTTGACCTGTGGTCGCACTTCCGCGATGCGGAATGCACTGGTGCGACCCGGCAGTTCCGACGTGAGGGTGAAGGCTTGTGGTTGCAGGGTGACGACGCCGACCTGAGGAGGCGGAGCGGCCGGTGCCGCTTCTTCCTTTTTACATCCGCTGAGCAGCGATGCCAGGGCGACGGCAGTGACCAGAGCGGTAACAGCTGGCTTGAATTGCATGAAGATCCTCGGGTCAGGCGCGCAAAAAGCGCACAAGAAGTGTGGAAGGGTAAAAAAATGCTGCCGGGTGGATAAGTAGCTTGCTAAGGAATATACTTACGTTCATGGTTGTTTGTAAATACCTTGGCTTCGTACCCACCCTGTTACAAAAGTCGTTGCAAGGTTAGAAATTGTAGGCCGGGGAACCGATTCACGAGAGATCGCCCCCTCTTTATTCAGCGGATATTCAGCCATCCCTGAAACATCCTGTTTGAGGTTTTACTGCCATGGTCCGTCGTACCAAAGAGGAAGCTCAAGAAACTCGCAGCCAGATCCTGGAAGCGGCAGAGAAAGCCTTTTATGAAAGGGGCGTCGCTCGTACGACGTTGGCGGACATCGCGACCATGGCCGGTGTCACCCGGGGCGCTATCTATTGGCATTTCAGCAACAAGGCCGATCTGGTCCAGGCCATGCTCGACAGCCTGCATGAGCCGCTGGATGAGCTGGCCAAGGCCAGTGAGAGCGAGGACGAACTCGATCCGTTGGGCTGCATGCGCAAATTGCTGATTCATTTGTTTCATCAAGTTGCGCTGGACCCGAAAACCCGGCGTATCAACGAAATTCTGTTTCATAAGTGCGAGTTCACCGATGAAATGTGCGATCTGCGCCAGCAGCGCCGGGCGGCCAGTCTCGATTGCAATCTGCGTATCGGGCTGACCCTGCGTAATGCGGTGAATCGCGGCCAGTTGCCGGAAGATCTCGACACTGCCCGTGCGGCCATCAGCATTCATGCTTATATCGATGGCCTTCTGTATGGATGGCTTCTGGCGCCGGACAGCTTTGAGCTGCATGCCGAGGCCGAGCGTTGGGTCGATACAGGGTTGGATATGCTGCGCCTGAGCCCCAGCCTGCGCAAATGAAACAAAATGCGTAATTGGCACAGCTTATGTCAATTGGCCTGCTTTTATATACGTTCGCGGTGCGGGAGTTTATACGTAGCGAGCTACGCATTTTGTAGGGAATTTGTGTCGTCTGTGTGAATGAGTGTTGGCCGCTGGCCCTGAGCGCCGCCCAACAAAAAAGCCCCCGACTCTCACAAGTCGGGGGCTTTTGCGTTTCTGCTGCCTTGTACTGAATAGCGCTTACAGCGTCGGGTAGTCGATATAACCGACCGGGCCTTTCGCGTAGAACAGCTCCGGACGCGCATCATTCAACGGCGCATCCGCCTTCAAACGAGCTGGCAGGTCCGGGTTGGCAATGAATGGCACACCGAAGGCGACGGCGTCAGCCTTGCCGCTGGCCAGCCATGCATTGGCGCTGTCCTTGGTGAATTTTTCGTTGGCGATGTACGGGCCGCCGAAAGCTTCTTTCAATTGTGGGCCGAGGCTGTCAGCGCCTTCTTTCTCGCGGGAGCAGATGAACGCGATGCCGCGTTTGCCCAGCTCACGAGCAACGTAGGTGAAGGTTTCCGCCAGGTTGTCATCGCCCATGTCGTGGGAGTCTGCGCGTGGTGCCAGGTGCACACCAACACGGCCAGCGCCCCAGACTTCGATCGCTGCGTCAGTCACTTCCAGCAGCAGGCGTGCACGGTTTTCCAGGGAGCCGCCGTAGTTGTCGGTGCGCTGGTTGGTGCTGCTCTGCAGGAACTGGTCGAGCAGGTAACCGTTGGCGCCGTGGATTTCCACGCCGTCGAAACCGGCTGCTTTGGCGTTCTCGGCACCGGTGCGGTAGGCGTCGACGATGTCGGCGATCTCAGCGGTTTCCAGTGCCCGCGGGGTTGGGTAGTCGGCCATTGGACGCACCAGGCTGACGTGACCTTTAGGCTGGATGGCGCTCGGCGCAACCGGCGCTTCACCGTTCAGGTACGACGGATGAGAAACCCGGCCGACGTGCCACAGTTGCAGGAAGATCTTGCCGCCAGCGCCGTGAATGGCTTTGGTTACGTTGGACCAGCCGCGCACTTGATCGTTGGACCAGATGCCCGGAGTGTCAGGGTAGCCGACGCCCATTGGCGTGACCGAAGTGGCTTCGCTGAGGATCAGGCCGGCGGAGGCACGTTGTACGTAGTACTCGGCCATCAGTGCGTTTGGCACGCGCCCTTCGTCAGCGCGGCAGCGGGTCAGCGGCGCCATGATGATGCGGTTGGCCAGCTCGACGTCGCCCAGTTTGATCGGATCGAAAATAGTTGCCATGTCTACAACCCTCGTAAGTGAAAATTAATCAGTTGGTAGCAGGGGCCAGATCGGCATCGCCGTTCTGACGGAAAGTAATCAGCGTCACCAGCAGGGCGAGCACCGCGAGGGCCGCCGCTGCGAGCGGCACACTGGTCAGGCCGAAGCCATGGGCGATGACGCTGCCGCCGACCCAGGCGCCGAGGGCGTTGCCGACGTTGAACGCGCCGATGTTCAGGGTCGAGACCAGGTTCGGCGCAGCTTTGCCGAAGGTCACGACGTTGATTTGCAGCGCCGGCACGGCGGCGAACGAGGCGGTGGCCCAGAGGAACAGGGTGATTTCAGTCGGGATCAGCGCGACGCTCGTCCAGCTCAGCACGGTGGACACCACTGCCATCGCCACGAAAACGCCGATCAGGGTGGCGCCGAGGCGCTTGTCGGCCAGTTTGCCGCCGATGATGTTGCCGACGGTCAGGCCGAGGCCGATCAGCAGCAGGGTCCAGGTCACGCCTTTTGGCGAAACACCAGTGACATCGCCGAGCAGCGGTGCGACGTAGGTAAAGAGAGTGAACATCGACGCGGCGAACAGAGCGGTCATGCTCAGCGACAACCAGATCCCCGCGCCTTTGAGGGCCGCCAGTTCGGCGCGCATGTCGAGTTTCTCCTCATCACGCTTGGCCGGCAGGAAGCGGATCAGGCCGATCAGCGCGATCACACCAATGACCGTCACCGCCCAGAAGGTCGAACGCCAGCCGGCTTCCTGACCCAGCGCGGTGCCCAGTGGCACGCCGAGAACGTTGGCCAGGGTCAGACCGGTGAACATCAAAGCCACTGCCGAAGCACGTTTGTTGGCTGGCACCAGATTGGCCGCCACCACCGAACCGATCCCGAAGAAGGCACCGTGGCACAGCGCGGTGACTACCCGGGCGATCATCAATACGTTGTAATCACTGGCCAGTGCGCAGAGCAGGTTGCCGACAATGAAAATGCCCATCAATGCCACCAGTGCTGCCTTGCGCGGCAACTTCGCGGTGGCCAGTGCCATGAACGGCGCACCGATGGCCACGCCCAGGGCATACCCGGTCACCAGCCAGCCAGCGCCGGGGATCGATACACCGAGGTCGGCCGCCACATCAGGCAGCAAGCCCATGATGACGAATTCGGTGGTGCCGATGGCGAAAGCGCTCAAGGCGAGTATGAGAAGCGAAAGGGGCATGCGGGGTTCCTTGTCGGCTGGCTGACGTTAAGGGTCAGAGCTCTTTACTGAGGGTGCTGAGGAACGCCTGAATCACGTCCTCGTTACGTTTGAAAAAATGCCACTGCCCCGCCTTCTGGCTGCTGATCAGGCCGGCGCGTTGCAGCGTCGCCAGATGCGCGGAAACGGTCGACTGCGACAGGCCGCAGCGTTGGTCGATCTGTCCGGCACAAATGCCGTACTCGTGGTTGTGCAGCTGTTCTGGAAACTCGGCTTTGGGGTCTTTCAACCAGTTGAGAATGTCTCGTCGTACTGGATGCGCCAGGGCTTTTATTATTTCGTCGAGGTCAAGGTTCATGGCTGGGTGCTCGTGATGTGTACAACGCTATATCGCGATGAGGCGAACTTTAAATCGGTATTTCGCGATATACCAATATGATTTTGATCTGACGGCAGAACAAATCGGTATATCGGGTTATAACGATATGATGGTGTGAGGATTGCAGGGCGCGGTGCTAAGCTGCGCCCATGAACTATCTCGCACATTTGCACCTCGGTGGCCAGCGCCCCGGTCAATTACTCGGCAGCCTGTATGGCGATTTCGTCAAAGGTCGGCTGCAAGGGCAGTTTGCGCCGGAGGTGGAAGCGGCCATTCAACTGCATCGACGGATTGACGTATTCACCGATCGCCATCCGTTGGTGGACATCGCATTGGGGCGATTTACCGAGACACGGCGGCGTTACGCCGGGATCGTCATCGATGTGTTTTTCGACCATTGCCTGGCGCGGGACTGGCGGTTGTACGCCGATCAACCGCTGGAGGTCTTTACCGCTGACGTTTATCGGGTGCTGACCCATGAACGGCAGTTGCCCGAGCGACTGGCGAAGATTGCGCCGCACATGGTGGCCAATGACTGGCTGGGTTCGTACCAGGAGTTTGAAGTGCTGGAGCAGGTGCTGCGCGGGATCTCGCGGCGGTTGAGCCGACCGGAGGAACTGGCGGGGGCGATGCACGAGTTGCGGCGGTTGTATGAGCCGCTCAGTGAAGACTTCCGGCTCTTCTACCCACAACTCCAGGACTTCGCACAAAACCACGAATCACTGAAGATCTAAATGTGGGAGCGAGCTTGCTCGCGAAGGCGGCGTCTCGTTCAGCATGTATGTTGGCTGAGACACCGCTTTCGCGAGCAGGCTCGCTCCCACAGGGGATGTGTTGTTTTCAGGCGGCGATCAGTGCGCCTGCGCGACGTGGTTCGGCCGGTTTCGCCACTTCGCCAAACAACGCTTTCTGCACCGCCTGCTGCGCCTCGAACGCCAGCGCCGCGCGCTCGCGGCCCTGGCAGGCCATCGGCTTGAGCAGGTGCACTTCGACATCGCCACAATCATTGCTGAACAGACGCATCAGGTGCGACAACAAGTCATCGTCACCTATGAACGGCGCCAGCGTATCGATCTCGCCATCGCGCAGATAACGAATCGCCACCGGTTGCAGCATTACCTCGGAATCAATCGCCGCCGCCAGCAAGCGACCATGAAAGGTGCGCAGCGAACGGCCGTCGGTGGTGGTGCCTTCCGGGAACATCAGCAGCGCATGTTCGGTTTGCAGGTGACGGGTCATCTGCTTGCGGATCAACTGGCTGTCGCCTGAACCGCGACGAATGAACAAGCTGCCAGCCTTGGCCGCGAGCCAACCGGCCACCGGCCAGGTGCGCACTTCGGCTTTGGACAGAAACGACAGCGGCGTGAGCATGCCCAGCAGCGGAATATCAGTCCACGACACATGGTTGCTGACCCACAGCATGGGCTGTTTCGGCAGCTCGCCGTGCACGCTTACTCTAAAGGGCAGGGCGTTGCTCAGGCGCGCCATGAAGAAGCGCGACCAGCGCTGACGGCGTTCCATCGAATGTGCGAGGCCAATGCGTTCAAATACGCCGAAGACGCTGGCCATGGTCAATCCCAGCGACACCACCAACAGCACTCGCGCGATTCGCGCGTACACCCGCAGCCGGCTCATTACACGGCCGCCTTGAAGTGCTTGGCGTAACGCGGGCAGAGTTCGTCGCGCTTGAGCAGGATGAACACGTCGGCGACCTGGAAGTCTTCATCCCAGCATGGCTCGCCGCAGATCTTCGCGCCCAAGCGCATATAAGCCTTGAGCAGCGGTGGCATTTCAGCGATGACGTTGGAGGGAATATCCAGCGTCGGCAGCGGCTTTTTCGGCTCGGCGCGCAGGTGTTCGGTGCACAGATAACGTTCGCGCAGGCGCTGCATGATTGCGTGGGCCTGAATGCCACCGTCCTGCATCGGAATGCTCGCGCAACCCATCAAATAACTGTAGCCACCCTGATTCAGCACTTCGGCGAGCTCGCCCCACAGCACCGCAATCGTTCCGCCGTTACGGTAGGCCGGATCGACGCAGGTACGACCGATTTCGAGGATCGGGCCTTGCAGATGCGCCAATCCATGCAAACTGAATTCTTCTTCGCTGTAGAACTTGCCGAGGCTGCTGGCGGCGGTGTGATCGAGCAGACGGGTGGTCGCTACCAAGCGGCCAGTGTTCAAGTCACGCACGCCGATGTGGCTGCAGTGAACATCATAATCATCCATGTCCAGACCCAGTTCCGCGCCCTTCAGCTTGGCGTTGAACTCGCCGCTGAAGACGTTGAATCGCAAAGCCTGGGCTTGCTGCAAGGCCTCGGCGCCGATCAGGCGTTCGGCTTGCAGGCGGCGTTCATTGCCGGTGTCGCTGATGCGGGCGATCTGAGTCATGTGAATCTCCGTACGGGCCTTTAACCCGTCGTGGGTTGCAGCCGATCGACTTTCTTTATGCAGCCGTGTTGTGCAAAGTCAGGCTATGTAGCCCCGGTGTCATCGCCATGAACGTTCGGTGATGCTTATATGACAGCCCACGAGGAGCCTCTTATGCCCTGGCCAGATCTGCTGCAAAGTCGCCAACGATTGCCCGCCGTCGCTGACCTTGCCGAGGGGTTTGCGACGTTGCTGCATCAACTGGGCAGCGTCACGCCGTTCGAGTTGGCGGTGGCGGGTGGGCGGCGGATGGCGACGCCGGGCTTGGCGTTTCTGGTCGGTTATCAAGCGGCGTTGCGCATGTTGTGGCCGAGTGCGCCGCTGAGCCTGGGCGCGTTGTGTGCGACCGAACAGCGCAGTCTGCGACCTGCCGACATGCACACGCGGTTGACCGATTTACGGTTGAGTGGCCGCAAGGATTTCGTCACCGCTGGCGATGCCGCGGACTGGTTGTTGATTGCTGCGCGCAGTGAAGAGCCCGGTGCAACGCCGCGTTTGAGTCTGGCCGTGGTGTATCCCGGCGAACCCGGTGTCACGGTGGAAAAACTGCCGGCACTGCCGTTGATGCCGGAGATCAGTCATGGTCGGTTGCACCTTGATGGCGCGTTGTGCGAGTTGCTCGCCGGCGATGGTTGGGACGCTTACGTGAAGCCGTTTCGCACCCTTGAAGATGTCTATGTGTTGAGCGCGATGACGGCGTGGTTGTATGGCGTCGGGCAGGACAGCGATTGGCCACAGGCGCTGCAATTGCGTTTGCTGGCGCTGTTGGCCGGATGCGCCGAGGCCAGTCGGCAACCGCCGAACAATCCGGCTGGGCATGTGTTGTTGGCTGGGTTGTTTGCGCAGTTCGAATCGTTGAAACCGGAGATCGATCAAGTGTTGGCCGGCGGCAATCCGGAGTGGGCGGCGATGTGGCAGCGCGATCAGTCGGTGATGCAACTGGCTTCGGGGGCCAGGGCCAAGCGGCTGGCCAAGGCCTTGGCGCAGGCCTGACCGGCCTCTTCGCGAGCAGGCTCGCTCCCACAGTTAACCGAGTTTCTTCAGTTGGAATGCGATCAAACTGTAGGAGCGAGCCTGCTCGCGAAGGCGGCCTCAACATCACCACACATCTGTCATCTACTGCGACTACCCTCAGCAGGTTCTCCCCTAGAGCCCTCACCATGTTCAAAGGCCTGTCCCTGTTTCTGCTGCTGATCAGCTTCACGGTTCAAGCCTCCAATGAGCAGTGGCCCGGCGAGCAATGGTCGGTCGGCCCTCAGATCAAGGTGATTAAAGACCTTGAGGCCTACGCCTTCCCTCCGCGCGATGACAACACCCGCCAAGGCATCCGCACCGATGCGCTGCTGATCATCCGCGACGGCCAGATCATCTACGAGCGCTACGCCGGCCCAACCAGCGCGCAAACCCCACACCTGACCTGGTCGATCAGCAAAAGCCTGATGGCCGCCGTCCTCGGTGTGGCGTACGGCGAAGGCCTGTTCAAACTCGAAGATCCCGCTGCAAAGTTCTACCCGCCACTGGCTAAACACCCGGAGATAAAGATCGCCGACCTGCTGCACTGGGCCTCCGGCATCGACTGGCAAGAAGACTACGAATATGCGCCGCTGAAATCCTCGGTGGTGGCGATGCTCTACACCCGTGGTCATCGCGATATGGCCGCGTTCACTGCCGAGCACGACAGTTATGCCACGCCGGGGCAGGCGTTCCGTTACTCCAGCGGCGACAGCAATCTGCTCGCCGCCGCACTGAAAAACATCGTTGGCCCGCAGCGCTATCCCGACTATCCGTGGGCTGCTTTGTTTGAGCCTTTGGGCATTCGTCACGCCGTGTGGGAAACCGATGCCAACGGCACCTTTGTCGCCTCGTCTTATGCCTATCTCTCTGCGCGGGATCTGGCGCGGGTCGGGCTGCTGATGGCTCGTGATGGACGCTGGGATGACCAGCAGTTGCTGCCCAAGGATTGGGTGGCGTTCAACCTGACACCCTTCAAGGGTTACAAGGCCCATCAGGACGAAGCCGTGCCCGGCGGACAGTGGTGGCTCAATCGAGCGGTAGATGGCGCGGAGTCTCCGTGGCCCGAGGCGCCGCCCGATACCTTCGCTGCCCTCGGCCATTGGGGGCAGGCGCTGTATGTGATTCCCAGCGAGAAACTGGTGATCGTGCGTTATGGCGATGATCGCGATGGCAGCTACCGACATAACGAGTTGCTCAAACGTGTGCTGAAGGCGGTGCGGCCATGAAGCGCTTTTTGCTGTTGCTGCTAGTTCTTCTGCTGGGCTGGATTGTCTACGAACGTGAAAATTTGTGGGCCTTCCCGGACATCATCAGCGCCTACACCGCCAAGGAATATTGTTCGTGCCGCTACGTGATGAACAACGATGCCAAGTATTGCCGTGGCTACGTAAAACAATGGCTGCCAACCAGCGCATTCACCGATGACCCCGCCAGTAAAACCATCACCGTCAGCGGCATGGGGCGCAGCCACCGCGCCCAGTGGCAAAGCGAACGCCAGGGCTGCCGCCTCAATCCCTGATCACACCCAATCCCTGTGGTGAGGGGATTTATCCCCGATGGGCTGCGAAGCGGCCCCAGCAGTGTGTCATTCAGAACCAATCCTCAGGTTTGCGACTGCTGCGCAGCCGGTCGGGGATAAATCCCCTCACCACAAGACTTCACCGGCAGATAGATAGGTGGTGATTGAAAGTTTGCATAAACGCCACGTCCGGTTAAGGTTCGTGCAGGTTTATCGCCCCCACGAGTCCTCAATGTTCAACCGCTCCCTCATTGCATCCCTGTCCAGCCTGCTGCTGGCCGCCGTCGCGCTGCCGGTGCAAGCCAATTGGTATCTCGACGGCGAGTCATCGCGGCTGTCGTTCGTCAGCACAAAAAACGCCAATATTTCCGAGGTGCAGCGCTTTCTGGTGCTGCACGGCAAGGTCGACCCCGACGGTCGCGCCGAAGTCGAAGTCGAGCTGGACTCGATCAACAGCGGCATCCCCCTGCGCGACGAGCGCATGCGCAAAGAGCTGTTCCAGATTGAGCAATTCCCCGAAGCGACCATCACCACGCAAATCGATCTGCGCCCGATCAACGACCTGGCCCCCGGCGCGCAACTTGAACTGCGCCTGCCGCTGACCGTAAACCTGCACGGCAAACAACATCAATACCCGGCAGAGCTGTTGGCGACCCGCCTCGATGACCGACGCTTTCAAGTGGTGACGCTGGAGCCAGTGGTGCTCAACGCCGAGGATTTCGACCTCGCGCCGGGGCTGGAAAACTTGCGCAAACTGGCCGGTTTGTCGGCCATCAGTCTGTCGGTGCCGGTGGGTGCGGTGCTGATCTTCACGGCGCGCTGACATGCGCGGCGCGGTGTTCCCGTGGCGTGACGGCAACCGGTTCGAGTTATTGATCGACGGCCCGCAATTCTTCCCGCGCATGCTTGAGCAGATTCTCGGCGCCCAGGAGCAGATAGAGCTTGAGCTGTACCTGGTCGAGGCCGGCGCCTGTGCCGAAACCATCGTGCAGGCGCTGGTGGTGGCCGCCGAGCGGGGCGTGCGCGTGCGTTGCCTGTTCGATGATTACGGCAGTCTCGCGTTTACCCTCACGCTGCGTCAGCGCCTGGTCAATGCCGGGGTCGAACTGCGTTTCTACAATCGGCTGAACTGGCGGCGCTGGGTCGGTAATTTCTATCGTGATCACCGCAAGTTGCTGCTGATCGATCAGCGTCTGGCGATGGTTGGCGGCACTGGCGTTACCGATGAGTTCTGGACGCCGGGCCACGACACCAGCGAATGGCACGAAGTGATGGTCGAGATCAGCGGCCCGCTGGTGATCGACTGGCAATTGCTGTTCGACCGCCAATGGATCGCCAACCGCTATCGTCGTGCCTGGCGCCCGGCCGCGCATTTTGGGCTGCCGCGCTTACCGCGCACGCCGGACAAGGGCGAAGGCATGGGCCGCGTGGCTTACGCTGATGCCCGCCAGCATCGGGATATTCTGCAATCGCTGTTCCGCGCCTTGAACAGCGGGCAGCAACGCATCTGGATGGCCACGCCGTATTTCCTGCCAACCTGGAAAATTCGCCGCTCACTGCGCAAGGCGGCCGCGCGCGGTGTCGACGTACGCTTATTGCTGACCGGGCCGCGCACCGATCACCCGTCAGTGCGTTACGCCGGGCATCGCTATTACCCGCGCCTGCTCAAGGCCGGAGTACAGATCTTCGAATACCAGCCGTGTTTCCTGCACCTGAAAATGGTGCTGGTGGACGATTGGGTGAGCATCGGTTCGTGCAACTTCGATCACTGGAATTTGCGCTTCAATCTGGAGGCGAACCTGGAGGCACTGGACCCGTCGTTGACGGCAGCGGTGCAAGCGAGTTTTGTGAAGGACTTCGGGCTGAGCCAGTTGGTGAGTCTGGAGGCGTGGCAGCGCCGGCCGTTGTGGCGGCGGGTGAAGCAGCGGATCTGGGGCTGGGTGGATCGGGTGGTGGTCAATATCCTCGACCGCCGCGGCTAAAGATCGATTTTGAATACACCCTGAACCAATGTGGGAGCGAGCCTGCTCGCGAAGGCGGTGTGCCAGTCAGCAATTGTTTATCTGAATGACCGCTTTCGCGAGCAGGCTCGCTCCCACAGGTGTTTTGCGGTGTGCTCGCTGTTACAGCAACTCGAAGCTCTGCTGCGTCACGTCCTGCGAATCCAGGCCGATCTGCACGTTGAACTTGCCAGGTTCGGCCGCGTATTTGAGCTGGGCGTTGTAGAACTTCAAGTCATCCTCGCTGATGGTGAAGTGCACGACTTTCTGTTCGCCAGCCTTGAGCAGGATTTTCTGGAAGTTCTTCAGTTCTTTCACCGGGCGGATCATCGAGCCGGTGACGTCCTGAATGTACAACTGCACCACGGTTTCGCCGTCCCGCTTGCCGGTGTTTTTCACCATGACGCTGGCGTCGAGCTTGCCGGTGGCGTTCAGCGTGGTCGACGACAGCGCCATGTCGCTCAGGGCAAAGTCGGTGTAGCTCAGACCATAACCGAACGGGAACAGCGGCCCAGTCGTGTCATCGAAATACTGCGAGGTGTAGTTGCCCGGCTTGCCCGGTGTAAACGGCCGGCCAATGCTCAGGTGGTTGTAGTACGTCGGGATCTGGCCCACGGAACGCGGGAACGTCACCGGCAGTTTGCCCGACGGGTTGTAGTCGCCGAACAGCACGTCGGCGATGGCGTTGCCGCCCTCGGTGCCGCTGAACCAGGTTTCCAGAATCGCGTCAGCCGACTGGTTCTCTTCAAGAATGGTCAGTGGACGGCCGTTCATCAACACCAGCACCAACGGCTTGCCGGTGGCCTTCAGGGCGCGGATCAACTCACGCTGGTTTTCCGGAATGTTCAGGTCGGTGCGGCTGGAGGACTCGTGCGACATGCCACGGGATTCGCCCACCGCGGCAACGACAACGTCAGCCTCTTTGGCGGCTTTTACCGCTTCGTCGATCAGCACGTTGGCGGGGCGAGGATCATCGACCACTTCCGGTGCATCGAAGTTGAGGAAGTTCAGGTAATCGAGGACTTTCTTGTCGCTGGTGATGTTGGCGCCACGGGCGTAGATCAGGTTCGATTTGTCACCGATCACCGAACTCATGCCATCGAACAGAGTGACCGACTGCGCCGGTTTACCCGCTGCAGCCCAACTGCCCATCATGTCGATCGGTGCCTTGGCCAACGGGCCGACCAGCGCGATTTTCGCCGATTTCTTCAGCGGCAGGGTTTCGTTCTGGTTCTTCAGCAGGACCAGACTGCGGCGCGCCACTTCGCGTGCGTCGGCGCGGTGCAGACGGCTTTCGGCGTAGGTGTCGGCCGGATCATCTTCAGCCTTGCCGATGCGCAGGTACGGATCCTTGAACAAGCCCATGTCGTACTTGGCCGCGAGCACTTCGCGCACCGCGTTGTCGATGTCTTGCTGTTCGATCTCGCCGGACTTGAGCAGCCCCGGCAGCTCTTTGCCGTACAGGGTGTCGTTCATGCTCATGTCGATGCCGGCCTTGATCGCCAGCTTCGCCGCTTCACGACCGTCGCGAGCGACGCCGTGCTTGATCAGTTCGAAGATCGCACCGTGGTCGCTGACCGCCAGGCCCTTGAAGCCCCAGTCCTTGCGCAGCAGATCGTTCATCAGCCAGGTGTTGGCGGTGGCCGGAATGCCGTTGATCGAGTTCAGTGCGACCATCACGCCGCCCGCGCCAGCGTCAATCGCGGCGCGGTAGGGTGGCAGGTAGTCCTGATACATTTTCACCGGGCTCATGTCGACGACGTTGTAGTCGCGACCACCTTCAACGGCGCCGTACAGGGCGAAATGCTTGACGCTGGCCATGATGCTGTCGGCCGCGCTCGGTGTGGCGCCCTGATAGGCGCGAACCATGACCCCGGCAATGCGCGAGGTCAGATAGGTGTCTTCACCGAAACCTTCGGAGCTGCGGCCCCAGCGCGGATCGCGGGAGATGTCGACCATTGGCGCGAAGGTAATGTCGAGGCTGTCGGCGGCGGCTTCTTTGGCGGCGACGCGGCCGGACTGACCGATCGCGTCCATGTCCCAGCTCGACGCCAGTGCCAGTGGAATCGGGAAAATTGTCCGGTGACCGTGGATCACGTCATAGGCGAAAAACATCGGGATCTTCAGACGGCTGCGCATCGCCGCGTCTTGCATCGGCCGGTTTTCCGGGCGGGTGATCGAGTTGAACGTGCCACCGATGTTACCGGCGGCGATCTCTTTGCGGATCAACTCGCGGGGCATTTCCGGGCCGATGCTGATCAGGCGCAACTGGCCGATCTTCTCGTCGAGGGTCATTTGATTCATCAGGTTGCTGATGAACGCGTCCTTGTTTTCCAGGGGTACCGGGGTCGTGGCGGCCAATACTTGATGACTGGCCAGGCTGACGAACAGACCCAGCAAACACAGCTTCTTCATGAATATTTTTCTCAAGGGCCCAAGCGGCGATGAAACACCGGCCAGCCAAAATTTAGGGAGCGACTATTGTTGTTCGGGTGCAGGCTCAAAAACACCGAGCCAAAAACGACAGCCGACACTCGGCAGCGTGAACGCGCAGGGCACTTTTTAGCCCATTGGCCCGTCGCAATCCAGTGGCGGGGCCGATTATGCCCCAAGAGACGGCTGCGAATGTTTCGCGCTCGATTTTTATAATGAAATGTGTCAGGGAGCATCACTGCGATGAATGTCAGTCCAACCCACCGCTCGCGTTTGCAGGTCGCCACGTTGTTGCTGCTGGCGACGCTGTTGACTGCGTGTGGCATCAACAATATTCCGACCCTCGATGAGCAGGCGAAAGCGGCGTGGGGCCAGGTGCAAAACCAGTATCAGCGCCGCGCCGACCTGATTCCCAATCTGGTGGAGACGGTGAAGGGTTATGCCAAGCATGAAGAGGAAACCCTGACGGCGGTGATCGAGGCGCGAGCGAAGGCGACGTCGATTCAGGTCGATGCCAGCACCCTCGACAACCCGGAAAAGCTCAAGCAGTTCCAGCAGGCGCAGGATCAGTTGACCGGCGCGTTGAGCCGTTTGATGGTGGTCTCCGAGCGTTATCCGGATTTGAAGGCCAACCAGAACTTTCTCGCCCTGCAATCACAGCTTGAGGGCACCGAAAACCGTATCGCCGTGGCGCGACGCGATTTCATTCTGGCGGTGCAGAAATACAACACCGAAATCCGCACCTTCCCCGGTCGCCTCTGGCATAGCGTGATGTACAGCGACCTGCCGATTCGCGCGACCTTCGAGGCCACCACACCCGGCGCAGAAAAAGCCCCGGAAGTGAAATTCTGATCCGGGGTTGCCCATGCGTGTGTTGAAAGTGGGGCTGGTGCTGATGCTGTGGTTGTTCGCCGCCAGCGCTCAGGCCGAGTTGACGTTCCCGGCGCTGAGCGGTCGGGTGGTGGACGCAGCGCAGATGATCGAGCCGTCGGTGCGCGCGCAGCTGAGCCAGCAGTTGCAGGCGCACGAGCAGGCGACCGGCGAGCAATTGGTCGTGGTCACGCTGCCGGATCTGCAAGGCACCACCATCGAGGATTACGGCGTTCAACTCGGCCGACACTGGGCCATCGGTCAGAAGGACAAGAACAACGGCGCGCTGCTGATCGTCGCCCGTGACGAGCGCAAAGTGCGCATCGAGGTCGGTTATGGCCTGGAAGACCGGCTGACTGATGCGCAGACCTCGGTGATCATCCATCAAGTCATCACGCCCGCGTTCAAGACCGGCAACTTCAGCAAAGGCATCAGCGACGGTGTCGCGGCGATGCTGGTGGTGCTGGGCGGCAATCCGCTGGACGAGCCGTCGACGGTGTATGAATCGAACGGTGATCCTGCCGATGATTTCATCTCGCGGCATCCGGGTTTGTTCGTGCTTTTACTGATGTTGTTCATCCTGGCCGTGTTTGTCTTCCAGATGCTCGGTATCCTTCCCGCCGGCCGGGGCGGCTCCGGTGGTGGCGGTTTCGGCGGTGGAGGTTTCGGTGGCGGCGGTGGAGGCGGGGGCTTCAGCGGCGGCGGGGGCAGTTTCGGCGGCGGCGGTTCGTCCGGCGGCTGGTGAGTACATAACAACAATGATCAGGCACTTTCGACATGGCATTACTGAGTGAGCACGAACAACGCAAAGTCGCCGAGGCGATTGCCCGGGTCGAGCGCGACACCGACGCCGAACTGGTGACGGTGCTGGCCGCGCGCGCCGACGACTACGCGTACATCCCGCTGTTGTGGGCCAGCCTGCTGGCGCTGATGGTGCCGGGGATCGTGCACTACCTGACCGGTTGGTTGACCCTGCACAACCTGCTGCTGGTGCAATGGGGCACGTTCATTGTGTTGTGCCTGCTGTTTCGCCTACCGCAGATCACCCCCCATCTGGTCCCGCGCCGTGTGCGCCACTGGCGCGCGTCGAACCTGGCGCGACGGCAGTTCCTCGAGCAGAACCTGCATCACACGGTGGGCAGTACCGGCATGCTGATTTTTGTCTGCGAGGCGGAAAGGTACGTGGAGATTCTGGTGGATGAGGGGATTTCCAGTCGTTTGGACAACAAGAGTTGGGATGCGATTGTCGCGGCGTTTACCGAGCAGGTCAGGCAAGGGCGCACGCTGGAAGGGTTTGTGCAGTGTGTCGAGGCGTGTGGGGAGTTGTTGAAGGTGCATGTGCCGGTGACGCAGGTGAGGAATGAGTTGCCGAATCGGTTGGTGGTGTTGGCCTGATCATCAGTTCCCTGTGGCGAGGGGATTTATCCCCGTTGGGCAGCGAAGCAGCCCCCAAACCTGCGGTTTCTCCAGGCATACCGAGTGTTCAGGTTTTGCGACTGCTGCGCAGCCGAACGGGGATAAATCCCCTCGCCACAGGATTTATGCCGTTGGGTAAATAAGAGCGTGTCCCCAACCCCCATCCCCCCTAAAATACCCGCCATTCCCGATTTCGCCCGCCCGAGGCCGCTTGTTCATGTCCGTTACCGCCGCAACCGCGCAATCCGCGCCCGATCACCACGCCCAGTTCATCGAGCTGCTGCAAACCAGCCTCGACCAGAACGGCTTCATCAAACTGGTGCTAGCCAAGTACGTCGGTGAAGAGGCGGAGCTGCAACGGGTCATCATCAAAGCGGTGACGGTCAAGGCGCAGCCGAACCTGTCCTTCGTCTATCGCTACAAGACCCGCGACATCACCAAGAACCTGCCGCTGGTCGAAGGTGTGGCAACGATTGCCGCGTTGTTGCCGGCGTCGTTCAAAAATGCGCATTTGCTCGCTGTGACTGACGAAGCGCAGCTCGAATACAGCAAAAAGGGCAAGGCTTCGCTGTTCAAGAGCAAACCTCAGCAATTACGCGAAGCGCCATCCGCGGAACATAACCGCGAGAAAAACCGTTTTCTCGAACTGAGTCGGCCGTTTCTCAAGGATCTGGGCGTGACCAATGCGCAGCATGAGCTGATCCCGGCCATGTCGCGCAAATGGAAGCAGATCAACAAGTTCATCGAAGTGTTCAGTCATGCGCTGACCTCGTCACCGCTGGCGCTGGACAAACCGGTGCGGGTCGCGGATTTCGGTTCGGGCAAGGGCTATCTGACATTCGCCATTCACGACTACCTGCGCAACACCTTGAAGGCTGATGGCGAAGTCACCGGCGTCGAGCTGCGAGAGGAAATGGTCAACCTGTGCAACGCTGCCGCGGCGAAACTGGATCATCCGGGGCTGGTGTTCAAGTGCGGTGATGTGCGCAGCGTCGCGCCGAGCGAGCTGGACGTGATGATCGCCCTGCATGCGTGCGACATCGCCACCGACTACGCGATCCACACCGGCATTCGTTCAGGCGCATCGATCATCATGTGCTCGCCGTGCTGCCACAAACAGATCCGCCTGCAAATCCAGAGCCCGGCGCTGCTTAAACCGATGCTGCAATACGGTCTGCACCTCGGCCAGCAGGCGGAAATGGTCACTGACAGCTTGCGTGCGCTGTTCCTCGAAGCTTGCGGTTACGAGACCAAGGTGTTCGAGTTCATCTCGCTGGATCACACCAACAAGAACAAGATGATTCTGGCGGTCAAACGCGCCGAGCCGGTCGACCCCGCTCAGCTGTTGGTGAAGATTGAGGAATTGAAGGCGTTCTACCACATCAGCGAACACTGCCTGGAAACCTTGCTGCGCGCCGACGGTTACCTGGCCTGAATCATTCCCTGTAGGAGCTGCGGCACGCTGCGATCTTTTGATCTTGAAAATCAAAAGATCGCAGCGTGCCGCAGCTCCTACAGGGATATGTGTTCATCCGGTTATGCGGTTGCGGGTTGGGCGGGACGCACGGCGGTTTTACGGCCGAGCATGACGGTCGCAATCACCCCGCAAGCAAACACCCAGGTAATCGGCTCGACATGTTCACCAAAGAACATCGCCGAAAACGCGATGGTGAAGAAGATTTGCAGCAACTGGATCTGACTCACCCGCGCGATCCCGCCCATCGCCAGCCCGGCGTACCAGGCGAAGAATCCCAGGAACTGCGAAAACAGTGCGACGTAGCCGAACGCCCACCAGGCTTTCGCCGAGACCGTCCCCTGATGTTGTAACGCCAGATAAAGCACCGGCCCGATCAGCAGCGGCGTCGACAGCACCAGCGCCCAGCAGATCACCTGCCAACCACCCATTTCCTTGGCCAGGCGGCCACCCTCGGCGTAACCCAGACCACCCACGGCAATCGCGCCGAGCATCAGCAAATCCCCGGCCTGAATGCTGCCAGCCCCGCTGTACAGCGCATAACCCAGGACCAGCGCGCTACCCAATGCGGCACAGGCCCAGAAAGCTTTCGACGGACGCTCATGGGACAGCCACGCGGCATACAGCGCCACGCACAAGGGTTGCAGGCCATTGACCAACGCACCGTGGGACGCCGGCAAGGTCTGCATCGCCCAGGCCGACAGCACCGGGAACCCGAGAATCACGCCGGCAATCACCAGGCTCAGGCCTTTGATCTGCTGCCAGGTCGGCCACTTCTCGCGGCGCCATAACAACAGCAACGCCGCCGGAATTGCCGCGAACAATGCGCGGCCCAAACCGTTGAGCAGCGGATGCAGTTCCTGCACCACGATGCGGGTGAAGGGCAGAGTGAGGCTGAAAATCACAACCCCGAGCAGGCCGAGGGCCATGCCGGTGTTTTCGCGCGAGGACATGATGGGAACCAGATATAGAGGTGGCTGGAAAGTGTCCTCATCTAGCCATAATCCGCGGAGTTCGGGCTGTTACAGCTAGGCACGGACTTATCCGTACAGTTGCGGGCAATCCCTTGTGGCGAGGGGATTCATCCCCGATCGGCTGCGCAGCAGTCGTAAATCCTGAATGTAGGGTCTCAATGACAGACCGCAGGGGGCCGCTTCGCAGCCCGACGGGGATAAATCCCCTCGCCACAGAGCGTGTGTAGTAGTCAGTTATTACCTCGCCCTGCGGATAAGGTCTACCTTGAATACTCCCAAGTATTCTCCAGAGGAGTCCTCCCCATGGCCGTGAAAAAGATCCTGATGCTGGTCGGCGATTTCGTCGAAGACTACGAAGTGATGGTGCCGTTCCAGGCGCTGCAAATGGTCGGCCACACTGTTCACGCCGTGTGCCCGGACAAAGCCTCGGGCAACACCGTGCGCACTGCGATCCATGATTTCGAAGGCGACCAGACCTACAGCGAAAAGCCCGGTCACCTGTTCGCCCTCAACTTCGATTTCGCCAACGCCCGCGAGGCCGATTACGACGCGCTGCTGATCCCCGGCGGTCGTGCCCCGGAATACCTGCGCCTCAACGAAAAAGTTCTCGATTTGGTGCGTGCCTTCGATAAGTCCGGCAAGCCCATCGCCGCGGTCTGCCATGGCGCACAACTGCTGGCAGCGGCTGGCGTTCTCGAAGGTCGCGAGTGCAGCGCTTATCCGGCCTGCGCCCCGGAAGTGCGACTGGCGGGCGGTACGTACATCGACATTGCGGTGACTGCTGGCCACGTTCAAGGCAATCTGGCCACTGCCCCGGCATGGCCGGCGCATCCGAGCTGGCTCGCCGGTTTCCTGGGTTTGCTCGGCACTAAAATCACCCTGTAACGAGGATTCGCCCATGTGCGAGCTGTACGTCAAGGCCGACCCGATTCTCTACGAGTCGCGCTCCCGCTCGCTGCGCATCTGTGGTGTGGTGACGACATTGCGCCTGGAAAATCAGTTCTGGGACATTCTCAGCGAGATCGCCGCAGTCGATGGCATGACCACCAATCAATTGATCGCCAAGCTGTATGA
Organism: Pseudomonas sp. TH08; assembly: GCF_016651275.1. Lineage (NCBI taxonomy): Bacteria > Pseudomonadati > Pseudomonadota > Gammaproteobacteria > Pseudomonadales > Pseudomonadaceae > Pseudomonas > Pseudomonas sp. TH08. The sequence continues at coordinate 518,384 of NZ_JAEKEE010000006.1, read as the reverse complement.
AGAGGTGATGGATTATCGCGGGGAGGTGGTGAATTTTGCGTCGTTCTTGCGCGTGAGTTGTATGCGCTATCTGAGTCAGCGGCGAGTGAGTGCGCCGGAGTTGTCGGTGGTGCGGGCCGGAGTGAAATAGTCCAGACCGGGGTGACACTATCGCGAGCAGGCTCACTCCTACAGGGGAACGCATTCTGACTGTAGGACTGAGCCTGCTCGCGATGGGGCCGGCGCAGACACCGAAAATTCTGGCTCAGAAAAACCGAGTCACACTCACCTTGGCATTGCGCCCCTGGCTATAAGCCAGGTCGCCGCTCAGCTCCGGGCGGTAGCTTTCGTTGAACAGGTTGTCGATGGTCAGGTTGACCTCGGTGCCCTTGAGGTAAGGCTGCTGCGGTTTCCAGTTGGCGAACAGGCCCTGCACGTTGTAGCGGTCGTTGGCGTATTGGTCGTAGTACACGTCACCCAAGGTGTTCTTGCCACCGCTGTAGCGATCGCTCGGCAAGCGATCGGTCTGGCGCACGAACTCACCCTGCCAGCCCACTTGCGCATCCCAACCCGGAATCTTCACGCCCATGACCGCCACCCATTTGGCCGGCTGAATGTCGCGTGCCCAGACGTCCGGGCCCCATGGATTGGTGTAGGCACCTTCGTGCTTGCCGGTCATCCACGAGTAGGAGAGCGAGCCAAACAGGTAGGTCGAGTCGTAGAAACTTTCGACTTCGAAGCCCTTGATGGTCAGGCTGCCGATGTTGCGGTAGTTGCTCATCGGGCCCGAGCCTTTGCAGTCCGAATCGATCGTGCCGCCCTTGATCGCCTGATTCTGACAGCCGACCCCGGTGGCCTTGAAGATCTCGTCGTCGATCTTGTTGCGATACAGCGTGGTGCGAATCTGCACGTTGTCGTTGTCGGTGAACACATTGGAGAAGTGGCTGATGTTACCGGCGCGCCAGCCCGTGATGCGTTCCGGGTCGAGGTCGACGCTGGTCGCGGTGCGGTTGCCGAGACCCTGGACTTCGTACTGCTCGTCGATCACCGGAGCGCGCCAGGTTTTGCTGTAGTCGACGAAGAACGCCGTGTCCGGTGTCACCTTCCAGAATGCCGACAAACGTGGCGACCAACCGGTGTAGGTGCGGTCGCTGTAATCGTGGCCCATGGCTGGATTCGGGCTGCTGTAATACGGCGCGTCGTTGGCTTCGCCACGGTTGCGTACGTGGTCGTAACGCACCGACGGCGTCAGGGTGAAATCGCCCAAGGTGATCGCGTCTTGCAGGTAAAAACTGTTGGTGTCGACCTTGCCCGTGGGCATGAAATACGGTTGGAAGTGGCCAAAGTTGTACTTCGGCACATCGTAGGCGGCGCCCGGCATCCACATGTCCGTGTCACGGCTGTGTTTGCGGATTTGTGCGCCCGTGGTCACCGCGTGGGACAAGGCGCCGGTTTCGAACAGGCTGATGTTGCGCAGCTCGATGACGCGATCCTGGTAAGCCGTGTCCATTTTGCGACCGCCGGAGGCCGGCTGGAAAAACGCAGTAGCGTCACGCTCGTCGGTCTGGTCAGTGTCGGATTGCGAGTAGCTCAACTTCATGTCGATCAAGCGGTTGTCCAGCGGCTGGTACTGGTAGAAACCGGACCAGGTGGTGTCGAGCGTTTCGCGGTTGGCCAGAAACCGTTTCAGCGCGCCTTCGTAACCGTATTTCTGGATGTTGAACGCGCTCGGCGGGCTCGGGTAAGAGGCGGAGGAAAAAGGTGTCCAGCGCTGGCTTTCCGAGTGCGAGTACGACAGACCGGCGCTGTGCTCATCGGTCAGGTGCAGATTGACTTTGACCAGTTGACCGTCGACATCCTGGGCACTGTTGGGCAGGCGCTTGGGGTTGCGCGGATAGTTGTGGTCAGGGTCGGGCAGGTTGTCGGCGAGCTTCATGTCGTCGCCATCGCGCTTGGTCAGGTACACCAGCGCGTCGGCGCGCCCGTCGTCGGTGCGACCGAATACGGCTCCCGTGTAAGTCTGTTGATGGTCGTTGCTGGCGTAGCCATATTTGACCATCGCACCGCTATTGCGGCCTTCTTGCAGCAAGTCCGGGGCATCTTTGGTTTCCATGTGCACGGTGGCACCGAAGCCGCCGTTGCCGGTGAACAGCGAGTGCGGACCTTTTTCCACTTCGATGCTTTTGATCAGCTCCGGCTCGATGAAAATGGTCCCTTGCTGATAGCGCTCGAAGCCGCTTTTGCTTGCGCCGTCGAGTGTCATCGGTACGTCTTCGGCCTCGCCCAGGCCCCAGACGTTGATCTTCTGGCCTCCGGGTTTCATCGAGCCGCTCATGCTCACGCCCGGCAGTGTCTTCAACAGTGCGGGAATGTTGTTCGGTTGGTGGCGATCAATGTCGGCCTGAGTCAGCGTCGAGCGGCCGACAGTGCTGGAGTCGACTTCGGTGCCGGTGCCGATCACGCTGAGCGCATCGAGTTGAATGCTGTCGCTGCTGCTGGTGACCGACTCCACCGGGCGCACCACATACGTCTGGTTGACCTTGATCAGTCCGAACTGGCTGTTGTCGAGCAACTGGCGAATCGCCGCTTCCGCACTGAATTCGCCGTCGATGGCCGGAGCCTTGAGATTGCGCAATTGCGCCTCGTCGAACAGCAACTGAATCTTCGCCTGTTGGGCGATCTGGCTCAGCGACGTCGCCATCGATTGCGCCGGCAAATGCAGGCTGATCGATTCGGCGTGGGCTTGCACGCTGAAGGCCAGGCAGGCGGCGAGCAGGGTCGGTCGAAGGCAGGTGAGCGGGTACGGCGAAAACACGCGAAACATGGAATCCCCCAGAGCGGCAAAAGGCCAAAAAGGCCTGCGTCAGCAACGCAGACCGGAGGAAGACGCGGCAGGCAAAAAAACCTCACATGCGAATGCAAAATATTCTCATATGAGGCGTTGTCAGCGATTTTCGAGACGGATGCGGCCGTCGGCAAGGGCCACGGTTTTCACCGGGATCAACGCGGGCAGGGCGTCGATCAGTGCGTCCGGATCCTCGACGTCGAGGTTGCCGGAGACTTTGATCTGTCCCAGTTTTGCATTGGCCAGCAGCACCGGTTTGGCGCGATACAGGTTCAATTCATCAACCAGACTGGCCAGTTCGCGGTTGCGAAACGACAGATGCCCGGTGCGCCAATCGGCGACCTGGCTGACGGCCAGTGTTTGCTGCTGCACGCTGCCGCTTTCCAGATCGACGGCGGCTTGTTGTCGCGCGCCGAGCAGCAACGACGTTCGAGCGTCCGGTGCGAAATCGACCTGGCCGTGGGCGACGCTGACCACCAGTTGCTTGTCGGTGCGGCGTACATCAAAACCGGTGCCGACCACCCGCACGGTAGCGTCGCCGGTTTGCACCCACATCGGCCGTTCCTTGTCCGGGGCGACGTCGACATAGAACTGGCCACGCTGCAAAAAGATCCGCCGCTGATGACTGTCGAAATCGACGCGCAGTTGCGTGTTGGCGTTCACCGACAGCGTGCTGCCGTCCGGCAATTCGACGGTGCGCATGCCTTTGGATTGCGCGGCGATTTGCTCCTGGAAAATCTCGTATGAAGTGCCCAGTTGCGTGGCGAGCACGGCGCCGACCAACGCCGCCGCAACGGCCAGTGCAGGGCGCCAGAGGCTTTTGGGTTTTTGCAGCTTGAGCGGCGTCGGCCGATTCAGTTGCTGCAATTCGCCGAGGTCTGCCCACAGCTCTTCAAATGCCCGATAGGCCTTGGCATGTTCCGGCTCGCGCAACCATTGCTCGAATGCCTGACGAACAGCGCGTCCCTGTTGCTGGCGATTGCGGGTGAACCACGCGGCGGCCTGACCGTCGACGCTGTCGTCCGGCAATTCGCTGTCGGCTTCGTGGGGGCGGTTCATTCTGGCTGCTCCTTGCCGTTGTCCTGCTCCAGGCGTTGCTTGCAATGCATCAGTGCGAAGGCGATGTGTTTCTCCACCATGCTCAGCGATATCCCCATGCGCTCGGCAATCTGCGCCTGACTCAAGCCTTCAAAGCGGTGCAGCATAAGGGCCTCGCGCCGACGTGGCGAGAGTTCTGCCAATACTTCCTTGAGATGCTCCAGCCGTTGCTGGCGCTGCGCCGCTGCCATCGGATCGTGTTGCTCATCGGTGGCCGGTTCGACATCGCTGTCGTGATTGGGCTGGACGATGTGCCGTACTTTCTGCCGACGCCAGTGATCACGCAGCAGATTGCGCGCCATCTGGAACAGGAAGGCGCGCGGTTGCTCGACCTTGGCCCGATCGCGATAGTCGAGCCATTGGGTGAATACGTCCTGGGTCATGTCCGCCGCGTCGCTGGGGTTTTCCGTGCGTTTGCGCAGGTAATGCAGGATGTCCCCGTAACACCGGCGAAATGAATCAGCCGACAGAGGATCGGGCGTGAGGCGGGGCATGGATTTCCTTCTCGACGAAGCGGGGGCGCAGAAAGTTGCGGATGATATCGAGAATTATTGTCATTTGTCATGTTGGCGATTGCAGCGCTTATCCAGCGGTGGCCAAACCGTCGAAACCGTCTTTACTGTCGAGGGTTCAATCGACAGGAGCAGCAACATGTCCGGATGGTACGAATTGAGTAAAAGCAGCAACGGCCAGTTCAGGTTTGTGCTGAAAGCGGCGAATGCCGAAACGATTCTGACCAGCGAGCTGTACACCACCCGCAGCGCCGCTGAAAACGGCATTGCCGCAGTGCAGACCAACAGCCCGCTGGATGAGCGCTACGAGAAGAAGTCGACCAAGGACGGTCATCCGTACTTCAATCTCAAGGCTGCCAACCATCAGATCATCGGCAGCAGCGAATCATATTCCTCCGCCGCCGCGTGCGACAAAGGCATCGCCAGCGTCAAGGCCAACGGGCCGACGAAGAGCATCAAGGACAAAACGTTGCCGGTGCTCTGAAGAACACAAATCCCTGTAGGCGCTGTCGAGTGAAACGAGGCTGCGATCTTTTGATTTTAAAAAAGCCAGATCAGAAGATCGCAGCGTGCCGTAGCTCCTGCAGGATTTTGTGTTGTGTCAGGAAGAATCAGCGCAGGGTTTTGAGGATTGTCTGCAGCTGACCACGCCCGGTTTCGCTCAATGGAAACACCGGCAAGCGGGGTTCGCCCGCTTCCAGCCCGGTGGCACGCAGCCCGGCCTTGATCGTCGCCGGCAAACCACCCTTGAGAATGAAGTCCAGCAACGGCAACTGGCGGTAGAACAGGTCCCGCGCCCGATCCAGGTCGCCGGCCATGGCCGCGTCATAAAGATCCAGATTCAGTTGCGGGATCAGGTTCGGTGCCGCCGTACACCAACCTTTCGCCCCGGCGGCGAACGCTTCCAGCGCCAGCGGATTGCAGCCGTTGTAGAACGGCACTTGACCCTCGCCGAGCAGATGCAGCTTGTGCATGCGCTGGATGTCGCCGGTGCTCTCCTTGACCATGGTTACGTTTTCCACGGCGTTGACGATGCGCAGAATCAGTTCGACCGACATGTCGGTGCCGCTTGTGGCCGGGTTGTTGTAAAGCATGATTGGCACGCCGATGCTGTCGCCGATTGCACGGTAATGGGCGAGTATTTCCGCTTCGCTGAGTTTCCAGTACGAGGCCGGCAGCACCATCACGACGTCCGCGCCATGGGCTTCGGCGAAACGTGCACGACGCACGGCTTTGGCGGTGGTCAGGTCGGAGACGCTGACAATGGTCGGCACACGGTTGGCCACGTGTTTGATGCTGAACTCGGCGACCTGATCCCACTCCGCATCGCTCAGATAAGCACCTTCGCCGGTGCTGCCCAGTGGGGCGATGGCGTGGACGCCGCTGTCGATCAGGCGATCGATCGATTGGCCGAGGGCCGGCAGATCGAGGGTTTCGCTATTGGCGCTGAACGGGGTGATGGTGTAGCCGATGATGCCGTGAATAGTGGACATGGTTGTCTCTCCGTAACAGGTTTCAGTTCAGGCAATCGGCGTGTTGGCGCAAGTTCTGCCGGGCGTAATAGTTGAAGGCCGCTGCGTGGCGTTTCGGCTTGGCGATCCAGTCATGGGCTTCGCGGCCCAGCTCGGGGATGATCGGTTTGATCGTGCCCGCCGCCATCGCCAGCAGTTGCAGCTTGGCCGCACGTTCGATCAGTTGAGCGATGACACAAGCTTCTTCGATCGTCGAGCCGGTCGACAACTGACCGTGGTGTGAAAGCAGGATCGCGCGCTTGTCGCCCAATGCCCCGGCAATCAGTTCACCTTCCTCATTGCCCACCGGTACGCCCGGCCAGCCTTCGAGAAATGCGCAATCGTCGTACAGCGGGCACAGGTCCATGTGGGAGATCTGCAGCGGCACTTCCAGCATCGACAGCGCGGCAACGTGCGTCGGGTGGGTGTGGATGATGCAGTTCACGTCCGGTCGAGCACGGTACACCCAGCTGTGGAAACGGTTGGCCGGGTTGGCCATGCCGTGGCCTTCGAGCACTTCCAGGTCTTCGTTGACCAGCAGTAGATTGCCCGCGGTGATTTCGTCGAAGCCCAGGCCCAGTTGCTGAGTGTAATAGGTGCCGGGCTGCGGGCCTCGGGCGGTGATCTGACCGGCGAGGCCGGAGTCGTGACCGTTTTCAAAGAGAATCCGGCAGGTCAACGCCAGCTTTTGCCGGTCTGTCCACGTATTATCCGCCAGAGTTTTTTGCATCTGGGTCAGCGCTTGCTTGACCAGTTGGTCTTTGGGTAGTGCTAATGTCTTGGCCATGTGTGTGTCCTTTGGGTGATTGCAAATGACACTAAAGAGGCTATATGACACAAAGTGTCATTGGCAAGCACAAATCGTCGCTTCCTCAATGGAATAACCGCTGCGCATGTCTATCCGTTTGAAATTATTGAGAAAAAAACTTGGCGTAACCCTTGAGGCATTGGCCGAGAAATCCGGCATGACCAAGAGTTATCTGTCGAAGGTCGAGCGCGGGCTGAACACTCCGTCGATCGCCGCCGCGTTGAAACTGGCAAAGGCACTGAACGTGAAAGTCGAGGAGTTGTTCTCCGAAGACAACGTCAGCCTCGACAGTTACAGCCTGGTGCGCAGCCACGAACGTCAGTCATTGGCGGCCAATGATCAGAGCCCCGGTTACGCGGTGCTCGCCCATCAGGTCAGCGAGCGCAACCTGCTGCCGTTCATCATCTACCCGCCGAGCGAATTCACCGACAAGACCTTTAAGGAGCACTTGGGCGAGGAGTTTCTGTTCGTTCACGAAGGGCAGGTGGAAGTGGACTTCATGAATGAGAAGGTGTTGCTGGAGCGCGGCGATGCGCTGCATTTCAATGCACAGAAACCGCATCGGATCAGATCGGTGGGCGAGGTGCAGGCGCAGTTGCTGGTGGTGGTGCACAGCGCCGAGGAATGAGTTGGCCGCTAAAAGCTTCGCGAGCAAGCTTTGCTCCTACAGAGGGATGCGATCCTTGTAGGAGCAGAGCTTGCTCGCGAAGGCGTCAGTCCGGCCTATATCAAGCCTCGACAGGCACCGACAACTTCGGGCTGCCCAGCGCGTGCGTCTTCGCATCGAAGAACCGCAACTCAACCCCGGTGCCTTCGAACACCTTTGTGTAGTGCCGTTTCTGATGTTGGATGAACGCCGCACTGCGCGGATAAATCGAGATCGCCACGCTCGCAGGTTTCGCCAGGCGCAACGCCCGCACGATGTGCGCGTCCTGTTCACCCAAGGCATGGCCGAAGATGCACAAACTGTCGCCATGGCCCAATAACTGCGCGTAGCAGAACGACAGATAATCCGAGCTACGAATGGTTTTCAGCTTTTCCGCGCTCGGCCCTTCAGTGACAAACAGCGGCACGTCATCCAGTGTCTTGAGCGTATTGTTGATCGCGAAACTGCCGAGCAGCGTGCCTTCGGTCGAGGTCAATTTACGCGCCGTACCGTCCTGATTGCGCACCAGGTGCAAACCGCCGTGCAGGTAAAGCAAACGCGGTTTGTCGGTGGCACTTTCACTCAGATCAAAACTGGCATTCGGCGCATTGAACAGGTCGTCGATGGTCTCGCTGTTGTGCTGCAACGCCCAATAGTTGAGCAGGTCGTAATTGGTGGTGAACACCGTGCGATAGCGCGCCAGTTCTTCATTCAGCGTTGCCAGAGACGACGCTTTCACCAGACGCCAGGGGATGTGCACCGCGTGCATGGCATTGATCAGCGCTTCCTTGATCGCGTAATAGCGATTACGCGGCGCCGCCGAGCTGACGGCCAGTGCCTTGTTGACCCGACTGGTGGTTTTCAGCGCGCCAAGCACTTGCTCGAAACTGCGCGTTTGCATCGCGTCGAACACCGCCAGTTCCGATGGGCTCAGCGGTTTATCTTCCACGGTGCGGGCGTTTTCGAACAGCGAGTCGTAGCCGAAGTCGTCCCAGACCGCGCGGCTGGCGCCGTTGCCCACCAGCAGGCCGCTGAAAGCGGTCGTGGCGCGCAGGCTGTTCCAGTCTTCGAGGGTGGCGTCGACATCCAGAAAATCGGTCATTGCGCAGGCGTCTCAAAACATAGGGGCTGATGGGCGGCGACTTTATCACGAGCCGGCATTGAGCCAGATCAACATCGGTTGTGACCGATCGGTCGATCCTGTGGGTAGCCGCCGAATCGGAGCAGTCGATTCGGCCCCTGTCAGGAGACTCCGATGAGCAGCACCTTCTTCATTCCAGCGGTAAACATCATGGGCAATGGATGCCTCGACGAAGCCATGGTCGCCATTCGTAACTACGGTTTTCGCAAGGCGCTGATCGTTACCGACGCAGGGCTGGCCAAGGCCGGCGTGGCCACGATGCTCGCCGAAAAACTGGCGATGCAGGACATCGATTCGGTGATTTTCGACGGCGCCAAACCCAACCCGAGCATCGCCAACGTCGAGTCGGGGCTGGGCTTGCTCAAGGAAAGTCGCTGCGATTTCGTCGTCTCGCTAGGCGGCGGTTCGCCCCACGACTGCGCCAAGGGCATTGCCCTGTGTGCGACCAACGGCGGTGAAATTCGCGATTACGAAGGCGTCGATCAATCGAGCAAACCGCAACTGCCGCTGATCGCCATCAACACCACGGCGGGCACCGCCAGCGAGATGACCCGCTTCTGCATCATTACCGACGAATCGCGCCACGTGAAAATGGCCATCGTCGACCGCAATGTCACGCCGCTGCTGTCGGTCAACGACCCGGCATTGATGGTCGCCATGCCCAAAGGCCTGACTGCCGCCACCGGCATGGACGCCCTGACCCATGCGATCGAGGCCTACGTTTCGACCGCTGCGAACCCGATCACCGACGCCTGCGCGCTGAAGGCCATGACCCTGATCAGCAACAATCTGCGTCTGGCCGTGCGTGACGGTAGTGACCTCGCTGCGCGGGAGAACATGGCCTACGCACAGTTTCTCGCCGGCATGGCCTTCAACAATGCCTCGCTCGGTTATGTCCATGCGATGGCGCACCAATTGGGCGGTTTCTACGACCTGCCACACGGAGTCTGCAACGCGGTGCTACTGCCGCATGTGCAGACGTTCAACGCGCTGGTCTGTGCGGATCGTCTGACCGATGTTGCGCACGCGATGGGCGCGGACATTCGTGGCTTCAGCCCGGAGGAGGGCGCCCAGGCGGCGATCAACGCCATCCGTTGCCTGGCCCGGGACGTTGAAATTCCCGGCGGCTTGCGTGAACTCGGCGCCAAGCTCACTGACATCCCGGTGCTCGCCACCAATGCGCTGAAAGATGCCTGTGGTCTGACTAACCCGCGTGCGGCGGATCAACGGCAGATCGAGGAGATTTTTCGCAACGCGTTTTGATCTGAAGCATCCTGAAGGATTTCGGCTGACCGGGCCGGCCTCTTCGCGAGCAGGCTCGCTCCCACCTGTGAACGCATTTCAACTGAAGAAATGCATACCACTGTAGGAGCGAGCCTGCTCGCGAAGACTGACTTGCAGACACTGCAAATCCATCGAGTACGAACATCACCCGACAACCGCCACATTCCTCTCAAACACCCCGCCAAACTGAATCAACCCCACCCCCGCAATCAACAACAGCGCCCCAAACACCCGTGGCAAGGTCAGCTGTTTCTCTACCAACCCGAACAAACCGAAGTGATCCAGCATCATAGAAGCCAGCACCTGCCCGGCCAGTGCCAAGGCGATAAACCCAGAAGCTCCGAGTTTGGGCAGCAACACCACCGCCAGCGCCACAAAACACACGCCAAACGCACCACCGGCCCACATCCACAACGGCGCCTTGCTGATAAAAGCCCCTGACGGCAACGGCAATCGCAACGCCAGAATCACCGGCAACAAAACCAGCACACTCACCAGCAACGACACCAGAGTCGCCCACAACGGATGCCCCAATCCGCGTGCCAGATTACTGTTGATCGCACTCTGAAACGGCACCACCGCTCCGGCAAACGCGGCCAGCGCCAACAAGCCGACCCACTGCAACGTACTCATGTTCACTCTCCAACAGGTTTTGCTGGACTCTAGAGTATTCGTCGCGCAGATTTAAATTCCGTTTTGTCATCCAGAACATGCATCAAATGAATGATCTGCGCCGTATCGACCTCAACCTGCTGGTGATCCTCGACGCCTTGCTCAGCGAGCAGCACGTTACCCGCGCTGCCGAGCGCCTGCACCTCAGCCAACCGGCGGTCAGCCATGCGCTGGCGCGATTGCGTGATTTGCTCGGTGATCCACTGTTGGTGCGTGCAGGCGCAAACCTGGTGCCGACCGCGCGGGCGCTGGAGCTGATCGCACCACTGGCCGAAGCGTTGGCGCAGGTGCAATCGCTGTTGGCGCCGAACACCTTCGATCCGACCAGCGCGCGTCGGACTTTTCGTGTGGCAATGTCGGATTATGGCGCGGCAATCATTCTGCCTTCGCTGATCCGCACCCTGCGCCATGAAGCCCCCGGCATCGACCTGCAGATCAGCCATGCCAGCCGTGAAGGCATGCTGGAAGGTGTGCTCAATGGCGATATCGATGTCGCGGCCGGCGTCTTCCCGGACATCCCCAACGAATTGCGCAGCACGCTGTTGTTCGAAGAGCGCTACGTGTGCCTGCTGGATCGTCAGACGTTGCCCGAAAACGGTCATCTCGACCTGCCCACCTACCTGTCGCGTCCCCACGTCTTGCTGGAAATGCGCGGCAGCGGCACCCCGGAAATCGAACGCGCGCTGACGTCTTTGCGTGAACGTCGCCGCGTCGCAATCAGTCTGCCGCACTGGAACGTCGCGCCCCAGTTGATCAGTGGTACGGATCTGATTTTGACGGTGTCATCGCGCAGCGTGCGCGACATTGATCAGCGGGAATTGATCGTGGTGCCGCCGCCATTCGATATTGTGCCGTTCACGTTTGTGCTGGCGTGGCATAAGCGTCGGGGAGGGGATCAGGCGTTGAACTGGTTGAACCGGAAGATAGAGGAGGGGATAGTGCGCGGCTGAAATGTTTTCAAGGAGTGGGGAGTGACAGTGAAGTCTGGCTGGATCAGGTGTGTGGTGCTGTGTGGCGGGTTGATGGCGGGGCAGGCGTTTGCCGATTGCACGCCGGCCACCTTAGCCGGGCAGCAGGATTTATCGGTGTGCAAGGATTGGCCAGTCGATCCGCCTCTGACTATCACGGCGGTATCGAAGTTTGTAGCGGACCCGGTATATGGCGGTGGCGGAAGGATCGGTTCCTACGATTTGAATTTAGCGGTGTTGTCAGCAAGCGATTCGACCTCGCTCGCCACCTGGCATCAATCCTCTGCATTCCCCACTGATGCCATCGCTCTGGAGAGTGTGGAACTCGACACTGCGCGCTACAAGCTCACGCCGACGCTGCGTGCTTTTGGTGTGCGGGCGATTTTCAAAGGCTCTTCAAGCGTCAATCCGTTGAATGAAACCGTACTCTCGCTCTATGTGAAAGAGGGCGACAGATTGCGTCCGGTGCTGGATCGGTTAGTGGTTTACCGCTTCAGTGGCGAGTGGGATGGCAACTGTGCGGGCGATCGCGGGACTACGGTTCGCACGATTGAAATAGGTAAAACCAGCTCTCACGGATTCGCCGACCTGATCCTCAAATCGGTCACCACCGGGCTCACCGGCGAAGGGCCACCGGAGACCTGTGAAATCAAGACAATCAATTACAAACCCGAGATGACCACTCTGCGCTATGACGGCAAATCTTACGTTTTGCCTAGCGATTTCCAGAGTCTGTAACCGGCCCGCCACACTCGACTTTTATCAAGGAAGAACAATGCTCACGCCCACCAGGCTCCTTATTACCCTCAGTTTCCTGGCGCTCATCCCTCAAGCCCAGGCCGCCTGCCAGACCAAAGACTTCGACGGCAAATCCCTGTCACGCTGCAAAGTCTGGCCGGCGTTCCAGAATCAGGCGATCGCGGTCAAATCGACTTACCTCGCCGATGTCGGCGGTGACGATGCCGGGGTGTTCGATCTGGACTTGTCGGTGGTCAATGCCAGCAACGCAAAACCTATTGCCACATACCATAAGCCGGGCGCGTTCAACTCCGACGCCATTCGCCTGGATGACCTGCGCATCGACACCGCGCGCTATCGATTGGCGCCGAACGTACGGGCTTTCGGCGTGCGTTCAATGTTCGGCCACAGTTCCAGCGCCATTCCCTATGAGAAAACCGATCTGACGCTGTATGTCCGCGAGGGCGATGCGCTGCGGCCGGTGCTGGAAGGCCTGGTGGTGTTCAAAAACCACGGTGAATTCATGAGCGACTGCGACGGATACACGAAGACGCTGCGCAGGACTGTCGACATCGGCACGTCGAGTCACCACGGTTTTGCCGATTTGCTCATCACCACCAGCGGCAGCAAAATGAAAAACACCAAGTCGGGAAGTCAGTGCGTTTCGAAAACCACCGACCTGAAGAAAACCCAGGTCACCCTGACCTACGATGGCCAGCAATACATCGTTCCCGAGGACTTCAGAGGTTACTGACACGATGCTTACAGGCCTCAACCACCTGACCCTGGCGGTCAGTGATCTGCAGCGCAGCCTGGCGTTTTATCGCGATGTGCTGCAGCTGCGCGTCGAAGCGACGTGGGACGCCGGCGCCTATCTGTCGCTGCCGGGTTTGTGGCTGTGTCTGTCGCTTGATCCCCAGCGCAAGGCCGGGCCGAACGCCGACTACACCCATTATGCGTTCAGCTTGAATGCCAAGGACTTCCCGAATTTCGTGCAGAAGTTAAAAGCGTCGAACGTTCAGGAATGGCGCGACAACCGCAGCGAAGGTGCGTCGTTCTATTTTCTCGATCCCGATGGCCACAAGCTTGAGGCGCACGTCGGTGGTCTGGCCTCACGGCTGGCGGCGTGTCGGCAAAAACCGTATGCCGGCATGCGTTTTTACGACGAGCAGTGATCAGGCGCAATCGGCTGATATAGACTGGCCACCACGTGTTCCGGCGCTTGCAGGTTTTCCATGACTCCATCGTTGTTAATGGCCGTTCTGGCCTCGGGTTTCATTTATGGCATCACGCCCGGGCCGGGTGTGCTGGCGGTATTCGGCATTGGTGCGGCGCATGGCCGGCGGGCCGGGGCAGGTTTCCTTTGCGGGCATCTATTGGGCGATGTGGTCTGGTGCAGTACTGCGCTGATCGCGATTGTCGGCGCCCGGGAAATCGGCAGCACTGCGTTTGATGTGCTCGGGGTGCTCAGCGGCCTGTACCTGTTCTGGCTCGGCTGGCGTGCGGTGCGTGCCCAGCGCCGCAATGGCGATGAACCGCAAGGCGCGGCGCGCCAGCCGTTCTGGCACGGCATTCTGTTCGGTTTGACCAATCCCAAGGCTTACCCGGTGGCGGTGGCCACCTTCACCGCGCTGCTGTCGAGTCGTGCCGAACTGCTCAACTGGTCGATGCTGCCAGCGCTGATCGCCTTGAGCTTCTTCGGCGGACTGCTCGCCTACGCTATTCTGATTGGCGTGGTCGGCGCTCAGCGCGTGCGCACGTTGTATCAGCGTCACGAACTGCTGATCACCCGCCTGTGCGGGGTGATGTTCATCGGTTTCGCCATCAACGCGCTGGTGCATGCGCTGCCGGGGCTGATGCCGAACAAGGCTTGATGTTGTGTGCAGGGATGCATGAACGACAGGTCAGGGATGTTTGATCAGTGCTGCATTGCCCGGACACCCACGCTGAACCATGGAAAGCCGAAACTCTACGCCGTTGGCGAGTTATATCGATCTGTTGCTGGACGCCGTGTGTGCGGTCGACAAACAGGGGCGCTTCGTTTTTGTCAGCGCCGCCTGCGAGCGCATTTTCGGCTACACGCCAGACGAATTGATCGGTCGGCCGATGATCGGACTGGTGCACCCGGCTGATCGCCAGCGTACGCTAGCGGCCGCCAGCGAGATCATGGGCGGCGAGCCGAAACACAACTTTGAAAACCGTTACCTGCGCAAGGACGGCAGTGTCGCGCACATTCTGTGGTCGGCGCGCTGGTCGGAAGTCGATCAATTGCGCATCGCCGTGGCCCGCGATATCACCGAGCGCAAACAGGCTGAGTCACGCCAGGCTGCGCTGTATGCGATCTCCGAAGCCGCCCATGTGGCGGAGGATTTGCTGGCGCTGTTCAAGCGCATTCACTTGATCATCGGTGAATGGCTGCCGGCACTTAATTTTTCCGTGGCGCTGTACGACGAGCACTGCGCGCAAATGAGCTTTCCTTATCACGTCGATGATCAAGAACTGCAGCCCGAGCAGCCCGGTACCGTCACCGGACGCCTGTGTGCGGAAGTGATTCGAAGCGGTCAGCCGATTCTGCTGACGCCTGACCGCCCGGATTCTTCGCCGGATTTCGCTGCGCTGGTGGCCGGGCAGGATTCGCCGTGCTGGCTCGGCGTGCCGCTGAATTCGAAAAACGGCACCATCGGCGCATTGATCGTCAAAAGCCTGCCCGGCGGCGAGCGCTACACCGAACAGGACAAGGAGTTGTTGCAATACGTCTGCGCGCAGGTCGCAACGGCCATTGAGCGTCAACAACTGCACGCCCGCCTGCGGCACATGGCGCAATACGATCAACTGACACAACTGCCTAATCGCGAATTGCTGCGCGATCGCCTGAAAGTCGCGTTGGCTGGCGCCCGTGAGCAGTCGGGGCACATGGCGTTGCTGTATGTCGATCTGGATCGCTTCAAGCAGGTCAACGACACTTTTGGGCACGCGGTGGGCGATATGCTGCTGCAAACCGTGGCCAATCGCCTCAAAGGCTGCGTACGTGAAACCGATACGGTCGCGCGAATCGGCGGCGATGAGTTTGTCGTGCTGCTGCACAGTGTCCAGGCCGCGGAAGATGCCGACAGTGTGGCGCTGAAGATCCGGCACGTGCTGGTGCAACCGATGCGTCTGGATGGCCACAATCTGCACATCGAGCCGAGTATCGGTGTCGCCCGCTATCCAGAGCACGGCAGCGAGGAAAAGCAATTGTTCCGACATGCCGATCAAGCGATGTACGCCGCCAAGCGTTTGAACCATCACGCCCTCAGTGACTGAACAGTTGCTCGCCGTTCGTCGCATCGTAGGCAATTTTTCTAAACCTTTATCCAGCAGAAAATTCTTAATCTAGGCGGGCACCTGCTCGCTACGATCATTACCAAGAGGTAGAGAATCATGCCTAACTCAAGAAACTCGAACTCGGGAAACTTCGCCAACGATCGAACGAAGGCCTCTGAAGCCGGTCGCAAAGGTGGGAAAACGACCACCACGACGGTTGATAAAGAGCCTGCGAAAACAGATATGGGCCGCAAGCCCGCTCAGAAATCGAAGTAGTCGGTGAAGGTTGTTTTGATTGAGTGGCGGGGGCGTGAGCTCCCGCTTGAATTTAGCAAGAAGGAGGGCGCGACCATGAGCCGGATGGCCACCCGTATACGCAACGCCAGTTTTGCATCGCTGTTGGGCCTGTGTGCAAGCAGCGCCTTTGCCCAGTCGCCTGCCGAGTTCATCAATGATGCTTCGGCCAAAGGTATGGCCGATATCGAAGCCAGCCGCCTGGCGCACGGTAAGACCGAATCGAAAGAGGTCAAGGACTTCACCATTGTCGTCATCAACGACCGCACCACGGCCAACCAGCATTTGGCGAAGATCGCCAAAAAGCTCGATTTGCCAGTCGCCCCCCGTGAAGAAATGGCCGATAAGGCCAAAGAGCTGATACCGGAAGTGAAGGACGGCGCGACTTTTGATCAGGCCTACGCCGCCAGTCAGGTCAAAGCCACTGAAGAGGCGATCCAGCAGATCGAACAGGAAGCACAGACTACCGACGTCCCGGAGATCAAAGCCTTCGCCGACGAAACCCTGCCGAAACTGCAGAACCACCTGCAAATGGCCCGGGCCTTACAGGCCAGCCGCTAATCTAAGCCTTACAAAAAACCTGTGGAGAGGGAGCTTGCTCCCGCTGGGGCGCGGAGCGGCCCCGTTCTTTTAAAGAAACGGGTTTGCTACGCAGCCCAGCGCAAGCAAGCTCCCTCGCCACCAATGACCCTATGACTAGCACTCATTCAAATCCTGTTTCGGCTTGCTCTTCTCACCCAGCCCCTCAAGGTTGAAAACCTCTCCCTCGCCCAACGAGCGGTAATGCCTGCGTAGCGCCTCTAGTTGCTTGAGATCCAGCGCCTCCAGCCCCAGCATCGCGTTCTGTGCCTCTTTGGTCACCAGCAGCAGTTCATCGATCTTCAGATGCAGGATGTCGGTGTCGCGGTTCTGCGTGTTCTGGATCAGGAACACCATCAGAAAAGTGATGATGGTCGTTGAGGTATTGATGATCAGTTGCCAAGTGTCATTGAAATGAAAAATCGGCCCGCTCAACCCCCACAACCCGATCAGGATCAACGCCCCCATGAACGTCTTCGGGCTACCGGCCCATAAAGCGAGCTTCTGGGAAATCTTCGCGAATTTCATAGCCGTATTCCTTATTGGGGGCGTCTGAAATTCAGACACTGACGGCATCAGGAAAATTCTGTTTCTTATCGCAGCTGTCTACGCCAGACCGGCCTTGCGACCGGTTGGGTCATGATCAGCCTTGAGGCGTGAGTTCGATTGCAACCTGCCACTGAAAATATCCCGCGGTCTCACATTGCTGATCGACCAGCATGAAGTTCAGCACGCACTTGGCTGTGCCGGACGCCTTTGTGGTGCAGGCCCAGTAATGATCGTCAGCCTTGTGGCTGCCCGGGGTTGTCGGGTGGCTGGGGTCCGGGGCGGGGACGGTGACGCCAGGGTGAACCTCAAGCAGCGGATCGGTCAGTACGGCGCTGTTACCGACGGTCATGCTGTAGATCACTACGCTGTGTTCAGCGATCAGGCTGACGCTCCGGCCACGAAAGTGCAGGTCGCGGCCAATTTCGACAGGTAATGTTAATTTGCTGTCATTTGTAACATTTTTCTTTGAGTTGTTACCCGTGATGAAAAAGACCAGGCCATCAGTGATGCGTGTCGGATTGGCGGCATCCTGGCTCGGGTCGGGATTGCTTGCGAGTACTGATTCAGCATCGAAGATCAGCAACACGTTATGCGCGTTGTTGACGGCGGTAGAGGGTGACGGGATCGGTTCGGAAGTCATCATGGATTCCTTTCATGATGTTGGCACAAGACAGCAGCCGCTACGGTCAAGGCAAGACATCCTGTTCCGGCCGGGGCGGCAACGGATCGGTGAGCCCCTCGTCGCCGAGGGGCCCGAAACATCATCAGTTATGGATGGAGATGAACGGATCCCACGAGCAGCAGCCGATGATCTGACAGTTGCGATCGACGATCAGGAAGTGGAAGTGATAGGTCACGCGGCCGCAGTCCAGGGTCTCCGATGACCAGTAATGGTTATCGACTTTCTGGCAACTGGGTACGGATGGGTTTTCGCGGTTGGGCACTGCAACACAGGCGGTAGCCTTGCGTGGCGACGGTGGTGAGATCAGGTCGGCACCGGCATTACCGATGAACTTGTAGAAAATCACGGCCTGCTCGAAGCTCTGCGACAGACTGGTTTCGCGCCAGCGGATCAGGTCGCCAACCTGAGCCTTCAGATCCAGTTCGCCACCAGCCTGGCCACTGACGACGTTGTCCTGGTTGGTGACCATGTACACATGATGCCAGTCGATCAGCGTGGGATTCTTTGGATCTTTGCTGATGTTTGGATATTTTTTCAAAATGGTTTCGGTGTCGATGGAGACCAGAATATCCGTAACTCGAGACATGGTAACGCTCCTTTTTCATAGTGAGCGTCGGGCTGTAATCCAGGCACGACGACGCTTGCTTGCCGTATGGCTTCTGCGAGCACACTACTGGGGGGAACCCACCGGTCACGAGGTATGAGGAGGCCGTGCTCCCTGCACGAAAACGTAAGAGTCGGGTTCCTTCCGACTGCCGCCACATGACTATAGGCAGGATTGGTTTGCTGTCAAAATCGCTTTTAATCGGCTCGACGGGCGGTCGAGAAAAGGCGTCAATCCTGCCAATTGGCGATAAAAAACAGCGTACGCAGACATGCTTTGAAATGAGTCGCTCTGGAGCAGATCGTGATCCAGCCTGTATTGTGATCAACCGCTGCAAGGTTCCCTGACAGGAGAGCGCAATGAGTTGGTCCGCCCGGCAATACGTTGCATTTGAAGATGAACGCACGCGTCCCGCGCGCGATCTGCTGGCCGCCATTCCATCGGCGGAGGTGCGATCAGTCGTGGATATCGGTTGCGGGCCCGGTAATTCCACGGAGCTACTGGTGCAGCGTTTTGCCCAGGCCAACGTCAGCGGGCTCGACAGTTCGGCGGACATGATCGCCGCCGCGCGCAAGCGCCTGCCGAAATTGCAGTTTGATGTCGCCGAAATTGATCAATGGGCCAACCAAGGCCCGTTCGATGTGATCTTCGCCAACGCTGTGTTGCAGTGGGTGCCGGATCACGCGGCCTTATTACCGGCGCTGGCAGGCAAGTTATCGCCCGGTGGCAGTCTGGCGATCCAGATGCCGGACAACCTCAACGAACCATCCCATCGTCTGATGCGCGAAGTCGCTGCCAATGGCCCGTGGGCCGGCAAGCTGGCGGGCGCCGCCGGTCAGCGCACCGACATGGCAAGTCCCGGCGAATATTTTTCCATGCTGCGACCGCACTGCGCGCGAGTCGATGTGTGGCGTACGACGTATCACCATCAGTTATCTGGCGGGGCGGCAGGGGTGGTGGAGTGGTTCAAGGGCAGTGGCTTGATCCCCTTTCTCGATCCGCTGAGCGAAGCCGAACGGACTGAATTTCTGCAGCAGTATCTGGCCCAGGTCGAAAAAGCCTATCCGCCATTGGCAGATGGTTCGGTGCTGTTGCCATTCCCGCGGTTGTTCATTGTTGCGACTCGACAATAAACCCGGGAAGTGCTCATGGCGTTCCGAGAGCGCCAGTTCCATTGCTGAATGTTCCTCTTGAGTTTGCAGCGGAAGACGGTACTGTCCGCACCCAATGGCGGATGTGAGACGGACGCTCTCAGAAAATGTTTCGGCTTTCGGCGCATCTATAAGGAAGGGTAACAATAGTGATCTGGTTTCTCGAAGGGCAGTCCAGTCAGCGCGAGGTTGATCTGAAAGCGGCCTTGGTCTTCGATCCTGACGCTGGCACACGGCGTGGTCGGTTGATTGAAGAACACCATGTAGCGGTCGTCAGACAGCTTGCCTTGGGCGTCGACGCCGAAGCAGACGAAGTCGATGACATCGCTGGACTGAATTTGCATCGCGAGTGTGAGCGATTGTCCCTGGAGAATGTTTGACAGTGGCAGTCGTTGTCCCTGAGTAATCTGCATCGTGCTTCCTTGAGTGTGGGTACTGCCTCGACGCACGTGTGGGTGCGCTGGATGTTCTGCTGTCCAATGGAAAGCGGGCGATTCAATCGCCCGCGCATTATCACTCTAAAACCCGGGCTGGCCGGTTGAAAGGTTTGCCCTCAGCGCTGCACTGAAACCAGCAACATCATCGGCCGTTCACGTTCCTCGGCCAGCGCCGGTTGCGCCGCCACGTCGGCATCGCTCGGCCCCCATTCGTTGACGTGACGAATCGTGAAACCTGCGCCAATCAACGTGTTCAGCAGTGTGCCGAGCGTGCGGTGCTGTTTGATCACGCCCTCGGCCAACCAGTTGGTTACCCGCTCGCCTTCCCTCTGATAGCTGTCGAGCGGCCAGCGTTTATGGCCTTCGCTGTCGATCAGCCAACCGGGGTTGCGCGGCGCCATGAAGATCGGGTGTTCGATGGAAAAGACAAAGTGCGCGCCCGGTTTCAACGCCGCGTACAGATGTGCAAACAGCCCTGGCAGATCCTTTATGTAGTGCAGCGCCAGGGAGCTGTAGGCCAGGTCGAAATGGCAAGCGGGCAGATCGAGTTGTTCAAGGTCGGCACGCTCGTAGCGGATGTTCGCTGCGGAAGTGGTATTGCGTGCCCGTTCCAGCATCTTCTGCGAGACATCCAGGCCCAGCACGTCGGCGGCGCCGTTCTCGCTGGCCCAGCGGCTGAACCAGCCATAACCGCAGCCCAGATCGACCACTTGCAAACCGTGCAGTGACGGCAGCAGCGCCTTGAGCGCCGGCCATTCCGGCGCGGCATCAAGGCCGCCGATAGAGCGGTTCATCTGGCTGTAGCCCTGGAAAAATTCGGGATCGTCGTAGATGTTTTGCGTCATGGTGAAATGCTCTTTTGATTTCGGTCGTCAGCGGCGCAGTGGCCGCGATTGGAATCCCTCGAAAGTGAAGGCGCGTATTCGTCGATGGCCGCGCAGGGGGAGGGTGGTGGTCGATGGGGAAATGCTAGCGGGTATGGGGGGAACGTGGGAACCGGTGGAGTGTTGGGGAACTGTAATGTTGGAAGATTCGCCGGTTCTTTGAAAACCTATGGCGAGGGAGCTAGCACCCTCGCCATAAATCTGATGCTCAGGAAACGTCAACCTTGCTGTAAAACCTTCAACGCCGCCGAAGCCAGAAACCCGGAACGACTTTTCTCCTCCGGGTGATGCAACACATATTCATCAATGCGATTGAGCAAATGCCCCGGCAGTGTGATGTTGAGTTTCTGGGCCTTGCCCAAATACTTCACGACATCAATATCCACTACTGCCCATGCACAACCCGCATACTTCGGATTGGTCACGTGCACGCCGAGTTTGCTGGCAGGCGGTATCGGTGCACCGTCTTCGGCCAGAATCTCGAAATGCCCCTCGATGGCTTCGCGGGCCATGGCAACGGCATCATCCAGATCATCGCCCGCCGAAAAGCAGCCGGGAATATCCGGTACTTCCACGCCCCAGGCGTGTTCCTCATCACCTATTGAAATCGCAATCGGGTAGAGCATGTTCGTTCCTCCAGGGTGCCGTCGACTGAGAGCGTCAAAGCAGCGCCTGCTGCAAAATACTGATGGCCGTTTTCTTCAGCAGATCTTTCTTCGGATGCGGTACCGTAATCAGTCCAGGTTTGGTCGAGTGATGATGGCTGCCTCTGACACGCACTAAATACCAACCGTCCGCAACGAGTTGGCCGATTAAAAAACGGCTATTCACAACACCTCCTTGTGGTGTGATTGGTGGGTGCTATACCTACTGATTTTCTGTGATCAACACTATAACTACCGAGCGGTAGAGGGCGTATTCAGTTCAGTGGCCTAAAGCAGTCTAGATAGGGAGGTGTCGAGGGAACGGAGAGTGTGTTGCGGCGTTTTGCGTAGCTTCGAATACCAGTCATGGATCTTTTTCCGGCCACAAAAAAACCGGCCCTGTTAGGCCGGTTTTTTCTGTTCCTGATCTCCCGTCGAAAAGCGCAACGTTAGACCGATATTTGAGTGGAGCGGGTAGAGGGAATCGAACCCTCGTCGGAAGCTTGGGAAGCTACTGTTCTACCATTAAACTATACCCGCTCAGAGCGGCTGACTTTGTACCAGACTCGGCCACGGATTTGAAGTTTTTCTTTTACTCATGAACGCTTTAAATCACTGAAAACGGTCAGTCGCGGGCGAGCGCTGCGGTGCGTAAAGCAAAATCTCAACCCCGCAGACTAGCTCGCGACGACACTCTTTCAAATGGCCAATGCATGTTGATCCTGAACAAACGAGTAACGCGTTCGGCTGGTCTGCGGCGCCGGTTTCAGAAACCCGAGCAAGGCATTCTGACTGTCACGGCAGGCAGCCTTGTGCTCCATGTCGAGAAAGTGCCCGGTGGCTTGCAGAGTGGTAAACGTGCTCTGCGCCACATGATTGCCGAACAGGCGCGCATCTTCGGCAGCGGTGTACTCGTCCCATTCGCCGTTTAGAAACAGCACCGGCACGTTGATCTTCTTCGCTGCGTTCAAATAGCACTGGCGATCGCTGTGCAGCACATCGCTGATGTGGAAATGCATCTGCCCGTATTCGTGCTCGGCCAGGCTGCTGACGTGGCGATAGTTGAAGCGCTTGAACAGTGATGGCAGATGTTTGCCGATGGTGTTGTTGACCAAGTGGCCGACGCGGTCGCCGTCGCGTTGGCCGAGGTAGTCGACGCCGCGTTCGAGGTAATCGAGCATGTGTGCGTTGATCACCGGCGAGAACGAGCTGATCACGGCCCTTTCAATGCGTCGAGGCTGGTGGGCGAGGGCGACCAGTGTCGCGGCGCCGCCCCAGGAGAACGACAGCACGTGCTCGGCGGCGAAGTGGTCGATCAACTCGAGCAGAATCTGCCCTTCGACCTCCTTGGTCAGCGGCTTTTCGTGGCGGTTGTGCGCTTTTGAACGGCCCGCATAGGGCTGGTCATAGCAAACCACGTTGAATTGCGGGTGCAGGTTTTTCACAGTCTGTGCAAACGACGCAGTCGTGGCCATCGAGCCGTTGACCAGAATGATGGTCTTTTCTGCGGCGTCTGCGCGATAGAACTCCGTGTAAACCCGATACTGACCCTGTATATCCAGCACAGCGATTTCTGGCCTCATGTCATAAGACTCCTGGCAAGCAAGCGGGTATGCGCGCAAATAGAGATTGCACGAGCTTTGTGACAGGTAGGCATACGCCTGGAATTTGCTTGGCCCATGTCGATCCGTTACGGCAGGTCGACGGGTATTGTTATTGGCGGGCAGTCTGCCGGCTGAGGCGCAACCCAGAGGGCTGACGACCGGCAAAAAGTTTCTTAGAGGTATGGTGTGACTCATCGGTCACAATTTGGCCGACGTCCTGATTCAAGCAGGGGGATCAGGATCGCGCAAGTGCCGTTGGTAAATTGTTCGACAACTTCTGCTGAGCGGTCGCTGGCTTAGAACAAATGAATCTCATCGGTGCGTAAAGCGCGGTACTCGCCCGGTTTTAGCGCGTTATCCAGCCGCAACGGGCCCATGGATTCGCGGTGCAGGCGCAGCACTTTGTTGTTGAAGTGGCCAAACATGCGCTTCACCTGATGGTAGCGACCCTCGACGATGCTCAGGCGCGCCGACCGTGGGCCGAGCAACTCCAGCTGCGCCGGTTGCGTGGTCAGGTTCTCGAAGGCGAAGTAAATCCCTTGGGCAAAGGTGATCGCATATTGCGCGCCAATCTCCTGCTCGGTTTCGACGTAATAGACCTTTGGCAGTTTGGTTTGCGGTTGGGTCAGGTGTCGCGACCACGTGCCATCGTTGGTGATCAGCATCAACCCGGTGGTGTTGAAGTCCAGGCGTCCGGCGATATGCAAGTCGTCCTTGTCGGGTTCGTCGATCAGGTCGAGCACGGTCGGATGCTGCGGGTCGCGGGTGGCGCTGACGCAGCCGGGCGGCTTGTGCAGCATGAAGTAGCGGGCCGGTTTGCCGGGTTGCAGCACCTCGTCATCGACTTCGACACGGCTGAACTCGAGGACATCGCTGTGCGGATCGCTGACGACTTTTCCGTCAATCCGCACGCGCTTTTCCACCAGCAACAGGCGAACCTGCTGACGGTTGTAGCGGGGCAGGTTGCTGAGAAAACGGTCGACGCGCATGTTCAGACTTCGGCGGGTGAAGGGGCGCGCATCTTACGGGATCACGCGTTTGGCCGCTTGCAGTTGCGCCTCGACTTGCGCGCAGCGCGGGCACAGGCAGGATTTGCTGCGCAGTTCCGCCGGCAAGGCTTCGAGCACGGCCGGATCAATAGTCACGGCGTAGCACCAGCATTCGCGATCGGCGGTGCGTGGGTCGGCCAGGGTGCAATCGTTGCGGGCGCCGCAGGCCGGGCAAAGGTCGGGTGTAACGTCGAATTCAGGCATAGGTCGAGTGAGGCATTTCCACGCAGGTGCGATTGCGGCCGGTTTGTCTGGCCCGGTACGCCGCATGATCGGCCCGCGACAGCAGGCTGTGCAAGGTGTCATCGCGTTGCAGGGTGGTGGCGCCGATGCTAACGGTCAGATTCAGGCTGTAGCCGTTGTAGGCATATTCGTGCTGTTCTACGTGCTGGCGGATCTTCTCGGCAATTTTCTGACCGGTGTCGCCGTCGGTGTCCTTGAGCAAAACAATGAATTCCTCACCGCCCCAGCGGCAAACGATGTCGGCATGGCGTAGGCAACTTTGCAGGTCGCGGGCAAAACCGATCAGCACCTGATCGCCGGCCATGTGCCCGTAGGTGTCGTTCAATGCCTTGAAGTGATCGAGATCCAGCAGCAGCGCGGTCAGTGGTTTGGTCTCACGCTGCGCTTCGTGCAGGGCTTGCGCGGCGAGCAGATCGAAGCCTCTGCGGTTCGGCAATTCGGTGAGGCTGTCGAGGGTAGCCTGGGCCTGGATCTTCGATTGAAACCGTTTGATCACGCGGTTGAGCAACGCCAACACAATCAACGTCACCAACAGGCAAATCAACAGATTGAGATAGAGCGACTGGCGGATTTCACTCAGCGCGCCGTCCTCGCGTTTATCGACGAACAGGTACCAGTTCAACTCCGGAATAAACCGCACGTTGAGAAAATGCCCCTGGCCATGGGCGGAGTATTCGTAGCTGCCGCTGTGTGGTTTCGGCAACTGACTGACCAGGCTTTTCATGCTCTCGAGTTCACCGAGACTTTGGCCGATATGCGCGCCTTCAGGCCCGCCCTCGACACCGGTCAACACCAGTCGGCCGAAGGTGTCGACGAAGTACACGCTGCGTTGATAACGCTGTTGATACTTGTCGATCAGCTTGATCACCGCATCTACGGTCAGACCGACGCCGGCCGCGCCGATAAAGCGATTGTGGTAGTCGTAGACCTTGTAGTTGATGAAGAAGGTCAGGTTGTCCTTGTTGGCCAGATCCGGGTCGACGTTGATCTCGTACGGGTCTTTCATGTCGCGCACGCGGAAGTACCAGGCATCCCGTGGCTCATCGACTCTGACCTGCTTGAGCACGCCTTTGGCGTGGTAGTAGGTGAGGGTGCTGTTGGAAACGAAGAACGCGGTGTAGGCACCGTAATGGGTCATGACCTCGTCGAGGTAGCGGGTCATCTGCTCGGGATTCTGCTCACCGTTCACTACCCAGTCGCGCATGAAGGTGTCGCGGGACATCATCGAGGAAATCAGGATCGGTCTGATCAGGTCTTTCTGGATTTCCGAATAGACCGTGTCGGAAGTCAGTGGCAGTTCGGTGTTGACGATGTTGTCGCGAATCGACGCGCGCGAAGCGTAGTAACTGAGCAGTGAGGTGGCGAGAAAACCGGCACCGAGCAGGGCGACCAGCGTCAGTACCAGTGAGCGTTGGGAATACAGCGGAGAACGAAGCGGCATGGCAGTTCCGTTGGCAGTGGCCCGATGGCAAGCATTCTAGTGGCACTGCGCGGAAATAACTGCTCCATGCGCGGCGCGAATGGTCGCTCCGGTATCGGACATCAACCTGTGGGATTTCCAGGGTTTCAACACCACTGATCTGAAGCCGCATCGAACCGGGCACTTGATTGATCCGTATCAGTCAAAACTGTGTCGGCTGCTCTGTCCTGTTGCGGCCGTGGGTCTTTCAGGAGGCCGCCATGCGTGTACAGAAGATGTTGCTCGGTGCAGTTCTGGTTTTTGGTTTGTCCGGTTGTTACTACTACGCCGGCCCCTACGACGCCTATCCTGCCACTTACTACTATCCCGGCTATTACTCGCCTTATTACTACGGTGGTTATTACGGTCCGCGTTACTACGGCGGCGCCCGCTATTACTACGGCGGCTACGGTTATCGAGGTGGTTACGGACGGGGTTATCACGGCGGCGGATATCATGGTGGCCACCATTAATCAGTTGCTGAATGACGACGTTTTGCGGATGAACAAGGTTTCATAAATCACTTGTTTCAACTTGTTGCAGAAACGCACCAGATGCCGAAAACGCTGTCTGATTTTTCGTCAGTCACCGAATAATCGACTGACGCCCGCCAGCGTCGCTGGTGTGGCCCACCCGCGGTCCAAGGAGGCCGCCATGTATAGACGAATCCTACTGCTTGCTGCGTTGATGTTTTCCGTTGCCGGTTGCGCCCCTTACTCTTACGCGGACTCGTATTACAGCTCCGAGGTCTACACCTCACCCGCACCGGCTTACTACAACGCGGGCGGCAATTATTACAGCGGTGGCAGCACGTACTACTCGGCGCCGCGCTACTACCAGCCAGCACCGCGTTATTACCAGCAACCGCGCTATTACCAACCGGCGCCGCGCTACTATCAGCCCGCTCCACGCTACTACGAGAGCCGCCGCTGGCACGGCAATGATCGTGGCAACTGGGACGGCCACCGTCGCGGCGGTTGGGACAACGATCACCGGGGTCGCGGCAACTACGACCGACACAGCGGACGTGGCGACCACAATGGGCGGGGCAACCGCTGGTAATCACCCGCAATAGAAAGCGGCGCATTGAGCGCCGCTTTTTTATGCCCGTCGAAAAGTCGTCCCATTAGCCATCTCCTAGGGCATTCCCAGACGCTTCCTACAGTTTCATTCCCTTGCATTTGTTAGCGTTTGTTCCTGCCGATCGAGGTGAGCAAGACTCAGTTCAATAGCGGAGAATAAAAGGACGATGCCGCTATGAAGCTTCTTGTGATTCACCAAAACTTTCCGGGCCAGTTCCGTCATGTGGTGCTGGCGGCGATTGACAGGCGTTATGAGGTTTTGGCGATAGGTCGGGATACGGCGCCGGGTATCGCAGAGGTGAAAATATATCGATACCGAGCTGCCAGCAGAGCACCAGGCGATATTCATCCCTATCTGACCCGTTACGAACAAGCGGTGATTGATGGACAGAAGGTTTTTGAAATTCTGAGCAGGCTGAAACATTCGGGTTATCGGCCAGACGTGATTCTCGCTCATCCCGGATGGGGGAAACGCTCTTCGTCAAGGATGTCTATCCTGACACGCCGCTTATTCACTATTGCGAATATTACTATCGAGCGCAGGGCGCGGATTCCGGGTTCGACCCTGAATTCCCGCGAGCCACAAGAGAGTCATCAAGGCTGCGAGTGCTCAATTCGCTACATCTTTTGAATCTCGAACAATGTGACATTGCCATCGCGCCTACGCGGTGGCAGCGCAGTCTGTTTCCGGCCGCTTATCAGTCGGCCATTCGGGTTATTCACGAGGGCGTCATTCAAAGTGCTTACCTGGCGAAAGTTGGGATCGTCAGGTTGCCCAATGGCGTCGAGCTGAGAGCTGGGCAACCGATCGTTACTTATGTCGCAAGGAATCTTGAGCCTTATCGCGGGTTTCACAGTTTTATGCGAGCGATCCCGCATATTCAGGCTAAGTGTCCCGATGCACAGATTATCGTAGTGGGCGGTGATGACGTCA
Organism: Pseudomonas sp. TH08; assembly: GCF_016651275.1. NCBI lineage: Bacteria > Pseudomonadati > Pseudomonadota > Gammaproteobacteria > Pseudomonadales > Pseudomonadaceae > Pseudomonas > Pseudomonas sp. TH08. The sequence continues at coordinate 490,684 of NZ_JAEKEE010000006.1, read as the reverse complement.
GTTACGGGTGTAAGCCGGTTGGCTATGCAAACTGGCGCAGCAGGATGGAGGCAGAGGTAAGTTTCGATCATTCCACCGTTCATTTCACAGGGAAGCTTCCTTACCAGACTTACCGGGCAATTCTGGAGTGTTCAAAGGTTCATGTTTATTTGACGTATCCGTTTGTTTTGTCGTGGTCGTTACTGGAGGCGATGGCGACTGGGTGTGTGGTAGTAGCATCGGATACGCCTCCGGTAAGGGAGGTGATCGTTGATGGTCACAATGGAATGCTGGTGAATTTCTTCGATCATCACGGTATCGCCAAACGTATTGCCGAGGTTCTTGATTCCGTTGATGAGTACGACTGCCTTCGCAGCGCCGCAAAGTTGACGGCGAGCAAATTTGATGTGGAGTACGGCGCGAAACAATACTTTGAGGTGTTTGAAAGCGCGACGTCCGGCTATCTGAAGAAACAGCCTGCTCCTCAGTTTGACAGGGAGATTTGAAATGCTCCGGATTTCACGTAAGCAATTGGTTAAATGGTTTAAGAAGTTGTTGAAGTATGGCTTGTTTGTTTATGTCTGTTATTGCGTAGTAGGTTTTTATATCCGTGAAGAAGAAATCGCCGAGGCAATGGCAATCTACTACGCGGATCAGGAGGCCTGTCAAAAGAAGCTGGCGAGCATGAAGCAGGTGCCCATACTGGGCGGCAGCTATGTGGATAAGACTCTGGTCCCGGAGTTTTATGTTGGCATGCCGGAATTGTCGAATAAAAAAGCGTGTCTGGCCAATACTCTCAAGGGCCATTTCTGGTGGACCGGGACGGGGGTCCGCCGGTACCAGGATCAGAGCCTGAAGTCCATTCCTGAAAGTTGGCGTCTTTATAAAGTGACTGCCGGGCTTTATACCAGAAAAGAAATTACCGAACCTCATGAGCGGGGCTATCGGCACGTCAACTGGCCGGATGAGTTGATTGTGAAGTTGAAAAATTATCCTGGGCTGGAGCTTTGGCTTAATGCACCTCCGCCGCATTTCAAGAATGAGGCTTCCGTTCGAAAGTTTGTCATTGCTGACTGGCCGCGGCGTGATGGAACTCCTCGATTGATAAGCTGTAACGGCTTGATTCGCCCAGCTTCTGAGGAAGAACTGACTGATAGGAAATTGGCAAAGCTCAGCAGAGCCGAATTGGCAAATCTGGATTTTGGAAGGTTGAACTTTTTTGTACCGTGGAGTTGCATAGTTTTGATTTTGCCGGCGGCCACGGTCGGGTAAGTCTCGGTCTATCGTCATTACGCGAAGCACCTGAGATGCTTAAGTTTCTCAGTGATTATTTTTCACGCTCTGTTATTACAAGGAAGTAACAATGAGTTATGTTTTTAGTGATCTGGAAAAAACAGAAATTTTAAATACAGCAAATATTTGCAAAGGTCTGGCGTTCGATTCTGAAGATAACGAATATCTTGCGCTCAGATTAGCAGACACGGATTGCGCTCCCTTGTATCAAAAACTATTCGATATTGTTGGCAGAAGAGTCTCTGAGGTTGCCGCTGTCGATAAAGAAGCGGGAGAAATTCTGAAAAGTGCCAGGCTCTGGCTTGCCGTGGCCATTGATGCCAACGGTGGAAACGGTGCCTACTCTGCCCTGATTCGCGGTTATACCTCGCGGCAAGGTGAACTGAGATTGAATAAAATCGTCAGTGAAGACCTGATGCAACTGTCATCGAATCAGGTCGCCGCCAATTTCATCAATACCTTGATCGACGGATCTCTCGCAGGTCGACTGGCACCGTGGACGGTTCCAACCATCAGCCAGATTGCAGAGATTGATGCCAGTGCGATCGGCAGGGCACTGTTTATTGAGGCTTGCGGAGAGAAGGATACAGCCGTGAGCCATAACGCCGGCTGGTCCGGGACAGTCGGGTTCAGCCTGTTGGGTGGAGCGCCGCCCTATGAAACCTGGAGATTGATCTCCGCTGGTGATTCGCAAGGGGAAGATGGCGGCCCGCCGACTCAAGCAAAAGCCAAAAGGCTTGATGACTATAAAAATATTCTGTTCGCCATCGATTCCTACAGTGTCGGCCTGCGAGCGGCGATCAGTAATTTCGGCGTCAATCCATTGCAAAGTCTGCTTTCCGTGGTGCCAGAGCAGATCAATATCGCGCTCGCCAGTGGCAGCCTGAATCCGCTGATTCAGCATGTAGTGAAAGGCACGCCGGTTTCAGTCGTGGTCGACCTGATACTGCGCCATGGCTTGAACGAATTCTTCGACATGTTCAGGCGCACCTACGATGGCGATTCCGCTGCTACGCCGACAACCAATGAAACCTTCGCCCCCAACGCTTACGCATTCTTCTCGGCATTCTCCCCAGAGCAGTGCCAAACCATCGTCACCCAATCAATAGGCGAATACGGAAACGCGAACTCATGGGCAAAACTGGCTGGCGAGTCGACACCCATCGGCCTGGCGTTGCGCAATTCCCTGAAGCAACTCAGTGAAGTCGTCATTGAACGAGCTGAAGGTTACCCCGGACGCGGATTGGAACTCTACGATCCGTTGACCGGCGAAGGTTTCATCACCGCGCAATGGCTCGTCGATCGTGCGCAGATGTTGGCCCGGTTGATTGCCCGAACTCAGGGCTCGCTTGGAGAACACTCGCCGCAGAAGTTTTCCTACTCCGATCTTGCTTCAGCCAAACAGGTGCCGATGACGACCGGTGTGTTGAATCCGCTGGTCATGTTCGGTGATGACGGCGCGCGGTCTTTCGCGGGCGGTGCGAACACTGATCATCTGTATGGCGGCGCGGGCAATGACACGATCAACGGGCAGGCAGGTCACGATGTCATCGAGGGTGGAAGCGGCAACGACTTGCTTGCCGGAGGCGACGGCAATGATGCGCTGTACGGAATGGCCGGTGATGATGTTTTGATCGGAGGAAAGGGTAACGACTCTTTGATCGGTGGCGCAGGCAGCGACCGCTATGAGTTTTCCAGCGGTGATGGCATCGATGAGATCTTCGACGTCGACGCCAATGGGCAGCTATGGATCAACGGTTTGCCGATTCCTTCACTCAAACGCCACGCCCCTTTGAGCGATGTCTGGTCTACCGAGGATCAGGCCATCACCCTGACCCTCATCGAAGAACTCACTGAACCCACGCTCAACATCAAATATGGCCTGAACGATCTCATCGTTATCAAGAACTTCCGCCCCGGGATGCTAGGCATCCGACTTCCTGAATACCAAGGCCATGCGGCCTCTGCTCCCGATCTGGTACTTCAGGGCGACTGGAAAGCGAAAGATATCGACCCCCATGTTCCGGGGGATCAGTTCTCATACGATGAGTTGGGCAACGCCTTGCTATTGGCCAACGTAAAACACAGAAACAAGGCCGATGTGCTTTACGGCTCTGCTAAGGACGATGTCATTCTCGGACTTGGCGGTTTTGATCGATTATTCGGCAAGGCTGGAAACGATCGTCTGTTTGGGGATAAACAGACGACGCTCGAAAAAGCCATGGCCGCTGGCGACTCTAAAGGGAAAGCAGTTCGAGGCGATTGGCTTGATGGCGGTGCTGGCCACGATTTGCTTATCGGTACGGCATCCCAGGACGTGCTTCTGGGCGGTAACGATCGGGATACGCTGATTGGAGGTGCGGGAGATGACGTTTTATCAGGGGATGAAGCGACCGGCGTGCTGGAGCAGAAATGGGGATTCAAACGCGTCGAAGTTCTTATAGGCGGCGGTGTCACCAGTCACCGAACCGTCTTTTCAAAAGCCTCAATTAATAGTTCGACGGAGGGCGATAACGATGTTCTCTACGGCCAGGGCGGTCGCGATGTTCTCAACGGTGGATGGGGCGAGGACTTGCTTGATGGTGGAACTGAAGATGATCTTCTTTCGGGGGATGGCGGGAATGACACGCTGGCCGGAGGAAGCGGTAACGACACAATGATGGGAGATAACCTCGACTGGGGAGGTGGCCTGCAAAGCAAACACCATGGCGACGATGTATTGGACGGTGGAAGTGGCGATGATTGGCTCGCTGGTAACGGTGGAGCCGATGCGATTTATGGTGGCTCAGGCAATGACACTCTCCAGGGGGATGACGATGTACTTAGCGGCGTAGTCGGTGACGCCGCCCACTTTTTGGAAATGACCTGCTGGACGGTGGTGCGGGAGACGACAAACTTTTGGGCGGCGGGGCGGATGATCTGCTGTTCGGAGGTGAAGGAAACGACGCGCTGGCCGGGGATTATGCTGAGCATCCGGTTCGTTATCACGGTAATGATTTACTTGATGGTGGAGCGGGCGATGACACTCTTCAGGGAATGGGTGGCTCCGATACCCTGATCGGTGGAGCAGGAGCTGACGCGCTGGATGGTGATGTGTCCAACCTGCAATCAGGTGGAATCAACAATGATTACCTTCAAGGCGATGAAGGAAACGATACCCTTTTGGGGGCTTGGGCGCCGACACACTTTACGGCGGCGCTGATGATGACATTTTATCCGGCGACTACGAGCAGACAGCCGAGGCCGAACACGGCGCAGATTATCTGGACGGTGGTTCAGGCAACGATACCTTGCTGGGCGGTGGTGGCAACGACACGTTGTTGGGTGGGGACGGTGTAGATCACCTTCGCGGCGATTCAGGCGATAACGTTTTTGATGGCGGTGCCGGTAACGACGTGCAGGAAGGCCATGACGGCGCTGATATTTATTACTTCGGGGCTGGTGATGGTCTTGATGTCATCACCGATTCTGGCGGCAGCAATATCATCAAGTTCGGCGCTGGTTTTTCTGCGGAAAGTCTAAAAGCGGACATCATTGATGTTTCTGTAGGCAGGGTATTGCGGTTGGCCAATGGTGAAGGCGACGCCATCCTTATCAGAAATCATGAGGAGTGGAGGAATTCAACGTTCACGTTTAGCGATGGTGGCGTTCTCGGCTATCAGGAGGTCATGAAAAAAACGCTGTCAGCCGTTGAAATCGTCGAACCGCCAGTGGCTGAGGTGAGGCCGGCCAAAGAAGAGAACAAAGACATCATTGCAGACGACGATTCGGTGTATGTTCCGGACGAGTCCGGCATCGTTGCTCCTGGCGAGGAGCGAAGTAATGCCATTGATAATAAGGTTGGCTGGGCTGACAGATTTCTCGCGCAGCTCAATGCAAAGCGGGTCGCAAGCAGACATGCAACAGGCTTTACTTTAAATAACCAGGGTGTCTGGGTTCGTAACCGTATATTCACCAACGATACTGGTTATACCACCTACTCGGATCTGATCAATGAAAGCACCGAAACGGCAACCTTGTCTGCAACGCCGCAATGGATGGGGACTAACGACGGGAATGCCGTATTTAGTGAAAGACAGTCAAATTCTACATCCCGGTCCAATTTCCGAGATGTAAAAAAAGAGGGCGCAGTGCCGCCGTCCTCCTTGAAACCACGTTATTTTCGATCGGGCGCTGCCAGCGGCTTTTCATTCAAAATAGGTGACGCAATAGTTGCGGATAGACAGGAATCAGGCGAAATCGAAGGGTGGTACGTGTATCCCGCTGAAAGCTTCACGGTGGGTGAAACTGTCCGCAAGGAGTTTCGGTGGGATGTAACAACTAAAACGATCAAACACAAGATCGTTCACGGTGAAGATGCCGGTGGGCGAGTTAATGTTGAAGTCGGCAATATTTTCCATGGTGGTGCGGGCGATGACGTGATAGTCGCCTATTCAGGTTCCCTGCTTGATTATGGTTCGATGAATGACAGGATACCGGGTGCCTTCATGTCAGCCGGGGCTGGCAACGACACGCTGCTCGGTTCTGAAGGCGCTGATCATTTAGTCAGCGGCGCGGGGAATGATCTGTTGTACGGTGAAAACGGTGCCGATACTTATATCGTGCAGGCGCATGCCGGAGCTACGACTATTATGGCGGATGTATTGGGGCCTGTTTTTCACCGGCCTGAAGTAGGTGTCGCTGGATGGAAAGACGAGTATGGGTCAATCGATAAAGACCAGGTCATTCTTCCTGATGAAGCGACGCTGGGCAGGTTGCAGCTCAGTTGGGGCGCTACGTTGATTGAAACGGTAAATATTGAGTTGGCACCCGATCCGCATTCTAGCGCGCATCGCCATCCGCCTCGGGCGAGGATGCTCTATTCAACATTGGATATTCAATGGGGTGGGTCTCAGAAGATTCGCATCGTTTTGCCCAATGCAGGAGATATTGAGGGTTCTGGTATTGAAGTCATACAGTTTGCGGATGGATCAAGCGTCAATCTCAAAGACCTGTTGGGCTCCAGTCAGCTCGGCCCTGCTCCGGATACTTACCACAACGGTCTCTTGGTTGAGAATGCGGTCAATCTCAAATCCATTCGAGAAGGCCAGGCGCTCCCGCTGGTGGGTAGTCACGGTAATGACTCGTTAAGCGGAGCAGGTGAAATCAGAGGTATGCGGGGGAATGACGTGCTTATCGGTAGTGTCGGCGATGATGTTCTATTGGGCGGCCCCGGCGACGACACTCTGTCCGGTGGCGCAGGTCATGATCTCTATCAATATGATGGACTGGGTAGAGACTTGATCATCAACACGGGTGGCGGGTTTGATGGAATCGATTTTTCTGCAGTGGGTCTGACTATTGAACAATTGAGGTTTCATCGCGATCAGGATGATCTTGTAATAGTGGTCGACTATGGCATGGCTCCCAAGATTCGAGTCTCCAGACATTTTTCTGAAGGCGAAAACGCTATTGGATTCATAAGGGTCAAAGGCGAAGGAAAAACGGTTCAAGACTACACCGCGATGCAAATTGCCGAACGTTTACATCCTCTTCCTCCATTGCGAGATGTGGAAGATATTCTGGTAAAGGAAAATGAAGAGTCGCAACTCGCGCTGGCCGAAATAATCAAGTTTTACGAGCTGAATATTTAACCTTTGTACGTCAATTTTAACTGCCGCGATGGGAACCAAGAGGTCGCCATCGCGGGCAATCAGCATTTCAGTACTGCGTCAAATCCGCCAACGGATGCCGCCCTTCCCAGACCTTGTGAAAGTGCGCCTCAACCACTGCATCCGGCACATGGTTGATGTCCGGCCAATGCCAGTGCGGCTTCTGATCCTTGTCGATCAGCCGCGCTCGCACCCCTTCGCTGAACTCCGGATGCCGGCAGCAGTTAAGGCTCAGGGTGTATTCCATCTGGAAAACTTCGGCCAGAGACATATGCCGCGCGCGGAGGATCTGTTCCCAGACCAGGTGCGCAGTCAGTGGCGAGCCTTCGCTCATGGTCTTAGCCGCGCGTGCGATTAAAGGATCGCTGCTGTCACGCTGCAGGCTGATGGCTTTCCAGGCGCAGGTCACGTCGCTGACATCCAGTAACTCATCGATCAACGGACGGCGCGGCAACCATTGCGCTTCGGGCATCTGCGCCACGGCTTCTTGCTGCAGCGCCTTGAGCAGGCTGTTGAGTTGCATGTCGGTCTGTTCCTGCCAGTTCAACTGCAACAGGCCTTCGAGCAGTTGTGGCTGCTGTTCGTCGAGCAGAAAACGGTCGGCGAGATCCAGGTCAATCGCATCGCGCCCGTTCATGTGCGCCCCCGTCAGGCCGAGAAACAATCCGAGCTTGCCCGGCAGCCGCGACAGGAACCAACTGGCGCCGACATCCGGATACAAACCGATGGTAATTTCCGGCATCGCCAGACGGCTGCTCGGCGTGACAATCCGTGTGCTCGCGCCTTGCAGCAGGCCCATGCCACCGCCGAGCACATAACCATGGCCCCAACAGATCAGCGGTTTCGGGTAGGTGTGCAGGCTGTAATCCAAGCGGTATTCCGCAGCGAAAAATTGTGCGGCCAGTGGCGGCACTTCGCCGGGATGGGCGCGACAGGCGTCGACCAGACTGCGCACCTCGCCACCCGCGCAGAAGGCTTTGGCGCCGTTACCGCGCAGCAATACGCAGACGATTTGTGGATCCTTGGCCCAGGCATTCAATTTGTCGCCGAGGGCGTTGATCATCGGCAGGGACAGCGCATTCAGCGACTTTTCAGCATCCAGGCTGGCGACACCGATGCGGGCGCCGTCGGTGCCGGTGAGTTCTTCGAAGTGCAGATTCATCGTGACCTCGATCGGGAATTTGAGCGTTCAGTATGATCGCTGTATGGGAAAGTGCCGGATCTGCGTCAGATCAATTGACAAGCGTGGTCGGCTTTCCTAGGGTTCGCCCCATTGTTTTTGCCGGGTATGACCATGACTGCTGACGACCGTATCAAACTCGAACCGAGCTGGAAGGAGGCACTGCGTGCTGAATTCGACCAGCCTTACATGGCAGAGTTGCGCCAGTTTCTGCAGCAGGAGCGCGCAGCCGGCAAGGAAATCTATCCGCCGGGACCGATGATTTTCAATGCGCTGAACTCGACGCCGCTGGAAAAAGTGAAAGTGGTGATCCTCGGCCAGGACCCGTACCACGGCCCGGGACAGGCGCATGGCTTGTGCTTTTCGGTGCAACCGGGCGTGCCGGCTCCGCCGTCGCTGGTCAACATCTATAAAGAGTTGAAGCGCGACCTCAACATCGATATTCCCAACCATGGCTACTTGCAGAGCTGGGCCGATCAGGGGGTTTTGATGATCAACACCACCATGACCGTCGAGCGCGCCAACGCCAATGCGCATAAAGACAAGGGCTGGCAGTTCTTCACCGATCGGATCATCGAATTGGTCAGCGAGCGCCAGCCGCATCTGGTGTTCATGCTCTGGGGCGCGCATGCGCAGAGCAAGCAGAAGCTCATCGATGCGACCAAGCATCTGGTGCTGACATCGGTGCATCCGTCGCCGTTGTCGGCGTATCGCGGCTTTTTGGGTTGTGGGCACTTCAGCCGCACCAACAAGTTTCTCGAGCAGAATGGCGAGACGCCGATCGAATGGCGTTTGCCGCCGGTTTGAAAAACTGAAGCTTATCTGTGGCGAGGGAGCTTGCTCCCGCTCGGCTGCATAGCAGTCGCAACCCCTGTGAATGCGGTATGTCAGAAGAAACCGGTTTGCAGCAATCGGGTCTGCTGCGCAGCCCAGCGGGAGCAAGCTCCCTCGCCACAGTGACGCGGGTCTACTCGGGATTCCGATTCCAGTACTTGAACAACGGCTCCGCCAGAAACAGCACAAACAACAGCCGCATCACCTGCATCGCCGTCACCAGCGGCACCGACAGTTGCAGCGTCTCCGCCGTCAGACTCATCTCGGCAATCCCGCCGGGCATCATGCCCAGCGTCAGCGAACGCAGATCCAGATGGGTCAACGCGCTCAACCCCAACGCCGCCAACGTCGCGATCAACATGGTCAGCGCCGTGCCGATCAATGTGCGGCCCATGAATGACGGCGCCCGGCGGAAGAACTGCCGATTGAAGTGACACCCCAAACCGCTGCCAATCAACCACTGGCCAATCTGACTGCCGCCGTTGGGCAAACCGATGTGCAGATCCCAGCCAATGCTCACTGCCGCACTCACCAGCAACGGCCCGAACAGCCACGGATTCGGTTGCCGTAAACGCTGCCAAAGCCACGCGAGCAAACCACCCGCCGGAAACAAAATCGCCAGCCAGCGCCAATCGACGCTGCCAGCATGAGAAATCGGATTGCCGTCGCCCAGCAAATACTTGAACGCTGCCGGTACACACAGCACCACCACCAGAACACGCAAGCTTTGCCCCGCCGCAACGTGGCTGAGCATCGCGCCGTTACGCGCGCCGAGGTTGACCATCTCCCCGGAGCCGCCAGGCATGCTGGAGAAAAATGCCGTGGCGCGATCTTCACCGGTGCGCCGCATCAACCATACGCCGACCACCGCCGACAAACTGGTGACCAGCGCACCGAAGAAGATCAACCCGAAATGACTGAGCACCTGCTCCATCACCCCTGGGGTGAAATGCAGGCCGATGCCGATGCCGACAATCCACTGGCCGCACTTGCGGCCGCCAGGGATTTCCGTGAGCTGCCACGGCGTCAGGCAGCGCACGAGGATGATCGCCAGTAACGAGCCGACCATCCACGGCAGTGGCCAGCCGATCTGACTGGCGAGGTAACCGCCGAGCAGACCGACCAGCGGGGTTCCCCACCAGGATTTAAGTGAGGCGCGATCAAACATCGGCAAGGGCGCGACGCGCGACCGAACGTTTGCGCCAGATGCGGATCAGCGGGAAGACCAGCATCAGCGCGGTCAGCACCCAGACACCGAAGGTGATCGGGCTCGACCAGAGGATTTCCAGCGCACCGTTGGAAATCGACAGCGCACGACGCAGGTTCTGCTCCATCAGACCGCCGAGGATGAAGCCCAGCAATACCGGTGACAACGGGAAGTCGAGCTTGCGCAGGATGTAACCGAAGATGCCGATGCCGACCATCAGGAACAGGTCGAAGGTGGTGGCGTGCACTGCGTAGACGCCGATCCCGGTAATGATTGCGATCACCGGCACCAGTGCCCAGTTCGGCACAGCGAGGATGCGCGTAAAGATGCGGATCATAGGGATGTTGAGGATGACCAGCATGATGTTGGCGATGAACAACGAGGCGATCAGGCCCCAGACAATGTCCGGTTGTTGCTGGAACAGCAGCGGGCCCGGGGTGATGTTGTACAGCGACAGCGCGCCGATCATCACCGCCGTGGTGCCCGAACCTGGAACGCCCAGCGTCAGCATGGGCACCAGCGCGCCACAGGCCGAAGCACCGATAGCGGTTTCCGGCGCCGCGAGGCCACGGGCATCACCTTCACCGAATTTGCCACCGGCACCGGCGATGCGTTTTTCGGTCATGTAGGCCACGGCACTGGCCAGCGTTGCGCCGGCACCCGGCAACACGCCCATGATAAAACCGAGCAGGCCGCAACGGATGTTCACCACAAACACCGAAGACGCTTCCTTGAAGTTGAACATCATCCGACCCGTGGCTTTCACCGCTTCCTGGCCGTGGTGGGTTTTCTCCAGCAGCAACAGGATCTCGCTGACCGAGAACAGCCCCAGCACCAGCACGACAAATTGAATGCCGTCGGTCAGATGAATGTTGTCGCCGGTAAACCGATAGACGCCACTGTTGGCGTCGATGCCGACGGTGGACAGGAACAGACCGATCAGCGCCGCAATAAAGGTTTTCAACGGCCGATCACCGGCCATGCCGCCGAGACAGACAATCGCGAAGACCATCAGCACGAAGTATTCCGCCGGGCCAAAGGCAATCGCCCACTTCGCCAGCAGCGGGGCGAACAGCACCATGCCGCAAGTGGCGATGAACGCGCCAATGAACGAACTCCACGCCGACAACGACAGCGCCACACCGGCCAGGCCTTTGCGGGCCATCGGGTAGCCGTCGAGGGTGGTCATTACAGTGGAGGCTTCGCCCGGAATGTTCAGCAGGATCGAACTGATCCGGCCGCCGTACTCGCAGCCCAGGTACACCGCTGCCAGCAGGATCAGCGCCGATTCCGGCGGCAATCCAAGGGCAAATGCGATGGGGATCAGCAGCGCCACACCGTTGATCGGACCGAGGCCCGGCAACAGCCCGACAACGGTGCCGATCAGCGTGCCGCACAGCGCAGTCACCAGGTTGTAGGGACTCAGCGCGACGCCGAAGCCCTGGCCCAAATAGCCAAGAGTATCCATATCAGTTCTCCAGAACGTCGAGCAGGCCAAGGGGCAGCGGAACGTCCATCACACGGTCGAACAAGAGGTACAGACCGATGGCCATCAGCGTGGTCACCACGATGCTCGGCAGCCAGCGGCCGCCATACAGACGCGCCATCGGTATGCCGGTGACGATGCTGGCGACGATGAAACCCAGCGGCTCGAAGGTGCCGGCGAACACCAGCAACAGCACCACGCAGATGCCGATTTTGCTCAGGGTTTCGCGATCCAGTGGCGGCTCGTCTTCGCTGTGCTTGATCGGCGCCGGACGGAACACCATGTACAGCAGCGCTGTGCCCATCAGGGCGAGCATCAGCAGAGGGAAGGCGCGCGGGCCAACCGGTTCGTAAGAAAAAGCCGCTTGATACGGCCACGCCATCAGTGCCAGGCCGACACAGACCAGCAACAGCACCGAGGCGAAAATGCGTTGAATAAGCATGGGAGCTCCTGTGCTGCGTTCCCGCAATCGGGAACGCAGCCGCTAGACAGAGACGATCACTGGATCAGGCCGAACTCTTTGGCCAGCACTTTGTAGTCCGCGACCTGCTTCTTCACGTAGGTGTCGAGTTCCGGGCCGGTCATGGCGAACGGGAACAGTTCACGCTGATCGCGCAGCTTGGCGAACTCGTCGGAGGCCAGCAGTTTGTCGAAGGCGTCTTTCCACCAGGCGTAATCTTCGTCGCTGACTTTTGGCCCGAGATAGAAACCGCGCACCACCGGCCAGACGATGTCGTAGCCTTGCTCCTTGGCGGTCGGGATGTCTTTCATTTCCGGCTCGTCGAGACGCTTGTCGGCGAACACCGCGAGCAGACGCATGTCGCCGCTCTGGATGTGCGGCATGGAGTCGGAGATGTCGGTGCTGCCGACCTGAATGTGGCCACCGAGCAGGGCCGTAGCGATCTCGCCGCCACCTTCGAGCGCCACATAGCGCAGGTCACGCGGGTTGATGCCGGCGGCCTTGGCGATCAGTGCGGTTTGCATCCAGTCCTGGCTGCCGACGGTGCCGCCGGAACCGATGACCACGGAGCTAGGATCCTTCTTTAATGCCTGAACGAGATCGTCGAGGGTCTTGTAGGGCGAATCGCTCTTCACCGCGATGGCACCGTAGCTGGTGCTGACTGCTGCCAACCAGCGCACGTTGGTTTCATCGAAACGACCGAACTTGCCCTGCGCCAGGTTCAACAACGAACCGCTCGACCACGCTACCAGCGTGCCGGCATCGGCCGGGCGCTGAGCGACCACCGCGTTGTAGGCCACCGCACCGACACCGCCGGGCATGTAGGTCACGCGCATCGGTTTACTCAGCAGCTTCTCGTTGACCAGCGCGCTTTGCGCCAGTTTGCAGGTCAGGTCAAAACCACCGCCGGGCGAGGCCGGGGCGATGCACTCCGGGCGTTTCGGTTCGGCCATCAACTGTCCGGCAACCAGCATCATGCCGGCAGCTAATGCAACTTTACGCAGTGACAGGTTCATTCGATTCTCCACGGGCATTGTTGTTATTCGACGTGTTGTTCACCAACGGGCATTGACCGTTGGGCATTACCAAAGGGCAACGCTATAGCTCACCAGCAACCGCACTTCATCGGCGTCGCGGGCGGAGTAATTGGAACGGTAAGTGGCATTGCGCAAGCGCACGGCAACGTCCTTCAAGGCGCCGCTTTGTACTACATATTTGATCTCGGTGTTGCGCTCCCACTCTTTGCCTTCTTCACCGTTCTTGAGCTTGATGTTGTCACCGCTCAAGTAGCGGCTCATGAAGCTCAGGCCTGGAATGCCGAGCTTGGCAAAGTCGAAGTCGTAGCGTGCTTGCCAGGAGCGTTCTTCGGCTCCGGCGAAGTCGTTGATCTGCACGAAGTTGACCAGATACGGGTCGCTGCCATCGACATAGGGGAAGGCGCTGTCGCCAGACATGTGTTGATAACCGGCGCTGAACTTGTGGCCGCTCAGTGCATAGCTGACCAGACCGTTGAGTGAGCGGTTGTCGATCTCGCCGCCACGGGCTGCGCCTTGATCGTCACTGACTGCGAAACGCAGGTCGGTGGCGAAAGTGCCGGGGCCCATTGGCCGGGAAGCGACCAGGCCGAAGAAGTGCTGGTTATAGACTTCGTCGAGTTGGGCGAAGTGGTAACTGCCGGTGATCTTGTCGGTGAACTTGTAGTCCACGCCGCCAAAATCGAAGTGCTTGCCGGCAGCGGTGCCGGCAAAACGGCTGTTCTTGTTGTTGAGGGCGATGTCCTCGAAATCGGTGCTGTCGCGATCCTTGGCTTTTTCCAGACGGCCGCCGGTGAAGGTCAGGTTCTTGATTTCTTTGGAGGTCAGCAAGCCGCCTTCAAAGGTCTGCGGGAGGATGCGCCCGTCGTTGGGTTTGAGAATCGGCAGTTCGGGAATCAGGCTGCCGATTTTCAGTTCGGTGGCGGAGATTTTTACTTTGCCGGTCAGGCCGAGCTTTGAGTATTCGTCGGCGGCGCGCCCGTCATCGTGGGTCGGCAACAGGCCGGTGCCGGTGCGGTCCGGGCTCGAGTCGAGTTTGACGCCGAGCATGCCCAATGCATCGACACCGAACCCCACGGTGCCGTCGGTGTAACCCGACTGCAAATTGAGCATGAAGCCCTGGGCCCATTCGTCACGCTTGGATTGCTGGGCGCTGGTGCCATCGCGAAAGTCGCGATTGAAGTACATGTTGCGGGTTTCGAAGGTGGCGCTGCTGTCTTCAATGAAGTCGGCAAAACTCAACGGCGAAAAACCGGCGAGGGCGGCGGCGCTGGCAAGGGCGGTATGGCTGAAACGGGAAGGACGAACAGGCGTAAGAGCCTTGGTCTGCAAGGACGGCATGCGGGGTGTACTCCGTTTATTGTTCTTATTGGTCGAAAACGCTTCGAGGCGTTTTTCGTATCGCTGTGTGGCAGCAGCGACGGCAGTCGGGACTGTCCGTAGGCCGACTCTAACGGGCCAACCTTTCGCTAACCTTTCAGCCGACTTTCACGGTTTTCGGGCTTCACAGCGGCGGTTGCGGCTGTAAACTCCGCGACAAAGAGTGGCGTCGACCACCCCTTAACGAGGTAAAAATCCATGCGTGTTCTGCTCGTCGAAGACCATCTGCAACTGGCCGAAAGTGTCGCTCAGGCGCTCAAGAGCACCGGTCTTACCGTGGACGTGTTGCACGATGGCGTGGCCGCCGACCTGGCGCTGAGCAGCGAGGAATACGCCGTGGCGATTCTCGATGTTGGTCTGCCGCGCATGGACGGTTTCGAGGTGTTGGCGCGGTTGCGCGCGCGCGGAAAAAATCTGCCGGTGCTGATGCTGACCGCGCGCAGTGACGTGAAAGACCGGGTGCACGGCCTCAATCTGGGCGCCGACGACTACCTCGCCAAACCTTTCGAACTGACTGAACTGGAGGCGCGGGTCAAAGCCTTGCTGCGCCGCAGTGTGCTCGGTGGCGAGCGCCAGCAGCGCTGCGGTGTGCTGGCCTATGACCTCGACACCCGACGATTCACGCTCGGTGACGAATTGCTCACGCTGACCTCTCGCGAGCAAGCCGTGCTCGAAGCCCTGATCGCCCGGCCGGGAAGGGTGATGAGCAAGGAGCAACTGGCCGCGCAGGTGTTCGGCCTCGATGAAGAAGCCAGCCCCGACGCTATCGAAATCTACGTGCACCGCTTGCGCAAGAAACTCGATGGCCAACCCGTAGCAATCGTGACCTTCCGTGGCCTCGGTTATCTGCTGGAAAGCCGCGATGCATAAGCCCAGCAGCCTGCGCTGGCGGTTGTTGTGGAACCTCGCGCTGCTGCTGGTGGTGCTGATGCTCGCCAGTGGCTTGAGCGCTTACTGGAATGGCCGCGAAGCCGCCGATACCGCGTATGACCGTACGTTGCTGGCTTCGGCGCGAACGATTGCCGCCGGTTTGTCGCAGCGTGATGGCAGCCTCAGTGCCGATGTGCCTTACGTGGCCCTCGACACCTTCGCTTACGACAGCGCGGGGCGGATTTATTATCAGGTCAATGACATCCACCAGAAGCTGATTTCCGGCTACGAAAACCTGCCCGGCCCACCACCCGGCACCAAGCGCACCGACAGTTACCCGGCGCTGGCGCGTTTCTATAACGCCACTTACAAGGGGCAGAATGTTCGCGTCGTCAGTCTGTTGAAAGCTGTCACAGAGCCCAACATGAATGGCATGGCAGAAATCCGTGTGGCCGAAACCGACGAGGCGCGGGTGAGCATGGCGCGCAGTCTGGCGGCGGATACCTTGCTGCGCTTGGGCATGCTGGCGATTGGTGCGTTGCTGTTGGTGTGGTTTGCGGTCAGCGCAGCATTACGCCCGTTGGAGCGTTTGCGCACGGCGGTGGAGGAGCGTCAGCCCGATGACTTGCGCCCGTTACCGTTAGTGGAAGTGCAGCATGAGTTTGGGCCGCTGGTGCGCAGCCTCAACCATTTCACCGAGCGCCTGCGCGGTCAGTTCGAAAGGCAGGCGCAGTTCATTGCCGATGCGGCGCATGAGCTGCGGACGCCTCTGGCAGCGTTGAAAGCGCGGTTGGAGCTGGGCTTGCGTTCGAGTGAACCGCAAACCTGGCGCACGACCTTGGAATCCTCCGCGCAGAGCACCGATCGCCTGACCCATCTGGCCAATCAATTGCTGTCGCTGGCGCGCGTCGAGAATGGTGCGCGGGCGATTGCCGAGGGCGGCGCGCAGCTGCTTGATCTGAGCCAATTGGCCCGGGAACTGGGCATGGCCATGGCGCCATTGGCGCATAAGCGCGGGGTGGCGTTGGCGCTGGAAGCGGATGAGCCGGTGTGGTTGCGTGGTGAGCCGACATTGCTCAATGAGCTGCTGAGCAATCTGGTCGATAACGCACTGGCGCACACGCCGCCGGGCGGCAATGTGATTTTGCGCGTGACGGCGCCTGCGGTGCTTGAGGTTGAAGACGACGGCCCGGGTATTCCGCTGGAAGAACGCGACCGGGTCTTCGAACGTTTTTACCGGCGTAATCAGCAGGTCGCGGGTTCCGGGTTAGGGCTGGCGATTGTCGGCGAGATTTGCCGGGCGCATCTGGCGCAGATCAGTTTGCACGATGGCCAACAGGCGGGTCTGAAGGTGCGGGTCAGTTTTATTGCCGGATGATTCTGCGGTGCTCTTGCAGGCCTCTTCGCGAGCAGGCTCGCTCCCACTCTGGAATGCATTTTCCTGTGGGAGCGAGCCTGCTCGCGAAGGGCGCGCCTCGGTCTTGGATCAGTAAAACATCGTCCGCGACTCTTCCAGATCCGCGCACAACGCCTTGTTCTCGGGGTCGATACCAAGCTTTCGGAACGCCGGAACACTCAGCGGATCGATGCGAGCAAACGGATGATCGCTGTCCTTGTGGCAATACAGGCTCGCCACTTGCACCAGATCGACGTAGTCGATTTCCGCCGAGTCGCGTTTGAAATCCTGATACAGCCCCGGCAACTCCACCAGCCGTTCGGGAAACTCCCAGACCCGCAGCAGTTTGTCGCCGAGCAGCGGGTGAATGTGATCGATCACGTGGTTCAGGCTGACCGGATCCGACAGCAGTTCGTAGTGATCTTCGGCGTAAGTCAGTATCGGCAACACGCCGATCTGATGCACCAGCCCGCCCAGTGCAGCCTGATCGGGCTTGAGCTGGGTGTAGCGCCGACACAACGCATAGCTGACGCCGGCAATTTCCAGACTCTTGCGCCAGACTTCGCGCATCTTCTGTTCGACCACCTCGGAGCGGGCGTGGAAGATTTGCTCCATCACCAGACCAATCGCCAGATTGCTGCTGTAGTTGACCCCCAGCCGGGTGATGGCAGTGTGCAGGTCGGTGACTTCCTGAGTCGCGCGCAGCAGCGGACTGTTGACCACTTTGATCAGGCGCGCCGACAGCGCCGTGTCACGGCCGATCACTTTGCTCAGGTCGCTGACGCTGATGTCCGGGTCTTCAGCGGCCTTGCGAATTTGCATGGCCACTTCCGGCAACGTGGGCAGAACCAGGTCATCGTTATCGATGGCCTCAACCAAATCCTGTTGGACTTTTTCCGCCAGTTCGCTCATTTAGACTCTCTAGGGTGTTGCAACAAATGCTGCGATCAGCGCTGGATTTCGCGGTCACGATCCAGTTCATACGGCAGGTCGAGCAACTGCAGCGCCGGGCCTTCAAGAGCGCCCAGATGCACATCACCGGCTTCAGCAGCTTCGGCCTGCAACACCGCCAGGAGTTCAATGGTTTGCCCCGCGTTGGCGGCCAGCACCACTTCACCAATGGCGCTGTTGTGGCTGGGTGCAAACAGTTGCGTGCCAGGCTCAGGCAGTTCGGCGGTATTCAGGCTCAAGCGATACAGACGACGCTTGAGTTTGCCCAGGTACTGCATGCGCGCGACGATTTCCTGGCCGGTGTAACAGCCTTTCTTGAAGCTCACGCCACCGACGGCTTGCAGGTTGAGCATTTGCGGGATGAACAGTTCGCGGGTGCTCGGCATGACCTGGCCGATACCGGCGCGGATCTGGCCCAGCAGCCATTGGTTCAGTTCGCCTTCCGGCATGGCTGCCGTCAGTTTGGTTTTGATCGCATCAGCCTGATCGGCTGGCGCCCAGAGTTCGGCGCGATCAGGCGAGACGCGAATCGCGATCAAGCCTTCGTTGCGCACGACACTGTCGGTTTCGGCCGGCAAGTCGAGGCCGAGATTGGACAGGGCGATGTCACCCTGCTGCAGACCGAAGCGTACCCACGCGGCGCTTTCGTCAGTCAGTTTCGATTTGGAGAACACCGCGTATTTTTTCAGGTCTGCCAGTTGCGGCTCCAGCAGGTCACTGGCCATCGCCAGCAACACGCCATCAGCTTCGAGCAGAATGCGAAAACTCGACTGCATCCGGCCTTTTTGCGTGCAACGGGCGCCGAGGCTGGCACGGCTGTCACTGAGGTAGTTGAGATTGCAGGTCAATTGGCCTTGCAGGAATTTTCCGGCATCCGCGCCGCGAACCGCGAGAACGCCTTCATGAGACAGGGTGCAGAAAAAAGCAGAATCGGCCATGGGTCATCGCAGGGTAAATAGACTGGGGCACATCATAAGGGCGCGTTGTTGAAATGGGTAGTTGATAAAGGATCGGTGGTGCCCGACCAAAGCCGACTGTGCGAGCAGCGTCGGGACTGTATACTTGCCGCCAAATTTGAGGAGGGCCCCATGGTCGAACAAGTTGAACTGAATCGCCTCTTTTGGCACAGCCGTCGCGGCATGCTTGAGCTTGACGTGTTGCTGGTGCCTTTTGTGAAAGAGGTTTATGCAGGCCTGAATAAGGTGGATCGCGATTTGTACGTGCGCCTGCTGGAGTGCGAGGATCAGGACATGTTCGGCTGGTTCATGGAGCGCAGCGAGTCCGAAGACCCTGAGCTGCAGCGCATGGTTCGGATGATTCTGGACCGTGTTCAGCCCAAGTAATACCTTCGAATGCCGCTGGCATGCCTCACGGCAGTTGCTGGCGGCGTATCTGTTGGCTCAGGCATTCGCGCTGGGTTCTCTTTTTCTACAGTCGATTCCACTCTGGGCGAGCCTGCTCGGGGCTTTCTGCTGTGTGCTCCACGGTTTTTGGGCGCTGCCACGGCAGATTCTGTTGAGTCATCCCAAGGCCTATCGAGGATTGCGTCGCGATGCCGATGGCTGGCAGCTATGGAATCAGGCTGATGGCTGGCAAGCCGCGCAACTGCGACCGGACAGCCTGGCGCTGCCGCTGATCGTGGTGCTGCGCTTTCGCTTGCGCGGGGAATGGCGAGTCAGGTCGATCTGCGTGCCACGCGATGCGCAGGCGGCGGACTTGCACCGACGCCTGCGAGTGCGGCTCAAGTTCAGCCGACGTAGGTGGGCGGCACCAGAATAGTGTCGAGCGCCTCGGGCAGCAGGCCTGGATAATCAAGCGTGTAATGCAGGCCGCGACTTTCCTTGCGCTCCATGGCTGAACAAATCATCAGCTCGGCGACCTGTGCGAGGTTACGCAACTCGATCAGGTCGCGACTGACTTTATAGTTGCTGTAGAACTCGTCGATTTCGTCCAGCAGCAGACGCACGCGGTGCTGTGCCCTTTGCAAGCGTTTATTGGTGCGCACGATGCCGACGTAGTCCCACATGAACCGCCGCAGTTCGTCCCAGTTGTGTGCAATGATCACGTCTTCGTCGGAGTCGGTAACCTGGCTGGCGTCCCATTCGGGCAGGGCATCCGGTGCGGTCACATTGTCCAGTTGCGCAAGAATGTCCGCCGCCGCCGAGCGTGCATAGACGAAACATTCCAGTAACGAGTTGCTGGCCATGCGGTTGGCGCCATGCAGGCCGGTGAAACTGGTTTCGCCGATGGCGTACAGCCCCGGTACATCGGTGCGGCCATGTTGATCGACCATGACGCCGCCACAGGTGTAATGCGCGGCAGGGACGACCGGGATCGGCTGTTTAGTGATGTCGATGCCGAAACCGAGGCAGCGCTCATAAACAGTGGGGAAGTGCGTCTTGATGAAATCTTCGGGCTTGTGGCTGATGTCGAGGTAGACGCAGTCGACGCCCAAGCGCTTCATTTCATGGTCAATGGCGCGGGCGACGATGTCGCGCGGTGCCAGTTCGGCGCGCTTGTCGAAGCGATACATGAAGCGTTCACCGTTCGGCAGCTTGAGGTGCGCACCTTCGCCACGCAATGCTTCAGTGATCAGGAAACTTTTGGCTTGAGGGTGGTAAAGGCAGGTCGGGTGAAACTGGTTGAATTCCAGATTTGCCACCCGGCAGCCGGAGCGCCAGGCCATGGCGATGCCATCACCGCAGGCGCCATCGGGGTTGCTGGTATAGAGGTAAACCTTGGCGGCGCCGCCCGAAGCCAGAATAACGAAGCGTGCGCCGTAGGTGTCGACCTCGCCAGTGGCGCGATTCAGTACGTAAGCACCGAGACAGCGGTCGCCATCCATGCCCAGACGTCGCTCGGTAATCAGATCGACGGCAACTCGCTGTTCCAGCAACTCAACGTTTGAACGCTCTTTGGCTTGGGCCAGCAGGGTTTTGAAGATAGCCGCACCGGTAGCGTCAGCGGCGTGAATGATGCGCCGATGGCTGTGGCCGCCTTCGCGGGTCAGGTGAAACTCGAATCCGCCGTCTTCAGTGCCGGACTGTTCGTCCCGGGTGAACGGCACACCTTGATCGATCAGCCACTGAATGGCCTCGCGGCTGTGCTCGACGGTAAAACGCACCGCGTCTTCATGGCACAGGCCGCCGCCGGCGTTCAGAGTGTCATCGACGTGAGATTCGACAGTATCGGTGTCGTCGAGCACGGCAGCGACGCCGCCCTGGGCCCAGAAAGTCGAACCGTTGGCGAGATCGCCCTTGCTCAATACGGCAATGCGCAAATGACCCGGCAGGGTCAGCGCAAGACTCAAACCGGCAGCACCGCTGCCAATGACCAGAACATCGTGTTGGAATTGTTGGCTCATTACAGGATTCCGCGCAAAGCGACCCGGGTCGGGGGTGGTGCAGGACCGCTGGATCGGCGAGTCAAGACAGCCACACAGCCCACTAGTATATAGAGGGGTGGGGCGGCACAATAGCCGAGCCCAGATGGCATTGTGAAACTACTGTGACGGGAAAAACCGGGCGCTTCGTCGGAAGATTTTTTCGCCGGTATGGGGAAAAGACGACTGTATCGGCGCTGAAACAGACTTTTTCGACCCAGGGTTGCTCAATGTCGGGTGGCTACGACTATAAATAATTGGAACTTTTGCCAAAGGCCCAAGATCAATAGTCGGTGCCGGAAACAAGGGACAGTGTCGGGCTTCAGTGCGGAATCTGTGGTTGAGGTTCCTGCCGGCGAAACCGATAACAAGATTATTCGCGCAGCCGGTTTATCCCGCGCTGCGTTTTTCGTGCGTGCCAAATCAGAGCTCGCAGGAAACTTGCCTGAAGGGGGAGAACTTTTGCGAAAAGCCCGAGTCTATGTTTGCAAGTCTGGTCGTTTAGTTATGCAAGTCTCCTTCGGGCTTATCGAGGAGTGTTCATGCTAACCCAGGAAGAGGATCAGCAGCTGGTCGAACGCGTTCAGCGTGGCGACAAGCGAGCTTTCGATCTGCTGGTGCTGAAATATCAGCACAAAATTCTCGGGTTGATCGTGCGTTTTGTGCACGACACCCATGAAGCCCAGGACGTGGCTCAGGAAGCCTTTATCAAGGCGTATAGAGCGCTTGGCAACTTTCGCGGCGACAGTGCGTTTTATACGTGGCTGTACCGTATTGCCATTAACACGGCAAAGAATTACCTGGTTTCACGCGGCCGTCGGCCGCCGGATAGTGATGTAAGTTCCGAAGACGCAGAGTTCTACGATGGCGATCACGGCCTCAAGGATCTCGAGTCACCAGAACGTGCACTGCTGCGGGATGAGATCGAAGGCACAGTCCATCGAACCATTCAGCAACTGCCAGAGGATTTGCGTACGGCGTTAACTTTACGTGAATTCGATGGTCTGAGTTACGAGGACATTGCGAGTGTCATGCAATGTCCGGTGGGTACCGTGCGCTCCCGGATTTTCCGCGCTCGGGAGGCCATCGATAAAGCCCTGCAGCCGTTGTTGCAGGAAAACTGAGACAGCGGCGACAGCCAAGAGAGGAACGCCATGAGTCGTGAAGCCCTGCAGGAATCGCTGTCCGCAGTGATGGATAACGAAGCGGACGAACTGGAATTGCGTCGAGTGATTAATGCACTGGACGACGTAGAAACCCGTGAGACCTGGGCTCGTTACCAGATCGCTCGGGCAGCCATGCACAAGGATCTGCTGCTTCCACGTCTGGATATCGCTGCGGCAGTGTCTGCTGCACTGGAAGACGAAACGGCTCCGGCCAAAGTATCTCGCAGCCCATGGCGCAACCTCGGCCGTCTGGCTGTTGCAGCCTCGGTCACTGTTGCCGTTCTGGCCGGTGTGCGTCTGTATAACCAGGACGAGATCGCTGGCGTTGAACTTGCCCAGCAATCGAATCAGCCAACCCTGGCCACTCCACAGGTCAAAGGTCCGGCTGTTCTGGCAGGTTATAGTGAGAGCTCGGAAGCCACTGGCCCTATGGCCAACGGCGTGTTGCAAGGTCAACCAGGCTGGCACGATCAGCGTCTGCCAGGCTACTTGCGCCAACATGCTCAACAGGCTGCATTGAAGGGTACTGAGAGCGCGCTTCCTTATGCGCGTGCAGCAAGCCTGGAAAACCGTTAAGGAGGATCATGCGCGCCATACCTCTACTTTCGCTTCTGCTCAGTGGCTGGTTCATCGTTCCAGCCCACGCCGACGAGGCCCAGGACTGGTTGACCCGTCTGGGCCGGGCCGAGCAGCAGCAAAGCTTTTACGGCACCTTCGTTTACGAGCGTAACGGTAGTTTTTCTACCCATAACATCTGGCATCGCGTCCAGAATGGCCAGGTCCGCGAGCGTTTACTCCAGCTCGACGGTTCGGCTCAGGAAGTCGTGCGCATTGATGGGCATACTCAATGCGTCAGCGGCACCCTGATTGCCGGGCTGGGGGATTCCCCCAACTCTGCCGCTCGTCCGCTCGATCCGCGAAAGTTGAAAAACTGGTATGACCTTGCCGTCATCGGCAAATCGCGCGTGGCCGGGCGAGACGCAGTGATTGTTTCGCTGACGCCTCGTGACCAGCATCGTTATGGTTTTGAGCTGCATCTGGACAAGCAGACCGGCCTCCCATTGAAGTCGTTGCTGTTGAACGACAAAGGGCAATTGCTTGAGCGCTTCCAGTTCACCAGCCTCGATACCGACGATGTTCCATCGGATAAAGACTTGTTGGCAGACGCTGACTGCAAGCCAATCACCCTCGACAGTGACAAGGCGTCGGCTGTGAAGACCGCTCAGGTCTGGCATTCGGAGTGGCTGCCGCCGGGTTTCGAGCTCACCAGCAGCACCTCGCACAAAGACCCGGACACCAAAACTCAGGTGAACAGCCTGATGTACGACGATGGGCTGGCGCGATTCTCGGTGTTCCTTGAGCCTCTAAATGGCGCCACCGTCACCGATACCCGGACTCAACTGGGCCCGACTGTTGCCGTATCCCGTCGCCTGACCACGCCTGAGGGCGAGATGATGGTCACAGTGGTGGGTGAGATCCCAATCGGCACCGCCGAACGAATTGCTCTGTCGATGCGCAATACCGATGGCGCTGCAACCAGCAAGCAGTGAGCTGATTTCAGTGATTACCATTTCTTCGTCGAGACGGAGATGAAATGTTTGCTGAGCATTTTCATTTGCAAATACCCCGAAAGTTTTTTATAGGTCAGAGCCTCACGGCTCTGGCCTTGTTTGTTTTTCCTGGGATAAAAGTCCTGATCAGTGGTACCGGTGACTTTTCTTCCATATCGCTTAAACCTGCTCGTCGTAACGGGAGCTGTATGTCGATACCTAGCTTGAAGTCTTATCTCTCCATTTTCGCCACCGTGCTGCTGCTCGGTCAGGCGATCCCGGCTGCGCAAGCGGCCGATCTGCCTGATTTCACCCAACTGGTTGAACAGGCTTCGCCTGCAGTGGTGAACATCAGTACCACGCAGAAACTGCCGGATCGCAAAGTGAACCAGCAGATGCCTGACCTGGAAGGCCTGCCGCCGATGCTGCGCGAGTTCTTCGAGCGCGGTATGCCACCTCAGCAGCGTTCGCCGGGCGGTGGTCGTCAGCGTGAAGCGCAATCGCTGGGTTCCGGCTTCATCATCTCTCCTGATGGTTACATCCTGACCAACAACCATGTGATTGCCGATGCCGACGAAATCCTCGTCCGCCTGGCCGATCGCAGCGAAATGAAAGCCAAGCTGATCGGCACCGACCCGCGTTCCGACGTGGCGCTGTTGAAAATCGAAGGCAAAGATCTGCCGGTGCTCAAACTCGGCAAATCCCAGGACCTGAAAGCCGGCCAGTGGGTTGTGGCAATCGGTTCGCCATTCGGCTTCGACCACACAGTGACCCAAGGTATCGTCAGCGCCGTCGGCCGCAGTCTGCCCAACGAAAACTATGTGCCATTCATCCAGACCGACGTGCCGATCAACCCGGGCAACTCCGGTGGGCCGCTGTTCAACCTGAACGGTGAAGTGGTCGGGATCAACTCGCAGATCTACACCCGTTCAGGCGGTTTCATGGGCGTGTCGTTCGCCATTCCGATCGATGTGGCAATGGACGTTTCCAACCAACTGAAGAGCGGTGGCAAAGTCAGCCGTGGTTGGTTGGGCGTGGTCATCCAGGAAGTGAACAAGGATCTGGCCGAATCTTTCGGTCTGGAGAAACCGGCCGGTGCGCTGGTTGCACAGATCCAGGATGACGGTCCGGCCGCGAAAGGTGGCCTGCAAGTCGGCGACGTGATCCTGAGCATGAACGGTCAGCCGATCGTCATGTCTGCCGACCTGCCGCATCTGGTGGGCGCTTTGAAGGCAGGGGCGAAAGCCAATCTGGAAGTGATTCGTGAAGGCAAGCGCAAGAACGTCGAGTTGACGGTTGGCGCGATTCCGGATGAAGACAAAGAGTTGGATGCGCTGCCGAAGTCTGGCGCAGAAAGCACCAGTAACCGCCTCGGTGTTGCCGTGGGCGAGCTGACCGCCGAGCAGAAGAAAACCTTCGACCTCAAAGGTGGCGTGGTAATCAAGGAAGTGCAGGACGGTCCTGCTGCGCTGATCGGTCTGCAGCCAGGTGATGTCATCACTCACCTGAACAACCAGGCTATTGGTTCGGCCAAGGAGTTCGCCGAGATCGCCAAAGCGCTGCCGAAGAACCGCTCGGTGTCGATGCGTGTTCTGCGTCAAGGTCGTGCGAGCTTCATCACCTTCAAACTGGCTGAATAAACCAGCGGCAAGGTAAAAAAAGAACCGCCTCGAAAGAGGCGGTTTTTTTATGCATGAAGCTTTAACTGCGCGGGATAAAACTCAGCCCATCATGTCCTTGATCATGCGTTCCTGCTCCATCAGCTCGCGCTGGCGGGCATCGATCCGTGATGACAACGGGAAGTTGTTGCCAGCCTTGCGCTTGGCAAAATCGAGTTGCTGGATAGCCTGTCGGTAATCGCCAACCAGCGCGAAGTACTCGGCGCGCGCCTGATGCAAACCGATGATGTTGCCCGACAGACCACGGGTTTCGGCGACCTGATACCAGACGTCCGGATCATCCGGGCGGGACTTGAGCAAACCTTCCAGCGCTTTCTCGGCATCCGCCGCGCGATTCTGCTTGAGCAGCAGGTCGACACGCACCTGATTCAGCGGATAGTTGCCTGGATACTGCGCGAGCATCCGGTCGACCCGCGACTGTGCATCGGGCAGGCGATTGTTGGTGATGTCCAGGTCGACCTGGGCGAGGTTGTAGATGATTTCGTTCGGTGACGTAGCCAGTAATTGCTTGAGGTTCTCGCGAGCCTCGTTCAACTGACCGCCCTTGATCTGCGCAATCGCCAGACCGTAGCGTGCCACGTCGTTTTTCGGATTTTCATCCAGCTGCGCACGGAAGCGCTTGGCGCCCAGACCTGGCGTTTCTTCATAGATCAACTGCACGCGTGCACGGATTAATTGATAACGCTTGGTGTCTTCGATCCCGCCCGGTTTCGTCTGTTCGGCGCGGTTTCGGGTGTCGGCGATACGCGATTCGGTCACCGGGTGAGTCAGCAGGAATTCGGGTGGTTTGGCGTCAAAACGATACTGGCGCATCAGCCGTTCGAACATGGTCGGCATCGAGCGAGGGTCGTAACCGGCCTTTTCCAGGTTGAGAATGCCGATGCGGTCGGCTTCCTGTTCGTTCTGGCGGGAGAAGGTTCGTTGCGACTGAATCGCCGCCGCCTGCGTGCCGGCGATGGCCGCGATGCCTGCATCGCCGCCGCCCGCCGCCGCAATGACGATACCGGCCAGCAGCGCGGCCATCATCGGCACCTGCATGCGCTGCGAGGCTTCAACGCCGCGAGCGAAGTGGCGTTGCGACAAGTGAGCCAGTTCGTGCGCAAGTACCGAAGCATATTCGCCTTCAGTCTGCGCATTGAGGAACAGGCCACCGTTGACCCCGACCACACCGCCGGGCGCTGCGAAGGCGTTGAGCTGCGGGCTGTTGATCAGGATGAATTCCAGGCGTCGGTCAGTGACCTGGCTGGTCTCCACCAGCTTGTAGACGCTGGATTCGACGTAGTCCTTGAGTTGCGGATCGTTTAGCTGTGAGACCTGGCTGCGCAACATGGCCAGCCAGGCGCGACCGAGCTGATACTCCTGTTGCGGCGAGACAATGGCAGAACTGGCGTCGCCGAGTGACGGCAGATCGTCGGCAAAGCCCGGTGAGGCGAGCAGGCAAGCGAGCGTCAGCAGGGTAGGGCGCAGAAAAGTCATGCACAAAGCCTTAGAAGACAAAGACCTTACTGTAGCCGGACACCGGGCTTGCGACCAGATATTCTAGGTCGCTCGACTGACCGCAACCGGAGTGACGCAATGACCGACGCTTTAGCCCATGACGTGGAACTGGATGCCAGTGGCCTGAATTGCCCATTGCCGTTGCTCAAGGCAAAAATGGAGCTGAACAAGCTCGGCAGTGGCGCGGTGCTCAAGGTAATAGCCACCGACGCGGGCTCGCAACGCGACTTCCGCACCTTTGCCAGATTGGCCGGTCATACGCTGCTGCGCGAAGAAGACGACGCTGGCGTTTACCGTTACTGGTTGAAAAAAGCCTGACCCGACAGCGTAAAAAAACCTAAGGATTATTGATGTTCAAAGTGTTACGCGACTGGATTCAGCGCTATTTCTCTGACGAAGAAGCCGTGGTGCTGGCGGTTCTTCTGTTTCTCGCCTTTACCGCAGTGCTTACCCTCGGCGGCATGCTCGCGCCCGTATTGGCCGGGATGGTGCTGGCGTATCTGATGCAGGGCCTGGTGGTGACGCTTGAGCGCTTGCGTGTGCCGGGCGGCGCGGCGGTAGGGTTAGTGTTTGCACTGTTCATGGGCGTGCTGATGCTGTTCATCGTCGTGGTGCTGCCGCTGCTCTGGCATCAGTTGATCACGTTGTTCAACGAACTGCCGGGCATGCTCGCCAAATGGCAATCGCTGCTGTTGCTGCTGCCGGAGCGCTATCCGCATCTGGTCTCCGATGAGCAAGTGTTGCAAGCCATCGAAGCTGCCCGTGGCGAAATCGGCAAGTTCGGGCAATGGGCGCTGACGTTCTCCCTGTCGAGCCTGCCGCTGCTGGTGAACATCATGATCTATTTGGTACTGGTACCGATCCTGGTGTTCTTCTTCCTCAAGGATCGAGTCATGATCGGTGAGTGGGTGCGCGGTTATTTACCGCGTGAGCGCGCGTTGATCACTCGGGTCGCGCAGGAAATGAACCGGCAGATCGCCAATTACATTCGCGGCAAAGTCATAGAAATCGTGATTTGTGGCGGTGTGACCTACATCGCTTTCGTCGCCCTCGGGCTCAACTATGCGGCGCTGTTGGCGTTGCTGGTCGGTGTTTCGGTGGTGGTGCCGTATGTCGGCGCAGTGGTGGTGACCGTGCCGGTGCTGCTGATTGCGTTGTTCCAGTGGGGCTGGAGCGATCAGTTCATCTATCTGATGGCGGTCTACGGAATCATTCAGACGCTGGATGGCAACGTGCTGGTGCCGTTGCTGTTCTCCGAAGCGGTCAACCTGCACCCGGTGGCAATCATCTGCGCGGTGCTGTTGTTTGGCGGGTTGTGGGGATTTTGGGGCGTGTTCTTCGCGATCCCGCTGGCAACGCTGTTCAAGGCAGTGCTGGATGCCTGGCCGCGCAAGGAGCCTGTGGTGGCGCCGCTTCTATAGCGGTTGATCCAGATTATTTGGTGGGACTCAGGGCTCATTCGCGAGCAGGCTCGCTCCCACATTTGGTCGAGTCGCCAATGCGAACACGGTTCAGTGTGGGAGCGAGCCTGCTCGCGAAGGCGTCAGTAGAAATGACGTAAAAACATCAGGATTTATTCAAATCCTGAGCAGCAGCCAAAACGGCATCAACATGCCCCGGCACTTTCACGCCGCGCCATTCCTGACGCAGCACACCGTCTTTATCGATCAGGAACGTGCTGCGATCAACGCCCAGGTATTCCTTGCCATACAGCTTCTTCAACTTGATCACGTCGAACAGTTGGCAGACAGCTTCGTCCTTGTCGCTGATCAGCTCGAACGGAAACTCTTGCTTGCACTTGAAGTTCTCGTGCGACTTCAGGCTATCGCGAGAGATGCCGAAGATTTCCGTGTTGGCAGCCTTGAACGCTGCGTACTGATCACGAAAGCCCTGGCCTTCAGTGGTGCAGCCCGGGGTGCTGTCCTTCGGGTAGAAGTAGATCACCACTTGCTTGCCCTTCAGGGCTGACAGGCTGATGGTTTGCCCGCTGGTGGCAGGTGCTTCGAAATCCGCAACCGGTTGGTCGATGACAACGGCCATGAAAGCTTCCTTACATTGGGTTCTGTGGGCGCCAAGGTTCGATCAGTGCATCCAGGTTCATCGCATCGGAAAAGTCGAGGAACTGGTCACGCAGCCAGCTGATCTGGGTGCCGGCAGGCAGGGTTACGGTGAACGTGGCGTTAAGCATGGTGCCGCCAGTCTGAGGCGCCTGATACGTGTCGCAAGTCAGGTTTTCCAGTTCGACGTTGTGATCCATGAAGAACTGGCACAGTTCATTGATGATGTCCGGGCGGTACGCCGAGCTGACATAAGCCACGTAGGGCAACGCTTGCGGGCGATTTTCCAGCGGCGCGCTACGCACCACATTGACGGTGAAAGCGTGCTTCTTGGCAAGGCCGGGCAGGCTGCCTTCCAGACGAGCGAGGGCGTCCCAGCTGCCGGAGACCTCAAGGATCAGCGCACTGCACTCGCCGTGGCGAGTCAGGCGGGAGGTAACCACGGCGCAGCGATTTTCATGGCTGGCGCGGCACAGGACGTTAGTCAGCTCCATGGGGTTGGCGCCGAGGGCACTGATGACAAGGAATTGTTCGCGAACTGTGGGGGTGGACATGCAGCATTCCTAAAGCGATGAGCGGTCGGTAGGTTTACGGACGTTGGCCGCCGGGGAGTGCCTGTGTTTGCCCATTCAGGCGGTCCGTCAAAAAGCCCCGGCACGCACTCGCGGCTCGCTCCACTATAGCGGGAGCGCGTCGTAGCGACGCAGGAACGGGGTCTGGGAGGCCGAAAAGGGAGGCTGGAACCCGGCGTACAAGCTGATCTGTACCGATCAAAGTCTGAAGGGTAGCGAAAAGCGGCGCCAAGGGGAATGGCAGCAGCGCAGTACTTCGCTTGTGCAAGCATCTTGGCGCCAGTACCATTACCGCTCTCTTTTTCCGGCAGGAGCGGTTTCATGATTGCGGGCAGTATGGTGGCACTGGTCACTCCCATGGATGCACAAGGGCGTCTGGACTGGGACAGCCTCAGCAAACTCGTGGACTTCCATCTCAAGAACGGCACCCATGCCATTGTCGCGGTCGGTACTACCGGCGAGTCGGCAACTCTTGATGTAGAAGAACACATCGCCGTCATCAAAGCCGTGGTCAAACAGGTTGCCGGGCGCATTCCGGTCATCGCCGGCACTGGCGCCAACTCGACCCGCGAAGCCGTCGAGCTGACCCGCAACGCCAAAGAAGCCGGCGCCGATGCCTGCCTGCTGGTCGTTCCGTACTACAACAAGCCGACTCAGGAAGGCCTGTACCAGCACTTCAAGCACATTGCTGAAGCGGTCGACATTCCACAGATTCTTTATAACGTGCCTGGCCGCACGTCTTGCGACATGCAGGCCGAGACCGTGATTCGCCTGTCCACCGTGCCGAACATCATCGGCATCAAGGAAGCCACCGGCGACCTGAAACGTGCCAAAGCGATCATCGACGGCGTGAGCAAGGACTTCATCGTGCTGTCCGGCGATGATCCGACCGCGGTCGAGCTGATCCTGCTGGGCGGCAAAGGCAACATCTCGGTGACCGCCAACGTCGCTCCGCGCGAAATGGCTGACCTGTGCGAGGCAGCGCTCAAGGGCGACGCCGACACCGCGCGGGCCATCAACGAAAAACTGATGCCACTGCACAAAGACCTGTTCATCGAAGCCAACCCGATTCCGGTCAAGTGGGCTTTGGTTGAAATGGGTCTGATGCACGAAGGCATCCGCCTGCCGCTGACCTGGCTGAGCACACCTTGTCATGAAACGTTGCGCTCGGCCCTGCGCCAGTGCAGCGTCCTGGTTTAATTGAGGAAGTACAACGCATGAAGCGAATGGCCGGACTTTCCGCACTTGCCTTGATTATCTCCAGCACCAGCGGCTGCGGATGGGTCTGGGGGCCGGAAGGTTATTTCCGCGACCGTGGTAGCGATTACCTGCAAGCGCAACAGACTGCACCGATGCAACTGCCACCCGATGTCACCACCTCCAAACGTCTGGATCCGCTGTTGCCGATCCCGCGTAACGTCGCTGACGACACCGCCAAGGGTGAATACATCGTTCCCCGTCCACAGCCGTTGTCGGCCATCGCCGACGCGACCGACTACTCGCTGCAGAAAAGTGGCGATTCGCGTTGGGTAATGGCTCAGCATCCACCGGCCGAAGTCTGGCCAGTGGCGGTGCAGTTCTTCCAGGACAACGGTTTCCGTCTGGATGAACAGCGCCCGCAAACCGGCGAATTCACCACCACCTGGCAGCATTCCGACGAACTGTCCGCAGCCATGGCCAAGCGCCTGAGCGCGGCCGGTATCGCCAGCGACAGCGAAACCCGCGTTCGTGTGCGTATCGAGCCAGGCGTGCAGCGCAACACCAGCGAAATCTACGTGGTCAGCGCCGAGCGTCCTGCCGGCAGCACCGCCGACGTCGCCTTCACCAACCGTTCGGTCAACACTGGCCTGGACGCAGCGCTGGTCGACGACATGCTCGCGAGCATGAGCCGTATCGCCGAGAAGGGCGGTTCGGTGTCGATGCTGGCTTCGCGTGATTTCGATACCCCGAGCCGCGTCAGCCTCAGCGAAGATGGCAGCGGTAACCCGGTGTTGAACGTCGGTACCGATCTGGACCGTGCGTGGTCGAGTGTTGGCCGTGCGCTGGAGCAGGGCGAATGGCGCGTTGAAGACATCAACCGCAGCCTGGGCCTGTACTACATCAACCTGGCCGAAAAAGCCGAGAAGAAAGACG
Source organism: Pseudomonas sp. TH08 (assembly GCF_016651275.1). Lineage (NCBI taxonomy): Bacteria > Pseudomonadati > Pseudomonadota > Gammaproteobacteria > Pseudomonadales > Pseudomonadaceae > Pseudomonas > Pseudomonas sp. TH08. The sequence continues at coordinate 458,927 of NZ_JAEKEE010000006.1, read as the reverse complement.
ACAAGCCTGGTTTCTTCAGCAGCCTGTTCGGCAGTGCGCCGAGCAAGGAAGAAGTTGAAGCCCGTGCCGAGCGTTATCAGGTTCGCCTGAGCAAGGTTGGCGAGAACATTCAGGTTACCGTCGAGAAGAACATCAACACCGTTGCACCGGCTGAAGTGGCTCGCAAAGTGTTGAGCGTGATTCAGGACAACCTGGGCTGATCAACTATGCGTTTTGCCGTTCTCGGCAGCGGTAGCCAAGGGAACGGCACGCTGATCGCCAGTGCTGATACATATGTGCTGGTGGATTGTGGTTTTTCCCTGCGGGAAACCGAAAAACGCCTGTTGCGCCTGGGTGTGAGCCCGGCGCAACTGAGCGCGATACTCGTAACCCACGAACATGCCGACCACGTGCATGGCGTGGGTTTGCTGTCTCGGCGCTACAATCTGCCCGTCTACCTCAGTCGCGGCACACTGCGCGGGATGCGCAAACCGATTGAACCCGCAGGCTTTCTGGCCGGCGGCGAGCAGCTGCAGATCGGCGCACTGAACATCGGGGTCATTGCCGTGGCCCATGATGCACAGGAACCGACCCAGTACGTTTTCAGTGATCACGAGCAGCGGCGCTTCGGCCTGCTGACCGACCTGGGCTCTTACTGCGAGCGGGTGCTGGACGGTTTTCGGGATCTCGATGCGTTGATGATCGAGTCCAACCATTGTCGCGACATGCTGGCCCGTGGTCATTACCCGTACTTTCTCAAGCAGCGGGTGGGCGGCGAGCTGGGACATTTGAACAACCACCAGGCAGCATTCCTGGTGTCCGAGTTGGGTTGGCAGGGTTTGCAACACCTGGTCCTGGCCCATCTGAGCAGCAAGAACAACATGCCGCAGCTGGCCCGGCAATGTTTTGTCGACACCCTCGGGTGCGACCCGGACTGGCTGCAACTGGCCGATCAAGATTCAGGGCTCGACTGGCGCCACATCGCCTAGCCCACCTACTTAGCAAGCGGAGCCCATCATGGAAAAACGTGAAGAACTCTACCGCGGCAAAGCCAAATCGGTTTACAAGACCGACGACGCTGACCGCTTGATCCTGCTGTTTCGCAACGACACCTCGGCGTTCGACGGCAAGCGCATCGAGCAGCTCGACCGCAAAGGCATGGTCAACAACAAGTTCAACGCCTTCATCATGCAGAAACTCGAAGCGGCCGGCGTTCCGACCCAATTCGACAAACTGCTGGCCGACAACGAAGTCCTGGTGAAGAAGCTCGACATGATCCCGGTCGAGTGCGTCGTGCGTAACTATGCAGCCGGCAGCCTGGTCAAGCGTCTGGGCGTTGAAGAAGGTCTGAAGCTCAACCCTTACACCTTCGAACTGTTCCTCAAGGACGACGCCAAGGGCGACCCGTTCATCAACGAATCCCACGTCGTGGCATTCGGTTGGGGCACCGCCGAGCAGCTGGTTCGCATGAAAGAACTGTCGCTCAAGGTCAACGAAGTACTGACCAAGCTGTTCGACGACGCCGGCCTGCTGCTGGTCGACTTCAAGCTTGAGTTCGGCGTATTCAGCGACGGCTCCATCGTCCTCGGTGACGAGTTCAGCCCGGACGGCTGCCGTCTGTGGGACAAGGACACCATGAAGAAGATGGACAAAGACCGCTTCCGCCAGGGCCTCGGTGACGTCATCGAAGCCTACGAAGAAGTCGCCAATCGTCTGGGCGTACCGCTTTAATCGACGCAAGCATCTGATAGCACGAACAAATTTTCGAAAGAGGGTTTGCTTTCGGTAAAAGTGTTGTTATGATGCGCGCCGTTGGAGAGATGCCAGAGTGGCCGAATGGGACGGATTCGAAATCCGTTGTACCTTCACCGGTACCTAGGGTTCGAATCCCTATCTCTCCGCCATTACATAGAAAAAGCCCCGTAGATGAAAATCTACGGGGCTTTTTCGTTTCTGTTGTCTCATCCTGATAAAAATTTGCATCGCTTGGGTTCTCGGTAGCAGAGGAAGTGATGGATGCGAGTTTAAAGTTCTGTCAGCCCGATCTAGCGCTGACTTTTAGAATCCCTGTCAATGACATTTCGAAAGGTGCGAAGAGGCTTGCAGAGGTTCTGTCGCGCTATGGGCTCTGGCTTGGGTCGTTGTGCCTTCGACATTGGCAAGATGCAAGCCCTTGGCTTCAGGAGAGGCTGCGGAGCCCACGGGCGAATCACTCGCGAGAGAGCCTGGAGGCGGACGGGAGATAGCCGACATGATCAGAGGGCTGCGTTATTGAGGATGTGGCAGCGCATTCCCAGTGCCTGGAGTTGTGAAAGGAGTACAGCGCAATGTCTGTGGTTTAGAGGTGGCAGAGGGTAAAATTACCAGGCATTTCATTAAAAAAATCAGAATTAAAATCTTGTGGTGCGCTGTTCAGTGGTTGTCTGATTTAAATAGCAAATAAATAATAATTGGGCGTGATGTCAGAGAATATGAAAAATTATACGTTAGAATGGTTTAGGTATTTGACCGAGCACAGTAAATATCAAGGCCTGGATCTACTGCGAGCTATAGCAATTGTGATGGTTCTTGTCTGGCATAATATGCCTCAGGAGTTCAGGGTCGGCTGGGTTGGCGTTGATTTGTTTTTTATTCTTTCCGGATTTCTTATTGGCTCGATATTGTTTTCATCGATTCCCTCCGGACGATTCTCGTATTTTGAGTATATGAGAAGTCGCCTTCTCAGAATTTACCCGCTCTACATAGTATCGGTCTTGCTGTATCTGATTGATATAAGGTTTAGGGGGTATGCAGGAACGTCTGCCGATATTCTGAAGATATTCACAGCGCACTCTGTGTTTTTTCAAACTGTTGTTTACGATATTTGGCACGTTGATCTGCCATTTTATCAAATAACTTGGAGTCTGGTTGTAGAGATGATTTTCTATGCGACTATACCTTTTATTCTGTGGGCGCTCATAAATCTAAGAATGGTCTGGGTGGGTATAGCGGTAATTTTAGTATTCTTTTTAGGGCTGCGGTTCTATCTCTCATCTGCTTACCTGCCGGATGATAATAACTGGCAATTCTTTCTTTTTTTGAAGCCATATTATAGATATGACGAATTGATTTATGGGGTGGCTGTGGCTTATGCAGTCAGACAGCGTTTGGATATTTTAAAGAAATGTTCTCTGGCGCTTGCTCTGGTGATTCTGACGATTTCTTTCATCTACATATGGAAGTTGACGGGTGCGGACAAACACCCGAGTATGGCTTTGCTGACGAGAGATGGGATTTTGATTCCGAGCGTATTGGCACTCGGTTTTGCGTTAATGGTATACGCGTTGTACGACAAAAAAATATCCTCACCTGTTATCAATGTCGTAGCGCGATTGGCATATCCACTGTACTTGATGCATATGTTTGTGTTGCATTACTTTCATTGGTTTTCTGCTTTTCTTGTTCTTAGCTTTGTCGCTGCGTTAATTTGTTCGTATTTTATCGAATATCCATTTATTCGAATGTACAAGAAAAAACTGAGACTCGATTAGTTGCGGAGCTTGCCGGGCGAAGCCAGGCCAATTGAGTCTTTAATCGTTTGTTACACTTGATGTGAGCATTTTATGGGGTGCCGTCGTAGTGCAGCAAGCGGTCTCTTTGTGGTCTTCAGGTTGATGTCGAGCATGATAAGAAGGGGCAACGATATTCCGTCGCGTTGCATGCGCGCGTAGTCAGAGGTTGCCCCAATGGTCCCGTTTGGCGAATTGGAGTGGCGAAGGGGGGAGGCGAGAAGTTGCTGTGTGTGTCCCTTCTGTGTTGCGTCTGTTGGCTTGGACGGCGTCATGAATGATGCTCAAAAGAAATCAGCGTAAACCTTTCTGACACCCAGGTTGATTTCTGTAGGGCGCCAGTCCGCAGGAAGGCTGCTGGCATCGAAGGTGATATCTTCGCTGTTAGTATCTGAAGTGCTGGTGCAGATATAAATTTTTCTGTTGATAACTTGTTCGACAATTATTTTCAATTGCAAAATTGACATCGGACGCCCAGATGCCAGTATTTCAATGCGGCCTTGGCAGGCGTTCGAAACTATCCTTTTGGCGATATGCTGTCCTATATCACCGCAGAATACATAATCTCTGAGTGTATCCATGTTGCCAAGTATTTTGACTTCTTTGTTCTGTAGTCCGTTTTTTATAAGTATCGCAATCAAGCCGAGTCGGCCGCCGTTCATCGGGCCATAAACGGAGCTTGGTCTATAAATAAAGCTGGCGTCTGCACCTATCGAGTTCAGCAGTAACTCTTCGAGATTAAGCTTATGGCTCCCATAAGGCCTGCACGGAGAGGGAGTTGAATTTTTATTAATGAATCGTTGCGATTCAAAAAGTCCGCCGGCCGAGCTCACAAAGTGGAAGTTCAATGTATTGCACAAGCCGGATTTCGAAATAGCTTGGTAAACCTCAAGTACTACGTTGAAAGATATTTTCTCTTCTTCCATTTCCGCGTTCGATGAGGCAAAGCCGGCTTTGCCCGCTGCCCATACAAGTGCAACATTAATTTTTTCGGGCGTGCGGACTCGCGTGTGCCGGCATGTGCAATATTTCGAAACTGCGTAATTAGGTTCTCAGCATCCGCTGCTTGCTGTTTTCGATCATTCCAATGGAAGTCATATGACTGAGATTTGTACTGTTCATGCGATAAAAGGCTATGGACTATTTCCTTGCCTATCAAACCCACGCCGAAAATCAGGACGATACTCCTGATTTCCGGGCGGGTGTCTGAGTCCTTATACAATATGATCATATGTTACCTTTTAAAGTATTCCAGCAAGGTGACATCTTGGCTTCTGTCTACTGTATAAAAAGTCGGCTTTCCATTCAGGTGCAGAATGGCGACCATAAGGTATTCCGCTATGATAGTTGCAATAACGCTGATCAGTCCTCCAAAAAACAGTATTCCCGTAAATAGGGATGCCCAGCCATGAGCGTCGATACTCTCGGGGAAAAAGAAGTGTTTTACAATAGTTGAAAGCATCAAGACTAATGATGTCAAGAACGCTAGAATTCCGGCTAGGCCTGCGTAGCGAAGTAATTTCGTATTACTTGAAATCGCCATTCGTCGTGCATGGGAAAGTAATTGTTTGAAAGAGTAACCGCTCTTTTCGCCATTGATAACGCGCTGATCTTTGATGCTCAGCGGAACAGATATCATGCGCTTGGTGAACCAGGTCAGCGAAATATCAAAATAAGTATCATAAGAGCAGACGCTCGCGGCAGCACGGGCGAGGGTGCCTCTCATGACGCGAAAACTATTAAACGATGAGATTTTATCGTTACCGGTAAAGAACTCCATCCCTTTCTTAAATCCAACTGAACCCAAATCTCGAATCAGGCTTTCGTGAACCGCGGCAACGGGCTGGGCATAGGCTACGTCTTTGTTCTGCAGGATTGCTTCAGAAAGCAGCTTAATGATCTCGCTTGGCGGGTGCTGTAGATCCTCGTCGAGTGTAGCAATCCAGTCACTGGATGAGTGAAGAATGCCTGCCATTGTTGCAGGGTGTTGTCCAAAATTGCGAGAAAGATGGATGACTCGCACCCAGTCGTATTCGCGCGCTAACTCGGCCAGCACTGTTGCGGAGTCATCGATACCTTCATCCAATACAAAAATGGATTCCTGTAATTGAATGGGAGCAGCATCATCCCGCAACTGTTCTTTCACTTTAGCGAGTTCAAGAACCAGCTCGCGAAGGTAAACCTGTCCCGAGTAAACCGGGGTTACTGTTGAAAGAGTTAGCATCACACGCCTTTCCGTCAGTTTTTCATGATTCTTGATATTCATAGGCTTCTTAACAGTCGGTTATTCGGTCTTGAATACGTAATATTTGCAAAGCACGTAATTCGTAATGGTATACGCTGGCATTCCCAGTGCCTGAGCAAGATATGCATTACAGTTGAATATCGTGATTAGTGTCATGACAGTCAGGAGGTTTGCTATGTACGAAAGTATAAAGCAAATGCAAAATCTTTTGAATGCTGATAGTTGCTTGCCTTTGAATTCAAAGGTCCAGCGAGAATTGAACGTATAGGAAACGATCAGGCCGCAGCTATAGCCAAAGGCATTTGCATATACATCCCCAAATCCAAAAAATACTTCGTCGCGTAAATGACCGCCAGTCCAACGAATGTATTCATTAGTCCTACTGCTAAAAATTTCAGTAGGGACTTGTCAAGTATTTTTGCGGCCCATATCGGAAAAGTACTCATGTTTTTGGGGCTCTTGTTTTTTTATATAGTTGGGTAAGTGCTGCCAGTGCAACAAGCAGATAAAGCAGCTTGGTCATTACGTAGTATCTGTTTTCAGTATGCATGATTGATGCAGTCAGGAGTCCGGATGCCAGTGTCATTAATGAAATAATCAGCATCCATTTGTTTTTGAATAGATAGGTCGCAAGACTTGCGGCGATGCTCAGGACGATGCCAAGCTGAATAAAAAATATCTTTGTGTTGCTAATAATCAGTGCGGCAGGATGTTCATCAAAAGGTGCTGTTGCTAAATACATTGACCAGTAAAATTTTGATACTCCTTCGTAGAATCGAATGGCGACAAATTCCAGTGTGGAGAATTTTTGTTGCAGTGTGGTTATATAGGCGCCGGGCTCCGGTTTGGTAAAGGCGATGAGTTCCACATAGGGCTGTACGTTTCCAGAGGTGTAGGTCTCCATGTATTTAGGTTCGTAAAACCACAGGGTTCCTTCGGTAGAATTATGGAAAACCAATGCAACCTGAATCAGGCATACGGAAGTGCCCAATAAATACCAGAACAGTGTTTTGAATTTATTGTTGATGTGCTCGCGGAAGTCCGCGGCTAGCCAAAAAACAACGAGAAAAAATATTGAGGCTACGTAATTTTGCTTCAGTAATACAGAGGTGCCGGCCAGCGCTCCTGCTAATATAAGTATTGCGGGTCTGTGTCTATATTCTTTGTTTGAAACTATAGCAATGGAGCTGACGAAAAATACAAGACTTTGAATGTCTGATGATCTGACGGGGATATAAGAGATGCAAAATAGTATCGTTAAAAATACGAGCCCGATTTCAACGGTTTGTTCAAGCCTGCTCCGCGAAGTAACGGGTGAATCAATCAGATTTCTGAAAATCATTAATACCGATGCAATGAGCCCGATAAGGCAAATGATATTCAGCATCAAACTGATATAGCTGGACTTTATTGGGTCGCTAGTGAAGAGAAATGGCAGCGCATGATATAACATGATGCCTACAGGGCGAATGCCGTTGTAGCAATTATAGGGCGCGGTGTCGGAGTTTTCTATATACGCTGCACAAGTTTCTCCAAATATACGGTAAGCTTCTGCATCGCCAATTGCTGGAAAATCCATTTGCATTCCCTAGTGAACGTGTTTCTAAAAGTTTCGGATGTTATCATGTTTTGTTGAGTTTTTAAAGTGGGGCGCGATGCAACTTTGGAATTGTCGGTTCGGCATTCAAACTAAGTATGGTGCTTTTTATTGATTTTCAATATGTTCGATGTTGTCATTGATTTTTTTGTGGGGTGCGCCGTGTGCAGTTTTAACCCCTGTTTGGAGTTGGTCGATTTTCAGTGCTATATATAAAGGGAGAAATTTGTTTTTTGTTTGTTCTGTTTTATGCATTAAATAGCCTTTTCAAGACAATAAATTTGGCGATTTAATCAGGCATGGAAAAAAAGCCTCACAGCATAAAGCTATGAGACTTCCTTTAGGAAAAGATTGAATGAACTTGAGCCTAGCCTGCGCGAAGACAGGCAGTGGCTTGGCCTTGAGTACCAGGGCGTAGAGGTTTTTAGCTTCTTTCTTTCTGATTGTGATCCTGGTCTTGAAATTAAATTTCCTTGACCGGTGTTTCGCCATGTACCGCTTTGATCAACCCGATCACATGCAAACAATCCGCTTTGTTCACATAAGACTCGCCGCTGGCGACGGTCTCGTGATTGCCTGCGCGCAGCCTCCAGCGCCATTGCCCTTTGCCGGTGCTCGAAGTGCCTCTGGATTGCCTGTAAATCTCGAAATACATTCAGTTCGCTCCATGCGATTTATTCCTGCGACAGCCAGTGTGTCGCAACGACGCAAGCCTAGCGCAGGCGGTTTTTTTGGCTATCGGACATTTGTTTCCAATCGTTGGCGGATGTTTCTGAAGGGCGCGGGCCAGAGCGCTGGAATAGGCCTCTGGATTGGCCAATATGACGCCGTCTGACCCTTGCAACAGCAACCACGCTGCTGCTTAATACGGGTCGGCTCATGGCGTCGAACCTTGTTCGATGACCGACAAACACTATAAGAAAGAGCACTCCTTTTGACTCAGCACGGAACGCAACAGGCCGGGCAGGTGACGTTATCGCTGGTGGTCCCCGTTTTTAACGAGGAGGACAGCCTCGACACGTTTCTGCTGCGCATCAATGAAGTCTTTCAGGCCCAGACGCTGATCGATCTCGAAATGGTATTCGTCAACGACGGCAGTACCGATGCCACGCTTGAGCGGCTGCTGGATCGTCAGCAGCAAGATGCCCGCCTGCGTATCGTCGACCTCAGTCGCAACTTCGGCAAAGAGGCGGCGTTGTCCGCCGGTTTGCAGATTGCCACCGGGCAGATCGTGGTGCCGATCGACGCGGACCTGCAGGATCCCCCCGAAATTATTCTGCAAATGATCGAGCGCTGGCGTGAGGGTTTTGAAGTCGTCCTCGGTCACCGCATCAGCCGCCGCAGCGATACCTGGGCCAAGCAGACCTCGGCGCACTGGTTCTATCGTCTGCACAACAAGATTGCCGAACAACCACTCCCCGAGAACGTCGGTGATTTTCGCCTGATGGATCGTTGCGTGGTGGATGCCTTGCTGACGTTGCCCGAGTCCCGGCGATTCATGAAAGGCTTGTTCGCCTGGGTCGGTTTTCGCACGACCCACGTTGATTATGAGCGCCCTGAACGGGTAGCTGGGCAGAGCAAGTTCAACGGCTGGCGGTTGTGGAATTTCGCCCTCGAAGGCATTACCAGTTTCAGCACCGAACCGTTGCGGGTCTGGACCTACGTAGGAGCATTGGTGTCGCTGGTGTCTTTTGCCTTCGCCATTTTTATCGTTTTGCGTACCTTGATCCACGGTATCGACATGCCTGGTTACGCCTCGCTGATGGTCGCTGTGACCTTTCTCGGCGGCTTGCAATTGATCGGCATCGGCGTGCTGGGCGAATACCTCGGCCGTACTTATATCGAATCCAAACGCCGACCGGTCTTTCTGGTGCGTCGCGTCTATGACCCCAAGGATTGAAACATGGATCTCAAGGAAACCGACATCCTCGGCGACAGCATCAACGAGCATTGGTATTACTGCTCCAAAGCTGCGGCCACCACGCGGTTACTGGGTGATGCGCCAATCAGGCGAATCCTCGATGTTGGCGCCGGTTCCGGGTTTTTCTCGCATCATCTGCTGACGCATACCGACGCGAAGGAGGCATGGTGCGTGGACATCAGCTATCCGACCGACTCGAGCGCGACGACCGCCGGCAAACCGGTGCATTACCGTCGTGGGATCGACACCCTCGATGCCGATCTGGTGCTGCTGATGGACGTGCTGGAGCATGTCGATGACGACCTCGGCCTGCTCAAGATGTACGTCGATAAAGTGCCCTCCGGCAGCCGTTTTCTGATGACCGTGCCGGCGTTCCAGTTCATGTGGAGCGGTCACGATGACTTCCTTGAACACAAGCGCCGCTACACCCTGGCGCAGTTTGAAACGCTGGCCCGCGATGCCGGTTTGAGGCTGCAGCGCGGCGCTTATTACTTCGGTGCAGTGTTCCCGATTGCGGCGGCCCTGCGGTTGTTGCCGCAAGGTGCGCAAGCCCAGCCGGCGCGCTCGCAGCTCAAGCGCCACCATCCGCTGGTGAACGGAGTACTGAAAACGTTGTGCAGCCTTGAACTGCCGTTGATGGGCATGAATCGCCTGGCCGGTTTGAGCGTTTTTGTCTTGGCGCAGAAACCGTGACCTCTGCGGAAAAATCAGCGCTGATCCAGCGAGGTTTGCGTTTTGCCGTGACCGGGTTGTTCGTCACGGCTTTGCATGCGCTGATCGCAATTGTGTTCATCAATTTCGTCAGTGCGCTGCCGCCACTCGCCAATGGCGTGGCTTTCGCCGTGGCGACAGTCGTTTCCTACGTAATCAACACCACCTGGAGTTTCTCGGCCCGACTGCATGGCAGAACCCTGATGCGTTTTCTGCTGGTGTCGCTGGGTGGATTTTTGTTGGCGATGTTGGTTGCATGGGCGGCGCAAGTGGCCGGGCTGCACTACCTGTTGGGTATCGGTGCGGTGGCGCTGACCATTCCGGCATTCACTTTTGTGCTGCATAACTTCTGGACGTATCGATGAGGGAATTGAACAAGCATCCGGCGCTCGCGTTATTGCCTTTACTACTCGGAGCGCTGGCGTTTTTTCTGGTGATCGGTCCGCGGGCACTTGATCCGCAGAACATTGCCTGGTTGAAGGACGGTGATCCGGCAACGCATTACCTGGGCTGGGTGAATTTCCGTCATTCGCCCTGGACGTTTCCACTCGGGCTCAACCCTTCTTACGGGCTTGAGTTGGGCAGTGCGATCATCTTTTCCGACTCCAACCCACTGATGGCGCTGCTGTTCAAACCGTTCAGTGGCTGGTTGCCGGAGACGTTTCAGTACTTCGGTCTGTGGCTGCTGGCCTGTTTCGTTCTGCAAGCCTGGTTTGCCTGGAAACTGCTCGGTTTGATGACAGACAATCCCGTGCTGCGATTACTGGGCACGGGGTTATTGGTGTTTTCCCCGCCGATGTTTGTCCGCACGGGTGGGCATTTGTCCCTGGCCGGGCATTTCCTGATTCTTGCTGCCTTGTATCTGGCGCTGCATCCGGCGCTCCAGCGGCGTCGTGCAGCATGGGGCACATTGCTGGCCGTCACCGCGCTGGTGCACGCGTATTTGTTGGTGATGGTGGCGCTGATCTGGGTTGCCGATCTGTTTGCCAAATTCATAAACGGCAAACTCAGCCGTCTTCAGGGGGTGGTCGAGTTTGCAATTTTGTTTGCCTTGGTCAGTGTGTGCTGCTGGCAGGCCGGTTATTTCAGCATTGTCGACGGTGCGGGCGGCGGTGGTTTTGGCTGGTATCGCATGAATCTGGTATCGCTGTTCGACGCGGAGGGCTGGTCGTATGTATTGCCCGGCATCCCCAAGGGCGGTGGCGATTATGAGGGCTTCAACTATCTGGGCCTCGGGATTCTTTTGCTGGTGCCAGTGGCGGGGATTGCCTGGTTCAGAAGCGGTATTTCCTTGAAGGCGTTACTCGCTAGCCGGTGGTGGCTGCTGCTGGCGATGGTCGGGCTGACGCTGTTCGCACTGTCGAATCAGATCGGTTGGGGCACGCACACGTTCAGCTATCCGCTACCCAAAATCCTTGAGCGTCTGGCCAGTATTTTTCGTGCCTCGGGTCGCATGTTCTGGCCGGTGTTTTATGCCATCGTCGTGCTGTTGGTGTTCCTCGTCGTACGTGGTTATCGCGTGCGCACCGCCATGGGATTGCTTGCATTGGCGCTGGTGGTGCAAGTGATGGATACCCGAATTGCCTGGATGGGTTTGCGGGCGGGAAAAATGCTGCCGCCGACATCGGCATGGGCCAGTCCAATGCACGATCCTTTCTGGAACAGCGCCGCGGGTCATTACAAGAATATCCGCGCGTTGATTCCGAAAAATCAGCCCGATCAGTGGCAGGCCATCGCCGATTTCGCCGCTACTCATCGAATGCAGACTGATGCCGTGTACATGGGGCGCATGAGTCCTTCTGTGCTCGAACGCACCCAGCTCGATGCACAGCGCAGATTGGCGACTGGCGAGTACGAGGCCGACTCGCTGTACATCATTGATGACGAGGCGTTGGACGCTGCCATCCACAGTGTGCACAGCGATACTGACCTGCTGACCCGCGTAGACGATTTTGTTGTGTTGGCACCGGGCTGGAAACATTGCGATCAATGCCTGGCGATGGTTGATGAGGGGCGGGCAATGTCTTCGATTCCGCTCAGCCAGTCAGGACTGGTGCAGACATTCAACCGTAAAAGCCGACAGTTGACCAAAGGTTGGTCGGTGCCTGAAACCTGGGGCACCTGGAGCGAAGGGTCAGATGCTGAAATCACGCTGCGGGTGATGCCTGATACCCACGCGATTGTGTTGGAGGCATCGGCATTCGCGATGCCGCCAGCTCTTACCCAGCGGATTATCGTCAGTATCAATGGCGAACAGGTCTTGTCGACGCGTCTGACGCAGGTGCAAGACAACCGGCTGGAAATTCCGCTCAGTACAGCGATCCGCGAGACGTTGGGCAAGGGTGGTCTGCTGAAACTCCAGTTACATCTACCTGATGCCGTCAGCCCGCAACAACTGGGCTTGAATGGTGATTCGCGGGTCATGGGGCTGGGATTGAGAACGCTGACCGTCCACTGAGCACTGAAACACTGTGTGCATGCTGATGGACGCCAGGCCCAAGGACTTTCTACACTGCCGCTATTCCGGGGAGCAGGGGGCAATGGATGAATCGCAATGAACTACGCAAGGCCGACATCAACCTGATGGTGGTGTTCGAGACGTTGATGCTCGAACGCAACGTGACCCGGGCGGCCGAGAAGCTGTTTCTTGGCCAGCCGACCATCAGTTCGGCGCTCAATCGTCTGCGCACGATGCACAACGATCCGCTGTTCATTCGCGTTGGCCATCGCATGGAACCGACTGCTCGCGCCGAGGATATCTTTCGCCACCTCAAGCCTGCACTCGATTCGCTGTCGGTGGCGCTGAGCCTGACCCGCGATTTCGATCCGGCGGTCAGTACCATGACCTTTCGCATCGGCCTGTCCGACGACGTCGAGTTCGGCCTTCTGCCGCCGTTGTTGCGCGCGCTGCGACAGGAAGCACCGAACGTGGTGTTTGTGGTGCAGCATGTCGATTACTGGCGGATCCCCGACCTGCTCGCCGCCGGTGACATCACCGTCGGTATCAGCCAGACCCGTGGCCTGCCGGCCAATGCCAAACGCAAATTGCTGCGGCATATTCAGCCGAGCATCCTGCGTGCCGATGCCTCGGCTACACCGCTGACCCTCGACGAGTATTGCGCAAGGCCGCACGTACTGGTTTCGCACACGGCCAATGTCAGTGGGTTCGCTGATGAGTGGCTGGCGGAACTCGGGCGCACCCGCCAAGTGGTTCTGTCGGTGCCTCAATACAGCGCGTTGCCGGCGCTGTTGGCCGGTACTGATCTGATCGCCAGCTTGCCGGATTACACCGCGGCCGCCATGGCCACCTCGGGATTGCTGTTCAAGGAGCCATTTCCGTTCAAGACGCCGACACTCGACCTGTCGATGGTCTGGCTCAGCCACGTCGACAGCGACCCGGCCGAACGCTGGTTGCGTTCGCGGCTTGAGGCGTTCATGAGCGAACGGCCGGTTACCGACATTCCCCTGTAGGCGCTGCGGTACGCTGCGATTTTTTGATCTTGAGATTTAAAAAGCACAATCAAAAGATCGCAGCCTCGTTTCACTCGACAGCGCCTACAACGGCTTGGGACTCAGGCCGCCTCCAGCTCACTGCATACCTTGATCACTTGCTCGCGCAGCCAAACGTTGGCGCTGTCCTGATCAACGCCCTGGCTCCACTGCATGTCGAGGGTGAACCCTGGCAATCCGTTGGGTGCTTCGCAGTGATTGAACACCGCCTCGTTGGTCAGCAAACGCTGGATACGCCGGGGCAGGGTGAGGATGAAATCGGTGCCGGTGATCATTTTCAGCGCAGCGCTGTAACTGTTCGAGCGCGCCACGATCTGGCGTTTCTGGGCCTGCCGCGCCAACCAGCCGTCGACCATGTTGGTGGTCGACGTCCATGGCGTCGGGAACACATGTCGGCGCTCGGTAAAGGCTTGCAGGCTCAGGCGTGGTTCCAGTGGCGTGGCGCGTTTGTCGAAGACGCAGACAAGATCATCTTCCAGCAGCATCCGAGACTTCAGATCGGTGTGATGGCGGTGGAAGTTGGGGCCGAAACTGATCACCAGGTCGAGACTGCCGTCGCGCAGTTCGTCCGCGGGCACGTCGGTTTCAAACTTGTGCATGTTGACCATCACCGGCAAATCGTCGAAGTCGAAGCGCTTCAACAGGCGCGGCAAGATCAATTGCTCGAAGTATTCCGGGGCGCAGATATTGAACGTGACCGCTTGCCGGGTCGGGTCGAAGGCCGGGGCGCCGGCGTGGCACAGGTTGATACTCTCGAGAATCTTCTGCACATGCCCGTACATGCTGCTGGCCTTGTAGGTCGGGCGCATGCCGGTGCGGGTGTTGATGAACAGTTCGTCTTCGAAACTGGTGCGCAGTTTTTTCAGGCAATAACTGACGGTGGACTGACTGACGCACAACGTTTCCGACACATCGGTGACACTGCTCTGCTCATACACGGCGATAAACACCATGAGATCCTGCATGTCGAGCTTTCGAAGCAAATTACTGTTCAGCATCCATTCCGTCCCGCTGTGCTCCTTGCGCTGAATCCGCGCAAACGTGTGCGAGTGATCCTAGCGGAACGATGGTGCCAGGACAAAGCCTTGTAGGACGTTTCACGGACAATTGTGGGACAGAAAGTTTTAGCAACACGACGTCGCTGATCAAAGCGCTGAAAGATGGCCAGAAGCCTTTAGCCGATCAGGGAAAGTGTCGCGTGTAATGCCGGGGATCGAAGCGCAGTACCATCAGCAACATAACCACCATCACCGCGGTCAGCGACCACCACGCCCAATCGAAGCTGCCCAGTTGATCGCGGATCATCCCGGCCAGCAGCGGCGAAAGACCGGCAATCAGATAGCCGATACCTTGCACGAACGCCGTCAGGCCACCGGCGCGTTGCGGGTTGTCGAGGTGATCGAGCGAGACGATCAGACTCATCGGGAATAAGCCGCCAATGCCCAGACCCAACAGACACGGCCACAGCAGGCTGAAGTGTTGTGGACTGAGGATCAGCCCACAGAAACCGGCGATAATCAGCCCGAGCAACGCCATCAGCACCACGCGACGATCACGGCTGCGATTGGCGATTGCCGGAACCACCAGGCCGGAGATCACCTCCATGGCCGTCAGAAAACCCAACAACAGACCGGCGTTTTGTTCGCTCCAGCCTTTTTCCACGTAGTACGGCGCCAGCCAGGCGAGAACGCAGGTGTAAGACGCCGTCCCCAGGCCGAAGAAGAGCGCGAGTAACCAGGCGCGGGAATTGGCGAAGAAGGATTCTTTCTTCACTACCGTCGTCATTGCGTGCGGCAGGCTAGCGCGTTGCGTCCACCAGAACAGCAACGCCATAAGCGCCAACACGGCCCAAATGGCCAGGCCCAGGCGCCAGCTAGCGGTCTGCACCATCACCTGCGGAGCGAACGAGGCCGCAATCGCCGCGCCGCCCATGATCGACGTGACATATAAGCCCATGCACATCGACACGTTGTCGGCGAAGCGCGATTTGATCAGCGCCGGCATCAACGCCTGAATCAGCGCAATGCCAATCCCCGCCAGCACGGCGCTGATAATCAGTTCGACGGCAGAGTCGACAAACAGCCGCGACAGCGTCGCCAGGCCAATGATCAGCAGCGACAACAACACCGTGCGCCGCTCGCCGAGTCGCTGACTGATGCCGATACCGAAAAACATCGCCAGCCCCATCGCCATCACCGGCAGCATGGTCAGTAGCGAGGCGAGGCTGAAGCTCAGCGAAATCTCGCCTCGAATGGCCGACAGCAATGGCCCGACAGCCGCCATCGACGGCCGCAGGTTGAGGGCTACCAGCATGATGGCGAGCATCAACCAGACAGCGGGGCGGGTTTTAGCGCGGACATTTTCCATCTTCAGACCCTTGAATCAGAGGCTGACGATTAGGCGCCTGGCTGCCGAACCGGACAAACCAGAAAATCCCGAGCAGTATTTAAAAACTCGATAACACCCCGATCCCCGTAGGCGCTGCCGAAGGCTGCGATCCTTTGACCTTGCTTTAAAAAATCAGGATCGAAGGATCGCAGCCTCCGGCAGCGCCTACAGGGAACGCGCATTTTTCGCTGAATGAGAACTGAACCATTCTCAAATACTTCGCAAGTTTTGGCTCATTACCACCTGCCAACTATTCGTTGGCGTCTTTTTCACAAAAAATTGATGGTTGCCTGCTTAAAGTTTGTCACGCCCTGGTTAATGGAATTTTCACAATTAACCAAGGTTGGTCTTTTCAGGAATAGCCCACCTTTATGTTGAAGTTAAGAGCCGTGCGCCCGGAATGGGTGACGTTGATCGCCAGCGCCTTTCTTTTGATCGCCTGCAACTTTGTGCTCTGGCAGCACCTGTTCGATATCACTGCATCGGATGCCAAGGGCATCGCCATGCGCGTGGCGTTCGGGAGCATGATCCTAGCGGCGTTCAACATCGTACTGACCTTTCTGGCTTTCCGTCCGCTGCTCAAACCGCTGCTGACGCTGATATTTCTGTTCAGCGCCGGCGTGGCTTATTTCATGAGTCAATATGGCGTCATGATAGACGCCGGCATGTTTCGTAACTTTGCCGAAACCAATGCAACGGAAGTGCGTGATCTGCTGTCGTTTAAGTTGTTTGCTTATATTTTTTTACTGGGTGTTTTACCGTCATGGTTGTTGTGGGAAGTGCCCGTCAATTATCGGCGCTGGCACCGTGAGTTGATCAGCAAAGTTATTGTCAGTGTGGCCTCGATAGCGGTCATTGGCGGCGTGGCATTGGCCAACTATCAGGGGTTGTCCTCGCTGTTTCGTAATCACCACGAAATTCGCTTGATGCTGGTGCCCAGCAACTACATCGGCGCGTCGGCCGGTTACCTGCGTGAACAAGTGGTCTCGGCCCGGCAACCGTTCATCAAGATCGGCGAGGACGCTCAGCGCAATCCCGATCTGAAACGTCAACCGCGCAAATCACTGACGGTGCTGGTGGTGGGCGAAAGTGCCCGAGCCGAGAACTTCGGGATTCTCGGTTACAACCGTGACACCACCCCACAACTGGACCAGGAAGCCGGGCTGATTGCTTTTACCGACGTGCATTCCTGCGGCACGGAAACCGCGGTTTCGGTGCCCTGCATGTTCTCCAACATGGGCCGCAAGGATTACGACGCCAGCAAGGCAAAGAACGAAGAAGGCCTGCTGGATGTGCTCAAGCGCGCCGGTATCGACGTGATCTGGCGCGATAATCAGTCGGGTTGCAAAGGCACGTGTGATCGGGTGACGGTGCAGGATGTCAGCAACTTGAAAGATCCGGCGTTGTGCGCCAACAGCGAATGCCGCGATGAAATCCTTCTGCAAGGTTTGCAAGGTTTTATCGATCATCTGGACAAAGACACCGTGTTGGTACTGCACCAGATGGGCAGCCACGGCCCGGAATACTTCAAGCGTTACCCCAAAGAGTACGAGCACTTCACGCCTGTCTGTGAAAGCAATGCACTGAACAATTGCAGCCGTGAAAGTATCGTCAATGGTTACGACAACACGCTGGTGTATACCGACCATGTGCTGTCGAGTCTGATCGATGTATTGCGCAGCAATCAGGACAAAGTCGATACCGCCATGCTGTACCTGTCGGATCACGGGGAGTCGCTGGGCGAATACAATCTGTTCCTGCATGGCACGCCCTACATGCTGGCGCCGGAGCAACAAAAGCATGTAGCGATGCTGGCGTGGTTTAGCGACAGCTATCAAAAGGCCTATTCGGTTGACACCCACTGCCTGCAGATGAGCCGCGACAAACCATTGAGCCAGGACAACCTGTTCCACTCGATGCTCGGCCTGCTGGAAGTGAAGAGCTCGGTCTATCAGCCCGACCTGGACATGTTCGCCGGGTGCCGCGGCGCGGTGATCGACGGCGTCCTGGCCAAAGACTGAGCCACTCCCCCCTGTAGGAGCTGCCGGGGGGAAGGGGTGTCTGTTTCCTCTGTCAGACTATTCTTTCTCTTGGGCAGGACATTTCGTTACAGCTCTTGCCCTCTGCAGGCGCGTAAATCGCCGGTGGCGATATATACTGCGCGCCATTCTTCAAGGGAGAGCCGTGTGGCCATCGATATTCACTGGATTCGCGACAACGAAAGCCTCGCGCAGTTTTGCGCCGAGTGGCAGCAACTGCCGTTCGTTGCCCTCGACACCGAATTCATGCGGGTCGACACCTTCTACCCGATTGCCGGTCTGTTACAGGTTGGCGACGGCAAACGCGCCTACCTGATCGATCCGCTGACCATCAATGCCTGGCAACCGCTGGCCGCGTTACTGGAAAACCCGGCGGTGCTCAAGGTCCTCCACGCGTGCAGCGAAGACCTCGAAGTCCTGCTGCGCCTGACCGGCAGCCTGCCGGCGCCGTTGTTCGACACGCAACTGGCCGCCGCCTATCTGAACCTCGGCTTCTCGATGGGTTATTCACGCCTGGTGCAAGCAGTGCTCGGCATTGAGTTGCCGAAGGGCGAGACCCGTTCCGACTGGTTGCAACGTCCGTTGTCCGACACGCAAATCAGCTACGCCGCCGAAGATGCCGTGCATCTGGCGGAGGTTTTCGTACAACTGCGGCCGAAACTGTCTGACGACAAATTCAACTGGGTGCTGGAAGACGGCGCTGAGCTGGTTGCCAATCTGCGCCGCGAAACCGATCCGTACGAGGTTTACCGCGAAGCCAAACTGGCGTGGAAACTCTCCCGCGCGCAACTGGCTGTACTGCGCGAGCTGTGTGCCTGGCGTGAAACCGAAGCCCGCGCCCGTGACCTGCCGCGCAACCGCATCGTTCGTGAGCATTCGCTGTGGCCGTTGGCTCGCACGCAACCGGACAATCTCGCGGCGCTGGGCAAAATCGAAGACATGCATCCGCGTACCGTGCGTCAGGACGGTCAATTTCTGCTTGATCTGATCAAACGCTCTGGCAGTGTGGGGCCTGATCAATGGCCGCCGGCCGTGCCGGAGCCTTTGCCGGTCGAAGCTGCTGCGTTGATCAAACAACTGCGTGCACTCGGTCAGGTCGAGGCAGAACGCCTGGACATGGCGCCAGAACTGATGCTGCGCAAGAAAACCCTCGAAGCACTGGTCAAAAGCGGCTTCCCAGAGGGGCCATACCAATTGCCTGAGTCGCTGCGTGGCTGGCGCCGCGAACTCATGGGTCAGATGCTGCTCGACAGCCTGGCCACCGCCGGAGAACAGCCTTGAAACGTATTTGCTCTATTTACCAAAGCTCGAAGCGCAAAGGCATGTATCTCTACGTGCTCAAGAGCGATGAGTTTGAACGCGTGCCTGAGGCGTTGATGGCGGCTTTCGGCAAAGCCATATTTACCTTCAGCCTGGTGTTGACCCCCGAGCGCAAACTGGCCAGCGAAGACATCGTCGTTGTCCTGGAAAACCTCGACAAGCAGGGCTATCACCTGCAAATGCCACCGGCCGAGGACGAGTACATTGAACATCTGCCCGAAGAGTTGCTGCGACGCAACGACCCGGTCTGATCTGCGAGGCCCTGTCCTGGGCCTTGGTTAACCCTTGAACTGTTTTTACCGCGATGGCCGCCCGAAATCCGGCGGCTGTCTGCACGGTTTGCGAAAGGTTTGAAGATGCGCGTTCTGATTGCCGAACACGACCACGCGATATATGCCCGATTGCTGCGGCAGGCCGCGCCGGAACTCGAAGTATTGACCAGTGGCGACTCCGCCGAACTGGCCCGTCAGGCTGCCGATTGCCCGGTGTGGCTGGGGCAGCCGGATCTGCTGGCGACCTTGTTGCGCCAAGGGCATCAGCCCCAATGGCTGCAATCGACCTGGGCGGGCATTACGCCGTTGCTCGCTGACGGTTTGCGCCGCGATTACCGCTTGACCCGCGCGGTAGGAATTTTCGGCCAGGTGATGGCTGAATATGTGCTGACTTACATGCTCGGTCACGAACGTGAAGTGTTGGCGCGACTGGTCAGCCAGGTCGAGCGCAAGTGGGACAATCGCCTCGGCCAGAGCCTGGTCGGGCGCAAGGTGCTGATCGTCGGTACCGGCGATATCGGCCAGAGCGTGGCACAGTTCCTGCTGCCGTTCGGTGTCGAGCTTTATGGTATCGCCAGCAGCGCGCGCGCGCAGACGCCGTTTGTCGAAGTAGGTTCGATGGCGGATCTGCCGCGTCTGGTCGGCGAAGTCGATTACGTGGTCAATCTGCTGCCGAACACCGAGCACACCCACGATATCTACGACGCGGCGCTGTTCAAACAATTCAAGTCGACCGGTTTGTTCATCAATGCCGGACGCGGCGTTGCGGTGGTCGATGCGGATCTGGTGGAAGCGTTGAAGGAAGGCCATCTGGCGGGCGCGGTGATTGACGTTTGCCGTCAGGAGCCGTTGCCGCAGCGTCATCCGTTCTGGACGGCGTGGGGCCTGTTGCTGACCGGGCACAGCTCGGCGCCGACTTCACCAGCGTTGATGGTGCAGTTGTTTGTCGACAACCTGAGGGCGTATCAGGCGAATAAAGCGTTGCGCGGTGAAGTGGATTTCAACCGCGGGTATTGAGTGTTCGTTGGATAAAATGTGGGAGCGAGCCTGCTCGCGAAGAGGGAGTGTCAACCAGCATCATTGCTGTCTGACACACCGCTTTCGCGAGTAGGCTCGCTCCCACATTTGTTTTTGTGCTGGCTTAGAGGGTGAAGTCGCCTTCAGCCGCCAGTTCGCTCAGCGGACGACGCGGGCTCGGTTCTTCGCGTGCTTGCAGGTAATCCGCCAGCGTTGCCTTGTCACCCAGCTTGCCCACCGCAACGGCGGCGTGCAGCGCGTACCCCTCAGGAATATTCAGCTCCTTGCGGGTCAGCTCCTGGTCGAAACCGGCCATGCCGTGGGTGTGCCAACCGCTGAGGCTCGCTTGCAACGCCAGATGGCCCCACGCCGAACCGGTATCAAATGTGTGCCACAGCGCTGGGGTTTCTTCAGTGGCGCCCGGTGCAGTGAAAGTGGTTTTCGAGATCACGATCACCAGCGCCGAAGCGTGTTGCGCCCAGCTGCGGTTGAACTCGTTGAGCAGGCCCAGATAACGCTGCCAGTTCGGCGTATCGCGACGCGCATAGAGAAAGCGCCACGGCTGCGAGTTGTAGGCCGAAGGCGCCCAGCGCGCCGCTTCGAAAAAGCTCAGCAGGGTTTCTTGCGGGATCGCTTCGCCAGTGAAGGCACGGGGCGACCAGCGATCGGTGAATTGTGGGTGAATGGCGTAATCGGCAACGCGAGGGTTGGCACTCATCAAGAGATCCTTGCTACGTTTGAGTAAGAGAGTGGAAATGAAAACCCGGCGGGATCAGTAGGGCTGAACGATGGGGTTTTCCGAGCCGTGGCGGTTCACCGAAATGCAACGCGGTCGAGCGTTAATGGCATTCAGGCGAGGCTCCTTTCTGACAGGCAAAGCTACGCGTCGCCACAAAAACTGACAAGTGCTGCACAACCGGTAGTCGCCAGCGCTTGGCCCGCAAGGCCTTGGGCACTAGACTGGCGGCCTTTTCACCACCTGATGTTGATGCTTGAGCCATGGCCGCCGAAGTCGAACCGTTCTGGATACGCAAAACCCTCGATCAACTGGATCACCAGGAATGGGAGTCGCTGTGCGACGGTTGCGGTCTGTGCTGCCTGCAAAAACTTGAAGATGAAGAAGACAACAGCGTCTATTACACGCGAATCGCCTGCAAACTCCTCGACCTGAAAACCTGCCAGTGCAGCGATTACCCGAATCGCATCAAGTTTGTCCCGGACTGCATTCAGCTCACGCCGGGGCAGGCCGAAGAGTTCAAATGGCTGCCGCCGACCTGCGGTTATCGATTGGTCAGCGAAGGCAAGGATCTACCGTTGTGGCACCACTTGGTCTGCGGTGACCGCGATGCGGTGCACCATGAACGGATTTCCCAATCGGGGCGCATGCTCGCCGAAGGCAGCGTGCCGGAAGACGACTGGGAAGATCACCTGATTTTCCGCGCGGGTTAAGCGCCCGGCGATTCAAGCTTTACCAAGGAGTGTGTATGGCTGTGGGTTTGCTGCGAGCGCTGCTGTTCGGCCTGCTGGTCTTCAGTACGCCGGTGTGGGCGGCAAAGAAAGTCGACCTCGATTACCACGTGCGCCTGTTACCGCAGAGCGATCAGGCGGAAGTGCGCCTCACATTGGCCAAAGGCGAAGCGGTGCGCAGCATCGATTTCGACCTCGGCGATGGTAGCCATTACAGCGACTTCAAAGCCGACGGCCAGTGGTTGCTGAACCCGGGCAAACAGGCGCGCGGTGTCTGGCGCCCCTCCAGTGAAAAAGCCAGCCTGACCTACCGCGTACGCATCAGCCACGACCGCAAGAACGGCAGCTTCGACACGCGCATGACCCCGAATTGGGCGTTGATGCGCGGCGACGAATTGGTGCCCCCCGCAAAACTGGATCAACAGGACGGCACTGAGCTGGTCTCGCGTTTGCAATTTGAATTGCCTGACGGCTGGAAGAGCGTCGAAACCGCTTGGCCGCGCATCGGTAAAAACAAATTCCGCATCGACAACCCGTCACGGCTGTTTGACCGCCCGACGGGATGGATGCTCGCCGGCCACCTTGGCAGTCGCCGCACGCGCCTGGGTGAAACCGAAGTGACCGTGGCCTCGCCGCAAGGGCAGGGCATGCACCGCATGGACGTGCTGACTTTGCTCACTTTCGTCTGGCCACAGGTGCAAGCACTTTATCCAAGGCATCCGAACAAGCTGTTGATCGTCGGCGCCAATGACCCGATGTGGCGCGGCAGTCTTGGCGCGCATGAATCGATCTACCTGAACACGCGGTTGCCGTTGGTCAGCGAAAGCGGCAGCAGCGCGCTGGTGCGCGAGTTGGCGAAAGTGTTTGGGCGGATCAACGATGAACAGCGCAGCGACTGGATCAGCGAAGGCTTTGCCGAGTATTACGCGATTGAGCTGGTGCGCCGCGCGGGCGGCATGAGCGATGAGCGCTATCAGAGTTTGCAGGCGAAACTGGCCAAAGACAGCCAGAAGGTCAGCACCTTGCGCGGCGGACAGGTCAGCCCGGCGCAGGTTTCAAAAGCGGTGATTATGTTGCAGGAACTGGATCGCGAGATTCGTCTGAAGACGCGCAACAAGCGTTCGCTGGATGACGTGCTGCGGGGAGCGATGCATTTGGGGACGGTGAGTACCAAAGAGTTTGTGCAGCTCACCGAGAGTGTTCTCGGCGAGTCCTCCAAAGTCCTTGATACCCAGTTGATTCAGTAATACCGCCATCGCGAGCAGGCTCACTCCTACAATTGGAAATGCGTTCCCCTGTAGGAGTGAGCCTGCTCGCGATAGGGCCATCAGCTCCACCGCAGATTCAGGATCAAACCCCGGCTTTCGGCGATTTCACCGAATCATTGCCGGTCACCGTAGCGGTTTTGGTCGCGGCCTCTGCATTGGCTTTCAGCTTGCTCAACTCTTCGCCCGCTCGTTCGATCTTGCCGCGCACGTTGTTCATGTCCTGACGGCTTTTCTCCAGCAGGCTCTTCACCGAACTGTGCCCGGTGATCCCGCGCGCCATGGCGACTCCGCCAATCGCCACTTGAATCAAGCCGAACACACCGCCACGGCGCAGGCCCTTGCCGACCATGATCACGCCGCCGGCCAGGGATCCGATGCGCTCCCAACCTTCGACGTTCTGCTCGGAACGGCTCTGGAACGGGGTGGATTCGATACGTTCGACACGTTTGAGCTCGGTCATGATCTTTCTCCAGGCAATGAGTAATGGATACACAAGCTGACTGCGCGGGCGGTCAGCTTGTTCCATCGGATATGCGACGCTTCAGCGGAATTTCGGCCCGGAGCGGGTGTTCAGGCCTTTGGCCATGCGGTCGTAGAGCACGACGTTGACGGTGGCAGCGAGGTTCATGCAACCGATTGTCGGGATGTACACGACGTCTTCGCACCAATCGCGGATTTCTTTATCCAGCGAGCCGTCTTCCGGGCCGAAGATGTACAGCGCACGATCCGGGTGAGTGTATTCCGGTAGCGGGCGCGCGCCCTCGACCAGTTCCACAGCGACCGGCACACAATTGAGCGGGAGGATCTTTTTCAGGTCGTCGATGCCGATCAGCGGGATGTCGTAGTGCACGCGCTTGGTGTCGGTGACGAAGTCGGCGGCTCGTTCATAACGCTTGCCGGTGTAGAACACTGACGCCACGCCGTAGCAGCCTGCGGCGCGCATCACCGAACCGACGTTCTCGGGTGATTTGGGGTTATACAAACCAATGCAGCTGTACCGTTTGTCTGCCACGAGCGGGGTGCCTTCGGGAAAAAGAGCGCGATTATACGGGGATTGGAGGAGGGCGGGCGGATTCGAGATCTGCGGTGTCTGGCTGGCCGCCTTCGCGAGCAGGCTCGCTCCCACATTCATTTTGTGTACACCACCGATCAAATGTGGGAGCGAGCCTGCTCGCGAAGGGACCAGTTCAAGCGCTGAAGATCATCAGTCTTCTTTCTTCATCAACCCGGCCAACGCGGCAAACGGGTTGTGCGTGGCCTTGGCAATTTTCGGCGTGCTCAGCGAGCCTTCGCTGAAATACTGCTGGTCGGTATAACGCGAGTGTTCGTTGTCATGGCAGTACAGGCACAACAGCTCCCAGTTCGAGCCGTCCTGCGGGTTGTTGTCGTGGTTGTGATCGCGGTGGTGCACGGTCAGTTCGCTCAGGCGCTTGCCGGAAAATTCCCGGGTGCAGCGGCCACAGACGTGCGGATACATCTTCAGGGCCTTGTCGCGGTAGCCCATTTCCTTGTCGCGCTGGTTGTCGGCGAGGATGCGATCCAGCTTCGACGTGTTGGTTGGGGTGGACGAACTCATGGGTTCACCTTTGTAAAAGACTAATGACGGTTATGTGCAGAGTTTAGCTCAGCCCTTGAGCTTCTCGGCAATCCAGATCGTATGGCGCGTGCCCTTGTTGCCGTGGGCGAACACCTGGACCTCTTCAGCCTTGAAACCGGCCTTCTTCAATTTGTCGGAAAACTGCCGGTCGGCGCTGGCCGACCACACGGCTAGCACGCCTTTGGGGCGCAAGGCCTTGGCGCAGGCATTCAGACCGGCGGCGGAATACAGCCAGCTGTTGGCCTTCTGGGTCAGGCCTTCGGGGCCGTTGTCGACGTCGAGCATGATTGCGTCGAAACCGTTCGGCTCGCTTTGCAGGACGTTGGCGACGTCGTCCTGACGGATCACCGTGCGCGGGTCGAGCAGCGGACGGCCGGACTTTTCGCCGAGCGGGCCACGGTTCCACTCGACCACACCCGGCACCAGTTCAGCGACCACCACTTCGGCGGTCTTGCCCAGATGCTTGAGTGCCGAGGCGAGGGTAAAACCCATGCCCAGCCCGCCGATCAGCACCCGCGAACTCGGTCGGCCAGCGACTTTGCGGCACGGGATCTCGGCCAGCGCATCTTCGGAACCGTGCATGCGCGTGTTCATCAATTGTCCGCCGTCGCCGCCCTGGATCTTGATGACGAAATCTTCGCCATATTCGAACAGGCACAGCGCACCGCCGTTTTCAGGGATTGGCGTGGTGTCGAGCAGAACGAAACGTTTCATGGAAATCTCTACAAGGGGGAAGGCAAGCAGGCGCGTTGGGAGTAGCCTGAGCGCAGACTAAGGCCAAACGGAGCCCTTGATGAAGCGCACCATTCTAACGGTCATTGCCCTGGCCGCGCTCTCGATTACTGCAGTGCAGGCGCAGCAGACCATTCCGGTCAGCCCGGCGCCGCAACCCGGCTCGCCCGGTACCGCGACGCCGACGCCGTATCCGCAGATCACGCCGATCAACATTCCCAAGTCGGGTGCCGGCAGTGGCAGCCCGCCGCTGGTGCCGATCGAAATGCCCAGCCCACCGAGCAAGGATCAGCCGCTGCCAGGCATTGAACCGAGCGGCACCAAGGTCAAATCACCTGGCGGTTAAACCTGTTGCGCCGCCAGTTGGCCGTCGGCCATGCGCAGGCGTTTCGACAGGGAGACGGCGAGGGCGCGGATGATTTTCGCGGCGATTTTCGGCGCGTCGTTGAGCATTTTGTCCAACGAATCCTTGCCCAGATTCAATAGCTGACAGTTGCTGGCGGCGATGCAGGTGGCCGAGCGGCGTTCGCCATCGAGCACGGCCATTTCGCCGAAGGCCCGACCGCTGCGCAGGGTAGCCATGGTAATAACCTGGCCGTCGGGCCCGGTTTTCTGCACGGCTACCTGGCCAGTGTGGAGGATGCACATGAAGCTGCCGGCATCGCCCTCGCGGAAAATCGCCTCACCTTCAGCCACGGTGCTGATGCTGAAGTAGCCGGAAGCGGCCGCAAAGTCGGCCAGTTGCAATTGATCGAACAGGCCACAGTCCATCAGCCAGTCGCGGATTTCGTTGTTCAGGAAGGTCGGTTCTGACATGTCGTCACGGTCTTTATTGTTTTCACATTTCAAGGCTATACACGGATCCCGTAGGAACGGGCTTTTGTGGCGAGGGGATTTATCCCCGCTCGGCTGCGCAGCAGTCGCAAATCCTGCCAACTCGGTAATGCTGACACACCGCGTTGACCGGAATTACGACTGCTGCGCAGTCGATCGGGGATAAATCCCTCGCCACAAGGGATCGGTTTTCACGGAGGTCTGTGGGGTATCGGCCTCTCGGGTCTGGAGTTAAGACCCAAGTGACCGGTGGAGTTCCTCAGGCAATGCCCAAAACCTTGAAAACAAATGCGTATTCGAGTGCTACGTCACGTAATCCCTGATAACGCCCGCTCATCCCGCCGTGGCCTGCACCCAATTCAGTCTTGAGCAGCAGCAGATTGTCGTCGGTCTTGGTCGCGCGCAACTTCGCTACCCACTTCGCCGCTTCCCAGTACTGCACGCGGCTGTCGTTGTAGCCGGCGATTACCAGTGTTGCCGGATAATGCTGGGCTGTGACGTTTTCGTACGGCGCGTAGGCCTTGATTCGCTCATAAACCTCCGGCTCTTCAGGATTGCCCCACTCGTCGTATTCGGTGACGGTCAGGGGCAATTCCGGGTCGAGCATGGTGTTGAGCACGTCGACGAACGGCACTTCGGCAATCGCCACGCCAAACAGATCCGGCCGCTGGTTGAGCACCGCGCCAATCAACAAGCCACCGGCGCTGCCACCGCTGATCGCCAGTTTCTCCGCCGTCGTGATGCCGTTGAGGATCAAAAACTCGGCGCAAGCGATGAAGTCGCTGAAGGTGTTGTGCTTGTGCTCCTGCTTGCCGGCGCGATACCACGCTTCCCCCAGCTCACCGCCGCCACGCACGTGGGCGATGGCGAACGCCATGCCGCGATCCAGCAGGCTCAGCCGCGCATGGGAGAACCACGGATCGAGGCTCGAACCGTAAGCACCGTATCCGTACAGATACAGTGGCACTGTTTTGCCGACCATTTCGCGTTTCATGACCAAACTGATCGGCACCAGCGTACCGTCCGGCGCGGCCGCCCACAGGCGCTGGCTGACGTAGGCGTCGGCGTCGAACGGGCCGAGCACCGGGGTTTCTTTCAGCACGGTTTGCTCGCCGGTCGCCAACATCAATTGGCGCACTTGCGCCGGACGATTCAACGCCTCGTAACGCAGGCGAATGCGGTCGCTTTCGAATTCCAGGCTGTTTTGCACATAGAGGCTGTAGGCCGCGTCTGGCAATTGCACGCGATACGGCGCCAACCCGTGTGGGTGAACTTCGATGATCGGCAAACCGCCTTCGCGCAGACTCAGGGTCATGGCTTCGGTGTTGAGGCTGACGCCGTCGAGCATCACCGTATCGCTGTGCGGGATCAGGTTTTGCCACTCGGCTTCAGTCGGTGCGACGCCGGTATCCGGTGCCTGATACAACGCGTAGTTGATGCCATCACGGTTGGTGCGGATGAACCAGGTCCATACGCCATCAAGCAGGCCGTGATCGACATCGTATTCGTGATCTTCGACCCGTGGCGCAAGGCAGGTGAACGGCAAGTGCGGCTGATTGGCGTCGAGCGCCCAGACTTCGCTGGTGGTCTTGCTGCCCAGCGACAGCAACAATTGCTGCTCGGAGCTGGAACGGTAACAGTGCAGGAAGAAACGCCCGTCCGCTTCATGGAAGACTTCTTCGGCAGCAGTGCCATCAAGGCGATAACGGAACAGTTTGTGCGGGCGGTGAGTGTCGTCGAGCACGCCGAAGAACAGCGTCAGGCTGTCATTGGCCCAGGTCATGCTGCCATCGCAGTCCTCGAATTCCAGTTCGCTGACCTTGTCGTTGGACAGCTCCTTGACGAACAGCGTGTAAATCTCGTCGCCCGAAGCGTCGACGCTGTAGGCCAGGCGCTGGTGATCGGGGCTGATGCTGAACGCGCCCAGCGAGAAAAAGCCGCCATTGGCCAGTGCGTTCGGGTCGAGCAGCAATTGTTCGCGGCTTTCGTCGAGGGTCAGGCTGTCGTCTTCGGGACGCGGGCAGCGGTAATGGCGAGCGTATTCGTCACCTGCCGTGGTGCGCGTGTAATACAAGTACGGGCCCCACGGCGAGGGCAGGGAGAGGTCGGTTTCGAGAATCCGCCCTTTGATTTCTTCGAACAGGCTCTCGCGCAGTTCGGCCTGATCGGCGGTTTGCGCCTCTTGATAAGCGTTTTCGGCCTTGAGGTAATCGAGCACCGCGTCGGTGTCGCGTTCCTGCAGCCAGGCATACGGGTCGGCACCGTCCGCCTTGTGAGCAATCGGTGCGCTGATGACGTTGGCGGATTGGGGCATGGAAGGCTCTCGAACAATGTACGGAATAGGGGGTTTCGCAAATCTGGATATCACCGCAAACCCTGCAGGCCTTCGCCTGCTCGCGAAAGCGCTGGGTTAGACAATCATGTTTCAACTGACAGTCCGTATTCGCGAGCAGGCTTGCTCCCGCAGGTCGTGTGTCTATTGGGACAAGCCGCACGGGCGAAAAGTCGTTACTATAAGCGCCTCTTTGCCTGCCTTGCCATGGACACCATGACCGAGAACGACTATCTGATCGCCTGGGGCCTCTACGCCTTTGCCGCTGTGGGCTGCCTGTTGGTATGGATGCGCCTGACCACCTGGATGTGGCGTTGGCTGCGCGAACCGCTGCGCGTGTTGATGGCGGTGTTGCTGTTCAGCCCGACCATTATTGATCCGGTGAAGGAAAAGGTTGCCCCGGCCATCGCCATCACCGCGCTGGATCTGGCCTTCAAGGTCGGCAACAACGCCTGGCGGGCGATTTCCGACCTGTTCATGTACGGCATGATCGCTTTTGGCATCTATCTGATCTTTGTGCTGATCCGTTTCCCGATCGAACGCGCTTCGCGGGCGCGCCGCGAACAGGCCGAAGCCGCCAAAGCTGCGGCCCGTGCCGATGAGCGCGACGACGATCAACCGTTCGGCACTGCCGGTGATGACCGCTACGGTCGCCCGCCGGTACCGAACAATCCGCAGCGCATGCGGGTCGAGCCGCGTCTGTAATCCCGAGAGTCCGCACATGTGTGAATTACTGGGCATGAGTGCCAACGTGCCGACCGATATCGTGTTCAGCTTCACCGGCCTGATGCAGCGCGGCGGGCGCACCGGCCCGCACCGCGACGGCTGGGGGATCG
Source organism: Pseudomonas sp. TH08 (assembly GCF_016651275.1). NCBI lineage: Bacteria > Pseudomonadati > Pseudomonadota > Gammaproteobacteria > Pseudomonadales > Pseudomonadaceae > Pseudomonas > Pseudomonas sp. TH08. The sequence goes on along the minus strand of NZ_JAEKEE010000006.1, from coordinate 429,314 downwards.
CCTTCTATGAAGGTCGCGGTTTGCGCCTGTTCCAGGATCCGGCGGCCAGTTGCGAATCGGAAGTGGCCAATCTGGTGCAGCGCTATCCGATCAAGAGCGAGGTGGTCATCGGCCACATCCGTCAGGCAAACGTCGGCAAGGTCTGTCTGTCCAATACCCACCCGTTCGTCCGTGAACTGTGGGGGCGCAACTGGTGCTTTGCGCACAACGGCCAGCTCGCCGATTTCACTCCGATCAAAAGTTTCTACCGCCCGGTCGGCGATACCGACAGCGAGGCGGCGTTCTGTGATTTGCTTAACCGCGTCCGTGCAGCATTTCCGGAACCGGTCGATATAGAAGAGCTGCTGCCGGATCTGGTCGCCGCGTGCGCCGAATACCGCAGCAAAGGCGTGTTCAACTGCCTGCTCAGCGATGGCGACTGGCTGTTCTGCTATTGCTCGACCAAACTGGCGCAGATCACCCGGCGCGCACCGTTCGGCCCGGCGCGCTTGAAGGATGTCGACGTGATCGTCGATTTTCAGGCCGAAACCACGCCAAACGACGTGGTCACGGTGATCGCCACCGAACCGCTGACCGAAAACGAAACCTGGACCCGCTACGAACCGGGCCAATGGAGCCTGTGGCGACGCGGTGAATGCGTCAGCCAGGGCAAGACCGAATAAGGATTGCACCCCATGTTGCTCAGTTATCTACGGCTGGTGTTGTTTGCGGCGGGCCTGTTGATCGGTGTCCAGGTGCCGGGGTTCATCAACGATTACGCGAAACGGGTCGAGGCGCACCTGATCGAGGCGCAAACCGGTTTGCGCGGCTTCCAGGGCACCGCCGAGCAGTTTTTCAAGGGCGACATCCAGGCACTGGTCGCCCATTACCGCGCCAGTGATGACCCGGTGTTTCGCAGTGATGCCGACAGCCTGAGCACGCTGCTCAACCGTCAGCTTGCGCTGGATAAACAGTTTCAGGCCATGCAGGGGCCTTGGTACATCCGCTTTTTGCAGGTGGTGCTGGCCGCTGACCCGGATATTCGCAAGGAAACCTGGAACGGCTACAGCTATCAGATCCTTCTGACGCCGGAAGCGATGATCTGGGGCATGAGCGGGGCGTTGCTGCTGTCGTTCGGCATCGAGTGCCTGTTCCGCTTGATCGACTGGGTCGTGCTCGGTGGCCGACGCCTGCGCCAGAGCCGACCGATCGAAGACCGCGACGTGCGCGGGTTGTAAATTCTGCACAATCCTTGAAGTGAGGGGATTTTGTGGTGAGGGGATTTATCCCCGATGGGCTGCGAAGCAGCCCTGAAACCTGACAACTCCGGTCTTTCTGTCACAACTCTTGGGGCCGCTTCGCGCCCCATCGGGGATAAATCCCCTCACCACAGTTATGTAATCAGTCAGTGAGGGTGATGTAGTCCTTGCCCACCTTCTGCGCATACCCCGCCAACACCTGCTGACACAACGTCACGATCTCCTCGACCCACTCAACCCCCATCCGCCACGACACCACCACCTGCAAGTCCGGTGGCCGTTGATCAATGGCCAACAACGTCAATTCCCCTCGCGCCAGTTCCTCGGCCACCAGCACCGGCGGCAGTACGCCAATACCAAATCCATCACGCAACAACCGGGTGATCGCCGACACCGAGTTCACGCAATTAAAACGCGGCGCCATCACGCCGTTTGCCTGCATCAACGCCAGAAGATCCTGATGCGGTCGAGAGTTTTTCGAGTAGGTGATGATCCGTTCCTGCGCCAGTTCAGCGAGGTCGGCGTAGTTGCGGTTGTAGATTGAGTTGCTCGCGACAATCCAGCCCAGCGGATGGCTGGCCAGTTCCAGGCTGCGCACGCTTTCATGGCGCACCAGATCCGTTTGCAGAATCAGATCAAGAAAGCCTTTTTGCAGTTGATCGCAGAGGTTCAGCGACGTATCCGCCACCAGCTCAATCTCCACTCGCGGATACAGATCGGTCATCTGCGCCACTAATGGGCTGAGCCAAGTGTGGATCACCGTGTCCATCACGCCGATACGCACGCGGCCGACTTTGCTCGAACGAGTCTCGATCGATTGCTTCAGAGCACTCATGGTGTCGAGCATCTGCTCGGCATATTCCAGCACTTTCAGGCCTTCGGGCGTCAGGCTGACACCGCGCGAATCGCGTAAAAACAGCTTCACCCCCAGCTCGCCTTCGAGCACCGCGATGCGGCTGGAAATCGACGCCTGGGTGGTGAACAGCTTGTCAGCGGTCAGGCGAAAACTCTTCAGTCGGGCGACCCAGACAAAGGTCTCGAGAAACTTCAGGTTCATGGGCAAGGCTCGGGTGACAAATTTTTCTTATGCCTAAGGCGGGTTTTTATTCGTTGGACGCAGCAGGGCCGGACGACGAAAACTTGGCGCATCCGGTTCCCACGATAGGCGTCGTCGGGGCTACGAACAAGACCAATAAAAAACCTGCGGAGATAAGCCATGAGTGCTCCCGACACCCTTGATGCACCCAAGGCCACGGCGCGTCCCGGGCCGTTCGACTGGTATCGCAACATCAACCAGCAGGAGCGTCGCACGTTCTGGAGCTGCAAGATCGGCTACGGTCTGGACGGCATGGACACGCAGATGCTCAGCTTCGTGGTGCCGACGCTGATCGCGATGTGGGGCATCACCACCGGCGAAGCGGGGCTGATTCACACCAGCACGTTGATTGCCTCGGCGATTGGCGGTTGGGTCGCCGGGATTCTCTCGGATCGCATCGGTCGCGTACGGACCTTGCAACTGACGGTGCTGTGGTTTGCCTTCTTCACGTTCCTCTGCGGTTTCGCGCAAAACTACGAACAACTGTTGATTGCCCGCACGTTGATGGGTTTCGGCTTCGGCGGCGAGTGGACCGCCGGTGCGGTGCTGATCGGCGAGGTGATCCGTGCGCAGGATCGTGGCAAAGCGGTGGGCATGGTGCAATCCGGTTGGGCGCTGGGCTGGGGGCTGACGGCGATTCTGTATGCGCTGCTGTTCTCGGTGTTACCGCCGGAAGATGCCTGGCGTGCGCTGTTCATCCTCGGCATCGTGCCAGCGATTTTTGTAATTTTCGTTCGTCGACTGGTCAAGGATCCAGAGATCTATCGCGAGGCCAAGGCCCGGCAAACGCTAGAGACTCAGTCGAAGTTCTACGAGATCTTCGCGCCGGGCATGCTCTTCACCACGTTCCGTGCTTCGCTGCTGACCACCGGCGCGCTGGGCGGTTATTACGCAATCACCTCTTGGCTACCGACTTTTCTGAAAAACGAGCGCGGCTTGAGCGTGCTCGGCACGGGCGGTTATCTGGCAATGGTGATTGTCGGCTCTTACGTTGGTTATGTGATCAGCGCCTATCTGACCGATCTGCTCGGCCGCAAGAAGAATTTCATCCTGTTCGCCGTCGGCTCCTTCACCATCGTTCTTCTCTATACACAACTGCCAGTCAGCAACAGCGTGATGCTGTGGCTGGGTTTCCCGCTGGGGTTCTTTGCCTCGGGGATTTTCAGCGGCATGGGCGCCTTTCTCACTGAATTGTTCCCCACGCGGATTCGCGGATCAGGACAGGGCTTTTGCTACAACATTGGCCGGGCGCTGGCGGCATTGTTTCCGCTGCTGATCGGCCTGCTCAGCCAGAAAGTGCCCTTGAGCATGGGCATCGGCGCGTTTGCTGCCGTGTCCTATGGCGTGGTGATCATCGCGGCGTTGAGCCTGCCGGAAACCCGTGGCAAGCAACTCGATGCGCAGTAACTGATAACCTGCGCAGCACTGCCCAATAGGCAAACGTCCTACAGATAAAAAGACAAAAGCTACAGGAGTGTTCACCGTGAGCCGCCTGCTATTGAATTGCGACATTGGCGAGAGCTTCGGCAGCTGGACCATGGGTCTGGATGCCGAGGTCATGCCCTTCATCGATTGCGCCAACGTCGCCTGCGGCTTTCATGCCGGCGACCCGAGCATCATGCGCAAGACTGTCAGCCTGGCCCTGAGCCATGGCGTGCAGATCGGCGCGCATCCGGCCTATCAGGATCTGGCCGGTTTCGGCCGGCGTTCGATGGCTTACTCCGCGCAAGAGCTGCAAGACATTCTGCATTACCAGATCGGCGCCCTCGACGGCATCTGCAAGGCGCAGGGCGGGCGGGTCAGTTACGTCAAACCCCACGGCGCGATGTACAACGACATGATGGCCAACCCGGCGCAGTTGCGTGCGGTGATTCAGGCCGTGGCGGCATACGACCGCGCTCTGCCGCTGATGCTGATGGCCACACGCGACAACTCGGCGGCGCAGCGGATCGGCGATGAATATGGCGTAACGCTGTGGTTCGAAGCGTTTGCCGATCGTGCCTACGACAGCGACGGTCGACTGGTCTCGCGGCAACTGCCGGGCGCGGTGCATCACGAACCGGAAAAAATCATCGAGCAAGCACTGACCATTGCCCGTGGCGGCGACCTCATCGCCAGCGACGGCAGCACCTTGCAACTGCAAGCCAACACCCTCTGTGTACACGGCGACAACGCCAGTTCGGTGGCCGCCGTGCAACGCATTCGCGAGGCCTTGAATCAGCAGAGCGCACCATGAACCCAAGGATTGAAGTAGCGGCACTGGATTGCCTGATGCTGCGTCTGTTCGATGAAATCGCCGAAACCAACATGCCGTGGATGCTTGCCGCCAGTGAGCGTTTGCGGGCGGTGTTTGGCGCACAACTGATTGATCTGGTGCCGTCCTATACGACGTTGATGGTGCATTACGATCTGACGGCTTTAAGCGCGAATCAGGCGCGGGAATTGATCGCTGAGGCACTGATTGATTTGTCGCCTAATGCGCGAAGCGGCGGCCAATGCCACGTGTTGCCGGTCTGGTACGACCTCAGCGTCGGGCCAGAATTGAGCTTGCTGGCTGAGCGCAGTGGGCTGTCAGTGGATGAGGTTATCCGTCGTCACAGTGGCCGCGAGTATCAGGTGTTCGCCCTCGGTTTCGCGCCTGGTTTTGCCTTCATGGGCCTGGTCGAAGAAATCCTGGCGGCGCCACGCTTGAACACCCCGCGCAAGAAAGTGGCTGCCGGCAGCGTTGGTATCGCTGAGCGGCAGACCGCTGCCTATCCCGTCGTGTCTCCCGGCGGCTGGAACCTGATCGGTCGTACTCCCGCGAAATTGTTTGATCGCAATCGTGATGGCTACAGCCTGATGCAGCCTGGCGACACCGTGCGCTTCGAAGCCGTGAGTCATGCTGAATTCATCAATCTGGGCGGTGACGACAGGCCATTGGAGGCGCAGGCATGAGCCGACTGACGATTGCGGCGAGTACGCCGCTGTGCCTGTTGCAGGACGCCGGACGTTTTGGCGTACGGCATCTTGGCGTCACTCAGGGCGGCGCGGCGGATGGGTGCTCGATGAGCTGGGCCAACTGGTTGCTGGGCAACGGACTGGATCTGCCCGTGATCGAAATCACCCTCGGTGGTTTTGTCGTGGTGGCTGAAGAGGATTGCTTGCTGGCGCTGGCCGGGGCAGATCTTGGCGCGCAGATTGATGGTCAGCCGTTGGCGCCGTGGCGCAGTTTCAAATTGAGCAAAGGGCAGACGTTGAAATTCACGCAGCCGTTGCTCGGCGCTCGGGCTTATCTGGCGGCACCCGCTGGCTTTGATGCGCCAAGGGTACTGGGCAGCAGCGCGACAGTGGTCCGCGAAGAACTTGGCGGGCTGGATGGCATGGGCCTGCCGTTGGTCAAGGGTTCGACGCTGAGTTATCGCGGTGAGTCGCGGTGGGTTCGTGAGGTGCCGTTGGCGCTACGGCCGGATCTGAAATCGAATGTGCCTCTGGATCTGGTGCTCGGTGCGCAGATCGGCCAGTTCAGCGGGCAGAGCCTGTTTGATGTGTTCAACAGTGCCTGGACGCTGGACAGCCGTGCCGATCGCATGGGCATTCGCTTGCTGGGCAAGGCGTTGGAATATCAGGGGCAGCCGATGATTTCCGAGGGAATTCCATTGGGCGCGGTGCAAGTGCCGCCGGACGGGCAGCCGATTGTGTTGCTCAATGATCGGCAGACGATTGGCGGGTATCCGCGATTGGGCGCGTTGACGCCGTTGGCGTTGGCGCGGCTGGCGCAGTGTCTGCCGGGGGCGCAGGTGCGGTTGCGGCCGGTGGTGCAGGACGTCGCGCACCGTGAGCACATCGAATATTTGCAGCGCTTTTCTGAGTAGCTAGAAGCTTCGCGAGCAGGCTCGCTCCCACAGGTGAAATGCATTCCAGTGTGGGAGCGAGCCTGCTCGCGAAGAGGTCATCACTGACTACGGAGATTATTTGGACAGAAACCGCATCCCTTCCTCGAGCCCGCGCAACGTCAGCGGATACATCTGATCCTCGATCAAATCCCGCACGATGTTGGTCGACGAGGTATACCCCCAGGTATCTTTTGGATACGGATTGATCCAGATGAGTTTCTTGTACTTCTCCATGAAGCGCTGCATCCAGACATAACCCGGCTCTTCGTTCCAGTGCTCGACACTGCCGCCGGCCTGGGTGATTTCATAAGGCGCCATGGCCGCGTCGCCAATGAAGATCACTTTGTAGTCGGCGCCGTACTTGTGCAGCAGATCCTGAGTCGAGAAACGCTCGGAAGTGCGGCGCATGTTGTTCTTCCACACCGATTCATAAATGAAGTTGTGGAAGTAGAAGTACTCCAGATGCTTGAACTCGGTCTTGCAGGCCGAGAACAGCTCCTCGCAGATCTTCACGTGCGCGTCCATCGAGCCGCCGATGTCAAACAGCAGCAGCAGTTTGACCGTGTTGCGCCGCTCCGGGCGCATCTGAATATTCAGCAGGCCGGCGTCGCGAGCGGTGTGGTCGATGGTGCCATCGATGTCCAACTCTTCTGCCGCGCCTTGGCGAGCGAATTTACGCAGACGGCGCAACGCCACCTTGATGTTGCGCGTGCCCAGCTCCACCGAATCGTCGAGGTTCTTGTACTCGCGCTGATCCCAGACTTTCACCGCTTTGCCCTGGCGCTTGCCGGCATCGCCAACCCGAATGCCTTCCGGGTTGAAACCGCCGGAACCGAACGGGCTGGTGCCGCCGGTACCGATCCACTTGTTGCCGCCGGCGTGACGTTCCTTCTGTTCCTCCAGACGCTTCTTGAACTCTTCGATCAGTTTGTCGAGACCGCCGAGGGACTGGATCTGTGCGCGTTCCTCGTCGCTCAGCGAACGCTCGAATTCCTTGCGCAGCCAGTCTTCGGGAATCAACGCCTGCAAGTGATCGTCGAGTTTTTCCAGACCATTGAAGTAGGCGCCGAACGCGCGGTCGAACTTGTCGAAATGGCGCTCGTCCTTCACCAGAATCGCCCGCGACAAGTAATAAAACTCGTCCATGTCGGCGAACGTCACGCGCTGCTTCAGCGCGTTGATCAGGTCGAGCAGCTCGCGCACCGACACCGGCACCTTGGCTGCACGCATTTCATTGAACAGGTTGAGCAACATGGCATCAGCCTCTTAGCGGGTGCCACGACGGCTCATGAACGCCAGACGCTCGAGCAATTGCACGTCCTGCTCGTTCTTTACCAGGGCACCGGCCAGCGGCGGGATTGCCTTGGTCGGATCGCGTTCGCGTAGCACTGCTTCGCCGATGTTGTCGGCCATCAGCAGCTTCAGCCAGTCCACCAGTTCCGAGGTCGACGGCTTCTTCTTCAGGCCCGGCACTTTGCGCACATCGAAGAACACGTCGAGCGCTTCGCTGACCAGATCCTTCTTGATGTCGGGGTAGTGCACGTCGACGATTTTTTGCAGGGTCGGGCGATCCGGGAAGGCGATGTAATGGAAGAAGCAGCGGCGCAGGAAGGCGTCCGGCAGCTCTTTTTCGTTGTTGGAGGTAATGATGATGATCGGGCGCTTCTTGGCCTTGATGGTCTCGTCGATCTCGTAAACGTAGAACTCCATCTTGTCGAGTTCTTGCAGCAGGTCGTTCGGGAACTCGATGTCAGCCTTGTCGATTTCGTCGATCAGCAGAATGACGCGCTCTTCGGACTCAAAAGCCTCCCAGAGCTTGCCCTTCTTCAAATAGTTGCGCACGTCGTGGACTTTTTCAGTGCCCAGTTGCGAGTCGCGCAAACGGCTGACCGCGTCGTACTCGTACAGGCCCTGATGTGCCTTGGTGGTCGACTTGATGTGCCAGGTAATCAACTTGGCGTTGAACGATTCGGCCAATTGCTCGGCGAGCATGGTCTTGCCGGTGCCCGGCTCGCCCTTGACCAGCAGCGGCCGCTCCAGGGTGATGGCGGCGTTGACCGCCAGCTTCAGGTCATCGGTGGCGACGTAGGCCTGGGTGCCTTCGAACTTCATCTGCTAATCCTCGAACGGTAACGCCGACCTGAGCGGGCAGGGCGGGGGCGAAATAATCGGATGCCCGACTATAACGCGCAGGCCTGTCGACTGTGAACGCAGACGGCTTATTCAGTCTCTGAATGGGGCGTCACATGTTGACTCAGTCTCGGCGCTTGGCCAGTATTCAAGTATCGCCGATTTGGCGATAGCCTCTTGGGTATGACGACTAAATACCGATTTCGCGAAAAATACCTCATTCAATTACGCGAGAAGGATCACCCGCCACCCCATGTTCACCTGATCGGTGGCGGCGTGGATGTGATACTGAGTCTGGAGACCGTTGAAGTCATGACGGGCAAGGCGCCGCCACTGATTATCAGGGAAGCGCTGGCGTGGGTTGCGGCTCATCAGGTGCAACTGCTGGAGGACTGGAAACGATGTTACCCATGAAAAGGCCTCGTCTGTCGGCTGTGCAGGCACTGTCAGATTTTCGATTGGCACTGACCTTTATTGATGGTCAGAAACTGACACTTGATCTCGGCGGGGATGTTCACGCTTATCCAGGTCTGCAACCTTTGCTCGATCCCGAAGTGTTTGCGACTGCGACGCTGGACAACGACGGCTGGACTGTCGAATGGCTTGGGCCTGATATACAGATTGGCGCAGACACGCTTTATATGGATGCGCTGGCTCAGAACGCAGCCGATGAGAACACCCGTATTTTCATTGATTGGCGCGCCCGAACGGGGCTGTCTCTTAATCAGGCTGCCGAGGCACTGGGTGTCAGCGCCCGCAGCATCAGTCGCTACAGCAATGGGCGTGAGGCAGTGCCACGTTCGCTGGCGCTGGCTTGTCTGGGCTGGGATTCACTGCAACAAAGTTCAACTCTGGCCGCAGAGGAGTCCGGTCGCTATATCGTCAAGCGTAAAACCTAACCCGCATCCGGCTTGGGCCGCTCGTACCGCGCATTGAATGCCTGAACAAAGCCATTACGCAAAATCTGCAAAAATGCCTCAAATGCGCTGATATTTTGCTGATGCACGTTACCGCTGAGTTCGACCTTGGTGGCGAACTGGTTTTTCGCCTGATTCTTCAGCACGGTTTCAGTGCCGCCGACCAGCGCCTCCCAGACTGAGCGGAAGATGCTTTTGTTCTTGTTTTCGACGTCTTGCTGCCAGTTGAATACTTCGACGTCGCGCAACAGCGGTTTGATATAACCGCTGACCTGGGCTTTTTTGGCTTGCGCTTCGATTACCACGTCACCGTGGCCGGCGTTGAAGTCGAACTTGCCGTAAGCCGAGGCGAAGTCGTTCATGCTCTTGAGTTCGATGTCTTTGGCGCGCAGACGGAATTCGAAATCTTCGAAATTGCTCAAGGGATCGAAAGTGGCGCTGGTTTCCAGCGGCGCGTGACCCAGCAGTTTGGCTTTGCCTTCGAAGCGGGCGTCGCGTTTACCCTGTTTGTCGACCACGTTGGTCAGGTTGTAGATGCTGGCCTCGACGTTGGTGGCGTTCATGTTCACTGGTGGCTTGGAATTGAAGTTGCGGAAACTGATCTTGCCGTCGTGAATCTGCACTTCGTCGAGAGTGATCGGCAGCAATTTTCCCAGCTGGGCGCGCCAGTCAGTACCTTGACCGGTCTGGGAATTCTGCTTGTTGCCTCCACCATCGACGAAGTTGACCTCGGGATTGAAGAATTTCACCTGCGCCACCACAGCATGGTCGTACCACAGCGAGTGCCAACTGACCGCCAGATCAATCACCGGTGCATTGACGAACGGCACCGGCACTTTGCCGTCGACCTTGACGATTTTCAGCCCGTTGATGGTGTAAGCGCCGCGCCACAGTGCGAGGTCAACGTCGGTCACCTGGCCACGGTAATCGCCCATGTTCGCCAGTTTGTCGTTCAGATAGTCGCGCACCACATAAGGCAGGGCGATGTGCAATGCGATCAGCAGCACAACGATTCCTGCGAAAGTCCATAACGGCCAGCTGTAGCGACGCTTCATGGGGGCGATTCCCTGACGGTGTAAAGCGATTGACTACTGCGTGTTGCAGACGTTCGCTCCGACTGGACTGTAATGGGCAACAGGCATACCTTTGGCGCTGAATTCAATGCTGCATAAGGACCCAGCCATGAGCCGTATTTTTGCTGACAACGCCCATTCCATCGGCAATACGCCGTTGGTGCAGATCAACCGTATCGCGCCGCGTGGTGTGACCATCCTTGCCAAGATCGAGGGGCGCAACCCCGGTTATTCGGTCAAATGCCGGATCGGCGCCAACATGATCTGGGACGCCGAAAGCAGCGGCAAACTCAAGCCGGGCATGACCATCGTCGAACCGACTTCCGGCAACACCGGCATCGGTCTGGCGTTTGTCGCTGCCGCTCGTGGTTACAAATTGATGCTGACCATGCCGGCCTCGATGAGCATTGAACGGCGCAAGGTTCTCAAAGCGTTGGGCGCCGAGCTGGTGCTGACCGAGCCGGCCAAGGGTATGAAAGGGGCGATCGAGAAGGCCGCGGAAATTGTTGCCAGCGATGCCGACAAATATTTCATGCCCGCGCAATTCGACAATCCGGCCAACCCGGCGATTCACGAAAAGACCACTGGCCCGGAAATCTGGAACGACACCGACGGGGCGGTCGATGTGCTGGTGGCTGGCGTCGGAACGGGTGGAACCATCACCGGTGTTTCGCGGTATATCAAGAATACCCAGGGCAAACCGATCCTTTCCGTGGCCGTGGAGCCGGTGTCTTCTCCGGTGATCACCCAAGCGTTGGCCGGTGAAGAGATCAAGCCGAGCCCGCACAAGATTCAGGGCATCGGTGCCGGTTTCGTGCCGAAAAACCTCGATCTGTCGATGGTTGATCGCGTCGAACTGGTGACTGACGAAGAGTCCAAGGCCATGGCCCTGCGTCTGATGCAGGAAGAGGGGATCTTGTGCGGGATTTCGTGCGGCGCAGCCATGGCAGTGGCAGTGCGTCTGGCGGAAACCCCGGAAATGCAGGGCAAGACCATCGTCGTGATTCTGCCGGACTCGGGTGAACGTTATCTGTCGAGCATGTTGTTCAGCGATCTGTTCACCGAGCAGGAAAATCAACAGTAATCGAGAAAATCAAAAGGTCGCAGTGTAGGAGCTGCCGAAGGCTGCGATCTTTTGATCCTGTTTTTAATCTTGAGAGGCAAGTCTGATCTGGATCAGCCCCCGTTCAGGACCCTTATGTTAATAAGCGCTTTGTTGCGCAATCCTTAACAATGAATCTTGGTTGAAGCGGGTTTTTCCCGAAGCCGGTAGTGTTTATCATGGCCGGCTGCCATGCCGGGTACATGGCATTGCGCAGCGTTGTCTTTTTTCAAGGAGTTGTTGATGACCTTTTCGTTTGCCGCCAAGGCGTTTGTGCTGCTGCTGTTTCTGGGCAGCACGCTCTATGTGCATTTGCGCGGCAAGGCGCGCTTGCCGGTATTGCGCCAGTTCGTCAACCACTCGGCGCTGTTCGCTCCGTACAACGCTTTGATGTACCTGTTCTCCAGCGTGCCGTCCAAGCCGTATCTGGATCGCAGCAAATTCCCGGAACTGGATGTGCTGCGCGATAACTGGGAAACCATTCGCGACGAAGCCATGCACCTGTTCGACGAGGGCTACATCCGCGCTGCGGAAAAGAACAACGACGCCGGTTTTGGCTCGTTCTTCAAGAAAGGCTGGAAGCGCTTCTACCTCAAGTGGTACGACAAACCCCTGCCATCGGCCGAAACCCTGTGCCCGAAGACCGTGGCGCTGGTCAGTGCAATACCCAACGTCAAAGGTGCGATGTTCGCGTTGCTGCCGGGCGGCAGTCACTTGAATCCGCACCGCGACCCGTTTGCCGGTTCCCTGCGTTATCACCTCGGCCTGTCGACACCGAACTCCGACGATTGCCGGATCTTCGTCGACGGTCAGATCTACGCCTGGCGCGATGGCGAAGACGTGATGTTCGATGAGACTTACGTGCACTGGGTCAAGAATGAAACCGAAAAGACCCGCGTGATTCTGTTCTGCGACGTTGAACGTCCGCTGAGCAACCGCTTCATGACCCGCGTCAACCGCGCCATCAGTGCTTGGCTCGGCCGTGCTACCGCACCGCAGAACCTCGATGATGAGCGTGTCGGCGGGATCAATCAGGCGTACGCCTGGAGCAAGAACTTCAGCGACAAGTTCAGCGGTGTGGTCAAACAGTGGAAACGTCGCAATCCCAAGGCTTACCGTGTGATGCGTCCGATACTGGCGGTGCTGGTCCTGACGCTGCTGGGCTATTGGCTGTTTGGTTGAGGCTGGATACAGAAATAAAAAACCGCTTCTTGTGAGCGGTTTTTTATTGCCTGCAAGTCAGCGCCGTCCGGCGAGGACGTTGGGTTCATCCACGTCAATACCATCGACAAGAACTTGCAGAAATCGTCGCTGGTTGGTGGATAACACGAAATCACCCAGCTTTTCATCGGCTTTGCGTGGTCCCTTCTTTGAGGGTGCTTTTTTAACATCTTTACGCATTTTTTTGCCCTCGCTGATCATTAATTGAACAGTTTTCACAATGCTTTACCCTCCACTGCGAGCACAAGGCGGCCATCCAAATCAAATTTGAAGCCGAGCTGCCTATATTTCGGAATGGCTCCTTGCATGGGCTCCTGAACTTCAATCAATCTGCTGCCAATAATTTGGGCAAATTCGTCAATGGCCAACATCGCCAACGCCGCGATACGGTTTTTAAGTGGATGCGCTTCCCCTGGCCTTCCCTCAAGCCGCACGATTCGAATTCGCTGACGGCTATTGTTTGGAATGACAAAACACAGCCCGCAAAGCTCTTGTTCAAACCAGATCGCGACATCCAGAGACAAGGGTTCTCGGGTCTTCCAGGTGACGACCTCTCCCCAGGAAAAATGCGGATTATCCCAAAGCTCAAAAGCACTTATTGCCTGAGTATCGATGGGTTTGAAGCGTATTTTCGAAAAGTCTGCTCCCTCATGAAAAAGCCTTCTCTTGGTGGTGATACTAGCCGCCTTTCTCGCCTCTGACCGATACAACTGATACCGCAAATACGTCCGTTCTCTTGGCATATGATTTCGAGCATTCCATGTCTCCCCATCGACAGGTGTTGCGGTTGCTCCACAGCCTATTCAGCCGTCATCCATTCGTCGCTACCGGCCCTTTGCCCAAGTCATTGCAATCTGTGTCCCCGGCTGGTTATATTCAGCCTTCGTGAGCCAGACGGTTCATCGACTCCACCTTAAAAAAGATCTGCACCTCATGCCTGCATCCCACCTCAACGCGGTAGTCGATTCAGCGGTCAACGCTGGCATCGTGCCGTGCGGGAATCAGCAGCCGCAGCAGATCAGTCATTACCCCCCACCTGTCAGTAGCACGCCGGTGTGCGCAGTCGTATCACCGCCGGGCGTTGGCGTTTCGGGCTGATCGGCATTTTCTGCTGACCCTCCGCGCCCGCCTGCAAAAACCTACTGAATTTCAGCCTCGGCTGAGTTGGCTATTTGCCTGACTACAGGTGGTATTCATGTTTGTTCTTTCGAAAAACTCCGCGCTCGCGGCGACGTCCACGAGCCTGTTCGTTCTGCTGTGGAGCAGCGGGGCGATCTTCTCCAAATGGGGCTTGTTCCATGCCTCGCCATTTGCCTTTCTGCTGATCCGCTTCGTGATCGCCTTATGTGGGCTGGTGCTGCTGGCGCCGTTACTCAAACTGAAGTTGCCCAAGGCTGGCCGACCAATGCTGTATGCGATCGCCACGGGCGTGGTGCTGCTGGGGGCTTATCAGATTTTCTATCTGCTGGCACTGAACAGCAAAGTCACGCCGGGGGTGATGGCTACCATCATGGGCGTGCAGCCGATTCTTACCGTCGTGTTGATGGAGCGTCAGCGTTCGGCGAGCCGGATGTTCGGGTTGGCGCTGGGGCTGGCCGGTCTGATCATGGTGGTTTACCAAGGCATCGGCCTGGCCGGGATGTCCTGGGCGGGGATGCTCTTCGGTCTGCTGGCGCTGGCGAGCATGACCCTCGGCTCGATCATGCAGAAACGCATCACCGACAATCCCCTCGGCACGTTGCCGGTGCAGTATCTGGCGGGTTTGCTGTTGTGCGGGATATTCGTGCCGTTCCAGCCGTTTCATTTCGAACACAGCACCGGCTTCATCGTGCCGGTGTTGTGGATGGGGCTGGTGGTTTCGGTGCTGGCGACGCTGCTGCTGTATCGGCTGATTGCGCGAGGCAATCTGGTGAATGTCACCAGCCTGTTTTATCTGGTGCCGGCGGTGACGGCGGTGATGGATTACCTGATTTTCGGCAATCGTCTTGCGGCGTTGAGTGTGCTGGGGATGCTGTTGATCATCGTCGGTCTGGCATTCGTATTCCGTAAAACGAAATAACGCGATCCCTGTAGGAGTTGACGAGTGAAACGAGGCTGCGATCTTTTGATCTTGAAGATTAAAAGTCAAAAGATCGCAGCCAGCGGCAGCTTCTACAGTTTTACCACCTCTGCGGGTTTGACCACCGCGGGCTTCAACACCAGCCATAACGCCAATGCAATCAAGACTCCGCCGTAGATATGCGCCATCGACAACGGCTCATCCAGCAACAGCGCACCCCACAACACGCCGAACGGCGGAATCATGAAGGTCACGGTCATTGATTTCACCGGGCCGATGGAGCTGAGCAGGCGGAAATAAATAATGTAGGCAAACGCCGTGCAGCCCAGGCCCAGGCCGAGCAGCGACAACCAGACACTCCAGCCGCCCCAGCTTGCGGGAGGTTGGGTGGCCACGCTGTAAGCAAACAGCGGCAGCAGGAACAGCGTCGCCCCGAGCATGCTGCCCAAGGCCGACAGACGGCTGTCCAGGCCGCCAGCCTGATCCAGCCAGCGCCGTGCGAGGAACCCGGCAAAGCCATAACAGGTGGTCGCGAGCAGGCAGGCGAGGGCGCCCATCAGCAGTTGCATATCGAACGCCACGGGACCGGCGCGCGTCAGCACACCGACGCCGAACAGGCCGAGGAACACCCCGCCGAGTTTGGCCGCAGTGAGTTTTTCACTGAAGAAGAGACCGCCAATCAGCACGCCCATCAATGGCGTGGTGGCGTTGAAAATCGCCGAATAGCCGGCCGGCAGTACTTGCGCGGCTACCGAGTACAGGGTCGCCGGAATCCCTGAATTGATCACGCCCAGCAGCATCACGGTTTTCAGTTTGCCTTTGAAATCCCACTTGACGCGCATCAGCCCAAGGATCACCAGCAGCCCTGCGGCGGCAATCGAGACGCGGAAGAACCCGGTCGGAACTGTGCCGATCACCGGCGCAATAATGCGCATGAACAGAAAACTCGCGCCCCAGATGGCTGCCAGCGACAACATACGGAAAATATCGACAGGGCTCACGACGGGCCTCCTTCCAGAATCGGGACGAGAGTGTTGCCGAGCGCCCTGACGAAGGCAACCGCTATTCGGGCATGCAACTTTTCTCAGATCACGAAACGTGTGACCAGCCCGTTGAGGTCAACCGCCAGGCGCGACAGCTCCTGACTGGCGGCTGAAGTCTGCGTGGCACCGGCGGCGGTCTGTGTCGACAGATCACGGATGGTCACCAGATTCTGATCGACCTCGCGGGCGACCAAAGCCTGCTGCTCGGCGGCGCTGGCGATCACCAGGTTGCGTTGATTGATCTGTGAAATCGACGCGGTGATTTTCTCCAGTGCCTGACCGGCACTGTTGGCCCGCCGTAGCGTCTGGCCAGCCTGTTCGGCGCTGCTTTGCAAGGCCCCGACGGTGGCACCGGTGCCGTGCTGGATGCTGCTGATCATCAGCTCGATTTCTTCAGTGGAGTTCTGCGTGCGTTGCGCCAACGAACGAACTTCATCGGCGACCACCGCGAAGCCGCGTCCGGCTTCCCCGGCCCGCGCGGCTTCGATGGCGGCGTTGAGCGCCAGCAGATTGGTTTGCCCGGCGATGCCGCGAATCACCTCCAGCACCTTGCTGATGTCCTGCGCCTGCGTGGCCAGACCCTCGGCTTGCTCGGACGCGCCGAGCACCGCACTGACCAGTTCCTGAATCGAACTGATGGTCTCGCTGACCTGCACATGACCGTGCTTGCTGTCCTCGTTGGAGGCCTCCGAGGCTTCGGCACTGGACACGGCGTTGGCAGCGACTTCATCCACTGCCGTGCTCATCTCGGTCACCGCGGTGGCGGCTTGCTCGATCTGATCGTTCTGCTGTTGCAGGCCACGGGTGCTTTGTTCCATCACCGAGCTCATTTCCTCGGCAGCCGAGGCCAGTTGCTGCGCCGATTCGCTGATGCCGCGAATGGTCGAGCGCAAGTTGATCTGCATCTCGCCGAGGGCGTCGAGCAACTGTGCGGCTTCATCTTTGCCGCTGCTGCTGATCTGGCCGCTGAGGTCGCCCGAGGCGATGCGCCGCGCCACGTTGAGCGCCTGATTGATCGGCGTGGTTATGCTGCGGGTCAGCATCCAGGCCAGCAATAACGTGGCAGTCAACGCAATGACGATGATCGACGCGACGATCCACTGCGCCCGTTGGTACATCGCAGCGGCATCTTCGGCGGCAGCATCCGCACCTTGCTGATTGAGGGTGATCATTTGCTCAAGGGTTACGTCGAGCACTGTGCCCTGCGGTGCCAGTTCGTTGTTCAGGCGAGCTGCAGCCTGCTCATTCTGGCCGGCCTCAGTCTGGCTGATGATCTGGTCGAGGATACTCAGGTATTTGCCGACGGCCGCATTCAGGCGATCGAGCATCACCTGTTCCTGATCGCTGGTAACCAAGGCTTTGTGGTCGTTGAGGCGCTTGAGCAATTCTTCACGTTGCGCCTTGAGGATGGCTTTGCTTTTGTCGCGGATCGTTGCTTGGGTGTTGGCCGTCATGCGCAAGGATTCGAGACGGATGCTGGCGATGTTTGCCGCCGTGTCGTGAATGCTCTCGATGCTCGGCATCCATGACTCTTCGATGACCGCGGCGCTTTCGCGCAGATTTTTCATCTGGCCCAGGCCAAACAGCCCGACCACCACCAACAAACTGGCCAAAACGGCGAAACTCAAACTGGCGCGCAAACCTATGCGCAGATTCCGGATAGACATCAATGTGCTCCTTGATCTTTGAGGGGGAGGTCGTCCTCGTGGGCCGAGGATCTTGTTGTGGAGGGAGTAATGGCGGGCTGTATATCAAAGTGCCACTATTTTGGTAAGACCAATCCGGACACGCTCCAGATATGGCATCGCACCTGCCGCCAAGGCGCGAGCTAGAGAGTTCAATGCCGGATTGGATCCGAAAGCCAGAGAATCCGTGGGCTGGCGCAGAGCCGTGATGAAGACTGTATTGACTGTTTGCTGACCGAACGGTCGATTAAAAAAACTTTGCAAATAACTGTGTCGTTGTACAACTTTGCTGCGGATTTGGCAGAAATTGCGCTTCACCTGCGTACGGTTCCGTGGCTAAGCTCAGGCACAGATTTCCACATGCACGCAGAGGTCTCATCTATGCCGCAGCAATGGCCAGCCACCGACATCGCCCGCATGATCCTCGATGGCTTTGACGATTACCGCGAGCATTTCCGCCGGATCACCGATGGCGCGCGTGAACGCTTCGAACACGCGCGCTGGCAGGAGACACAGACCGCGTCGGCGGCCAGGATCAACCTCTATGAAGAGAAAGTCGGTGAGACCATCGCTCGGCTACGCGAGCATTTCGACGATGAGTCACTGATGAATGTCAGCTGCTGGCCGCTGGTGAAAAGCGCTTACATCAGCGTCATCGACCTGCGCTTCGACGATGAACTGTCCGAGACCTGGTACAACTCGATTTTCTGCGGGCTGTTCAGCCATGACCTGATCAGCGACGGCTGCATGTTCATCCACACCACCCGCCCGAGTTTGCGCCGTGCCCGCGCCGCACAAACCCGCACGTACAAGCCGCAGGGCCAGTTGTCGGGGATGCTCGCAAGCATTTTTGCCGACTACCGCTTCGGCGAGGATTACGCCGATTTGCCCGGCGACTTGCGCCGCCTCGAAGCGCAACTGCGCGAGAACCTGCCGGACTGGGTGTGCAAGGATCCGGAACTCAGTGTCGAGTTGTTTTCCTCGGTGCTGTACCGCAACAAGGGGGCGTATCTGGTCGGGCGCATTTACACCCGCGATGAGCAATGGCCGCTGGTGATTCCGCTGTTGCACCGCGAAGGGCGCGGGATTCAGATCGATGCGTTGATCACCGATGAAGCCGATGTGTCGATCATTTTCTCTTTCACCCGTTCGTACTTCATGGTCGACGTGCCGGTGCCTGCAGAGTTCATCGGTTTTCTGCGGCGCATTTTGCCGGGCAAGCACATTGCCGAGCTGTACACCTCGATCGGCTTCTACAAGCACGGTAAATCCGAGTTCTACCGCGCACTGATCAACCACTTGGCCAACACCGACGATCAATTCATCATGGCCCCCGGTGTCCGTGGCATGGTCATGAGCGTGTTCACCCTGCCGGGCTTCAACACTGTTTTCAAGATCATCAAGGACCGCTTTTCGCCGTCGAAAAACGTCGACCGTGCCACAGTGATCGAGAAGTACCGACTGGTGAAAAGCGTCGATCGGGTAGGGCGCATGGCCGATACCCAGGAATTCGCCGATTTCCGTTTTCCGCTGAGCAAATTCGATCCGGCATGTCTTGAGGAATTGCTCGAAGTGGCGCCGTCGACGGTGTCGGTCGACGGCGACACGGTACTGATCCGCCACTGCTGGACGGAACGGCGGATGACTCCGCTCAACCTCTATCTGGAGAACGCCAACGACGCCCAGGTGCGTGAGGCGCTGGAGGATTACGGCCTGGCGATCAAGCAGTTGGCGGCGGCGAACATCTTTCCCGGCGACATGCTGCTGAAAAACTTCGGCGTCACCCGGCACGGGCGTGTGGTGTTTTATGACTACGACGAGATCTGCTTTCTCACCGAAGCCAACTTCCGCCATATCCCGGCACCGCGTACGCCGGAGGACGAAATGGCCTCCGAGCCGTGGTATTCGATCGGGCCGCTGGATGTGTTTCCCGAAGAATTTCCGCCGTTTCTGTTCGCCGATTCCGGCCAGCGCAAGTTGTTCGATCAACTGCATGGCGAGTTGTACAACGCCGATTACTGGAAGAGCCTGCAAGAGGCGATTCGGGCGGGGAAAGTCATTGATGTCTTCCCATACCGGCGCAAAGGCCTCGATAACGAATAACTCCCCCTGAACACATTGTGGCGAGGGGATTTATCCCCGATGGGGTGCGAAGCCCCCAAAACCATTCAACTCAGACGCCCCAGATCGACTTTGATAGCCAGTCGGCGACTGCTGCGCAGCCGATCGGGGATAAATCCCCTCGCCACAAGAGCACCTCGCAGTCGTGTTCAGTGCCGCAAATCTGCGACAATCGGCCCCCTGCACAAATAGACGACCGAATTGCGTACCCGATGACCGACGAATCGCCCTCCATCGACAAACTGCTGAAAAACCTCGACCACGCCATGCTCGCCGACCGCCATCGGCTGCGGCGGCAGTTGCTTGAGCTGCGTAAAAAGCCCGATGAGGCCAAGTTGGCCCAGTGGGTGACGCGGATGCAGGCATCCTGTGATCAGGTACTGGCGCGCAAGGCCAGCCTGCCGGTGATTCGTTACGACGACAGCCTGCCGATTGCGGCCAAGCGCGACGAAATCAAAAAAGCGCTGGAACAGCACCAGGTGCTGATCATCGCGGGCGAAACCGGCTCGGGTAAAACCACGCAGTTGCCGAAAATCTGTCTGGAAATCGGTCGTGGCCAGCACGGCTTGATCGGGCATACCCAGCCACGTCGAATTGCTGCACGCAGTGTCGCCAGTCGCGTCGCCGAAGAACTCGGCACGCCGCTCGGTTCGTTGGTCGGCTATCAAGTGCGCTTCGAAGATCAAAGCGATTCCAACACCCTGATCAAACTGATGACCGACGGCATCCTGCTGGCGGAAACCCAGAATGATCGCTATCTCGAACGTTACGACACGATCATCGTCGACGAAGCCCACGAACGCAGCCTCAACATCGACTTCCTGCTCGGTTACCTGAAAACCCTGCTGCCGCGTCGCCCGGATCTGAAAGTCATCATCACTTCGGCGACCATCGATCTGGAGCGTTTCTCCAAGCATTTCGACGATGCGCCGATTGTTGAAGTGTCCGGCCGTACCTTCCCGGTCGATACCTGGTATCGCCCGCTGACGCTGGAGCAGGACGAAGAGGGCAACCGTGTTGAAGATGACCTGACTGTCGATCAGGCCATTCTTGCCACCCTCGACGAAATCGCCGCGTACGAGCGCAGTGAGCGTCGCAGTCCGGGGGATGTGCTGGTGTTCCTGCCCGGCGAGCGGGAAATTCGCGATGCGGCGGACATGCTGCGTAAAGCCCAGCTCAAACACACTGAAATTCTGCCGCTGTACGCACGCCTGTCGCCGGCCGAACAGCAGCGGATTTTCCAGTCGCACCCGGGGCGTCGCGTGGTGTTGGCGACCAACGTCGCCGAAACGTCGCTGACGGTGCCGGGCATCCGTTACGTGATCGACAGCGGCACTGCGCGCATCAGCCGTTACAGCTACCGCGCCAAGGTTCAGCGCCTGCCGATCGAAGCAATCTCCCAGGCCAGTGCCAACCAGCGTAAAGGTCGCTGTGGCCGGGTCGAGCCGGGTATCTGCATTCGTTTGTACAGCGAAGAAGATTTCCTCGGCTGCCCGGAATTCACCGATCCGGAAATTCTGCGCACTAACCTCGCCGCCGTTATTTTGCAGATGCTGCATTTGCGTCTCGGCGAGATCACCGCATTCCCGTTCATCGAGCCGCCGGATGGCAAGGCGATCAGCGACGGTTTCAACCTGCTGCAAGAACTCTCGGCGGTCGATCGCAACAGTCAGTTGACCCCATTGGGCCGCCAGTTGGCACGCCTGCCGGTCGACCCGCGGATGGGCCGCATGCTGCTTGAAGCGGCAAAACTCGGCAGCCTGCAGGAAGTACTGATCGTCGCCAGCGCCATGTCGATTCAGGACCCGCGCGAGCGTCCGCCGGAGCGTCAGCAAGCGGCGGATCAGGCCCATGCGCAATGGAAAGATGTCGATTCCGACTTCGCCGGGCTGGTCAATTTGTGGCGTGGTTTTGAAGAGCAGCGCCAGGCGTTGACCGCGAGCCCGCTGCGCAATTGGTGCCGGAAGAACTTCCTCAACTATCTGCGTCTGCGCGAGTGGCGTGATTCCCATCGCCAGTTGAGCCTGATCTGCCGCGACATGCAGTTGAGCCTGAATAAAGAGCCGGCGGATTACCCGAAACTGCACAAAGCCGTGCTGGTGGGTTTGCTCAGCCAGATCGGCCAGAAAACCGAGGACGGCGATTACCTTGGCGCGCGGCAGCGCCGTTTCTGGATTCATCCGTCGTCGGGCATCGGCAAGAAACGCCCGCAATGGCTGATGACCGCCGAGCTGGTGGAAACCACCAAGCTCTATGCGCGCATGGTCGCCAAGATCGACGCCGACTGGATTGAACCGCTGGCCGGGCACCTGATCAAGAAAAACCACTTCGAACCGCATTGGGAGAAGAAGCGCGGTCAGGTCGTCGCGTTCGAGCAGATCACGCTGTTCGGGCTGATCGTGGTCGGCCGTCGGCCGGTGCATTACGGCCCGGTGGACCCGGTGGTCTCGCGTGAACTGTTTATCCGCGAAGGTCTGGTGCGTGGCGAGATTCAATCGAAAGCCAAATGCCTGACCGCTAACAAGCAACTGCTGGAACAACTCGACGAACTCGAAGCCAAGGCCCGTCGCCGGGATATTCTCGCCGACGAAGAAACCTTGTACGCCTTCTACGATGCGCGGCTGCCGGCGGAGATTCACCAGACCGCGACCTTCGACAGTTGGTATCGCGTCAACAGCCAGAAAGATCCGCAACTGCTGATCATGCGCGAAGAAGACGTGCTGGCCCGCGAGGCCAGTGAAGTCACCGCGCTGCATTACCCGGACACCTTGCACATTGGTGATCTGGAGCTGGCGCTGACCTATCACTTCGAACCCAATCACCCGCGCGATGGCGTGACCCTGCGCGTACCGGCGCCGTTGTTGCCGATGCTGCCGCCGGAGCGTCTGGAATGGCTGGTGCCGGGGCTGATCGAGGCCAAGTGCATCGCCCTCGTGCGCAACTTGCCGAAAGCGTTGCGCAAGAACTTCGTGCCGGTGCCCGACTTCATCAAGGCTGCGTTGCAACGCATGACGTTTGCCGAGGGCTCGCTGCCGCAAGCGCTGGGCCGCGAGCTGCTGCGCATGACCGGTGCGCGGGTCAGCGACGAAGCGTGGGCGGAAGCTGCGCAGCAAGTCGAAGGGCATCTGCGGATGAACCTGGAAATCGTCGACGGCCAAGGCAAGTTCCTTGGCGAAGGGCGTGATCTGGCCGAACTGACCGCACGGTTTGCCGAAGCCAGTCAGGCAGCATTGGCCGTGCCGCAGAGCGCGAAAAGTCAGCAACCGGTGGAAGCGAAAGTCTTCGCGCCGGTGGCGGAAAAGACTCAGCAGAAGATTGCCGGGCTATCGATGACGGTATATCCGGCGCTGGTGGAAGAGGGCGGCACGGTCAAGGAAGGGCGGTTTTCGACCCCGGCCGAAGCCGAGTTCCAGCATCGTCGCGCGTTGCAGCGGTTGTTGATGCAGCAACTGGCCGAGCCGGCCAAGTTCTTGCGCGGAAAATTGCCGGGGCAGACTGAGCTGGGCCTGCTCTATCGCGACTTGGGTCGCGTCGATGCGCTGGTCGAGGACATTCTGCTGGCCAGTCTCGACAGCTGCATTCTTGACGGTGAAGACCCGTTGCCGCGTGATGGCGCCGGCTTGGCGGCGCTGGCTGAGCGCAAACGCGGCAGTTGGACCGAGCACGCCGAGCGTGTGGCGCGGTTGACCCTGGAAATCCTGAAGATCTGGCACGGTTTGCAAAAGCGCTTCAAGGGCAAGATTGATCTGGCTCAGGCTGTGGCGCTGAACGACATCAAGCAGCAGATCAGTCATCTGGTCTACCCGGGATTCGTTCGGGAAACGCCGATGCAGTGGCTCAAAGAGCTGCCGCGTTATCTGAAAGCGGTTGAGCAGCGTTTCGAGAAGCTCGGCGCGCAGGTGCAGAAGGACCGGGTCTGGAGCGGTGAGCTCGCCGGGCTCTGGGCGCAATACCAGACTCGCGCGGCCAAGCACGCCCAGGAAGGTAAACGCGATCCGCAACTTGAGCTGTATCGCTGGTGGCTGGAGGAATACCGGGTGTCGCTGTTTGCCCAGCAGTTGGGCACCAAGGTTCCGATCTCCGACAAACGCCTGAATAAGCAATGGACCCAGGTCGAGCCGTGATCTTGAGGATATGCAACTCCTCTTGTGGGGGCGGCTTTTGTGGCGAGGGGATTTATCCCCGATGGGGGGCGAAGCCGCCCCAAAATCGATCATTTCAGTCCTTCAGTTGAAATGAGTGTGATTGTTTGGCGACTGCTTCGCAGCCGATCGGGGATAAATCCCCTCGGCACACAGGCTCACTCCTACAGGAAATGGGGTGGTGCTTGAGAAAGGGGCCAAAACCTCGGCTTTATGGCAAACTTCGCGACCATAAACACCCGTTTCGCGACCCAGAGCCTTCGGCCACCTCGCGCAGCGGAATAAAGCGATGCCAGGTTTGCGTCCCCCGGATGGGAATAGACCCTTTGTGTGTTGGTACGACGGTTCCAGCACTTTCTGCCTGAACAGATTAGAGAAACGACCATGCATAACGTCGTCATCAGCGGCACCGGCCTGTACACCCCGGCCAACAGCATCTCCAACGAAGAGCTGGTGCAGTCTTTCAATACCTACGTCGCGCAGTTCAACGCGGACAACGCCGAGGCCATCGCCAGCGGTGAAGTCCAGGCCCTGACCGAATCCAGCGCCGCGTTCATCGAAAAAGCCTCGGGCATCAAAAGCCGTTTTGTCATGGACAAGGACGGCATCCTCGATCCACAGCGCATGGCCCCGCGTCTGCCGGAGCGCTCCAACGACGAGTGGTCGGTACTTTGCCAAATGGCCATCGGCGCAGCCGAGCAAGCCCTGCAGCGTGCCGGCAAAACCGCCGCTGACATCGACGGCGTGATCGTCGCCTGCTCCAACCTGCAACGCGCTTACCCGGCCATCGCCATTGAAGTCCAGGAAGCCCTGGGCATTCAGGGTTTCGGTTTCGACATGAACGTGGCCTGTTCATCGGCGACCTTCGGCATTCAAGCCGCCGCCAACAGCGTGCAGCTGGGCCAGGCCCGGGCGATCCTGATGGTCAACCCGGAAGTCTGCACCGGTCACCTGAACTTCCGTGACCGCGACAGCCACTTCATCTTCGGCGACGCTGCGACTGCGGTGATCATCGAGCGCGCTGACACCGCGACCTCCAAGCACCAATTTGACGTGGTCAGCACCAAACTGCTGACCAAGTTCTCCAACAACATCCGTAACAACTTCGGTTTCCTTAATCGCGCGGCGGAAGAGGGCATCGGCACTCGCGACAAGCTGTTCGTGCAGGAAGGCCGCAAGGTGTTCAAGGATGTGTGCCCGATGGTCGCCGAGTTGATCGGCGAGCATCTGCAAGAGAACCAACTCAACGTCGGCGACGTGAAACGCTTCTGGCTGCACCAGGCCAACCTGAGCATGAACCACCTGATCGTGCGCAAGCTGCTCGGTCGCGAAGCCACTGAAGAAGAGGCACCGGTGATCCTCGACACCTACGCCAACACCAGCTCGGCGGGTTCGGTGATTGCCTTCCACAAGTATCAGGATGATCTGGCCAGTGGCTCGCTGGCAGTGTTGAGTTCGTTCGGTGCAGGTTACTCGATCGGTAGCGTGATTCTGCGCAAACGTTGAAAAGCGGTTTAATTTCCTCTATCGCGCTGATTTTTCCTACATCCGAAACCGTCGGAACGCTGTAGCTTTCGGAAATTGCGGCAGGAGACGCTTTTAGCGAGTCCTGCCGTTATCATTTTCGACGTCGCAACAAGGAGATTGATCGATGGCGGCTGACGACACCCAACTGCTCGTGCGTTTGCTGGCAGGCGAGCAGCAGGCTTTCAAGGAACTGGTCACGACCTATCAAAGCGCGATGCGCGCCGTCGCGTATGCGATCGTCGGCCAGCGTCATGTCGAGGAAGTGGTGCAAGACGCCTGGCTGTCGGTGGTACGCCATATTGGCAGCTTCGAGGGCCGTTCCAGTCTCAAGACCTGGTTACTGACCATCACCGCCAACTCGGCCAAGAGTCGTTACAAGCTCAATCGCCGCGAAGTGCTGATGGATGACCTGCCGTCGCCTCACGGCACTATTGATGATGACCGTTTTTCTCCTGGTGATGGCCATTGGCTGGTGGCGCCTTTCGCCTGGCATCAGGACACCCCGGAAGCGCTGTTGACCGAAAGCGAGTTGCGCGAGTGCCTGGAGCGCACGCTGCTGAGCCTGTCGGAACTGCAAAGCAGTGTTTTGTTGCTGCGCGAACGTCAGGGCCTTGAACTGGAAGAGATCTGTAATCTTCTGGAGATCTCGCTCTCCAATGTCCGAGTGCTGCTGCATCGTGCGCGGCTGAAAGTCTTCGCGACCGTGGAGCATTTTGAGGAGACCGGGGAATGTTGACCTGTAAGGAACAAGTAGCGCGCTCCAGCGATTATCTCGATGGCCAGTTGAACTTCCGCGAGAAGCTGATGGTGCGTCATCACCTGATGTTTTGCCCCAACTGCAGGCGCTTCATTCGTCAGATGCGCTTGATGCAAGCCACCTTGAAGGCCATGCCGCAAGAGCCTGTAGAAGATGTCGATGCGCTGGCAGAACGACTGGCCGAACAGCGCCGTAAAGACAAGCCCCTGTAGGAACTGCGAAGGCTGCGATCTTTTGATCTTGTTTGTTCAGATCAAAAGATCGCAGCCTTCGGCAGCTCTTACAGGGGTTTTTTGCATCCTGCAAAAATAGCCCGGCGCGGGTGAAACGAACGGATGATGGGGATCGTCCCGCCCGAACCAGACTAAAGAAGATCAGCTTCAAGCGCCAAGCTTCAAGCTGCAAGTCATGCGCTGACTTGCAGCTTGAGGCTCGAAGCTTGCAACTGCTTTTTTAGAACTTGGCTTCCGCGTCCAGCTGCAGGGTGTTGGTGTCTGCGTCACGCTGGGTTCGGCTGGCGAAGTCGGCCTTGGTCAGGAAGTACGTGGCGCCGAGGGCGAAGTTCTTGTCGATGTCGTAACCGACCTTGAACTTGTGACCACGCGAACCGGTGGTGCCGTTGGCGAAGTCGGAGTCGGTGAAGGCGCCGACCACAGCGTTGCGCTGCACGTCACGATAGTTGTAATCGAGGTTGAAGCCGAAAACTTTCGACTTGGCACCGAGCAACCACGCCGTGTCCTGATCGGTGACGGCATCGTTGTTCTTCACGTACTGCCCGTAGAACGACAGTGGCATTGGCAGGCCGCCGATGTCGATCTGGCTGAAACCCTCATACAGACGGAATTGGTTGTTGGCGGAGTTGCCGTTGACTGCCAGCGCGCACGGGGTGGAAGTGCCGGTGCAGCGGCTGTCTTCGTCGTTCTGGTAAGCGTAGATGCTGCCGCCCAGGGTCACTTTCAGATTGTCGGTGATGTTGAAGCGGCTACCCAACTGGCCGGACGTCAGGCGCAGGTCGTGACGGAATTGCACGCCATCGCCGTCGACGTTGTCCTTGAGGGTGTAGTTGCCCAGGCTGCCGAACAGTTCGGCGCTGCTGCCCAATGGGTATTTGTAGGTGACGGCCAGACCTTCCGGGTTGATGTCGCTATCCCAGATCACGTCGCCCATGCTCACCCACGGTTGCATCATCTTGCCGCCGATCACGTGCAGGTTCTTGATCGCGTCCGGGTGGTAGTCGATGTAACCGAGGTCGAGCCAGATCTGCTTCTTGTCGAAGTAGTTGTCCATGTCCTGGTTGGTCGAGCGAGCGTCATCGCCGCCGCCGGTGGCGATACGGATGCCGGTGTCGACTTGCGGGTTGATCTCGCTGTAGGCACCCAGACGGGCACGGATGCGTTGGCGATCCTTGTCGCGGCCGCCATTGTTGGACTCGCCGTCGATCTTGACGGTCTCCTGACGAATACGCACATCGCCCTTGAACTGAGTCTTGGCGGCCCACGCCAGTTTCTGGTCGAAAGCGCTTTGTTCGTTGGTCTTCTTCGCGACAGCCGCGACTTGTTCATTGGTCTCTTGCTGCGCCTGCTGCGCGATTTGCTGAGCCTTCTGATCCTTGGCCAGTTCAGTTTGCAGTTCTACGTACTGCGCTTGGGAAATCGAACCGTTGGCCTTGAGCATGTCGAGCAGTTTGGCGTCGACTGCGGCACTGGCCGGAACACTCATGGCCAGCAACAGGCCACCGCACAGGGCCGCCGCAGTTTTCGTGGAAGCAAGACGCATAGCAATCTCCGAAGATGAGAGAGGATGGCTGAACCATCCTGGGCACAACCGACGATTTGGACGTCGGAAAACAGTGTCCGGGTAGAACCCGGCGCTCTAAAAACAGGCGCCAGTATCGCGATGGTTTATGACAGAGCAGTGGCACAGTGATGGCAGGTTGATGACGTTGCGATCTGGCCTTGAACGATTGATCTAGAGCGCTGTCGGCCGATTGCGGGTGTGCGAAGCAGCGCAATCGGCGATACTCGCCGGGCGCCGAAACCCAGATGTGGAGAGCCAGTTGATGCCGTTGCAACGCCTGCAAAACCTGTCAGAAATCGCCCCGGCTACCTGGAACGCACTGGTGCCGGAGAATCAGCCGTTTCTACGCCATGCCTTTCTCAGTGCACTGGAAGACAGCGGCAGCGTCGGCCCCCACACCGGTTGGCAACCGGAGCACTTGCTGCACATGGAAGACGACCGGCTGATAGCCGCGTTGCCCTGCTACCGCAAGTGGCATTCCTACGGCGAATACGTGTTTGATCATGGCTGGGCCGATGCCTGTGCCCGCGCCGGGATTGATTACTACCCCAAACTGTTGACCGCCGTACCCTTCAGCCCGGTCAGCGGGCCGAGGCTGTTGGCGGCGAACGTCGAGGACGGTTTCGAGCTGCTGAAGAGCTTGCCGGGGTATCTCGAAATCGAAGGGCTCTCCAGCGCGCACATCAATTTCACCGACCCGTTCACCGATGCCGCGATGGCCGAGCAATCGGATTGGTTACAGCGCATCGGCTGTCAGTATCACTGGCAGAATCGCGGTTACCGCGACTTTCAGGATTTCCTTGATGTGCTCAGTTCGCGCAAGCGCAAACAGATGCGCAAGGAACGCGAGCAAGTGGCGGCGCAGGGCTTCGAGTTTGAATGGCTGCAAGGGCGCGAACTGGACGAAGCGCAGTGGGATTTTGTCTATGCCTGTTACGCCAATACCTATGCGGTGCGTCGGCAAACGCCTTATTTGACGCGGGAATTTTTCAGTTTGCTGGCTGAACGTATGCCTGAATCGATTCGCGTGGTGCTGGCGAAACAGGGATCACGGCCGGTGGCGATGGCGTTCAGTCTGGTCGGTGGCGACAGTTTCTACGGGCGATATTGGGGGTGTCTGGCGGAGTTTGACCGGCTGCATTTCGAGACGTGTTTTTACCAGGGCATGGACTACGCGATAGCGCAGGGTTACCAGCGTTTCGATGCCGGTGCTCAAGGCGAGCACAAACTGATTCGCGGTTTCGAACCGGTGATCACCCATTCCTGGCACTACCTGCGGCATCCGGGTTTGAAAGCAGCAGTGAAGGATTTCCTGCAACAGGAACGCGCCGGCATCCTCGCCTATGCCGAAGAAGCGAAAACCGCCTTGCCCTACCGCCAAACCTAGATTCCTTGCAGGAGCCGAGCTTGCTCGCGAAAGCGGTGGGTCAGTCGCGCAAGTATCGACTGACGCGACGCTTTCGCGAGCAAGCTCGACTCCTACAGGGTTAAGTGTTTGCCTTGGTTACTCTTCTTTGCCCAACCAGCGGTAGATCCCGCCGCCCACCACCGCGCCCAGCAGCGGCGCGACCCAGAACATCCACAACTGCGCGATCGCCCAGCCGCCGACCATCAGCGCCGGCCCGGTGCTGCGCGCCGGGTTGACCGAGGTGTTGGTGACGGGAATGGAGATCAGGTGGATCAGGGTCAGGCCCAGGCCGATGGCAATCGGTGCCAGCCCCGCAGGCGCTCGTTTGTCGGTGGCGCCAAGGATGATGATCACGAACATCCCGGTCATCACCAGTTCCGTGACAAACCCGGCCGCCATCGAATACTTGCCCGGCGAGTGCTCGCCATAACCGTTGGAGGCGAGGCCGGCGGCGATGTCAAAACCCTCCCTGCCGCTAGCGATGTAGTAAAGCAGCGCTGCGGCCAGAATCGCGCCCAGCACTTGGGCGATGATGTAGGCGGGCAGTTCTCTGGCCGGAAACCGACCTCCGACAAACAGACCGACCGACACGGCCGGGTTGAGATGACATCCGCTGATGTGACCAATGGCGAACGCCATGGTCAACACCGTCAAACCAAAGGCCAGGGCCACCCCCAGCACGCCGATTCCCAGTGGCGACGACGCGGCGATCACCGCACTGCCACACCCACCCAATACCAACCAGAACGTACCCAGCAACTCCGTGACTGAACGTTTGAACAGAGACATGAGAAGAGTCCTTGATAGCGCTGCTATCGAGACTGCATCGGGTTGTGCGTCCTTGCAGACTTACGACAGGCTCCGTTCCGAAGCCTTGGCTGAGTACAGCAGGGTTTTAACGGATTTCCAGCGGCCATGAAAAAACCGCCAGCGCCCGTGGTTGGCGGGCTGTGGCGGTTTTATACGGTGCTTATTACACCTGTAGGAGTGAGCCTGCTCGCGATAGCGGTGTGTCAGTTCCGTTAAGCTTGGCTGATACTCCGCTATCGCGAGCAGGCTCACTCCTACAGGGGTTGTGGTGATTGTCGGAATCAGTCGATCCCGACAAACCCTCCGGTCTGGTGCGCCCACAAACGCGCATACAACCCGCGATGCGCCAGCAGTTCGGCGTGGGTGCCGCTCTCGGCAATCTTGCCGTTCTCCAGCACCACCAGCCGATCCATGCGGGCGATGGTCGAGAGCCGGTGCGCAATCGCGATCACGGTTTTGCCCTGCATCAGGGTTTCCAGGCTTTCCTGAATCGCCGCCTCGACTTCCGAGTCGAGTGCCGAGGTCGCCTCATCCATGATCAGGATCGGAGCATCCTTGAGCAGCACCCGTGCGATGGCGATGCGTTGACGTTGACCCCCGGACAGCTTCACCCCGCGCTCACCGACGTGCGCGTCGAAGCCGGTGCGGCCTTCCGCATCCGACAGCAACGGAATGAACTCATCGGCGCGCGCCTTGTGCACCGCGTCCCACAACTCGGCATCGGTGGCATCCGGTTTGCCGTACAACAAATTGTCGCGGATCGAACGGTGCAGCAACGAGGTGTCCTGAGTGATCATGCCGATCCGTGCTCGCAGGCTTTCCTGGCCGACGTCGGCGATGTTCTGGCCGTCGATCAGGATGCGTCCGCCCTCGACGTCGTAGAGGCGCAGCAAGAGGTTGACCAAGGTCGATTTACCGGCGCCGGACGGCCCGATCAGGCCGATTTTTTCACCCGGTTTGATAGTCAGGTTGAGGTCGCCGATGATGCCTTTCTTCTTGCCGTAGTGAAAATCCACGTGCTCGAAACGCACTTCGCCACTCGCCACGGCGAGCGGTTTGGCCTGCTCGCGATCGGTGACGCTGACCGGTTGCGAAATGGTCTGCAAACCGTCCTGAACCATGCCGATGTTTTCGAAAATGCCGGTGACCACCCACATGATCCAGCCAGACATGTTGACGATGCGGATCACCAGACCCGTCGCCAGGGCAATCGCGCCGACGGTGATCAGCGACTGCGTCCACAGCCACAACGCCAGAGCGGTAGTGCCGACGATCAGCAGGCCGTTCATGGTGGTGATCGCCACGTCCATGCTGGTGACTACGCGACCGGCCATTTGCGCTTTGACGGTCTGTTCTTCGATGGCTTCCCTGGCGTAGTGCTGTTCGAAATTGGTGTGGGCGAACAGCTTCAGCGTGGCGATGTTGGTGTAACCGTCAACGATCCGTCCCATCAGCTTCGAGCGGGCGTCGGAAGCTTCTACCGAACGTTCTTTCACCCGTGGCACGAAGTAGTAGAGCGCGCCGATGTAAGCGGCGATCCACACCAGCAGCGGGATCATCAGACGCCAGTCGGCCTCGGCGAACAACACCAGCGCACTGATCGCGTAGATCACCACGTGCCATAGCGCATCGACCGCTTGCACTGCCGAATCGCGCAGCGAGTTGCCGGTCTGCATGATGCGTTGGGCAATGCGCCCGGCGAAGTCGTTCTGGAAGAAGTTAAGGCTCTGCTTGAGCACATAGCTGTGGTTCTGCCAGCGGATCATGCTGGTCATGCCGGGGCTCAGGGTCTGATGCACCAGCAGGTCGTGCAGGCCGAAGAAGATCGGGCGCAGCACGAGGGCAACCACCACCATCCACGTCAGTTCGAGGGCATGGTCGCTGAAAAAATTCGGGTTCGGCGTGCCTTGCGCCAGGTCGATGATGCGGCTCAGGTAACTGAACAGCGCCACTTCGATCAGCGCGGCGAACAAGCCGACGACCAGCAGGGCCGCAAAGCTCGGCCAGACCTGCTTCAGGTAATAGGTATAGAAGGGCCAGACACGATCCGGCGGGGAAGCGGTGGGGGCGTCACGGAAGATGTCGATAAGTTGTTCGAAACGGCGATAGAGCATCAGATAACCGCCCGGAGCACGGGCTCTCCTTTTATCGGTGTGAGCGGCGTGAGGTTGAGTTCACACCGCTCGATACGCCCTGTACAGCTTAGTCGATGACTTTGGCCGACTTGATGAACACAGGGTCGGAAGGCACGTTTTGCATGCCTTGTTTGGTGGTGGTTGGGGAGTTGACGATGATGTCGACGACGTCCATACCTTTGACCACTTTGCCGAACACTGCGTAGCCATCGCCCTGGTCGAGGAAGTCGTTGTCCTTGACGTTGATGAAGAACTGGCTGGTCGCCGAATCAGGTACGGAAGTGCGAGCCATGGACAAGGTGCCACGAACGTTGGCCAGACCGTTTTTGTGTTCGTTCTTGATAGGAGCCTTGGTTTCTTTTTGCTGCATCTGTTGAGTGAAACCGCCGCCCTGGACCATAAAGCCCGGGATCACTCGGTGGAAAATCGTGTTGTTGTAGAAGCCGCTGTTCACGTAATCCAGAAAGTTTTTGGTACTGATCGGCGCCTTGACCGGATCCAGTTCGATTTCGATCTGGCCGTTGGTGGTCTCCAGCAGCACGTGCGGTGCCTTGGCTGGCGTGGCAGCCATCAGGTTGGCGGCGAACAGCACGGTACCGGCGGCGAGGGCGAGTTTTTTCAACATGGGTCAGTGATCCTGAGATTGAATATCGGCTGCGGCAAGAAACTCCAGCAGCGTTTGATTGAAGCGTTCGGGTTGATCGAGCGGGGTGGCGTGGCGCGAATCGGCGATCACCACCAGCCGCGCATTCGGTAGCAGTTTTACATAGGTTTCTTTCAGTGCCACCGGTGTGTAGTCGCGGTCGGCGCTGACGATGAGGGTTGGACAGGTCACTCGGGAAAGTCGTTCCTGAACCCCCCAACCGACAATCGCATCGAAGCTGGCGAGATAAGCACGTTTGTCGTTTTTTGCCCAGCGTTCGGCCATCTTCTGCCGCAGATCGGCTTGTTCCGGTTTCGGAAAAAGTTTGCTGCCCAGCGCTTTGCCGATGGTCGCCAGACTGAGCACGCGCATCAGGCTCCAGCGTTTGAACCACTGCCAGTAGTCGTCGCGGCTGCGCACTTTGACTTCGGGGGCGCTGTTGACGATGGTCAGACTCTTGAGCCATTGCGGCTGATCGACGCCGAGCTGGAAACCGATCATGCCGCCCATCGACAGTCCGACATAGTGCACCGGGCCAAGCTTCAGGTGTTCGATCAGCGCCAGCATATCGGCGCTGAATCCCGCGATGCTGTATCGCTCACGCGGTTTGTCCGAGCGACCGTGGCCACGGATGTCCGGGACGATCACCCGATAGTGCGCGGCCAGCGCCGGGATCTGCATTTCCCAGTCCAGCGTGCTCGAGCCGAGCCCGTGAACCAGCAGCAGCGGCGTACCGTGGCCATATTCCTCGTAGTGCAGGTTGCAACCTTCATGTTCGAAATAGGCCATCGGTGAACTCCGTGTCAGGCTTGTTCGGGGGCGGCAAACGGCGCGTCCAAAGGCAATGTATCGAAAGTGCGCAGCAGCTCGATAAGGATTTGCGTGGCCGGGCCCAGCGGTTTGTCCTTGTTTGAATACAGATAGAAGCTCGGGTTGCGGCTGCCGCCCTGATCCAACGGTAGCAGCTTGAGCGTGCCTTCTTTCAATTCGCGTTCGATCATGTGTCGTGGCAGCCAGGCGAACCCCAGGCCACTGCTGACAAACGTGGCGGCGGTGGCGAGGCTGCCGACGGTCCAGCGCTGTTCGGCGCCGAGCCAGCCAACGTCGCGTGGTTGTTGGCGACCAGAGTCGCGGATCACCACTTGCATCTGGGTTTCCAGATCCTGAAAGCTCAGTTCACGATTAAGCCGATGCAAGGCGTGATCCGGGTGGGCGACGGCGACAAACTCGACATCGCTCAACTCTGCACCGAGGTAGCCGGGAATGCTCAGCCCCGTGATTGCCAGATCGGCCACGCCTTCAAGCAGCACTTCTTCGACACCCGACAGCACTTCTTCACGCAGTCGCACCCGGCAGCCACGGCTCTGCGGCATGAACGCGGTCAACGCACGCACGATACGCGCGCTCGGGTAAGCGGCATCGACCACCAGCCGTACTTCAGCTTCCCAGCCTTGCTCCATGTGATGGGCAAGGTCTTCCAGTTGACTGGCCTGTTTCACCAGTTGCCGCGAGCGGCGCAGCAACACGCCGCCGGCCTCGGTGAGCACCGCTTTACGCCCATCGATGCGCAGCAGCGGCACGCCGAGCTGGTCCTGCATGCGGGCGACGGTGTAGCTCACCGACGATTGCGAACGGTGCAGGGCCTCGGCGGCCTGGGCGAATCCGCCGTGGTCGACCACGGCCTGCAATGTTCGCCATTGATCAAGGGTCACGCGGGGCGCTTTCATCATTAGCTCCTCTTGTCCTAAGCTGGCCGTCCCTCATGGAGACTGCCGAATGAAAAAATTCTGTTGTGTGCTGCTGGCGCTGCTTCCGCTGACCGCTTTTGCATATCCGATCGACGTGCAGAAAAACCTCAATGGCATGAAGATCGACTACGAAACCTACGATACCGATAACGACATCGGCTCCATCAAAGTCGTCAACTACGGTGATGTCGATGCACTCTGCAAAGCGGTGTTCAGCAATGGCCCGGAAGCGCCACGCACCCGCAGTATCGAGGTGCCGGCCGGTAAGCATAAAAACGCCACGGCCAAGTTTTCCCGCTCCATCATCAAGCTGCGCATCGAACTGAGCTGCACCCCGAAATAACACTGTATTTACCTGTGGGAACGAGCCTGCTCGCGAAGACGTAGTGTCAGTCGACACATTCCTTGACTGACACACCGCTTTCGCGAGCAGGCTCGCTCTCACATGCTCTGGGTGCATCTAAACGAATTATTCGATGCTTTGCAGCAATTATTTGCGCTTTTTCATCGATACAACCCTGGTTAACCTTCACTCCATCGACCTACAACATTCTCGGATGGAGGCTACACACCATGTCCCGCGTTCTGATCATCGAAAGCAGCGCCCGCCAGCAAGATTCGGTATCCCGTCAACTGACCCAGACCTTCATCAGCCAGTGGAAAGCGGCGCACCCGGCCGATCAGATCAGCGTGCGTGACCTCGCCGTGAACCCGGTTCCGCACCTGGACAGCAACCTGTTGGGCGGCTGGATGAAACCCGCCGAACAGCGCAGCGACAGCGAACAATCGTCGCTGGACCGCTCCAACCAGTTGACCGATGAATTGCTCGCCGCCGATGTGCTGGTGATGGCCGCGCCGATGTACAACTTCGCTATCCCGAGCACTTTGAAAGCCTGGCTCGACCACGTCCTGCGTGCCGGCGTGACCTTCAAATACACCGAAACCGGCCCGCAAGGTCTGCTCAGCGGCAAACGTGCCTACGTGCTGACCGCTCGCGGCGGCATCTACGCCGGCGGCCCGGCCGACCATCAGGAACCGTACCTGCGTCAGGTCATGGGCTTCATCGGCATCCATGACGTGACCTTCATCCACGCTGAAGGCATGAACCTGGGGGGCGACTTCCAGGAGAAAGGCTTGAACCAGGCCAACGCCAAACTGGCCCAGGTCGCTTGATATGTTAATCGCCAGATAATCACTGGATGGTCTAGTGCTCTGGCGCAACCCCTTCAAGGTTCCACGCGCATCGAACCTCCCTTTGCACTTGTTGCTCCTGAGTGCTGTAGCCCGATTGAACGCTTTAGCGAGATCGGGCTTTTTTTTGCCTGTGATTCCCCTACCTCAAACAAATCCCCTGTAGGAGCTGCCGCAGGCTGAGATCTTTTGATCTTGTTTTTTAAAATCAAAAGATCTCAGCCTGCGGCAGCTCCTACCGGGGATTTGTGTTGGTTGCAGAATGCAAAACCCGCTATCGTCGCCGCCATTCGAAACAGAGGCGACCATGGGCTATCTACTTTTTGTCACGCTGATCCAGGCGTTTTCCTTCAGCTTGATCGGCGAATACCTGGCCGGTCATGTCGACAGTTACTTCGCCGTGCTGGTGCGCGTGGTGTTGGCCGGGCTGGTGTTTATTCCGTTGACCCGCTGGCGCTCGGTCGAACCGTCATTCATGCGCGGCATGCTGATGATCGGCGCCTTGCAGTTTGGCGTGACCTACGTCTGTCTGTACCTGAGCTTCCGCGTGCTGACCGTGCCGGAAGTGTTGCTGTTCACCATCCTCACGCCGTTGCACGTGACCCTGATCGAAGACGCGCTCAACCGGCGCTTCAATCCATGGGCGCTGGTCGCCGCGCTGGTGGCGGTGGGCGGTGCAGCGGTGATTCGTTTTGACAGCATCAACCCGGACTTCTTCATGGGTTTCCTGCTGCTGCAACTGGCCAACTTCACCTACGCCGCAGGCCAGGTGATGTACAAACATCTGGTGGCGAAGCACCCGAGCGATCTGCCGCATTATCGGCGCTTCGGCTTCTTCTACCTCGGCGCGCTGGCGGTGGTATTGCCGGCATTCCTTTTGTTCGGCAAAGCCAACTTCCTGCCGGAAGCGCCGTTGCAATGGGGCGTGTTGCTGTTCCTCGGTCTGGTCTCGACAGCGTTGGGGATGTACTGGTGGAACAAAGGCGCATGCATGGTCAACGGCGGCACGCTGGCGGTGATGAACAACCTGCATGTGCCGGTGGGCTTGCTGCTGAACCTGCTGATCTGGAATCAGCATGAGGAACTGGGCAGGTTGTTCCTCGGCGGTAGCGTCATCCTCGCCGCCGTATGGATCAGCCGATTGGGCATCCGACGCACCGCATAACCCATGTAGGAGCTGCCGCAGGCTGCGATCTTTTGACGTTGATTCTAAAAAACAAGATCAAAGATCGCAGCCTTCGGCAGCTCCTACATTGGGGCTTTGGGTTACAGGAGGTGTTTTTGTGGCTCGGGAATGTGGGCTGAGCCGAGTACGGCCGGCAACAGCCCCGAACGCAAATCGCCACCACTCGGCTGTTGATACAGACTCAACCCGAACTCCGGCAGCACCGCGAGCAGATAGTCAAAAATATCCCCCTGAATCCGCTCGTAATCGGCCCACACCGTGGTGCTGGTGAAACAGTAGATTTCCAGCGGAATACCCTGCGCCGTGGTTTGCATCTGGCGAACCATGCAGGTCATGTTCGGTTGCACCTCCGGGTGGCTCTTCAGATAGGCCAATGCATAGGCGCGAAAGGTGCCGATGTTGGTCATGCGTCGACGGTTGGCCGACATCGCCGCGACGTTGCCCTGCGCCTCGTTCCACGCCTTGAGCTCGGCTTTCTTGCGGCTCATGTAGCCGCTCAGCAGATGCACCTGGCTCAGCTTTTCCTCTTCATCGTCACGGATGAAGCGCACGCCGCTGGCGTCGATGAACAGGCTGCGCTTGATCCGTCGCCCGCCGGATTGCTGCATGCCGCGCCAGTTTCTGAACGACTCGGACATTAGCCGCCAGGTCGGGATCGAGACGATGGTCTTGTCGAAATTCTGCACCTTGACCGTGTGTAACGTGATGTCGACCACGTCACCGTCGGCGCCGACTTGCGGCATCTCGATCCAGTCGCCGACCCGCAGCATGTCGTTGCTGGTCAGTTGCACGCTGGCGACGAACGACAACAGGGTGTCCTTGTAGACCAACAGAATTACCGCCGACATCGCACCCAGACCCGACAGCAGCAACAGCGGCGAACGGTCGATCAGCGTGGCGACGATGATGATCGCGCCGAACACGTACAGGACCATTTTTGCCAATTGCACGTAGCCCTTGATCGAGCGAGTGCGCGCGTGTTCGGTACGGGCGTAGATATCCAGCAGCGCGTTGAGCAAGGCGCTGACCGACAGCAGCAGGAACAGAATGGTGAACGACAGCGCGACGTTGCCAAGGAACGTCATCGCGGTTTTGCTCAGTTCGGGTACCAGGTGCAAGCCGAACTGGATGACCAGCGATGGCGTCATCTGCGCCAGGCGCTGAAACACCTTGTTGTGGCGAAAGTCGTTGATCCAGTGCAGGGACGGCTGGCGACCGAGCATGCGACTGGCGTGCAGGATCAGATATCGCGCCACTCGTCCGAGCACCAGCGCGATCACCAACAGCAACATCAGCGCCAGGCCGGATTGCAGAAGCGGGTGTTGTTCGAGGGTGCCCCAGAGGTCCTGGGCGTTGAGCCAGAGCTGTTTGAAATCCATAAGAGAAACGATTCTTCTGTGAGACGCGATGGGCGATTAGAGCATTTAAGCCGCTGTGTATTACCGTAAGAGACAAATCGAGCAACAAAAAAGCCACTGATTACGTCCGTTTGTATAAAGAAACTCGGCCTGAGCGCTCGAAACCGGTAACCTATGCAGCTGTTTTTTTGCATATCTTCGAGGTAGCACCCGTGTTTTCCCAATTCGCCCTGCACGAACGCCTGCTTAAAGCTGTGGCCGAGCTGAAATTTGTCGAGCCAACGCCTGTGCAAGCCGCGGCCATTCCGCTGGCGCTCCAGGGGCGTGATCTGCGGGTGACGGCGCAAACCGGTAGCGGCAAAACCGCCGCTTTCGTCCTGCCGATCCTCAATCGCCTGATCGGCCCGGCCAAGGTTCGCGTCAGCATCAAGACGCTGATCCTGCTGCCGACCCGCGAGCTGGCCCAGCAGACGTTGAAGGAAGTCGAGCGCTTTGCGCAGTTCACCTTCATCAAGTCCGGCCTGATCACCGGCGGTGAAGACTTCAAGGTGCAAGCGGCGATGCTGCGCAAGGTGCCGGACATCCTCATCGGTACGCCGGGCCGGATGATCGAGCAACTCAACGCCGGCAACCTCGACCTCAAAGAAGTCGAAGTGTTGGTGCTCGACGAAGCTGACCGCATGCTCGACATGGGTTTCTCCGAAGACGTACAGCGTCTGGTCGATGAATGCCCGAACCGTCAACAGACCATGCTGTTCTCCGCCACCACCGGTGGTTCCGGCCTGCGCGAGATGATCGCCAAGGTGCTGAACAACCCTGAGCACTTGCAGCTCAACGCAGTCAGCCAGCTGAACTCGACGACCCGTCAGCAGATCATCACCGCCGACCACAACCAGCACAAAGAACAGATTGTGAACTGGCTGCTGGCCAACGAGACCTATCAGAAGGCCATCGTCTTCACCAACACCCGCGCCATGGCTGACCGCATCTACGGCCGTCTGGTGGCTCAGGAATACAAGGCGTTCGTGCTGCACGGCGAGAAAGACCAGAAGGATCGCAAGCTGGCGATCGACCGCCTGAAGCAGGGCGGCGTGAAGATTCTGGTTGCCACCGACGTGGCGGCCCGTGGTCTGGACGTTGATGGTCTGGATCTGGTGATCAACTTCGACATGCCACGCAGCGGCGACGAATACGTACACCGTATCGGTCGTACCGGCCGCGCCGGCAATGACGGTCTGGCGATCTCGCTGATCTGCCACGGCGACTGGAACCTGATGTCGAGCATCGAGCGCTATCTGAAGCAGAGCTTCGAGCGCCGCACCATCAAGGAAGTCAAAGGCACCTACGGCGGACCGAAAAAGGTCAAGGCCTCGGGCAAAGCCGTTGGCGTGAAGAAGAAAAAGACCGACGCCAAGGGCGACAAGAAGAAAACCGCCGCCAAGACGCCGACCAAGCGCAAGAGCGCCAACCGTCCCAAGCCTGACTCGTTGGTGAGCAGCGACGGCATGGCGCCGCTCAAGCGCCGCAAGCCGGCAGAGCCTGCGGCTGAGTAAGTCGTTTCAGGCACACAGAAAAAACCCGGACAGTGTCCGGGTTTTTTATGGCCGGGATTTGTCAGCTCCCGAGTAGCCCGCTGGTGTCGGCGTCAAAGCGCTGCCTGGCTTTGTCAGCCGCCGGTTTCAACAGCGCGAGCAGCGCCGCCTCGCTGTACAACCGGGTGCCGCCTAATTCCTTGGGCGTCGGCTCGATTGGAATCAGCACATCTTCACCGTCCGCGTGCAGCCACATCACCACAACGTGCAGTGCCGACACAAACAACACCCGCAGTTCCACGGATTTGCCGTGCAATTGCGGCGATTGCTCGGCCAGTTTCAGCGCACCGACTGTTGCGGCGGCGTGCGTCCCGTGGTTCAGCGAGGCGAACTCGACATGGCCGCGGACCTCGGCCAACTGCGCATCGGCAATCGTCACACCGTCGGCAAACACCAGGTAATGCCAGTCGCCGATCCGCGCATCGTGCAGACCTTTGCCTTGGCTCAAGTCATCGAGGCTGAGCGAATAACCGCGATAGGCCTCGCTCAGGCTGATCTTCGCCGGCGCAGCGCTGGCAAACTGGCGATTGGCACCAAATCCTTGGGTTTGCAGTGCGGCTTGCAGCGCAGGACGCAGGGTCTGTACGCCGTTGGAAGGCGCCTTTGGATAAGTCAGTTGCATGATGTCGCCCTCCTAGTTTTTTGCGGTGAAGTAGGTGTTGGTCCAGTTGCCGCCGCCGTTGTACGAACCGGGGAACGAATTCAACGCACGCGTCGAATAGCCGTAGATCGAGTCCGCCACCAGTACGTAGTTGCCGTTGGTGCCGTAGATCGTCAGGAAGTGCGCGCCGCCGCCATACCAGGCACAACGCAGGCCGACAGGGCGGCCCATGTTGATCTGGTTCTGGATGGCCGACATCTGCAACGAACCCTGATTCATGCCGTTGTAGCTGCGCGTGGTGCGCAGGGCGGTATCCAGATAGCCGTAGACGTTGCACGGCCCCGGTTGATTGCAGCAGTTGCGGTTGAGCTCCGAGCTGGCAACACCGCACTGAGTCCAGTTCCCTGTGCCGTAATAGTTGCCGACCGAAGCGGAAACGGCCGCCCAGCACCAGTTGGTCTGAGTTTGTTGCTGCATGCTGAAGTTGAGGCTGCTGGCAGCCAATGCGCTAGCGTGTTCAGCGGCTTCGACCTCGACCAGTTGCGCGTCGAGCAGATGGCCGACAAGACACCTTGGCAGTGTTTCGCCAGTAAATCGGGTTGCTTCATTGGTTAACATTTTTTCAATCCTCCATGAGTGAAAACAAGCGTCCAGCTTGTGTGGATGTAGCGCTGTTGCTGAGCGATCGGTGTTCAACGGTTGCCATCTTCGATGGCCGGTGCCGATCTCCTTGCTCGAAGTAACCGTAGTCATGGATATGCGTTTGTGCAAATAAATAAATGCATTTATGCATTTTCAGGGTTGAAAGATCGCAACCTTCGGCAGGTCCTACAGGGCGATGTAGGACCTGCCGAAGGCTGCGATCTTTTGATTTTGCTGTTAGCCCTCGGTCTTCTTCTCTGCGGAATCCAGCTCTTTCAACCGCTGATCAATCAACTGGCACTTGTCCGGCAAATCCGCACTGGCGGTGCCCAGATCCATCTTCTGTAGTTCTGCGTTGATTTCCTTGGCCTTGGTCGGGTTCTGCTCGGTGAGCTTGGCGACTTCCTTGGCCAATTGTTCACGTTTGGCGGTGGCCTCTTCTGGCGTACAGGCCCAGACGGGCAGGGCGCAGGCGAGGGTGGCGGCGAGGGTCAGTTTGATCAGGGTTTTCATGGGATGGGCCTCAGTTCCGGTTAAGGCGGGTTAACCGGTTGAGGGTTTCCGGTCGTAAAAAGTTCAGTGGTTTGCTGCGGCAGTAACTTCGTATTGTGTGACTAACGAGTCGCCATTTCCGCCAAAAAAGCAGAATTGTCACGCAAAGCCGCGTTCTAGAGCGGTCGACGAAAAAGCTGCGTTACGACTTATTGACGTCAGAATGATGGCAATCTACCATCGCGCCATCACATTGATATCAGCGTGCGTTTTCGAGGGATCGAGCAGACTTTTCGCAGGCTATCTTGCGAATGTTTCGCACCGTTTTGGACGTTCTGACCAAAGCGCGCATTTATCCCCACTTGGTTCTTTCACTCTTCCGGCAGGACTGTTTCCTACCGGGCAGGGATTGCTTTGCCTGTCGTTTTCCCCGACCCCTTTGCCGTTGCAATTGAGAGTTAAACATGGACGTTCGCCAATACGCCTTTCTTGCTCGTCAGCCTGCTGCTGCCGAAAAAACCGCGAGCACTTTCTGGGCATGCCCAAGCGCGGGCTGGCGTTTCTCTTGGCGAACGTCATGTTCTGGCAACCGATGTGGGCGCAGGCCGACGGCATTGTCGTGGCCAACCCGAACACCTCACTGGATCGCGCCGGCAATGGCGTGCCGATCATCAACATCGCCACGCCCAATGGCAGCGGGCTGTCGCATAACCAGTTTCATGATTACAACGTCGGCGCGCAGGGGCTGATCCTCAACAACGGCTCGACGCAGAATAATCTCACCCAACTGGGCGGGCACATCATCGACAACCCGAACCTGAAAAACAGCGGTTCGGCGCAGACGATTCTCAACGAAGTCATCAGCGGCAACCCGAGCCAGTTGCGTGGTTACACCGAAGTGGCGGGGCAGTCGGCGCGCGTGATCGTCGCCAACCCTTATGGCATTACCTGCAACGGTTGCGGCTTCATCAACGCGCCACGGGTGACGTTGAGCACCGGCAAACCGGTGCTCGACAACGGTCGACTGGATCGCTTCCAGGTTGATCAGGGTTCTGTCGCCATCGAGGGCGCGGGACTCAACGCGAGCAACGTTGATCGCTTCGAAATCATCACCCGCAGCGCAAAGATCAACGCACAGCTTCAGGCGCAGAATCTGACGATCGTCGCCGGTCGCAACGACGTTAACGCGCAAACCTTGAATGCCACCGCCCGCGCCGATGACGGCAGCGGCAAACCGCAACTGGCCATCGACTCCTCGGCGCTGGGTGGCATGTACGCTGGCGCGATCAAACTGGTTGGCACCGAGGCCGGTGTCGGGGTGAAACTCGACGGCAAACTGATTGCCAGCGGCGGCGACATTCAGCTCGATGCCAATGGTCAACTGAGCCTGGCCGACACCTCGGCCACCGGCGCAGTCAACGTCAAAGCCGCCAGTCTCGATGCACGCGGGCCGGTCTACGCCGGCACCGCGCTGAACGTACAAACCGAGGGCAACCTGAGCAACCGCCAGACCCTCGCCGCCCGCGACAGCATCACCCTCAGCGCTGGCGGTCAACTGACCAACGCCGGCGCCATCGAAGCCGGCGTTAACGCCGATGGCAGCCGCAACGCCAACGGTGATCTGAGCCTGACCGCGCAGAACCTCGACAACAGCGGCAAGAGCCTCACCGCCAGCCGCCATCTGACCGTCAACACCGCGCAAACCCTGACTAACCAGGGCGGTACGCTCAGCGGCCAAACCGCCGTCATCACCGCCGGCACGCTGGACAACCGCAACGCCGGCAAACTGCAGAGCAACGGTACGCTGAACCTCAACGCCGCTCAGGTGCTGAACAATAAAGGCGTGATCAACAGCAACGCCGGCCTTACCGCCAACATCGGTCAACTGATCAACAGCAACGGTGAACTCGGCAGCCAGACCGACGTGATACTGACCGTCACCTCGCTGGATAACGTCTCCGGCCTGATGACCGCTGGCCGTTTGCTCGACATCAACGCACTCGGCGCGATCAACAATCGCACCGGCAAGATCGGCGCCAAACAAAACCTCACGGTAACAGCCCGGCAGCTCGACAACAGCCAGCAGGGCCAGTTGACCAGCGAAGGCACGCTGACCACCCGAATCAGCGAGCAACTGAACAACCAGAACAAGGGCCTGATTCAGGCCAACGGCGCCATGGACGTGCAGGCCACGCGTCTGGACAACCGCGCCGGCAAGGTTTCCAGCCTCGATACCCTGACGGTCAGCAGCGCCAACACCGACAACCGTGGCGGAACCATTCGCGCCGATCAGGCGGCGAAACTGCTGATCGACACGCTGGACAACCGTGACAAGGGCCGCCTCGAAAGCAAGACCGCGCTGAGCTTCGACGGCAACACACTCGACAACAGCAATGGCGGCCTGCTGACTTCGACCGGTGTGTTGAGCCTCAAAGCCAAAGCCGTGACTAACGATGGCGGCCGGATCTCCGCCAAGGGCGATATCGACGCGAACATCGACAGCCTCAATCAACAACACGGTGAACTGGTCGCCGAAGGCAATCTGAAACTCACCGGCAAAACCCTCAACAGCCATCAGGACAGTCTGGTCGGTTCGCTCAAGACCCTGACCGTCAACGTCGATCAGATCGACAACCGCGCCAGCACACTCTCCAGCCAACTGGACCTGCACATCAACGGCGCACGCCTCGACAACAGCGAGGGCGGCAAGGTGCTCTCCGACACCACGTTGGGCCTGAAAGTCGCGCAAATCATCAACGCCAGCAACGGCCTGATTTTCAGCAAAGGCGCGAGCACCCTCAGCGGTATCG
Organism: Pseudomonas sp. TH08; assembly: GCF_016651275.1. Taxonomy (NCBI): domain Bacteria; kingdom Pseudomonadati; phylum Pseudomonadota; class Gammaproteobacteria; order Pseudomonadales; family Pseudomonadaceae; genus Pseudomonas; species Pseudomonas sp. TH08. Next base: position 384,915 of record NZ_JAEKEE010000006.1, on the reverse strand, counting down.
GCTTGAGCAACGTCGGCGGGCGCATCGTCAGCCAGAAGAATCTGCAGTTGACCTTCGACGAGTCCCTGGACAACCAGCAAGGCCTGATCAGCAGCGAAGGGCAGATGACCCTCACCGCTGGCAGCCTCGATAACCGCTTGGGCAAACTGTCGAGCCTTGAAGCGATGGCGCTGACCGCCTCCGGTTCCGTGCTGAGCCAGGGCGGCCTGATCGCCTCGCAGAAAGGCCTGACCTTCAAAAGTGCCAGTCTGGATAACAGCGACAACGGCATCATCAGCGCCAAGGCCGATTCGACCCTGACCACCGGCGACTTCAAGAATCGGCAGGGCGGCAGCCTCGCCACCGACGGCACGCTGTTGCTCACGACCGCGCACCTGGACAACTCCGGCGGCACTATCGGCAGCCAGAAGAAGCTGGACGCTTCGGTCACTTCGCTGGATCAGGACGGCGGCGAGCTGTTCAGCAACGGCGACCTGACCCTGGACATGAACAACGGTCTGCTCAACAACCAGCGCGGCAACATCCATACGCCGGGTCAGTTGCTGCTGAAAAACCTCAAGGACGTCAACAACAGCGCCGGCGAAATCTCTGCCGCCAAGGCCTGGGCCGTCGACGCGCAAAGTCTGAACAACGACGGCGGCAAACTGCTGAGCAATGAAAAACTCAGCCTGGTTATCGACCGTGCCCTGAGCAACGTCAAAGGTCTGATCGCCTCGGCTGGCCTTGAATCGCGCAGTGCCAGTCTGGACAACAGCCACGGTGAAATACGTGGTCGTGGCGATGTCGACTTCAGCGTCACCGCAATGTTCGATAACCAGGACGGTGTGGTCATCGCCGACAACGGCCTGACGATCATCGCCGCCACTCTGGATAACCGTCAGGAAGGCCTGATCGGTTCAACCAAAGCGCTGAACCTCAGCGTCGACCGTGTCGACAACCGCAACGGTGAGCTGTCGAGCAAGAGCGATGTCAGCCTGATCGGTGCCTGGCTCGACAACAGCGACAGCGGTTACATGCTCGCCGGTGGCAATCTGGCGCTGACCGTCAACGACGTCATCAACCGCAACAAGGGCCTGCTGTCCGGTGACACCGGGCTGACATTGACCGGCAAGACGCTGGAAAACAGCGGGCGTCTGACCAGCCAGAAAGATCTGGCGATCAACCTCTCGGCGGATCTGAACAACGCAAAGGGCAGTGTCGTCAGCGAAGGCGCTTTGGCGATTAATGCGCAAAGCCTCAACAACAACGCCGGCACCGTCTCCAGCGCCAAAGCGCTCACCGTCGACACTCGCGGTGCGGTCAGCAACCAGGGCGGCAACCTGCTGACCGACGGCAATCTCACCCTCAACAGCAGTGCGCTGGATAACCAGCAAAAAGGTGTGATCAGCAGCAAGGCCAAACTGGGCATCAGCACCGGCGCACTGAATAACAACGATGGGGCGAGCATTTACGCCGCCGATCAACTGGAGATCCGCGCCGGCCAAGTGACCAACGCGACGGGCAGCCTCGGCGCCGGCAACTCGCTGATCGCCAATATCCAGGGCCTCGATCAACAGGGCGGCAAGCTGTTCAGCAGCAACGGCACGGTCACTGTGGATCTGAATGGCGGCGCACTGAACAACCAGGGCGGCACCCTCAGCGCGCCGGGCCAGTTACTGCTGAAAAACCTCGCCGACGTGAACAACCGTGGCGGCGAGATTTCCAGCGACAAGGCGTTTGAACTGATCGCCAAGTCGCTGGACAACAGCGGCGGGCAACTGCTGAGCAACCACAAGCTCACCCTGACCCTCGACAACGCGCTGACCTCGATCAAAGGCACCATTGCTGCTGCGGCGTTGCAGGTTCGCGCCGCGAGTCTGGACAACAGCGACGGCGGTGTATTGCTCAGTGACAGCGATATCGAGGTCAGCGTCGATGGCCTGTTGAAAAACACCAACAAAGGCAGCATCCGCGCCGCGCAACAACTGACCCTCAACAGCACCGGTCTGAATAATCAGGGCGGCACACTGGTGGGTGTTTCCGCTGCCGCGATCGATCTGGGCGCCACCGCGCAGGACCTGAACAATCAGGACGGCCTGATCAGCAGCAAAGGGCTGTTGAGCATTGCCCATCTGCGCGATCTCAATAACCAGAATGGCGTGATCAACAGCAAAGGCGTGCTGAGCATCGCCACCCTGCGTGACCTGAATAACCAGCAGGGCGAAATCTCCAGCGTCAACAGCTTCAGCCTCAGCGGCAACAACCTCGATAACCGTGGCGGCAACCTGATCAGCAACGATCAGTTGACTGTTACGGCGGCCGATCTGAACAACCAGGGCGGTCTGGTCTCCGGCTGGAAGGGCGTAAACGTCAACGGCGGCGCCGTCGACAACAGTTTGGAAGGTGCGATCTCCAGCCAGCTCGGCAACGTCAACATCGACCTGAGCGGCGCACTGCTCAACCACAGCAAAGGTGGCATCGGTGGTCTCGGCGAGGTAAGCATCACCGCCGCCAGTCTGGATAACAGCGGCGGCACCGTCACGAGCGGCGGCAAGCAGACGTTGACGATCAACGGCGGCAACATCAGCAACACTGCGGGCGGTTTGATCGAAAGTGGCGACGCACTGGATATCCGCGCCGCCACGCTGGACAACACCTCCGGCAGAATCAGCGCCACGAAAGCCCTCAATTTCACCGGTACGCAACTGAACAACACCCGCGGCAGTCTGGTTGGCGATGACAGCGTCACCCTCGACCTGCTCGGTGCCTTGATCAATACCAATGGTGCTCTGGGCAGTACCGGCCGATTCTTGATCAACCGCTCCGCCAGCATTGATAACCGGGGCGGTCAATTGATCAGCCAGACCCTGCTGAGCCTGCTCACCAGTGGCGATCTGAACAACAGCCAGCGCGGTACCGTCTCGGCCAACGGCCAACTGGACCTCACCGCCGGCGGCACGTTGCGCAACGACGCCGACGGCCTGCTCTCCAGCCGCGATGCCGGCGTGTCCATCACCGCCGCCGCACTGAACAACTCCAAAGGCGCGGTGCAAAGCATGACTGCGCTGACTGTGAACACGGGCACTGGCGCCATCGACAACCAGGGCGGCAAGATCATCGCCCAGAACGGCGACCTGACCCTCACCGCCGCCAGCCTCGACAGCCGTGGCGGGGTGCTCTCAAGCCTCAAAGGCCTGCTGCAAACCCGCCTGAACGGCGTGTTACGCAACGGTCAGGGCGGCAAGATCGAAGGCAGTCGCCTGGACTTGCAAGCACTGGGTGGCATTTACAGTGACGGCGGTCGAATTGCCGCCAACACCGGAAACATCCAGCTCAATGCCGGTGGCGGCATGCTCGACAACAGCGGCGGCGGGATCTATGCCCGGGGTGTGGTGAAAACCATCGCGGGCTCGATGAGCAACAACAACGGCCAGATCAGCGGCAGCAGCATCGAGCTGGGTGCCGACGGCAATCTGAGCAACCGCAGCGGCCTGATCGAAAGCGCCAGCACCTTGGCGATTCGCGCTGCCAATCTCGACAACCAGGGCGGCAAACTGCGCGCGCTCGGCACCAGTGGCAAAACCGATTTCCAGATCGGCAGCCAGTTCGACAACCGTAACGGTCTGGTGGAAACCGCCAACACTGACTTCACCCTCGCTGCGCCAAATTTCCTCAACGCCGGCGGTTCGGTGACACATGTCGGGTTGGGTGAGTTCGGCATCTCGACGGCCAACGTGATGAACGCCGGCGGCTCACTGGTGACCCGTGGCGGCCTGACCCTGAACGCGGACAGCTGGACCAACAGCAGCGTGATTCAGGCCGGACGGTTGACGGTCAACGTCGGTAACTTCGTGCAGACCGCGAGCGGTCAGTTACTGGCTTCGAACCAGTTGGTGGTGCGTGGCGGTAACTGGAACAACGACGGGTTGATCGCCAGTGATGGCGGCATGGACTTCCAGATCGGCGGCACTTACGGCGGCAATGGTCGGGTCAGCAGCCTGGGGGACATGACCTTCAATGCTGCGCAACTGGGCCTGAACAGTGCTTCGAGCATTGGCAGTGGCGGGCAGGGCACATTCAACATTGGTGGCCTGCTGAACAATGTCGGCGGACGACTGACGTCCAACAATACGATGACGATCAATGCCGGTGGCGTGAGCAATACCGGTACGCTGGGTGCGGCTCAGGATCTGACGATCAGAACGGCCAGTCTCACCAATAACCGCGGCCTGGTGTTCAGCGGCGGCAACATGAACCTGCTGGTCAATGACTTCACCAACCAGACCGGTGATGTCTACAGCATTGGCAATTTGACGATTGGCGGGCAGTACGGCGGGCGGGCGAACAGCGTCAACAACCTTGCGGCGTCGATCAATGTCGATGGTGATTTTTCGCTGTCGTCTAATAGTTTCAATAACAAGACTGAAGGGGTGATTGGTGAGGAGAAATTTATCTCCGGGGATATCACTTTCAGCGGTACCACTTTTTACGTAAATGAAAATTTTGAGTCGACCTCCACTATCACGGGCCCGCAAGCGTCGCTTTCGGTGGCGGGAAACCTGACCGGGAATGTCGGTGCCTTCACCAACACGGCATCGCTGATTTCAGCGGGCAAGAATATCCAGCTCGACGTCGACACCTTCGATAACTTTGGTCTGCAGTCGGGCAGCTTTACCCGCAAGCGGGTTTACAAAGTTGCCGGACTTCCAAACAAACCACAATCGAGCTGGGTCAGCACTGAATTACAGGCGTATGCCGACCGAAACTCGAAGTATCAATACGACTACATCGACTCCTGGCATGAGCCTGACAAAGGCGGAATGCATTGGGATTACCAGGCGCTGAACAAGCAGTTGCTCAACAAGATCAATACCAAGTTCGGCATTGGTCCTGAAGTTGCGGTGCCTTCACCGATCCTGGCCGGTACGAAGCAGCAGGATGATCGCATTTTCACCAACGGCGGTGGCAGCGTTTCGTCCATTGTGCAAGCGGGCCAAGCCGTGCAGATCAATGCTAAAACCACCATCAACAACGGCAACCTGAACCCGTACACCAACTTCGGCGGCACGGTAAAAGACACGGCGGACACCGGGGTGAAAAACTCGGCCAAGCCCACCGTGGTCTTTCTGAACCCACAATTGCCTCCAGATCTCGCGCAACAACAAGTCAACCCGTTGACACTGCCAGGGTTCACCTTGCCGACCGGTGATAACGGTCTGTTCCGTCTGAGTGGCAAGGGTGGCAGCGAGCCGGCAATGGTCCCGGGGCAGTCTTGGACCATTGGCTCCATCACTGCCGCAACAACGGAGCATGCGGGCGGCATGCCGGTCAGGAAGGGCAGCGATTTCCAGTTCGACGTCAACGACCCGGTGTCAGTAAAAAATCGTGAATTGGCATTGGCTGCTCGCCCGTCGCTGAATCTCAACGACAAGGTCGTGCAAGTCAATGTCAGTGGTGTCGCCGGTGACGGGCCGGTGGGTGTGATGCTGCCAAATCGTGGCAATGGTTCATTCGATGTTCCGCGTGTTCAGGGCTTGCCCGACACCAGCGTGCGCTCCAACCCGCACAAATATCTGATAGAGACCAACCCGGCGCTGACCGATCTCAAGCAGTTCATGAGTTCCGATTACCTGCTGGCAAAACTTGGCTATGACCCCGACAACAGCGCGAAGCGTCTGGGCGATGGCCTGTTTGAACAACGCCTGGTGCAACAAGCTGTGGTGGCCCGCACCGGCCAGCGCTTCATCGACGGTCAGACCTCTGACGAAGCGATGTTCAAGTACCTGATGAACAACGCCGTCGCCAGCAAAAACGAGCTCAACCTGTCGATGGGCGTGACCCTGACGGCACAGCAAGTGGCGGCGCTGACCCACGACATCGTCTGGCTCGAAGAGCATGAAGTGAATGGTGAAAAAGTGCTGGTGCCGGTGCTGTATCTGGCCCACGCCGATAACCGCCTGGCGCCGAATGGCGCATTGATCCAGGGCAATGATGTTGACCTGATCGCGGGCCAGAACCTGACCAACGCAGGAACGTTGCGCGCTACCAATAATCTGGCGGCCAGTGCCGGGCAAGACCTGACTAACAGTGGCTTGATTGAGGCAGGGAATCGGCTCGGGCTGCTAGCCACCCATGACATCATCAATAAATCGGGTGGTGTCATTTCCGGACGCGATGTCACCATGGTGACTTTGACCGGAGACGTCATCAACGAGCGCACGGTCAACAGCACGGTCTCCAACAACAAGGGCCAAATCCAGCAACGTGACTACGTTGATAGCGCTGCACGTATCGAAGCGGCAAATGATCTGACCATCTTCTCGGGCCGGGACGTGCTTGGCATCGGTGGGGCCATGTCCAGCGGGGGGACACGCGCATCGAGGCCAGTCGAGATATCGCCATCGCTTCGGCCCAACAGCTGAGCGTTGACAGCGGCGGCAAGGAACAACGCAGCTCCATCACGCAGTACGGATCCAGCATCAATGCCGGACGCGACATCTTGATGAGCGCCGGCCGTGACTTTGCCGCCGTGGGCAGTGACTTGAATGCCAAGCGCAATTTCACCCTCGTTGCAGAGGGTGATGTGACGATTGCTTCAGCAGCCGATGAAAGTCATTCGTATTCAAAAACAAAAAAACTCACGACTCAGGAGGATCACGTCAAACAGATTGCCAGCACGATCACTGCCGGTGGTGATGTCGCGATCCGGGCAGGTAATGATCTGGCGCTGATCTCCAGTCGAATCACGGCTGGCGATGAAGCCTATCTGGTGGCGAAGAACGATATCCAAGTGCTTGCCGCACAAGACACGGACTACTCTTTGTACGACAAAAAAGACAAAGGCAGTTTTGGCAAAAAGAAGTTGAAGCATGATGAAGTCACGCAGGTGACCAACGTTGGCAGTGAGATTACGACCGGTGGAAACCTGGCTGTGGTGAGTGGTGGCGATCAACGATTCCAAGTCGCGAAACTCAACAGCGGTGGCGATATCCTGTTGGACAGTGGTGGGCAGATTGCCTTTGAAGGCGTGAAGGATCTGCACGATGAGAGCCATACGAAAACCAACAATAACGCGTTCTGGAACTCTTCCAAAGGTAAGGGCAATACCGACGAAACGTTCCGTCAGACGCAGATGTTCGCCAAGGGCGACATCGTTATCAAAGCGGTCGATGGCCTGAAAATCGATGTAAAGCAGGTGAATCAGCAAACGGTCAGCGAGTCCATCGATGCCATGGTCAAGGCCGATCCACAGATGGCCTGGCTGAAACAGGCAGAAGAACGTGGCGATGTGGACTGGCGGCAGGTCAAGGAGATTCACGAGTCTTTCAAGTACCAGAACTCCGGATTGGGTCCTGCTTCACAACTGATCATTGCGATCGCCATGGCCGCCATTCTCGGACCGATGATGGCCGGCATGAACACGATGTTGCAGGGGGTTGCCATTACTGCCGCAACCAAGGCGACGGTCAGCACGATCGACAACCGCGGTAACTTGGGGAAAGTGCTCAAGGACGTTACGTCCGAAGATGCCTTGAAAAGTTACGTCGTGGCGGCGGCAACTGCAGGTGTTACTCAGGGTATGAAGTTCGATGTCGGCAATATCACTCTGACGCCCGAGGGGCTCAAGGCCGTGGCGACCAAAGTGACTGCCGATGCATTGATCAAAACCGTCGTTTACGGAGGCAGTTTCAAGGACAATCTGGTCAGCTCTGCGGCTGGAACGCTGACCAGCATCGGTGCAGCCATGGGCGCTGGGGAAATTGGCGATCTGAAACTGCCCGAGGGCAGTCTGGAGAAAATTCTCCTGCATGCCGGACTCGGCGGTCTGGTGTCCAAAGCCATGGGCGGGGATTTCGGCACCGGAGCGATTGCCGGTGGCGCCAACGAGTTTCTGGTCGGCTTGTTAGGCGATAAGCTCTTGCCGGAAAACTATGTTCCAGGAACCCCTGAATACATTCAGGCGCAGGCCAATCTACTGGCCGTTTCGCAAATAGTGGGGGTATTGGGGGCTGCCGCTTCCGGGGGCGATGTGGGTATCGCCGCTTCGGTGGCCGCCAATGGAACGCTTTACAACTACTTGTCTCACCAGGCCTTCGAAGAAGTCGAAAACTGCCTCAATGGCAAAACCTGCACGACGAAGGAACAGAAAGACGCTGCCATCGCGAAGGCGGAAAAGCTCAGCGAATTTCTCGATTCAGAAATGCGCAGCATGTGTGACAAGGCCCCTCAAAGTGATGGCTGCCGCACAGCAGTCAACGCGGCGCTCAAATATATTGCCATGCAGGACGCGTGGAATGTCATGCACAAAGACGTTGCCCGTACATCGCAAACGACCTTTGACTATCTCTACAACACCCAAGGCGCCTCCGATCGTCTGGTGACCTATCTCAACACGATCGACAATCGAGCCAACTTTTTTGGTGCGAGCAATATGTATGAGCAACAGCTTGGAATAGGCGCGTCATGGTTCGGCGGGGCTGAGACGGTTTCCCGAGCGCCGTTGACCGGTTTGGGCGCAGACGGCAATGCGTCGTTCCTCAGCTTTGGTGTGGGCTGGTTCCTGGCGCCGGTTTATGACTGGCGTAAAGCGGCTGGCGATGCGTTGATCACAGGCGGGTTTGATAACTTCAAGGACCTCTACAATAAAAATGCTACGGATCCGGCGACTTGGGATATCAGACAATTGAAGAACGAACAGTCTTTGTTGCAGACCATTCATGAGAAGTTTCTGGGTGATCACACGTTCTTTCAAAAGGTTGGCAAGTACGCGACGGATACATCACTCAATCCGTTTATTGGCGACAAACAGGGTGTCGATGGTGGCGTGATTATTCTGAATTACGACTCAAGGGTCGAATATGGCTGTAAATTGCTGGGTCTTTCGAAAAGCCAGGGTTGCGCACCATGAGTCATACGGAGTATCCACGCCGCAGGGTTTTTCTGGCGTTTCTTTTATGCCCGTTTGTGTTGGGATTCGTGGGGGGTCATCAAGACCATCACACTGCTTGCTCACCTGGTAAATACCCCGAAGCTATTAGGCGAAGTCCGCGGGGGCGAACTTGTTCTGATGCCGTTTTTGGCGCCATTTCTTGCGCAACTGATTTTCTTTCTGCCTTTCCTGTTCTTTGCAACGGTGATTACCTTACTGAGGGTCAGGAGGACAGCGATGAGTTGTTTTCTGGTAGCTCTGAGCGGTGCCAGTATCGCCACAGGGTGGGTGCTTTGTTTTGTCTTGCTCGTGGTGCGAGACACGGACATCAAGGGCGGCGGAGTTTCGGATTATCTAATTGAACTGTCGGGCGTGTTTTTCGCATCACTGGCGACGTGTTGGTTCGCCGCCAGACTTTTCCTGCCCCGGAAAAGTAGTCATACGCCATCAATCGATGATTAGAGTCTTCAGCCGGCCTGAACAGATACTTGGGTAGAGGTGACGGTGGGAGCCTTTCACCAGTCCGTCACCATCGCTTACATCTCCTCGCTGCTCATTTTAAGTGGCAGCAACTGGACGCTTTCTCACCTTCATACCGATCATGGTGCCGAACCCATTCCATGATCTCGTCCTCATTTCTGCCTTTCGGCGTTAGGTCGAGAAAGTTGTAGGCCCCCACCAGCATGTCCAGTCCCCGGGCGTAGGTTGAGTAGGTGTGGAAAATCTCACCGTTGTCATTGCGATAAAACACACTCAACCCCGGCATTTCTTCCTCGGCGCTGTCAGTTTTTTCGTAGTTGTACGTAGCCTTTCCGGCCTCTGCGTCCTCAGCCTTGGCGCACACGCCAAAGTCGTAGTTAAAATCGGAATCGGCTGACGACAGCCAATCGAACTTCCAGCCCATCCGCCGTTTAAAGTCCTGAAATTCGTTGAATGGCGCGTGAGAAACCGCAACCACCGCAATATCGTGATGCGCCAGATGTTGATTGGCGCCGTCGATGTGGTCGCTGAGGAACGAACAACCCGGGCAACCTTCTTCCCAGTCCTTGGCAAACATGAAGTGGTAAACCACCAACTGACTGTGTTCGCCGAACAGATCGGCCAGCCTCATTTCAGTGTCTGGGCCCTGGAAGCGATAGTCCTTGTCGACTCTCACCCATGGCAGTGCGCGCCGTTCGGCGCTGAGGCGATCACGTTCCCTGGTGAACGCTTTTTCGTTGGCCAAGTGTTGTTTGCGGGCGGCGAGCCATTCTTCGCGCGACACCACCGGATGATTCTCAACGTTCATGATGATTTCTCCTGCGGGTTGAAACCGTCTGTTTAAGATTAGTCGTTTAACCCTCAGGCCAATCGACAGACCGCCGGTCGGTCGCTGGTAACAATGCGGCTGAACGGCTGCGCAAGGCTCCGGTCACAACCTATGTATGCGCCACTAATCACGCGCACCGGAGGTTGAATCAGGATGACGACTTATAACTGGGATTTGATTGAGCGCTTGCTGCACGAGGTGCAGAACAGCGCGGGCCACAGTTTTGCCCCTCGCGCGTATGCCGAGGACTATGCAGCGGAGAAAGCCAGCGCTGGCGAGCCGATCGGGAATCTGGATCATCTGAAAACGCTGGCCTGCGATTATGAAAGGTTGCTGCTTTTGCGCGGCTATATCGCACCGCGTCCGGATGAAGAGGGCAGCACAGGAAACAATTTTGTGCTGACGGCGCGTGGATCGAGCTTGTTGAGCCTGATCGACAGCAGCATTCCTGGCAATGATCACCCGCGTCAGGTGCTGGATGAGCAGGCCGATGCGCTGGATGAGTCGACGTTTGATGTGGTGGCTTCAAAAGCCCAAATCGCCTGATCCCAGAGGATCCTGTAGGAGCAGAGCTTGCTCGCGAAAGCGCCATCAAATTCAGTAGTTTCATTGAATGACACGCCGCTTTCGCAAGCAAGCTTTGCTCCTGCAGATCGCTGGATTACGGGGATTTGCTGGCTTTCAGACACTTGAGGTCATTAAAGTCCTTGCGTACGCCATCAATCTTCTTCAGCAACCGCTGACGCTGTTGCGGCGTACTTTCCGCCATCAGGTCGACCGCCAGCGCGCGTGCTTGCGCTTCGGTGTTGGCGTAGGCCTTCTGGTATTCCGGTGTCCATAAACGTTCGCGATTAACCAGAAGCGTCTCGATTCTCTGTGGGAATTCAGGGCTCTTGCGCTGTGCAACCGCGGCACTGAATTGCTTCTGCCAATGCGCACGGTTGGCGATCCACTGGGTGTTTTGATCGCCCAACGCTGTTGACCATGCCATCACGCGTTGTTCCTGGGTCGCGCTCAAAGGCCCGAGCCAGTCATTCAAGCGTTTAACCATGCGTGCGCCGCGCTCGGCGATTTGTTCTGTCAGTGGCGGATTGACGTAATCCTGCTGACGCTTGCGCAGATCCTTGGCAAACGCGTCATTCATCTCGGCAACCTGTTTGTCATCCAGCCCTTGCAGCAGTTCGATTGCCGAAGGGGTGATTGCCTGGGCGGTTTCGGCGATGGCTTGTTTGGCTTCCGCAGTACGCGCCTGGAGCGCGGCGTCGGTTACCTGATTGGTTTCGACCATGGTCTGCAAACGATCCAGCCAATCCAGATAACCCGGCAGTTGCGTGGTGCAGTGCCAGCTCAGGTGTTCCTTGAGGCGTTCGTTGAACCAGTCTTTTTGCTCGCCATGCATATCCACATAGTCGCTGAGCGTCCAGGGAATGATCACGTCGAGGTTACGGTAGGCCAGCCCGACGCGACTGCAAGCGCCGAGGGCGAGGGTGAACAACAGCAGAGCGGCAATGTGCTTGAACCAGCGAGACATGAGCGAATCCTTGCGGTGGCCTGGCTTCGAAGATCTGATTCTTATGTGATGCAGGATGCGCTCGGCAGTTCAGCCAATCAATAGAACGCGCGTACGGCCTTGAGGGTGACGAGGCCGTCGCACTGGCTGTTGTGCCCGGAATAGGCCGAGCAATCGCTGCCGCTGAGGCTGGAGTTGCTGTAGATCAAGTCGAGATCGACGCCCATGAACGGTCGTGACAATTGCACTGACCAATCGGTGAAGCTGCTGACATAACCACCGTCCACCGCTACCGGAGTGTTCAGTTGATGGGTGGTGTATTTCATGCTGACACCGATGCCGAACGGCTGGTTACCGCCAAGGTCGGCGAACAAGGTGTTGTTCTGTTTATCCGGATCGTTGCTCAAAGCCACGCCGAAGCGGCTGCCGAGCAGCGTCAGGCCACCGAACAGTTCCTGGCTGTCGAGGGTTTCGACGCTCGGGTAGCTGTAGTGGATCATCCCGACTTCATAGCCAAGGGTTTGATCGAAGGGCTGTTTAAAGCCGACGTAGGAATCTATTTCGAGGTTTTTGCCTGGCGTGATACCCATGCTCGGTGCGTACTGGCCGACATAGAGGCCGCTGTCGTGGCTCAGGTCGAGACCGCCGTGGAACGAGCCGGCCGCCGCCGGTTTGACCAGACCCTGGGCCATGCTGCGCGTCGGCGTGGTGCCGAGTTTGAGGTCGAAATCGCCGAGTTCACGCTGGAAAATTTGCGCGTGCGCGGTCGTGCCTGTCAGCAGGCCTACGAGCAATAAACAGGAAGTTTTGCGCATGCGTCACTCCATGAACAGCGAGCACAGGCCGGTGAGCCTGTTGAAACGCTTGATCTAGACGCGTGCAAGGATACCGGCGAATGATCGGCATTGATGGCCGTTCGTCGATTTACAAGGATTTTTGTTTAAAGCGGGAGGGGATTGCGCGGTGCCAGTCCAGACGCTTCGAAGCTCAAAGCGCCTCTGGACGGGTGTAAAACCGGGTGTTACTTTTTGCCCAGGCTAATCTGCTTGGACGGGCCGAACGTCTGGCCACTGACGCCTTTGGCAATTTGCTGGATCTCGCCGCCGGACTTGAGGAACGCTGCGATCTGATCGTTGATCGATTCGCTGGTTTCAACGGCTGGAGCTGGCTTTGCTTTGCTGGTGGATGCTTTTACACGCATGGCGGCCATTAACCTGTAGAAAAGTAACTCGGCCAGGCATCGTACAGTAATAACTTGACAATTGCTTGGTAAATATCCCCCGGAATAACCCACCGCGTTGCTGCATTATTCTCGATTCAATATTCGCAATATCCGCCTAACCTGCTGTTTTAAATAACAACATTTATGTTCTGAAGCGCAGGCATGCTTGACGGCGAGGCGCAGAATCAGACTGACGAGCGGCAGGTTGTGGGCCGGCGACCAAGGAAAATCAAGGCTTGTCACAGAATTTGCGGCCTCGCCGGTTTGCCGCCAAACGTTCCCGGCAAAAACGGGTAGAATGCCGCCCACGTAATGAGGGTTCTGGAAATGGCTTTAGTCGGGCGTTACAACAGTTTGCAAGTGGTTAAACACACTAACTTCGGTTTATATCTGGACGGCGGTGCCGACGGCGAGATTCTTTTGCCCAACCGTTATATCCCTAAAGATATTCCCAGCGAAGATGAAGATTGGCTCAACGTTTTTGTTTATCTGGACAGCGAAGACAAACTTCTCGCCACCACAGAAAAACCAAAAGTACAGGTCGGCGAATTTGCCAGTCTGAAAGTTGTTGAAGTCAACAGCATCGGTGTGTTCCTCGATTGGGGGCTGCCGAAGGATCTGTTGCTGCCGTATTCCGAAGAAAAACGCCAGATGACCGCTGGCGAGTACTGCGTGGTGCACGTCTACCTCGACAAACACACCCGCCGCATCACCGCGACGGCGCGTCTGGATCGCTACCTCGACAAGACCCCGGCCAACTACAGCCAAGGCCAGGAAGTTGACCTGCTGGTTGCCGAAGCCACTGACATGGGTTTCAAGGCGATCATCAACAACAAGCACTGGGGTTTGATCCACAAGAACGAAATCTTCAAGTTCATGCGTGCCGGCATGATCGAGAAAGGCTTCATCAAGGAAGTGCGCGCCGACGGCAAGATTGCCCTTAGCCTGCAACCGGTAGGTCAGGAAGCAGCCAGCAGCCTGAACTCGAAGATCCTCGCCAAGTTGCGCGAGAATGACGGTTCGTTGCCGGTCAGCGACAAAAGCGATCCGGCGTTGATCAGCAGCCTGTTCGGCGTCAGCAAGGGCAACTTCAAGAAGGCCATCGGTGCGCTGTACAAGGAAGGCAAGATCGTCATTCACGCGGATCGCATTGAACTAAGCTGAGCCTGGTGTGGCCCATGTTGCATGGGCTCACATGAGGTCGGGTAAATGAAAAGAATGCTGATGGCTTACGTGGCCACGCTGGTGACGTTTCTTCTGCTTGATGGCATCTGGCTCGGCCTGTTGATGGCGCCGACCTATCGCGAACTGCTCGGTTCGCTGATGCTCGAAAAACCGCTGCTGGTGCCCGCAGCGGTTTTTTATTGCCTGTATGTTTTTGGTTGTGTGCAGTTCGTGGTGCTGCCGGCGCTGAGCTGGCAGCGCGCGGCGAAGATGGGCGCGTTGTTGGGGCTGGTAGCGTATGGCACGTATGACCTGACCAATTGGGCGACGTTGCGCGGCTGGTCGGTGCAGGTGACGGTGCTGGATTGGGCTTGGGGCACGTTTGCCACGGCGGTGGCGTGTACCGTCGGGTTTTTGCTAGCTAAACGACTTCTGAATTCAAATCCTTGAGCAGGGTTGATTGAACTGACGCCATCGCTGGCAAGCCAGACTCCCACAGGGTTTGGTGTTGAATAAACCATCAGTGAGCAACCCGGTCACTGTGGGAGCTGGCTTGCCAGCGATTGGCGGCGCAGCCGACAGCCATTCACCGCTGACGCAACGGAAGAACTAAATGTCTTTTCCAGACGGCTTTTTCCGCCCGAGTCATTGATAATCCTCGACACTGATTTCTGACCATTGGATGGCCTGCCATGTTGTGTGTGTTCGAGGTGTTGCGGTGAGTATCGAGCGGCGTAATGCCGACAGTTTTGCCTTGCAGGTGATGGTCGGCCTCTGCCTGATCTGGGGCGTGCAGCAAGTAATGATCAAATGGGCGGCGCCGGACATTGCACCGGTGATGCAAGCGGCGGCGCGCTCGGGGATTTCCGCGCTACTGGTCGGGTTGCTGATCTGCTGGAAGGGCGGCTGGGATCAGGTTGGCAATACCTGGCGCGGCGGATTGCTGGCCGGTGCGCTGTTCGGTCTGGAATTCTTCTTTATCTCTGAAGGCTTGCAACTGACCACGGCTGCGCACATGTCGGTGTTCCTCTACACCGCGCCGATCTTCACCGCATTGGGCGTGCATTTTCTGTTGGCCAGCGAACGCCTGCGACCTTTGCAATGGCTGGGCATTCTGCTCGCGTTCATCGGTATCGCGATTGCCTTCGCCGGAGGTGTGTCGTGGGACAACCTTGACCGGCGCATGTTGCTGGGCGATGCCTTTGGCGTGCTGGCCGGCGCCTGCTGGGGCGCAACCACGGTAGTGGTGCGCGCTTCGCGTCTGTCGGACGCGCCGGTGACGTTGACCCTGTTTTATCAATTGATCGTCGGTTTTGTCGGCCTGCTGTTGATCGCATTGTTCAGTGGTCAGATCAGCCACGTCAGCCTGACCACCGTGGCGGTGGCCAGTGTGCTGTTCCAAGGGCTGGTGGTGTCGTTCTTCAGTTACCTGGTCTGGTTCTGGCTGCTGCGGCGTTATCTGGCGGCGAATCTGTCGGTGTTTTCGTTCATGACGCCGCTGTTCGGCGTGACCTTCGGCGTCTTGCTGCTGGGCGAGCAGTTGAGTCTGAACTTCGTGATCGGTGCCGTGTTGGTGTTGCTCGGCATCACGTTTGTCAGCGCCGAGCAATGGGTACGTCGACGTTTGCGCAAGGCGCTCGGCCAGCAGTAATCGACTGCATTGCCAGGCCGCCGGCAATCAGCAAGCCGCTGCCGGCGATCAGCAAGGCCGGGTGCAGGCTTGCGCTGTAATGAGTGCTCAGCGCAGCCAAGAGCGGGCCGCTGAGCTGGCCGACGGCGAAGCAGGCGGTGAGCATGCCGGCATTACGTTGCGTGGCGTGGGGCGCCAGTTCCCGCGAGCGTTGCATGACCAGTTGCATGCAGGCCAGGAATGGCGTGCCGCAGAGGATTACGCCGAGTGCCAGGCCCCAACCGCTGCTCAGCAGGCAGGCAAAAACACCGGCCGCTTGCAGCCACAACGTCGCCATCAACCAGTGACGCGTGGTCTGCGGATCGTGGCGGCGCAGGCTCACCAATAGCACCCCGATGGCCGCGCACAGGCCGAAGCTCGGCCAGAACAGATCTGCCTGCCATTGCCCGTGAAATTGCGCGTTGGCCATCTGTGACAGGAACGTTGCCGGGATGATGTAGCCGACGCCGTACAGGGCGTAGATCACCGCCAGCCGAGCGATGCCACGATCCGACGGACTGACGGCCACTGCCGCAACTGCCTTGGTGGCAACTGGTTGCGGCAGGAGGCGCCAGACCCCCAGCATCATCACCAACGCGGCTGCTGCATAAATCAGCCACAGCGTCGCGGACGTCTGATTCAGCAGATGTGAGACCAGCGCCAGCAACCCCGTCAGAAAAATCCCCATTCCCGGCCCGGCAAATACCAGCGCCCCAAGTCGTGGACGACCCGCTGCCGCAGCCAGCGGCTGACTCAGTGTCGTAATCATCACCACCACCCAGGCACTCGCGACCCCAGTACCGAAGCGCAGCAGCAGATGCGACCAAAACCCATTGGCCCAGAACGACGCCAGTGTCAGTAACACGCACAACCACAAGCCGCCATGCAGGCGTCGCTGCACTTGCTGAGGACGGCGCGCGAACATCGCCTCCACTGCGCCAATCAGATAACCGAGGTAGTTGGCCGCCGCAATCAGACCGGCGGCCGTCAGGTCGAACTGCCCTTCGCTGAGCAGGTGTGGCATTTGCGGTGTGAGGGCGAAACGGCCGATACCCATGGCCAGCATCAGGGCCACGAAGCAGGCGGATAAGCGAATGACGGGTGACATGGTGCGAATTCCGTAAGGGCTTCAATGACCATTAGGCTAGGACTGATTGACTTTCTTTAAAATTGAATAATAGTGAGTAACTTGTTCTGTTATGGAGAAAGCTTGTGGAATTCAGCCAACTGCGGATTTTTCAGGCCGTGGCCGAGGAAGGCTCGATCACCCGCGCTGCCGAACGTTTGCATCGGGTGCCGTCGAATCTGTCGACGCGGGTCAAACAGCTGGAAGAGCAACTGGGTGTCGAATTGTTCGTCCGTGAACGTCAGCGTTTGCAGTTGTCGCCTGCGGGAAAAGTCCTGCTGGACTACACCGGCAAGTTGTTCGCGTTGCGTGATCAGGCCAGTGCGGCAGTGATGGGCGGGCAGCCGGCGGGGGATTTCGTGCTGGGTACCATGTACAGCACGGCGGCGATCCATTTGCCGGCGTTGCTGGCGCGCTATCACAAGCAGTATCCGGCGGTGAATCTGCAAGTGCAGTCGGCACCCAGTGGGGAGTTGCTCGAAGGCCTGCTGACCGGGCGCCTTGATGCCGCACTGGTCGATGGCCCGCTGGAGTTGGCCGGCTTGGATGGCGTGCCCTTGTGCGAGGAGCGACTGGTGCTGATCACTGAAATTGATCATCCGCCGGTTCGCAGCGCCCGAGATGTAGAGGGGCGTTCAGTGTTCACTTTCCGCCGGGGCTGCTCCTATCGCATGCGCCTCGAAGCCTGGTTTGCGCATTATCACGCGGCAATGGGCCGGGCGATGGAGATCGAGTCGTATCAGGGCATGCTTGCCTGCGTGATTGCCGGCAGCGGCGTGGCGCTAATGTCGGAGTCGATGCTCGCCAGTCTGCCGGGGCGCGACAGTGTCGCAGTGCATCCGTTGGCCGAACCATTTGTGGGTGCGACAACGTGGCTCATGTGGCGCAAAGGCATGGTCGGCGCCAACCTCAATGCCTGGGTTGAGGTGCAACAAGCTGTCTATCCTGCGGCTCAGATCGAAACCCGCGAAACCGCCTGAACCAATGCCGGCGAACTCTGTTCAATTCAGTAACAGATCATTGCGGATTTGGCCGAGCATTGCGTAGGACTTCGGACTATTATCAGTGCGAAGCGGCCTCAGAATTCCGGCCGCTCAGCACCACCCTGAAGGGGGCATGACGATGAAAGAGAAAATTCAAAACTGGCTGCACGATTTAGGTGTTGCCCTCGGCTTGATCGAACCGCCTCTGCAACCTGTACCGATCCGCACCGATGACGAGCAGCGTCGGCGCCAGCCTCGTCGGCGGTAGGCACACGTAAGCATCAGGTGAATGGGGTTATTTGTGGCGAGGGGATTTATCCCCGTTGGGCTGCGCAGCAGCCCCAAAACCATTAAACCCGGTTCGACCTGTAAAAATGTGATTGCTGCGAATGGGGCTGCTTCGCAGCCCAACGGGGATAAATCCCCTCGCCACAGGGATCTCTAACATCCTGATGGATGTATTTGGCATTCCTTCTCAATGCTGTCCAATCTCAATTAAAAACCGACTCAAGTCATTCGCGGTCTTCGCGGTCTTGAGCATGCGGTCCTCTTCTGCGGTGAACGCCGTCAGTCCGAATTCATCTTCAAGATGAAAGATCAGATCCTCGATATCCGCTTTTTCCAATCCCAACTGCACCAGGCTGGTGTGGTCATTGAATTCGCGGTTTTCCAGCAAGCGCCGGATAAATCGGTGTACGGCGGCACGCACGGCAGCTCTTCTCATGACAAATAATTCATTGTTGTTTCGACTGATTACAGCAGGCCTCAGGCGTGTCCGCGCAACCATTCGTCAATCATCGAACGCAAACGTCCACCGGAGAAACTGCCGAAATGCCCGCCATGCACCGTCCGAATCGGTAACGCCTGTAAACGGCGCAAACTGGCCGCGTAATCCTGCAGATTGGAATGGTAGGCGTCTTCGATCAACGGCCCGTCGTAAATGATATCGCCGCTGAACAGGGTTTCAGTCGCCGCTTCATACAGGCTGATGCCACCCGGCGAATGGCCCGGCGTATGCAGCACCTGCAGCGTGCGATTGCCCAGATCGAGCACATCACCGTCCTCGACGAAACCGGTCGCCGGCGCAGCCTTGACCCGGTATTCGGCGTAGCACAACGGGCAATCCGGGTGCGCCTCAAACATGTCATCGCCGACGAACGCACGGCTCAGATCATTCTCACCGTCGGGCGCCGCAAGAATGTCCGCTTCGGCGCGATGCACCAGCCGTTCAGCAAACTCATGATGACCGGCGATATGGTCGAAGTGGCAATGACTGGCGACTGCCACCAGTGGTCGTTCGGTAATCCATGGCAATTGTTCGCGCAGGCTGACCAGCCCCGAACCGCTGTCGAGCAACAGGTCTTTGTCGCGTCCCTGAACGTGCCAAAGGTTGCAGCGGTAGAACGGGCGAATGTACGGCTCGTGAATCAGCCGAATGCCATTGCTCAGGTGTTGCACTTCAAACCACTGATCGCGAGAAACGATCTTCATAAATCATTTTCTCCAGACGAAAAAAACGGGTGTGGCAACCGACGCCACACCCGTCGAAGAAAGCATCAAGTCGTTACATCAAAGCTTAGATCGCACTCGCCACCGTCGCCGGGCGAGGGGAGACCAGACTCACCACCACAAAACTCACCAGACTCACGGCCAGGCTGTAGTAGATCGGTGTGTTGGCATCCAGACCGTCCTTGAACATGAACAGCAGCGCGGTGGCGAAACCCAGGCCCATGCTGGCGATGGCGCCGGCAGTGGTCGCGCGTTTCCAGAAGATCGCCCCGATCAGCGGGATCAGCATGCCACCCACCAACAGGTTGTAGGCCAGCGTCAGAGCGCTGATGACGTCGTTCACTACCAGCGCGATGCCCAGCACGACGACGCCGGTCAGCAGGGTGAACAGGCGGTTGATGCGCAGGCTCGACTGTTTACCGCCGCGCAGTTTCGGCAGCAGGTCTTCGGTCAGGGTGGTGGCCGCCGCCAGCAGGCCGGCGCTGGCGGTGGACATCATCGCGGCCAGTGCAGCAGCGATCACCAGACCACGGATGCCGTCCGGCAGCGACAGTTTGACGATGGCGGCAAAGGCGTTGTTGACGTTGTCCAGATCCGGGATCAGTACGTGTGCTGCCATGCCGATCAGGGCGCAGGCCAGACCGTAGAGGATGCAGTAGACACCTGCGAAGCTGCCGGCGTATTTGGCGACTTTTTCATTCTTGACGGTGAACACCCGTTGCCAGATGTCCTGGCCGATCAGGATGCCGAAGAAGTAGATCATGAAATAGGTGATGATCGTGTCCCAGCCAATGGTGGTGAAGTTGAAGGCGGCTGCCGGCAGCTTCAGCACCAGTTCGTCCCAACCGCCAACGCGGTACAGGCAGATCGGCAACAAGATGAACATCAGGCCTACGGTCTTGATCACGAACTGGACGATGTCGGTCAGGGTCAGCGACCACATGCCGCCGATGGCCGAGTAGATCACCACCACGCCACCGCCGAGCAATACCGACACCCAGAACGGCAGACCGAACAGCACTTGCAACACAGTGCCGATGGCGAGGATCGAGGTCACGCCGATCATCAGTGCGTAGGCCAGCATGATCGCCGCGCTCGCCGAGCGGGCCATCGGGTTGTAGCGTTTTTCCAGCACCTGGGTAACGGTGTAGATCTTCAGTTTCAGCAGTGGTTTGGCGAGGAACAGGTTCAGCGCAACGATGCCGCAACCCAATGCTGCGCACAGCCAGAAACCGGAGATGCCATGCACATAACCCAGACGCACGGTGCCGACGGTGGACGCGCCACCCAGTACGGTCGCGGCCATGGTGCCCATGTACAAGGTCGGGCCGAGGTTACGACCGGCAACCAGAAAGTCTTCGTTGGTCTTGGCCTTGCGCATGCCGTAATAGCCAAGAATCAACATCGCGGCGGCGTAGATGAGTACGACGAATAAATCCAAAGCCATGATGGCGTGTCTCCGATTGTCTTTTTTATGGTGAAACAAATTGGTTCTGTAGGACTGCCCTTTGTAGGCCTTCGCCTGCTCGTGATAGCGGTCTGTCAGCCACATCATTGTTGGATGTGCCGCCGTCATCGCGAGCAGGCTCGCTCCCACAGGGGATCGGCGTCAGGCGGCTTGACGCAGTTCAGGTTTCTCTATGAATTGGCTGCGGGCATCCTTCGGGCCGAACACTTCGCGCGGTTCCGGGAACAGGCTCAACAGCGTCAGGTACACCACCGAAGCCAGGCCCAGGGTCACCGGCAAACTGATGTCGATGCCACCCGCCATCTCGCCCAGTGGGCCGACAAATTGCCCCGGCAGATTGACGAAGCACAGGCCGACTGCCGCACTCGGGATCCACGCGCCCAGACCACGCCAGTTCCAGCCGTGGCTGAACCAGTAGCGTCCGCCTTGTTCGCCGCGAGTGAACACTTGCAGGTCATCCGGGCAATAGAAGCCGCGACGCACCAGCAGACCGATGATCATGATCACCATCCATGGCGTGGTGCAGGTGATGATCAGTACAGCGAAAGTCGACACGCTCTGCACCAGGTTCGCTGCAAAGCGCCCGATAAAGATGAAGGCAATCGACAGTACGCCGATCAGCAGCGTCGCTTTCACGCGGGACAGCACGCGCGGGAACACGCTGGACATGTCCAGGCCGGTGCCATACAGCGAGGTGGTGCCGGTCGACATGCCACCGATCACCGCAATCAGGCACACCGGCAGGAAGAACCAGCTTGGCGACACCGCCAGCAAACCACCGACATAGTTGTTCGCGGCGATGTAGTCCGGTGCCTTGATCGCAACGATGGTCGCCGTGGTCAGGCCGAACAGGAACGGGATGAACGTAGCGATCTGCGACAGCACAACTGCCGCCATGATGCGTTGCTTGGAGGTGTCACGCGGGATGTAGCGCGACCAGTCGCCGAGGAACGCCCCGAAGGAAATCGGGTTGCTCATCGCCACCAGCGCAGCGCCTATGAACGCCGCCCAGAAGCCCGGCTGACCGAGGCTGACGGTGCCAGCGTAGTGCGCGTCGAAAGGACCAGCGAAGGCGAAGATGCCCAGCAGGAACAACAGGCTGGCGCTCCACACCGCGATCTTGTTCACCCACAGCAAAAAGCGGAAGCCGTAGATGCACACGGTCAGCACCAGGATCGCGAACAGGCCGTAGGCCAGGCCCAGGGTCAGGTCGGTTTCCGGCAGACCGATCAGGCGTTTCGCACCACCGATCAGCGCATCCCCCGAACTCCACACCGAGAGCGAGAAAAACGCGATAGCGGTCAACAGCGACAGGAACGAGCCGACGATCCGCCCGTGCACGCCGAAGTGTGCACCGGACGACACGGCGTTGTTGGTGCCGTTGAGCGGGCCGAACAGGCCCATCGGTGCGAGGATCAGCGAGCCGAGCAATACGCCCGACACAATCGCCCAGACGCCGGCCTGAAACGACAGACCGAACAGCACCGGGAAACTGCCGAGCACGGCGGTGGCAAAGGTATTCGAACCACCGAAGATCATCCGGAACAAGTCCGTCGGGCCTGCGGTGCGTTCGTTGTCCGGGATCTGTTCGACCCCGTGGGTTTCAATCTGCGTAAGGCTTTGGTCGTTGTTGTTGTTATTCATGATCTGCTCCGATCATAAAGGCGCGTTCATCGTGCGTGAACGTCACCTGTCTTGGCTAAGGGGATGGCAGCCCTTCCGGCATTGCGGACAAATGTTCGTGGCAGGCCAGCCAATGGCCTTGTTGTTCTAGGCTCGACGCTTGTTTCTTGAAAACAATCGTCTCGCGCTCCTGGCTGAAGTGTTGCTCCCCTTGCATGCGCAGCTCGGTGGCCACGTCATGGATGAAAATCGCCACGTCACCTTGCAGGCTGACGAAGGCGTTGCTCGAGGTGCACGAGAGCACCTCGAAGCCATCCTCGGCGCGCCAGTTGTCCCACAAGGCCTGATAGGCATCGCGCGACAGCAAAGGCTGTTCGAGGGTGTAGAAGACGAAGCTCGCGTCGGTGCTGAACGCACCGAAGTAAGCGTCGCGATCGTTACGGGCGAAGGCGGCTACCAGCTCGGCGGCCGCGTGCAAAACCTGATCACGTTCGTTCATGACCCGATCCTCAGCGGTGGACTACGCCTGGCAGTACGCAGAGCATTTCGTACAGCAGGTTGGCGGCCAGCAGCGAGGTGTTACCGGTGGTGTCGTAAGCGGGCGAGACTTCTACCAGATCGCAACCGATCAGGTCGAGGCCTTGGCAGCCACGGACGATTTCAATCGCCTGAATGGTCGTCAGACCACCGATTTCCGGGGTGCCAGTGCCTGGCGCCCAGGCCGGGTCGATGCCGTCGATGTCGAAGCTCAGGTATACCGGACCGCCGCCGACTTTCTCGCGGACTTCGGCCATCAACGGCGCCAGCGACTTGTGCCAGCACTCTTCGGCCTGCACCACGCGGAAGCCCTGATCGCGGCTCCAGTTGAAGTCATCGGCGGTGTAGCCCTGCGCACGCAGACCAATTTGCACCACGCGGTCGCAGTCCAGCAGGCCTTCTTCGACAGCGCGACGGAAGGTCGTACCGTGAGCGATTTTCTCGCCGAACATGTGATCGTTGACGTCAGCGTGGGCATCGATGTGTACCAGACCGACCTTGCCGTGCTTTTTATGAATGGCACGCAGGATCGGCAGGGTGATGGTGTGGTCGCCACCCAGGGTCATCGGGATCACGTTGTGCTCGAGGATGTTGTCGTAGGCTTCTTCGATGATGCGCACGGCGTCGAGCAGGTTGAAGGTGTTGATCGCCACGTCACCGATGTCGGCCACCGCCAGCGAGTCGAACGGCGCAGCGCCGGTGGCCATGTTGTACGGGCGAATCATCACCGATTCGGTGCGGATGTCGCGTGGCCCGAAGCGTGTGCCTGGGCGCAGCGAAGTACCGATGTCCAGTGGCACGCCAACGAAGGCAGCGTCCAGACCGGCAGCAGTGGGTACGTGTGGGAGTCGGAGCATGGTGGCGATGCCGCCGAAGCGCGGCATTTCGTTGCCGCCCAGTGGTTGGTGAAGAATCTTGTCCACGGGTAAGGCCTCATCGTCTTTGTTTTATTTATGTCGGCGCACCGTTCAGCAAAGGTTCGGACGCCGCTGTGGGGCCGATGATGCGAAATGTAGTGCGGCGAAAGAATCGCTACGGGCAAAAACTTAGTTCAGATTTTTCTAAACTAATGCCAAGGCTGGAGATAGACTTCCCGAACCTGCACCGATACCCCTGTGGCGAGGGGATTTATCCCCGATCGGCTGCGCAGCAGTCGTAAATTCGTTGCTCGCGGCATGCCTGATGAATCGATTTGCAGGCGTGGGGCGGCTTCGCCACCCATCGGGGATAAATCCCCTCACCACAAAGTTATCAGTGTTCGACAGATGTTTGGAGAGCCGCATGGCCAACGCTTTACCCGACCTGAAACTATTACGCATCTTCGTCAGCGTCGTGCGCCATCAGGGTTTCGCCAACGCGCAGCAGGAACTCAACCTGTCGACCTCGGCGATCAGCACCTACATGAGCCAGCTCGAAGCCGCGCTTGGGCTCGTGCTGTGCCATCGCGGGCGTGGCGGGTTCAGCCTGACCAGCAAAGGTGAACTGTTCCATCAGGAAACCCTGCGCCTGCTCGCCGAACTCGAAGGCTTCGAGCAATACGCCGCCGCGCTCAAGGGCGAACTGCGCGGCACGCTCAACCTCGGCGTGATCGACTCCACTGTCAGCGACAAGGCCCTGCCGTTCGCCGAAGCCATCGGCGCCTACAGTCAGGAACACCCGGCGGTGCATTTGCATTTGTCGGTGATGAGCCCGTATGAGCTGCAACTCGGTGTGCAGGACAACCGCCTCGATCTGGCCATCGGCGCGTTTTCCACGCGCATGAGCGGTCTGGTCTACATGCCGCTGTACCGTGAGCAGCACTGGTTGTATTGCAGTAGTCGGCATCCATTGTTCAATGAACGGCGCATTCCAGAGCAGGTCATCACTCAGCAACGCATGGTCGGGCGCGGTTACTGGAGCCAGGCGGAACTCGCCCGGCACGGCTTCAAACACAGCGCCGCGACCGTGGAAAGTATGGAGGCGCAGCTGATTCTGGTGCTGTCCGGGGCCTATATCGGTTATCTGCCGGAGCACTACGCTCAGGCATGGGCCGACAAGGGTGATTTGCGGGTTTTGTTGCCAGCGACGTTTGGCTATCAGGCACCGTTTTCAATGATCATGCGCCGCGGTCGTAGCCGTGAGCCGCTGATCCAGACCTTCCGTGATTTGCTCAAAGCACAGCTCAATCAGGCCTAAGAACGATGCCCAGAATTCAATGCCCGCGCTGCCTGCGCCCACAAACCCATTGCCTGTGCGCGCTGATCCCGAGCCTCGACAGCCGCACACGGGTGCTGCTGTTGCAGCATCCGAGCGAGGTCAATCATGCGTTGAATACGGCGCGGTTGGCGGCACTCGGGTTGACCAATGCCGAACTGATTGTCGGTGAAGTGTTCGAGGATTTGCCGACGTTGCTGAACCGGCCGGGGTATCGGGCGCGGTTGTTGTTTCCGGCGGACGATGCGCAGCCGATGCAGGCTTACACCGAGTCTGCTGAGCCGCTGTTGCTGGTCGTGCCGGACGGCACATGGCGCAAGGCGCGCAAGATGCTGCACCTCAATCCGCTGCTGGCGGCGTTGCCACGGGTGACGCTGACCGAGGGGGGCATATCGCGCTATCGATTGCGCAAGGCTCCGGGGCCGGGAGCGTTGTCGACGGTTGAGGCGATTGTGCAGGCGCTGGAAACTCTCGAAGCGCCGACGACGTTTGCGCCGTTGCTGAAGCCGTTCGAGGCATTGATCGAGGGGCAGATTGCGGCGATGGGGGAGGAGACCTTTCAGCGTAATCATGGCGATAAATAATTGTCGGTTGGGCCGGCGCTATCGCGAGCAGGCTCACTCCTACAGGGGAACGCATTCCAAATGTAGGAGTGAGCCTGCTCGCGATAGCAATTGCACAGTCAACGCAGATTACGGCGATATCTATCGTTCGCGCATCGCCTCGGTCCGTGCCTTCAGCACCGGTTTCAGCAGATAATCCAGGACACTTTTCTCCCCGGTAATAATATCCACCGTCGCCACCATCCCCGGAATGATCAGCAACGGTTTCACGTCCCCGCCCAAATGGTTTTTATCGGTCCTGACCTGAATCAGATAGAAGCTGTTGCCCTTGTCGTCAGTAATCGTGTCAGCGCCGATCAGCTCAAGCTTGGCGCTCAGCCCACCGTAAATCGTGTAGTCATAAGCACTGAACTTGACCATGGCTTTCTGACCTGGATGCAGGAACGCGACGTCCTGCGGCCGCACCTTGGCTTCAATCAACAAATTGTCTTCCAGCGGCACGATTTCGACCATGTCACTGCCCGGCTGAACCACGCCGCCGATGGTGTTGACCTTCAGTTGCTTGATCACGCCATGCACCGGCGAAGTGACGGTTGTGCGGCTGACTCGGTCGTCGATGGCGATGCTGGAAGCGGTGATTTTCGACAGGTCGGTGCGTTTCTGATTGAGGTCCTTGGCCGCGTCGGAGCGGAAGGTCTGTTCCGATTCGTCGATCTTGCTCTTGATCTCGTTGATCGCCGATTCCGCCCGGGGGATCGCCAGCGTCGTCGCGTTCAGCGAGCCACGAATTTCCACCGCGCTGCGCTTGAGCCGCAGGATTTCCACTGGCGATACCGCGCCCGTGCCGACCAGCGGCGCCGACATGTTCATCTCTTGCTGCAGCAACGCGAGGCTGGAGCTGAACTGGCCTTGCTTGGAGCGAAATTCGGCCAGCTCCTGAGTTTTCTGGCGCAGTTGTTCGGTGAGGGTGCGTTGCTCACTGGCCAGCCGGCGCTGGCGCTGGTCGTACAGCGCCCGTTCGTCTTCGGCGACCTGTGGCGCCTTGGCGACCACCTCGTCAGACAGCTTGAACGGACGTCCCTCGGCTTCGGCGGAGAGGCGTTCAACCTGCGCGGTCAGCGCATAGCGATCGGCCTCGCTTTCACCCTTGTTCGATAGAAAACGCGTGTCATCCAGGCGCAACAGCTTGTCGCCCTTGTTCACCATCTGCCCTTCACGCACGAAGATTTCGGTAACGATGCCGCCCTCAAGGTTCTGGATCACCTGGACCTTGCTCGATGGAATCGCCTTGCCTTCGCCCATGGTCACTTCTTCGAGCACGGCGAACTTGGCCCAGACCAGTGCGCTGATCAGCAACGCCGCCGCCAGCCACACGGTAACGCGCGACCAGCGCGGCGAATCCTGCAACGAGGCGCCGGCGGTTTCCGGCATGAACTCGGCCTCGGCGCTTTTGCCGAAGCTGTCGAAGTAGCCGCGTGATTTGCTATCTGAAGAAGCCGACATGGGGCGATACCCCTCAATTAAGAAAAATCAAACTGCATGACAAACCAGTGACCCATACGCTTCCCAGTGAGCAGAAAGCTTCCCTGTGGGCCAGAGAATTTCCCAGTGACCAGAAAACTTCTCTGTGGCCAGAGAGTTTCCCCGTGGCGAGGGGATTTATCCCCGTTGGGTTGCGCAGCAGCCCCAAAAATCTTATGGGCGCTGCGCACCCAAACGGGGATAAATCCCCTCGCCACAGGTTCTGTGCAGGCCACAGGTTCTGTGCAGGCACAGGTTCTATGCAAACCATTGGGTTGGTGAAAGCCATGATCATGTGTACGCATCTACACCGCCGCCGAGCCGACGCGGCCCTTGCGCAGTGCATCGATGACCGCGTCTTTCGGGCCGTCGGCGACGACACGACCGTTGTCCAGCACCAACAGCCGATCCACCAGGCTCAGCATCGAGGTGCGGTGGGTGACCAGCAGCAGGGTTTTGCCTTGTACCCAGTCATGCAGTTTCTGCCGCAGTTGGTCTTCGCTGCTGTTGTCCATGGCGCTGGTCGGTTCGTCGAGCAACATGATCGGCGGGTCGAGTAGCAGCGAGCGCGCCAGCAACACCGCTTGGCGTTGCCCCCCGGAGAGCAGTTGTCCACGTTCGCCCACTGGCCGGTCGAAACCTTGCGGATGCTGGCGGGCCAACTCGGTGACACCGGTCAGCTCCGCCACTTCGAGCATGCGTGAATCGCTGATGTAGCGCGCACCGAGGGTCAGGTTGTCGCGCAGGCTGCCGGCCAGCAGCGGCAGGTCGTGGGCGACGTATCCGATCTGCTGGCGCAGGTCGGCGACATCCAGTTGCCGCAGGTCAAGACCATCGAGCAGCAACTGGCCTTCTTCGGGTTCGTAGAAGCCCATCACCAGTCGCGCCAGGGTGCTTTTGCCCGAACCACTGCGGCCAATGATGCCGACCCGCTCACCCGGTTTGAGGCTGAAACTGACATTGCTCAGGGCCGGCGCATTCTGGCCGTTGTAGTGAAAAGTCACGCCGCTCACGTCCAGAGCGCCTTGCAGTTGTGTGCGTTCCAGCGGTCGCTGTTTGCCGTCGCGCTCTTGCGGCAGCGACATCAGCGCATCGGTGCTTTTCATGGTCAGTTGCGCTTGCTGGTAACGGGTGATCAGCCCGGCGATCTGCCCCAGCGGCGCGAGTACACGGCTGCCGAGCATGTAACTGGCGACCAGTGCGCCGACACTGAGGTTGCCGGCGATGATGCTGTAAACCCCGGCAACAATCGTCGCCATCCCGGAAAACTGCTGAATGAACAGTGTGCCATTGGTCGCCAGCGCCGACAGATTGCGCGCGTGGCTGTCGAGGCGGGTGAGGGCGCCGTGGGTACTTTCCCATTTGTGCTGACGCTCGCTTTCGGCGCTGCAGGCCTTGAGGGTTTCCAGCCCGCCGAGGGTTTCGATCAGCACCGCCTGACGTTCGGCGCCCAGGCTCAGGCTCTTCTGTACGGTGTCGCGCAGACGCACTTGAATCGCCAGCGCGAAGATGATGGTGATCGGAAACGCCAGCAACGGAATGACCACCAGCCAGCCGCCGAGCAAACCGATCACCACCAGCATCAGTACAACAAAAGGCAAGTCGATCAGGCTGGTCAACGTCACCGCTGTCAGAAACTCACGCAGGCCCTGGAAGTCATGAATGCTCTGCGCGAAACCGCCGATGGTCGCCGGCCGTGCCTTCATCGACATGCCAGTGATGCGTTCAAACAACGTCGCAGAAAGAATCACATCGGTTTTCTTCCCGGCGGTGTCGAGCAAGTGCGCGCGCACCACCCGCAGCACCAGTTCGAAACCGGTGCCGATGAGCAGGCCGATCGACAGCACCCACAGGGTCGACGTGGCTTGATTCGGCACCACGCGGTCGTAAGTCTGCATGACGAACAGCGGCACCATCAGGCCCAACAGGTTGATCAGGAAACTGGCGAGTATCGCGTCGCTGTAGAGCCATTTCGATAGCTTCAAGGTGTCGCGAAACCAGGCATGCACGCGGGGTACCAGCGGCGAACGGAGGTCTTCGAGTTCATGCCGGGGCCGAGCGAACAGCGCCTGGCCGCTGTAGTGTTCGCTGAGTTCGTCGCGGCTGACCCACTGCTCGCCGCCATCGGCTTCACTGGGCAGGATCAGCGCTTTGCCGTCATCGCCAAAACGCCGCAACACGGCGGTGCGACCGTCGTTGAGCAATAACAGGATCGGCAGGTTGAGTGGCGAGATGTTTTTCAGTTCGCGGCGCAAAATCCGCGCCTGCAAACCGGCCCTGGCGGCGGCGCGGGGCAGCAGGTCGAGGCTCAGGCGTTGTTTGTTCAACGGCAGCCCGGCACTCAGGCTGGCACGACTGACTGTCGCGCCATGGAGTTTGCAGAGGATCAACAGACCGTCGAGTAACGGATCATCGAAGCTCAGCCGCGGATCGACCCCGGAGTGGCCGGGTTCCATGCTGGTCATATTGATCGTCCCTCTTGATGGCTGCCCAATTACCTGTGGCGAGGGGATGTATCCCCGATGGGCTGCGCAGCAGCCCCATGAAACCAACGGTGTCGAGAGCTTGAGTGCTGCGCACTCAAGCGGGAGCAAACTCCCTCGCCACAAGGTTTTCGCTTACTTCAGTTCCGGCAGGCGTGCTTCGTTTTTCACCTCGGTCGCGGCGATCGCATCCGCTGGCAATACCACCCGTTGTTTGCTCAACAACTGACCCATGTTCGCCAGCACGCGGTACATCGA
Organism: Pseudomonas sp. TH08; assembly: GCF_016651275.1. Classification (NCBI taxonomy): domain Bacteria; kingdom Pseudomonadati; phylum Pseudomonadota; class Gammaproteobacteria; order Pseudomonadales; family Pseudomonadaceae; genus Pseudomonas; species Pseudomonas sp. TH08. The sequence goes on along the minus strand of NZ_JAEKEE010000006.1, from coordinate 354,869 downwards.
GTATTCCTCGGTGTAGCGAATTTCGGTGTAGCGGCGGTTGGCGTTGTAGAGCTCGTTTTCGCTGTCGAGCAAGTCGAGCAGGGTACGTTGGCCGAGGCCGAACTGATCCTGATACGCGGCGCGTACGCGTTTGGTGGTTTCGGCGTATTCGCGGGCGGTCGGGGTTTGCTTCTTGGCATTGACCATCGCGTTCCAGGCCAGGTGAATGTTTTCGTTGAGCTGACGCAGGGCGTTGTTGCGGATGTCCATCGCCTGATTGATCTGGTGCGCGTCGGAGGCCAGTCGGGCCTTGTCGCTGCCGCCACGGAACAGGTTGTAGTTCATGATCACGCCGACACGCCATTCGTTGTCGTGGCCTTCGTCGCCCTGCACGTTGTTGTTCGCGCCCACCGCTGCTTCAGCGTCGAAGCGTGGATAAAACGGCGACTTGGCAACTTCGTACTGGCTCTCGGCCGATTGCACGTCAGCCTGCGCCGATTTCAGATACGGGTTGTTCTCGACCATGCTCTGCTGGGCTTCAGGCAGGCTCGTGGGCAATTCCCCACGGGTCGACGGTGGCGCTTCCAACTCGTCGGGCATGCGCCCGACCACGCTGTAGAAATTCGACTCGGCATCCGCCAGGTCGACTTCGGCAGTGTCGAGGTTGTTTTGCGCCAGCGCTTTACGGGCGACCGATTGATCGGAGTCGGCGGTGCTGCCAATGCCGCGCTCGGTGCGCAGGCCGATCTGATCGTTGACCCGCAAGTGCGCCTGCAAATTGTTCCGGGCCAGTGTCACCAGTTCGCGGCGCTTGAGCACTTCGAGGTAGACCTCAATGGTGCGCAGCGCCAGATCCTGAGCAGTGCCTTGTGCGTAGTAAGCGCGCGAGTTGGACACGCCCTTGGTGCGCTCGACCTCGTTGGCGGTGTTGAAACCGTCGAAGAGCATTTGCCGCAGACGCAGCTCGGACTGGGTGTAATTGAGAATGCGCGTGTCGTGATTGCCAAACGCGCGAGTGTTGGTGTTATCGCTGTAGCCGCGACCGTAAGCGGCGTTCAAGTCGACGGACGGATAGAACCCGCCCTTGGCCACTTTGACTTGTTCATCAGCTGAAAGGCGGGCGTCCACGCGCGAGGCGAGTTCCGGGTGGGTGGCGATGGTGCTTTGGATCGCCTCGGTGAGGTTCATGGCCTGGGCTTGAGAAGTGCAAGCCATGGCCAGCAAAACCGCGCTGCAGAGGGGGGTTAGAACGCGCATGGGTGCATCTCCCTGAGTCCTGATGGTGTGTTACTGTCGCCAAATATTTGACGATATTTTTAGCTGTAAGCGTTTCACTCTTGTAACAACAGAGCTAAGAACATCCTGAAGCGTAGCTAAGAAAAAATTTTCATAAGGCTTATGCCGAAAAAAACTTATGCGCTTTGTAAAAACCGGCACATTGTTCAGCACGAAAGCCTTTGTTTTAGGTGCTTTAGGGAGCGCAAAAAGGCTTGAGGAAAGTTCCACTCACTTTGCGACATACGGCGAAGTACTGCTGAAGGGGAGGGACGCGTAGCGGCAAATGAGCGACAGTTTTTTGTCACTCGGGTGATTCACCGCCGTTACGTAGCGTTAGCAGGCAAGCGGTCTTGATCAGGGCTCGGAAGTGCTTGATAGCACTGAAATTTCCTCATCGGGCGCGACCTGCGAAACGAACTGTCGAGGGTGCGAGCGTCGCCCCGACAACCCGATTGAGCCATGGGCTGCTTCGCTTACCAGTGCCGACGGTGGTCGGCAGCGGAGGATTTCACATGGCAACGCTCATCGGTACAGTCATTAAAGTCATTGGCCAGGTTTTCGCCCAGGCAACCGACGGCACCCGTCGTGCTCTGGTTGAGGGCGACCGCCTGTTTGCCGGCGATCAACTGATCACCGGGGCGGAAGGCGCCGTTGCCGTTCATCTGCAAAATGGCCAGGAACTGACCCTGGGCCGCGACAGCAGCCTGACCATGACCGGCCAATTGCTCGCCGATCAGGCCGCGCATGTGAATGCGCCGGAGGCGGTGACGCCGAGCGAAGCGCAACTGACCGACGTCGAGCAGATCCAGAAAGCCATTGCCGCCGGTGACGACCCGACCAAAACCGCTGAAGCCACCGCCGCCGGCCCCAACGCACCGGGCGGCGCGCCTGGAGAATTGGGCGGCGGTCACAGTTTTGTCTTGCTGACGGAAGTCGGCGGGCGGGTAGACCCGATCATTGGCTTCCCGACTGCCGGGTTCGGCGGTATTCCCGAGTTTCCCGAAGAGCGGCACAACGTTGTCGTCGACAACGGCACCCCGGCGCCCATCGTGCCGCCACCGATCAACAACATCGTGACCCTCAGCGGCCTGGCCGTGCCTGGCGGTGAGTTGACTCTCAATGAAGCCAATCTGCCTGACGGCTCGGCTGCCAATCCCGGTGCGCTGACGCAGAGCGGCAGCTTCACGGTGACGGCGCCGGACGGTTTGAGCAGCCTCAGTGTTGGCGGCATCAACCTGATCAATGCAGGGGTGGCGGTCGGTTTTCCGCAGTCGATCACCACACAATTGGGCAACACCCTGACCATCACCGGGTACAACCCGGCCACCGGCGTGGTCACTTACAGCTACACCCTCAACGGCAATGAGGCCCACGCTGCCGGTGATGGCGCGAACAACCTCAGCGAACAGTTCACGGTGATTGCCGGCGACAGCAATGGCGACACCGCGACTGGCACGCTCGACGTCAATATCACCGATGACGTGCCCAGAGCAGTGGATGACAGCAACGCTTCGACGGCTTCGGAAACCTCGCTGACGCTGACCGGCAACGTGCTGACCAATGACGTGCAAGGCGCCGACCGCGTACCGACCGGCCCCGTCACCGCTGGCACTTTTACCGGCACTTACGGCACGCTGGTACTCAACGCCAACGGCACTTACACCTACACGCTGAACACCAACGACGCCGACTTCAAAAACCTCCACGGCGGCGGCAACGGCACAGAGAACTTCACCTACACCATCACCGATTCGGATGGTGACAAAAGCACCGCAAACCTCGTCTTGCAGATCCACAACAACGATGACCCAGTGATCATCAACGGCTTGAACGTCGAGGGTGGCGAGCTGACGGTTTACGAGAAAAACCTCAGCGACGGCAGTGCACCGGATTCTGCGGCGTTGACGCAAAACGGCACGTTCACCATCACGGCACTCGATGGCGTCACAACGCTGACCATTGGTGGTATCGCCGTCGTCACCAATGGCGTGGCTGCCGGGTTCCCGCAATCGGTCACCACGCCGCTGGGCAGCACACTGACCATTACCGGTTTCAACGCTGCGACCGGTGTTGTCAGTTACAGCTACACCCTGGATCACAACGACGCGCACCCGACAGCCAATGGCGCCAACACGCTCAACGAACAGTTCGCGGTGACGGTGGTCGATGACAACGGCACCACTGCCAATGCCTCGCTGGACGTGAACATTGTCGATGACCTGCCAAAAGCCGTGGATGACTCGAATGCGGGCACGGCGTCGGAAACCAATCTGACGTTGACCGGCAACGTTCTGACCAACGATGTGCAGGGCGCAGACCGTGTAGCGACCGGCCCGGTGACTGCGGGTACGTTTACCGGGACCTACGGGACTTTGGTGCTGAATGCCAATGGCACGTACACCTATACGCTGAATCCGACCGACGCTGATTTCAAAAATTTGCACGGTGGTGGTAATGGGACCGAGACCTTCACCTACACCATCACTGACTCCGATGGCGACACCAGCACGGCGAACCTCGTCTTGCAGATCCACAACAACGACGATCCGGTGGTCATCAGCGGCCTCGATGTGAACGGTGGTGAGCTGACGGTTTACGAAAAAAACCTCAGCGACGGCAGTGCGCCGGATTCCGCTGCGTTGACCCAAAACGGCACCTTCACCATTACAGCACTCGATGGCGTGACAACGTTAACCGTCGGTGGCATCGCCGTCGTCACCAATGGCGTGGCTGCCGGGTTCCCGCAATCGGTCACCACACCGCTGGGCAGCACGTTGACCATCACTGGGTTCAACGCCACAACCGGTGTCGTCAGCTACAGCTACACGCTGGTCGACAACGAAGCGCATCCAACCGCCAACGGTGCGAACAACCTGCCTGAGCAGTTCGCCGTTACCGTGGTCGATGACAACGGCACAACCGCTAACGCGACCCTCGATGTGAACATCATCGACGACCTGCCAAAAGCCGTGAGTGACAGCAACACCGGCACCGCATCAGAAACCAATCTGATCCTCACCGGCAACGTCCTGACCAACGATGTGCAAGGCGCCGACCGCGTGCCGACTGGCCCCGTCACCGCAGGCACCTTCACCGGCACCTACGGCACATTGGTGCTCAACGCCAATGGCACTTACACCTACACGCTGAACACCAACGACGCCGACTTCAAAAACCTGCACGGCGGCGGCAATGGCACCGAGACGTTTGCCTACACGATCACTGACTCCGATGGCGACACCAGCACGGCGAACCTCGTCTTGCAGATCCACAACAACGACGATCCGGTGGTCATCAGCGGCCTCGATGTGAACGGTGGTGAGCTGACGGTTTACGAAAAAAACCTCAGCGACGGCAGTGCGCCGGATTCCGCTGCGTTGACCCAAAACGGCACCTTCACCATTACAGCACTCGATGGCGTGACAACGTTAACCGTCGGTGGCATCGCCGTCGTCACCAATGGCGTGGCTGCCGGGTTCCCGCAATCGGTCACCACACCGCTGGGCAGCACGTTGACCATCACTGGGTTCAACGCCACAACCGGTGTCGTCAGCTACAGCTACACCCTGGTCGACAACGAAGCGCATCCAACCGCCAATGGCGCGAATAACCTGCCTGAGCAGTTCGCCGTCACCGTGGTCGATGACAACGGCACAACGGCCAACGCGACTCTCGATGTGAACATCATCGACGACCTGCCAAAAGCGGTGAATGACAGTAACGTCAGCACCGCCTCGGAAACCAATCTGATCCTCACCGGCAACGTCCTGACCAATGACGTACAAGGCGCCGACCGCGTACCGACTGGCCCGGTCACCGCAGGGACCTTTACCGGCACCTACGGCACTTTGGTGTTGAATGCCAACGGCACTTACACCTACACCCTCAACACCAACGACGCCGACTTCAAAAACCTGCACGGTGGTGGCAACGGCACCGAAACCTTCGCCTACACCATCACCGATTCCGATGGCGATACCAGCACTGCGAACCTCGTCTTGCAGATCCACAACAACGACGATCCAGTGGTCATCAGCGGCCTCGATGTGAACGGTGGTGAGCTGACGGTTTACGAGAAAAACCTCAGCGATGGCAGTGCCCCGGACTCCGCTGCGTTGACCCAAAACGGCACGTTCACCATTACCGCATTGGACGGTGTCACCACGCTGACCATCGGTGGCATCGCCGTCGTCACCAATGGCGTGGCTGCCGGGTTCCCGCAATCGGTCACCACACCGCTGGGCAGCACACTGACCATCACCGGTTTCAACGCTACTACCGGGGTTGTCAGCTACAGCTACACCCTGGTCGACAACGAAGCGCATCCAACCGCCAACGGCGCGAACAACCTGCCTGAGCAGTTCGCCGTCACCGTGGTCGATGACAACGGCACCACCGCCAACGCGACTCTCGATGTGAACATCATCGACGACCTGCCAAAAGCGGTGAACGACAGCAACACCGGCACCGCATCGGAAACCAATCTGATCCTCACCGGTAACGTCCTGACCAACGATGTGCAAGGCGCCGACCGCGTTCCCAGCGGCCCCGTCACTGCCGGGACCTTCACCGGCACCTACGGCACCTTGGTGCTGAATGCCAACGGCACTTATACCTACACCCTCAACACCAGCGACGCCGACTTCAAAAACCTGCACGGCGGTGGCAACGGCACCGAAACCTTCGCCTACACCATCACTGACTCCGATGGCGACACCAGCACTGCGAACCTCGTCCTGCAGATCCACAACAACGACGATCCAGTGGTCATCAGCGGTCTCGATGTGAACGGTGGTGAGCTGACGGTTTACGAGAAAAACCTCAGCGACGGCAGTGCACCCGATTCCGCTGCGTTGACCCAAAACGGCACGTTCACCATCACCGCATTGGACGGTGTCACCACGCTGACCGTCGGTGGCATTGCCGTCGTTACCAACGGCGTGGCCGCAGGCTTCCCGCAATCGGTTACCACTCCGCTGGGCAGCACGTTGACCATCACCGGGTTCAACGCCACAACTGGCGTTGTCAGCTACAGCTACACCCTGGTCGACAACGAAGCGCATCCATCCGCCAACGGCGCGAACAACTTGCCTGAGCAGTTCGCCGTCACCGTGGTCGACGACAACGGCACCACCGCCAACGCGACGCTCGATGTGAACATCATCGACGACCTGCCAAAAGCCGTGAACGACAGCAACGTCGGCACCGCCTCGGAAACCAATCTGATCCTCACCGGCAATGTCCTGACCAACGACGTACAAGGCGCCGACCGAGTACCGACTGGCCCGGTCACCGCTGGGACCTTCACCGGCACCTACGGCACCTTGGTGCTGAATGCCAACGGCACTTACACCTACACGCTGAACACCAACGATACCGATTTCAAAAACCTGCACGGCAATGGCAACGGCACCGAAACTTTCACCTACACCATCACCGATTCGGACGGCGATACCAGCACTGCCAATCTGGTGCTGAACATCCACAACAACGACGACCCGGTGATCCTCAACGGCCTCGACGTCAATGGTGGTGAACTCACCGTCTACGAGAAAAACCTCAGCGACGGCACTAGCCCCAACCCGACGGCGCTGACCCAAAGCGGCACCTTCACCGTCACCGCACTCGATGGCTTGCAAACCCTGACCGTGGGCGGCATTGCCGTCGTCACCAACGGTGTCGCCGCAGGCTTCCCGCAATCGGTTACCACGCCGCTGGGCAGCACGCTGACCATCACCGGTTATAACGCCAGCACTGGCGTCGTTAGCTACAGCTACACCCTGGTCGATAACGAAGCGCATCCGACCGGTAACGGTGCCAACAGCCTCACTGAGAACTTCAACGTTGTCGCCACCGACGGCGACGGCAGCACCGCGTCCGGGCAGATCAACGTCAATATCATCGATGATTTGCCTACCGCCAAAGCCGACACTGGTTCGGTGACGGAGGGCGGCACGGTCAATATCAGCGTGCTCGGCAACGACGTCACCGGTGCCGATGGCGCAGCGGCGGGCGGTGCGGTGGTGGGCGTGCGCGCCGGCAGCAACACCGCGACGTCGGCGATCGGCGGACTCAACAGCAACATCAACGGCAACTTCGGTTACCTGACCCTGGATGCTTTGGGCAACGCCGTTTATCACAGCAATCCGAACTCGGTGAGCCCACCGGGTGCGACCGACACGTTCACCTACACCATCCGCGACGGTGACGGCGACGAAAGCACCACGACCATCACCGTCAACGTCGCCGACAGCAAATTGGTGGCCTCGGTCGACCAGGACGTGACGGTCTACGAAAAAGCCCTCGACCTGACCAAGGACGGCCAGGATCTGGCCCCCGGCACGGTCACCGGCAGCGATCCGACCAACACCGGTGAAACCGCCACCGGCACGCTGGTCGGCGCAGTCACCGGCGGCAGCGGCGCGATCACTTACACCCTGGTCGGCAGCGCCACCGGCACTTACGGGCAGATCCAGCTCAACGCCGACGGCACCTACACCTACACGCTGACCTCGGCACCGAAAACCACGCCGAATGCCAACGACGGCGCGAACACCCTCAGCGAAAGTTTCACCTACAAAGCCACTGATGCACTGGGCAACAGCACCACCAGCACCATCGTCGTCAACATCGTCGACGACGTACCGAAAGCGGTCGCTTCGGATCGTTCGGTGGCCGCCGTGGAGATCGACTCGAACATCCTCATCGTCCTCGACATCTCCGGCAGTATGGCCGATGCCTCGGGCGTGCCGGGCCTGTCACGGCTGGATCTGGCCAAACAGGCGATCAGCGCCTTGCTCGACAAATACGATGATCTCGGTGATGTGAAAGTACAGTTGGTGACCTTCAGCAGCAGCGCCACCGACCGCACCTCGGTATGGGTCGACGTCGCGACGGCGAAGGCCTTGCTCGCCGGCCTGAATGCCGGTGGCGGCACCAACTATGACGCCGCGGTGGCGACCATGTACAACGCGTTCAACACCTCGGGCAAACTCACCGGGGCGCAGAACGTCGGGTACTTCTTCTCCGATGGCAAACCCACCAATGGCCAGGACATCGGCACCAGCGATGAAGCCACGCTCAAAGCGTTCCTTGATGCCAACAACATCAAGAACTACGCGATCGGCCTCGGCAGCGGCGTGAGCAACGCCAACCTGGATCCACTGGCGTATGACGGCATCAGCCACACCAACACCAATGCGGTGGTGGTCACCGATCTCAACCAGCTCAACTCGGTGTTGTCCGGCACCGTGGAAGGCGCGCCAGTCACCGGTTCGCTGTTGGGCGAGGGCGGTACGTTCGGCGCCGATGGCGGCTTCATCAAATCCATCGTCGTTGACGGCACCACCTACACCTACGATCCGAAAGCCCTGAGCGGCCAAGGCTCGTTGACCGCGACCGGAGGCGTCAACCACGGCACCTTCAACACTGTGAACAACACGTTGAGCATCGCCACCAACAACAGCGGCACGCTGGTGATCAACCTCGACACCGGCGACTACACCTACACCTCGCAGAAAACCACGGCGGTGGTGATCACCGAGAACATCGGTTTCACCCTCAGCGACAACGACGGCGACCTCGCCAGCTCGACGCTGACGGTGAAAGTGATCCCCAACGCGCCTCCGGTGGCAGCGGATGACCACGTCATCACCAACGTGCTGTCGAGCAACATCGTCGTGCCAGGCGAACTGCTGCTGGCCAACGACACCGATCCAAATGGCGACACGCTCAACGCCTCGCCGACCACCTTCAACACCGGTTGGGCCGCCAAAGGTGCGGACTTCACCGGCACAGGTGCGATCACCTTCAATGGTACGGGCAACACTGCAGCCAACCAGAGCCTGGCCGACGTGCGCAATTCGTTCGCCGCCAACACCGCGGCGATGACCGCCATGCTTGTGGTCAGCGGCTATCTCGGCGCGGTAAACACTGCCAATGCCAACGATGAAGACCTGATTACCGTCAAACTGAAACAGGGCGAAACCCTCAACCTGGATCACAACCTGGCGGCCGGGCACATCACCATGGAGTATTCGCTCAATGGCGGCGCGTTCGTCGCCATTGCCGACGGCGGCACCATCACCGCCAGCGCCGATGGTACCTACCAGATCCACATCACCAACATTACCAACACCAGCGGCAGCAACCCGACGGCGGCGGAAAATTATCAACTGACCATGACGGTCAACTACGCCGGGGCGCACGACATCACCCCGGACTACCACGGCACATACACCGCCAACGACAACCATGGCGGCAGCGACACGGCCAACGTGACCATCACTTATCAGGACGGCCACACTCTCACCGGGACCTCGGGGGATGACGTGTTGGTGGCCGGTACTGGCGACAACATCCTCAACGGTGGCGACGGCAACGACGTGCTCACCGCAGGCAGTGGCAACAACGAACTGCACGGCGGCGCCGGCAACGACTTGCTCTACAGCGGTCCGGGCAATGACCTGCTCGACGGCGGCACCGGCATCGACACCGCCAGCTACGCCCACGCCACAGCGGGGGTGACGGTCAACCTGAGCCTGCTCGGTGCGCAAAACACCATCGGTGCCGGCACCGACACCCTCACCGGCATCGAAAACCTCGTCGGCTCGAACTTCAACGACACCCTGACCGGCGACAACAATAACAACGTGATCAACGGAGGATTGGGCAACGACATCCTCAACGGCGGTGGCGGCGATGACTTGCTGATCGGCGGCATGGGCAACAACACGATGACTGGCGGGCCGGGAGCCGACACCTTCCAGTGGCTCAAGGGCAACAGCGGCCACGACACCATCACCGACTTCACCCCCGGCACCGACAAGCTCGACCTGTCGCAACTGCTCCAAGGCGAAAACGGCACCACAGCGTCGCTGGACGACTACCTGCACTTCACCGTCACCGGTACCGGCGCGTCAGTCGTGACCAGCATCGACGTCAGCGCGATGGCCGGCGCTACGCCGAACCAGACCATCGACCTCGCCGGCGTCAACCTTGCCAGCCACTACGGCGTAACGCCTGGGGCGGGCGGGATGATCGCCAGCGGGCACGACACGGCGACGATCATCAGCGGGATGCTGAATGATCATTCGTTGAAGGTGGATACCGTGTGATCGAGGTCTGAAACGACAAAACCCGCCGTGCCGGTTCAATGGGGTGGCGGGTTTTTTCTGCCTGACGACATATTTTGTCTGGGAGGTCGCATTCGCGAACAAGCGCGCTCCCACAGACTCTGTGGCGTGATAGAAATGTGTGACCGACGCAGCTCTCTATGGGAGCGGACTTGCCCACGTCCACATCATTTACGGCTTGTCAGCGATACCTGCCAGACAATAGTTTTCCCTGACCTCTGCGGCCGGCTTTATTGATATCGCTGAACGTAAATGGCGTTGATAAAGAAGTCGTTCCCGCCCTGCGCGCCGCCATGGCCGCCACGATCCTCGTGGTTTTGAATATAAATCGTGTAAGGGCCGCTGACGGGTACTCTGAAGTCAGCTGATTGCTCGTAGTAGACTCTGTTTCTGGGAACAGTAAAGCGTCCCACAAGCGCTATTCCGCTGGAAGTACTGACGCTGAGTACCGGTGCAACGTTGTCAGGTTGCGGGCTTACATTCGCCACGTTATAGACGAATCGGTAAGTTCTTGCAGCCTTGAACTGAAAGGTCTGGCTCAGTAAAACACCGGCGTTGCCTGCAGCATCATAGGTCAGGTTTTCGTAGTAACCGTTGGCAATCCTGGCGGTTCTTGAGGCTGATCCAAACTTCCAGTTCCCGGCATTACCGTTGAAAAGAGTGACGGAGTCTTGCCAGGAGTCCGCAAGAACGTTCAGCGGTAGTGGCGGCGAGCGCAGGGGGCGGCGTGACCGCTGGCAGACACCAGATAAGTGATTGCGACAGACCGGCCTGCATTCGCAGTGAATACTGATCGAGGGATCGAGAAGATCAACGGTTGGATGGCCAAGACATCGAGTGGGTCAGTTGTGTGGTTGGCCCCTGTCCCGGCCAGTTCGACTTTGACTGATTGCCCAACCGCCATTCCGGTGTAAGCCGGAACTTGAATGCGGGCCCCTGAATCGACAATGTCGTCAAAATCCACGTTCGGACTGGACAAGTCCAGGAGCTGGGGCGCTATCAGTTCCAGTGATTTGATCAAATAGGTGCGCACCGGAAACAGCACTGCTTGCGAAGAGCACATCACCTGGCGCAGTGACAGTTTGCTCAAGCGTCAGAGAGCCGAAGGCCAGCACCACCACATCCCCGATGGACTGATTGAAGTATTGCGCGACGGTCACCGTCATGCCTTCGGCAATGACCGACTGATCGACCACGGTCTCTGAGGCGACGGGCAGCTTGAGACCCTGATTGAATGGCTTGCCACCATCTGTGTCGGCCTCGCCCGGCGCCGGATATTTGTAAAACAACGGTGCGCGCGGTGACGACTCGCCGGGGTTGCCGCTCACGCGCTGAACCACGAACCAGAGCAGCTTGTTCTCGTTCTTCAGTGGCGCAAAACGGGCTTCCATGTTCTGGGCCGAAATGTAGAAGGGAATGTTTTTCGCCAGCCCTTGGTCATCGAAATGTGCATCGGTGACCGATAACTCGGCCACCGGTACTCTGTCGGTGTCGATGAACACTCGGAGGCTGTCGCCGACGGCCATATTCAGGTAGGCCAGGATGTAGACGAGCAGCCCTTTCCGGTCGCCGTACACCATGTTGATGTTGATCCCCAGCGCGCCGTCTGCCTGTGGTTTGAAGTTGACCGGATAGGGGGGACCAGAGCGAGCACGCCGAGGCCGCGATCAGGCGGAAAGACGACTTGTTGATTGGAGGTCGAGTCGGCGTTCATCGTGCTGTTCTTGTTTGCTTACCTTCCATAAGAAGCGCCGTTGCAAAGTAGCGGCCCGCGTAGAGGAGTCATTAGAACGCGTTGGACTGGAGCTGAATACCTGTCAGATCTGACAGATGCAGGAGGTATTCAGACGGACGGTAGAAGTAGGCTTGATACAGCCGATCGGCGTAGGGCTCGCGCAATGTCTTCTACCGCCGGACACGCCGAAGGCAGCGGTCATTTGATTCGGGACGGCCGTATCATTCGAGATCAAATGATCTCTCGGGCATCCACATCCTCCTCGTTATTGCTCAGACCTCCCAGTGCGCCCGCATTGCGCAATGAAAAGCTCAATCCGTCATGAGGGTCGGCCGTTTGCGCCAACCATCCGAAGCTTCGGGTATCAGTGTTGTAAACCTCTGCCGAGCTGCCACTCACGGTGCTGGTCCAGGCATTGGCCAGTTCGGGATACGTTGGGCCTGCTCTCCATGCGAACCAGGGTTGAAAGTAGCAACGGGCCATGACCGCACGGATTTGCGCGGTCAGACCGACTTCGCCTCTTTGTGCCAACGATTCAATGTATCTCGGGAACGTCCAGCCCAAGCCGCAAACGGCTTTTTACCCTCGCCAAATTTCAATTGTGCCAGCTCAGAAAATACTTCGACTTCACCCGGATTGGTGATGGTGTTTTGTACGGTCAAAGGCGTGTCCGCGAAGGGCGCGATATACCTTGCCGGCACCTTGAAGAAAACCGCTTGCGTCGGGTCGGTGACGATGAGAGCAAAAATGAACAGCGTTGCCACTCCGTCGAGGTCGGTGGTCTGCCAGCGAAGCTCGACCTTCGCGCCGTTTTTCAACGGCCAGTAATGGGCGACTGTCACGGTAGCCATGGCCGTGTCGGCCGGCAACTTGCCATCCACCAGCGGCTCGACAATCGGTTGGCCCAGTGGTTGGGAGGTGCCTGTGAACGTGGCATCAGCGGGTTTGGAGGGCTGGGTCTTGCCTGCCTTGGTCAACAGGTAGGACGCGCGCGCCGACCCGTCGATCAGATTGCGCACGCGCTCATTCTCGACGGGGAAAGTCAGCAGCCTGCTAGCAGCGCTGAGTCTCTGGCTGTAGGTGTGGCTGACACTGTCGCCACCTTTGGTCAGTCCTTGCAGAGTCAAATCAATCACGTCATTGACGGCAAATATCCCGGTGACCAGGATATTCAAAGGGCCGCCTGCGAGATTGTTGTGGTCCACTACATCATCAGCATCTGCTTGTTCGAAAATCGGCGCGGCCAATAACACAACGCCAGGTTTGAACGTGAGGATGAGCGAGTCCGACCAGCCGCTGGCATTTTCCACCACATCGAACACTTCCCAACGCACCACCAGGCTATTGGTGGGCTTTAGGGTGGCGAGCTGATCCGGGCTCAGCTCAAAGAGCACATCACCCAATTCGCTGACAGTGGTCTCCAGCAATAGAGAACCAAAGGCCAGCACCACGACATCGCCGACACATTGATTGAAGTACTCCAGCACCGTTACGAACATGCCCTCGTCGATCACGGTCTGGTCGACGACCGTTTCCGAAGCGACGGGTAGCTTGAGGCCCTGGTTGAAAGGTTTTCCACCATCGGTATCGGCCTCACCGGGCGCGGGGTATTTGTAAAACAACGAGACGGGGATCGAGGGGTCGGAGGGGTTGCCGCTGACTCGCTGGATGTCGACCCAGAAATCCTTGTTTTGTGGTTTCAGGAAATCGAATCTGGCTTCCATGATGTCGGCTGAAATGTAGAACGGTATGTTTTTCGCTGTGCCGTCAACTTCGAAGTGCGCATCGGTGACCGAAAACTCGGCGACAGGAACATTCCTGTTTTCAATGAACACCCTGATGTTGTCGCCAACAGACATATTCAAGTAGGCGAGGATGTACACCAGCAGTCCATCACGATCACCGTGCACCAGATTGATATTGATACCCAAGGCGCCGTCTTGTTGCGGTTTGAAACCAATCGGGAAGGGCGGGGAGACGGCAAGAATCCCGAGGCCTCGATCAGGTGGGAAAACCACCAGTTGTTCGTCGCTGGCTGAAGAAATATTCACCGGTTGGCTGGTCATGGCTGAGAACCTTCTTTGAGAGGTGCTCAGCATTAGATAACCAGCGCCAGTGCTTGCCTACTGTCAGATCTGACAGGTAGTCGACGGTTTAAGACGAACGGTCAGTCCCGGGCGGTCAGGGCTTGTGCAACGTCTTCTGCCGCAAAATATAAATCGTCACCAATACCGCACTCGTCAGCATGAACCCCCGCGCCCACGGCAGTGGCACCAGATAACACGAGAACAGAATGCTCGCCCACATCAGGCCGATCGCATAGACCTTGCCCTTGAGCGGAATGCCGTTGCCATCGAGGTAATCGCGGATCCATGGCCCCAGTCGCGGATGCTCGACCAGCCATTGATAGAAACGCGGAGAGCTGCGCGCGAAGCACGCGGCCGCGAGGAGCAGGAAAGGGGTGGTGGGCAGGACAGGAAGGAAAATACCGATCACCCCTAATGCCACGCTGAGCCAGCCAATGGCCAGCAGCAGGTAGCGCAACATCAGGGAGCGGTTGCCTATGGGATTGTCCATAGGCTGCGACTTAGTGATGACGTGGTTTGAGGATCGCCGGCTTCTCGTCTGGCGCCTGGCACAGCAGGTACAGCGCGGTCAGGGCTTCCGGGATCTGCACGATCATGTCGTCCATCAGGTTGGCGTCCTTGGCGATGTCTTCGAACTCTGGCTGTTCGTCGAACAGGCCCGAACCGACCATGATCGGCAGGAGCATCTCGCTGACTTCTTCTTCGGCGGTTTCGAACCAGGCTGCTTCACGCAGGAACACGCCTTCCATGAAGCCGATGCACCAGCCGCGCAGTTCGGAATCGTCCGGCTCTTCGCCCAGATCCAGTTCGCATGGCAGCTCGAATTCTTCGTCGGAAGCGAGTTGACGGGCGATGTGCGCCTTGAGGCCGATCAGGGTGGCTTCGATTTCTTCGCGCTGGGCGTCGCTGCTGTAATGCGGCTCTTCAGCGAACAGGGCGTCGATCCATTCACGCTCCGGTACGTCTTCGGCGCAGATCGACAGCGCGGTCAGGTAGCCGTGAGCGGCCACGTAATCCAGCGCCTCGTCGTGCAGCTCGTCGGCATCGAGGAAAACTTGCAGGCGGGTCAGTTGCTCAGCGAAGGACATTACGGGGCTACCTTGGGGGAATAAACAATGCGGGAATTCTAGGCCTTCTTGAGCGCTCAAGCCAGCCGCACGGCAGATTTGCCCCGCTGCGCCCTGCATATCCCCTGTAGGAGCTGCCGAAGGCTGCGATCTTTTGATTTTATTTTTTCAAGATCAACATCAAGATCCAGATCAGAAGATCGCAGCCTGCAGCAGCTCCTACCGGGCATGACTTGATTTGAAGGTATAAGCGGCGCCCTGTGCAGGGGAGGGCTCGGGTATACTGCCGCGCTTTGCGCTCCCTGCCCGTATTGCGGCTGTCATGCAATGCGTTCTTACGATTCTGCGGTGCAGCTTTGCCCGTCATGAACCAGCCTTGCAGGGATGTTTTTGTGATTTTTGGAGTTTTTATGCTCGAACAGGCTCAACGCGTCCTCAAGGACATCTTCGGCTACGACAGTTTCCGTGGCCGTCAGGGTGCAATCATTGAGCGCGTGGCCAGTGGCGGTGATGCGCTGGTGCTGATGCCTACCGGTGGCGGCAAGTCCCTGTGCTTCCAGGTGCCGGCACTGCTGCGCGAAGGCCTGGCGGTGGTGGTGTCGCCGTTGATCGCGTTGATGGACGACCAGGTCGCCACCCTCGAAGAACTGGGGGTGGCCGCTGCTGCGTTGAACTCGACGTTGAGCGCCGAGCAGCAGCGCGACCTCGCCACGCGGATCAAGCGCGGTGAAGTAAAGATGCTGTACCTGGCGCCCGAGCGCTTGGTGCAGCCGCGCATGCTGTCGTTCCTGCAAGGCTTGAACATCGCCTTGTTCGCCATCGACGAAGCGCATTGCGTATCGCAATGGGGCCACGACTTCCGTCCGGAATACCTGCAACTGGGCCAATTGGCCGAGCTGTTTCCGGACGTGCCGCGCATCGCCCTGACCGCGACCGCCGACAAGCGTACCCGCGAAGAAATCGTCACCCGCCTGCATCTGCAGAACGCCGAGCGCTTTCTGTCGAGCTTCGACCGTCCGAACATCTTTTACCGCATCGTGCCCAAGGAGCAGCCGCGCAAGCAGTTGCTGGCGTTCCTTGCCGAGCGCCGTAGCGATGCAGGCATCGTTTATTGCCTGTCGCGCAAGAAAGTCGAAGAAGTCGCGACATTCTTGAGCGAGCAAGGCTTCCCGGCGCTGCCGTATCACGCCGGTCTGCCCAATGATTTGCGCGCCTTCAACCAGAAGCGCTTTCTCAACGAGGAAGGTCTGATCATGGTCGCCACCGTGGCGTTCGGCATGGGCATCGACAAGCCCAACGTACGCTTCGTCGCGCACCTCGATCTGCCGAAATCCCTTGAAGCGTATTACCAGGAAACCGGTCGCGGTGGCCGTGACGGTCTGCCGGCCGATGCGTGGATGGCCTACGGTCTGCAAGACGTGGTGATGCTCAAGCAGATGCTGCAAAACTCCGAAGGCGACGAGCGGCACAAGCGTCTGGAGCAGCACAAGCTCGACGCCATGCTTTCGCTGTGCGAGGAAACCCGCTGCCGTCGCCAGACGCTGCTGGCGTACTTCGACGAAGACATGCCCGAGCCGTGCGGCCATTGCGACAACTGCGTCGATGGCGTGCAGACTTGGGACGCCACCGAGCCTGCACGTCAGGCGTTGTCGGCGATTTTCCGCACCGGCCAGCGTTATGGCGTCGGTCACCTGGTCGATGTGCTGCTGGGCAAGGACAACGAGAAAATCCGCAGTTTCGGCCATCAGCACCTGTCGGTGTGGGGCGTTGGCAAGGCGTTGAGCGAGAGCGAGTGGCGCTCGCTGTTTCGCCAATTGGTGGCGCGCGGGCTGGCGGATGTCGATCACGAGGGTTATGGCGGTCTGCGCCTGAACGACAGTTGCCGGCCGCTGCTCAAGGGCGAAGTGAGCCTGGAACTGCGCCGCGATCTGAAACCGCAAGTTGCCGCCAAGACCAACAGCAAGAGCCCGGCCAGCCAACTGGTGCGTGGCGAAGAACGCGAACAGTGGGAAGCGCTGCGTGCGTTGCGACGCAAACTCGCCGAAGAGCACGGTGTGCCGCCGTACGTCATCTTCCCCGATTCGACGCTGCTCGAAATGCTCCGCAGCCAGCCGACCTCGCTGGCGGAAATGGCCACGGTCAGCGGCGTCGGTGCACGCAAGCTGGAACGTTATGGCGAGGCCTTCCTGGAAGTGTTGGGCGGCGCAGTCGAGGCGCCGAAAGCAGTCGCCGATGTTCGCCACGAACTGATCACTCTGGCCCGCGCCGGCATGACGCCGTTGCAGATCGCCGGTCAGTTGCAGTGCTCGGAAAAGAACGTTTACACCATGCTCGCCGAAGCGATTGGCAAGCAGCAGTTGTCGCTGGAGCAAGCGCTGGACTTGCCTGAAGAACTGATGGGCGAAGTGCAGGACGCGTTCCTCGATGGCGAAGGCGAGTTGCCGTCGGTCGCCGAAATCGCCGAGCTGTTTGCCGGGCGGGTTCCGGAAGGCGTGCTTTATTGCGTGCGGGCTGCGTTGCAATCGGAATTTGAAATGTGAGGCGACGTATGCGCCAAGCCCCATACAGTTGTAACGATTCAGTACAGAGCCACTCTTGCCTATAACTGCAGCTCATGCTTAGCTGGCTAATAATTAGAAATTCTTTATTTTCAGTCTAACCGTGAGTGTTTTATGCCGTTAACCGATCAACACCGCTTTGGCATGCAACTGGCCCAGATGTCACGTGGCTGGCGTGCCGAACTGGACCGCCGGCTCGCCGGCCTCGGCCTGTCACAGGCGCGCTGGCTGGTGCTGCTGCATCTGGCGCGTTTCGAAGACGCGCCGACTCAACGCGAGCTGGCGCAAAGCGTCGGCGTTGAAGGCCCGACCCTCGCACGCTTGCTCGATAGTCTGGAAAGCCAGGGTCTGGTGCAACGCCAGTCTGTGATGGAAGACCGTCGGGCGAAAAAAATCGTCCTCTGCGCTCCGGCCTTGCCGCTGATCGAACAGATCGAAACCATTGCCACGCAACTGCGTCACGAATTATTCGACGGCGTCGACGAGGCGGATTTGAAGGTGTGCATGCGTGTTCACGGGCACATTCTGGCTAATCTGGAAAAATCTTGAGGCACAACCCCGTGCCGTTTTTTTGAGAGATCGCGCTGAGCAGACTATAAGAACTACTGGGCAATATCGTGTTCGTACCGGATGTGCGAACGCATAGAAGTCGGTTTTGCTTATTTAAGGGATGCTCATGCTCGCAAGTTGGCACGTGGTACTGCGCGGTGGCGCCAAAAGGTTGCTGATCGCTGGCGTATTCAGCTATTCGACCGGGTCGATGGCGTTGGGGCTGGGTGACATCACCGTCCATTCAGCCCTCAATCAGCCGCTCAAGGCTGACATCGCTTTAGTGGATGTCGGTGCGCTGACGCAAAACGATATCTCGGTGAGCCTGGCCACGGCGGACGAGTTCGGTCAGGCCGGCGTCGAACGGGTGTTTTTCCTCAACGACCTCAAGTTCGCGCCGATTCTGCATGGCAATCGCCAGATGATCCGGGTGACGTCGAGCAAACCGGTGAATGAACCCTTTCTGAATTTTCTCGTGCAGCTTAATCAGCCCAACGGCCGAGTGCTGCGTGAGTACACCGTGCTGATCGATCCACCGGGCTCATCCGCTATCGTGCCGGCTACCGATGAGCCGGATCCGCGCCCGCAATCTTCCGCATTTCCCACCGTCGAACCTGCCACGGCGCCTCCCCAGGCAGCGCAGGGCAAGCCCGCAACAGTCCCGACGCAACCACCACTCGCGGCACCCGCCAACGATGCGCTCGCCGAGCAACTGGCCGCCAGCGTGCTGCAGAACCAGCAACAGCAAAAAACCATCGATGAGTTGAATGCCAAACTGCAGGAGCAACAGGCGCTGATCGCTGACGGCAAAAAGCAGATGAGCGAACTGCAAACGCGCCTGGTCGAGCTGCAAAAAGCACCGCCCGCGCCGGTCGTCACACCGACGCCAACGCCTGTTGCTGCACCCGTCGAATCCCCGGATGAAGGTTTGAGCTGGCCGCTGCTCGGGGGCTGGTGTTGTTGCTGGGGGTGCTGGCCGCGTTGTTTGTTCATCGCCGACGCCAACAGCAGCTGCAAGGCGTTGCACCGCTGCCGATCCTGCCGCTGCGCAATGATCCGGATGTTGATGAAACCGAAGATAGCCGTTCCGTCACGGCTCACGCTGTGGCTGAACAGCGAGAAGAGCCGGCGGCGGGCGATGTGCTGGAAGCGGTGGGGATTTATCTGGCCTACGGGCGTTTGGGGGAGGCTGTCGGTTTGCTGCGCGAAGCCTTGCACAAAGAGCCGGAACGCATCGACCTCGGTGTGCAATTGCTGGAAGTGCTCGGGCGACAGGGCGATAGCGCGGCGTACGAGCAGCAGGAAAGTCAGCTGCGGCAGCAGGGCGTCGATGAGCAGCAATTGCATGCCATCCGCGAGCGTTATCCGAAACTGCTGAATGCTGCACCGCTGGCGGCTGCTGCGCCAGTGGTCGCCAGTGTCGTGCCCCTCGTCGCAGCCGACTCTGAACCTGCGCCGGTCAAGGATGATTTCGAATTGAATCTGGGTGAGCTGTCGATGGACTCCAGTTGGGATCTGGACGACAGTCGAACAGCAGCCATTGAGCCATCGGCACCTGCGTCGGGTCTCGGTGCACGCCTGCAAGTGCTGCCGCAGGACTTCGAACTGCCTCAGGTGGCGGCCAGTGAAGAAGCCGAGCTGGAATGGATTCCCGAGCCCGATGCGCAACCGCTGGACGATGACTTTCTCAATGAGTTCGCTGATCCGCCGTCGTCGCTGGCGTTGGAGCCGCTGGATCTGCAACTGGCCGATCCTGTCGATGAGGCCGCTGCTGGCAAGCTCGAACAGGCACAGACGTGCATCGATGACGGTGACATCGACAGCGCGATTGCCTTGCTCAATGAGCTGCTCAAGGAAGGCGATGAGCCATTGAAGCAAACCGCCAGGACCCTTCTGGCAGGCATCCGTTGACCCAGGCGTACCGACACTGATGTGGTGTTCTAAACGACGTCATCGCGGGCAAGCCCGGGATGGCAATAGAACAGGCAGCCCCACTCTGAATCTTGATCAGAAGGTTTGGCCGAGGTTGAGGTACACGGCCTGCTCATCCGCATCATTCAGCCCGTAACTGAAATTCAATGGCCCCAACGGCGTATCGAAGCCGATAAACACGCTCGCCGCATTGATGTAGCCACTGTCGAACTCATTGTCGTTGTTCCAGGCCCGACCGCGTTCCAGCGAGGCGCCGGCATACAGCGGGAAGTCCAGCGGCAGGTACGAGCGAGGCGTCAAACGACGGAAATACACGGCGCGCATCAGACTGACGTTCTGCCCGGAAATCGCATCTTCACGGAAGCCCGACAGCTGCCGCGCGCCGCCTAGCAAAAAGCTCGACGTCACCACATTGGCATTGTCCAGCGTGCGGCCGTAACGCCCCCCGAGAATCAGCGTGTCAGGCCCATGGCTCATCGCTTTATCGAGCTTGAACTCCCACTGCCGGTAGCGCGTGTCTGAACCCAGGCCCGGTTCGAACTGCATCAGTGTCAGGCTGATGTCCTTGCCTTCATGAGGGAAGTAAACGTTGTCCAGTGAGTCGTACGAGTACTTCAAGGAGTAGAAGCCTTCGGTGAAACTCTCGCTCGGCAGATCCTGGTCGCCAATGCGCACATCAGCCTTGCCCCACGCCTCGCCGACACCGAAACGCACTTCGCCGTTGTTGCCGATTTGCCGACCCAGGTTAAGACCGAAACCATAGCGCTCCACGCGGTACTGCGCGATCGGATCATTATCGAGCACCGAATCGACGTTTTGCGCTTCGAACGAGGCATACGGCGCAACAAAGTAGCGCGAACCGACGTCCAGCGGCTGATAGAACTCGGTGTACAGCTCCTGTTTGTCGCCAATCTGCGCGCGGGTCAGCCATTCCGCGCCGAGGCGGTTGATCCCGTTGATGCGGTAACTGGCGCCGAGGTTGAAGGCGCTGTCGCCGCGCATGTCGTCCGACAGGTTCAGACCGACCCGCAGGTAATCGGTGCCGCTGCGCTTGCCGCGAGCGCTGATCACCAGCGTGTGATCCTGGCCCTTGTGAACCACGCGGTATTGCACCTGCTCGAAGTAGTCGAGGCCGTACAAGGTGCCCATGTCCGAGTGCAGGCGTCCCAGATCCAGTGGCTCGCCGATGTGCTGACGGATGTAGTAGCGGATCACATCGTCATCGACTTTCGAGTCGTTCTCGACGCGGATCGCGGTGATGATTGGCGTGCGCTGGCCCGGCGAGCGGGCGGCATTGAGCTCGGCGTCCTGGGACTCTTTGGGTTTGAGCATGGCAAGGCGTGCGTCGAGGATTCGGGTGGCACGGTAACCAGCGTCGATCATCTCCTGAGCCTTGCCGAAATCGGTGACGCCGTACGCTGCCAGCGCCGGCTGGACTAACACATCGGTAGGTTTAAGCGCTGCCAGTTGCTCCTCCGAGTTACGCCGGGTCATCAGAGTGATCGACTGGTTCAGCACATCGACGACGGTGGTCAATTGCTTGCGATTGCGCAGCGGCGTACCGATGTCGACGACGATGGCCACATCGACGCCCATCTCCCGCGCGACATCGAGGGGGATGTTGTCGGTCATGCCGCCGTCCACCAGCAGCCGTCCGTCGAGTTCGACCGGGGCGAACACCGCCGGGATCGACATGCTGGCGCGGATAACCTGGGGCAGGTGGCCTTTGCGGAACACCACTTTTTCGCCATTGGCGATGTCGGTGGCGACGGCACGGAACGGGATCGGCAGTTTGTCGAAATCGCGGGTGTCGCTGGTGTGGGCCAGCAGGCTTTCCAGCAGCAGCGCGAGGTTCTGACCTTGAATCACCCCCAGCGGCAGGCCGAGGCTGCCGTCGTCGCGAAAGCTCAGTTTCTGTTTCACCAGAAAGTCGCGGTCATCCTGCTTGCGCCGGAACGGCACGTCTTCACGCGGCGGCGCATCGGACAGCGCCTGCTGCCAGTCGATGTTCAGCGCGAGTTTTTCCAACTCATCGATCTTGTACCCCGACGCATACAGCCCGCCAATCACCGCGCCCATGCTGGTGCCGGCGATTGCGTCGATCTTGATGCCTTGCTCTTCCAGCGCCTTGAGTACGCCGATGTGCGCCAGCCCGCGTGCAGCACCGCCGGACAACACCAGACCGACTTTCGGCCGCGTTGCCTCACTGGCCGGAACGCTGGCGTGAACAAGAAATGGAAGGAAACCAAGCAGCAGGCAGAACAGCAGACGGCGCATTGTGAGTCTCGGGGCAAGCGATAAAGCCGGCTATTATAGCGGCGCCCTCTGTCTCAGGAGTTTCAACGAACATGACTGTCGCCAAAGCGGAAGTTGTCATCACTTATTGCACGCAATGCCAGTGGCTGCTGCGCGCCGCGTGGCTGGCGCAGGAACTGCTCAGCACCTTCGGTGATGATCTTGGCAAAGTCTCATTGGTGCCCGGCACCGGCGGGGTGTTTCACATTACCTGCGACGGCGTGCAGATCTGGGAACGCAAGGCCGACGGTGGTTTTCCGGAGGCCAAGGTGCTCAAGCAGCGGGTGCGCGATCAGATTGATCCTGAGCGCGACCTCGGCCACAACGACCGCACTCAGTGAGAGGCGGCCTCGGCGGCGACGGCTTTCTTGTCAGCATGGCCTGACATCCGCGCCGACACTACGATGGCGACGATGATCAGCGCACCGCCGATGAGCATCTTCGGTGTCGGGTTTTCATCGAACAGCAACCAGGCAATGGTGATGCCGTAAACCGGCTCCATGGCGAACACCACAGCGGCGGTGCGCGCTTTGATCACCGCCAGGCTGGCCACGAAAAGGCTGTGGGCGACGCCGGTGCAGAACACGCCGAGCAGGGCGATCCACAGCCAGTCCAGTGCGCGCACCTCGCTCAATTGCGGCGCCGCGACCGGTAGCAGACACAACGCCACCACGACGTTTTGGCACAACGCCGCCTGCACCGCCGGAATGCGCCCGGAACTGGCGCGGTTGGTCAATGACAACAGGGAAAACAGCAACCCGGACAACACCGCCCAGAGCAGGCCGACGGTCGAGCCGCTGGCCAGATCGAAGGTGGGCGTCACCAGCACCAAGCCAACACTGACCAACACCACCAGGAGGATTTCGTTGGCGCGGATGCGCTCGCGGAAGATCAGCCCTTCGAGAATCACCGTGAACGCCGGGAAACTGGCAAACCCCAGGGTGGCGATGGCGACGCCGGCGACTTTCACCGAAATGAAAAAGCTCACCCAGTGCCCGGCCAACAACACACCACTGAGGATGAGTCGTCGCCAGTCCACGGCCTGAAGTTTCTGCCAGCCGCTCTGGCTGGCGAAACGGGCGAAGAATGCCAGGGCAAGCACGGCGAAAGCTGCGCGCCCGAACACGATCACGGCGGGCGACGCCGCAGCGAGTTTGCCGAACACACCGGTCAGGCCAAACATCAAAGCACCAATGTGCAGGGCGCCGAGGGCGGTACGCGGAGTCATTGCAATCCTTCTATCTCAAATGTAGGAGCTGCCGCAGGCTGCGATCTTTTGATCTTGCTTCGAAACAAACAAGATCAAAAGATCGCAGCCTGCGGCAGCTCCTACATTTAAGCGTGTAGAGGTCAGTAAGTCTGTCGGCGGACTATCGTCGTTTGTCGCAGGAGTCGCGCCGAATCTGGCCGGGTGATGCGCCGAACTCACGCAGAACCGCCGCTGAAAAGGCACTCTGCGAGCTGTAACCGACGCGGTTGGCAATTTCGCCCATCGGCAAAACCGTGTCGCGGAGCATTTGCACGGCCAGATGCAGCCGCCGGCTGCGGATGTAATCCATCGGCGTCTGCCCGCATTCGGCCATGAAGCGTGCATGCAGGCGCGCGCTTGAGAGCCCGGCGACCCGCGCCAGATCGGCAACCTGTAGCGGATAAGCGGCGTTTTGCTCGATGTGTGCATCCAGCGCCGCATAGGGCAAACGACGGGCGGCAAGCTCGGCTGGTTGCGCATGATTAAGGCTGGCCAACAGCAGCACCGCGCCTTGCTGTGCGATCAACGGATCGCTGACCGGGCTGTTCGCCAGCCAACTGACCAACTGACTCTGCCCCGAATCCAGCGACAAGCGCGCAGGCGAATCAAGCAAACGGCGGCTGGCGTCGGCATGATCGCCCAGCGAGTCAACCAGCCATTGTCCGTCGGGAATATCCATCACCAGACAGCGGCTGCCATCGGGACTGCCGCACGCATGATGCGCGCCCGACGGAATAACGACAAAACTCTGCTGACGCACCTGACTGCCACAGCCCTCGACCTCGAAATCCAGCGCGCCGGACAGCCCGAACACCAATTGGGCGTGCTCGTGGCTGTGGACGATCAGGTCGTGAGTGTACTGACGCAAAGTGAGGATCGGGCGCATGAGCAGGTCTCCGGGCAGGTCGACAGTCTACACCGGCGTGCCGCGAGTGCGCTGTCACAGGACTGACTCGCGCCTGTCATGGTCGATTAACCGAGCGGGCGCACGCTGGCGAAAACATCCCAGAGGGTTGCCCATGACCAGCGCCGAGCTCGCCAAACCCAGCCGTAAACAACGGGTGCGAACCCTGTGGATCTCCGACGTGCACCTTGGCACGCGCGATTGCCAGGCTGAACATTTGTCGACGTTTCTCAAGGGCTATCACGCCGACAAGATCTACCTGGTCGGCGACATCATCGATGGCTGGAAGCTGCGCGGCGGCATGTACTGGCCGCAGGCGCACACCAACGTGATCCGCCGCTTGCTGACCATGAGCAAGCGCGGCACGGAAGTGATTTACGTCACCGGCAATCACGATGAATTCCTGCGCCGTTACTCGAAGCTGATTCTGGGCAACATTCAGTTGGTCGATGAAGCGGTGCATGTCACGGCGGACGGCCGCCACCTGCTGGTGATTCACGGCGATCAGTTTGATGTGATCACCCGTTATCACCGCTGGCTGGCGTTTCTCGGCGACTCGGCCTACGAATTCACCCTGACGCTGAATCGCTGGCTCAACCATTGGCGCGCCCGTTATGGCTACGGTTACTGGTCGTTGTCGGCGTACCTGAAGCACAAGGTGAAGACGGCGGTGAGTTTCATCAGCGATTTTGAAGAAGCCATCGCCCATGAATGCGTGAAGCGCGAACTGCACGGCGTGGTGTGCGGGCACATTCACCATGCGGAGATCCGCAAGGTCGGCGAGGTGGACTACCTCAATTGCGGCGATTGGGTGGAGTCGTGCACGGCGCTGATCGAACACTGGGATGGCACGATCGAGTTGTATCGGCTGGCGGATGCGCAGGCGCGCGAGGCCGAGCTAAAGGCCGCCAAAGTCGCCGAACTCGCCTGATTCTCGGGTGGTTGGAGGGCCTCATCGCGAGCAGGCTCACTCCTACAGTTAACTGAGGTCCTTCAGGGGAAATTCGGTCAACTGTAGGAGTGAGCCTGCTCGCGATGAGCCGCGCAGCGGTTCCGGACAAATTCAGGCTGTGGTGTGTTCTTCCATAGCAGCCTTGTAGATCGAGTTCTTCGGATAGGCAAACAGCCTTTCCATCATCGGCTCAAAAAAACTCAACGGCAGGGTCTCATACGCCGGATCAAACGCCGCCGCATCGTACTTGGCGCAAAACTCGGCGGTTGCCTGAAACTGTGGATGTTCCTTGAACTGCTCGCGCAGGTGCCGATCCATGCCGAGGTGATGGAAGAAGTAGTAACCCTGAAACACCCCGTGTTTCTCGACCATCCACAGATTTTCGGCGCTGACGAACGGCTTGAGAATCGCCGCGGCAATGTCCGGGTGGTTATAGGAGCCCAAGGTGTCGCCAATGTCATGCAAGAGCGCGCAGACCACGTATTCCTCGTCGCGTCCGTCGCGCCATGCGCGGGTCGCGGTTTGCAGGGAGTGGGTGAGGCGGTCCACCGGAAATCCGCCGAAATCGCCTTCGAGCAATTTCAGGTGGGTCATGATCCGCGAGGGCAATTGTTTGGCGTAGGCGCTGAAGTCGGCGGCGATGATCGCCCAGTCCTCTTGCGTACCGTCCTGCATATGGGTGAAGCGGGCATTGGCGTTCATCGGCCATCCTCATCAATTCTTGTTGTTCAGAACGCCACGCGCCCGAGAATCATGTCGCGGTACATGACGAAATCGCCGAGCAGGCTGTACAGCGGATGCTGAAACGTTGCCGGGCGGTTCTTTTCAAAGAAGAAATGCCCGATCCAGGCAAAGCTGTAACCGGCCAGCGGCAAGGCCCATAACAGCAGCCAGGCGCCCTTGGCGATGGTCATGGCAAGAATGAAGATAACCAGCGTCGTGCCGATGAAATGCAGGCGACGGCAGGTGCTGTTGTTGTGTTCGCTGAGGTAATACGGATAGAACTCGGCGAAGCTGTTGAATTGCTTGATGTTTTCCACGACCGCGATCTCTGTGGTTATTGTTCTGGCGACGAGTTGTTCTGCGGGTAGCTTATTTGAGTCTAGAGTGATCATTGGCGTGGGCCAGTGACAATCGGCGCCACTTTAGTATCCTTCGCAAATCAGGCCGTAACATGCGGCCCCTCATGTAAAAGAAAAATGCCATGAGTGAACGAACGACTTCTGCTAGCTGGGCGATGGGGATTGTCAAAGCATTGGAGATGGACGGCCTGGATTGCCGGGTTCTGTTCAAACAACTGGGGCTCGATTACTCCGCCCTGGATGATCCGGATGCGCGCTTCCCGCAAGATTCCATGACGCGTCTGTGGCAACGGGCAGTTGAACTGTCCGGTAATCCGGCGATTGGCCTGAACATGGGCAAAGTCGTGCGCCCGGCCTCGTTTCATGTCGCCGGCTATGCCTTGATGTCGAGTAATACCCTCGCCGAAGGCTTTCAGCGATTGGTGCGTTATCAGCGGATCATCGCCGAAAGTGCCGACCTGAGTTTTCGTCTGCTCGAAGAAGGTTACGCACTGATTCTGACGGTGCACGGCGATCACCTGCCGCCGACCCGGCAAAGTGCCGAGGCTTCGCTGGCCTGCGCGCTGGGCCTGTGCGGATGGCTGACCGGGCGCACGTTGCACCCGGTCAAAGTGCTGGTGCAGGGCGCTGAACCGGATGACCTGGAACCCTATAAACAAGCCTTTCACGCGCCGCTGATGTTCAACGCGCCGTACGACGCGTTGATCTTCGAACGTGCCGACATGGAGGCGCCACTGCCCACCGCCAACGAGGCGATGGCGCTGCTGCACGACCGCTTTGCCGGGGAATATCTGGCACGTTTTTCAGAAAGCCGCGTGACCCACAAGGCGCGGCAAGTGCTCTGCCGCTTACTGCCGCAGGGCGAACCGAAGCGCGATACCGTGGCGCAGACGCTGCACCTGTCGCAGCGCACCTTGCAGCGGCGGTTGCAGGAGGAGGGCACGAGTTTTCAGCAGTTGCTCGATGACACCCGCCGCGAACTGGCCGAGCAATATCTGGCGCAGCCGAGCATGACGCTGCTGGAGATCGCTTATCTGTTGGGTTTTGCCGATCCGAGCAACTTCTTCCGCGCCTTCCGCCGCTGGTTCGACACCACGCCCGGCGATTACCGGACGCGGTTGTTGCAGGCGCCGAACGCGATCAATGACGCCAAAAGGCCGGAATACACAGCACAAACACCGTAATGATCTCCAGTCGGCCAAGCAGCATGCCGAATGACAGGATCCACTTCGCCGCATCCGGCAGGGTCGCAAAGTTGCCCGCCGGGCCAATCGTTTCACCCAGACCGGGGCCGACGCCCGACACGGTACTGGCGGCGCCGGTCAGTGCGGTCATCCAGTCGACACCAAGCAAAGACAGGAGCAGCGCGATCACGCAGATGGTGATGGCGAAGAAGAACGAAAAGGTAAGAATCGAACGGACGATTTCTTCGTCGAGACGGTGACCGTTGTACTTCTGCTTGATCACTGCACGCGGATGAATCAGCTGGTTAAGGTTGGCCTTGAGCAGGATGTAGGCAACCTGGAAACGGAAAATCTTGATCCCGCCCGCCGTCGAGCCGGAACAGCCGCCGACAAACCCCAGATAGAAGAACAGCATCAGCGAGAAGTTGCCCCACAGGCTGTAGTCACCGAGGGCAAAACCGGTGGTGGTGACCACCGACGTCACGTTCAGTGCGACATGACGCAGTGCGTCGAGCCAGTGCAGGTTGGTCGTCCACCAGTACCAGGTGCCGAGCACCAGCCAGGTCACCAGCAACATGCCGAGCAAACCCTGCACCTGCTGATCCCTGAGCAACGCCTTGCGGTTGCCGCGCATCGTCGCCACGTACAAGGTGAATGGCAGGCTGCCGAGAATCATGATCACCACCGCAACCCAGTGCACCGCCGGTTGCGTCCACTTGGCCAGCGACTGGTCGGAGGTCGAGAACCCGCCGGTGGAAATCGCCGACATCGCGTGGTTGATTGCATCGAACGGGCTCATCCCGGCCCACCAGAACGCCAGGCTACCGACAATGGTGATGCCGACGTACGCCGCCACGATCAGGCGCGCCACCATGTGCGAGCGCGGCATGACCTTTTCCGATCGGTCGGAAGATTCAGTCTGGAACAGGCGCATGCCACCGATGCGCAGTAGCGGCAGAATCGCTACTGCCATGCCGATAAAACCGATGCCGCCTAGCCAGTGCAACAGCGAACGCCACATCAGGATGCCGGGGGACATGGTGTCGAGGCCGCTGAGTACGGTCGAGCCGGTGGCAGTGATGCCGGACATGCTTTCAAAAAACGAGTCGGTGTAGCTGATGTGCTGGGTCAGCAGAAACGGTAGCGCCGCAAAAATGCACACCACCAGCCAACTGCTGACGGTCAGCAAGTACATGTCGCGCGGGCGCAGATGAATGTGTTCCGGCCGGCCCGGAATCACCAGCGCGAGGCCGGCGACGAAGGTGATCATGCTTGCCCAGAGGAACGACGGCAGGTCGCTGGTGCGCTCGAAAATCACCAGCGTAGCCATGGGCACGACCATGGCGACGGCCAAGGTGATCAGGAAGATGCCGATGATGAAACCAATGATCCGTAAGGTCGGCAACGCCATGAAGTCCGCTCGGGCTGATGTAGGAAGGGCGCCATTCTACCCGTGGGGCAGGGCATGTAAACCGGCATCCTGTGGGCAGATACCGCTAGAATAGCCGCACATTTTTCTCTGGAGGTGGCCGATGCAGGCTCTCGACGCGTTGCTCAACCGTGTTTCCGTTCCACGACTGGTCGAACCGGCCCCCACTGCCGAGCAGCGCGAAGCGTTGTTTGGTGCTGCATTGCGTGCGCCGGATCACGGGCATTTGCAGCCGTATCGTTTCCTGACCATCGAAGGCGCGGCGCGCGAGCAGATGGGCGAGTTGCTCGCTGAAGCCGCGCAGCAACAGGAAGGCGAAGTCACTGAAGCGATGATCGACAAGGCGCGCAATGGCCCGCTGCGTGCGCCGCTGGTGGTTGTGGTGGTCGCCAGGCTGCAGGATCACGTGAAGTATCCGAAGGCCGAGCAATTGCTCGCGGCCGGGTGCGCGGCGCACGGGATTTTGCTGGCGGCGTATGCGCAGGGGATTGGTGCGGTGTGGCGTACCGGTGATCTGGCTTACTCGAAGCATGTGGCCAAAGGCTTGGGCCTGGCAGAGGGCGAAGAGGTGATTGCATTCCTCTACCTCGGCACGCCACAGAAAGAACCGCGTGTGGCGGAAAAGGTTGATCTGACCGAGTTCGTCAGCGCCTGGCCCGCCAAGCCCTGAAATCAAAAGATCGCAGCCTGCGGCAGCTCCTGCATTGGAATGCGTTTTCCTGTAGGAGCTGCCGAAGGCTGCGATCTTTTTGCATCATCGAAAATCTACGGCTGAACCACTGCACCGGGCACCAGCGGCAATTCGAGGCTGGCAATAAACCCGCCCTGCGGATGATTGGCCAGCGTCAGACTCCCGCCATGCCGTTCCGCTGCTCGGCGGGCAATCGCCAGACCCAAACCATGCCCCGCCGCCGTCTGCCCCGGCGCACGATAAAACGGCTCGCCCAACTGGCTCAAATGCTCTGCCTGCACGCCCGGCCCATGGTCGCGCACGCTCACAGTGATTTTTTCACCCTGACGGGAAGCCCGCATTTCAATCGCCTGACCTTCAGGGTTGAAGCGCTGGGCATTGCGTAGCAGGTTGTCGACGGCTCGTTCAATCATCGTCGGCCAGCCCTTGAGGTTCAGCTGGGGTTCGGCGTCCAGGCGGACGGTCTGCTCCGGTGAGCCCAGTTGCGCATCCTTCTGCAGCGTGCCGAGCAGCGCATTCAGGTCTACGTCTTCAGCGCTGGCGTTATCGGCATCGACCCGCGCCAGCACCAGAATTTCGCTGATCAACGCTTCCAGCCGATCGCACTCGCGAGTCAGCCGTGGCCAGAGTTTCTCACGCTCCTCAGGATTGGCCCGCTCGGCCAGCGCCAAAGCAATACGCAACCGCGCCAACGGTGAGCGCAGCTCATGGGAAACATCGCGCAGCAGTTGCCGTTGGCTGCCGATCAAACTTTGCAGGCGTGCGCCCATGCGATTGAAATCGGTGGCGAGCACGCCGAACTCATCGCGACGATTGGCCAGTTTCGCCAGGCTGTTCTGTTGATAAGTGGCTTGTCCCAAATCATGCACCGCGCCGCGTAATCGGCTGAGCGGACGGGTGATGGAGAAGGTCACCAACAAGCTGAACAACGTCAGCACCACCAGCGCAATGCCCAGCGCACTCAGGGGCCAGAGCAGGCTTTCGCGGTGCCAGGCGTCGAGTTCCGGGTGTGGGATGCGGTAGATGAACAGGTAGGTGTCGCCGGTTTTGTCGCTGGTGAATTCGTCGGTCAGGCGCCGCCATGGCAGGCGACGGTCATCGTTGTTCTGCCTCGCTTCAAACGCCGCGGCGCGACGCGGGAAGGTGCCGCGCACCACCGGATCGCCGGATTCGTTGAGCACCTGGACGTCGATGTGATATTGGCGTTTGCGTTGTTCGAGGATGTCCTGGGCAGCTTCTTCGCCCTGGGCTTCGTAGGACTGCGTCCATTCAGCGGCCAGAGTGTTGAGGCCCGGGTGACGGCTGAGAATCCACGCGTCCTGATTGAGCATGTGCCCGAGCAAAATGGACAACCCGGCCACCAATGCAATGGCCAGCCAGAAGCTCGCGAGAATACGCCAGAACAGTGAACGCACAGAAAATCCTCAATCAAACATAAAAGCCCATGTTGGATGCGGCTCCTGTGGCGAGGGGATTTATCCCCGTTGGGTCGCGCAGCGACCCCAAAACCTGCGATTGAGAAACATCAGAAATATCGCATGCAATGATTTGGCGACTGCTCCGCAGCCGAACGGGGATAAATCCCCTCGCCACAAAGGCAAACCCGACGGCGTTGGCCGTCGGGTTCGGGGTTACTGCATTATTGCGCTTTTTGCGGCTGTTGCGCTTTCCACGCCTTGAACTCGGCCCATTCGGCGCGACGCTCAGCCTGTTTCTTCTGGATCTCGTCGAATTTCTTCTGTTGATCCGGTTTCAGCACGGCGCGGACATCGGATTCGGCTTTCTTGTGGTTGGCCGCCATCTCGTCCTTCAGGGCTTTCTGGTCGGCTGGCGAGAGTTTTTCCAGGTACTTGTCGACCACTTGCTTACGCTCGTGCATCTGCTCGCCCATGATCTTGCGGATCTGCTCGCGCTGTTCGCGGGACAGGTCGAGTTGGCTGTACGGGCCTTTGCCGTGCATGCCGTGCATCTGACCGCCGTGGCGAGCGCCGTCCATCGGGCCACCCATCGGGCCGCCATCTTGCGGCATGGCCATGGCGACGGTTGGCAGAGCGGCAGCGAACATCAGAGCGATAAGAGTCTTGCGCATGGTGTATCTCCTTGTCTCGTTCCCGGTACGTTCCGGATGAGTTCAGATTACGGAGATCAAGGTCAGCGGCGGTCAGCGCTACGTAAAGCTTGGGTAAAGACGCTTCGCGCCCAACCTTACACACATGCCATGTAGGAGCTGCCGAAGGCTGCGATCTGTTGATTTTGCTTTTAACGAACAAGATCAAAAGATCGCAGCCTTCGGCAGCTCCTACAGAGGCGGCGATGTTTCGTTATCTCCATGTGCGGGAGGATGTGCTGCTTCAGAGGCTGTAGTAGTAACCGCGGCTGCGCAGGGCGACGATGCGTGGGCGACCGTCCGGGTGCGGGCCGATCTTTTTGCGCAGGTTACTGACGTGCATGTCGAGGCTGCGGTCGTACAGGGTCAGCTTGCGGCCCAAGGCGATCTGCGCCAGTTCCTGTTTGTCCAGCGGCTCGCCCGGCTGTTTGAGCAGGGCCTCGAGCAGACGGCTTTCGGAAACGGTGAGGGTCAGTTCTTTCTCGTCGATGCTGACCACGCCACGCACCGGGCTGAAGCTCAAGTCGCCCAGTTCCAGCTGCGTCGAGACGGCAGCCGGGTGACTGCGGCGCAACACGGCGCGCAGGCGGGCGGTCAGTTCACGCGGGTCGCACGGTTTGGCCAGGTAATCGTCGGCGCCGAGTTCCAGGCCGAGGATACGATCCAGCGGCTCGCCACGGGCCGAGAGCATCAGCACTGGCAGGTCGGCGTGATCGGCACGCAATTGCTTGAGCAGTTCCAGACCACTGCCGTCGGGCAGCATCACGTCCAGCACCACCGCCGCCGGGGCGGTTTCGGCCAGCGCCTTGCGGGCGCTCTGACCGTCGTGGCAGGCGCGCACCTGGAAGCCTTCCTGGCTCAACCAGCTACTCAGGAGTTCACACAACTCCTGGTCATCATCAATCAATAACAGCTCGCTCATGACTCACTCAATTTAGCCATTGCCGACGTTTTCGGCTTGCTCCACTGGCAAAGATACCGCAGAGCAGCGCCAATAGCGCTACTCCGGCTCCCGTGACGAACCACTGCTGTTGATCGGTCAACAGACGCGGCAGGGGACTCGCCTGGGCTTCCTTGAGTTGCAGCTTGAGGCGCTGGTTCTCTTGGCGCAACCGGGCAAGCTGTGCGCTTTCGCGCGCAGTGTCGGCACTTTGCAGTTGTTTGCTCAACTCTTCCCGCTGCTGCTCGCTCGCTTTCAGGCGCTGCTGCAACTCGGTGATCTGGCTGCCGGCGCTTAACGACAATGGCGTGGAGCTGCCGCCTTCGGTGGTTTCCTCACCATGGGCGGGGGCCATGATCGACAACGTGACCAACATCAGACACAACGGACCCTTGCGCATCGCGACACCTGCTTCCAAATGGATATTGGGCAGGTTGTCGGCAGGCAAACGAGAATAATGAGCGATTGAGAGCGGCAAGAACCAGGAAGGTTCATTGCCAGAGGCAATGTCGCAGGCGGTGAGGGGATAAATCCCCTCACCGCAGGACTTTTAAGGGAGGACTTGTTTGAACGGTTTGACGACCACGTTGGCATACACACCCGCGGCGATGTACGGATCGGCATCAGCCCAGGCCTGAGCGGCGCTCAGGGAATCGAACTCGGCAACGATCAGGCTGCCAGTGAAACCCGCTGCGCCCGGATCATTGCTGTCGACGGCCGGGTGTGGGCCGGCCAATACGATGCGGCCTTCGCCCTTGAGCGCTTGCAGGCGTTCCAGATGCGCAGGGCGCGCGGCCAGGCGTGCTTGCAGTGAGTTGGCGACGTCGGTGGCAATGATTGCGTAGAGCATGTCAGTCCTCGGTTTTTGGAGTTGTTGTGTTATCGGCATCATGCAGATGGCGTGACAGGTAAATACCCTGTGCGACCAGGAACACGACGGTCATGCCCAGGCTGCCGAACACCTTGAAGTCGACCCAGATGCTCTGGAAGGTGAAGGCGACGAACAGGTTGGCAGCGCCGCAGAACAGGAAAAAAACGATCCAGGCGATGTTCAGGCGGGTCCAGACCGGATCTGGCAGGGTCAGCGCGTGGCCCATGATGCGCTTGATCAGCAGGCGGTCACCGATGAAGTGGCTGCCGATAAAGGCCAGCGCGAACAGCCAGTTGACCACCGGGGCTTTCCATTTCAGGACAGTCTCGCTGTGGAAGGCCAGAGTCAGGCTGCCGAACACGAGGCAGGCGATCAGGGTCAGCCATTGGCTTTTTTCCAGCTTGCGCTGTTTGATGAAGAGCACGCCGTACACCACCAGGGAGCTGATGATCAGCATCGCGGTGGCGCTGTAAATACCGCCTACAGTGAGTTCATGGCCAGCGATGTCAACGACCCGTGGATCAAGTTTGTAAACGATGAAGAACAGCAGAAGCGGGATGAAATCGATGAATTGTTTCACAGTGAGAGCCAGAAGCTGGATGTGGCGGCATAATAACAAACATATGGGCGCGCGATAGCGCCAGCTGATTTGAGGTTACAACTCCCCGTGAATGTTGATTTGCACTGCCATAGCACGGCCTCCGATGGCGCCCTGGCGCCTGCGGTTCTGGTTGCGCGTGCGTTCGAAAACGGCGTGCGAGTCCTGTCGTTGACCGACCACGACACCCTCGAAGGCCTCGCCGAAGCACGCACGGCCGCCAATGAACTGGGCATGCAACTGGTCAACGGCGTCGAGTTGTCCTGCACCTGGGGCGGCGCGACCATTCACGTGCTGGGTTACGGCTTCGACGTCAACGCCGCGCCATTGGTCGAGGCCATCGCCAAATTGCACGATGGCCGCTGGCTGCGGTCGGAAGAAATAAGCCGCAAGCTCGCCCTCAAAGGCATGCCCGGCGCCCTCGACGGCGCCCGCAAGATCCAGCAGGAACTGGGCGACAGCGGCAACGCGCCGGCCCGTCCGCATTTCGCCGACTGGATGGTGCGTGAAGGTTTCGTCAAGGATCGCGCCGAGGCGTTCCGCAAGTGGCTGGGCGCCGGCAAGCTGGGCGACGTCAAATTGCACTGGCCGACACTTGAAGACACCGTCGGCACGCTGCGTGCCGCCAACGCCTGGGTCAGCCTGGCGCATCCATGGCACTACGATTTCACCCGCAGCAAGCGCCGAAAGCTGATTGCCGACTATATTCAAGCGGGCGGGCATGCAATCGAGGTGGTCAATGGCCATCAGCCTGCGGAACAGGTCGGCAGCCTGGCAATCCTTGCCCGTGAGTTCGGTCTGCTGGTCAGTGCCGGCAGTGACTTCCATGGTCCTGGCGGCTGGTCCGAGATCGGCCAGTACCGGCCGGTTCCCGAGGACCTTCCACCCCTGTGGTGTCGGTTCAAACATGACACAGATATTGCCGCCGTCTGAACAGGTAGAAAATGTGAGTCAATTTTTCCAGATACATCCGGAGAACCCACAAGCGCGCCTGATAAAACAGGCGGTCGAGATCATCCGCAAGGGCGGGGTGGTGGTTTATCCCACGGACTCTTCCTACGCCATCGGTTGCCAGATCGGCGACAAGACCGCGATCGAGCGCGTGCGACGCCTGCGCCAGCTCGATGAAAAGCACAATTTCGCGCTGATCTGCAGTGACCTCTCACAACTGGGCAACTACGCCAAGATCGACACCGGCACCTTTCGCATTCTCAAGGCGCATCTGCCGGGGCCTTACACCTTCATTCTCAACGCCACCCGCGAAGTGCCGCGCCTGCTGCTGCATCCGAAGAAGCGCACCATCGGCCTGCGTGTGCCCAGCCATCCGATTGCGCTGGCGTTGTTGGCAGAGCTGGGCGAGCCGCTGATGAGCGTCACGCTGATCATGCCGGGTGATGAAGATCCGTTGAGCGATCCATACGAAATGCGCCAGTTGCTTGAACACCAGGTGGACTTGATCATCGACGGCGGTTTCGGTGGCATCAAAGCCTCCACGGTAGTCGACCTGACTGGCGACGATCCGGAAGTGGTTCGCGTCGGTTGCGGCGATCCGACGCCGTTCATGGTCGAGGCCTGAATGTCCGCAGTGGAAACCGTTGTCGATCCCCAGGCCGGCGCCCAGCAGGAACTGCCGTTTGCCATGGTCTACGGCCAGGCGGTCATGGAAATGCCGCTCGACCTGTATATCCCGCCGGATGCGCTGGAAGTTTTCCTTGAGGCCTTTGAAGGCCCGCTCGACCTGCTGCTGTACCTGATCCGCAAACAGAACATCAACATCCTCGACATCCCTGTGGCGGAAATCACCCGCCAGTACATGGGGTATGTCGAGTTGATGCAGTCGGTGCGCCTGGAACTCGCCGCCGAGTACCTGGTAATGGCCGCGATGCTCGCCGAGATCAAGTCGCGCATGCTCCTGCCACGGGCCGAAACCGTCGAAGACGAAGAGGATGACCCGCGCGCCGAACTGATCCGCCGCTTGCAGGAATACGAGCGTTTCAAGGCGGCCGCCGAAGGTATCGATGGCCTGAGCCGGGTTGGCCGCGACGTGATCGTGCCCAAACTCGACGCGCCTGAAGCCCGCGCGCGCAAGCTGTTGCCGGATGTCGCGCTGGAAGAGATTTTGATGTGCATGGCCGAAGTGCTGCGCCGTGGTGACATGTTTGAAAGCCACCAGGTCAGCCGTGAGGCGCTGTCTACCCGCGAACGCATGAGCGATGTGCTGGAGCGGCTCAAGGGCGGCGGTTTTGTACCGTTCGTCGAGCTGTTTACCGCCGAAGAGGGTCGCTTGGGTGTGGTGGTGACCTTTATGGCGATCCTTGAACTGGTCAAGGAATCCTTGGTCGAGCTGGTGCAGAATGAGCCGTTCGCCGCGATCCACGTGCGAGCCCGAGCCGAATAACGAGTCGAAACATGAACCTGACTGAACCCCGCGAGCTGGCGCCCCTGCTAGAAGCCTTTCTGTTGGCCTCGGGAAAGCCGCAATCCCTGGAACGCCTCTTTGAACTGTTCGAAGAAGGCGAACGGCCCGAGCCTGCGGTCTTCAAAAAAGCCCTGACCCTCTTGGGCAAATCCTGCGAGGGCCGCGCGTTCGAGCTCAAGGAAGTCTCGTCGGGCTACCGTTTGCAGATCCGCGAGAGATTTTCGCCGTGGGTCGGCCGACTCTGGGAGGAGCGTCCGCAGCGTTATTCCCGTGCGATGCTGGAAACCATCGCGTTGATCGCTTATCGCCAACCGATCACCCGCGGCGAGATCGAAGACGTGCGCGGTGTGGCGGTCAACAGCAACATCGTCAAAACCTTGCTGGAACGCGAGTGGATTCGCGTCGTCGGCTATCGCGACGTGCCGGGCAAACCGGCGATGTTCGCTACCACCAAAGCATTTCTCGATCACTTCAACCTGAAGAACCTTGAAGACCTGCCGCCGCTGGCCGAACTGCGCGAAATGGAAACCGATCCGGTGCTCGATTTCGACGACGCCCCGGTGCCGCAGAGCTTGCAGGAACGGGTCGACGCCAGCGCCGAGCCGGAAGAGGAGAAGGAAGAGACCAGTTTCCATACCTTGCTGCTCGAACTGGACAGCATGGAAGAGGGGATCAAGACCGACTTCGACGATTTGCTGCGTGATGCCGCCGATGGCGAGGCACCGACGGTTGAAGCAGAAATCAAGACTGAGTCTGAACCACAGATCGCCGAGCCAACCATCGAAGTTGAACTTGAAGCCGAGCCAGAAGCCGAACGGGAAGAGGACATTCTTGGCGTCGCCGAAGCCCGC
Source organism: Pseudomonas sp. TH08 (assembly GCF_016651275.1). Taxonomy (NCBI): domain Bacteria; kingdom Pseudomonadati; phylum Pseudomonadota; class Gammaproteobacteria; order Pseudomonadales; family Pseudomonadaceae; genus Pseudomonas; species Pseudomonas sp. TH08. The sequence goes on along the minus strand of NZ_JAEKEE010000006.1, from coordinate 316,978 downwards.
GAAAAGCTGTTGGCCGCTGTCGCCGCCCTCGGACAATCCGCGCCAGAACCCGAACTGAGCGAAGAAGAAGCCGAAGCCCGCGCCCTGGCCGAAGCCATCGAAGCCGAACGCCGCGAGTTCGAAGACTGACCGCTGCTCGTTCTTTTGTAGGAGCTGAGCTTGCTCGCGAAAGCGGAGTGTCAGACACCATTAATGTGACTGACACAGCGCTTTCGCGAGCAAGCTCAGCTCCTACAGGAATTGTGTTGAAGGATAGGTATGAGCTCAACAAAAGACCCGTGCATCAGCGTCTGCAAATTCACCGACGACATCTGCGTCGGTTGCGGCCGCAGTAAACGCGAAATCAAAGCCTGGAAGAAACTCGACAAGGACGACAAGCGCACCGTGCTGGCCGAAGCTGCACTGCGCCTGATCAAACTCGGCGGCGCCGGTCGGCGGAAAAAGAAATAACCGTGTTGTGATCGACTAGTCTCTGATGCGCGACGGCTCACATCCGCGTATGATTCGCGACCCTTTGCTGATCCCTTCGGCGAAGAACCCAGATTTTTATGCTTCAGGCGCCCAACTCCGGGCGGTTGAACAGACCACACCGGGAGGTGCCCAGATGAGTGACATCAATCAGAAAGACGACCAGGAAATCGGCCCAGCAGGCGAAAAACTGCAGAAAGTCCTCGCCCGTATCGGCGTTGGCTCGCGCCGTGACGTGGAGTCCTGGATCAGCCAGGGCCGGATCAAGGTCAATGGCAAAGACGCCACCCTCGGTCTGCGCGTCGACATGCACGACGCCATCACCATTGATGGCAAGGTGATCAAGCGCGAAGAGGCTGCCGAATCGGTCCGCCGCGTGATCATGTATAACAAACCCGATGGCGAGATCTGCACCCGTGACGACCCGGAAGGCCGTCCGACCGTGTTCGACAAGCTGCCGCGTCCGAAAGAAGGCCGCTGGATCAACATCGGTCGTCTCGACATCAACACCACTGGCTTGCTGATGTTCACCACCGACGGTGAGCTGGCCAACCGCCTGATGCACCCGTCCTACGAGATGGACCGTGAATACGCCGTGCGCGTACGCGGTGAAGTCGACGACGAAATGATCGAGCGCCTGAAGGCCGGCGTCGTGCTGGAAGACGGCCCGGCGAAGTTCACCGACATCAAACAGGCACCGGGTGGCGAAGGCTTCAACCACTGGTATCACTGCGTGGTGATGGAAGGTCGTAACCGTGAGGTTCGTCGTCTGTGGGAATCGCAAGGTCTGGTGGTCAGCCGTCTGAAGCGCGTGCGTTTCGGTCCGGTGTTCCTCAATTCTGACCTGCCGATGGGCCGCTGGCGCGAAATGAGCCAGTACGAAGTCGACATTCTGAGTGCTGAAGTCGGCCTGACGCCGGTGGCAATGCCGCAACTGAACGCCAAGAGCAAAGACAAACTTGAGCGTATGCAGCGTAAATCGTCGCGTCCGATGGGCAAGACCGAGCGCGTACGCACGCTGCGTCCAGCCGCTGGCGCGCCGACTGGCCCTCGTCCGAGCCGTGAGCCGCAGATCGAAGGCGAGCGCCCAGGTCGCAAGCCAGTCGCCCGTGACGGCGAGCGCGCTCCGCGTCCGGCCAACGGTCGCACTGAGGGTGGCGAACGTGGGGCTCCTGCCGGTCGTGGTACGCCAGTGGCGGATCGTCCAGCGGACACTACCAACAAGCGTCCGGCCAAGCCTGCGCCGAAGCGTCCGGGCATCAAGCTGGTCGACGGTGACAAGCCGTCGGGCAAGCGACGCGGTGCACCGGCAGGTTCCGGTCAGCGTCCAGGTTTCGGTCGCAAAAAGCCGGAATAAGGCAGCTGTGAGCTTCTAGCGACAAGCTTCAAGCTAAAGCGAAAACGCCAACCGCAGCGTTGGCGTTTTTTTTCGTCTGCCAGAAGATTTGTGTTGCCCGATCCGGCCTCTTCGCGAGCAGGCTCGCTCCCACAGGTTTCATTGGTGCACATAACATCTGTGAATAACACAAAACCCTCTGGGAGCTGGCTTGCCAGCGATGAGGCCTGAAGCAGCACCATCGATTCCAGACTTAGAACACAAACCGTCCGTCAAACAACGGCTTGTCATCCAGCGCCAACACTCCGCCAGAAAAGATCAGATCCAGATGATGGCTGCCCTTGGCCCCGCCCCCAAGCCCCAGGTGCAACCCACAATGGCGCTCTTCAAACCCGGCATTGCGCGCATAAAGATCCTTCACGCCTTCATTGGTGCCAATCCCCAGTTCCTCAATCCGCCGGTTCGACGGATTGGCGTCCAGGTACCTGTTGAAATCAAGCTCCAGTCCCGGCACATCCGTGGCGATGCGGCTGATGGTCGAGTTTTCGATCCATAGCTCCAGCGGTGATTCGAGTACGCCATATTTGCGTGCAAACGGAATGGTGCTGAGGAAGGTGCCCTTGAACTTCACATGGCCATTGATTTCTTCACTGTGGGTGGCGATCTCACCGGGCGCCAGGTCGAAGTTGCCGACGCCATTGATGTCCGTCCACTTCTTGATGCTGCTCAACGGCGTTTCGAACCATGAGCCCTCGTCATCTTTGAAACTCAGCGTCGTCGCCTGGGACATGCGCTGAATCAAATGGCTGTTCAAGCCCGCGATGCGTTGCGGGGTGACACTGAACGTATCGTAGAAATAATCGCCGTAATCCTTGAACAGCAGCGACTTCTTCCAGTTTTCCGCCATCACCGCTTGCAGCGCACGGACGAACTCCGGGCCGTCGGGACGTGGGTGGGGCAGGGTGGAAGAGTCGTAGAAGAAAATGTACAGATCGCTGTCGGTAATTGCCGCCGTCAGCGCTGCGGTGCTTTCCAGATCCAGGCGCCGTGCGCTGAATTGGAAGCGGGGATGGTCGCCAGCCTGTTCGGCGATAGCGCCCGTCAATGCCTCGTAATCGGCAGTGTGGCCGAGCAATACCTGCGCCGATTCGAGACCGGCGAGGGCAGGGTGATGTTCGAGGTAGTAAAGGAAATGCGAGATCGCGCGGGGCTTATCCATGAGTCCTCCCTGACTGACCGAGAAAAAAGCGGCAGGCACGACCGGCCGGATCGTGCCTGCCCGGGATGTCTTACAGAGGCCACATCGCCGTGCCGAACGGAACGACCGCATCAGCTTGCATCATTTCTACGGCGGCCTCATGGGTCGGTGCTTCAAACCATTCGTCCAGTTGCAGTTCGGTATCCAAGTCTTTTTCCAGTGCTTGCATGGTCGATCTCCTAGATGACTTTCACGGTTGTGACTGGCCGGTCGAGGTGGCCGGCAAGACGTGAAGAACCTAGTTCAGGGACTTTTGTAATGCAAAAAATTATTTATTTAATTTTTAAATGAACTTTTTATTCTGTTTTCCAAGTGCTGTTTTCTTATTTAAAAACAAAAAACTAAGTGGCCGTTTTCATTAGCAAGCTAGCTACCGTCAATTTGCAGACGTCTGACGGAAATGTCTGAAGTGGAAATTTTACGTTACGCACTGTAAATAAATGTTTACGAAAATCCCGCTAAAACCCAATGGAACACCGCGCAATTCGCCGGTGTAAGGAAAAGCTGCCGAAGCCCGTCGGGTCAGGCGCTGCGCAGGGCTCTAGCGCGCTTGTTTCAGAGTCGTTTGAAGGGTGAGATGCGCCTCATGCCTGTCGTGCAGGCGCATAACAAGAAGGAGGCGCAATGAACGCCGTGACTGATCTCCACTTCTCTCCGTGGGACGGTTTTTTCCTCGTCCCCGTCGATGGCCTGCAAAGGCCTGACTCAAATTTTGCAGCCGCTCGAACCTCTCGAGGCGGACACACGCAATCCCGGCAACCGACACGCTGATCCAGCGGGGTCTGGCAGCAGGGGGTTAGCGGTGTACAATGCGCCGCGTTTTAACTGTGACCCTCTGCGTAATCGCGCAAATCTCAAGGCTATCCGCCTTGTTCACTCCGCCGCGTCACAAGCGTGTCGGGTTCGATTTCGTCACAGATAAAAACAAACAGGTGACGCATGACCGTTGTAAATAAGCTGAACTCCTGGTGCCTGCGCTGGGGTTTGATCAGGGCTGCTTGAAATCGCAACCTTGCAGCAACGTCTACTGAACATCATCAAACCTTGCGTGAGACCTTTTTCATGAGTGGACAACCCTCGCAATCAGGCGAGCTGAAACGCGGCCTGAAAAATCGCCACATTCAACTGATCGCCCTCGGTGGCGCGATCGGTACCGGATTGTTCCTCGGCTCGGCCGGGGTGCTGAAATCCGCGGGCCCGTCGATGATCCTCGGCTACGCCATCTGCGGCTTCATCGCCTTCATGATCATGCGCCAGCTCGGCGAAATGATCGTCGAAGAGCCGGTGGCCGGTTCCTTCAGCCATTTTGCGCACAAGTATTGGGGCGGCTTCGCTGGCTTCCTGTCGGGCTGGAACTGCTGGATTCTGTACATTCTGGTGGGCATGTCCGAGCTGACCGCAGTCGGCAAGTACATTCACTACTGGGCGCCGGACATCCCGACCTGGGTATCCGCGGCGGCTTTCTTTGTGCTGATCAACGCGATCAACCTGGCCAACGTCAAAGTCTTCGGTGAAGCCGAATTCTGGTTCGCGATCATCAAGGTCGTGGCGATTGTCGGCATGATTGCGCTGGGTAGCTACCTGCTGGTCAGCGGCAACGGTGGCCCGCAAGCCTCGGTGAGCAACCTGTGGTCGCACGGTGGATTCTTCCCCAACGGCGTCAGCGGGCTGGTGATGGCGATGGCGATCATCATGTTCTCCTTCGGCGGCCTGGAAATGCTCGGTTTCACCGCAGCGGAAGCCGACAAGCCGAAAACCGTGATCCCGAAAGCGATCAATCAGGTCATCTACCGGATCCTGATTTTCTACATCGGCGCGCTGGTGATTCTGCTGTCGCTGACCCCATGGGACAGCCTGCTGGAAACCCTCAACGCTTCCGGCGATTCCTACAGCGGCAGCCCGTTCGTGCAAGTGTTCTCGATGCTCGGCAGCAACACCGCCGCGCACATTCTCAACTTCGTGGTGCTGACCGCGGCGTTGTCGGTGTACAACAGTGGCACCTACTGCAACAGCCGCATGTTGCTGGGCATGGCCGAGCAGGGCGATGCGCCGAAAGGTCTGGCGAAGATCGACAAGCGCGGCGTGCCGGTGCGTTCGATTCTGGCCTCCGCAGCGGTAACGCTGGTTGCTGTGTTGCTCAACTACCTGATGCCGCAGCACGCGCTTGAGTTGCTGATGTCGCTGGTGGTCGCGACCCTGGTGATCAACTGGGCGATGATCAGCTTCTCGCACTTCAAGTTCCGCCAGCACATGAACAAGACAAACCAGACGCCGCTGTTCAAGGCCCTGTGGTATCCGTATGGCAACTACGTCTGCCTGGCGTTCGTGGCGTTCATCCTGGGTGTGATGCTGCTGATCCCGGGCATCCAGATCTCGGTGTATGCGATTCCGCTGTGGGTCGTGTTCATGTGGGTCTGCTACGTGATCAAGAACAAGCGCGGTGCGCAGCAAGCCGTGCACGCGGCAGGTGCTGCCAAGTAAGCGTTAACGCACAAACAAGAAACCCGGCCTGAGCGCCGGGTTTTTTGTGTTCGCCAGTCTATCGCGCGGTTACACGTAATCGGCGATGGGGTAGTTCGTGCACAATCCTTCGACCTGCAATCGGAACTGTTCCGCTAGCGCAGATTCCAGCGTGTAATCCTGCTCGCCAAGTGGCATCACGTTGTCGAGGATCCGGCAAATCAAGTCGACGACCGCGCGACATTCTTCGCCATCAAGGTAACGTTGCGCCAAGGCTGCGGTGCCGATACGCAGCCCACTGGTGATCAGTGAAGATCGCGTCTCACCCGGTACGCGGTATTTGTTGACGATGATCCCGCATTGCTCCAGCGCCGACTGCGCGATGACGCCAGTGATGCCGCCACGCAAGCGAATCAGCACAGTGTGGTTTTCACTGCGGCCACCGACAACTTCATAATCCTGTGCCTGAAATGCGCTGGCCATTGCATCTGCCGTGCGTCGAATCCGCTCCATGCAGGCATCGAACTGCGCGGACTGCGCGTAGCCCAGCGCAGCTGCTTTGGCCGCGATAATATTGGCGGCGGGCGCGTCCTGCATGCGTGGATAAACGGCTTGATCGAGGAGGCGCCTGAAGGTCGTCCTCAAGCCGGGAATCTTGGTATCGGCATCGCGACCGGAAAGGATCAGGCCACCGCGAGGCCCGGCGAGTTGCGTGTGCGTGCACGTCGTGGTGACGTGTGCGAAGTCGATCGGGCTCGGGTGCCGCCCGGTGGCGACCAGTCCGGCAATCTGCGAAATGTCCGCCAGCAGGATCGCCCCGGCTTCATCGGCAATCTCGCGAAACCGCTCGAAATCCACGACTCGCGAGTAGGCGGTCGCACCGCAGAGGATGACGCGCGGGCGATGAGCGAGCGCCAGTCTGCGTACCTTGTCGTAATCGATCAGGCCTTCTGACGTCGTGCCGTACTGAATCGCCTTGTAGTAAGCGCCGGAGAATGCCGCGGCGCTGCCCTGCGTGTGATCACCGCCGTGTTCGACGGCCATGCCCAAAAGGGTATCTCCAGGCTCCAGCAAGGCCGTGAGCACCTGGTAAGTGGCGTTCGAGGACGAGTGTGATTGCACATTGGCGTATTGGGCGCCGAACAGCTCTCGCGCTCTGCGAATGGCCAGCGTTTCGACCAGGTCGACGTTCTCGCAGCCTGCGCCCTGGCGCCTGCCGGGCATGCCTTCGGCGGTCACGTTGACCAGCGCTGAGGCGGATGCCACCAAGGTTCGAGGCTGGGCTGCGCAGGAGGAGACCAGTGACAGCGTTCGCTGTTGACGTGTGACTTCGGCATCGAGAATTGCCGCCAGCTCAGCGTCTTCGGCACGAAGATCCGTCAGGCCACGTTGCACTAAGTCAGCCTGGTTCTTGAGCGGTTCAGTATTGACTGCCATTGCTTGTATTCCTTCCATGTATGTTGCGCGCTGCGGTCAACAGCGCGGCTTCCTTGGTTTCACATCTGTGCGTACATCCGTACGTGCCAACCGGTACAGGCGCATTCCGTGTTTTGCGGGCAATGCGCGCAAAACTGACGCCTGTACAAGCCACCACTGCTCCTGCGTTTTCGATCGCTGATCGGAGAAGGGAAGCTCGACGCATCATAGGTTTTTCGGTGAGGAACGCCAGAAAATTAATCAGAAAAATGAACATTGTTCAAATAAAATGATTCTTTTTTTAGTGCTGGAAGGTGTAAAAATGCGTCGGGAAGGGTGTACGGTTGATGACGGCCAGAACTAACGAGTCGGTACACGTCGTGAAGTAACTGACGTTTGTACCGAAACCAAGGATGGAGAATGCTATGATCGCTGGCGGTTCCAATACCAGTACAACTATCTGCATGGTTTTCCTGTGTGACCACTGAATGCTCGTTCGTGGCGTGTTTCTAATTGCCTTTATAAAAAGATGGTAAGCATTTATGCACAGAAAAGAAAGATCGGAGAATCTCAAAAACAATATCAAGTACTTGATAAAGAGTCGTGGCGAAACTCAGTTGTCATTGTGCAGTTCCAGTGGTTTGACCCGAACGACCATCTATAACATTCTCGAAGGCAAGGTGGTCAACGTACAGCATTCCACGGTTCGCAAGATTTCTGATTTCTTCGGGGTGTCCTACGAGGAAATAGAAACGATTGATTTTGAAGAAAAGGAAATCATCGAAAGCAGCATCTCTCCGCAGGGCAATATGAACCCGGCCGCCGTGCCGGTGATCAAGGAAAGTCTGGTCATCCAGAGTCTCGATAAAAGAATTGGTGAGTTGGCGACCCTCTATCCATTGACCTATTACTTCGGTACTTCTTTTAATCTGATTGGCGTGCTGCTGGAAAATGAAATAAGTGGTTTGCACGAGGTGGGCGATCTATTGATCGTGCAGAAAGGAACTTCGAACAGTGACAGGGAAAAGCTGGTGTATGACAAAATCACAGGGAGGTTTTCGATCAATCATGAGGGCGGCGTTGATACAGATCGGGTGTGTGTGATCGGGGATATAATCGAGGAACGATTTAATGGATTGCAGTGTTGAAATGGAAAACAGCAAGTACAAGTTGCTGGGATTCGAAAACGGAAAAAGCCTGGCCGTTATCATGGTGATTGCGACAGGCAAGATAATTAAAATAAAGCTCAGTGAAGTGTTGAATAGTGAGATTATGGATAATCTGAATAAAATAGAAGTGAAAAACCTCTACAAGAAATTCTACTCCCAGGGCGGGGCACTTACCGCCTACGAAATCAATGACCGCCATGAGGGTTCCTGGATGATCTACATCATCCTGAACCTGATGTTGTTCACGCTCTATATCTTCACCAGTATTGCCGCGACGAAGCCTATTTATCTGGAATATTTTGATATCGTCGTAACGCCGGGTACCTTCCTTTATCCGCTGACGTTTCTGATCGTGGATTTGCTCAATGAGACGTTTGGCCTAAGGCTTGCTCGAAAGGCGATACTGTTCGCATTCATCAGCAACGCCGCCATTATCATTCTGTTGGCCATTACGACGCATCTTCCAGGGCTGCCGGGTTGGAAGCTCGATGGCGCCTACAATGATGTGATCAGTCAGTTGTCCGCCGTCCTGGTAGCGTCTTCTGTATCGTTTCTGGTTTCGGAGAATATAAATTCTTATTTGTTGTGCAAAATCAAAGAGCTGACAAATTCAAGATTCCTGTTTTTGCGGGTGTTTTTAAGTACGTTGTTTGCGGTGATCATCGACAGTTTTCTTTTCTGCTACATCGCTTTTTACGGAACGATGGAGAATAGCGCGATTCTGGGCATGATCTACGTTCAGATCGCAATCAAGGTAGGCTTCGCATTCTTCAATATCTTGCCTGCTTACGGCGCAAGGTCTTTGTTCAAGAAATATCTGACGGGTGCTCAGACGCAATAAAGAAGCGATAGCGCTCACTCGGCAGGTTGTTGTTGTCATGCCGAGTGAGCGCTTCTTGCTGTGGTTTATTTCAGGTTTAGTTTTGCTTTCAGGCTGTGACTAACCTGCTCTTTATTGTTCAGGAACTCATTCAAACCTTTTGCGCGAAGATTGCAGGCATCGCAATCGGAGCAGCCGACACCTTTGATGCCGTTATAACAAGTCAGTGTTTCTTCGCGAACCAGATCCAATTGATGGTGGTAATCAGCCAACGCCCAAGTCTCAGCCTTGTTCAGCCACATCAATGGCGTATCCAGTTGCAGCTTATAATCCATGCCCAGTTCAAGGGCTTTATTCAGTGCTTTGACGAACTCGTCCCGGCAATCAGGGTAGCCCGAGAAATCCGTTTCACAAACACCGGTAATGACTGTTTTGGCTTGAATTTGATAAGCATAGATAGAGGCGAGGGTCAGAAACAGAATGTTCCTCCCCGGTACAAAGGTGCTTGGCAGCGTTTCGCCGGAGCTGTTCACGGTCGGGACCGGTATGTTATCGCGTGTCAGGCTGCTGATGGCCAGTTCATTGAGCAGTGACACGTCCAGCGTTTTATGTACGGTCACGCCGAGCTTTTTGGAGAGTTGCTGCGCAACTTCAATTTCCGCGTGATGACGCTGACCATAGTCGAACGTGATGCAGTGAATTTCATCGTAATGAGTCAGGGCGTGGATCAAACAGGTGGTCGAGTCCTGTCCGCCGCTGAAAACGATAACTGCTTTGTTGGTCATGCTTATGCTTCCTGCATTGATGTAGTGAGTGCAAAAGCCTGAATGGTAACCCAAACACGGTGAGGGTCCGATTCAAATGGCGAGCAGGCTCGCTTGCACAGTGGATCTTCGGCAGGTTCGGGAGCGGTTTCGCGGTATCCTGCGCGCTCTGAATACGGACGCTTTTCCATGCTGGTGATTTCCAACAATGTGCATCTGCCGGATGCCGAGATCGAATTGACGGCCATCCGCGCCCAGGGCGCCGGTGGGCAGAACGTCAACAAGGTCTCCAGCGCCATGCACTTGCGCTTCGACATTCCGGCCTCGTCCTTGCCCGAGTTCTACAAGGAACGCCTGCTGGCGCTGCGCGACAGTCGCATCACCAGCGACGGCGTGTTGATCATCAAGGCGCAGCAATATCGTACGCAGGAAGCCAACCGTGCCGATGCGCTGGAACGACTGGTCGAGCTGATTCTCAGCGCCACCAAGGTCGAAAAGAAACGCCGCCCGACCAAGCCGACACTTGGTTCAAAGAAGCGTCGGCTTGAATCGAAAACCAAGCGCGGCAGCATCAAGGCCGGGCGTGGCAAGGTGGATTTCTAGTCTTCGCGATACTTGGCAGTGTGCTTGTATAGATAGACGCTCAACCCCAGGCCGCTCAGCGAGGCGAGGGCGGCGAACGGGAAGATCGAAGCAAAGCCGAATCCCGCCGCAATCGCTCCGGCCAACGGTCCGGTGATGCCCAGCGACAAATCGATGAACAGCGAATAAGCCCCGACCGCCGCACCACGGCTGGAGGCGGGCACCAGGTTCACTGCTTCCACGCCCAGCGCCGGGAATACCAGCGAGAAGCCAAAACCGCTCAACGCCGCGCCGGCCAACGCCCAGTGAGCGTCTGGTGCCAGCCACAGCAGTAACAGGCCGAGTGTTTCTACCGACAGACAGGCTATCGCCACGCGAAAGCCTCCGAGACGGTTGATCAGGTTGCCGAACAACAGCCGCGCACCGATGAAACTGGCGCCGAACAGGCTCAGGCACAGCACCGCATTGTCCCAATGCTGCGTGGCGTAATACAGGGTGATGAAGGTGGCGATGGTGCCGAAGCCAATCGAGCCCAGTGCCAGGCCGCAGCCGTGAGGGAAGACGCGGCCGAGCACATGCATGAATGGCAGGCGTTCGCCGACAACAATCGGTGCCGCCGTTTTCGGCCACGCCAGCAGCAAGCCGATGATCGCCAGCAGGATGATGCTGACGCCCATGCTCCACAGGCCCAGACGGCTGACCAGCCACACGCCGAACGGTGCGCCGATTGCCAGCGCGCCGTAACTGGCGATGCCGTTCCAGGAAATCACCTTGGCGGTGTTCGCCGCGCCGACGCGGCCGATGCCCCAGCCAATCGAACCGGAACCGACGAGGCTTTCCGCGCTGCCCAACACCAGTCGACCGATCAACAAACTGATCAGGCTGAGCATCGGCATGTTCGGCGTCCACGCCGAGATCAGCATGAACACACCGCTCAAACCGCAACCGGCCAGGCCGTACATCACCGCCAGTTTGCTGCCCTTGTTGTCGATGATCTTGCCGGCGTATGGACGGCTAAGCAGGGTGGCGAGGTATTGCACGCTGATCACCAGCCCGGCGATCACCGCGCCGAAACCGAGGTCGCTGTGGACGTAACCCGGCAACACTGCCAGCGGAATGCCGATGTTCAGGTAGCCGATAAAGGTGAAGAGGACGATGGAGACGACTTGCAGCGTAACCGCCAGGGGGCGCTGGGGCTCTGACATAGAAAACGACATGGGTAACGATCCACGGGAGCGGCAGATTAGATAGGCTGCTCATGATACCGGCGCGGACGAATCTGGGGCGGGAAAAGTAAAACTATTTGCCGGGTGGCGACTTCACGGTTTGGCCGGAGCGACCAGTTGCGTGGTGACCAGTGCAGCGAGGGCGTTTTCTTCACTGCCGAAACGGGCGAGCAGGGCGGCTTGTTTCTCGGGGGAGAGGCGGTTCCAGATCTCGATCATTTTCTCGGTGGCGCTGATCAGAATGGCAGCTTGGTTTTCAGAGAATTCGTCGGTCATGGCAGGCTCGGGGTCAGGCAGTGTGGAAAGCGCATGTTAGCGCTTTCCACACGGTCTGTACGACGGGGTCTTACTCTTCGTTGTCGGCCGGACGGCTCTCAACGGCTTCTTTCGGCTCGGGCTGTTGGGCGCCGGCTTGTTGCGTGGTCGTCTGCTCAGGTACGTGCAGGCTTGGGAAGGGGAGATTAGGAATCTCGTGCATGGTTGCGCTCCTCGCTAAGTCTGTTGATAGATCTGGTAGATCCGCGCTTTTAGAAAGCCTGCGCAGGATACAGCAGGAAAAATGACAATCAGACTTTTAATTGAAATTAATGCGACAGATGGCCGCAGGGGGCGGAACAGAGGATCACCGAGGATGCAAATGTGGGAGCGAGCCTTTATGGCGAGGGGATTTATCCCCGATGGGCTGCGAAGCAGCCCCAAACCCTGCAATCGCGGAGCGTCTGATACTCCGCGGTCAATGGGTTACGGCTGCTTCGCAGCCGGTCGGGGATAAATCCCCTCACCACAGGGCTCACTCCTACAGGGGGATTTACTTGCTGACGCTGGCGATGGCTTCGGCCAGCAGGGCGAGGCGCGTGGCGTCGATACCGGCGACGTTCGCCCGGCCCGAGCTGACCATGTACACGCTGTGATGCTCGCGCAGTTGCTTCACTTGCTCCGGCGACAAACCGGTGTAAGAGAACATGCCACGCTGCACGCCAATGTGCGCAAAGCGCTCACGCAAACCGTGCGGCTCCAGCGCTTCGACCAGACCGCTGCGCAGCTGCGCGATACGCAAACGCATGGCTTCCACTTCATCCGCCCAACGCGCTTTCAGCTCCGGGTCGGCAAGGATAGTCGCGACAACAGCCGCACCATGATCCGGTGGTGTCGACCAGAGGTTGCGGGCGATGTTGGCCAGTTGGCTACGGATGTCGATGAGCTTGTCAGCATTTTTCGCGCAGACGATCAGTGCACCGGTGCGGTCGCGATAGAGGCCGAAGTTCTTCGAGCAGGAACTGGTGATCAGCAGCTCTGGCAGCTCCGCCGCGAATAACCGTGTCGACCACGCATCCTGTTCCAGGCCGTCGCCAAACCCCTGGTAGGCAAAGTCGATCAGCGGCAGCAGGTTGCGGCTACGCACTACGTCGAGCACGCGCTGCCAGTCGTCGTGGCTCAGGTCGAAACCGGTCGGGTTGTGGCAGCACGCGTGCAGCAACACCACATCGCCCTTCGGCACGTCGTTGAGCACGGCGAGCATGGCGTCGACGTCGAGGCGATTGTCGCTGCCCACATACGGGTAGTGACTGACCTTGACCCCGGCCGTGGCGAAAATCGTTTCGTGGATCGGCCAGGTCGGGTTGCTCAGCCATACGCCTTTGCCCGGCAGGCACTGGGCGATGAAGTCCGCAGCCAGACGCAAGGCGCCGGTGCCGCCCGGTGTTTGGGTGGCGCCGGCACGTTGCTCGGCGATCAGCTTCGAGTCGGCACCGAGCACCAGTTCATTGATGACTTTGCCGAACAACGGATTGCCGTGGCCACCGATGTAGGTCTTGGTGTCCTGGCTTTCGACCAGCCGCGCTTCAGCGATTTTCACCGCTTCAGGGATCGGCGTCAGGCCTTGGGCATCCTTGTAGACGCCAACGCCGAGGTCGAATTTGCGCGGGTTAGTGTCCTGCGCATACGCCTCCATCAAACCGAGGATCGGGTCGCCGGGGACCCGGCCGATGGCGTCGAAGTGCATTACTTGCGTCCTTCTGCGGTCTTGGCCACTTCGTCAGTGCGCGCAGCCATGATGAAGTCGTTGCGGTGCAGGCCTTTGATCGAGTGGCTCCACCAGGTCACGGTGACTTTGCCCCACTCGGTCAGCAGGCCCGGGTGGTGACCTTCGGCCTCGGAGATCTCGCCGACAGCGTTGGTGAACGCCAGCGCGTGCTTGAAATTCTTGAACAGGAAAACTTTCTCCAGCTGCATGATGCTGTCGCGAACTTCGATGTTCCAGTCAGGGATCTGCTTGATCAGGATCGGCAGTTCTTCGTCGCTGACTTGTGGCGCATCGGCGCGGCAGGCTTCGCAGTGGGCTTGGTTCAATGTGGACATGATTGGATTCCTGAGATCGGGTGTCTTTTTTATAAGAACTGTTACGGGCGTCAATGCCGTCACGCTAAACCAAAGCCGCGACGACGGACAGACTCACTTGTCACTAAAAGCGACGGTTCAGGCCGCTTTCGGCTTTGGCGGAAATTTCGGCGCATGCAGACCCAACTGCATGCCTTGTTTGACCATGGCCATGATGTCTTCATGGGCCACATCGAACAGGCGCTTGAGGTTCGGCAGGACAAAGTACAGCGGTTGCAGGATGTCGATGCGGTATGGCGTGCGCATTGCTTCGAGCGGATCGAAGGCTTGATGCTCAGGCTCATCCGACAGTGAGTAAACGGTTTCTTTGGGTGAGGACAGAATGCCGCCGCCGTAAATGCGTTTACCTTGCGGGGTGTCGACCAGGCCGAACTCGATGGTCATCCAGTACAGACGCGCCAGGTACACGCGTTCTTCCTTGGTCGCTTGCAGACCGAGTTTACCGTAGGTGTGGGTGAACTCTGCGAACCACGGGTTGGTCAGCAGCGGGCAGTGACCAAAGATCTCGTGGAAAATATCCGGTTCTTGCAGGTAGTCCAGTTCTTCGCGGGTGCGGATAAACGTGGCAACCGGGAATTGCTTGCTGGCGAGCAATTCAAAGAAGGTCTGGAAGGGAATCAGCGCCGGTACACGGGCGACCTGCCAACCGGTGGTCTCGCCGAGCACATTGTTGATCTCGCCGAGTTGCGGAATGCGGTCGTGGGGCAGACCGAGTTTTTCGATACCGTCCAGGTACTCCTGGCAGGCACGCCCTTCGATCACTTTCAGTTGGCGAGTGATCAGCGTGTTCCACACCGCGTGTTCTTCGGCGGGGTAGTCGATAAAACCTTGCGCATCGGGCTCGCGGGCCACGTATTGCGTCTGCTTCATACTGCTCTCCTGCTAGGGGAATTCGTTCTTGTTATGTCCAGCGATGGATTCAGAATTACCTGAGAGTGGGGTGGTGTGCAGTAGGTTAAATCATGCTGGCGTAGGAAATTTCCCGGTATTTCGTAAAGTATTCGTTACGCTTTGGCCGATATCACGCGTTTGCGGCGATTGGCGGGTTTGAAAAGGTTGGCGACTGTCACATAATCTTGACAACTGTTTGCGCGCCACCGAAGAAAACTGGCGGCGCTGTCCCTTGTGGGAGCGAGCCTGCTCGTGAATGCGATCTGCCTGACGCCTCTATTGGTGGATGTGCTAGCGCCTTCGCGAGCAGGCTCGCTCCCACAGGAAGTTGTGTTTAATTCCCCAAATTGTCGGGTCATTTATATGCGCATCAAAGTCCACTGCCAGAACCGCATCGGCATCCTGCGCGACATTCTCAACCTGCTGGTGGCCTACGGGATCAACGTCGCGCGCGGCGAAGTCGGCGGTGAGCATGGCAACGCGATTTATCTGCATTGTCCGAACCTGATCAACATCCAGTTCCAGGCGCTGCGGCCCAAGTTTGAGTCGATCGCCGGTGTGTTCGGCGTCAAGCGGGTAGGGCTGATGCCCAGCGAGCGGCGGCACATGGAGTTGAATGCGCTGCTCGGCGCGCTGGAGTTTCCGGTGCTGTCGATCGACATGGGCGGCTCGATTGTCGCCGCCAACCGCGCGGCGGCGCAGTTGCTTGGCGTGCGCGTGGATGAGGTGCCGGGGATTCCGCTGTCGCGTTACGCCGAAGATTTCGATTTGCCGGAACTGGTGCGCGCGAACAAATCGCGCATCAATGGCATGCGGGTCAAGGTCAAGGGCGACGTCTTTCTGGCTGACATCGCGCCGTTGCAATCAGAGCATGACGACAGTGAGGCCATGGCCGGTGCCGTACTGACGTTGCACCGTGCGGATCGTGTTGGCGAACGCATCTATAACGTGCGCAAACAAGAGTTGCGTGGCTTCGACAGCATCTTCCAGAGTTCGAAAGTCATGGCCGCCGTGGTGCGTGAAGCGCGGCGCATGGCGCCTCTCGATGCGCCTTTATTGATTGAGGGTGAAACCGGCACCGGCAAGGAATTGCTGGCACGCGCCTGCCACCTCGCCAGTCCGCGCGGGCAGTCGCCGCTGATGGCGCTCAACTGTGCGGGTTTGCCGGAATCGATGGCCGAGACCGAGCTGTTTGGGTACGGCCCTGGCGCGTTCGAAGGCGCCCGTGCGGAGGGTAAGCTCGGCCTGCTGGAACTGACAGCGGGCGGCACGCTGTTTCTCGATGGCGTCGGCGAAATGAGCCCGCGCTTGCAGGTGAAACTGCTGCGCTTCCTGCAAGATGGTTGCTTTCGCCGGGTCGGCAGCGACGAAGAGGTGTATCTGGACGTGCGGGTGATTTGCGCGACGCAGGTGGATTTGTCCGAACTGTGCGCGCGCGGCGAGTTTCGCCAGGATTTGTATCACCGCTTGAACGTGCTGTCGCTGCACATTCCGCCACTGCGCGAATGCCTCGACGGGTTGACGCCGCTGGTCGAGCATTTCCTTGATCAGGCCAGCCGGCAGATCGGTTGTTCGCTGCCGAAACTGGCGCCGGCAGCGATGGAACGGCTCAGTCACTATCACTGGCCAGGCAACGTACGGCAGCTGGAGAACGTGCTGTTTCAGGCGGTTTCGTTGTGCGATGGCGGCACGGTAAAGGCTGAGCACATTCGATTGCCGGATTACGGCGTGCGTCAGCCGCTTGGCGATTTTTCGCTGGAGGGCGGGCTCGACGAAATTGTCGGCCGGTTCGAGAAGGCAGTGCTGGAGCGGCTGTATTCCGAGCATCCGAGCAGTCGCCAGTTGGGCAAGCGGCTGGGGGTTTCGCACACCACCATTGCCAACAAGCTGCGTGAATACGAAGTCGGCAAAGACCCCGAAAGCTAAGTAAAACTCCTGTGGCGAGGGGATTTATCCCCGATGGGCTGCGAAGCAGCCCCCAAGGCCATCCAATGCGTTGTATCCGGTGGGCCGCTTTCATCGGTATTGGGGCGGCTTCGCAGCCCAACGGGGATAAATCCCCTCGCCACGAGGTTTTGCATCTGCCTCAGAGATCGGGATTGCCGCCTAGCGGCATAACACCGCCGGTTTTTCGACTTCGATACATTTCAAATTTCCCCTCTCAATCCTCCAAGTCCTTTGTTTACCGGGCCTCGCGCCGTCAGAAAAAAGTTGGTCTGCAAATTGCTTAAGGCTCAGCAGTACAGCGGTGGGCGGCAAACGTCCGGCATGCAGAGGAAAGAGTGTGGACAAGTACCTTTATGTGGCAATGACCGGCGCCAGCCAGAACGCACTGGCGCAAAAGGCTCATGCCAACAACCTGGCGAACATCTCCACCAACGGTTTTCAGCGCGATCTGGAGCAGGCGCGTTCGATGCCGGTGTTTGGTGACAGCTTTCCGGCGCGCGCGTTTGCCATGAGCGAACGGCCCGCCACCGACTTCACGCCGGGCTCGCTGGTGCAGACCGGTCGTGACCTCGACGTTGCCGTGACCGGCAACGGTTTCATCGCCGTGCAAAACCCTAACGGCGGCGAAAGCTACGTGCGCACCGGCAGCCTCAATATCGACGCCCTTGGCGTACTGCGCGCCGGCAACGGCATGCCAGTCATGGGTAATGGCGGTCCGATCGCCGTGCCGCCTGAGCAGCAGGTCGAAGTTGGCGAAGACGGCACCATCAGCATTCGGGCGATGGGCGAAGGCCCGCGCGTCATGGCTGAAGTCGACCGGATCAAACTGGTCAACCCGGACATCAAGAACATGAACAAGGGCCTCGACGGCTCGATTTACACCAAGGACGGCCAACCGGCGCCGGCCGATGCCAACGTCAAACTGGTGTCGGGTTTCCTCGAGTCGAGCAACGTCAATGCCGTGGAAGAGATGACCTCGGTGCTGGCGCTGGCCAAGCAGTTCGAGTTGCACGTCAAGATGATGAACACCGCCAAAGACGACGACCAGGCCATGGCTCGGGTCTTGCAGATCAGCTAATTATCAGAACGTCGCGCCGTAAAACAGGCGCACGAGGAGAATCGAATGCTTCCGGCTCTATGGGTTGCCAAAACCGGTCTGTCCGCCCAGGACACCAACCTGACCACCATTTCCAACAACCTGGCAAACGTCTCGACCACGGGCTTCAAACGTGACCGCGCCGAGTTCCAGGACCTGCTGTATCAGATCAAGCGTCAGCCAGGCGCCCAGTCGACCCAGGACAGCGAACTGCCGTCGGGTCTGCAAGTGGGTACCGGTGTGCGCATCGTCGGCACGCAGAAAAACTTCACTGCCGGCAGCCTGCAAACCACCGAGCAGCCGCTCGACCTGGCTGTTGACGGTCGTGGGTTCTTCCAGATCCTGCAGCCGGACGGCACCACGTCCTACACCCGCGACGGTACCTTCCACCTCGACTCCAACGGTCAGGTCGTGAACGCCAGCGGCTTCGCCCTGGAACCCGCGATTGTCATCCCGAACAACGCGCAGACCTTCACGGTCGGTCGCGACGGCACCGTGTCGATCACCATCGCCGGCAACCCGGCTTCGCAAGTGATCGGTAACCTGCAAACCGCCGACTTCATCAACCCGGCCGGTCTGCAAGCCGTGGGTAACAACCTGTTCCTGGAAACCGCAGCTTCCGGCGCACCGCAAGTCGGTACTCCGGGTCTGAACGGTTTCGGTACCACGCTGCAGAACACCCTGGAAACCTCCAACGTCAGCACCGTTGAAGAGATGGTCAACATGATCACCACTCAGCGCGCTTACGAGATGAACTCCAAGGTGATCTCCACCGCCGACCAGATGCTCTCGTTCGTAACGCAGAATCTGTAATCAAGTCTATGAGGCGACCATGAGGTCGCCTGCAACACCGTGAGGTAGGGTCATGAATCGTTTCGTATCTGTTCTGGCATTGAGTGGAGTCGTCTCGCTCGCGGGCTGCGTCGCTCCGACGCCCAAGCCCAATGACCCTTACTACGCTCCGGTGTTGCCGCGCACGCCGTTGCCGGCTGCGGCCAATAACGGCTCGATCTATCAGGCCGGCTTCGAGCAGAACCTGTACGGCGACCGTAAGGCATTCCGGGTCGGTGACATCATCACCATCACCCTGAACGAGCGGACGCAGGCAAGCAAAAACGCCAACTCGCAAGTGGCCAAGAACAGCAAAACCGGCATTGGTCTGACCTCGTTGTTCGGCGGCAGCGCCACGACCAACAATCCGTTGGGTGGCAATGACCTGAGCCTGAGCGCCAGTTACGAAGGCGATCGTGCGACCAAGGGTGACAGCAAGGCTGCGCAGGGCAACACCCTGACCGGCTCGATCACCGTGACCGTTGCCGACGTCTTGCCCAACGGCATCATCGCAGTGCGCGGCGAGAAGTGGATGACCCTCAACACGGGCGATGAACTGGTGCGGATTGCCGGTCTGGTGCGCGCCGATGACATCGCCACCGACAACACGGTTTCTTCGACGCGGGTCGCCGATGCGCGCATCACCTACTCGGGCACCGGCTCGTTCGCCGATGCGAGTCAGCCAGGCTGGTTCGACCGTTTCTTCCTCAGCCCGCTGTTCCCTTTCTAGGTGGCCACGTTGAATTTCAAACACCTGATGCTGGCTGCGGCACTGATGTCCGCAGCCTTTGGTGCCCACGCCGAGCGGCTGAAAGATATCGCCAGCATTTCCGGCGTGCGTTCCAACCAGTTGATCGGTTACGGCCTGGTGGTCGGGCTCAATGGCACCGGTGACCAGACGACGCAAACCCCGTTCACCCTGCAGACCTTCAACAACATGCTCTCGCAGTTCGGCATCAAGGTGCCGGCGGGATCGGGCAACGTGCAGTTGAAAAACGTCGCGGCAGTGTCTGTCAGCGCGGATCTGCCGGCGTTCGCCAAACCGGGTCAGCAGGTCGACATCACCGTTTCCTCGATCGGTAACTCCAAGAGCCTGCGTGGCGGCACCCTGTTGCTGACCCCGCTCAAGGGTATCGACGGCAACGTCTACGCCATCGCTCAGGGCAACCTGGTGGTGGGTGGTTTCGACGCTGAAGGCCGTGACGGTTCGAAGATCACCGTCAACGTTCCGTCGGCCGGTCGCATCCCTGGTGGTGCGTCGGTGGAGCGCTCGGTGCCGAGCGGTTTCAACCAGGGCAACAGCCTGACGCTGAACCTCAACCGTTCCGACTTCACCACCGCCAAACGTATCGTCGACAAGATCAACGACATGCTCGGCCCTGGCGTGGCGCAAGCCATCGACGGTGGTTCGGTGCGTGTGACTGCACCGCTCGATCCTAGCCAGCGCGTCGACTACCTGTCGATCCTGGAAAACCTCGAGGTCGATCCGGGCCAGGCAGTGGCGAAAGTCATCATCAACTCGCGCACCGGCACCATCGTCATCGGCCAGAACGTCAAAGTCTCGCCAGCCGCCGTGACCCATGGCAGCCTGACCGTGACCATCACCGAAGATCCGATCGTCAGCCAGCCAGGCCCGTTGTCCAACGGCCAGACTGCTGTCGTGCCGCGCTCGCGCGTAAATGCCGAGCAAGAAGCCAAACCGATGTTCAAGTTCGGCCCGGGCACCACCCTCGACGAGATCGTACGTGCGGTGAACCAGGTCGGCGCAGCACCGGGTGACTTGATGGCGATTCTTGAAGCACTGAAGCAGGCCGGCGCATTGCAAGCCGACCTGATTGTGATCTGAGGCCGACCATCATGGATATGCGCAAAAGTGGTCTGGTCAGCAGTAGCGATTCGGGTTCTTACTCTGACCTTAATCGCCTGAATCAGCTCAAGGTCGGCGACAAGAACAGCGATGCGAACATGCGCAAGGTGGCGCAGGAATTCGAATCGCTTTTCCTCGGCGAAATGCTCAAGTCGATGCGCTCGGCCACTGAAACGTTGGGGCAGGACAACCCGCTCAACACGCCGGCCGCCAAGCAGTATCAGGAAATGTACGACCAGCAACTGGCCATTTCCATGTCCCGGGAGGGCGGAGGTATCGGCCTGGCTGACGTGCTGATGCGCCAGATGTCGAAGAACAAACCAATGGCGCCGGGTGAGGCTGCAGCCGCGTCCGCCGCCAAGCAGGAAGCGGCCCTGGCCAAGGCCACTGCCGTGCAGACGCCGATTGCCGCTGGCACCGTCGCCACCAATGGCCCGTTGTCGCGCCTCAATGGTGAGCGTCCGTTGTGGGCATCGCGTTCGGTGAAGGCGCCGAACACGCAGCTGGCGCACAGCAACGACATGGCAATGATCAACCAGCGTCGTCTGGCCTTGCCGCCGAAACTGGCCGATCGTTTGCTCGCCGGGCTGGTGCCATCCGCCACGACAACGGCGACCAACACGCAGCTGCCGCAACGCGCCACCACCACAGCTACCACCGCTGCGACCGGTTCTGGCGCCCTGTACAACGGCGATTGGCTGGCTCGCGCTGAAAGCGACAAAGCTTCCGGCGGCCAGATGCAGATTTACGGTCGCGCCATGGCGCAGATTCCATTGGCGCCGGCGAAAAAAGCCTTCAGTTCTGCCGACGAATTCGTCAACACCATGCTGCCGATGGCCAAAGAAGCCGCCGACCGCATCGGCGTCGATCCGCGTTACCTCGTGGCGCAAGCGGCACTGGAAACCGGCTGGGGCAAGTCAGTCATGCGCGCCCAGGATGGCAGCAGCAGCCACAACCTGTTCGGCATCAAGGCGAGCAGTAACTGGAAGGGCGATTCCGCCCGCGCAATCACCAGCGAGTTCCGCAATGGCGCGATGGTCAAGGAGACGGCCGAGTTCCGTTCCTACGCCTCGTACAAGGACAGCTTCCACGATCTGGTGACTTTGCTGCAGAGCAATAATCGCTATCAAGATGTGCTGAAGTCGGCCGATAACCCAGAACAGTTTGTACGTGAGTTGCAAAAGGCCGGTTACGCCACCGACCCGAACTACGCGACAAAGATTTCGCAGATTGCCAAGCAGATGAACAGTTTTGAAAACTACGCTGCGGCGGGTGTATCCACCACGCCTTTATAAGGCACAAGGTATAAGGTCTGAACCATGAGTTTGCTCAATATCGGGATGTCGGGGCTGTCGGCTAGCCAAGCTTCTTTGGCTACGACAGGCAACAACATTGCCAACGTCGACACCGCCGGTTATTCACGTCAGCAAACCGTGCAGGGCACCAAATCCTCGCAGCAATTCGGCACCGTGTTCATCGGTACGGGCACCACCCTGGCTGACGTGCGCCGGGTGTACAACTCGTACCTGGAAAGCCAACTGCACACGGCCACCTCGCTCGACAGCGAGTCGGCCGCGTTTCTGGCGCAGGCCACGCCGCTGGATTCCATGCTGTCGGACACCAACACCGGCCTGACCGGTGTGCTGCAAAAATTCTTTACCACGATGCAGGGCGTCTCGACGTCGGCGACCGATGACACCTCCCGTCAATCGGTGCTGACCGGTGCGCAAGCGCTGACCAGCCGCTTCAACACCATCGCCAAACAGCTCAACGATCAGAACACCACCATCAATGGCAGCCTTGGCGACATGACGTCCCAGGTGAACAAACTGGCCACCTCGATTGCCAATTTGAACCAGAAGATCGGCGAGATCTCCACCAGCGGTGGGGCGCCGAACGATCTGCTCGACAGCCGTAACGAAGCGGTACGTCAGCTCTCCGAGCTGACCGGTGCACAGGTCGTCGAGCGTGGTACCAGTTTCGATGTCTACATCGGCAGCGGTCAGCCGCTGGTGATCGGCAACACCACTAACACCCTGAGCATGGTCGCAAGCAAAGACGATCCGTCGCGCATGGCCATCCAGATGGATCGCGGTTCGAGCACCATCGACATCACCTCGGCGATGACCGGCGGTGAAATCGGCGGCCTGCTGACTTACCGCAAAGAGGTCCTTGACCCGTCGCTCAACGAGCTGGGCCGAGTGGCACTGGTGATCGCTGATCAGGTCAACAGCCAGCAAGCACAGGGCATCGACAAGAACGGTGACTTCGGCGCGGCGATTTTCAACAACATCAACAGTGCTGCGCTGATCAGTCAGCGCAGTATCGCGCAGTCGGGCAACAGCACCGGCTCGGGCAACCTTGACGTTACCATCAAGGACACCGGCAAGCTGACCACCAGCGATTATCAGGTGACGTTCACCAGCGCTACCGACTACACCGTCAAGCGTTCGGACGGCACCGACATGGGCGCCTTCAGCACGACGACCAATCCGCCACCGGTAATCGACGGCTTCACCCTGGCACTCAATGGCGGTGCGTTGAGCGCGGGCGACACCTTCAAGGTGACCCCGACCCGTAACGCCGCAGCGAGCATTCAGACTGTCCTCACCGATCCAAAGAAAATCGCTGCGGCAGGTCCATTGACCGGTGTGGCCAGCGCCAGCAACTCTGGCACTTACACCCAGCCAGTGCTCAGCGACACGATCAATATCTATGATCCGGCGGCCCAGGCCGATCTGCAGGCGGCGCTGAAGAACTCGACACCCGTAAAGCTGGTGTTCGGTGATGCGAGCGGCGGCAGCCAGACCTACACCATGGTCGACGCCAAGGGTCAGTCCATCGGTACCGGTACCATTGTTCCTGGGCAGGCCAACACCCTGAACCTGAAAGTGGGCGTCCTTGATGCCAACGGCAACAAGGTCATGGACAACAGTGTTGTGCCGCCGGTGCAGAAAACCTTCAACGTGCAGACCACCGTGGGCGGCACGCCGAAGTCCGGCGAAACCTTCACCATGAACCTGACCGGTGCGGCTTCGTCCGACAACCGTAATGCCCAGGCACTGGTCGGTCTGCAAACCAAGCAAACCGTGGACACCGGTTCGGCAAGCAAGGGCATCAGCCTGACTGATGCTTACAACAAACTGGTGACCAACGTCGGTACCAAGACTGCCCAAGGCAAGTCCGACAGTGCCGCCACCACGGCGATTCTGGATAACGCCAAAGGCGCCCGCGATTCGCTGTCCGGGGTCAACCTGGATGAAGAAACCGGCAACCTGGTCAAATACCAGCAGTACTACACAGCGTCTTCGCAGATCATCAAAGCTGCGCAGGAAACTTTCGCCACGCTGATCAACAGCCTTTAAGGAGTCGTAATTCATGCGCATTTCCACCGCCCAGTATTACGGCACGCAAGCGTCGGACTATCAGCGTAACTTCAACAAGGCTGTCGCCACCGCCAGCGAGGCGAGCAGCCTGCAGCGCATCACCAATGCGTCCGATGATCCGATCGGTGCCGGTCGTTTGCTGCAACTCGGCCAGCAGGCCGCGATGCTGGATCAGTACAAGACCAATGTCGACACCACCACAAATTCGTTGAATGTGCAGGAAACCACTCTGGATTCCATCACCACGGCGTTGCAGAGTGCCAAGGAAATCTCCCTGGCCGCCAACAACGGCAACCTGACCGACAAGGATCGCCAGGCTTACGCTGCGCAACTGTCGCAGATCCAGCAGCAGGTGTTGGGCCTGATGAACTCCAAGGACGCCAACGGCAACTATCTGTTCTCCGGTTCGAAAACCGATACCGCGCCATACTCCCAGAATCCCGACGGCACCTACTCCTACAACGGTGACCAGACCACGATCAACCTGGGCATCGGCGACGGTATGACGGTCGGCACCAACACCACCGGTTGGGATGCCTTCCAGCAGACCATCAATACCGGTCGCACCAACACCACCATGACTTCGCCGGCAGTGGATGACGGTCGTGTAGTGTTGTCCAACGGTACGGTCGGCTCTGCGGCCAGCTACAACTCCAAGTTTACCGGTGGCGAGCCTTACACCGTCAGTTTCCTCAGCAGCACCCAGCTGAAAATCACGGATGCCCTGGGCAACGACGTTACCGCCGAGGCGAGCCAGAATGGTGCTATCACCAACAGCAGCGGCGCCAATCAGACGGTCAGCTTTCGTGGTGTCGACATGAAGCTGAACATCAACCTGAAGTCTGGTGACACCAACCCGGATGCAGTGATTGCCGGGCACAGTTTCCAGTTGGTGGCTACGCCTGACTCGTTCACCACGGCGCGCAGCCCGGGTAACCCGTCGACTGCCGTGATCACCGGTTCCAGCATCACTGACCAGACGGCGTACAACAATGCCTTCCCGCAGGGCGGGGCAGTGCTCAAGTTCACCAGCGCCACGGCCTTCGATCTGTACGCTGCGCCAGTCACTGCCGACAGCAAACCGGTGTCGTCGGGTACAGTTGCCGGTGGCAATGCGACCGCCGCAGGCGTGACCTTCGCACTGGGTAACGTTCCGGCAGCCGGTGACCAGTTTTCGATTCAGTCAAACAACCACCAGACCCAGAACATCCTCGATACGCTGGGCCAGATGGTTGCGGGATTGAATACGCCAATTGACGGTGATGATGTTGCCAAGCAGAAGTTTCAGGGTGTCATGGAGTCGGGTCTCGGCAACATCGACGCCGCTACCAACCAGGTCGGCGCCGCCGTTACTGCGATCGGTGCCCGTGGCCAGTCTCTGGACGCGCAGACCGTCACCAACCAGAGTCTGAGCACAGCGAACGCCACGACTCAAGGCTCGATCCGCGATTCGGATCCGGCAGAGGTGATGACCCGTCTGACTCTGCAGCAAACCATGCTGCAGGCCGCGCAGCTGGCTTTCAGCAAGATCAGCCAGTTGGGCCTGTTCAACAAGATCTGATGGTCAACGGGCGCGTGAGCGCCCGTTTGCTTTGGTTCTTGAGTATTTAATTGTCTTTTTTTGCGGTTTCAGAGGGCTCGCTGTTCCGGGCGGGTTCCCGCCGCTTGCGAGTCCGCCGTGAATTCACTTCCCCTTGTCAGTCTGGTCATTCCCGCCTTCAATCCGCGCTTTTTCGAGCGGGCATTGCGCAGTGCTGTCGGTCAGGGTTACGGCAATCTTGAAATCATTGTTTGTGATGACAGTCGTGGTCAGCAGATCGAAGAGATCGTTGGCGCGGTCATCGAGCAGACAGGCGGCGCCGTTCGCTATGTGCGTAACCCGCGTACGCTGGGGTTTGTCGGCAATCTGAAAGCCTGCCTTGAACAGGCGCAGGGCGAGTTCATCAAGTTTTTGTGTGACGACGATCTTCTATATTCGAACTGCATCGAGCAGCAGGCGCATGAAATGTTGCGCGACGAAGTCAGTCTGGTCACCGCTCAGCGACTGCTCTGGGATGCAAACGACATCATCCTGCCGACGCGTCTGGAAAATACCTCGTTGTCGCCGTCCAGCGGATTGCTCAATGGGGATGACGTATTGGGGATATTTGAGAAATTCCCGGTCAACGTCCTCGGCGGATTCAGTAATGCATTGTTCCGGCGCGCCGATGTTGTCGAGCTGTTGCCGGCATTGACTCAAGAAGACTGCTGCTTCGTCGCGACTCTGGATTTTGCCCTGTACGTCTGCCTGCTGCGGCGCGGCAATCTGGCGGTATCCAATAATGTACTCAGTGCCGAGCGACTCTATCCGGAGCGTTTGAGCGCGACACAATCGATGAAGGATGCGGTTGAAGTAGAGCGTGAATGGCTCACGCAAATGCTCAAGGTGCGTAGCGGCGAGTCGGCACCTGCGCAGGGCTGGGTTCGCTACATTCCCTTGACCAAAGCCGATGAGAATCCTCGGGTCTGGGAGGAGCTGCCCCTGAGTCGCACACTCGGCACCAAGCAGAGCCGTCAGGAGTGGAGCGTCGGTGTCGACAGCAATAGTTTTGGCGAACTCTACGCGCAGTGGTTGCAATGCCGGGTGCTCACCGAGGGGCAGCGCAAGTTGTTGCCGGAAACGCTCGCCGGCTGGCCGCAGCAACCCCGCATAGTACCGATCATCGTCGATGCCAAGGGCAGTCGCGATGGCCTTGAGCGCACGCTGGAGGCACTCGCCGCACAGGACTACCTGCCAGAACTGATTCTGGTGCTGTCTGCTTCCTGTACCGAGGCAGAGCTGGACGGGCGAGTGTTTCGCATGCCGTTGCAGGGCGAGGGCCTTGAGCAGATCAACACATTGTTGGCGCAACTGGATGGCGCCGACTGGTTCTACCTGCTGCAGGCGGGGGATCGCCCGGTAATGCCAGCGTTGTTGGTCATGGCCGACCGGATCGCTCACACCCCGACGCTGACCTGTCTGTACAGCGACGAAGGCAGTCTGCGCAGTGGCGAGCCGGCGGAGCCTGCTTTCAAACCTGACTTCAACCTGGACCTGATGCGCAGTTATCCGTACGTTGGGCGTGCCCTGGCGTTCCAGCGTGAACGGTTTCTGGCGCTTGGCGGGTTTGAACCGACGTTCGTCGAGTTGGCCCCCCATGATGTGTTGTGGCGGATGGTTGAGAGCGACGGCATACAAGTCGTCGGTCATATCGCCGAAGTGTTGCTGGAGTCGAAGTTCGATTTCTCCAAATGGCTTGCCGAACCCGGTGTAATGAAGCAAAACCCGCGGCTGCTCGAAGCGCATCTGCAGCGTCTGGGAATTGCTCATGAAATTCGCCGCGGCAACTGCGAGTTGCTCAATCGGGTTGACTATCATCACGCTCGACGCCCGCTGGTGTCGGTGATCATTGTCACTCAGGATCAGACCGCCGCTTTGCAGCGCTGTGTCGAGACGCTACTGGAGAAGACCGCTTACACCGAGTACGAATTGCTCTTGGTCGACAACGCCAGCGAAAGCGCCGAAGCGCAGGCCTGGCTGGAAGGCATGGCGCAGTTGGGCAGTGACCGGATTCGCGTGGTGAGCTACCCGCAAAAGGGCAACGCTGCGGCTTTGCACAACTTTGCGGTAGGGCAGGCGCGCGGCGAGTACGTGTTGATGCTCAACTCCTTCGCGGTGATCACCCAGGCCGATTGGCTGGACGAACTGCTTAATCACGCGCAGCGTCCGGAAGTCGGTGTGGTCGGTGCCAAGTTGTTCAATCCGGACGGTTGTTTGCTGCACGCTGGCCTGATTCTCGGTTTGCAGGGACCGGTCGGTTTGCCGTTCTATGGTCAGCCGATGCAGGCGGACGGGTACATGTTTCGTCTGCAGGCAGTGCATGACCTCAGCGCAGTAGGCGGCGATTGCCTGATGATTCGCAAGTCGGTCTTCGAGGAGGTCGCGGGGCTCGACGAACAGCACTTGAAGGTCGCGTACAACGTCGTCGATCTGTGCCTGCGAATCGGTCGCGAAGGTTATCTGGTGGTGTGGAATCCACATGCCCGGCTGGCTGTGGGCGCGCGTCCGGTCGCCGTGGCAACGAGCGAAGAGCAACAACGGCACGAGCGCGAGCAGGATGCGTTTTACCAGCGCTGGCTGCCACTCATTGCGCATGACCCGGCTTACAACGTTAACCTGGCGTTGCACGGTATCGGGGCAACCTGTTTCAGTCTTGAGCCGGGCTTGCGTACCGGTTGGAGGGCATTTTCCAAGGCGCAGTTGCCGAATGTCCTGGCTGTGCCGATCAATGCCTCTGCCATAGGCCATTACCGCATGAGCCAGCCGCTGATCGAGCTGGAGGCGGCCAACAGAATCGAAGGGCGTATTTGCTACGGTTTGCCGTCGATCATTGATATCGAGCGCCAGTCCCCCGATGTGATCGTTCTGCAGGGGCGCTATTCGGAACCCGCGATTGATGAAATTCCCCCGCTGAAGAAGTATTTCAATGCCCGGCGGATCTACGAGCTTGATGACTATGTCATCGACGTTCCTCATCGCAATGCGCACATCCGCAACATGCCGAGCAAACAGGAAATGGAGCGCATGGTCCGCCGTGCCATCGGTCTGTGTGATCGCGTGGTCGTATCGACACAACCTCTGGCCAACGTGCTCTCGGACATGCACCACGATATTCGTGTCGTACCGAACATGCTCGCCAAAGACTTGTGGAGCAACCTGCGCAGTAAACGCCGTACCTCGAAAAAGCCCCGCGTCGGTTGGGGTGGTGGTACCAGTCACCACGGTGACCTGGCGGTGATTGCCGATGTGGTTCGAGAGTTGGCCAGTGAGGTCGACTGGGTGTTCTTCGGTATGTGCCCGGATGATCTGCGTCCGTACATGCATGAGTTTCACGGGGTGATCGCGCTGGATGAGTATCCGGCGAAACTGGCCAGCCTCAATCTCGATCTGGCCTTGGCCCCGCTGGAGTTCCACATCTTCAACGACTGCAAGAGCAATTTGCGTCTGCTGGAGTACGGTGCCTGCGGTTACCCAGTGATCTGTACCGACACCGAGGCCTATCGTGGCTACTTGCCGTGTACCCGGGTCAAGACCAACACCACGGACGAGTGGCTGCAAGCGATCCGCATGCACCTGGCCGACCCGGACGCCAGTTACCGCATGGGTGACGAATTACGTGAGGTGGTGTTGCGCGATTACGTGCTGCGCGGCGATAACCTGCGGTATTGGGAGTATGGCTGGCTGGCGGACTGACAGATTCGCGCAACACCTCCCCAAAAAAACAGGCGACTTTCGAGTCGCCTTTTTTTGCCTGCGAAAATCGTATTGCATCAATCTCGATACAATTTTTTGCAGGGCCTCAAGCTTCGATCATTTCCTGTCGATATCAACACATTCACGAGTCTTTGGTGTTCGCTGCGATGACGTTTGATCGACCGCGAGCCGGTACCGGTTCTTAACAAGGCAAGGAAGAAGTAATGGCAGTGATAAATGGGACAAACGGCGCGGATACGCTGATCGGTACCAGTGGCGATGACCAGATGAATGGTCTGGGTGGCAACGACCTGATCAAGGGCAGTGCCGGTGCGGACAAGATCGACGGTGGCGCAGATTTTGATACGGTCGATTATTCGGCTTCCGCAGCAGGGGTCAATATCGACATCCGGCCGGGCACTGGTCTGGCAGGTGTTGGTGGCGATGCGCAAGGCGATACCCTGACCGGCATTGAGAAGGTTATCGGTTCGGCGTTCAACGACAGCTTCACCACTGACGCTTACCTTTACGCGACTTATGAAGGTGGCGATGGTGACGATATCTACTTCGTCAACGGTGGCGGCGTAACAGCCATTGAGCAAGTCGGTGGCGGCAACGATGAGGTGCGCGTCAGCTACAAGGAGCACACCCTGGCGGCGAACATCGAGCGCATGACCTTTACCGGCACGGGGGCCTTCAGCGGCAAAGGCAATGACATCGACAACATCATCACCGGTGGCGCGGGTAACGACACGCTGCAGGGCGGTGGCGGTGCCGATCAGTTCTTCGGCGGCGCGGGAATGGACATCGTGTCCTATGACGACAGCACCGTGGGCGTGACCATCAACCTGAAAACCGGGATCAACTCGGGTATTGGTGCGGGTGACGTCTACAACAGCATCGAGGGGATTACCGGCTCGAAGCTCAACGATACGTTTTTCGCCGACAGCCGCGTGATCGCGTTTGACGGTGGTGCCGGTATTGGCTGGGATACCGTGGATTACTCGGCGTCTGCCGAGGCGGTCAACGTCGAAATTCGCCCGGGCACTTCTTCAGTGGCCACCGGCGGTGATGCGCAGGGCGACACCTTGACCAACATTGATAAAGTCGTCGGTTCGGCTTTCAACGATACCTTCACTGCTGCGGCTATCAGCTACGCGACCTTCGAGGGTGGTGCTGGTGACGACATCTACTTCGTCAACGGTGGCGGCGTAACAGCCATTGAGCAAGTCGGTGGCGGCAACGATGAGGTGCGCGTCAGCTACAAGGAACACACCCTGGCGGCGAACATCGAGCGCATGACCTTTACCGGCACGGGGGCCTTCAGCGGCAAAGGCAATGACATCGACAACATCATCACCGGTGGCGCGGGTAACGACACGCTGCAGGGCGGTGGCGGTGCCGATCAGTTCTTCGGCGGCGCGGGAATGGACATCGTGTCCTATGACGACAGCACCGTGGGCGTGACCATCAATCTGAAAACCGGGATCAACTCGGGTATTGGTGCGGGTGACGTCTACAACAGCATCGAGGGGATTACCGGCTCGAAGCTCAACGATACGTTTTTCGCCGACAGCCGCGTGATCGCGTTTGACGGTGGTGCCGGTATTGGCTGGGATACCGTGGATTACTCGGCGTCTGCCGAGGCGGTCAACGTCGAAATTCGCCCGGGCACTTCTTCAGTGGCCACCGGCGGTGATGCGCAGGGCGACACCTTTACCAACATTGATAAAGTTGTCGGTTCGGCTTTCAACGATACCTTCACTGCTGCGGCTATCAGCTACGCGACCTTCGAGGGCGGTGCTGGTGACGACATCTACTTCGTCAACGGTGGCGGCGTAACAGCCATTGAGCAAGTCGGTGGCGGCAACGATGAGGTGCGCGTCAGCTACAAGGAACACACCCTGGCGGCGAACATCGAGCGCATGACCTTTACCGGCACGGGGGCCTTCAGCGGCAAAGGCAATGACATCGACAACATCATCACCGGTGGCGCGGGTAACGACACGCTGCAGGGCGGTGGCGGTGCCGATCAGTTCTTCGGCGGCGCGGGAATGGACATCGTGTCCTATGACGACAGCACCGTGGGCGTGACCATCAACCTGAAAACCGGGATCAACTCGGGTATTGGTGCGGGTGACGTCTACAACAGCATCGAGGGGATTACCGGCTCGAAGCTCAACGATACGTTTTTTGCCGACAGCCGCGTGATCGCGTTTGACGGTGGTGCCGGTATTGGCTGGGATACCGTGGATTACTCGGCGTCTGCCGAGGCGGTCAACGTCGAAATTCGCCCGGGCACTTCTTCAGTGGCCACCGGCGGTGATGCGCAGGGCGACACCTTTACCAACATTGATAAAGTCGTCGGTTCGGCTTTCAACGATACCTTCACTGCTGCGGCTATCAGCTACGCGACCTTCGAGGGTGGTGCTGGTGACGACATCTACTTCGTCAACGGTGGCGGCGTAACAGCCATCGAGCAAGTCGGTGGCGGCAACGATGAGGTGCGCGTCAGCTACAAGGAACACACCCTGGCGGCGAACATCGAGCGCATGACCTACACCGGTACGGTTGCATTTACCGGTACAGGCAATGACAGCGACAACATCATCACCGGTGGCGCGGGTAACGACACGCTGCAGGGCGGTGGCGGTGCCGATCAGTTCTTCGGCGGCGCGGGAATGGACATCGTGTCCTATGACGACAGCACCGTGGGCGTGACCATCAACCTGAAAACCGGGATCAACTCGGGTATTGGTGCGGGTGACGTCTACAACAGCATCGAGGGGATTACCGGCTCGAAGCTCAACGATACGTTTTTTGCCGACAGCCGCGTGATCGCGTTTGACGGTGGTGCCGGTATTGGCTGGGATACCGTGGATTACTCGGCGTCTGCCGAGGCGGTCAACGTCGAAATTCGCCCGGGCACTTCTTCAGTGGCCACCGGCGGTGATGCGCAGGGCGACACCTTTACCAACATTGATAAAGTCGTCGGTTCGGCTTTCAACGATACCTTCACTGCTGCGGCTATCAGCTACGCGACCTTCGAGGGTGGTGCTGGTGACGACATCTACTTCGTCAACGGTGGCGGCGTAACAGCCATCGAGCAAGTCGGTGGCGGCAACGATGAGGTGCGCGTCAGCTACAAGGAACACACCCTGGCGGCGAACATCGAGCGCATGACCTACACCGGTACGGTTGCATTTACCGGTACAGGCAATGACAGCGACAACATCATTGTCAGTGGCAGTGGTAATGATCTGCTGAAGGGCGGCGGCGGTGCCGACCAGTTCTTCGGCGGCGCGGGTATGGACACTGTGTCCTATGACGACAGCACCGTGGGCGTCAGCATTAACCTGAAAACCGGCATCAGCACCGGGATCGCGACGGGCGACACCTACAACAGTATCGAAGCGTTCACAGGCTCGAAGTACAACGACATCTTCGTTGGCAACTCCGCAGCGCTGGCGATCAACGGCGGCACCGGCCTGGATATGGTCAGCTACGAGTCGTCAGACAGTGCCGTCACCATCGACCTGAAAACCAACGTCAATGCCGGCGATGCTGCTGGTGATACCTTTACCGGCATCGAGATCTTCCAGGGCAGCAATTTCGCCGACACCTTGTCCGGAACGGCGATCAACGACAATTTCATCGGTGGCGGCGGCGCCGACGTGATTGACGGGCGCGAAGGGATCGACACTGTCTGGTACATCAACAACACCACGGCGGTGAACATTAACTTGCAGACCGGCCTCAATCAGGGCGGTGATGCACAAGGCGATGTGCTGATCAACGTCGAAAGTCTCATCGGCACCAACTTCAACGACACGCTGACCGGCAACGCGCTGGCCAACGGGCTTGAGGGTGGTCTGGGCAACGACACCATTTACGGTGGCGATGGCAACGATGTCATTTACGGCAGTTTCTACACCCAGCTCGGGCCGTTCGCGGTCGACGTGGCTGCCGGTGGGCCGCAAGCCGACATGCTGTACGGCGGCAATGGCAATGACCTCATCATCAGCGCTCCGGATGATCGTGGAACGTTCGCCTTTGGTGAAGCTGGCAACGACACGATCCAGGTCGTCAGCGGTACTGCTGATGGTGGCGACGGTAGCGATGATTTGCTCGGTACCGGCGAAAACTTCGTGCTGCTTGGTGGCGCGGGCAATGACGCGCTGACTTTCGGCGGTAAAGTTACTTATCCGTGGCAAATGAAAGCCACCGGTTTTGCCAACGGTGGCGAAGGCGGCGATACCTATGTCGTCGATACTGGCCTGCTGGTGACTATCCGTGATGACGGCACTAGCGGTACGGACACGTTGATCCTGAACAACATCCGTTCGGCTGATGCGTTGCAACTGGCTCGGGTGGGTAATGACCTGTACCTCAACGATGGATATTTCCCGCCGTCCGACCCAACCGCCCAAGGTGTAAAACTGCAGGACTGGTTCGCTGGCTACAACACCATCGAACACTTCATGGCAGCCAACGGTGATGTTCTGCCGATCAATGATGGGTTCAGCATGTTTGGCTGATCCGCTCCAATCGTTGAAATAGCTCGTTGAAATAGCTCGATGAAAGGGATGAGTCCGGTGACGGATTCATCCCTTTTTTCATGGCCGCACGACTGCGACACACCGCGCACCGAGCTGGCGCGTTTCCTGCAAGTCCCCTGTAAATCGCCATAAAACGAGCGCTCGCGGTCATCGCAGCGGCGCCGCAAGCGGCAAAAGGTTTAGCCAGAAGGCCCGCAAAGCTCAAGAAAGCCATGCGCGGCCCGGTGACGAACGAGAGGGGAGACGATGAAGGCAGTTATTTTGGCGGGTGGCCTCGGCACGCGCATCAGTGAAGAGTCGCACCTCAAGCCCAAGCCGATGATCGAGATCGGCGGTAAGCCAATTCTCTGGCACATCATGAAGCAGTATTCCGCGCACGGAATTCACGATTTTGTGATTTGCCTTGGCTACAAGGGCTACGCGATCAAGGACTTCTTCGCCAACTACTTCCTGCACACCTCCGACGTCACCTTCAACATGCGTGAAAACCGCATGGATGTGCATCAGAATTACAGCGAACCCTGGAGCGTCACGCTCATCGACACCGGCGAGGAAACCATGACCGGTGGCCGTCTGCTGCGTGCCGGCCGTTACCTCAAGGATGAAGAGGCGTTCTGCTTCACCTACGGCGACGGCGTGTCCGATCTGAACATTCGTCAGTTGGTCGATTACCACAATGCGCACGGCCGTCTCGCGACCGTGACGGCCGTGCAACCGCCGGGACGCTACGGTGCCCTCGAGCGCCAGGGCGATCAGGTCCTCGGTTTCACCGAAAAACCCCGCGGTGATGGTGGCTGGATCAATGGCGGCTTCTTCGTGCTGTCGCCGAAAGTGCTGCCGTACATTGCTGGCGACGAAACCACTTGGGAGGCCGAGCCATTGGCCCGCCTGGCCCAGGACGAACAATTGAAGGCTTTCGAGCACGAAGGCTTCTGGCATCCAATGGACACCCTGCGCGACAAGAATCACCTCGAAGCGCTGTGGCTGAGCGGGGAGGCCCCATGGAAGCAATGGGCCTGAGTCCGGAGTTCTGGCGCGGCAAGCGTGTTCTGGTCACCGGACATACCGGTTTCAAGGGCAGTTGGCTGACTTTGTGGCTGCAAAGCCTCGGCGCTGATGTCAGCGGTTTTTCGCTTGATCCATCGACCGAGCCGAGCCTGTTCGAATTGGCGCGCGTGTCCGACGGCATCAACGATCAGCGCGGTGATCTGCGTGATCTCGGCGCGCTGCTGGAAATCATTGCTGACACCGAGCCTGAGATCGTCCTGCACCTGGCGGCCCAGCCGCTGGTGCGTGAAGGCTACCGTGATCCGCTCGGTACCTATTCCAGCAACGTGATGGGCACGCTTAATCTGCTCGAAGCGATTCGCCAGGTCGGTTGCGTACGTGCCTGCGTGCTGGTGACCACCGACAAGGTCTACGCCAACAAGGAATGGCTGTGGCCGTACCGCGAAGACGAAGCCCTCGGTGGCCACGACCCGTACAGCAGCAGCAAGGCTTGCTGCGAACTGTTGGCGCAGTCTTATGCCGCTTCTTTCTTCCCGGCGGACAAATACGCCGAGCACGGTCTGGCCCTGGCCACTGCGCGTGCCGGCAACGTGCTGGGCGGCGGTGATTTTGCCCCGGAGCGACTGATCCCCGACGTGCTCAAAGCCTGGACGGCCGACGAGCCGGTGACCTTGCGTTACCCGCAAGCCGTACGTCCGTGGCAGCACGCGCTGGAGCCGCTGGCCGGTTATCTGCAACTGGCCGCCGGTCTCTACGAACAAGGCCCGGAGTATGCCGGGGCGTGGAACTTCGGCCCGGGCGAGGCGGACATGTGCAGCGTCGGCGAAGTGGTCGAGTTGCTCGCCAGTCGTTGGCCGCAAGCGCGCGGTTTGCGCATCGAACCGAGCGAACTGCACGAGGCCGGCCTGTTGCGCCTGGACAGCAGTCGCGCACGCCAGGTACTCGGCTGGCAACCACGCTGGACCTTGCAGCAATGCCTGACCCAGACCCTCGACTGGCATCTGGCGTGGCAAAACGGCGATGACATGCGCGCCGTTACCCTCGGTCAACTGAACCTGTACCGAGGCGCGCTGTGAGCGAGTTTTCCTTGCACGCGCTGCCGCTGGCCGGCCTGTTCAGCGTCCAGCATAAACGCTTCGAAGATCAGCGCGGGCACTTCGCCCGGCTGTTCTGCGAGGGCAGTCTGAGCGCATTCGGCAGCGAATTTCATATCCGCCAGATCAACCATTCCTGCACTCGCGAGAAGGGCAGTGTGCGCGGTCTGCATTACCAGAATGCCAACGCGCCGGAAGCCAAGCTGATCACCTGCCTGCGTGGTGAGGTGTGGGATGTCGCGGTCGATTTGCGTCCCGATTCCGAGACGTTTCTGCATTGGCACGCTGAGCATCTGAAGGCCGGTGATGGCCGCAGCCTGTTGATCCCGGCCGGGTTCGCCCACGGTTTCCAGACGCTGACCGAAGACGCCGAATTGCTTTACCTGCACAGCGCCGATTACACACCGGAGCACGAGGGCGGTCTGTCGGTGAACGATCCACGGCTGGCGATCGCCTGGCCATTGCCTGTCAATAATTTGTCAGCGCGTGATTCCAGCCATCCCGCGCTCGATCAACACTTTGCTGGAGTGCGTCTATGAACTGCCGTGGGTGCGCCGCACCGCTGAGCCTGCCGCTGATCGACCTCGGCACCTCACCACCGTCCAACGCCTACGTGCATGCCGATCGTCTGGAGCAGGCCGAGCAATGGGTTCCGCTGAAGGTCGCCGTGTGCCAACAATGCTGGCTGGTGCAGACCGAAGATTACACCAGCGCCGACAGCCTGTTCGACGCCGAATATGCTTACTTCAGCTCGTTCTCCAGCACCTGGCTGGCGCATGCCGAGCGCTATGTCGCCGAGATGGTCGAGCGCTTTGGCCTGACTGCCGACAGCCGCGTGGTTGAAGTCGCCGCCAACGATGGTTACCTGCTGCAATACGTCGCCGCGCGGGGCATTCCGTGCCTGGGCGTTGAGCCGACTCGCAGCACCGCGCAAGCGGCACGAGAAAAAGGTCTGGAGATTCGCGAACTGTTCTTCGGTCGTGACACCGCCGCGCAGTTGAAAGGCGAAGGCTGGGGCGCCGATTTGATGGCGGCCAACAACGTGCTCGCGCATGTGCCGGACATCAACGACTTTCTCTGTGGTTTCGCCACGCTGCTCAAGCCGACCGGCGTCGCTACCTTCGAATTCCCACAACTGCTGACGCTGATGGCCGGCGCGCAGTTCGACACGTTGTATCACGAGCACTATTCCTATCTGTCACTGACTGCCGTGCAGACGCTGTGCGAACGCAACGGTCTGGAAGTGTTCGATGTCAGCCAGTTGAGCACTCACGGCGGATCGTTGCGGGTGTTCGTCCAGCGCAAGGACGGCGAACGCCGTGCCGTGCAGCCAGCGGTGCAACAGCAGTTGCAGGCCGAGCTCGACGCTGGCGTGAAAACCGCTGAGTACTACGCAACCCTCGCGCCCGCCGCTGAGCGCATCAAGCATGAACTCCTGCGCTTTCTGTTGCAGGCCAAGGCCGACGGCAAGCGAGTGGTCGGCTACGGCGCTGCCGCCAAGGGCAACACCTTGCTCAACTACGCCGGGGTCAAACCGGACCTGCTCGCGTGGGTGGCCGATGCCAACCCGCACAAGCAAGGCAAGTTTATGCCGGGCAGTCGCATTCCAATCGTGGCGCCCGCGCAGATCGACATCGAGAAACCGGATTACGTGCTGGTGCTGCCGTGGAACCTGCTGCACGAAGTGACGCAGCAACTGTCTGCGGCCAAGGCATGGGGCGCACGTTTTGTCGTCGCCGTTCCGGAGTTGATCATCCAATGAGCAGAATTCATTACACCAAACCCAGCGTTG
Organism: Pseudomonas sp. TH08; assembly: GCF_016651275.1. Classification (NCBI taxonomy): domain Bacteria; kingdom Pseudomonadati; phylum Pseudomonadota; class Gammaproteobacteria; order Pseudomonadales; family Pseudomonadaceae; genus Pseudomonas; species Pseudomonas sp. TH08. The sequence goes on along the minus strand of NZ_JAEKEE010000006.1, from coordinate 279,339 downwards.
GCGAACTCGAAGCGCAATACGCCCTGGACGCTGTGCAGAACGGCTGGGGCGCACGTTGCTATGAATACCTGACACGTTTCGAGCACGGTTTTGCCGAGCATCTTGGCGCTACCTACGCCATTGCCACCTCCAGTTGCACCGGCGCGCTGCACATGGGCATGGCCGCCTTGGGCGTTGGTGCTGGCGATGAAGTGATCCTCGCCAACACCAACTGGATTGCTTCGGCGGCACCGATCACTTACCTGGGCGCCACGCCGGTGTTCGTCGATGTCCTGGCTGATAGCTGGTGCCTGGATCCGCAACGTGTCAGAGCGGCGATCACCCCGCGCACCAAGGCGATTCTCGCAGTGCATTTGTACGGCAACTTGTGTGACATGGACGCACTGCTCGCCATCGGTCGCGAATTCGGCATCCCGGTGATCGAGGACGCGGCGGAAGCCATCGGCTCGCAATGGCGTGGCCAGGCGGCCGGCTCGCTGGGGGCTTTCGGCGCTTTTTCGTTTCATGGCACCAAGACCATGACCACCGGTGAGGGCGGCATGTTCGTCACTTCCGACAAGGCTTTGTATGAGCGTGTTCTGACCCTGTCCAACCATGGGCGTGTGGCGGGTTGCACCAAACAGTTCTGGCCGGAGTTTGTCGGTTTCAAATACAAGATGAGCAACCTGCAGGCCGCGGTCGGTTGTGCCCAGGTCGAGCGAATCGAGGAGTTGATCGAGCGCAAACGGGCGATTTTTGCCTACTACGCGCGAGCACTCGAAGGCGTACCGGGTGTGTCGCTCAATCCCGAACCGGCCCATGCCCGCAATGGCTACTGGATGCCGACCGTGGTGTTCGATGCCGACACCGGCATCCACCGCGAGCAAATGATTGCCGCGTTCCAGGCCGCCGACATCGACGCCCGGGTGTTTTTCTGGCCGCTGTCATCGCTGCCGATGTTCAGCGAATACGTGGTCGACACGCCGCTGGCGTTTGCGTTGCCCGAGCGTGCCTTCAACCTGCCGAGCTATCACGACATGACCGACGCCGATCAACACCGCGTGGTGCAAGTGGTGCTGGATCTGCTGGCTCGCAGGCACGCATCGTGAAGATGTATCTGCTGGGGGCCGCCAACCCGGAAGCGGTGCGCATGCTGCATGCCGTCAAGCGCAGCACGCCGAACATCGAATTCGCCTTTCTCGACAACGATCCGCGCAAGCACGGCACGCTGTTTTACGGGGTGCCGGTGCTCGGTGGTTGTGAACGGGTCGGCGAACTCAATGGCGAGGACGTGCGCTTCGTCAATCTGATCACCGGCAGTACCCGGTTACGCTACGAAACCACCTGTCAGTTGGTGGACGCCGGTGCACGCCTGGGCCAATTCGTTCATCCGGGGATCGACCTGAGCATGATTCGCATGGGCCAGGGCAGTTATCTGCAAGAAGGCGTGCTGATGCAGGCCGAGGTGACACTGGGCGACAACACCAGCATCAGCGCCGGCAGTGTCGTGGGGCATGAGGGGCAGATCGGCCACTCGGTATTCATGGCGCCGGGCGTGTGTATCGCCGGTTGCGTGGAAATCGGTGACGGGACCTTTATCGGCACCAACGCCACGATCCTGCCGCGCCTGCGCATCGGTCGCTGGGTGACCATCGGTGCCGGTGCGGTCGTGACCAAAGATGTTCCGGATTTTTCGGTTGTGGTGGGCAATCCCGCCAGGATCATCAAGACCAACGCAGTGCCTTACCCGGACGCCAGGGTGTTCAGGTAAGCCGTTTCCCGAATTTTTGGAGAGTTGCAATGAATCCGCATGAACAGTTTCGCGAAGAAGTAAAAGCCAACATCGAAGGCCTGCAGAACGACAAGGCCCTGCAAACCGAGTCCCTGGACTGGGTCGGCACCACGGCAAAACACAAGTACACCTACAACTTCAGCTGGATGGGCCGGCCAATCATTCAGTTTCCGCAGGACATGGTCGCGATGCAGGAAATCATCTGGAACCTGCGTCCGGACGTGATCGTCGAGACGGGCATCGCTCACGGCGGTTCGCTGGTGTTTTACGCCTCGATCCTGGAACTGATCGGACACGGCGAAGTACTGGGCATCGACATCGATATCCGCGAGCACAACCGCGAAGCCATCGAAGCGCACCCGATGTTCAAACGCATCAGCATGATCCAGGGTTCGAGCATCGATAGCGGCATCGTCGATCAGGTGCGCGAGCGTGTGCAGGGCAAAAAAGTGCTGGTAGTGCTGGACTCCAACCACACCCACGAGCACGTCCTCGAAGAGCTGCGCCTGTATGCACCACTGGTGTCGGTGGGCAGCTATTGCGTGGTCATGGACACCGTGGTCGAAGACATGCCGGCCGATGCGTTCCCGGATCGTCCGTGGGGCAAGGGTGACAACCCGAAAACCGCGGTGTGGGCGTATCTGGAAGAAAACCGCGATTTTGAAATCGACCCGTCGATCCACAGCAAATTGCTGATCACAGTCGCGCCGGATGGTTATCTGCGTCGCGTGCGTTAATCGACAAACAACGATGAGTTTTCGGCGACGCGCCGTTTGTGGGGAATATATGCAAGGCAAGAACACTTCTGGAACCGGTCCGGCACTCAACGAACAGTTGACCATTGTGCTGATCTCTCACGAACGCCCGGCGTTTCTGCGTAGAGCCATTCGCTTCTACAGCAGCCTGCCGTGCAGGATTCTGGTGCTGGATTCGTCGGCGGCGGCGCTGGCGGGCATCCCTGCCGAATTCACCAACGTGGATTATCAGCACTTGCCGCAGTTCGGCTACTGGGGTATTCGCGCCAAGCTGGCTTACGGTGTCGAGCAGCTGCAAACGCCTTACATGGTGTTTGCCGCCGACGATGACTTCCTTGTGCATGATGCCCTGCATGAAGCCGTGGCATTCATGGATGCCAACCCCGATTACAGCCTGTGCCATGGCTACAGCCTGATGTATCTGGCATTGGCCAACAGCGTCAATTACTACCGCCGTGACAAGAAAGTCTGCGAAGACTACTCGGCCGATCAGGCCGAGGAGCGTTTGCTCGATTACATGCACCAGTACCTGCCGCCGTTCTATGCCGTGCAGCGTACGGCGATCTTGCGCGACTGGTACGCGGCCATGCCGCAAGACACGATCTTCCAGTGGCAGGAAGTCGGTCACACCTTTTACATGCTGGCCCGGGGCAAGGTGCGGATTCTGCCGATCCCGTATGTGGTGCGCGAAATCAACTACGAGCAGTCCGATCACAACACCGAGATCTATCACACGCTGGCCTATATGGATGGCAAGAGCGTGGCCGGGCGCGAAGCGTTCGCCGAGTTCCTCGCGTCGTTGCCGACCCAGCTCCAGCATCAGGATCCACAGCAGGGCAAACAGTTTGCCCTGAAGAGTTTTGCCGCGCTGGCCGAAAGCCTGCGGACCTACCGGGCACTCACCGCCGAGTTGATCTTCGAGTCGACCTGGATCGATATCGAGGCCGGCCCGCAACGTCGGTTCGGGCCGAAGCAATACGTGGAAATGCCTTTCTATAACCAGGTGTTTTTCGATCAACTGACGCAATTCGAATTTCTGTTGCACGCGATGCCGGCCGGACGCGTTCAGCTCAAAGAGCTGGAAGGCATTTGGGCTCGCCAGCAGAGCCTGATGCTGGCACGCAACAATGACACTCCGGAAAGTGTCCTCGACCGCTTGTGGCAGGCGCACGACGCCAACGTGTTCAATCGCGCGGTGATCAAGCAACTGCTCGCGCAATTGCAACCGCTGGACGAGGAAGACGACGCGCCAGTGCTGCGCGATTGGGTCGCGCGTCTGGACGCGGTGTTGCTCGAAGGGCATCAGCCGACATTCGCCAAAATGCTCACCGGCCGCCTGCTCGAGTGGCTCGCCGCGCGTGCGCCTGACACCGAGCAGGCCACGGCGATTGCCCGCCACCTGGCAGCCAATGATGGCGGCCCGCAATTCGCGATTTTCCTGTTGGATCTGGACAACGATATCGACAAGTTGCAGGTCACTCTCGACAGCTTGCTTGAAGGTCACTGCAAAGCTTTCAAAATTGTCGTATTCACCACCGGCGAAGCACCGGCGGCGACCACCGCACAAAACACCCTGCACTTCGTCCGGGTTACCCCGAGCAACGTTGTCGAGAAACTCAATCAGAGTGCCGGCCAAACACCGTGCGAGTGGGTGCTGTTGGCCCAGGCAGGTGACGAATTCACGGCTGGAGGCCTGCTACGCGCCAGCCTGGAGTTGCTGTCCGCCACTGATCTGCGAGCCGTTGCCACCGATGAGATCGTGCGCACCGATAAGGGCGCGCTGGTTGACGTGTTCCGTCCGGGTTTCAATCTTGACCTGCTGCAAAGCATTCCATCGCTGATGGCGCGCCACTGGTTGATCCGCCGCGATGTGCTGCTCGACGTCGGCGGTTATCAGGCTGATTTTCGCGATGCGCTGGAATTCGATTTGCTCCTGCGCATCATTGAGCAGGGCGGTCTCGGCGGTATGGCGCATCTCGACGAACCGTTGCTGATTTCCCAGGCGCCGGTGCTGGAAGAGAATGCCCACGAGCGCCAGGCGTTAATGCGCCATCTGGGCAATCGCGGCTATAAGGCAAGAATTACTTCGGCGTTGCCAGGCACCTGGCAGATCGATTACCGGCATGCCCAACAGCCGCAGGTCTCGGTCATTTTGCCTGCCGGTAACAATCTTGCCGAGCTGCAACGCTGCCTCGACGGCATATTGCTCCGGACCCGATACACGCGCTATGAAGTGTTGATCGCGTTAAACCCCAATCAGTCGGCAGATATCAACGACTGGCTAGGCTCGCTGCAAAACGCCAAAGTGCGTGTGCTGAGGGCCGATCAGCCGTTGAATGATGCGGCGCTGTGTAACGCTGCCAGCCAGGAGGCTCAGGGCGAATATCTGGTGCTGATGACGCCTGACAGCGAAGTGGTCAACCCGAACTGGATTGAATCGCTGCTCAACCATGCCTTGCGCCCTGAAGTCGGGATTGTCGGGGCCAAATTGGTCGACCGTGACGGCAAAATCTCCCAGGCCGGTCTGATCCTCGGGTTCAACGGTGACATCGGTTCGGCCTTCGTTGGCGAAAAACATGCAGCCGAAGGCTATATGCATCGTTTGGTGGTGGAGCAGAACTATTCGGCGGTTTCGAAAGTGTGTCTGATGGTGGGCAAAGAGTTGTTCGAAGCGCTTGGTGGCCTCGACGAAGTGACCTTTGCCGACGGCTTCAGCGACGTCGATCTGTGCCTCAAGGCCGGTCAGGCCGGTTATCTCACCGTGTGGACGCCGTCGGTACAGGTGCTGCACACCGGCGAGCTGCCGCAAGTGCCGCAGACATTGGCTGCACTGCGTGAAAAATGGAGCAGCGCCTTCGCGCAGGATCCGGCATACAACGCCAACCTGGCCCTGCGCGGCAAAGGTTTTGTCCTCGGTGAAAGTGCCTCGGTCAATTGGGCACAGTTGCTCGGCTAAGCCAGGCAGGCAGGACACAGGAATTCAGACATGTTCAACGGTAAATCGATCTTCATCTCCGGCGGCACCGGCTCCTTCGGGCGCAATTTCATCCGCCGCCTGCTGGAGCAATATCAGCCCAAGCGGGTGGTGGTGTTCTCGCGCGATGAACTCAAGCAATACGAAATGCAGCAGACGTTCAACGCGCCGTGCATGCGGTATTTCATTGGTGACGTGCGTGACGCTGACCGTCTGCGTCAGGCCATGCGCGGCATCGACTACGTGGTGCATGCCGCTGCGCTGAAGCAAGTGCCGGCGGCGGAATACAACCCGACCGAATGCATCCGCACCAACGTCAACGGCGCGGAAAACATCATCGCCGCAGCGATCGATAACGGTGTGAAGAAGGTCGTGGCGCTGTCCACTGACAAGGCGGCCAGCCCGATCAACCTGTACGGTGCGACCAAGTTGCTCTCGGACAAACTGTTCGTCGCCGCCAATAACATTGCCGGTGAGCAGGAAACCCGTTTTGCCGTGGTGCGCTACGGCAACGTGGCCGGCTCGCGTGGTTCGGTGGTGCCGTTCTTCAGCAAACTGATTGCCGACGGCGCCCAAGAGTTGCCGATCACCGATGAACGCATGACGCGCTTCTGGATCACTCTGGATCACGGCGTGCAGTTCGTGCTCGACAGCTTTGCGCGCATGCACGGCGGCGAAGTGTTCGTGCCGAAGATTCCATCGATTCGCATCGTCGATCTGGCGCGTGGCATGGCCGAACATCTGCCGCACAAGAACGTCGGCATTCGTCCGGGAGAAAAGCTCCATGAGCTGATGGTGCCGCTGGACGATGCGCGAATGACGCTGGAGTTCGAAGACCACTACACGATCCAGCCGTCGATTCGCTTCACCAGCGTCGACGTCGATTTTGCCGTCGATAGACTGGGCGAGCAGGGGCGTGCAGTGGGCGAGGACTTTGAATATCGTTCCGACACCAATCCGCATTTCCTCTCGGTCGGTCAAATCGCCGATCTGCACGCGAAGCTGTCGGCATGATTCCTTACGGTCGGCAAAGTCTCGATCAGTCGGACATCGATGCGGTCGTCGACGTGCTGCAGTCGGACTGGCTGACTCAGGGACCGACCATCGAGCGTTTCGAGCAGGCGATGGCCGAACGCTGCCAGGCTGATTTTGCCGTGGCGGTGTGTAACGCCACGGCGGCGCTGCACATTGCTTGCCTGGCGGCGGGGCTTGGGCCGGGTGATCGCTTGTGGACCACGCCAAATACCTTTTTGGCCTCGGCCAACTGCGGGCGCTATTGCGGCGCGGACGTGGATTTCGTCGACATCGATCCGCTGACCTGGAACCTCGATGCTTTCGCGCTGGCGGCGAAGCTGGATCAGGCCGAGCAGGACGGCACCTTGCCAAAAGTGCTGGTGGCCGTGGCGTTTTCCGGACAGAGCTGCGACATGCGGCGGATTGCCGAACTGGCTGAACGCTACAACTTCACCGTGATCGAAGATGCTTCGCACGCGGTCGGTGCGTCCTATGCAGGGCGCCCGGTCGGCTGTGGTCAATTCGCGGCGATGACAGTGTTCAGTTTCCACCCGGTGAAAATCATCACCAGCGCCGAGGGTGGCATGATCCTGACCAATCGCCCGGAACTGACCGAGCGTCTGCAACGCTTGCGCAGCCACGGCATGACCCGCGATCCGCAACAGATGACTGAGGCCAGTCACGGCCCTTGGTATTACCAGCAGATCGAGCTGGGCTTCAATTACCGCATCACTGATCTGCAAGCTGCGCTGGGTTTGTCGCAACTGGCAAAACTGCAGGGTTTCATCGCTCGACGCCGTGAGCTGGCGGCGCGTTACGAGCGTCTGCTGGCGTACTTGCCGGTGACGTTGCCGAGCGCTCAACCTGACGCAGAGTCGGCCTGGCATTTGTATGTGATTCGCTTGCAGACGGATCGAATCAGCCTCAGTCATCGCCAGGTCTTTGAAGGCTTGCGCGCGGCCGGCATCGGCGTGAATCTGCACTATATTCCCGTGCATTTGCAGCCCTACTATCAAGACCTGGGTTTTGCCGAGGGCGATTTTCCTGAGGCTGAACGCTATTACGCTGAAGCGATCAGCCTGCCATTGTTCCCATTGCTGAGCGATGAGCAGCAGGATTATGTGGTCGAGCAATTGCGCCGGCTGACCGAATAATTGCCGCTGCGGCGGTGGATGGGTATCCGCAATGCGTGATCTGAGTGAGCAGGAAAAGTTCTGGCAGGGCGAGTTCGGCAATCAGTGCGTCGACCGTAACGTCGGTCAACCCTTGGTGGCGGCCAATCTGGCGTTGTTCGCCAAGGCGCTGAACCGCACCGGCAAGATCGAGAGCCTGGTGGAGTTGGGCACCAATGCCGGCAACAGTTTGCAGGCGCTGCATCAACTGTTGCCGCGCTGCGAATTATTCGGCGTCGAGATCAATGAAAACGCTTATGCTCAGGCCCGAGCGCTGCAGATCGCACAGATCTGGCACGGTTCGCTGTTCGACTTCCCGCGTGAGCGCAGCTATGACCTGACACTGAGCAAAGGCGTGCTGATCCATCTGGCGCCGGAGCTGTTGCCGACCGCGTATGCGCAGTTGTACGAACTGAGTCGGCGCTACATCCTGATCGCCGAGTACTACAACCCGGCGCCAGTGGAAGTGGCCTGTCGCGGCAACAGCGGCAAACTGTTCAAGCGCGATTTTGCTGGCGAAATGCTGGATCGCTACCCGGATCTGCAATTGCTCGATTACGGCTTCGTCTATCATCGCGACCGACAATTCCCGGCGGACGATATCACTTGGTTCCTGCTGGAAAAACGCTCTTGAGTAACGTCGCAATCATCCCGGCCCGCGGGGGCAGCAAACGCATCCCGCGCAAGAATCTTGCGCCGTTCGACGGCGTGCCGATGATTGTCCGCTCGATCCGTACTGCACTGGATTCAGGCTTGTTCGATCAAGTTGTGGTCAGCACCGACGACGCAGAGATTGCCGACGTGGCGCGGGCACATGGCGCCGAGGTGCCGTTCCTGCGCCCGGCGCAACTGGCCGATGATTTCACCGGCACCGCAGCGGTGATCGTGCATGCCTTGCAGCAACTGCCGCCCTTCGATTACGCCTGTTGCGTGTACGCCACGGCGCCGTTGTTGCAGGCGCGTTATCTGCGTGAAGGGTTTGAACGGCTGGAGCAGCATCCGGACAAGTCTTTCGCCTTCTCGGTGTGCAGCTTCGGTTTCCCGGTGCAGCGTGCGCTGACACTCGACGGGCAGGGCGCGCTTACGGCGTTGTACCCGGAGTTTCGCAATACCCGTTCGCAGGATCTGCCCGAAGCGTTTCAGGATGCCGGCCAGTTTTACTGGGGGCGCAGCGACGCGTGGTTGCACGGCGAAGTGGTTTATTCGCCGGCGAGTCTGCCAGTGGTTCTGCCCCGGCATCTGGTGCAGGACATCGACACCCCCGAAGACTGGAAGCGTGCCGAATACCTTTACGCTGCGCTCAAGGCCGGCGGAGAGCTGCAATGAGAATCCTGATTCGCGCCGACGCCTCGCCGACCATCGGCAGTGGCCATATTGCCCGGTGCCTGACCTTGGCTCGCGTGCTGCGCAAGCACGGCAGTCATGTTGCGTTTGCCTGCCGACGCTTGCCGGGGCATCGGCTCGATGTGTTGCGCGACGAGGGTTTCGAAACCTTCGCGCTACCGGACTTCTACCCCGGTGAAGACCCGCAACAAGCCATCGAATCGATGTTGCCGTGGCAAGCCGACATTGATGCGTTGGGCACGTTGCTGGCAGGTCACGCCGAATTCGACTGGATCATCGTCGATCACTACGGCCTCGATCATCACTGGCAAACCGCCGCGCGCCGTTGGGCGCCGCGCATCGCTGCGGTCGACGATCTCGCCACCCGACGCTACAGCGTTGATCTGCTGCTCAATCAGAATCTCTCCGGCCTCAGCGAGAACTACGCGCCGCTGCTGCCCGATGGCTGCCGTACACTGCTCGGCCCGCGCTTTGCCATGTTGCGTGAGGAGTTCAACTGTCCGGCTATCGAGATCAAAGCCAAGGCGCGGCAAGTATTGGTGAACTTCGGCGGTTTCGACGCGGCGATGCAAACACATCACGCGATGCTGGCGCTGGTGGATTTTCCTGAACTGGCGGTGGACTTCGTCGCGGGTGCCGATAATCCGGCATGGGCGCAAATGCAGGCCTTGGCCGAGACGCGTCCAAACTGGCGCCTGCACAGTTTTGTCAGTGATTTCCATCGGCGCATGGCCGAGGCCGATCTGTTTATCGGCGCCGGTGGTGGTACCAGTTGGGAGCGCGCGGCGCTGGGGTTGCCGACGATCTGCATTGCCGTCTCGAACAACCAACAGGTCAACGGCGAAGTGATGGCGGCCGCTGGCGCGCATGTGTTCATGGGCGCCAGCGAGCAGGTCAGTGTCGAGCAGTTGCGTGATGCCATTGGCTTCGTCGCGGGCAATCATTATCTGCGTCAGAGCCTGGCCGAACGTTCGCGGCAACTGGTCGACGGGCGTGGCGCATTGCGGGTCGCCGCGGCACTGGCCGGTGCCGTGCTGAAGGTGCGCGCGGCGACGCTGGACGATGCGCAGTTGCTATTCGATGGGCGCAATGCCGAAACGGTGCGGCGCCGGTCGCTGGACACTGGCGTGATCGATTGGCCGCAACACCTGAACTGGCTGACGGCGACTTTGCGCAATCCGCAGCACTTGTTGTTGATCGCCGAGGCCGATGACGGCCCGGTCGGCGTGTTGCGCTATGACTTGCGCGGCCTCGAGGCCGAAGTCTCGCTGTCCCTGCTTGATCAGCGAATCGGTCTCGGCTGGGGCAGGGCGCTACTGGCGCGTGGCGAGTTGTTTGTCCGTGCGCACTGGCCGCAACTGACCGCCATTACGGCGCGGGTGTTGCCGGACAATCGTGCCTCATTGAAGGTATTTCGCGACGCCGGCTTCAGCCAGAATGCCTGCGCGCTCACAAAGGTTTTGAAGGAACACCGCACATGAGCAGTTTCAAGATTGGCGACCGTCTGATTGGTGCCGATGCGCCGCCGTTCATCATCGCCGAGATGAGCGGCAACCATAACCAGTCGCTGGATGTGGCGCTGCAAATCGTCGAAGCCGCGGCCAAGGCCGGCGCGCACGCTTTGAAGCTGCAAACCTACACCGCCGAAACCATGACCCTGGATCTGGCTGAAGGCGAGTTCTTCATCAAGGATCCTGGCAGTTTGTGGGCGGGGACTTCGCTTTACGAGCTGTATGAGAAAGCCCATACGCCCTGGGAATGGCATGCGCCGATTTTCGCTCGGGCCAAGGAGTTGGGGATGCTCGCGTTCTCGACGCCGTTTGATGACACGGCCGTAGATTTTCTCGAAAGTCTCGACGTGCCGGCGTACAAGATCGCCAGTTTTGAAAACACCGATCTGCCGCTGATCCGCCGCGTCGCCGCCACCGGCAAACCGTTGATTATTTCCACCGGCATGGCCAGCATCGCTGAACTCGATGAAACCGTGCGCGCCGCCCGCGAGGCCGGTTGCAAGGATCTGGTGCTGCTCAAATGCACCAGCACCTACCCGGCAACGCCGCTGAACAGCAACGTGCGCACAATCGCGCATTTGCGTGAGTTGTTCGGCTGCGAGGTGGGGTTGTCCGACCACTCGATGGGTGTCGGCGTGTCGGTGGCGGCCGTGGCACTTGGCGCGACCGTGGTGGAGAAACACTTCACGCTTGACCGTTCGGCAGGCGGGGTCGACGCGAGTTTCTCGTTGGAACCGGCGGAGATGGCCAGTCTGGTGCTGGAAACCGAACGTGCCTGGCAAGCCCTCGGGCAGGTGCAATACGGTGCCACCGAGGCCGAGTTGAAGTCGGTGGTGTATCGCCGTTCGCTGTACGTTACCGCCGACATGGCTGCCGGTGAGCCCTTCACCGCAGCCAATCTGCGCGCCATTCGTCCCGGCCTCGGTCTGCCGCCCAAGCACACCAACGCAGTCCTTGGCCGCCGCGCTCGCGCGCCAATCAAGCGCGGCACGCCGCTGGATTGGTCGTTGGTCGAATAACCCGATCTGCCACCGATTCGGCAAAATAGCGTGACCTGCGAGTCATAACGCGCATCTTCACTGTATTGTATTGATCGGGGAGATGGCGCCTGGACCGTTTCTGGTTGCAGTGATAGCCCTTCGCGCTCCCCCTGGCCGCCCTTCGTGGCGGCCAATTTCTGTTTGTCGGCGCCCCTCGAATCCTTGCGAGCGGTGGTCTTGGGCTGTTTTTTATTGGGAAGCCGTAATGATTGGCATAAAAAGCATTGCGAGCTACGTTCCTGTAGCCGGCGTGGACAATTACGCACAAGGTGCAAAATTCGAGAAGGATGAAGAATTCATCCTTGGCAAAATCGGCTCGGCCTTTCTGCCGCGCAAAGATGCTGATCAAGAGACTTCCGATCTGTGCGTGGAAGCGGCCAATGCGCTGTTTGCCAGCAACCCTGATCTGAAACGTGAATCGATCGACGCACTGATTGTCGTCACCCAGAACGGTGACGAAGAAGGCCTGCCGCACACCGCAGCCATCGTGCAGGACAAACTCGGCCTGCCGACCCATGTTGCCGCGTTCGACATTTCACTGGGCTGTTCCGGTTATGTCTACGGCATCTACGCGATCAAGGGCTTCATGGAAGCCGCTGGCCTGAAGAACGGCCTGCTGATCACCGCTGACCCGTACTCGAAAATCGTCGACCCGGAAGACCGCAACACCACGATGCTGTTCGGCGATGCCGCCACTGCTACCTGGATGGGTGAAGATCCGACCTGGGCGCTGGGCAAGGCCAAGTTCGGCACCGACGGTTCCGGCGCACCGCACCTGAAAGTCACTGACGGTGTGTTTTTCATGAACGGTCGTCAGGTGTTCAACTTTGCGCTGCTCAAAGTCCCGGCGCACTTGCATGAATTGCTCGACGATAGTGGGCTGAACGCTGACGACATCGACGCGTTCTGCATTCACCAGGGCAGCGCGGCGATCGTTGATGCCGTGGCGCGACGTTTCGAGGACAAGCCGGAAAAATTCCTCAAGGACATGATCGAGACTGGCAACACCGTATCGTCGAGCATTCCGCTGCTGCTGGAAAAACACGTGATCGATTCCGACTGGCAGCGCATTGCGCTCAGCGGTTTCGGTGTGGGTCTGTCGTGGGGTTCGGCGATTATTTATCGTCCTTGAGCCACACAACGGCCGATACAAAAATAGCGCTCAAGGGTTAACCTTGAGCGCTATTTTTTTTGCCTGAAAGGGAGTGCGAGTCGTCATGAGCGAGTTTTTCCAGGCCAACGCCGAAGTCCTGCAACGACGCTGGCCGGCGCTGTTCGAGCGCTTGATGGCAGAGGATAGTTCGGCCATCGAGGCTGAGCTGACGCAGGGGCTGGGCTCGACGCTGAGCGTCAACGGCATCCAGCTCACCAGCCGCCATGAGCGCACGCATGAGGCGCGGACTCAGGCCGCCAGCCTCCCGGACAAAGCGCAACTGCACGTCTACGGCACCGGCCTCGGCGATCTGCCGGGCGTGTTGCTGGAGCGCACAAACCTTGATCGTTTGTACGTGCACATCCTCAATGGCGCGTTGTTTGCGCTGGTGCTGCAACTGATTGATCAACGGCAGTGGCTGGAAGATCCGCGCGTGGAGCTGTTTTATGCGGGCGATCTTTCCGACATCTGCACGCCGTTTTTTGCCTTGCCGGCCGAGATGCTGCTGGCTGATGACTTCAACGCGAAGATCCGTGATCGGCTGGTCAACGAGGTTCATCTGACGTTCAACAACCGCGAATTCGATCCGCAATTGCCGGCGATCCAGCAGCGCCTGCGCGATAGCCTGGAGGTGCTGCTTGCCGATGATGACGTAGCGCAACTGTTTGGCACCTGCAGCGACCGCGAGATCTATGTGATCGGCACCGGACCGAGCCTGGAAAACCATTTTGAACGGCTGGCGGCGGTGCGGGCTCAGGCCGAGCGGCCGCTGTTCATTTGTGTCGACACGGCTTATCGGCCTTTACGTCAGCACGGGATCATCCCCGATCTGGTGGTGACGATCGATCAGTTGATCAGCTTTCGGCATCTGCCCTTCGAGGAGTCCGACGGTATCCCGCTGGTGTACCTGCCCATGAGCTCCACCCAGGTGTTGAAGGCCTGGAAGGGCAAGCGTTATGGCGCTTATACCGCCAGCCCGGTCTACGCCACATTGCGTGAGCAGCACCCTCGGGCCGAATTGCATGCCGGCGGCAGTGTGATTCACCCCGCCGTGGACCTGGCGGTGAAAATGGGCGGCACGCGCATCACCCTGTTCGGCGCCGACTTTGCCTTCCCGATGAACAAGACACATGCCGGATGGGACGATGGCGACCTGGGCCCGGCCCTCGAGCAGGCGCGGCACTGGGTCCATGACGGCAATGGCGAACGGGTCAGGACGCAGCTGAATTTTCGTGGCTACCTGTGCGTGCTGGAGCGTTATATCGCGCGGCATCCAGAGGTTAGCTTCCTTAACAGCAGTCGGGCAGGGGCGATGATCGTGGGCACGCAGTTCAATCCGGAGTTTGTGCAATGAGTGCGCAGGTGACGTGCATCAGCGCATGCCGGCAATGCGCCGGCTTGTTTCGTTTGGGGCGTGATGTCGAAGCGGCGCTGACGATGGTCGAGGTATTCGACGAGGCGCAGCGGTTGTTTTCGCTTGCCCCTGAGCAGGTTCAGCAGTCGTGGGCACAGGTCCTGACAGACATTCTGGCGTGTCAGGAACGCCAGGATTGGTTGGGGCTTGCCGATTTCATCGAGTATGAACTGATTGAATTGCTGCAAAGCGCACAGCGCTGAAGGGGGACCGACGGCTCTGGCACAGGGGTTGGTGGTGCGGGCAGTTTTATGACGTCATTTTTTCGTGGGTGAGGGGCGGCTAAGCCCTTGTTTTCTCGGGGGTGGCAGGGTGATGGCAAATTTTTTTAAAAAAGCCCTCAAGCAACCTGATAACCCGACGATAACTATTACGAAGGTTCTCTAGGCCATACCCGGCGGTTGCCAGGGCCGGAAGCCGCAGTACCCAACCAACGAGGAATTCGTCATGGCTTTAACAGTAAACACCAACACCACGTCGTTGAACGTTCAGAAAAACCTGAACCGCGCTTCCGACGCTCTGTCGACTTCGATGCAGCGCCTGTCTTCCGGCCTGAAAATCAACAGCGCTAAAGACGACGCCGCTGGCCTGCAGATCTCCAACCGTATGGCTTCGCAGATCCGTGGTGGCAACCAGGCTATCCAGAACGCCAACGACGGTATCTCCGTTGCTCAGGCTGCTGAAGGCGGTCTGCAAGCTACTACCGACATTCTGCAGCGTATGCGTGAACTGGCTGTTAAAGCACGTAACGGTACCAACGGCACTGCTGACCAGACCGCTACCAACTCCGAATTCGCTCAGATGTCCGACGAGATCACCCGTATCTCGGCTTCGACCAACCTGAACGGCAAAAACCTGCTGGACGGTACCGCTGGTACTGTAACTCTGCAAGTTGGCGCAAACACCGGCGCAGCTAACCACATCGACCTGGTACTGAGCTCCAAGTTCGACGCCGTCAGCCTGTCCGTAGGTAGCGGTACCGTAGTTCTGACCGGTGCTACCGGTACTGGTGCTGGTTCTGCTTCGCAGAACATCGACAACGCGATCACTGCAATCGACGCCGCTATCGCTGCCATCGGTGCACAGCGCGCCAGCCTGGGTGCTTCGCAAAACCGTCTGACCAGCACCATCTCCAACCTGCAGAACATCGTGGAAAACACCACTGCTGCACAGGGTCGTGTACAAGACACCGACTTCGCCGCAGAAACTGCTAACCTGACCAAGCAGCAAACTCTGCAGCAGGCTTCGACCTCCGTTCTGGCTCAAGCCAACCAACTGCCTTCCGCTGTACTGAAGCTGCTTCAGTAATTTCGGATCGAGTTTAAGCGGGGGAGTGCGCTTGTCGCGCTCTCTCGCTTTTTTACTTTAGGAGGTGATGGGCATGGACATGAGCGTAAAGCTTAACGTGTCTTATCCGGCTCCCAAGCCAGCAACACCGGTTGCTGAAAAACCGGCAGACACGCCAGTGGTTGCCAAGGTCGACGCTCCGGTCGCTGATAAAAAGAGTCAGGTTACGGACGATGCCAAGTTGAAGCAGGCAGTTCAGGACATCGAGAAGTTTGTCCAGTCGATCAAGCGTAATCTGGAGTTCTCTATCGATGAACACTCCGGCAAGGTCGTCGTCAAAGTAATTGCAAGCGAGACGGGTGAGGTTGTTCGACAGATCCCTTCCGCCGAAGCCCTCAAGCTGGCAGACAGCCTCGCCAACGCGAGTCACGTGTTGTTCGACGCCAAAGTCTGATAGCTGGCATGAATAGTGTTTGTACGTTCTCAGGACGCTGTTAACGGTCAAAAGAATGGCAACAATCTGAAGGGAGATGCACATGGCAAGTCCAATTCTACCGGGTTCCGGGCTAGGTTCCGGTCTGGACATCGGCTCGATCGTGACTGCGCTGGTCAATGCCGACAAATCGGCCAAACAGACGCAGATCGATACTCAGACCAAAACCAACTCGCTGAAAATTTCCGGTGTAGGTTCGCTGAAAAGCGCGCTGGCGGCATTCCAGAAGTCGATGACTGATCTGGACAAGGCAACCAACCCTGCGTTCGCCGGTTATTCCGCGACTTCGGATACTCCGACGGTTCTCGGTGCAACTTCTGACAGTACGGCTGTGCCTGGCAGTTACAACGTTGTCGTGAAGACTTTGGCAACCGGGTCGAAGATAGCCAGTGCTGCTTTTGCTGGTGGCGCCACCAGTGCTATTCCGAGTGGTACTCTGAAAATCAGTCAGAATGGCATTGATTACAATGTCGCGATTCCGGCCAATGCCACCTTGCAGAGCACTCGTGACGCGATCAACAGTGCGCAGGCGAGCAATGGTATTTCCGCCAACATCGTGACCGACGCCAGCGGCGCGTCGCGATTGGTGATCAACTCGAGCAAGACCGGTACAGGCATGGACCTGAAGGTCAGCGGTATTGCCGGGCTGGAAATCGATGGTACCCAGAAAATGGGGGAGAACCCGGCGGCTGGCACTTCCGGCGCTGTTGGTGATTTGGCCGGCGATGCCACGATCAGCATCGACGGTCTGAACGTTACCAGCAAAAGCAACACGGTAACCGGCGCAATCAGCGGCATGACGTTGAACCTGACGACGGTCAGTCCTGTCGTGGGTGGCGTTGGGACGCCGACTGTGGTCAGCGTGGACGCCAACACCAAAGGTCTGCAGACATCGATTCAGTCGTTCGTCGACGCTTACAACACGCTGAAGCGAACCATCGACACCCTGTCCAATGCGACAGCGGATGAGGATGGCAATCTGACGGTTTCGGCCGCGTTTACCGGTGACTCGCTGCCGCGCTCGCTGATGGCCGATATCCGTGAACAGTTGACGGCAACAGGCGCTGGCGGCCCGTTGTCGGTGCTGTCGCAGTTGGGTGTGATGACCGACCGTGACACCGGTAACCTGAAGTTTGATACCGCTGCTTTCACCAAAACCATGGCGCAGCCAGGCATGACCGGCCAGGTTCAACAGTTGTTCACCGGCACCGACGACACCAATGGCCTGCTGACGCGTATGAGCAAGGTGGTTGATCCGTATCTCAAGCCGCCAGCGGGTAGCATTACCGGCACCGGCCTGCTTGATCAGCGCATGGCCATTCTCACAAAAAACACCCGAAACCTGACCGACCAGCAAGCGGCACTGGACTTGCGCGTCGAGAACCTGACCAAGACTTTGACTGCCAAGTACAACGCCATGGATCTGTTGGTTGGGCAAATGAAAGCGACGGCGAGCAACATCACCTCGTTCTTCGCCTCGCTTGACGCGCAGAAGTCCGCCAGCTAGTTCATGAGCTGACGACAAAAACCCGGCTACGCTTTATCGGCGTGCGCCGGGTTTTTGTCTTTTCATCTAAAGTTTTGTGGCTCGTTGGCGATACACTGGTTATACGAGTCATTGTGGCAATGAGGTAGAACATGAACCCAATGTTAGCCCTTCGGCAATATCAGAAAGTCGGCGCACATGCCCAGACATCCGAAGCGAGCCCGCACCGCCTGGTGCAAATGTTGATGGAAGGCGGTCTGGAGCGTATCGCTCAGGCCAAAGGCGCCATTGAGCGCAAGGACATTCCTGCCAAGGGCACTGCCATCAGCAAGGCCATTGGCATTATCGGTGGCTTGTGTGAAGGCCTGGATCTGGAAAACAGTGCCGATACGGTCGGTGAACTCAACCAGCTTTACATCTACATGATGAAGCGGCTGGCACAGGCCAATATCGACAGCGATCCACGGATTCTCGATGAAGTCGCTGGTCTGCTGCGTACCGTGAAGGAAGGCTGGGATGGCATTGCTCCGCCAGGACCCCAGTTTTAAAGGAGAACACCATGAGTCTTGTATTGCAGCGAATCGCCGATACCCGTGAAGCGTTGGCCAGTGCCTTGGCCGAACGTAATTGGGAAGCCATTGGCGAGCTGGATCTGGCTTGCCGTGCCTGCATGGAAGACGTCATGGCTGAAGCTCCGGTGGACGAGGTCGCGTTGCGCGAAAATCTTGAGGAGTTGCTCCACGTCTACAAGGAGCTTCTTGAGGCTGCCATGGGTGAGCGGCAGGCAATTGCCAATGAGATGTCGCAGATCACCCAAGCGCAAAAGGCAGCAAAGGTTTACCATCTGTTTGGTTAATTAATCCCCAGTTAATCCAGACATGTGCGCCATAAATTTGACTGTGCACGGTTTTTTGACTTAACTAGTGGCTGATTTCAGATTTCAGGCGTCTACAGGCACAAGGTGTCCTGCAAGCGTCTCGCTTGCCCCATTTTTCGGGCATTGAGTTGACTAGGGAAGTTGCTATTGCATGTGGCGTGAAACCAAAATTCTGCTGATCGATGACGATAGCGTCCGCCGCCGCGACCTGGCGGTGATTCTAAATTTTCTCGGCGAAGAAAATTTACCCTGCGGTAGCCATGACTGGCAGCAGGCAGTCGGCTCTTTGTCGTCTAGTCGTGAGGTCATTTGCGTACTGATCGGGACGGTCAATGCTCCTGGTGCGCTTTTGGGCTTGCTAAAGACACTCTCAACCTGGGATGAGTTCCTTCCGGTTTTGTTGATGGGCGATAATTCTTCCGTCGACCTGCCTGATGACCAGCGTCGTCGCGTGCTCTCGACCCTCGAAATGCCGCCGAGCTACAGCAAATTGCTCGACTCGCTGCACCGCGCCCAGGTCTACCGCGAAATGTACGACCAGGCCCGCGAGCGCGGCCGTCATCGCGAACCCAATCTGTTCCGCAGCCTCGTCGGCACCAGCCGGGCGATTCAGCACGTGCGTCAGATGATGCAGCAAGTGGCCGACACCGACGCCAGCGTGCTGATCCTCGGCGAGTCCGGCACCGGCAAGGAAGTGGTTGCGCGCAACCTGCACTACCACTCCAAGCGTCGCGACGCGCCGTTCGTGCCGGTCAACTGCGGGGCGATCCCGGCAGAACTGCTGGAAAGCGAGCTGTTCGGTCACGAAAAGGGCGCTTTCACTGGCGCCATCACCAGCCGTGCCGGCCGTTTCGAACTGGCCAACGGCGGTACGCTGTTTCTCGACGAAATCGGCGACATGCCGCTGCCGATGCAGGTCAAACTGCTGCGCGTCCTGCAGGAGCGCACCTTCGAGCGCGTGGGCAGCAACAAGACCCAGAGCGTCGATGTGCGCATCATTGCCGCGACTCACAAGAATCTCGAAAGCATGATCGAGATCGGCACCTTCCGCGAAGATCTCTACTATCGCTTGAACGTGTTCCCGATCGAGATGGCGCCGCTGCGTGAACGCGTCGAAGACATCCCGCTGCTGATGAACGAACTGATCTCGCGCATGGAGCACGAGAAACGCGGTTCGATCCGTTTCAACTCCGCCGCGATCATGTCGCTGTGCCGTCACGGCTGGCCGGGCAACGTTCGCGAACTGGCTAACCTGGTCGAGCGCATGGCGATCATGCACCCGTACGGTGTGATCGGCGTCGTCGAGTTGCCGAAGAAATTCCGCTACGTCGATGACGAAGACGAGCAAATGGTCGACAGCCTGCGCAGCGATCTCGAAGAGCGCGTGGCCATCAATGGTCATACCCCGGACTTCACCGCCAACGCCATGTTGCCGCCGGAAGGCCTGGACCTGAAGGACTACCTCGGGGGTCTGGAACAAGGCCTGATCCAGCAGGCGCTGGATGATGCCAATGGCATTGTTGCGCGTGCTGCCGAACGTCTGCGCATTCGACGTACCACGCTGGTCGAGAAGATGCGCAAGTACGGCATGAGTCGGCGCGATGGAGACGAACAGGCGGAGGATTGACGCCTGTTTTTCAACTGCTTCATTTATAAGCAGTTTTTTTTAGGCACGGGTATTGCTACATCCCTCGCAACGTTCCGTTTAACTGACGGTCAGCCAAGCGAGAGAGCACAATGCCCCAAGCCTCCCAGATGTCTTCTGCCTCCAGTCCCGAGGGGCAACCGTCCTCCGTAGAGCAGGCAAGCCGACAGGGTCTTGAGCAGGCTTTCGAGCTGTTCAATCAAATGTCCAGCCAGTTGACTGACTCCTACAGCATGCTCGAGGCGCGGGTGACCGAGCTCAAGGGTGAGCTGGCCGTGGTCAGCGCCCAGCGCATGCAGGAACTGGCGGAAAAAGAACGTCTGGCCAACCGTCTGCAAAACCTTCTTGATCTGTTGCCCGGTGGCGTCATCGTGATTGATGGCCACGGCATCGTGCGCGAAGCCAACCCGGCCGCCATCGACTTGCTCGGGCTGCCGCTGGAGGGTGAGCTGTGGCGTAATGTCATTGCGCGTTGTTTTGCGCCGCGTGAAGACGACGGCCACGAAATCTCCCTGAAAAACGGTCGACGCCTGTCGATTGCCACGCGCTCGCTGGATGCCGAGCCGGGGCAATTGGTGCTGCTCAACGACCTGACAGAAACCCGTCATCTGCAAGATCAGCTGGCGCGCCACGAACGTCTGTCCTCGCTGGGGCGTATGGTCGCCTCGCTGGCGCATCAGATCCGCACGCCGTTGTCCGCCGCGTTGCTCTACGCCAGTCACTTGACCGAGCAGGAACTGCCGGTCGCCACCCAGCAGCGTTTCGCCGGACGCCTCAAGGAGCGCCTGCATGAACTGGAGCACCAGGTGCGCGACATGCTGGTATTCGCACGCGGTGAATTGCCGCTGACCGATCGCCTCACCCCGAATGCGCTGATGCAATCGCTGCAGGCTGCCGCATTGACCCACGTGCAGGATCTGCCAATTCGCTGGCAGTGCGACAGTCATGTCGGCGAGTTGCTGTGCAACCGCGACACACTGGTCGGGGCGCTGTTGAATCTGATCGAAAACGCGATTCAGGCCTGCACTGCTGATGTGCGCCTGAAAGTGCATTGCTACACCCGAGACAACACGCTGCGGTTATGCGTCAGCGACAGTGGCAGCGGCATTGACCCGGTTGTTCTGGCGCGGCTCGGCGAACCATTTTTCACCACTAAAGTCACCGGTACCGGCCTCGGCCTGACCGTGGTCAAGGCTGTGGCCAGGGCACATCAGGGAGAATTGCAGCTGCGTTCGCGAGTCGGACGCGGCACGTGCGCGCAGGTGATTCTGCCGCTGTTTTCCGCTGTACAGGGAGCTGAGTGAACGTCATGGGCATCAAGGTTTTGCTGGTCGAGGATGACCGTTCGTTGCGCGAGGCGCTGGCCGATACGTTGCTGTTGGCTGGCCATGATTATCAAGCCGTCGGCAGTGCTGAGGAGGCGTTGACGGCGGTGGCGCGCGAAGCATTCAGCCTGGTGGTCAGCGACGTCAACATGCCCGGCATGGATGGCCATCAATTGCTCGCGTTGCTGCGCACTCGTCAGCCGCAATTGCCGGTGTTGCTCATGACTGCTCACGGGGCGGTCGAGCGTGCCGTCGATGCGATGCGCCAGGGCGCGGCGGACTATCTGGTCAAGCCGTTTGAACCCAAGGCTCTGCTGGATCTGGTGTCGCGACACGCGCTGGGCAGCCTCGGTGCAGGCGACGTCGAAGGCCCGATCGCGGTCGAGCCGGCCAGTGCCCAGCTTCTGGAACTGGCGGCGCGCGTTGCACGCAGCGACTCCACCGTGCTGATTTCCGGCGAGTCAGGTACCGGCAAGGAAGTGCTGGCACGCTACATTCACCAGCAGTCCCATCGTGCCAGCCAACCGTTCATCGCGATCAATTGCGCGGCCATCCCCGACAACATGCTCGAAGCGACGTTATTCGGTCACGAGAAAGGCTCGTTCACTGGCGCCATCGCGGCGCAGGCGGGCAAGTTCGAACAGGCCGACGGCGGCACCATCCTGCTCGATGAAATTTCCGAAATGCCCCTCGGCCTGCAAGCCAAGCTGCTGCGCGTGTTGCAAGAGCGCGAAGTCGAGCGGGTGGGGGCGCGCAAGCCAATCACGTTGGACATTCGCGTGGTCGCCACCACCAACCGCGATCTGGCCGGGGAAGTGGCGGCGGGGCGTTTCCGTGAAGATCTTTTTTACCGTCTGTCGGTTTTCCCCCTCGCCTGGCGTCCACTTCGCGAGCGCACTGCCGATATCTTGCCGCTGGCTGAGCGCTTGCTGGCCAAGCACGTCAATAAAATGAAGCATGCGGCGGCGAAACTTTCGCCGGAAGCGCAGGCGTGCCTGACTGGATATCCATGGCCGGGCAATGTGCGAGAGCTGGATAACGCGATTCAGCGGGCGTTGATTCTGCAGCAGGGAGGTTTGATCCAACCGCAGGATTTCTGTCTCGCCGGTCCCGTGATGTTCGCCACGTTGCCAGTGGCAGCGCCGGTGCCCGCCGTGATTCGTGAGGTGGAAATCGAAGCGGATTCGGCCGGAGCCCTGGGCGATGACCTGCGCCGCCGGGAGTTTCAGATGATCATCGACACCTTGCGCACCGAGCGTGGCCGGCGCAAGGAAGCGGCAGAAAAGCTCGGTATCAGCCCGCGCACCTTGCGTTACAAGCTGGCGCAAATGCGCGACGCCGGCATGGATGTCGAAGGCTACCTGTTCGCTACGTGAGTCGTGGCGCAAAGACTTGAAAATGCTTTTCTGAAAGGGCTGCCCATGAGCTGGCACCCTTGTTGCTAATACCTGTGTACCCGCCGAGTGAGTGTCAAAAAATTGCGGGCCGCCCAAGAGAGTAGACCATGAGCCAAGGTATTGAATTTAATCGGTTGATGACAGACATGAAGGCCATGAAGCTGGATGCCATGTCTGCGCCGAAATCGACGACCGCTGTCCCTGAACTGGCGGGCAGCAGCTTTTCCGACATGCTCGGTCAGGCGATCAACAAAGTCAGCGATACCCAGACCGCGTCGACTCAATTGGCCAATGCCTTTGAAGTTGGCAAGAGCGGCGTCGATCTGACGGACGTGATGATCGCTTCGCAAAAAGCCAGCGTGTCGTTCCAGGCTCTGACCCAGGTGCGCAACAAGCTGGTTCAGGCATATCAAGACATCATGCAGATGCCGGTTTAAGGACGAGATTGAGTCATGGCAGAAGCAGTCGCCGATAACGTTCCGGCCAAGGCCACCCCGATAGACGGCAAACCGCCGCTGTTCGGCCTGACCTTCCTGGAAAACCTCTCCGAGATGACCGTGCTGCGTCAGGTGGGCCTGTTGGTCGGCCTGGCCGCGAGCGTGGCGATTGGCTTTGCCGTGGTGCTGTGGTCGCAGCAGCCGGATTATCGTCCGTTGTACGGCAGCCTTGCCGGCATGGACGCCAAGCAGGTCATGGACACCCTGGCCTCAGCCGACATTCCTTACACCGTCGAACCGAATTCCGGCGCCTTGCTGGTCAAAGCCGATGACCTGTCCCGTGCGCGGATGAAACTCGCTGCTGCTGGTGTCACTCCCAGCGACGGCAACATCGGTTTCGAAATCCTCGACAAGGAGCAGGGGCTGGGCACCAGCCAGTTCATGGAAGCGACCAATTACCGTCGCGGCCTCGAAGGTGAATTGGCGCGGACCATTTCCAGCCTGAACAACGTCAAAGGCGCGCGCGTGCACCTGGCGATTCCGAAGAGCTCGGTGTTCGTGCGTGATGAACGCAAGCCAAGCGCTTCGGTGCTGGTCGAGCTGTACTCCGGTCGTTCGCTGGAGCCGGGCCAGGTCATTGCGATCATCAATCTGGTGGCGACTTCCGTTCCCGAGCTGAGCAAATCGCAGATCACCGTCGTCGACCAGAAGGGCAACCTGCTCTCTGATCAGGCGGAAAACTCCGAAATGACCATGGCCGGCAAGCAGTTCGATTACAGCCGCCGTATGGAAAGCATGCTCACTCAGCGCGTGCACAACATCCTGCAACCGGTGTTGGGTAATGACCGCTACAAGGCTGAAGTCTCGGCCGACATCGATTTCAACGCTGTCGAGTCCACTGCCGAGCAGTTCAACCCGGATCAACCGGCGCTGCGCAGCGAACAGTCGGTCAACGAACAACGCACTGCCAGCAATGGCCCGCAAGGTGTGCCGGGTGCTCTGAGCAACCAGCCACCGTCGCCAGCCTCGGCGCCGCAAACCACCGGTGGCGCTGCTGCGCCGGCCAGCATGGTGCAGCCAGGTCAGCCATTGGTTGATGCCAACGGTCAGCAGATCATGGACCCGGCCACAGGCCAGCCGATGCTCGCGCCGTACCCGGCCGACAAGCGTCAACAATCCACCAAGAACTTTGAACTCGACCGTTCGATCAGCCACACCAAACAGCAGCAGGGTCGTCTGAATCGTCTGTCGGTGTCGGTGGTTGTCGACGATCAGGTCAAGGTCAACGCGGCCAACGGGGAAATCACCCGCGCGCCGTGGAGCGCCGACGAATTGTCGCGCTTCACCCGTCTGGTGCAGGACGCCGTCGGCTTCGATGCCAGCCGTGGCGACAGTGTCAGCGTGATCAACATGCCGTTCTCCGCCGAGCGCGGCGAAGTGATTGCCGATATTCCGTTCTACTCCCAGCCATGGTTCTGGGACATCGTCAAACAAGTGCTGGGTGTGTTGTTCATCCTGGTGCTGGTGTTTGGTGTGCTGCGTCCGGTGTTGAACAACATCACCGGCGGTGGCAAAGGCAAGGAGCTGGCCGGTCTTGGCAGCGACGTGGAACTCGGTGGGATGGGCGGCCTGGACGGCGAGCTTTCCAACGACCGCGTGAGCCTCGGTGGTCCGCAGAGCATTCTGTTGCCGAGCCCGAGCGAGGGTTATGACGCGCAACTGAATGCAATCAAGAGTCTGGTGGCAGAAGACCCGGGTCGCGTGGCCCAGGTCGTGAAAGAGTGGATTAACGCAGATGAGTGATAACCGAGCCGCCGTCGCCAAACTGTCCCGGGTCGATAAAGCCGCGATTTTGCTGCTGTCCCTGGGCTCGACCGATGCTGCGCAAGTGCTGCGCCACATGGGCCCGAAAGAGGTTCAGCGTGTGGGTGTGGCGATGGCGCAGATGGGCAACGTCCATCGCGAGCAAGTCGAACAGGTCATGAGCGAGTTCGTCGACATCGTCGGCGACCAGACCAGCCTGGGCGTCGGTTCCGACGACTACGTGCGCAAAATGCTCACCCAGGCCCTGGGTGAAGACAAGGCCAACGGCCTGATCGACCGCATCCTGCTCGGTGGCAACACCAGTGGCCTCGACAGCCTGAAATGGATGGAGCCGCGTGCCGTTGCTGACGTGATCCGTTACGAACACCCGCAGATCCAGGCGATCGTGGTTGCCTACCTCGACCCGGATCAGGCCGGTGAAGTACTCGGTAACTTCGACCATAAAGTGCGCCTGGACATCATCCTGCGCGTGTCGTCGTTGAACACCGTGCAGCCAGCGGCACTGAAGGAATTGAACCAGATTCTCGAGAAGCAGTTCTCCGGCAACTCGAATGCCTCGCGCACTACCCTGGGTGGTATCAAGCGTGCGGCAGACATCATGAACTTCCTCGACAGCTCGATCGAAGGCCAGCTCATGGACTCGATCCGCGAAGTCGACGAAGACCTGTCCGGTCAGATCGAAGACCTCATGTTCGTGTTCAACAACCTTGCCGATGTCGACGATCGCGGTATTCAGGCGCTGTTGCGCGAAGTGTCTTCCGACGTGCTGGTGCTGGCCCTCAAGGGTTCGGACGAAGGCGTCAAAGAGAAGATCTTCAAGAACATGTCCAAACGTGCCGCCGAACTGTTGCGCGACGACCTCGAGGCCAAAGGCCCGGTGCGCGTCAGCGACGTCGAAACCGCGCAGAAGGAAATCCTCACCATCGCCCGTCGTATGGCCGAAGCCGGCGAGATCGTACTCGGTGGCAAAGGTGGCGAGGAAATGATCTAAGCCCATGGACAAGCACGACGACGATGTGACGGATCTGATCCGTGCCCGCGATGTTCGCGGTTTCGAATCCTGGGCGTTGCCCAGCTTCGATCCGCCGAAACCGGAGCCCGAGCCTGAACCCGAGCCCGAACCGCCGGTAATGGAAGAAGTGCCACTGGACGAAGTCCAGCCACTGACCCTCGAAGAGCTCGAAAGCATCCGTCAGGAGGCTTACAACGAGGGCTTCGCCATCGGCGAAAAAGAAGGTTTTCACAGCGCCACGCTGAAGGTTCGTCAGGAAGCCGAAGTGGCCTTGGCAGCGAAAGTCGCCAGCCTTGAGCAACTGATGGGGCACCTGTTCGAACCGATCGCCGAGCAAGACACGCAGATTGAAAAGTCGCTGGTCGATCTCGTGCAGCACATCACCAAACAAGTGATCAAACGTGAGCTCGCGATCGATTCGACGCAGATCGAGCAGGTCATGCGCGACGCGCTCAAGCTGTTGCCATTGGGTGTGGAAAACGTGCGCCTGTACGTCAATCCGCAGGATTTCGCTCAGGTCAAAGCCCTGCGTGAACGCCATGAAGAAACCTGGCGCATCGTCGAAGACGACTCGCTGTTGCCCGGTGGTTGCCGGGTAGAAACCGAGCACAGTCGCATCGACGCCAGCATCGAATCGCGTGTCAGTCAGGTCATGGCCAAGCTGTTCGATCAGTTGCATGAACAGGCTTTGCACCCGACGGCGCCGGACCTGAGTCTGGACATTCCTGAGGACGCCAAACCGGCTGTCGACGCTGACGAGCCGCTGGCGGACGCCCCCGATGCGCCTTGAACGCACCAGTTTCGCCAAGCGCCTGAGCACCTATGCCGAGGCCACCGAGATTGCCGGTGCGCCGATCCTTGAAGGTCGCCTGCTGCGCATGGTCGGCCTCACCCTGGAAGCCGAAGGCCTGCGCGCCGCCATGGGCACACGCTGCCTGGTGATCAACGACGACAGCTATCACCCTTCGCAGGTGGAAGCGGAAGTCATGGGCTTTTCCGGCAATAAAGTCTTTCTGATGCCGGTCGGCAGCGTCGCCGGTATCGCTCCGGGCGCCCGTGTCGTGCCACTGGCCGACACCGGGCGTTTGCCGATGGGCATGAGCATGCTTGGTCGCGTGCTCGATGGCGCCGGTCGTGCGCTGGACGGCAAGGGCGGCATGAAAGCCGAAGACTGGGTGCCGATGGATGGCCCGACGATCAACCCGCTCAACCGTGACCCGATCAG
This sequence comes from Pseudomonas sp. TH08, assembly GCF_016651275.1. Lineage (NCBI taxonomy): Bacteria > Pseudomonadati > Pseudomonadota > Gammaproteobacteria > Pseudomonadales > Pseudomonadaceae > Pseudomonas > Pseudomonas sp. TH08. The sequence goes on along the minus strand of NZ_JAEKEE010000006.1, from coordinate 252,183 downwards.
CGTACCGCTGGACGTTGGCATTCGTTGCATCAACGGTTTGTTGACGGTCGGTCGCGGCCAGCGTCTGGGTCTGTTCGCCGGTACCGGTGTCGGTAAATCGGTATTGCTTGGCATGATGACCCGCTTCACTGAGGCCGACATTATCGTCGTCGGTCTGATCGGTGAGCGGGGTCGAGAAGTTAAGGAATTCATCGAGCACATCCTCGGTGAAGAAGGTCTCAAACGTTCGGTGGTGGTTGCCTCGCCGGCGGACGATGCGCCGCTGATGCGTTTGCGCGCGGCGATGTATTGCACGCGCATTGCCGAGTATTTCCGCGACAAGGGCAAGAACGTCCTGTTGCTGATGGATTCGCTGACCCGTTTCGCCCAGGCGCAGCGGGAAATCGCTTTGGCCATTGGCGAGCCGCCCGCGACCAAGGGATATCCGCCGTCGGTGTTCGCCAAACTGCCGAAACTGGTGGAACGCGCCGGTAATGCCGAGAAGGGCGGGGGTTCGATCACCGCGTTCTATACCGTGCTGTCCGAGGGCGATGACCAGCAGGACCCGATTGCCGACTCGGCGCGGGGCGTGCTCGACGGCCACATCGTGCTGTCGCGGCGTCTGGCCGAGGAAGGGCACTACCCGGCCATCGACATCGAAGCCTCGATCAGTCGGGTGATGCCGGCGGTGGTCTCGGCGGAACACATGCAGCGCGCGCAGTATTTCAAACAGCTGTGGTCGCGCTATCAGCAGAGTCGCGACCTTATCAGCGTCGGCGCGTATGTTGCCGGTGGCGATCGCGAGACCGACCTGGCGATTTCCCTGCAACCGCAATTGGTCAGGTACCAGCGTCAGGGTCTGAACGACAAAATCAACATGGGCGAAAGTCAGTCCTATCTCGCGACCTTGTTCGCCCCGGCGACAGGCGGATAACCGGCCATGGCCGTCAGCCGAGCCGCGCGTCTCGCTCCGGTGGTGGACATGGCCGAACAGGCCGAGAAAACCGCCGTGCAGCGCCTGGGCTATTTTCAAGGACAGGTGAAGGTTGCCGAAAGCAAACTCGCCGACCTGCACGCCTTCCGCCTGGATTACTCGGAGCAATGGATCGTGCGCGGCAGCACTGGCGTCAGTGGGCAGTGGCTGCTCGGCTTCCAGGGCTTTCTGGCGCAACTCGACACGGCTGTTGATCAACAGCGGCAAAGTCTGGTCTGGCACCAGAACAATCTTGATAAGGCGCGAGAGGCCTGGCAACAGGCATTCGCCAAGGTCGAGGGTTTGCGCAAACTGGTGCAGCGCTATCGCGAAGAGGCGCAACGCCTTGAAGACAAGCGCGAGCAGAAACTACTGGACGAGTTGTCCCAGCGCTTGCCGCGCCACCAGCCTTTTTAAAACAGGTCAAAAGATCGCAGCGTGCCGCAGCTCCTGCAGGGAACGTGTGGCACGCTGCGATCTGTTGATCTTGTCCTGCGCCTTGCTGCAACCCTGTCCAAGTGCTAAACCTTGTACACGTTCGTCAATGACAAGGAAGCCAGTCAATGTCAGTCGTTACAGAAGTCTCCCCGGATGGGCAAAAGCTGACTATTTCGGTCAGGGGGCGGTTCGATTTCGGTCGCCATCAGGAGTTTCGTGAAGCGTATGAGAAGGTCGATCAAAAGCCGGAATCCATTGTGGTTGACCTGAAAGAGGCCACTTATCTCGACAGCTCCGCGTTGGGTATGCTGCTTCTGCTGCGCGACCACGCTGGCGGCGACAGTTCGGATGTGCGGGTGGTCAACAGCAACTCCGACGTGCGCAAAATTCTCGCCATCTCCAACTTCGACAAACTCTTCGACATCAGTTGATCGCCATGCAGGCGCAGGAGCCGCTGACCATTCTGATCGCCGAAGACAGCGCCGCCGACCGGTTGCTGTTGTCGACCATCGTCCGCCGTCAGGGCCATGAAGTGCTGACGGCGGCCAACGGTGCCGATGCCGTCGAGATCTTCCGCCGGCAACAACCCCAGCTTGTCCTGATGGACGCGATGATGCCGGTGATGGACGGTTTCGAGGCGGCCCGGCAGATCAAGGTGCTGGCCGGCGAAACCCTGGTGCCGATTATCTTCCTGACGTCGCTGACCGAAAGCGAAGCGCTGGCGCGGTGTCTGGAAGCCGGGGGTGACGACTTTCTGGCGAAACCGTACAACCAGGTGATCCTCGCCGCCAAAATCAAGGCGATGGATCGTTTGCGACGTCTGCAAGCCACGGTGCTGCAACAGCGCGACCTGATCGCCAAGCATCACGACTACTTGCTCAACGAACAGCGCGTCGCCAAAGCGGTGTTCGACAAGGTGGCGCATTCCGGTTGCCTGAGTGCGCCGAACATCCGTTACCTGCAATCGCCTTACGCGCTGTTCAACGGCGACCTGCTGCTGGCGGCCTACACGCCGGCGGGCGACATGCATGTCATGCTCGGCGACTTCACCGGGCATGGCCTGCCAGCGGCGGTGGGCGCGATGCCGTTGGCCGAAGTCTTTTATGGCATGACCGCCAAGGGTTATGGCCTGGCCGAGACCCTGCGCGAGATGAACGCCAAGCTCAAACGCATCCTGCCGGTCGATATGTTCTGTTGCGCGACCGTGTTGTGCCTGAGCTTTCAGCGGCGTTCGGTGGAAGTGTGGAATGGCGGCATGCCCGACGGTTACCTGCATCGGGTCGCCACGGGTGAGCGCGAGCCTTTGGTGGCGCGCCATTTGCCACTGGGCGTACTCAGTCCGCAGGCCTTCGACGACCGCACCGAAGTGCTTTCGATGGCGGTGGGCGACCGGGTCTTTGTGTTGTCCGATGGGGTCATCGACACCAGCGATGCCAACGATCAACTGTTCGGTGTCGAGCGTTTGCAGCAGGTATTTGCCGCCAACCGTGAGCCTGATCGGTTGTTCGCGGATATCAACCAGGCTTTGCGGGATTTTCGCGGTGAGGCGCGCGACGATGTGAGCATGGTCGAAGTCGCTATGCTGGACCTCGCACATGTCAGCCCGACGGCGCCGGTGTATTCCGACAGCGGCCAGTCGTGTCCGCTGGACTGGTCGGTGAGCTTCGAATTTCGCGGCGCCACGCTCAGGCGTTTCAACCCTTTGCCGTACTTGTTGCAGTTGCTGCTGGAGGTGCATGGGTTGCGGGCGCAGAGTGGCGCGTTGCACAGCGTGCTCGCCGAGTTGTACTCCAACGCACTGGAGCATGGCGTGCTCGGACTGGATTCCAGCCTCAAGCGCGATGCCACCGGTTTTGCCCGTTATTACGAGCAGCGCAACGCACGGCTCGATGGTTTACAGGACGGTTATGTGCGTATCCACCTCCAGGTTAAACCCGTGAGCAATGGCGGATGCCTGGTGATCCGCGTCGAAGACAGTGGCAAGGGTTTTGACGTGGAACGGATGATGGAGCGGCCATTGGATGATGTCCGTCTGTCGGGGCGTGGTGTCAGTCTGATCCGGCAATTGGGGCGTAATGCCAGGTGGTCGGACCAAGGTCGTAGTGCTTGCGTGGAGTTTCTCTGGGAGGTTCAGGCATAATTCGCGCAATTCTTGATCAAGGAGTGAGCAAGTGACTGACAAACATGTGGATCGCGAAACGCTAAGCGTACTGCGCGAAGTTATGGAGGAGGGGTATCCGGAGTTGCTGGATACCTTTCTGGCCGATTCCGAAAGTCGCTTGGTTGAGCTGCGCAAGACTGCAGACGCCAAGGTCTTGTCGGAAGTTGCCCATAGCTTCAAGGGCAGCGCCAGCAACATGGGGGCGACTCATCTGGCCGGCTTGTGTCAGAAGCTGGAGTCGGATGCAAATAACAAAAGTCCCGATGAAATCGCCCAACTGATCGCCGAAATCGGCAACGAGTTTGCTGATATACGTCCTGTCTATGAAGACGAGCGACAGCACGCTACCACTCACTGATTTCACTCCGTCCGGCGCTTTTCCACGGCGCCGGACAAAACTGGCCCGGCACTTGCAGCTATCTCCCGCAACTGTACCTACGATCCCAGTGCAGCGGAGACCGTTTCATGCCTGCGACCCCCAACATTCTTCTTCAGAACGCCGCTCAGGCCAAGGCTCAAGCCGCCTCTGCCAAAACGCCGGCAATGGCCGCAGACGCCGGGGACAAGGCCTCAAGCTTCGCTCAGGTATTCGCCGATCAGGGCTCGAACAAGCCTGCCATGACGACTGACGCCCCGATGAAGTCGGCGCGCGACAAGGTCGCCGACACCAGCGGCAAGAAGGACGTCAGCAAGGATCAATCTGCCCCTGCGAAGCCAGCGGTTGCCGATAGCGGCAATGCCTTGCCTGCCGACAAGCCGGTGGCGGCCGACGACAAGACCGCCAGCAGCGACGATGCCACTGATACCACGCAGACTCCGGTGACGGATGCCGCTCCAGTCGACCCGACGCTGGATCCTGCATTGGTTGCCGTCGTCCAACCGGTAGTGACGCCACCCGTCGTGGCGGCTCCGGTGGCCGAAGCGACCACTCCGGCGAAAACCGAAACCCCGGCCGTGGCCGTGTTGCCAGGTGTGGTCAAAGATCCGGCGGCGAGCACCGACAGCGATTTCGACCCTTCGGCCGATCCTCTCGATGCTTTGCCGGCCGTGCGCATGGCGATGGAGCAGGGTGGACACATTTCCGCCGCCAGCCAGGCACAACCGAAAGCGGCGCCTGCGCAAACACAGGCTGACAGCGAATTGACCTCGGCGCAGAACTTTGCCGCCGGCATGGCCAGCATGCTCGACGTGCAGGCCGACAAGGACAGCACTGGTCAGGGCGGCGAGAAGGCTTTCAGCGGGTTGATCGATGACGGCCTGAAAGACTTGAAAACCGCCACAAGCGATACCCGTGTCGATGACTTTGCCAACCGCTTGGCGGCACTGACTCAGGCTGCCACGCCGAAGACCGCGAACGCTGTTCCGGTGAATCAGCCGATCGCCATGCATCAAAGCGGCTGGACCGAAGAAGTGGTCAACCGCGTCATGTATCTGTCGAGCGCCAATCTGAAGGCGGCAGACATTCAATTGCAGCCGGCGGAGCTGGGGCGTCTGGATATCCGCGTGAACATGGTCCCGGATCAGCAGACGCAGGTGACGTTCATGAGCGCGCACCCAAGTGTGCGTGAAGCCCTCGATGGGCAGATGCATCGCCTGCGCGATATGTTCGCCCAGCAGGGCATGGGCCAGGTCGACGTCAACGTGGCCGATCAGGGTCGTGGCTGGCAAGGACAGGGTCAGGAGCAGCAAGCGCAGCAGGGCCAAAGTGGTCGCACCAGCGCTGCCGGTGGTCGTCTGGATTCGGCGGATGAAGAATTGGCACCCGCTGCTGTTGCTGAAGCTGCCGCCCAGACCACCAGCGTGATCGGCACCAGCGCCGTCGACTATTACGCCTGACACACCGCTGTACCTTGTGGGAGCTGGCTTGCCAGCGATGGCGGCGGCACATTCAACATAGATGTGTCTGACAGATTGCTATCGCTGGCAAGCCAGCTCCCACAGGTTTTGCATCAGTCGACAGATCCCTCTCGTCAATCCCTCCGACACTTCTGGCATAACACTTGCTCTTGCCTTGCCGTGCGACTGTGAAAACCCGAATAGTGACGGATTATTGGCATGGCGAAGAGCGAAACAGCAGCAGTGAAAGACCCCGCAACCAAAGGCAAACTCAAGCTGATCATCGTGATCGTGCTGGCGTTGCTGCTGGCCATTGGTGCATCCGTGGGGGCGACCTGGTTCTTCATGCACAGCGCCCAGAGCAAGCCTGCCGAAGCCGCCGATGCTGCGCCGGTCGGCAAGCAGCCAGCGATCTTCGAGCCCATGGCGCCGGCGTTCGTGGCCAACTATAACCAGAACGGCCGTCAGCGCTACATGCAGGTGAGCATCACCATGCTGGGCCGCAATCAAGCCGATCTGGAAGCGCTCAAAGTGCACATGCCGGTGATTCGCAACAACCTGGTAATGCTCTTCTCCGGTCAGGATTTCGCCACGTTGGCGACCCCGGTCGGGCAAGAGATGTTGCGTCAGAAGGCCACAGCCAGCGTCCAGGAAGTGGCGCAGAAAGAGCTGGGCAAAGTGGTGATCGAACAGTTGCTTTTCACTAATTTCGTACTGCAGTAGGAACACGACATGGCCGTGCAGGATCTGCTGTCCCAGGATGAAATCGATGCGCTGTTGCATGGCGTCGACGATGGTCTGGTACAGACCGATAACGCTGCCGAACCCGGCAGTGTCAAAAGCTACGACCTGACCAGCCAGGATCGCATCGTCCGTGGACGCATGCCGACTCTGGAAATGATCAACGAGCGTTTTGCCCGTTACACCCGCATCAGCATGTTCAACATGCTGCGTCGCTCGGCGGACGTTGCCGTCGGTGGCGTACAGGTGATGAAATTCGGCGAATACGTGCACTCGCTGTACGTACCGACCAGCCTCAACCTGGTCAAGATCAAACCGTTGCGCGGCACCGCGCTGTTCATCCTGGACGCCAAACTGGTGTTCAAGCTGGTGGACAACTTCTTCGGCGGCGACGGCCGTCACGCCAAGATCGAAGGGCGTGAATTCACCCCGACCGAACTGCGCGTGGTGCGCATGGTGCTGGAACAGGCCTTCGTCGACTTGAAAGAAGCCTGGCAGGCGATCATGGAAGTCAATTTCGAGTACATCAACTCGGAAGTGAACCCGGCCATGGCCAACATCGTCGGCCCGAGCGAAGCGATCGTGGTCTCCACGTTCCACATCGAACTCGATGGCGGTGGCGGCGATCTGCACGTGACCATGCCGTACTCGATGATCGAGCCGGTGCGCGAAATGCTCGACGCCGGTTTCCAGTCCGACCTCGACGATCAGGACGAGCGCTGGGTCAACGCCCTGCGCCAGGACGTGCTCGATGTCGACGTACCGATCGGCGCTACCGTTGCCCGCCGCCAGTTGAAACTGCGCGACATCCTGCACATGCAGCCGGGCGATGTGATCCCGGTCGAGATGCCGGAAGAGATGATCATGCGCGCCAACGGCGTGCCGGCCTTCAAGGTCAAGATGGGCTCGCACAAAGGCAACCTCGCGTTGCAAGTGATCGAGCCGATCGAGCGCCGCTGAAGCGGCGCCACCCTCCCTTTTTGCATTAACTGAATTGTTGCCCGCCGAGGACACATGATGAACGACGATATGAACGCCCAGGACGACCAGGCACTGGCTGATGAATGGGCTGCTGCCCTGGAAGAAACCGGTGATGGTCAAGCTGACATCGACGCACTGCTGGCGGCCGACGCATCCAGCGGCTCTCGTCTGCCGATGGAAGAGTTCGGCAGCGTGCCGAAGAACAACGATCCGGTGACACTGGACGGTCCGAACCTGGACGTGATCCTCGACATCCCGGTGTCGATCTCGATGGAAGTGGGCAGCACCGACATCAACATCCGCAACCTGCTGCAACTCAACCAGGGTTCGGTGATCGAGCTGGATCGCCTGGCGGGTGAGCCGCTGGACGTGCTGGTCAACGGCACGCTGATCGCTCACGGCGAAGTGGTCGTGGTCAACGAAAAGTTCGGCATCCGCCTGACTGACGTGATCAGCCCAAGCGAACGCATCAAGAAGCTGCGCTGAGTGAAAAGGTTTCTCTGGGCGCTGCTGGCGCTGCCATTGACCGTGCTGGCTGCCGAGCCTGCAGCCACCGTCGCTGCAAGCGTGCCTGCGGCCACCACGCCGATGGTCAACAGCGGCGTGGCCGGTCAGCTGACGCAACTGGTGTTCGGTCTGCTGCTGGTGCTGGGCCTGATCTTCTTCCTCGCCTGGTTGTTGCGCCGCGTGCAGCAGGCAGGCCCGGCGGGCAAGGGCCAGGTGATCGAGTTGATCGGTTCGCGCGCGCTCGGCCCAAGGGATCGCTTGATGCTGGTCCAGGTCGGCAACGAGCAGATTCTGCTCGGCTTGAGCCCCGGTACCATCACCGCGCTGCACGTGCTCAAAGAGCCGGTGCCAGTGCCGAGCACCAGTGAAAAAGCCACGCCGGATTTTGCCCAGCAGTTGCTGAAGATTCTCGGCAAGGATCAGAAGGATACGAAGTAATGGGTGCGCTACGCATCGTCTTGACGCTGGCCCTGTTGCTGGCCGCGCCGCTGGCGTTCGCCGCCGATCCGTTGTCGATCCCGGCAATCACGCTGGGCACCAACGCCGACGGCGCGCAGGAGTATTCGGTCAGTCTGCAGATCCTGCTGATCATGACCGCGCTGAGTTTTATCCCGGCGGCGGTCATCCTGATGACCAGCTTCACGCGGATCATCATCGTCTTCTCGATCCTGCGGCAGGCCCTCGGTCTGCAACAGACGCCGTCGAACCAGATCCTCACCGGCATGGCGCTGTTCCTGACCATGTTCATCATGGCGCCGGTGTTCGATCGCGTGAACAACGATGCGTTGCAGCCGTACCTCGCCGAGAAACTCACGGCTCAGCAAGCGGTGGAAAAAGCTCAGGTGCCGATCAAGGACTTCATGCTCGCGCAGACCCGCACCAGTGATCTGGAGCTGTTCATGCGTCTGTCCAAGCGCACCGACATTGCCACCCCGGATCAGGCGCCGCTGACCATTCTGGTACCCGCGTTCGTCACGTCCGAGCTGAAAACCGCGTTCCAGATCGGCTTCATGATCTTCATTCCGTTCCTGATCATCGACCTCGTCGTGGCCAGTGTGCTGATGGCGATGGGTATGATGATGCTCTCGCCGCTGATCATTTCCCTGCCGTTCAAAATCATGCTGTTTGTGCTGGTCGATGGCTGGGCACTGATCATCGGCACGCTCGCCAGCAGTTTCGGAGGTGTCTCGCCATGACGCCGGAAGTCGCGGTCGACATATTTCGTGAAGCGCTGTGGCTGACTACGTTGATGGTCGCGATTCTGGTGGTGCCGAGCCTGTTGGTCGGTTTGCTGGTGGCGATGTTCCAGGCGGCCACGCAGATCAACGAACAGACCCTGAGCTTCCTGCCGCGTCTGCTGGTGATGCTGGTCACGCTGATCGTCGCCGGTCCGTGGATCGTGCAGACCTTCATGGAGTACATCATTCAGTTGTACAAAAACATTCCGATGGTCATCGGCTAGGCCATGCAATCGCTGCTGCAGTTGACCGACACCCAGATCAGTTCCTGGGTGGCGACGTTCATGTTGCCGCTGTTTCGCGTCGCATCGATGCTGATGGTCATGCCCGTGTTCGGCACAACCCTCATCCCCCGGCGTGTGCGCCTGTATTTCGCCGTGGCGATTACCGTGGTGATTGTTCCGGGGCTGCCGCCGATGCCGGCAGTCAGCCCGCTTGATCTCAGTGGTCTGCTGTTGATCGCCGAGCAGATTCTGGTCGGCGCTGTGCTCGGATTTTCCTTGCAGCTGTTTTTCCAGGCCTTCGCGGTGGCCGGGCAGATTGTCGCGATCCAGATGGGTATGGGCTTCGCCTCGATGGTCGACCCGGCCAACGGTGTCTCGGTGGCGGTGATCGGGCAGTTCTTCACCATGCTGGTTACGTTGTTGTTTCTGGCGATGAATGGCCATCTGGTGGTCTTCGAAGTTCTCACCGAGAGCTTCACCACGTTGCCGGTGGGCAGTGGGTTGATGACCGCGCATTACTGGGAGTTGGCCGGCAAGCTCGGCTGGGTGCTGGGGGCGGCGTTGTTGCTGGTGTTGCCGGCAGTGACGGCGTTGCTGGTGGTCAACATTGCCTTTGGCGTAATGACCCGTGCCGCGCCGCAACTGAATATTTTTTCTATCGGTTTTCCGCTGACCCTGGTGCTCGGCCTGTTCATCGTCTGGGTCGGTCTGGCGGACATTCTCAATCAGTATCAACCGCTGGCCACCGAGGCCCTGCAGTTGCTACGTGAACTGGCACGGGCGCGCTGACTCATGGCTGAGAGCGAAAGCGGTCAGGACAAAACAGAAGACCCCACGGAGAAACGTAAAAAGGATTCCCGTGAGAAGGGCGAGATCGCCCGCTCGAAAGAACTCAACACGCTTGCCGTGATGATGGCCGGCGCCAGCGCACTGTTGATATTCGGCGGCATGCTGGCGGAAGACCTGATGGACCTGATGCGGATGAACTTCACGCTGTCGCGCGAAGTGATCATGAATCAGGGTTCCATGGGCGCGTTTCTGATGCAGTCCGGCAAGCTCGCGCTGGTGGCGATTCAGCCGATCATGATCACCTTGTTGATTGCCGCGCTGGTCGGGCCGATTTCCCTTGGTGGCTGGCTGTTCGCGGCCGGTTCCATGGCGCCCAAGTTCAGCCGGATGAACCCGGCTGCGGGCATCAAGCGGATGTTCTCGTTCAAGTCCGTGGTCGAGTTGCTCAAAGCGCTGGCGAAGTTTTTGATCACCTTGGGTGTGGCATTGGTGGTGCTGTCCGCCGACGTTGACGACTTTTTGCGAATCGCTCATGAGCCGCTGGATCGGGCGATCATTCACAGCGTGACGCTGGTGGGGTGGAGTACCTTGTGGCTGGCTTGCGGGTTGATCATCATCGCGGCGGTCGACGTGCCGGTGCAGCTTTGGGAAGCCCACAAGAAACTGCTGATGACCAAGCAGGAAGTGCGCGACGAGCACAAGGATCAAGAAGGCCGGCCAGAGGTCAAGCAGCGGATTCGCCAGACCCAGCGCGAGATGTCCCAACGGCGGATGATGGCGGCGATTCCGACTGCCGATGTGGTCATCACCAACCCGACCCACTACGCCGTGGCGCTCAAATACGATTCGGAGAAGGGCGGGGCGCCAGTCCTGCTAGCCAAGGGTAGCGACTTCCTGGCTCTGAAAATTCGTGAAATCGCCGTGGCCAACAACGTCATGCTCCTTGAGTCGCCGGGGCTGGCGCGGTCGATCTACTACTCCACCGAACTCGACCAGGAAATCCCTGGCGGCTTGTACCTGGCCGTCGCGCAGGTACTGGCCTACGTCTACCAGATCCGCCAATTCCGCGCGGGCAAGGGCAAGCGCCCGGATCCGCTCAAGGACGACTTGCCGATCCCGCCGGATTTGCGTCGCGACTCCTGACTGTGCTGAGATGAAACAGAAAACCGCTGTCCCGATTGAATGGGGCAGCGGTTTTTTTATGCCGGGAGGACGTGTCTTGCCTGTGAGGTCGCCTTCGCGAGCAAGCCCGCTCCCGAAAGCGTCAGTCACGACAACACATCAATCAAACCTCGTACATCCGGCGGGTTTTATTGGGCAGTGGTCTGGCTCCGTGTAGTCCTTGATGACGTGGTTTTACTGTGTGGTGAGTTCAAAATTGTCAAATATCAGCGCTTCACGAGAGTCGGGGATGATGGTGATGCTGTATATGTCGTCATGATTGAATATCAATTGATCTGCTCGTATTCCCCTATTGATTTGCAAGATTCTGCTATCCAACAAAAGACCGGTGTCATCGCGGGCTTCGACTCTGTGATTGGCAAAGTCAACGTGCGTATACCAAAAGCTCACACGAGAACACGTCCTGCCAAAATTGAATTCGGTTTCTGCCGCGTTTATCGCGAAGTGCCTGCCGTCTACTTTTCCTGGAAAGAGGTATTCGCCTTCACTGGGTTCAATTGCCCAGGCGATATCGGGAAATCGGACTTTCCTGATTGTGATTTTAATGTTGGGCGTTATTAATTCACCCTCCTCAGTGCTGACGAAGGGCGCGAGAGAGTTGAAGTTTTCTGATAATTGCAGGATCTGTCTCTGCACCCTGTACAAACGTGTCTGTGTGCTCACAGCTTCTGATGAGTCGGAGGTTCCGTTAGCGTTGATCATGAGCTTGACGCGCAGGTCGCTGCCGTGTCGCAGGCTTTTGAGCCATGTAACGGGGATGGGCCATTCGAAATCGCCTGTTTGATCAATCGTTACACCATTGGGTTCGGTGCGCGAAATGGCTTCGCCTTGATCATTAATCCCCTCATAGACGCCCCAAACCGTTTGCCCGCGAGCTTGATGCAGCCACGGAGCGGATTTTAGCAAGTCGCGACTCAGTAACTTTGTCACATCCAAAACACTGCTCTCTTCACCCGCAATATGCGGTATCGGCAGTCTCGAGTCGCCATCCGCAATCTGCAATACACGGAACTCTGCAACCGGCGATTTCCCGGCTTGTCTTCCATTGCGATTCAGATTCCAGCGCAACTCAATCTGCTTGCCATGGCGTGCTGCCAGGAACGCCGGGTTCAGCACTGTGTTCACCCGTTTGTTGCTGTTGAACGTCACTAGCGGGAACTGCGGCGAACCCGCTGGCGGGTTGACCTCAACCAACCGCGCTCTGTCCCCGGGCAAGGCGTTGAGGTATTCGATGCGGACGGTTACCCCATCTGGATACGCCAGTGGATCAATCGGATTGACAGCTGGTGACACTAGAAACGGAGGCAACAACACAATGGTGCTACCGCCGATCACATCGGCCGTGGCGGTTTTCGATGTCGCAATGACGATGCCACCGCGCAACAGTTCATATTTCGCACGCACCATGCTGCCGGCAATTACTTTGGCATTGGGCACCATCAGTTTGTAGGTGAACGGGATGCGCCCGACATCCGCCTCAACGGTGTGTGATACCACGGGGGCATCAGGTTTGCTGGCGGTGTAGGTCACACGGATTTTGTCGTTGGGCTGCCATATTGGGGCGAATGCATGCACCAGTACGGTGAGATCCTTGCTGCCGAGCTTCGTCAGATCGATGGTGCTTGGGTCATCGCTTGGATCGTCCGGGTCCTCGGTCAGATCTGGAGCGATCAATCGGGTTTCACCGAGGTGCACATCGACCTCCACCGTGCCCGAGTATGGCGAGTCGGTGTCCGGCCCGTTGCCGAGCTGGTCGGTGACGGTGTAGGAAAAGATGAACTTCGGATTGTCTCCGGCCCTTAGAAACACATCTTCGTCGACCATGGCGCAGATTGTCGTTGGCGCAGGCGATGGAGCAGTAGGGGCTTCGGCGTTGGTGACGGTGCGCAAGACATCCTGGCCGTTGCAGTTCAATCGGATCACGTCGTGAGCGCGGCAGTAGGGGTAGGTGAAACACACCTGCACACCCGATTTGGCGCGGTCGGCATCGATACCGTCCTCGATCACGTCCTGCGGCAGGATCAATTGCAGTTCGGAATGGGCGCCGTCACCCGGCGTACGATCCTCGATACCGGGACGGATGGCGTTGTACAGCAAGGTCAGCGGCGGCGTCGATGTGCCAATGTTCTCACTGCCGCGGGTGATGGTGTAAACGAGTGTGTTGACGCGTTCGGTCAACAGCAGGCCCTTAGGCAGGTAGAGCGTATGCGTGGCGTTTTCCTCGCCAGGCTGAATGGTTTTTGTCGCTTCGGTATTGGTGTTGTTCAGCACCAGTCGGATGACATCGCCTCCTTGAGCCGTACCGGCCAGTGGCGCTTCAACGAGGATGGTCAGGCCCATGGGTTTGAGGTCGTAAACGTGCTTGGGTACACCATAAGTCGCGCCTGCCACTGGTGTGGTCGCTTCAGGGGCGTGTGGTGGAAACAGCCCCAGCACGGTGTTGTCGGGTGACTGGTTCGTGGTCATGGCTGCGGCTCCGGCGCGGCGAGGGGAACGGCTATCAGAGCGCTTTATGAAAGCTTGCACACCTGTCAGATCTGACAGGTGGCGACGAGTGGTCAACCGTGCAAAGCAAATGTGGTCTGTCCCTGAGGGATCCGAAACAGAAAACCGCCGTCCCGATTGAACCGGGCGGCGGTTTTTTCATGCCTTGAGCCAGGCATTCATTCCTTGTAGAAGCTGGCAAAAGCTGCAGGTTTCTGGCGGTTGCGCTTGCCTGTCTGCGGAATTGACTCAAGTATCAATTCGACAGGCAACCGCTGATTGGCCCTGGGTTGTATGCGCATAGGAGTCCACTCCGGTGTTCATTCGTACTACCCAATAGTGATTTTTCTGGGAGTGAGTTTCATTTGTCCACGTGTCATTCGGTAACCATCCAGCTGCTTGAACAATGCCTCCTGACCCTGCGTAGGTGTTGTACACCGCACGCAGTTCTGCTCGATTGTTCGGCAGGCCTCCCCGGCGGCTGCACAAGCCTGCGCGGCACTGGGCTGAGTCATCAGGTTGCCAAGCCTGACGAACATCTTTAACCCGGTCGTGGTGAGGGTGTAAGTGGCTTTATTGTTTTGATGATCGGTGACGGTCAGTGTCGTCGTTCCGCGCCCGGACACGCGCACCGTGCCCGTGGTTGCGTCGATCAGCGCGACGTTGGTGTTGCTTGAGCTGAAATGGTAGGGCTTGATTCCGCCGGTCGGCGTCCGCGTATACGTTGCATTGGCCGGAGGATTCAGTGGCGGGACACCTCGCACAACGCTATAAGCCGGGAGATTGAGCGTTAGAGCCGCTCCAAAGTTCAAATCCTCCACGGCCCTGACGGTATAAAGCCGCAGCGGAAGTAAAACCGCCCTGGTCTTGTCACGGGAGCCATCAAGACTTACGGCGCATTCGACAGTCAGTGCACTGCCATCCTTGAGCGCCTTCAACCACGCAACCGGCGCCTGAACGTTCAATCCATCCAGTGAGTCATTGGGCTCGCCAGACTTCACCTCGGTACTGATCGGGTTGCCATTGTTGTCAAAACCCTTGCACGTAACCCAGATCGGTTGCGCCGGTTCAAACACTGGCCATTTCACTGCAAGAATCCGCGCCCCTTCGTTGAGGGCTTCAACGTCCAGTACGGTATTGGTGTTGGCTGCAATGTTCGGCGTCGGCAAACGTGAGTCGCCATCGGCAATCTTCAGCACCCTCACTGGTGTCGGGGTTGACTTCCCGGCCTGTCCGCCATTGCGATTGAGGTTCCAGCGCAGCTCGAATGACTTGCCTTGGCGGGCCGCGAGATACGCCGGGGTCAGCACGGTGTTGACCCGTTTGTTGCTGTTGAATGCCACCAACGGAAACTGTGGCGAACCTGTCGGCGGATCGACCTCGGCCAATCGCGCGCGATCGCCGTCGAGGGCGGCAAGGTATTCGATGCGCATCGTGATCCCGTTCGGATAGGCCAGCACATCGACAGGGTCAACGGCCGGCGCCACGAGACTCGGCGGTAGCAGATCAATCGGAGCGGCTCCGGTTACCGTTGCGTTGGCCGTGATCGAATTGCCCACCAGATCACCGTTGGGCCTGCGCAGTTCGTAGGTCGCGGTCACGCGGCTGCCGGCGAAGACCTTGGCGTTGGGCACTTCGAGAATGCAGGGCTTTTTCGACCCGAACTGATCCGCTTCGACTTTGCCGCTGACGTTCACCACCACATCGGCGGGTTGCCCGGTGTCTTGGGCGGTGTAGGTCGCCAGCACGTTATCACCCGCAACAAAAGGGGGATTCGCCGTCAACACCACCAGCAGCAAAGGCTTGCCGGCCAGTTTTTTCAGATCGATTTCCTCGGGGTCATCCCCGGGAAATCCTCCAGGCGTTCCAGCAAAATCGGCTTCGGCAAACGCTTGCCGTCCAGATCCTCATCCACGACTTGTACCGGCGACCACGGCGCATCGGTGTCCGGGCCGTTGCCGATCTGGTCGGTGACGGTGTAGGAAAAATACAGTTTCTGCTCTATCCGTTTCGCCTTGTCCAGAAACGCGCGAGTGATGGTGAAGCAAATGGTGATGGGCTCTTCGGAGCCATGATTCGGCGGTTGCGGCGCCTGATTCGGATTCACCTTGGCCGTCATCAGTTCGCCATTGCACTTGAGGGTGATGAGGTCATAAGCCCGGCAGTACGGGTAGGACACGCAGACGTCGGCGCTGACGAAATCCGCACCGACGCCGTTTTTGATCACGTCGGGCAGCAGCAGTTTGAGTTCGGAATGGCCACCGGAGGCGTCGTACTTGTCCTTGAGGCCTGGACGGATCTTGTTGTAGAGGATGGTGAGCGGATTCGACTTGCCGATGTTTTGGCTGCCGCGTGTGATGGTGTAGTAAAGCTCGTTGACCCGATTAGGAAGCAGCCGGCCCTTGGGAATGCGCAACCTGGTGCGCACGTTCGGATCGTCAATGGTTTTACTGTCCAGTGCGGCCAACTCATCCTTGAGCCGAAGCTCCATGACATCCCCGGACTCCATGGAGGGAGAGAATGGCGGATCGACAAAAACAACAGCGCCTTCACCGTCGGTGACCAGGTCATAGGCCACCAACGGCACGCCGATGTCCGCGCCAACCACGGGCTCGGTTTGGCCGTTGACTATGGGCGGAAAGAGGACAAGGACAGTGTTGTCGCCAGAGGACGAGGCGGTCATGGAAGAGGCTCCTGCGTAGTGAGAACGGGAAGGAGCCATCAGAGCGCTAAATGAGGATTTGCGCACCTGTCAGATCTGACAGGTGGCGACGGGTGGTCATCCGTGCAAAGCAAATGTGGTCTGTCTCTGAGGGATCCCGATGTCCGGATCCGCTCAAGGATGACTAGCCGATTTCCGCCGGGTTTGCGGCGCGATTGCTGACTTTGCTGTGCGGCCATTTGTCTAAGACTCCCGTTTACTGTCAACTCTGACAGGTGCGGTCGCCGTGATTTTGCAGTCTGATACAAGGTGCGGCCGCGCACTGGCGCGGTCAGACAGGCGAGTGCAGGGGAGCAAGTCAATGAAAGGTATTTTCAGCAGCTACGATGAAAAAACCGGAAGAGGCACCATCACGCCGAAGCAAACGGGACGATCCCTTTCCTTTGCCGAAGCCACTGGTTTTTTCTGACTGCCAAAGAGTACCGATTCAGCATTCCATTGCCCGATGCCCAGCATGCGAACGTCAAGGTGGGCGGCGAGGTCGAGTTCGAATTGCCCAGGAACAAGAATGGAAAAGTAAAAATCCTCCGGTATTGAGCAACCGACCGTAAAGCAGCTGACACGAAAAAACCGCCGCCCCGAGTCAACGGGCGGCGGTTTTTCTGATCGTTCCCACGCAGAGCGTGGGAACGATCATCGGGGGAGACGCTACTGGGGCAACTCCAGATTATCCATCACCCGATTCACCGCCAGTTCGCCGAGCATGATCAACTGCGCGATGCCCAGCAGCGTCCTGCGTTGTGATGCGGGTATGAGGTTGGCGAAGTCATTGGCGATGGTTCTGGCTGAAGCGAGGGTTTCGCAGGCGTTGGCCAACAGTTCTTCGTTTTTGAAGTCTGCGGTGACGGCGAACATAGAGCGGGTTTTGCGTTGAATGGGAGCAGACCCGGGCGGGCAGAGGTAGTGATCGAGGGCGCGGTCGGCGGCTTCGTGGAGTTTTTTTGAATCGAGGGATTCGTAGGGGGAGGTGAGGTCGGTTTCGGTTTCGGGTGGGTTGGGTGTTGGTTTGATCATGGTGAAGCTCCTGAATTTATGGAGCCACTCTTTACCTGTCGCTAAACAGATGAAGGTGGCAGCTGTACGCAGGTTAGCGAACCGGTCTCAGGCACACCGGTAGACCCAAAGGTCTCCCGCATACAGCCGCCATAACGTAATTGCGGGCGAAAAGTCCCACAACGAAGCCACGAACGCTGATGCACTGAGTTGGTCCAGGTCGCTAAACCCGATCGCTGATTCGTCAGCGACCGGACCACAATAGAACCCGCCCCCAAAGCGCACAAGCCGGCCGATTCTGGCGTAGCTGTAGGCAATGGCGCAAGGATGTGTAGCCTGCGAGACGTGTCTGGAGGTGTCTTTTAAACGTTGGTGTTTAAAAGCAAAAGATTGCAGCCTACGGCAACTCCACAATATTCAGCCCTCGATTAACCGCTAGCCCAGCCAGCATGACCCGTTGCGCGATTGCGCCCCATCTACGCCGCGATTCCTCAATCACGGTGACAGTGGTGAGACTGACACACTGTCCTTTGAAGATATTTTCCGGTTGACGTCTGTGCCGTTCGTCAGAAAAAAGCGTGTACCTGTTAGTTCTGACAGTGGTCGATTATTCGCATCAAGTTTTCAATGGCCGCTCCATATCCTTGGCAAACCGCACGGATCTTTTCAGGAGCAGGGCAATGATTGGCTTAATGGTAATGCCGATTCTGGACGAAATTGACGATGCGCAATACGACATTGTTCCCTTCGATTCGAGCGGTGGTCTGGGGCTCTTTTCCCTGTATGCGCCCAATATTCCCGGGCAGTTCACCAACATCGATTTTGCGCCGGCGCAAGTGGGGGTCAACCGTCCCTTGCTTTATACGAGTGCCAAGGGGCTCCGGGTGCTGGTTCAGGCTTATACGAACATGGCCGCAGAGGACACCATTCGGCTGTACGTGGGTAAAACACTGGTTGCCACGTCGGTGTTGCCTGCGGATCACGATAATCTTGATGTGGTGATGCACATCGCTGCGAAGGATGTCCCGGCCGGTGTTCATACTTTGCGTTATGAAATTCTGCGCAAAAGCGGTCAGCCACCCGAGGGGCGGGAACTCGAAGTCTGGTTCAAGATCGATCCGCCGGGCGGCAACGATCCCGAGCCGGACTTGCCTGGTCATCAACGACTCAAGCCGGCTCGACTCCAGTTGGCCCCTGGTCAGGTCATTGATAAGGATGTCGCTGCCGAGGGGTCACAGCGATCATCCCTCGGTGGCCCTTCATGACCAAGGGGGACAAGTTGAAGCTCTGTTTCCATGGCATTGCTGTCACTCCCCACACGGTGCTGGAGAGCGAGGTCGGATCGGACATCAGTGTTTTCATTACGCCAGAAAATATCCGCGATGCAGGTCCCGCCGACCCGGCGGTGCTGGTCTATCAGATCGAAGATCAGGTGGAGAACGTCAGCGACTTTTCAGAGCGCACTACAGTCGTCAGTGATCCCGCCAATGCCTGGCTTGATCCGGTATTCGTTCCTCTTGCCGACGACGACCTGGTCAGCCTTGATGAGGTGGGTTTCGACGACTTGGCTGTTCAGGTGATTACGAGCAGTGGTTTTGCGCGGGGTGAGAAACTGCTGTTGCGATGGGCGGCTACGACGCAGAGCGGCGAGGTGGTCGAACACAGTGAAGAGCAACCGATCACTCGCCTCGGGATTCAGTCTTTCCAAATTCCAAATCCAATCGTGCTTGCCAGTGCTTGTGGGCAGGTGCAAGTCGATTACCTGCGCACAAAAGCAGATGGTAAACAGGATCGTTCGGAGATCTATATCTTCACGTTGCAAGGTAAGACTTTGCGGCTACCGGCGCCGTGGATAACGGATGCGGTAGGCGGCACTCTGGATCCTGCGCTAAGCCGAACCGTGGTGTTGTGCGGTCCCGATACCCGGATCAAGAAGGGGTTCAGAGTCACATTGACATGGGCGGGAACCAGTGCCTCTGGGCGTCCGCACCTGTATCAAACCTATCGTGACGTCAGTGATCAGTTGGTCGGCCAAGCCATTGCCTTCAGCGTAACTGCCAAGGACATTGCCCCGTTGATCCGGGGGCGGTCAATGTCTCCTATGAGGCCAGTCATGCCACTTTGAATCCTGCGCTGGTTTCGGAAACGATGAATGCGCGTGTGGACGATTTCAAACCCGTATTGCCTGCGCCGGTTGTGATTGGCGTCATCGATGGTGTGCTCAATCCCGCGCATGTGCCGTATGGAACGGATATCCAGGTCGCGGCGGCTTCCTATACCCGTTTGGGAGACGTGGTGCATTTGGAGGGGCGAGGGGATGCAGGCGGGGTGGTATTTCGGGACCGCTTACCGATTGAGCACTCAAGGGTAGGCAAGGATCTGGAGTTCTGGCTGGGTGGCGAGGCTATCGAGTTCTATCGGGAGCAGTTTTTCAGTCTGCTTTGGTGGATCGAGCGGCCAGAAGATCTGCCACAGTCATCCGCGCTTCTCGAGTTGTACATCGGAGACCCGGCGCAATCGTTGCAGCCGCCGACTGTACGCCGTGCGCCTGATGGCGTACTTGACCCGCTGGAAAATAATGGCGGTGCCCGAGCGCGTGTACATGTGGCCAGTCCACGCCCGGGAGACCAAGTGCGCCTGCTGGTCAAGGGGGCGCCGGGTGAGGGCTCTCCGACATTCACTGCTCAATCGTTGAATGCTGACAACGTTGCATTTTTTTCACTGAGGCCGTCATTCATTGCGGAAAATCGTGGGGCACAGGTAGAAATCAACTTTGAGCTGATCAGGAATGGCAAGACTATTCTGTCCAGGCCTTTGATATTGACGGTCAAAACAATCAGCGACAGGGATCCCGTCTTGACCCGCCCGCATATTGTTGAAGCAGGAGCGGTGCCGTTTATCGATCTGAGAATCATCCAGACTGACCTCACGTGCGTGGTCAAGCCGCCGTTGCCTGTCGCCGAGGTCGGGCAGCGAGTGTGGATCACGGTCGCCAGCGAGGGCGTTGATCCTTTGCTATTGCGTCCCGGCACCGCGCTGACTGCCGAAGAAATCTCTCAGGGCATCAGCGTTAAGGCCGCGCGAGGCTGGTTCTATGCACTCAAGGATCTGTCTACCTGTGAGGTGACTTGCAAAATCGCACTGGGCAGTATGGACAACGAGGAGACGGCGCTGATGCTTCCAGTGGCGCGGTATACCGTCAAGGTCACTGAAGCATTGGCGATTGATACTCAACTGATGCTTTTGAATGGCTGGAAATTGTTGGGTGGCACCGCTTATGGATTACGCGAACGCGAGGTCGCCAACAATGTGCGGGTGCGCGTTCCAACGGGTGGCCGGCCACCTTACACCTATCGTTCAGCCAACCCCGGCATCGCATCGGTCGATGCCAATGGCAAGGTTACGGGGCTGAGTAATCAATCGACCACTATCACTGTGACCGATGCCGATGAAAAACAGATTTCCTATCCCGTGCGGGTGATGAATGTTCACAGGTTGATTTTAAACAACTCGTTCATGACCGCAGCTCAGGCAGCCGCCTGGTTCAGACAGTTCGGTGCCGTCAGCATGGACAACGGTGGACAACCTATGGGATGGGGGATTTTGCATAACAACTTTATCGACGTTACGCCCATTTATGGCGGGCGGGGTTTGTATTACGGACGATTTGTTTCGATCAATCTTTCATACCCGAACATCTATGTACTCGAACACTCGTTGCTGGTCAGCAACGGGGTCATGGGGAGTCGCAACGTACATTTAACGGATGGGGCGACCCGCTCTCGCGCAATGGGGTATTTCCCGACATAGTTACCGAGGTAGGGGCGTGTCGCTACTGAACGCGCCGTGATCGCCGTTTTCGGCAGTTCAATGGGCGGGATAACCCCGTTGAGCTGCCGCAGGCTGCGATTTTTTGCCTGCGCAAAAGTTGGAAGGCTTCTTGCAATAGCCGCCGTGCGCCTGTGTCGGGCGTCAAAAGTTTGCTTTAAAGGAACGGGGAAAACCGGTGGATCGCTCTCAGTTAATCAACAACGCTCGCTCGAACATTGCCGACCTCAGTCGAGGCAATCTGGGCGTGCCGTTGTTGCTGCTGGTCATGCTGGCGATGATGATGTTGCCGGTGCCGCCGTTCCTGCTGGACGTGTTCTTCACCTTCAACATTGCGCTGTCGATCGTCGTTCTGCTGGTCTGCGTGTACGCCTTGCGGCCGCTGGATTTCGCGGTGTTCCCGACCATTCTGCTGGTCGCGACGTTGCTGCGGCTGGCCTTGAACGTGGCG
The DNA here is from genome assembly GCF_016651275.1 of Pseudomonas sp. TH08. Taxonomy (NCBI): domain Bacteria; kingdom Pseudomonadati; phylum Pseudomonadota; class Gammaproteobacteria; order Pseudomonadales; family Pseudomonadaceae; genus Pseudomonas; species Pseudomonas sp. TH08. The sequence goes on along the minus strand of NZ_JAEKEE010000006.1, from coordinate 230,656 downwards.
TCGACGCGGGTAGTAATGCTCCACGGTCAGGACGGCCACGCCGCCGCCGGTAAGGTGATCCAGGCCTTCGGTGAGGTGGTGATCGGCGGTAACTACGTCGTCGGTATCGTGGTCTTCGCGATCCTGATGATCATCAACTTCGTCGTGGTAACCAAAGGCGCCGGACGGATTTCCGAGGTGAGCGCACGTTTCACCCTCGATGCGATGCCCGGCAAACAAATGGCGATCGACGCCGACCTCAATGCCGGCCTGATCGACCAGAACCAGGCCAAGGCGCGTCGCTCCGAAGTTGCCCAAGAGGCCGAGTTCTACGGTTCGATGGACGGTGCCAGCAAATTCGTCCGTGGTGATGCGATTGCCGGCCTGCTGATTCTGTTCATCAACCTTATCGGCGGTATGGCCGTCGGTATCTTCCAGCACAACATGAGCTTCGGCGACGCCGGTCGGGTTTACGCCTTGCTGACCATCGGTGACGGTTTAGTGGCGCAATTGCCATCACTGTTGTTATCGACAGCGGCGGCGATCATGGTGACCCGTGCTTCCGGCTCGGAAGACATGGGCAAGCAGATCAATCGCCAGATGTTCGCCTCGCCGAAAGCGCTGGCGGTGGCCGCAGGTCTGATGGCGGTCATGGGCCTGGTGCCGGGCATGCCGCACTTCTCGTTCCTGAGCATGGCTGCGCTGGCCGCCGGTGGCGCTTACCTGTTCTGGAAGAAGCAAAACGCCGTCAAGGTGCAGGCCCTGCAAGAGGTTCAGCGCCAGCAGGAACTGCTGCCATCGCCGGCCCGCGCCATGGAAACCAAAGAGCTTGGCTGGGATGACGTGACGCCGATCGACATGATCGGCCTCGAAGTCGGCTATCGCCTGATCCCGCTGGTGGACCGCAATCAGGGTGGGCAATTGCTCGCGCGGATCAAGGGCGTGCGCAAGAAGCTCTCGCAGGATCTGGGCTTCCTGATGCCAACCGTGCACATCCGCGACAACCTCGATCTGGCGCCGAGCGCTTATCGTCTGACCCTGATGGGCGTGATCCTCGCCGAAGCCGAGATCTACCCGGATCGAGAGCTGGCGATCAACCCGGGCCAGGTCTACGGCACGCTCAACGGTATCAACGCCAAAGATCCGGCTTTCGGCCTGGAAGCGGTGTGGATCGAAATCAGCCAGCGGGCGCAGGCACAATCGCTCGGTTACACGGTGGTGGATGCCAGCACCGTGGTCGCGACGCACTTGAACCAGATTCTGTACAAGCACTCCAGCGAGCTGATCGGCCACGAAGAAGTGCAGCAACTCATGCAATTGCTGGCCAAAAGCTCGCCGAAATTGGCGGAAGAGCTGGTGCCGGGCGTGGTTTCGCTGTCGCAACTGCTCAAAGTGCTGCAAGCGCTGCTGGCCGAACACGTGCCGGTACGCGACATTCGCAGCATTGCCGAAGCCATCGCCAACAACGCCGCCAAGAGTCAAGATACCGCCGCGTTGGTGGCCGCTGTGCGGGTCGGCGTATCGCGCGCCATCGTCCAAAGCATTGTAGGCACTGAGTCCGAGCTGCCTGTGATCACCTTGGAGCCAAGGTTGGAACAAATATTGCTCAATAGTCTGCAGAAGGCAGGACAAGGCTCGGAAGAGGGTGTTCTGCTGGAGCCAAGCATGGCCGAGAAGCTGCAACGTTCGCTCATCGAAGCGGCGCAGCGTCAGGAAATGCAAGGTCAGCCGGTGATCCTGTTGGTAGCAGGCCCGGTGCGCGCGATGCTCTCGCGCTTTGGCCGCCTCGCAGTCCCTGGACTGCACGTGCTGGCCTACCAGGAAATACCGGACAACAAGCAAGTGACCATCGTTGCGACAGTAGGGCCCAACGGCTGAGGTAGTGGTTTATGCAAGTTAAGCGTTTCTTTGCCGCCGATATGCGTCAGGCCATGAAGCTGGTTCGTGATGAGCTGGGCGCTGATGCCGCCATCATTGGCAATCGCCGCATTGCCGGCGGTGTCGAGTTGACGGCGGCACTGGATTACAAATTGTCGGCGCTCGCGCCACGGGTTCCGAACATGGAACTCGAAGACGAACTGCGCAAGACGCAGTCGCGCATCGTTACCGCCCAGGCCGAGTTGAGCCTGCGCGGCGAAGCCGACGGCAATAGCAATCGCCAGATCTTTGCCGGGCTGCCGTTGACCGCTGGCCTGCCGCTGACCGCTGCCGAACCGTTGAGCGAACCGACCTACGCCGCCCCGGCGCGTCCAGCTCCGGCGCCTGCGCAGTCCTCCGGCGGCGTGGATCCACGTGCACTGGATTCGATGCGTTTTGAATTGAACAGCCTGCGCGAGCTGATGGAAGTTCAGCTCGGCACCCTGGCCTGGAATCAGCTGCAAGGCAGCCGTCCGGCGCAAGCCAATCTGTATCGCCGTCTGCAACGCATCGGTCTGTCCGGGCCGTTGTCGCGCGACTTGCTGTCGATGATTACCGATATCGAAGAACCCCGTCAGGCCTGGCGCATGCTGCTCGCGCACCTGGCGCGGATGATTGCCGTACCGGAAGTCGAGCCGCTGGAAGAGGGCGGTGTGATTGCCATGGTCGGCCCTGCCGGCATGGGCAAGACCACCACGCTGGCCAAGCTCGCGGCACGTTACGTGCTCAAGTACGGCGCGCAGAATGTCGCGCTGGTGAGCATGGACAGCTTCCGCATCGGCGCGCAGGAACAACTCAAGACTCTGGGCCGCATCCTCAATGTGCCGGTGACCCATGTCGATCCGGGCCAGTCGCTGGTGCAAGCGCTGGATCCACTGCTGCGCAAGCGCGTGGTGCTGATCGATACCGCCGGCCTGCAAGCCAGCGATCCGGCCCTGCGCATGCAGCTCGAAAGTCTGGCCGGACGTGGCATCCGTGCAAAAAATTATCTCGTGCTGGCAACCACCAGCCAGAAACAGGTTCTAACCGCCGCTTATCACAGTTACAAGCGTTGCGGGCTCGCCGGGTGCATCCTGACTAAACTGGATGAAACGGCCAGCCTTGGCGAAGTGTTGAGCCTGGCGATCAGTCATGAATTGCCGGTCGCGTACCTGACCGATGGCCCACGGATTCCGGATGATCTGCATCTGCCGCGCCGTCATCAATTGGTCAGCCGCGCCGTCAGCGTGCAAATGCAGGAAGAACCCAGCGAAGAAGCCATGGCTGACATGTTCGCTGATATCTATCACAGCCCGACCAAGCAGGTAGGCTGAGGTATTCATGAACAGTTTTTGTACCTACATCGATGGTCTGCCATGCATTGTTCAGGTTGTGAACGCGCAGCCAGTAATGTGGCCTCCGTCTATGCAAGACAAGGTAAAGAAATAACATGGGCAGCATGCATCCCGTACAGGTGATCGCGGTGACCGGCGGCAAAGGTGGCGTCGGCAAGACTAACGTGTCAGTGAACTTGTCCCTGGCGCTGGCAGAGCTTGGCCGTCGGGTCATGTTGCTGGACGCCGACCTGGGACTGGCGAACGTCGACGTTCTGCTGGGGTTAACCCCTAAACGCACGCTGGCCGACGTCATTGAAGGCCGCTGCGAACTGCGCGACGTCCTGTTGCAGGGGCCCGGCGGGATTCGCATTGTGCCGGCTGCCTCCGGCACCCAGAGCATGGTGCACCTGAGCCCTGCGCAACACGCTGGCCTGATTCAGGCGTTCAGCGACATCGGCGACAATCTCGACGTGCTGGTGATCGACACCGCTGCGGGTATTGGTGACTCGGTAGTCAGTTTTGTCCGCGCCGCCCAGGAAGTGTTGCTGGTGGTGTGCGATGAGCCGACTTCGATCACCGACGCCTACGCGCTGATCAAATTGCTCAACCGCGATTACGGCATGAACCGCTTCCGCGTTCTCGCCAACATGGCGCAGAGCCCGCAAGAAGGTCGCAACCTGTTCGCCAAGTTGACCAAGGTCACGGATCGCTTCCTCGACGTCGCTCTACAATACGTCGGCGCCGTGCCTTACGACGAAAGCGTGCGCAAGGCAGTGCAGAAGCAGCGCGCGGTGTATGAAGCCTTCCCGCGTTCCAAGTGCGCGCTGGCGTTCAAGGCGATTGCGCAAAAGGTCGACACCTGGCCGCTGCCCGCCAACCCGCGCGGCCATCTCGAGTTTTTCGTCGAGCGTCTCGTGCAGCAAACGGCAGGGCCCGTGCTATGACCGCTAGCGGTATGAATTACTACAAAAAGTCGGCACGTGACGCTCAGTACGAGCTGATCGAGCGTTACGCGCCGCTGGTCAAACGCATTGCCTATCACTTGCTGGCACGGTTGCCGGCGAGTGTGCAGGTCGAAGACCTGATCCAGGCCGGGATGATCGGCCTGCTCGAAGTCTCGACCAAATATGACGCCAGCAAAGGCGCCAGTTTCGAAACGTACGCGGGCATTCGAATCCGCGGCGCGATGCTCGACGAAGTGCGCAAAGGGGACTGGGCGCCACGCTCGGTTCACCGCAATACCCGTATGGTCAGTGACGCGATTCGTGCAATTGAAGCTAAAACCGGCCGTGATGCTAAAGATCACGAGGTTGCGGCCGAACTCCAATTGAGTCTCGACGATTACTACGGGATTTTGAATGACACCTTGGGCAGCCGCCTCTTCAGTTTCGACGACCTGTTGCAGGACGGCGAACACGAAGGGCTGCACGAGGATGGCGCGAGTGCTCATCTTGAGCCGTCACGCGATCTGGAAGATGAACGCTTCCAGGCGGCGCTGGCGGACGCGATTGCCAATTTGCCGGAGCGTGAGCGACTGGTGTTGGCGCTGTACTACGACGAAGAGCTGAACCTCAAGGAGATCGGTGAAGTCCTTGGCGTCAGTGAATCGCGGGTCAGCCAGTTACACAGCCAGTGCGCGGCCCGCTTGCGGGGGCGTTTGGGGGAGTGGCGAGCGCGCTGAAGGCAGTGTGGGGACACTGCGAACGAGGCTGGTGCGGTGATGAACGGCACCGGTCTTGCTCTGTTGTGCTCCAGACAGTCTTCGAGTGCTGCGCCGATTGATTGAAGTGGCGCGTCCAGGTGCTGGGCGCGTTTAAGACTGCTTGGAGGTCGAATTGAACAAAGACATGAAAATCCTCATCGTTGATGACTTCTCAACGATGCGGCGGATCATCAAGAACCTGCTGCGGGATCTTGGGTTCACCAATACCGTCGAGGCCGACGATGGCACTACCGCCATTCCGGTGCTCAACAGCGGAAGCATCGACTTTCTGGTAACAGACTGGAACATGCCGGGCATGACCGGTATCGACCTGCTGCGCCACGTGCGTGCCGATGAAAAACTCAAGCATCTGCCCGTACTGATGGTGACCGCTGAAGCCAAGCGCGAGCAGATCATTGAAGCCGCTCAGGCCGGTGTAAACGGCTACGTCGTCAAACCTTTCACGGCTCAGGCGTTGAAAGACAAAATCGAGAAGATTTTCGAACGCATCGGCTGATGAACGCGCGGGGGAGCTATGGAGCATAACGAATCTTCACAGGGCGATTTCGAGTCGACCCTGAAAAAACACGCGGTCGAACTGGTCGAGAGCCTTGAAAAAGGCAGGTTCGGCGACGCTGTGCAACTGATCCATGAGCTCAATCAGACCCGTGACCGCGGCCTGTATCAGGAAGTCGGCAAGCTCACACGTGAACTGCACAGTGCGATCGTCAACTTCCAGATCGATCCGAACATGCCGCAGGCCGAGGAAGTGTCGCAAATCACCGACGCCACCGAACGCCTGGGCTATGTGGTCAAGCTGACAGAGGCCGCGGCCAACCGCACCATGGATCTGGTGGAAAGCGCCACGCCGGTGGTCAACAGTCTGGCTGATGAAGCCCAGACCTTGAGCGCCGATTGGGGTCGCTTCATGCGTCGCGAGGTCGGGGCTGAAGAGTTCCGCGAACTGGCGCGCCGGGTCGACGGTTTTCTGTCGCGCAGCAGCACGGACAACCGTGCGGTGTCGAGCAATCTCAACGACATCCTGCTGGCCCAGGATTACCAGGATCTGACCGGTCAGGTGATCAAGCGTGTGACCCAACTGGTCACCGAAGTCGAAAGTAATTTGCTCAAGCTTGTGCTCATGGCCAGTCAGGTGGACCGCTTTGCGGGCATCGAACATGACCGTGCGGCGATGCTTGCAGAAAAAGATCCACAAAAACATCTCTCGCAGGGTGAAGGTCCGCAGATTCATGCCGATAAACGAGAAGACGTTGTGTCCGGTCAGGACGATGTGGACGATTTGTTATCCAGCCTTGGATTCTAGAGTTTTGGAATTGTAGGTTTTTTGGGTTTTTAGACCTGTAGGAGCACCCCATTAATGAGCTTCGGCGCCGATGAAGAGATCCTTCAGGATTTCCTGGTTGAGGCCGGCGAGATTCTTGAGCAACTGTCAGAGCAACTGGTCGAGCTGGAAAGCCGCCCGGATGACGCAGATCTGCTCAACGCAATTTTTCGCGGTTTCCACACTGTAAAAGGGGGCGCCGGCTTCCTTCAGCTCAATGAGCTGGTGGAGTGCTGTCACATCGCCGAAAACGTGTTCGACATCCTCCGTAAGGGTGAGCGTCGCGTTGATGCAGAACTGATGGACGTTGTCCTCGAAGCACTGGACGCGGTGAACAGCATGTTCAGCGAAGTCCGTGAACGTGCGCCTATCACCGCCGCTACCCCGGAACTGCTGGCCGCCCTGGCGCGTCTGGCCGAACCGCAATCGGCGGATGAAGCCCCGGCATCGCCGGTGGCCGAGATGATCGAAGAGCTGGTCGTCGAAGGCGATTCGGGCGACATCACCGATAACGAATTTGAACAACTGCTGGACTCGCTGAATGCCGTCAAGGCGCAAGCTGAAGCCCCGGCAGCCGCTGCACCTGCGCAGGCTGCCGATGGCGCGGCCAGCGATGAAATCACCGATGCCGAGTTCGAGTCGTTGCTCGATCAGTTGCACGGCAAAGGCCAGTTCGCGGTGGACGCTGTTGCGCCAGCCGCGCCAGCACCTGCGGCACCGGCCAAGGGTGACAGCTCCGACATCACCGACGACGAATTCGAAGCACTGCTCGATCAGTTGCATGGCAAGGGCAACTTTGCCGTTGATGCGCTGGAGTCGGCCATTGCCTCGGCGCCTGCGCCAGCCGCACCGGTTGCAGCGGCGGCCGGCAGCGATCTGATCAGCGATCACGAATTCGAATCGCTGCTCGACGAATTGCACGGCAAAGGCAAGTTCACTGAAGTGGGCACCGCCGCCGTGGGCAGTACCTCTGCCGTGGCGACGCCAGCCGCCAAAGCGCCGGCTGCTGCTGCGCCAAAACCTGCAGCCAAGCCCGAGCCAAAAGCCGAGGCGCCAAAACCGGCTGCCGCGGCGGCACCGGCTCCGGCCCGTGCTCCCGCGACTCCGCCACCGGAAAAACCGGCGAGCGAAGCGGAAACCACCGTGCGCGTCGACACTGCACGTCTCGACGAAATCATGAACATGGTTGGCGAGTTGGTGCTGGTGCGTAACCGTCTGGTGCGCCTGGGCCTCAACAGCGGCGATGAAGCCATGCAAAAGGCCGTGTCGAACCTCGACGTGGTCACGGCTGACCTGCAAACCGCGGTGATGAAGACGCGGATGCAGCCGATCAAGAAGGTCTTCGGGCGCTTCCCGCGTCTGGTTCGCGACCTCGCGCGTCAGCTCAAGAAAGAGATCAACCTGGAACTGGTGGGCGAAGAAACCGACCTCGACAAAAACCTTGTCGAGGCCCTGGCCGACCCGCTGGTCCACTTGGTGCGCAACGCCGTCGACCACGGTATCGAGTCGCCGGAAGAACGCGAAGCGTCGGGCAAGGCCCGTGGCGGTCGCGTGGTACTGGCGGCCGAGCAGGAAGGCGACCACATCCTGCTGTCGATTTCCGATGACGGCAAAGGCATGGACCCGAACGTCCTGCGCGCCATCGCGGTAAAACGCGGCGTGATGGACAAGGATGCAGCCGATCGCTTGAGCGACACCGAGTGCTACAACCTGATTTTTGCCCCGGGTTTCTCGACCAAGACCGAGATCTCCGACGTGTCCGGCCGTGGCGTCGGCATGGACGTGGTGAAGACCAAGATTTCCCAGCTCAACGGTTCGATCAACATCTACTCGACCAAGGGCCAGGGCTCGAAAATCGTCATCAAGGTGCCGCTGACCCTCGCGATCATGCCAACCCTGATGGTCATGCTCGGCAATCAGGCGTTTGCGTTCCCGTTGGTCAACGTCAACGAAATCTTCCACCTCGACCTGTCGACCACCAACGTCGTCGACGGCCAGGAAGTGGTGATCGTGCGGGACAAGGCGCTGCCATTGTTCTATCTCAAGCGCTGGCTGGTCAGCTCCGCCGCTCACGAAGAGCAGCGTGAAGGCCACGTGGTGATCCTTTCGGTAGGTACTCAGCGGATCGGCTTCGTCGTCGATCAACTGGTCGGCCAGGAAGAAGTGGTCATCAAGCCATTGGGCAAAATGCTCCAGGGGACTCCGGGCATGTCCGGCGCCACCATCACCGGTGACGGCCGCATTGCACTGATTCTCGATGTTCCGAGCATGCTCAAGCGTTACGCCGCACGGCGTATTTGAATCCGGGGCAGCGGGGCGACAACGTTCCGCTGCACCTAATGGAGTGTTTATGGCAGTCAAAGTCCTGGTGGTGGACGATTCGGGTTTTTTCCGCCGCCGCGTCTCGGAAATTCTTTCAGCGGATCCGAGCATCCAGGTGGTCGGCACGGCCACCAACGGTAAAGAGGCGATCGATCAGGCCCTGGCGCTCAAGCCGGACGTGATCACCATGGACTACGAGATGCCGATGATGGATGGCATCACGGCAGTGCGGCACATCATGCAGCGCTGCCCGACCCCGGTGTTGATGTTCTCCTCGCTGACCCACGAAGGCGCTCGGGTAACCCTCGATGCGCTGGACGCGGGCGCAGTGGATTTCCTGCCGAAGAATTTCGAAGACATCTCGCGTAACCCGGAGAAGGTCAAACAGCTGCTGTGCGAAAAGGTCCATAGCATCTCGCGCAGTAACCGTCGTTTCAGTGCCTACAGCGCGCCTGCGCCCGTTGCTGCACCGACGCCGACGCCTGCTCCGGCAGCGTCGAGCTTCAGCAGCCACAGCAGCAGCGCTCCGGCACGTCCGGCGCCTGCACCGGCACCGACTCGTGCGCCGGCCGCCAGCGCCTCGTCGCCGGCACCGAAACGCAAGGCCTACAAACTGGTTGCCATCGGTACGTCGACGGGCGGCCCTGTCGCGCTGCAACGTGTGCTGACGCAACTACCGGGGAATTTCCCGGCGCCGATCGTGCTGATCCAGCACATGCCGGCGGCTTTCACCAAGGCCTTCGCTGAGCGTCTCGACAAGCTCTGCCGCATCAGCGTCAAGGAAGCCGAGGATGGCGACATCCTGCGTCCGGGCCTGGCGTTGCTGGCGCCGGGTGGCAAGCAAATGATGATCGATGGCCGTGGCGCGGTGAAGATTCTGCCGGGCGACGAACGTCTGAACTACAAGCCGTGCGTGGACATCACTTTTGGTTCTGCCGCGAAGTCCTACGGCGACAAAGTTCTGGCGGTGGTACTGACCGGCATGGGCGCCGACGGCCGTGAAGGCGCGCGTCTGCTCAAGCAGGGTGGTAGCGCCGTGTGGGCGCAGGATGAAGCCAGCTGTGTGATCTACGGCATGCCGATGGCCATCGTCAAAGCTGACCTCGCGGATGCGGTGTACAGCCTGGACGATATCGGCAAGCACATCGTCGAGGCGTGTATCTGATGGATGTTTTAAGCCTTATCGGGATCATCATGGCGTTCGTCGCCATCATCGGCGGCAACTACCTTGAAGGTGGTCACCTCGGTGCGCTGGCCAACGGCCCGGCGGCGCTGATCGTACTGGGCGGCACCATTGGTGCCGCACTGCTGCAATCGCCGATGAGCGCGTTCAAACGCGCGATGCAGATTCTTGCCTGGATCTTCTTTCCGCCGCGTGTGGATCTGGCTGGCGGCATCGACCGCGTGGTCAACTGGAGTCTCACCGCGCGCAAGGAAGGCCTGCTGGGTCTGGAAGGAGTGGCTGACGCCGAACCCGACAGTTACTCGCGCAAAGGCCTGCAATTGCTGGTCGATGGCGCCGAGCCGGAAGCGATCCGCAGCATCCTCGAGGTGGATTTCTACACTCAGGAAGCGCGCGACATCGAAGCCGCCAAAGTCTTTGAAAGCATGGGTGGCTACGCGCCAACCATCGGCATCATCGGCGCGGTAATGGGCCTGATCCACGTGATGGGCAACCTCGCCGACCCGACCCAACTGGGTAGCGGCATTGCCGTGGCGTTTGTGGCAACCATCTACGGTGTTGCCAGTGCCAACCTGATTCTGTTGCCGGTTGCCGCCAAGTTGAAGTCAATCGCGTTGCGACAGTCGCGTTATCGCGAAATGTTGTTGGAAGGTATTTTGTCGATCGCCGAAGGTGAAAACCCACGCTCCATCGAGTTGAAGCTGCAAGGCTTCATGGATTAAGGGACTGACCTCATGGCTCGTCGTCGCCACCAGGAAGAACACGTCAATCACGAGCGCTGGCTCGTGTCTTACGCAGACTTCATCACATTGCTGTTCGCGTTCTTCGTGGTGATGTACTCGATTTCGTCGATCAACGAAGGCAAGTACAAGGAAATTTCCGAAGCGCTGGTCGGCGTTTTCAAAGACTCCGACCGCGCGCTCAAACCGATCCCGATCGGCGACGAACGACCGAAGACCGTGACCCCGGCCAAGCCGCTGGTCAAGGATGCCGAGCAGATCGACGCCGGTATCGCCGGTGCCAGCGATCCGCTGAAAAGCATCGCCGATGACATCAGCGCAGCGTTCGGTGACCTGATCAGCTCCAACCAGATGACCGTGCGCGGCAACGAGTTGTGGGTCGAGATCGAACTCAATTCCAGCCTGTTGTTCGGCAGCGGCGATGCGATGCCGAGCGACATCGCCTTCAACATCATCGACAAGGTCGCGGCGATTCTCAAACCGTTCGACAACCCGATCCACGTCGAAGGTTTCACCGACGATCAACCGATCCGCACCGCGCAGTACCCGACCAACTGGGAACTGTCCTCGGCGCGTTCGGCGAGCATCGTGCGCATGCTGGCGATGCAGGGCGTTAACCCTGGACGCCTGGCCTCGGTGGGCTATGGCGAATTCCAGCCAGTGGCCAACAACGCCACCGCTGAAGGCCGGGCGAAAAACCGTCGCGTAGTCTTGGTGGTGTCACGAAATCTCGATGTACGCCGCAGTCTTACGGGCACCGGAACCGCCAATGCGCAACCGGACGCAGCGTTGAAGCGTGCTGGCACACAAACTGCACCGACCCCGGTCAAGACGCCGGGACGCGAGAGTGCCGTCAATTCTCCGTCACCCGCATTAACACGCTGAGCTATGTCTCGGTCGAGGATATCGGCCGGGAGGAACGAACCGAATGAGAGTCTGGGCAGTCGCCAATCAAAAGGGTGGTGTCGGTAAAACCACATCTTCCATCGCTTTAGCCGGATTGCTGGCCGAGGCGGGCAAGCGCGTGGTCGTGGTCGATCTCGACCCGCACGGCTCGATGACCAGTTATTTCGGCTACGACCCCGACAGTCTGGAACACAGCAACTACGACCTGTTTCTGCACAAGGGCAGCGTGCCGCAAGGCCTGCCTGGGCAATTGCTGTTGTCGACCAGTGATGAACTTATTTCGCTGCTGCCATCGAGCACTGCACTGGCGACCCTTGAGCGTCAGTCGCCGGGGCAGAGTGGTTTGGGCTTGGTGATCGCCAAGAGTCTGGCGCAGTTGTGGCAGGACTTCGATTACGCGGTGATCGACAGCCCGCCGTTGCTCGGCGTGCTGATGGTCAACGCCCTCGCGGCGAGCCAGCAACTGGTGATCCCGGTGCAGACCGAGCATCTGGCCGTCAAAGGTCTGGAACGCATGGTCAACACCCTGGCGATGATCAATCGCTCGCGCAAGCAGGCGTTGCCGTTCAGCATTGTGCCGACCCTGTTCGATCGCCGTACGCAGGCATCGATGCATACCTTGCGTGTGCTGCGTGACAAATTCCCCGACGAGATCTGGCAGGGTTATATCCCGGTCGATACCCGTCTGCGCGACGCCAGCCGTGCCGGCGTCACGCCTTCGCAATTCGACGGCAAGAGCCGTGGCGTACTGGCTTACCGCGCGCTGCTCAAGCATCTGTTGGCGCAGCAACTTGTTCCGCAGGTGGCTTGAGCATGATCTCTATTCGTGTAGGAGCTGCCGCAGGCTGCGATCTTTTGATCTTGCTTTGTGGTGCTTCTGAAAAGATCAAAAGATCGCAGCGTTCCGCAGCTCCTACAGGGGGTTGCGTATGAATCGGCCGTTGAAGTTGACGTCGAAGCCGCAGTTGGCCTTGCAGTCGTATCTGGACAGTTTGCTGCAGGAAATTCCTGACGAGCTGCCGACGCCAGTCGAGGTCGTTGAAGAAAGCAGCGAGGCGCTGGATGAATTCCAGGCAGCGGTGCTGGAAGAACAGGCGCGTGATGCGCAACAGGCTGTGAAGCCGGTTGCCGCGCCTGCCGCTGCGGTAGCGGTGACCAAGGCTCCGGTGACATTGATTGAAGAGGTTCGCGCATCGGTCTCGACGCTGGCACCGCTGCTGCAAACCCAGTTGCTGAAAACCGCACCGGAACCGACTGTGGTTGAACCGGCTCCGGCTCCAGTTGTGCCCGCAGCCGTCGAACAGACGCTGGTGCCGCCGCTGGTGGAAGTGCATCTGCCGCCGAGCAACACACCGCCACCGGTGGAAACCGATGGACGTCCCGCGTGGGCCTCCGAAGCGTTCGAGTGCCTGCTGTTCGATGTCGCGGGGCTGACGTTGGCCGTGCCGCTGGTGTGCCTCGGTTCGATCTATTCGCTGGCCGGCCATGAGCTGACGCCGCTGTTTGGACAGCCGGAGTGGTTCCTCGGGATCCTGCCGAGCCAGGCCGGCAACCTGAAGGTTCTGGACACTGCGCGCTGGGTCATGCCGGATCGCTATCGCGATGACTTCCGTCAAGGCTTGCAGTACGTGATTTCGGTACAAGGTTACGAGTGGGGCCTGGCGGTGCATCAGGTCAGTCGTTCGTTGCGTCTTGATCCGAATGAAATCAAATGGAGAAGTCATCGAGGTCAGCGGCCATGGCTCGCCGGCACGGTGATTGAGCACATGTGTGCATTGCTTGACGTTTCCGCACTGGCCGAGTTGATCGCCAGCGGTGGGGCAAAGCACCTGGGCGGCAACAAGCCGCTACATAAACCGACATAGCAGCCGACATAACAATCAGGCGACGGCATTGTTGAATGCCGCCACACAGAACACACACCGCTCAGTGCGGTTTTTTCGAGGGGTCAGGGTATGAGTAGTCAGGCGACGAATGCAAAAGGTTCTGAAGATCCGATCCTGCAATGGGTGACCTTCAAGCTGGACAACGAAACCTACGGCATCAATGTGATGCGCGTTCAGGAAGTGCTGCGCTACACCGAGATCGCTCCAGTGCCGGGTGCGCCAAGCTACGTGCTGGGCATCATCAACCTGCGCGGTAACGTGGTCACCGTGATCGACACCCGTCAGCGCTTCGGCCTGAGCACTGGTGAGATCAGCGACAACACCCGTATCGTCATCATCGAAGCCGACAAGCAAGTCGTCGGGATCATGGTCGACAGCGTCGCTGAAGTGGTTTACCTGCGTCAGTCGGAAATCGAAACGGCGCCGAACGTCGGTAACGAAGAGTCGGCGAAGTTCATCCAGGGCGTGTGCAACAAGAACAACGAATTGCTGATTCTGGTCGAGCTGGACAAGATGATGAGCGAAGAAGAATGGTCGGACCTGGAGAATATCTGATTGATTCTCGAGGTTGCGGTCATTGTCCTGTTCCTCTTCTGGGCAGGCACGCTGGCAATGTTTCTGGCGTACATCAAAGCGCAGCGAGTGATCGCCGCGCAGCAGGCTCAAGGCGATGCGCTGCGTGATCAGCGCATCAAAGAGCTGGCCAAACGTGTCGACGACTACCAGAACGGCAACGTGCGCATGGGCGAAGCCCTGCACGAGTTGCGCGCGGTAGTCGGTCCGTTGCCGGACAAAATTGTTCAACTGGAACAGCGCGATCCATCGAGCCTGTCGTTCGCCCAAGCAGCGAAACTGGTGGGGATGGGCGCAAGCGTTGATGAACTGACTCAGTCGTGTGGGTTGACCCAGGCTGAGGCGGAGTTGATGCGTAAACTTCACAAGAACTGAAATCGCTATCGCGAGCAGGCTCACTCCTACATTTGAAATGCGTTCCAATGTAGGAGTGAGCCTGCTCGCGATGGGGCCCTCAAATCCTCAGTAATCATCCCCACGTTCGGTGATGTCCTTCTCGACCATCGGCGCGTCCGGGTCTTGCCCCTCGGGAAATTTCCCCTTCAGGTTCCACGCAAACGCGATGATCTCGGCAATCGTGCGATACAACTCCTCGGGAATGCTGTCGCCCAATTCCATTCGCGCCAACAGCCGCACCAGTTCGGCGTTTTCGTAGATCGGCACTTCATAATCGCGGGCGATCCGCAGGATTTCTTCGGCCAGTTCCTCGTCACCCTTGGCGGTGAGGGTCGGGGCGTGGTTGCCGTCGTATTTGAGGGCGATGGCCTGGCGTGGGGCGGTGGTGTCATTCATGCGGTTTCGTCAACCCAGCGGTGGTCGAGGCGGGTTTGGTTGCCTTGCGGTGGCGTGCCTCGGTGGCAGTCGATGTCGCCGACGTTCAGCCCGCGATCAAGCAGGCGCTGGCGTAGGGCGAACAGGTTGTTTTCGATCAGGTCGGCGGTGTATGGCCGTTCAGCCCAGAGCTGACTGGACAGGCTGCCGGCGATCAACTGTGCCTGAATCTGCATTGGCCCGAGCGGTTCCATGTCGAATGCCAGATCGACGCGCCACAATTGTTGCCTGGGCTCGCGTTCGTCGCGACGCTCGTTCGGTTGCGGCTCTTTCTCCGGCGCTTCTTCGCGCTGGAACTTGACCTGCAACGGCACGATGTCCTGCAAGTTACGCATGGGGATTTCCAGTTGCCAGGTGCTGAGCAGGCGCCCGTCATCGGTGACGCCGGTCTGTTCAAGGCTCGACAACTGATGGCTTTGCAGGCGAGAAACAGCGGCGGCGGCGAGGCGCAGCAAATGTTCCAGATCACCTTCGCCGTCCTGGCTTTGCAGCAGTCGGTCGGGCAGCGGGAAACTGTTTGGCAGCGGTTTGGCACTGACTTGACCGAGCATGCCGAGGGCGTTGCGGACGAAACTCGGCATGGCCTGCGCCAGGGTGTTGGCGGCGATGATCGCATTCAGATTGGTGTTGCCGGGCAGGCCTGGGGTGAGTTGCGCGATCAACTTGAGCAGATCGGCTTTCATGTCCGGGGCCAGCGTCGGATTCTGGCCTGTCAGCAATTTGGCCTCGAGAAACATGCCGCTGTTGGCCAGCGCCATTGCCAGACCTTTCGGCGTGCTCAGTTGCTGCACGTCAGGCAGGCCGGCAAGCAGTTTGTCGACCGCTGCGCGCAAATCCGCCGACGTTTGATCGGTATCGGTCGGCAGATTTTGCAGTGCGTTCAATAAACTGCCGAGCGATGCCTGGCGACTCTGCTGGCCGACCAGTTGCTGGCTTACCGCCAACTGCTCTTGGCGGCTGCTCATCGGCACGAACTTGAGGGTCTGCGAATCCTCCACCAGCGCCGACAACAGTGTGCCGATGCGCAACGGCTGTGGGCTGTCGACGGTCAACGTGCTGCCGCTCAATGCGGTATTGAGCAAGCTGACCATCGAGCGAAACACCGTCGCTTGCCCCGGCGTCTGCGGCAGGGCCTGTGAGGTCAGCACCTTGCCTTGCAGCAACGTGCCGGCCGGCAACTGCGCGGTATCGATGCGGGTGAGGGCGGCGACGCTGCTGGCAATCGCTTGCTGCACGGTAATCGCCAGATTACCCGCCGACGGTTGAGTAATGGCCAGGCTGGTGCCTTGCGGCAATGGCAGATTGCTGGTGGCTTGCACGGTGGTCTGGCGGCCACTGTCCAGTGTCACCTTGAGCAGCAACTGAAAGGTCTGATCCGCCTGCTTGAGCGACAACACCTCGGCCTTGGCGCTTTGCCCGGCGCCGATCAAGCCTTCCACCGGTGTCAGCAGCTTGAGCAGCTCACCCACCTGCGGGCGAACGGTCGCCGGGGTGGTGGGCGGGAGCGGGAGGATGTTCATTTCGCCTGTCATACGCGGACACAACCTGAGGAAATTGCACTCTTGAGAGTAAGGCACGGCATGTATAATGCCGCCCGTCTTGCGCTTCGTTCAAAAAACATAACAATTGTTTGACGCAGCTCTCTAGATCGAGCCGTCAATGCATCTATGCTGCATCTCTTTAACGGCCGTACCAGAGCCGACTTGAACCGTATAAGGCCCGTGATCCCTTGACCAGTCCTGTCCTGCAAACCGTTGCCCTCGCGTGTGAACGTGATCTCAGGCTGCTCTTCGAAAATCTCGAATTGAGACTGGCCAGTGGCGATATGGTGCAGATCAGTGGGCCCAACGGCAGCGGTAAAACCAGTTTGTTACGCCTGTTGGCCGGTTTGATGCAACCGACCGACGGCCAAGTCCTGCTCAACGGTCTGCCATTGACCGAGCAACGCAGCGAACTGGCGCGCAACCTGCTGTGGATCGGCCATGCCGCCGGAATCAAGGATCTGCTGACCCCGGAAGAGAATCTCGCGTGGCTCTGCGCCCTGCATCATCCCGCCGAACGCGAGGCGATCTGGCAAGCGCTGGCAGCTGTAGGATTGCGCGGTTTCGAAGATGTTCCCTGTCACAGTCTGTCGGCGGGTCAGCAGCGCCGCGTGGCGCTGGCGCGTCTATATCTCGACAGCCCGCCGTTGTGGATTCTCGACGAGCCATTCACCGCCCTCGACAAACAGGGCGTAGCGCAGCTCGAAGAGCATCTGGCCGGACACTGCGAGCGCGGCGGTCTGGTGGTATTGACCACGCACCATACGCTGAGCCGGATGCCGGCCGGTTATCGCGACATTGATCTGGGGAACTGGGCAGTATGAGTGTGTTTGGCCTGCTGGTTGCCCGTGAGTCCCGACTGCTGTTTCGCCGCCCGGCGGAGCTGGCCAATCCGCTGATTTTCTTCGCCATCGTCATCGCTTTATTCCCGCTGGCCGTCGGCCCGGAAACTCAAGTGTTGCAAAACCTGTCCCCGGGGTTAGTCTGGGTGGCGGCGCTTTTGTCGGTCCTGCTCTCGCTGGACGGGCTTTTCCGCAGTGATTTCGAAGACGGGTCCCTGGAACAGTGGGTCCTTTCGTCGCACCCGTTGCCACTTCTGGTCTTGGCCAAGGTGCTGGCACACTGGCTTTTCTCCGGTCTGGCACTGGTTTTGCTCTCACCACTGCTGGCGCTGATGCTCGGTTTGCCTGCCGCCTGCCTGCCGGTTTTGCTGTTTTCGTTGCTGTTGGGTACACCGGTGCTGAGCTTGCTCGGCGCGGTGGGCGCGGCACTGACGGTCGGTTTGAAACGCGGCGGCCTGTTGCTGGCGCTGCTGATTCTGCCGTTGTACATCCCGGTGTTGATCCTCGGCAGTGGCGCCTTGCAGGCCGCATTGCAAGGCATGCCGGCGACCGGGTATCTGCTGTGGCTTGGTAGCCTGACCGCCCTGGCGATCACCCTGACACCTTTTGCAATAGCTGCTGGCCTGAAGATCAGCGTCGGCGAATAATGAGGTCTGGTTAAAATTTAACCAGCAAAGACCCTGAGACCGCTCGCACCGATGAGCGGCACCCGTGATGGAAACAGTATGAACTGGACCTGGTTTCACAAGCTCGGCTCGCCCAAGTGGTTCTACGGCATCAGCAGCAAGTTCCTGCCGTGGTTGAGCATTGCAGCGTTGTTGCTGATTGGCGTCGGCGTCGTTTGGGGCCTGGCCTTCGCGCCGCCGGATTATCAGCAAGGCAACAGCTTTCGCATCATCTACATACACGTGCCTGCCGCGATGCTCGCTCAGTCGATCTACGTGATGCTGGCGGTGTGTGGCGTGGTCGGGCTGGTGTGGAAGATGAAACTGGCCGACGTCGCCCTGCAATGCGCCGCACCGATCGGCGCGTGGATGACCGCCGTGGCGCTGGTCACCGGGGCGATCTGGGGCAAGCCGACCTGGGGCTCGTGGTGGGTCTGGGACGCACGGCTGACCTCGATGCTGATTCTGCTGTTCCTGTATTTCGGCGTGATCGCGCTGGGCAATGCGATCAGCAACCGCGACAGCGCCGCCAAGGCCTGTGCGGTGTTGGCTATCGTCGGCGTGATCAACATCCCGATCATCAAATACTCGGTGGAGTGGTGGAACACCCTGCACCAGGGCGCGACCTTCACCCTCACCGAAAAACCGGCGATGCCCGCCGAAATGTGGCTGCCGCTGCTACTGACCGTGCTGGGCTTCTATTGCTTCTTCGGCACCGTGCTGCTGTTGCGCATGCGTCTTGAAGTGCTCAAGCGCGAAGCCCGCGCCAGTTGGGTGAAAGAAGAAGTGCAGAACAGTCTGGAGGCCGCTCGATGAGTTTTGCTTCATTCGGCGACTTCCTCGCCATGGGCCATCATGGCCTGTACGTCTGGACGGCCTACGGCATCTGCCTGGCCGTGCTGGCCTTCAACGTGGCGGCGCCGATCCTGGCCCGCAAGCGGTATCTGCAACAAGAGGCGCGTCGTTTGCGCCGGGAGAACGGCAAGTGAATCCGCTGCGCAAAAAGCGTCTGATCATCATTCTGGCGATTCTGGTCGGGGTCGGCGCTGCCGTCGGCCTGGCCCTGAGTGCCCTGCAGGAAAACATCAACCTGTTTTACACGCCGACTCAGATCGCCAACGGCGAAGCGCCGCACGATACGCGCATCCGCGCTGGTGGCATGGTCGAAAAGGGCTCGCTGCAGCGTTCGCCGGACTCGCTCGACGTCAAATTCGTCGTCACTGATTTCAGCAAATCCGTGACCATCACCTATCGCGGCATCCTCCCGGATCTGTTCCGCGAAGGGCAGGGCATCGTCGCTCTCGGCAAGATCAACGCCGAGGGTGTGGTAGTGGCCGATGAGGTGCTGGCCAAGCACGACGAGAAGTACATGCCGCCGGAAGTGACCAAAGCCTTGAAAGACAGTGGTCAATCCGCACCAACACCTGCGAAGGAGGGTTGATTGATGACTTCGGCGATTTTTATGCCTGAGTTGGGCCATTTGGCGATGATTCTGGCGCTGTGTTTTGCGCTGGTGCAGGCCGTGGTGCCATTGGTGGGTGCCTGGCGCGGCGACCGTTTCTGGATGAGTCTGGCCCAACCGGCCGCGTGGGGGCAGTTTGCGTTTTTGCTGTTCGCTTTCGGCGCGTTGACCTATGCGTTCATGACCGATGATTTCTCCGTCGCCTACGTGGCCAACAACTCCAATACTGCTTTGCCGTGGTATTACAAATTCAGCGCAGTGTGGGGGGCCCACGAAGGTTCGTTGCTGCTGTGGGCGCTGATTCTCGGTGGCTGGACATTCGCCGTGTCGGTGTTCTCGCGCCAGTTGCCGCAAGTCATGCTCGCCCGCGTTCTAGCGGTGATGGGCATGATCAGCACCGGTTTCCTGCTGTTCCTGATCCTTACGTCCAACCCGTTCAAACGCATCCTGCCGCAAATGCCCAGCAACGGCGCTGACCTCAATCCATTGTTGCAAGACATCGGCCTGATCGTTCACCCGCCAATGCTGTACATGGGTTACGTCGGCTTTTCGGTGGCGTTCGCCTTCGCCATTGCCGCGTTGATGGGGGGGCGCCTTGATGCCGCGTGGGCGCGCTGGTCGCGTCCCTGGACAATCGTCGCCTGGGCCTTTCTCGGCATCGGCATCACGCTCGGTTCGTGGTGGGCTTACTACGAACTCGGCTGGGGCGGCTGGTGGTTCTGGGACCCGGTGGAAAACGCATCCTTCATGCCCTGGCTGGTCGGTACTGCGCTGATTCACTCGCTGGCGGTCACGGAAAAACGTGGCGTGTTCAAGAGTTGGACGGTGTTGCTGGCGATTGCCGCATTCTCCCTGAGCCTGCTCGGCACCTTCCTCGTGCGTTCCGGCGTGCTGACCTCGGTGCATGCGTTTGCCTCGGACCCTGAGCGTGGGGTGTTCATCCTGATCTTCCTGTTGTTCGTGGTCGGTGGTTCGCTGACGTTGTTTGCGTTGCGTGCGCCGGTTGTGAAGAGTCAGGTAGGTTTCAATCTGTGGTCGCGGGAAACCCTGCTGCTGGGCAACAACCTGGTGTTGGTCGTGGCGGCATCGATGATTCTGCTCGGGACCTTGTACCCGTTGATTCTCGATGCGATCAGCGGGGCCAAGTTGTCGGTTGGCCCGCCGTACTTCAACGCGCTGTTCATTCCATTGATGGCGTTGCTGATGCTGGTGATGGCAGTCGGCGTGGTGGTGCGTTGGAAAGACACCCCGGTGAAATGGCTGGTGGGCATGCTGACCCCGGTGTTACTCGGCAGTGTCGCGCTTGCAGTGGTGGCCGGCGTCGCTTATGGCGATTTCAACTGGGCGGTGATCGCGACCTTCCTGCTCGCCGCGTGGGTTTTGCTTGCCGGTGTCCGCGACATCTTCGACAAGACGCGCCACAAAGGTCTGATCAACGGTTTGCCAACCCTGACCCGCAGTTACTGGGGCATGCAGATCGCTCACCTCGGCATCGCCGTGTGTGCCTTGGGCGTGGTGTTGTCCAGCCAGAACAGTGCCGAACGCGACCTGCGTCTGGCGCCGGGCGAGTCGATGGACCTGGCCGGGTACCACTTCATCTTCGAAGGCGCCAAGCATTTCGAAGGGCCGAACTTCACCTCGGACAAAGGCACCATTCGTGTCGTGCGTAACGGCAAGGAAGTCAGCGTGCTGCACCCGGAAAAACGTCTGTACACCGTACAGAACTCGGTAATGACTGAAGCCGGGATTGACGCCGGTTTCACCCGTGACCTTTATGTCGCACTGGGCGAGCCGCTGGAAAACGGCGCGTGGGCCGTGCGCGTGCACGTCAAACCATTCGTGCGCTGGATCTGGTTCGGCGGTTTACTCACCGGCATCGGTGGTTTGCTGGCAGCGCTGGATCGACGTTATCGAGTCAAGGTGAAATCCAAAGTGCGTGAAGCGCTGGGCATGACGGGAGCGGCTGCATGAGACGTTGGTTGATGCTGGTGCCACTGGCGATTTTCCTGCTGGTGGCCGTGTTTCTGTATCGCGGTCTGTACCTCGATCCGGCGGAACTGCCGTCGGCGATGATCAACAAGCCGTTCCCGGAGTTCACCCTGCCGAACGTGCAGGGCGACAAGACGCTGACCAAGGCTGACATTCTCGGCAAACCGGCGCTGGTAAACGTCTGGGGCACCTGGTGCATTTCCTGCCGGGTCGAGCACCCGGTGCTGAACAAACTCGCCGAGCGCGGCGTGCTGATCTACGGCATCAACTACAAGGACACCAACGCCGATGCCTTGAAGTGGCTGGCCGAGTTCCACAATCCGTACGTACTGGACATCCGTGACGACGAAGGCTCGCTGGGCCTGAACCTCGGCGTGTACGGCGCGCCGGAAACCTTCTTCATCGACGCCAAGGGCATCATCCGCGACAAGTACGTCGGCGTGATCGATGAGCAGGTCTGGCGCGAAAAACTCGCGGCCAAGTATCAGGCGCTGGTCGATGAGGCCAAGCCATGAAGCGTTTTATTGCCGCCGTGGTGTTGGGCCTGAGTCTGGCCGGCGTCGCGCATGCCGCCATCGACACTTACGAGTTCGCCAAGGAAGGTGATCGCGAACGTTTTCGCGAGCTGACCAAGGAACTGCGTTGCCCCAAGTGCCAGAACCAGGACATCGCCGATTCCAATGCACCGATTGCCGCTGACCTGCGCAAAGAGATTTTTCGCATGCTCGGCGAGGGCAAGGACAATCAGCAGATCATTGATTTCATGGTCGACCGCTACGGTGATTTTGTCCGCTACAAACCGGCACTCAACGCCAAGACTGCGCTGCTGTGGTTCGGCCCGGCCGCGCTTTTGCTCGGTGGTTTTGTGGTGATCGCGGTGATCGTCCGCCGTCGTCGCGGGCAACGCGCCGAGACCCCGCAATCGCTATCCCCCGAAGAGCGTCAGCGCCTCGACCAACTGTTGGATAAAAACCAAGAATGATTGATTTCTGGCTTGCCGCAGGGCTGTTGCTTCTGGTCGCCCTGAGTTTTCTGCTGATCCCGGTTCTGCGTGAACGTCGCGCCCAGCGCGAAGAGGATCGGACTGCCCTGAACGTTGCGTTGTATCAGGAACGTGTCGCCGAGTTGCAGTCGCAACAGGCCGAAGGCGTACTCGATGCCGCACAAATGGACAGCGGCCGTGCTGAAGCGGCGCGTGAATTGCTCGCCGATACCGAAGGCGTTGCTGCACCGCGTGTCTCTCGATTAGGCAAGCCGTTGCCATTGCTGGCCGCGGTGCTGGTGCCGGTGCTGGGCTTGGGGTTGTATATGCACTTCGGCGCTGCCGACAAGGTCGAACTGACTCGCGAATTTGCTCAGGCACCGCAGTCGATGGAAGAGATGACCCAGCGTCTGGAGCGCGCCGTCGCGGCGCAACCGGATTCTGCGGAAGGCCTGTATTTTCTCGGCCGTACCTATATGGCGCAAGAGCGTCCGGCGGACGCGGCGAAGATGTTCGAACGCGCTGCCAACCTTGCCGGTCGCCAGCCGGAACTGCTCGGCCAATGGGCGCAGGCGCAGTATTTTGCGGATGGCAAAAAGTGGTCGGACAAGATTCAGGCACTGACTGACGAAGCACTGAAAGCCGATCCGAAAGAAGTCACCAGCCTCGGCCTGCTCGGCATCGCTGCGTTCGAAGGCGAGCGTTATCAGGAAGCCATCGATTACTGGAACCGTTTGCTGGCGCAACTGCCGCCGGACGACAACTCGCGTGCCGCGCTACAAGGCGGGATCAAACGCGCTGCCGAGCGTCTTGAAGCCAGCGGGGGCAAGGTCGCTCAGGCACCTGTAGCCGCGAAAACCGCGCTGTTGAAAGTCAGCGTCGACCTCGCCAGCGAACTCAAAGGCAAAGTGCAACCGGGCGACAGCGTGTTCATCTTCGCCCGCGCCACTTCCGGCCCACCGGCACCGCTGGCGGCCAAACGCCTGACCGTGGCCGATCTGCCGGTGACCGTCGAACTGGGCGATGCCGACGCAATGATGCCGCAGTTGAAACTGTCGAACTTCCCTGAAGTCCAACTGGTTGCGCGCGTCTCACGGGCAGGTCAACCGACCGCCGGTGAGTGGGTCGGTCGCAGCGGGCCTGTGCCCAGCAGCACCACCGCGCCACAAAAATTGACCATCGACAGCCCGGACAAGTAACCGGACACAACAGGAAAGCACCGCCATGCACGTCATCGCCCGAATCACAGTCCTCACACTGGCCCTGGGCATGAGCGCATGTGCGGTGCAACGACCAGAACCGACTACCAACCTGCCGCCAATCCCGCCGTCGCAACCGAGCCCGACCCCGTCGACCTCGCCAACACCGGGCAAGAGCATCCCTGCCAAACCGGCCAAACCAGTCCCGCGCACCTCGGCCAGCTTCGCCCCACCTCCGGGTGGCAACAGCCATTGGGATCAGAAACTCGGCGTCTACGTCCTCGATGACCAGCCCAACACCTTCTACCGCCAGCGCACTTACTTTCGCTGGAACAACGGCTGGAGCCGCTCGGTCAGCCCCAGTGGTCCATGGGAAGACACCGACATCCACGGCGTACCGCCGGGGTTGGGCAAGCAATTCGGGCAATGAATGAAAAACGGCGATCCTGAATCGCCGTTTTGCTAATGGGTGCTGCTGAAAACATCAAAGCCTGCAGACCCGAGGCTGAATGGATATCGGCCGTGGGCTAAAATTTCATGCATTTTTTTCGGCAGATAATTCAGAGCCTTGATTTGCATACTTCGCCAACGGGTCATGGTGATGGTTATCAAGGTGTGCAGTTCGCCAATCTGGTCTGGTGGAGATACCCAAGGACCTGAGTAGAGCCAAAGCCTGATTCCTGACAGGCCAGCGATTTTTTATTCCGAATGGTCGGGATATCAAAACAACGCTGGTTACTTCAGACCTTCCAGGTGTCCCCCATGGTGAAAGAAGATGTGCAAGATCCTTACTCCTTCCGTGAGCAGTCAAGATTCACGCTGAAGGAACTGATGGATGCGTTGCTGCGGCGATACCAATGCCCCGAGCATAAAATGCTCGATTTTGACCAGCACTCCACAATCGCAATCGAGCTTGATGGCGTCTCGGATGTTTTCATCACTGTGGACGACGATCGCTTATGGGTCTGGAGTGTGCTCGCCGACCTGCGTCTGCCTATGCTCGTGGCCAATGCGGCCGAGGTGTTTTCCTTGTTGAGCAAGCCGGTATTCGGTTTCGAAACAGGGCAGCTGGTGTTGAGTGAAGGGGCCGAGGGTTACGAGTTGAAGGGGCTGGTCGATTTGCGCAGCCTGGAACACGAACCAGGATTTTCCCTGGTCATCGAGCAGTTCCATCGCCGGCTTGAAATGCTGTGCACCCTCATCAAGGAGTTTCCACATGCCGATACATAATATTCCCGGCGCCAGTGGTGTGTTCTCCGTACAGGCAACGCAAACCGATCCGCAGCCTGCTGCCACCCCCACAGGAATGTCTATCAGGTCGGTCACCAACCCTCTTCATGCTCCGGCGCAGCCTGCTGCCCATGCTCCAGCGGCCGTGGCCCAGCGCGAGTTCATCGCGAAAAACGCCTTTGCCAGTGACGCTGACTTCGAACGTCATATGGTCACTCAGTTGCAACGCTTTACCGCCGGAGAAAAGCTGCCCGAGCGCGAGCTGAATCAGTTGAACGCATGGCGATCGAATGCCAACTATCTGTCCAAAGCAATTGCCCAGGAAATGCAGCTGTCCAGAGAGGTCCGCGAAGGGGCTCCCCATGGAAAAGAAGCCAGGCACGTGCAGAAGTTGTCGGCGCCGCTGGAAAGCATTCTTGATCATAGTGTCGGGAAAAGTGTCTTCACCCGTGATGTGGACTTTCGCGAAATGCAGGGCCTGCTCAAGTCCGAGCGTTTTCTATCGGTCAATGAGCGCCAGTTGAACGGGATAGGGCGAATCAGAAAAATGGCCGACTTCAACCGTGGCGGGGCCATGGGCACCTATACACGGGTGGTGTCAGACAAACGTATCGACCAGGCCAAGACCGCAGCGGCCTACCAGCAACTGCCTCCGTTGGGGATCGGTTCCATTGGCAATTCAGGCATAACCATTACCCTCGATGGCAAGACGGCCCTGAGCAATATCAGCCATCCCCTGGAGCTTTGGCATAACGACCGGGATTCCGCGGGGCGTATTCTCGGTCGGGTCGCGCAGGCACCCAGTGAGCGAGAGGGCGCCAAGGTCGGCAGGAGCGGCGAAAGGTATCTCGGTCAGCGCAATCCCTTGTATTACAAGCGTGACGACCTGGAGCGCGTGTACCCATTGAAGGCTCTGAACCCCGACCGGTTGGCGCGGATTGCCAGCGAGAGCCATACGCACTTGAAGGACATCCTCGAGACGCCCGGAGCCCATACGGACCACAACGAGCAGGTGTGGCTGACACCGCCCAGCCTGGCCGCGGTCAAGGCGATCTTTATCCAGAAACAACTGGACAGGCCGCCAGCGCTGATCGCGAAAACGCCGGACGAACTCATCCGCGAAAACGAGCGCCACCAAAGCAAGATCCAACAGCTGAAGGAGCGCATCGTCCTGCTCGAACAGCAACACCGCGCGGGCAGCCTGACCCATCCCGAAATGGTCGCGGGCAAGGCGCCTCTGATGAGCCAGTCAAGAAAACTCGAAGAAACACCTTACCCCTATAAGATCGTCGATCAGAGCGCGCGACTGCCCAAGGAAGTACGCGTGCCTTCTTTCTGGAAAGACGGGAATGTTCCCGCAGGCTATGAAGGCCTGCGCGACAGACTGGGTATGGAGGGCGTGGCGCTGGCTGATCTGATTAGCCATGTCAGCCCGAATACCAAGCGCGCCGATTTGCCGGCCATGGCGGACGAGGTGTTACAGCGCGGGAAAGAGCCGAAACAACCTTGAACCTTTCAGGCCAGGGACGGCCAGGAAGTACAGTCAGGGACGATGGTGCGCGACGCTAAAAGTTGGTGACGTCAGCGGCTCGCCTCGAGCAATTTCTGCACATACTCAACAAACGCCCGCGCCTTGGCACTGGCCATTCTTCCCGTTGGAAACACCGCCCATAAATCCAGATCGGGCAGTGTCCAGTCATGCATGACCGTTTTCACCGCGCCGCTGGCCAGTTCCGGGGCGAACATCCATTCCGAGGCGAGTGTCAGGCCCTGATCGGCCAGGACGGCTTCGCGTACGCCCTCGGCCGCGCTGACGCGCAAACGTCCGCTGAGGATCACCGATTGTTGTACCGCGCCTTTGGCGAATTGCCAGGTGGTGCCGCCGCCGAGGTTGTAGACGACCGCCTGGTATTTGCTCAATTCGGCGGGGCAGCTCGGTTCGCCGTGCTTGGCAAAGTAGGCCGGCGTGCCGAGTACCACGCGGCGGCAGTCGGCGATTTTGCGTGCGGTGAGCCCCGAATCGTTGAGCGCGCCCATGCGCAAGGCCACGTCGATGCCTTCTTCAACCAGATTGATGTTGCGATCGTCGAGCATCAGGTCGATGTTCAGCTGTGGGTGCTGATCGAGGAACGGCCCCAGTTGCGGCACGATGTGCAGGCGGCCGAAGGTCACGGCGGCGCTGATACGCAGGTTGCCGCTCAGGCCACTGGCGATGCCGCGGGCAGCGTTGTCGGCCTCGTCGGCTTCTTCGAGCGCACGTTTGGCACGCTCGAAAAAAAGCCAGTCCGGCTTCAGTCGGGGTCAGGCCGCGAGTCGAGCGCAGGAGCAGGCTGACGGCCAGGCGTTTTTCAAGCGCAGCGATGGTTTTTGATACGGCGGGCTGACCGATATTCAGGCGTCGGGCCGCGGCGGAAAACGAGCCGGTTTCGACGACGCAGACGAAGGTTTCCATGGCGGCGAGGCGGTCCATCTCATGTCCTTGCACAATCTTGAAGCTGTTGAATAACCCTGTAGGAGTGAGCCTGCTCGCGATAGCGGTGTGTCAGTCAAACCAATGTCGGCTGGACGGACGCTATCGCGAGCAGGCTCACTCCTACAGGGGGGAATGTGTTGTTGATTAGAACGCGGCTTTGCCCACAGAGGCGCCGCCATCGACGAACAGGGTCTGGCCGGTGATGAAGCCACTTTGCTCCGAAAGCAGAAACGCAATCGCCGAGGCAATCTCTTCAGGCTGCCCCAGCCGTCCCATCGGCACCCCGGCCAGATACCGCGCCTCACCCTCGCTGCCCGGCGGATTGTTGGCGCGAAACAGTTCGGTCTCGGTGGGCCCCGGTGCTACGGCGTTCACAGTGATCCCGGTCTGCGCCAGCTCCAGCGCCCACGAGCGGGTGAAACTGACCAACGCTGCTTTCGCCGCTGCATACGCCGTGCGCTGGGTGATGCCCAGCACTGTCAGGCTGGAAATGTTCACCACCCGACCCCAACCCCGCGCCCGCATTCCCGGCAACAACGCTTGAGTCGCCTGCAACGCCGAATGCAGGTTGACCCGCATCACATCGTCGAACGCTTCCAGGTCGATATCGCCCAACGCCTGCGGTCGCACCAGCCCGACGTTATTCACCAGCCCATCGAACTCATACGTGCGCGCCAGTTCCGCGAGGACCTCACCGGTCAGCTTGCGATCGCTCAGGTCCAGCGGAAACAAAATGCCCGGAAAGCTCAAATCCGGCTGGCGAGCAATCCCCACCACGCGATGGCCGGCGCGGTCGAGATGTTCGGCCAGCGCCCGGCCAATGCCTTTGCTGGCACCGGTGATGAGGAAAGTACGTCGGGTCATGGCAACTCCTTGGAAGGTCTGGCGAGCAGCGTTGATCAGCTAGCGGGTTGAGCGGCTGAGTGTAATCCGGGTTGAGGTCGGTGCATTCAATCACACTCTGTAAAACAACCGGGCGTCGCTCTGCGGATTTCTATGCTTGAGTAAAGATAACTCTAGAGTTACTTTTAACAGGCCGAGGCAAGGAGGCGGTTGGTGCAGAGCAGGTTATTGATCAAGGAGCTGGAGGAGGCCGGATGGACGTTGGACAGGATTACCGGCAGCCATCACATCTTCAGGCACCGTTACAACCCGTACACGATTCCCGTGCCTCATCCGAAAAAGGATTTACCGTTGGGGACGGTCAAAAGTATCAGGAGGCGTGCCGGGCTGTACAACCCGCCAGCCAGTTACGAAGGAGATCCGTAATGCAATATCCAATCTGCATCGAGTGGGGAGACGAGAACACAGCCATCGGTATCCAGATCCCCGATATTCCGGGTGCTGTCACGGCGGGGGATAGCTTTGAAGACGCCTATAACGCAGCGGTTGAAATCGCACACATCATGCTGCAAGAACTTGCGGCGGACGGGGAATCGATTCCTATGCCGACCTCGGCATCTGTTCATCGCAGTAATCCGGAATTTGCCGACATGGGCTGGGGCATGCTGGAGCTGGATATTTCGCCGTATCTCGACAAGACCGAGAAGGTTAACGTGACGCTCCCCGGTTACGTGATCCAGCGAATTGATCGTTATGTGCGCGAACACAACGTCAAAAGCCGCTCCTCCTTTCTGGCAGACGCGGCGATGGAAAAACTGGTTCGCTATTAAGCGTCATCGCTCCCATAGGCCAGTGAGCAACCTGTGGGAGCGAGCCTGCTCGCGAAGCTTTTGACGTCTTACGCCGTTGCCAATGAACCACGCTGCGAAACACTCAAAAACCGCAACAACGCCAGCACCGGGAACGCGCTACCGACAATCACGATCCACAACCAGCCGCCATGTTCGTACACCGCACTGGCCACCGATGATCCAAAGGCGCCGCCGATGAAGATGCTGGTCATGTACAACGCGTTGAGGCGACCACGGCTTTTCGCGTCCAGCGAGTACACCGCGCGTTGGCCAAGCACCATGTTCATCTGCACGCAGAAGTCGAGCACGACACCGGTCACGGCCAGGCCGATGACGCTGTAGGCAGGGTGGATGAAGGCGGGCAGAAAGCTCAGGCTGGCAAATATCATGGCCAGCAGCGAGGCGATGCGAGTGTGCCCGGCGTCGGCGAGGCGGCCGCTGATCGGCGCGGCGATGGCACCGATGGCACCAACCAGGGCGAAGATCGCGATTTCGCTTTGCGACAGACCATGGTTGCGCGCCAGTTCCAGCGGCACAGCGGTCCAGAAAAGGCTGAACGCGGCAAACATGCAACCCTGATAAAACGCCCGCTGACGCAGCACCGGTTGCTGGCGCAACAGCGTCCACAGCGAACCGAGCAATTGTCCGTAAGAGGCGCTGTGATCCGGTTGGCGCTTGGGCACGGTCAGTGCCAGCACGACGCTGATCGCTGCCATCAATGCTGCGGCAATCATGAACATCGCCCGCCAGCCGAAATGGTCAGCCACCACGCTCGACACCGGTCGTGCCAACAGGATGCCCAGCAACAAGCCGCCCATGATGCCGCCAACCACTCGGCCACGGGATTCTTCAGGCGCCAGATGCGCGGCCAGTGGAATGAGGATCTGCACTGACACCGAACTGAACCCCACCAGTAACGAAATCAGCAGGAACACATTCGGCTGATCGGTGAACGCCGCGCCGAGCAGACTGGCAATCGCGACGACGGTGGTGATGATCATCAACCGACGGTTTTCCAACAGGTCGCCCAACGGCACGAGGAAGAACAGGCCCAGCGCATAACCGATCTGCGTCAGTGAGACGATGAAGCTGGCCATGGTGTCGGTCAGGCCGATGTCCGGGGCGATCAGGCCGATGATTGGCTGCGCGTAGTAGATGTTGGCAACGATGGCGCCGCAGCAGAAGGCGAACAGCAGCACCATGCCTCGGGTCATTGCTTGAGTGGTGGTGGTCATAAGGTTTCTCGATCCAGCGAAAGGGAATGCGGTGAGGCTATGGGACAAAGCCGAAGGGCAGAAGACGCCGTCGGTTGATATCAGTTATTCCGTTGCGGAATGACCGGGTGCTGTCGGCCTGTCATCCATCGGTGAACCTTGCGTTCGACCGTTGAGGGTCGATGATACATTCACTTACATCTTCTTCGATAGCGTGCTTATGTTTACATCGTCTTGTTCACTTTTATGACCGGAGGATTGCAATGTTTCGTCAGAAGCTTCGCCACACTGCAACGATTGCCCTGATCAGCCTGCTGGGTGCGACGAGCGTGCTGGCCGCCGATGCACCGGGCATGCGCCTCGGCGTGCGCGGCGAAATCACCGGCGTCAGCGCCGATTCCCTGAAAGTCCACGTCAACAGTGGCGAGAACGTGGTGATCCAGTTGACCGGCGACACCAAAGTCCGCGCCGTCACGTTGGCCAACATCGAAGACATAAAACCCGGCAGTTACATTGGTTCGGCGGCGATGCCACAGGAGGACGGCACGCTCAAGGCGCTGGAAGTGCATGTGTTTCCGCCAGAGTTGGCGGGCAGTGGCGATGGCCATCGACCCTTCGATCTGGCCAAGGGCAGCAGCATGACCAATGGCAGCGTTGGCGATCTGGTGGTGAGCAATGGCCGGGTGCTGACGGTGAACTACAAGGGCGGACAGCAGAAGATCCTGGTGCCGGAGGATGTGCCGATCGTCAATCTGATGCCGGGGGATCGCAGCTTGCTCAAGGTCGGGGTGAAGATCGTTACGTTCGTGACGCAGAGTGCGGACGGCACTTTGACCGCTCAATCGATTTCGGCGGGGAAGGACGGGGTGACGCCACCGATGTAACCGCCTGACATATTCCCCGGTAGGAGTGAGCCTGCTCGCGATAGCGTCCTGTCAGCCACCACATGTGCAGAATGACAGGACGCTATCGCGAGCAGGCTCACTCCTACATTGGGTTTGTAGTGGATTCAGAAGCGCACAAAAAAGGCGACCACTGAGGGTCGCCTTTTTCACGCTAGCCTAAACCTTACTGCCCGCTATAAATCTGGTCGAAAACCCCACCATCATTGAAGTGGGTCTTCTGCACGGTACGCCAGTCACCAAACGTCTTCTCAACCGACAGAAAATCAACTTTCGGGAAACGATCGGTGTACTTGGCCAGCACCGCCGGATCACGCGGCCGCAGGTAGTTCGCCGCTGCGATCTCCTGACCTTCAGGCGACCACAAGTACTTCAGGTACTCATCAGCCGCTGCACGCGAGCCTTTCTTGTCGACGACTTTATCGACTACCGACACCGGTGGCTCGGCTTCAGCGGAGACGCTTGGGTAGATCACTTCGAACTGATCACGACCAAACTCGCGAGCGATCATTTCCGCTTCGTTTTCGAAGGTCACCAGTACATCACCGATCTGGTTGGTCATGAACGTTGTGGTCGCGGCGCGGCCACCGGTGTCCAGCACTGGCGCTTGCTTGAACAGTTTGCCGACGAAGTCCTTGGCCTTGTTCTCGTCGCCGCCATTCTTCAGCACATAACCCCAGGCCGACAGATAGGTGTAGCGACCGTTACCCGAGGTTTTCGGGTTAGGCACGATCACCTGCACGCCGTCCTTGAGCAGGTCCGGCCAGTCTTTCAGGGCTTTCGGGTTGCCCTTGCGGACGATGAACACGGTGGCCGAGGTGAATGGCGCGCTGTTGTTCGGCAGACGGGTGACCCAGTTCTCCGGGACCAGTTTGCCGTTATCGGCGAGGGCATTGATGTCGGTGGCCATGTTCATGGTGATGACGTCAGCCGGCAGGCCATCGATCACCGACCGCGCTTGCTTGCTCGAACCGCCGAAAGACATCTGCACGGTGATGTTTTCGTTGTGCTCGGCTTGCCAGTGCTTCTGGAACGCAGTGTTGTAGTCCTTGTAGAAATCGCGCATCACGTCGTAGGAAACGTTGAGCAGCGTCGGGGCTGCCTGAGCGATGTTGGCCAAAGCCAGGCCGGCGGCGAGAAGTGAGGCGCCAAAGAGTTTTTTCACTGCGCATTCCTTGTTTTGTCTATGCGGGGGGTAATGTTCAATTGCCACTGACTATAACGGCCTGCGCATAGTCGTTTAAAGATTAAAAAGCTCTGTGCTTATTCCAATTTCTTGAACAGGGCATTACCACACCGCGAGCAGAACGCCGCGCCATGCTCATGGCTGTTTTTCTTGCACACGGGGCAGTCATGTTGCAGCTGTTCACCGCGCATGGCGTTGGCCAGTTCGGCGGTGAAAATACCCGTTGGTACGGCGATGATCGAATAACCGGTGATCATCACCAGCGACGAAATCACCTGGCCCAGCGGCGTTTTCGGCACGATGTCGCCGAAGCCCACAGTGGTCAACGTGACGATAGCCCAATAGATGCCTTTCGGGATGCTGGTGAAGCCATGTTCGGGGCCTTCGATCACGTACATCAAGGTGCCGAAAACTGTCACCAGCGTGCAGACGCTGACCAGAAACACCACGATCTTCTGCTTGCTGCCGCGCAGTGCCGACATCAGGTAGTTGGCTTGTTTGAGGTACGGGCTGAGCTTGAGCACGCGGAAAATCCGCAGCATCCGAATGATCCGGATGATCAGCAGGTACTGCGCATCGCTGTAATACAGCGCAAGGATGCCCGGCACGATCGCCAGTAAATCCACCAGCCCATAAAAGCTGAAGGCATAGCGCAACGGTTTGGGCGAGCAGTACAGACGCAGGATGTACTCACCGAGGAAGATGATCGTGAAGCCCCACTCGATGTAGGCCAGTAGATCGGCGTAGTTACGGTGAACGCTGTCGATACTGTCGAGCATCACAATCACCAGACTGGCGAGGATGATCAACAGCAGGATGCCGTCGAAGCGACGCCCGGCGAGGGTGTCGCTCTGAAAAATCATGACGTAAAGCCGTTCACGCCAACTGTTGTTGCTGTCCATGGAAAACGCCTGAATCAAAGATCAGCGCAGCCTAGGTTGATTCTCCCCATGAGTGCAAGACGTGCTGTCGACGCTGGCTTTACCGAGCATCTGAATGCCGCTGCGGATCAGCCAGCCGGCGAGGATGAATGGCGCAGTCAGCGTGGCCAGACCGATGGCGGCGAACAGTGGCGTGACCAGCAGCGCCAGGACGATGCCGAGCAGCGGCAGCCACGGTTGATGGCGTTGACTGCTGAAGGCGAGGGCGGCGAGCACCGCGTTGTAACTGCCGAGACCGAGCAGCGCCGTGCTGCTTTCGTGGTGCAGCAGACTGGAGCCCAGGCCGATCGCCGAAGCCAGCAGCGCCCAGCAGAACGCGCGGCGATCAGCGATCAGCAAACCGACGGCGATCAATGCGCCGGCCAGCGGATGACCGAGGAACATCACCTGGCCCAGGCCGCGCAGTTCAGCGGCGAGCAGGTTCAGCGTGTTCATCTCGATGTGCGCCATCGGCGCCGACGGCTCGGCGAACAGCAGCAGGACCCAGCTCATGGCCACGAAAGGCGAGGTGTAGGCCGGTATGGAGCGGCTGCGGTACACATATTTGAGCCATTGCTGAGTGACCATCGCGCTCAAGCCGCCAGCGGCGAGAATCAGTGGCGGCAGCATTGGCGACCAGGGGAAATACAGGCTCAGCAGCAGGCCGAGCAAGATGCCGTTGTAGCTGAACAGTCCAGCCTGGCGATCAGCCTTGGCGTAGTTGCGCCGTTGCGCGGTGAGCAAACCGGCGACGGCACCGAGCAGTGCACCGGCGAACAGCACCGGCGCGGTCAGAAGGATCGCCAACAGGCACAGCAGGCCGCACAGCGGATGACGCTGAAGGAATATTTGACTGAAACCGTTGAGCAAAGCCTCGGCCCAGTCGGGGCAGTGGGTGTTGAAATGGTTGGCAGGCATGTTGAGAAAATCTGGGCAGTTGGAAAATCAAAAGGTCTTGCATACCTGCGGTGAGGGGATTTAGCGAAACGTCGCACCGCCCCGTTGGGCTGCGAAGCGGCCCCCACATCGGTGAATGCGATTTCTCTGTGGAAACCGTCACACCGTTTAAAAGCGACGACTGCTGCGCAGCCGAACGGGGATAAATCCCCTCGCCACAAGGTTATGCACCCACTTTTTATGGTGGGTTAAATCAGTGTTTCGATCCGCAGCGAGTTAGTCGATCCAGGCTGGCCGAACGGCACACCCGCCGTGATCAGCAGCGTGTCGCCACGCTCGGCCATGCCTTGTGCCTGGGCGATTTCCAGCGCCGTCGAGCAAACTTCGTCGACTTGACGCAGGCGATCGTTGACCACCGAGTGAATGCCCCACGCCACGCTCAAGCGCCGCGCAGTCTGCAGGTTCGGTGTCAGATTGAGGATCGGCGCTTTTGGCCGTTCCCGCGATGCACGCAAACTCGAAGCCCCCGACTCGCTGTAATTGACCAGCACCGCCACCGGCAGCACATTGCTGATGCGACGGATCGCGCAGCTGATTGCATCGGAAACAGTCGCTTCGGCTTTCGGTCGGCTCACGTCGAGCTGAGTCTGATAGTCCGGGCCGTTCTCAACCTGGCGGATGATCTTGCTCATCATCTGCACGGCTTCCAGCGGGTATTCACCAGAGGCGGTTTCCGCCGACAGCATCACCGCGTCAGCACCCTCGGCCACGGCGTTTGCAACGTCGGTCACCTCAGCGCGGGTCGGGGCAGGGGAGAAGCGCATCGACTCGAGCATCTGCGTCGCTACCACCACCGGTTTACCCAGTTCGCGGCAAGTGGTGATGATGTTTTTCTGGATCTGCGGCACGCTCTCGGCCGGTACTTCCACGCCAAGGTCGCCACGGGCCACCATGATCGCGTCGCTCAGTTCAGCGATTTCACGCAGTTGCTCAACGGCTGAAGGCTTCTCGATTTTCGCCATCAAAAAGGCTTTGTCGCCGATCAATTCGCGGGCTTCGATGATGTCCTGCGGACGCTGCACAAACGACAGCGCAACCCAATCCACGCCCAGCTCCAGACCGAAGCTCAGGTCGCGGCGATCCTTGGCGGTCAGCGGGCTGAGGTCGAGCACTGCTTGCGGCACGTTCACCCCTTTGCGGTCCGACAGTTCGCCGCCGTTGAGCACGGTGGTGTCGATCGCATCGTTGTATTTGGTCACTACGCGCAGACGCAGTTTGCCGTCGTCGAGCAGCAGATCCATGCCCGCTTCCAGCGCCGCAATGATCTCCGGGTGCGGCAGGTTTACCCGGCGTTCATCACCCGGTGTGGCGTCGAGATCAAGACGAAACGCCTGACCGCGATGCAATTGAACCTTGCCGTCAGCAAACTTGCCAACGCGCAGTTTCGGCCCTTGCAGGTCCATCAGGATGCCCAGCGGATAGTTGAGCTGACGCTCGACTTCGCGGATCCATTGATAGCGCTTGGCGTGGTCGGCGTGATCGCCGTGGCTGAAGTTCAGGCGGA
Organism: Pseudomonas sp. TH08; assembly: GCF_016651275.1. Classification (NCBI taxonomy): domain Bacteria; kingdom Pseudomonadati; phylum Pseudomonadota; class Gammaproteobacteria; order Pseudomonadales; family Pseudomonadaceae; genus Pseudomonas; species Pseudomonas sp. TH08. Next base: position 195,199 of record NZ_JAEKEE010000006.1, on the reverse strand, counting down.
AAATATTGACCCCGGCCTCGACCAGTTCACGGATGTCGTCGATGCCATCGACAGCAGGCCCGAGGGTGGCGAGGATTTTGACCTTTTTATCAGGCGTCATGATTTAGAACTCTCGAGAATCAGAATGGCGCGGAAGTCGTTGACGTTGGTGCGGGTCGGCTCGGTGACGATCAGCGCATCGAGCGCCTCGAAATAGCCGTAGCCGTTGTTGTTATCCAGCTCGTCGCTGGCGCTCAAACCGAGGGCGGCGGCGCGGGCGTAGGTGTCCGGGGTCATGATCGCGCCGGCGTTGTCTTCCGAGCCATCGATGCCGTCGGTGTCACCGGCCAGGGCGTAGACGCCGGGCTGGCCCTTGAGGCTGTCGGTGAGGCTCAGGAGGAATTCGGCGTTACGTCCGCCACGGCCATTGCCGCGTACGGTCACGGTGGTTTCGCCGCCAGAGAGGATCACGCACGGCGCCGCCAATGGCTGACCGTGGTTGATGATCTGGCGGGCGATGCCGGCGTGGACTTTCGCCACTTCACGCGATTCACCTTCGAGGTCGCCCAGGATCAGCGTACTGAAACCGGCCTGGCGGCATTTCACCGCGGCGGCATCCAGCGACTGCTGAGGGCGGGCGATCAACTGGAAATGACTGCGCGCGAGGCTGGGATCGCCCGGTTTGACGGTTTCCGATGCCGGACTTTGCAGCCAGTTGCGCACCGACACCGGGACGTCAATGTTGTAGCGTTTGAGGATCGCCAGCGCTTCGGCCGAAGTGCTCGGGTCGGCCACAGTCGGGCCGGAAGCGATGACCGTGGCGAGGTCGCCCGGTACATCGGAAATCGCGTAGGTGTAGACAGTGGCAGGCCAGCAGGCCTTGCCGAGACGGCCGCCCTTGATCGCCGAGAGGTGCTTGCGCACGCAGTTCATCTCGCCGATGGTCGCGCCGGATTTGAGCAGGGCTTTGTTGATCGCTTGCTTGTCGGCGAGGGTGATGCCTTCGGCCGGCAACGCCAGCAGGGCAGAGCCGCCACCGGAGAGCAGGAAGATCACGCGGTCGTCTTCAGTCAGATTGCTGACCAGTTCGAGCACGCGTTTGGCCACGGCCAGACCGGCAGCGTCAGGCACCGGATGCGCGGCTTCGACCACTTCGATTTTTTCGCACGGGGCGCCGTGGCCGTAACGGGTCACAACCAGGCCAGAGACTTCACCTTCCCAGCAATTCTCGACCACTTGCGCCATGGCAGCGGCGGCTTTGCCGGCACCGATGACGATGACTCGACCTCTACGGTCGGCGGGCAGATGGGCTTCGAGGACTTGCTGCGGATGGGCCGCGTCGATGGCTGTGGCAAACAGCTCGCGCAGCAGTTGTTGCGGATCGACCGACATGGCGGGCTCCCGGAATTCTTGTTATTCGAAAGGGCAACTCAGATCCCTGTAGGAGTGAGCCTGCTCGCGATTCAGGCTGCGCGGTGTATCAGGTACACCGAGATGAATTCATCGCGAGCAGGCTCACTCCTACAGGTTTGATGAAGGCTTATTTTTTGTCGCGGATCGAGAAGTTGGCCATGTGTTCCAGGCCCTTGATCAGCGCCGAGTGGTCCCAGTTGCTGCCACCGATGGCTGCGCAGGTGCTGAACACTTGCTGGGCATTGGCGGTGTTTGGCAGGTTGATGTTCAGCTCCTTGGCGCCTTGCAGGGCCAGGTTCAGGTCCTTCTGGTGCAGGCTGATGCGGAAGCCTGGATCGAAGGTGCCTTTGATCATGCGCTCGCCGTGTACTTCGAGGATCTTCGACGAGGCGAAACCACCCATCAGCGCCTCACGCACCTTGGCTGGATCGGCACCGTTCTTCGAGGCGAACAGCAGCGCTTCAGCGACGGCCTGAATGTTCAGCGCGACGATGATCTGGTTAGCAACTTTGGCGGTTTGACCGTCGCCATTGCCACCGACCAGAGTGATGTTCTTGCCCATGGCCTGGAACAGCGGCAGTGCGCGCTCGAAGGCATCGGCGTCGCCACCGATCATGATGCTCAGGGTCGCGGCTTTGGCGCCGACTTCACCGCCGGATACCGGTGCGTCGAGGTACTGCGCGCCTTTCTCGTTGATCTTTGCGGCGAAGGCTTTGGTGGCGGTCGGCGAAATCGAGCTCATGTCGATGACGATTTTGCCTTTGCTCAGGCCCGCGGCAACGCCGTCGGCGCGGAACAGTACGTCGTCGACCTGTGGGGTATCCGGCACCATGACGATGATGAATTCAGCTTCCTGCGCCACTTCACGCGGGTTGGCCAGGGCGACGGCACCAGCGGCCACCAGGTCGGCAGGCGCGGCGTCGTGGTGTTGCGACAGGAACAGGCTGTGACCGGCTTTCTGCAGGTTCGCCGCCATTGGGTGGCCCATGATGCCGGTGCCGATAAATCCGATTTTAGCCATGAGAAAATCCTCTTGTTTTTGTCTTTCCCCCGGTTCGCAACCGATGGGCTTTTTGTGGCGAGGGGATTTATCCCCGATGGGCAGCGAAGCTGCCCCAGTTTTTAGCGCGAATCAGTTGCAATCCCGGGTGCAGGTTTTACGACTGCTGCGCAGCCGGTCGGGGATAAATCCCCTCACCACAGGGGATCTGGTTTCAAGTCCAGATCCATGTTGAAAACTCGAACTCAGATTGCGTTGTGGGTTTTCAGCCAGCCGAGGCCTGCTTCGGTGGTGGTCAGCGGCTTGTATTCGCAACCGACCCAACCCTGATAACCGATGCGGTCGAGGTGTTCGAACAGGAAGCGATAGTTGATTTCACCGGTACCTGGTTCGTTGCGCCCCGGGTTGTCCGCGAGCTGCACATGGTTGATCTCGCCCAGATGCGATTGCAGGGTGCGGGCCAGATCGCCTTCCATGATTTGCATGTGATAGATGTCGTATTGCAGGAACAGGTTGGCGCTGCCGACCTGCTCGCGAATCGACAGGGCTTGCGCCGTGTTGTTCAGGTAGAAGCCCGGGATGTCGCGGGTGTTGATCGCTTCCATCACCAGTTTGATACCGACGGCTTGCAACTTGTCGGCGGCGTATTTCAGGTTGGCGACGAAGGTTTTTTCAACGGTGGCATCGTCAACGCCTTGTGGACGGATACCGGCCAGGCAGTTGATCTGGGTGTTGCCCAGCACTTGCGCGTAAGCGATGGCCAGATCGACACCGGCACGGAACTCTTCAACCCGATCCGGCAGGCACGCGATACCGCGCTCGCCCTTGGCCCAGTCACCGGCCGGCAGGTTGAACAGCACTTGGGTCAGACCGTTGGCGTCGAGCTTGGCCTTGATTTCAGCGGAGCTGAAGTCGTACGGGAACAGGTACTCGACACCGCTGAAACCGGCCTTGGCGGCGGCGTCGAAACGGGCAAGGAAATCCTGTTCGGTGAACAGCATGGACAGGTTGGCTGCGAAACGCGGCATGGTGGTCTCCCGTAAATCTTGTGAGGTTCCCCTTGTGGGAGCGAGCCTGTGTGGCGAGGGGATTTATCCCCGTTCGGCTGCGAAGCAGTCGTGAACCAATTCGCGCGGTGTTCCTGATATTCCGCGGTTTTCGGTTTTGAGGCCGCTTCGCGACCTAACGGGGATAAATCCCCTCGCCACATCAGCTCACTCCTACAGAGGGAGCGGTCAGCAGTTAATCAAGCAGCGAAATCGCCGTTGGCGCATCGTTGCCGACCAGCGCCAGGTCTTCGAACTCGTTGACGGCGTTGATCTCGGTGCCCATGGAGATGTTGGTCACACGCTCCAGAATGATCTCGACGATCACCGGTACCTTGAACTCTTCGATCATCTGTTCGGCCTTGCGCAGGGCAGGGGCGATTTCCGATGGTTCGAACACACGCAGTGCCTTACAGCCCAGGCCTTCAGCCACTGCAACGTGGTCAACACCGTAACCGTTGAGTTCCGGCGCGTTGAGGTTATCGAAGGACAGCTGCACGCAGTAGTCCATTTCGAACCCGCGCTGTGCCTGACGGATCAGACCCAGGTACGAGTTGTTCACCACGACGTGGATGTACGGCAGTTTGAACTGAGCGCCGACCGCCAGTTCTTCGATCATGAACTGGAAGTCATAGTCCCCCGACAGGGCCACGACTTTCCGGCTCGGATCGGCCTTGACCACGCCCAGCGCTGCCGGAATGGTCCAGCCCAATGGGCCCGCCTGACCACAGTTGATCCAGTGACGCGGCTTGTAGACGTGCAGGAACTGCGCGCCGGCAATCTGCGACAGACCAATGGTGCTGACGTAGCAGGTGTCCTTGCCGAACACCTGGTTCATTTCTTCGTAAACGCGCTGCGGTTTCACCGGCACGTTGTCGAAGTGGGTCTTGCGATGCAGGCTGGCTTTGCGCTGCTGGCAGTCTTGCAGCCAGGCACTGCGGTTTTTCAGCTTGCCGGCGGCTTGCCATTCACGGGCCACTTCGATGAACACGGTCAGCGCAGCGGCGGCGTCGGAAACGATGCCCAGATCCGGGGTGAACACACGACCGATCTGCGTGCCTTCTATGTCGACGTGAATGAACTTGCGGCCTTCGGTGTAAACGTCAACCGAACCGGTGTGGCGGTTAGCCCAACGGTTACCGATACCCAACACCACGTCGGATTTCAGCATCGTGGCGTTGCCGTAACGGTGCGAAGTCTGCAGACCGACCATGCCGACCATCAACGGGTGATCGTCCGGGATGGTGCCCCAGCCCATCAGGGTCGGGATGACTGGGATACCGGTCAGCTCAGCGAATTCGACCAGCAGGTCGCTGGCGTCGGCGTTGATGATGCCGCCACCGGCGACCAGCAATGGACGCTCGGCCTGATCAAGCAGAGCCAAAGCCTTTTCGACTTGCACGCGGGTAGCGGTTGGCTTGGCCAGCGGCAGCGGCTGGTAGGCGTCGATGTCGAATTCGATTTCGGCCATCTGCACGTCGAACGGCAGGTCGATCAGCACTGGGCCTGGACGGCCGGAGCGCATTTCGAAGAACGCTTTCTGGAACGCGTAAGGCACTTGGCCCGGCTCCAGAACAGTGGTCGCCCACTTGGTGACTGGCTTGACGATGCTGGTGATGTCAACCGCCTGGAAGTCTTCCTTGTGCATACGGGCGCGGGGTGCCTGGCCGGTAATGCAGAGGATTGGAATCGAGTCGGCCGAGGCGCTGTAGAGCCCGGTGACCATGTCGGTACCGGCTGGGCCGGAAGTGCCGATGCACACGCCGATGTTGCCGGCCTTGGTGCGGGTGTAGCCCTCGGCCATGTGCGAGGCGCCTTCAACGTGGCGAGCAAGGACGTGATCGATGCCACCGACTTTTTGCAAGGCGGAGTACAGCGGGTTGATGGCAGCGCCCGGGATGCCAAAAGCGGTATCAACCCCTTCACGGCGCATCACCAGAACGGCGGCTTCGATTGCTCTCATTTTGCTCATGGTTTTGTGCCTCTTTACGTTTTGTAATTGTATACAAGTGGCTTTGCGCAGAGTGTATTCACGGCGGACGGCGCAGGTCAATCCATTTTCTCAAGCGCCTGTTTCATTCGTCGGAAGCCTGTATGACTGTGGCTTTTCGTCGCATGTGGCGCTTTTCGAGAATTATTGTATACAAAAAAATAACTCATTGTGTTCTATTTGTTGCATCGGACTGCGGCAGAAAACCGCAGGCCCACGACTTTCCCAATAACAAAATGAGGACGGCACCATGAGCGCTTTAACCTTGAAAGTCGCAGTCAAGCTGGTCAACGAAGCCATCAGCGCCGGACGGGCAATCTCCGCTGCGCCGCTGACCATTGCGGTACTCGATACCGGCGGCCACCTGATCACCCTGCAACGCGAAGACGGCGCGAGCCTGCTGCGCCCGGATATCGCCATCGGCAAAGCCTGGGGCGCGATTGCCCTGGGTAAAGGCTCGCGCCTGCTGGCGCTGGACGCCCAACAACGTCCGGCCTTTATTGCTGCGCTGAACAGCATGGGCCAGGGCAGCGTCGTGCCGGCACCGGGCGGTGTGTTGATTCGTGATCAGGCCGGGAATGTGCTGGGAGCGATCGGTATCAGCGGCGATCTGTCGGACATCGATGAACAAGTGGCGATCAAAGCGGTAGAGGCGCTGGAGCTGCGTGCGGATGCGGGGGTGGCGGCCTGAGTGGAAATAAATCAGCACGTCTGAAGGCGTGATGATGACGAAGAGGGGTGGGGTCTATAGACTGCCGCCCCTCTCGTTTATGTATCAAGGAAGATCTGCGTGAAGACGCTATTCGCCATGACTCTGGCCACGGCCATGACCCTCTGTACTCCCATCCTGCACGCGACGGAAACACCCGACGCCGAAGAGATCGCGTTCCACGCGCTGAGCCCGGTGGTCTCTGCATTGATCAACGCCGATTTCCGCCAACTGTTCAGTGAAGGCAACGAAGTGAAGTCCCGTACCCATGAAGGTGGGCATTTCTACCCGGATGACTGGAAAATTTCGTTCCCGCAAGCGCTGCGCTGGGTGATGCGGGAAGAGGGTTGAGGTTTTATTTGTGAGATCTTGCGGCGCTTGAAGAAAAGTCATCGCGAGCAGGCTCACTCCTACAAGGATCGTGTTCTGACACAAATTGTCTGAGCACCTCAAAGTCACTGTAGGAGTGAGCCTGCTCGCGATAGCGACCTCCCAGACACATCCTGCCAACAGTCCGCCCACACAAGTGAACCACAGCACTAGCCTTTCATGACCTGATCATGGAGGGCAAAGGAATGCCGGACTCACCCGCTGCACACCGATTGAGGTTCGGACGCTACGCCGAAGCCGGTCGCATTTATCTGCTGACTACCAACACGTATCAGAGACGCCCAGTCTTCAGGAATTTCAGCTTGGGCAGACTGGTTGTCGATCAATTTCGCAATTCACAGAAGTCCGGCGTGGCGAATTCGCTGGCCTGGGTGGTCATGCCGGATCATTTTCACTGGCTGATCGAGTTGCAACAGGGAACATTGAGTGAGCTGATGCAGAAGACCAAGTCACTGAGTGCCAAAGCCGTAAGGCAGTCTACTGGTGATAGCCACCCTCTCTGGCAGAGAGGTTTTCATGACCGGGCGCTGCGGCGTGAGGAGGATTTAGTGAAGGTGGCTCGGTATGTCGTGGCGAATCCGTTGCGGGCGGGTTTGGTGCAGAAGCTTGGCGACTATCCGTTGTGGGATGCCATTTGGGTTTGAGCTGAAACCGTGGCGCCTCGATCGCGAGCAGGCTCACTCCTACAGGGGGAAACGCATTCCAAATGTGGGAGCGAGCCTGCTCGCGAATGGCGTCACCACGGTCTATCAGTCCGGCTCGCAGCCTTTGAGTACCAACCGAATAATCGTCTGCGCCGCCGCCTCGTAATCCGCCTCATCCAGCTTCTCCTTCCCTGTCACAGCAGAAATCTGCCAGTCGAAGTCGGCGTAGGTCTGAGTCGCGGCCCAGATGCTGAACATCAGGTGGTTGGGATCGATCGGGGCGATTTGCCCGCGGTCGATCCAGCTCTGGATGCAGTCGATGTTGTGCTTGGCCTGGCCGTTGAGCTGTTCGACCAGGTCGGCGCTCAGGTGCGGGGCGCCGTGCATGATTTCACTGGCGAACACCTTGGAGGCGAAGGGCAGGTCGCGGGAGATGCGGATCTTCGAGCGGATATAGCCGCTGAGCACTTCGCTCGGCACGCCGTCCGGGTTGAACGGTGTCGACGCTTGCAGAATCGGCACGATGATACTTTCCAGCACCTCGCGGTAGAGGTTTTCCTTGGACTTGAAGTAGTAGTAGACGTTGGGCTTGGGCAATCCCGCTTTGGCGGCGATGTCGCTGGTTTTGGTCGCAGCGAAGCCCTTGTCGGCAAACTCCTCACTGGCGGCACGCAGGATCAGTTCTTTGTTGCGCTCGCGGATTGTGCTCATAAACCCGGTGGTTCCTTGCCTGTTCTGGCGGTCGTGCATGGTAGCACCGGCCTCGCGCGGCGCTCAAGAATGCACGGCCGGGGCGTTCGTCGCGTCAGTCTGTCGCCCGCCTGAACAAATGCTCCATCCGCCAGGCCCACTGCGGCGGCGCTGCTAGAGTCTAGGCAGCGATCAAGTGCGCGAGGCGGCGACCATGGAAAAACGCAGGCGAGGCAAATTCGTGCTGATGTTTGGCATCGGGCTGTTGCTGGCGCTTGCCCTGTGGTTTTACCTGAGCCAGGGACAACACCGCAGCAAACCACCGCCGCCTGCCGAACCGGTGGCGGCGGTGGCCGTCACCCTGCAAGACGTGCCGGTGTACATCGATGCCCTCGGCACCGTCACGCCAACCCGAAGCGTGACGGTGATTTCCCAGGTCGACGGGATTCTCGGTTCGGTCGAATTCAAAGAGGGCCAACAGGTGCACAAAGGCCAAGTCATCGCCCGCATTGATGACCGGGCGCTCAAGGCGCAAGTGGCAGTCGCCAAAGGCACGCTGATGCACGATCAGGCGCTGCTGAGTAACGCCGTGCGCGATCTGGCGCGTTATCGCGAGCTGATCAAAGTCGGCTCCACCACCCAGCAAACTGTCGATACCCAAGCCTCGCTGGTTCAACAGTTGCAAGGCACGGTCGCCGCCGATGAGGGCAGCCTGCAGAACCTTGAAGTGCAGCTGAGTTATTGCACCATCACGTCGCCGGTGGACGGCGTGGTCGGCCTGCGTCAGGTCGATCCTGGCAACTACGTGACCACTACCAGTACCACCGGCATTGCCGTGATCACTCAGATAACCCCGGCCACTGTGGTGTTCGCGGTGCCTGAAGATGACTTGGCGGCGATCAATCAAGCTATGGCCAAAGGCACCGTGACGGTGTTGGCCTATGACCGTAACAAACACAACCTGCTGGCGGCCGGCAGCTTGTTGGCGCTGGACAATCAGGTCGACACCAGCACGGGCACGATCAAGGTCAAGGCGCAGTTCGATGACGCGGGCAACGCACTGTTCCCCAATCAATTCGTCAACGCCCGGCTCAAGGCTGACACGCTGAAGCAGATCAGCGTGGTGCCGACCCGGGCGATCCAGCATGGCAGCAAAGGCGATTTCGTCTTTGTTGTGGTCGACCCCGGCAGCAAAGTCAGCCTGCGCAACATCAAGACCGGCCCGGCCACCGGCGATGTCACGGCGGTGCTCGACAACGGCGTCAAGCAGGGTGAAAAAGTGGTCACTGAGGGGGCCGACAAGCTCGACGATGGTTCTGCGGTGAAAGTCGTCGCGCAGTGAGGAGGCGCCCAGCATGAACGTTTCGCGGCCCTTCATCGAACGCCCGGTGGCCACCACGTTGCTGATGGTGGCGGTGTTGTTGCTCGGGCTGCTCGGTTATCACTTGCTGTCGGTGTCGGCGCTACCGGAAGTCGATTACCCGACCATTCAGGTGTTCACCCAATATCCGGGCGCAAGTCCCGAGGTCATCAGTTCGTCGATCACCGCACCGCTTGAGCGTCAGCTCGGCGAGATGCCGGGCCTCAAATCGATGAATTCGACCAGTTCCGACGGTGCTTCGGTGGTCACCCTGCAATTCGATTTGTCGCTTTCGCTGGATGTCGCCGAGCAGGAAGTGCAAGCCGCGATCAACGCCGCTGGCACGTTCCTGCCGGCCAACCTGCCGTATCCGCCGGTGTACAGCAAGGTCAACCCGGCCGACGCGCCGGTGCTGACCCTGTCGCTGACCTCCGATGTGTTGCCGCTGACCAAGGTCGAAGACCTCGCCGACACGCGGCTGGCGCAGAAAATCTCGCAGATCACCGGCGTCGGTCTGGTCACCCTCAGCGGCGGCCAGCGTCCGGCAGTCCGGGTCGAGGCCAACACCTCGGCGCTGAACAGTCTCGGTTTATCCCTTGATGACTTGCGCACCTCATTAGGCACGGCCAACGTCAATCAGGCCAAGGGCAATATCGACGGTAAATATCAGGCCTATTCGATTGGCACCAACGACCAGTTGCAGTCGGCCGAGGAATACCGCGACCTGGTGATCGCCTACAAAAATGGCGCGCCGATTCGCTTGTCGCAGATTGCTACCTCCACTCAAGGGCCGGAGAACCCGCGCCAGGCCGCATGGACAAACAGCACGCCATCGATTGTTCTCAATATCCAGCGCCAGCCCGGCGCCAATGTTATTGACGTGGTCGACCGGGTGCAGCAACTGTTGCCCAAACTGCGCGCCAGTCTGCCGGCGACACTGAAGGTCAGCGTGCTCACCGACCGCACCCAGACCATCCGCGCCTCGGTCACCGACGTGCAATACGAATTGGGTGTGGCGGTGTTGCTGGTGGTGATGGTGATTTTCCTGTTCCTGCGCAACATTCCCGCGACGATCATTCCGGCGGTGACCGTGCCGCTGACGCTGGTCGGCACCTTGGCGGTGGCCTACGCACTGGGGTTTTCGCTGAATAACCTGACGCTGATGGCGCTGACCATCGCGATCGGCTTCGTGGTCGACGACGCCATCGTCATGATCGAAAACATCACTCGTTACCTCGAAGCTGGAGACTCGCCGCTGCAAGCCGCACTCAAAGGGTCGGAACAAATCGGCTTCACCATCATCTCGCTGTCGGTGGCTCTGATCGCGGTGATGATTCCGCTGCTGTTCATGGGCGATGTGGTCGGCCGGTTGTTCCGTGAGTTCGCCATGACCGTGGCGGTGACCATCGTCATCTCGGCGCTGATCACCCTGACGCTGACGCCGATGATGTGTTCGCGACTGCTCAAGGACAAACACGAGGAGCGCCGGGTCGATTTTTTTGACCGGATCAATGGTTATTACGTCAAAGGCCTCGATTGGGTGCTGCTGCACCGTGGGCTGACGCTGATCTCTGTGGTGTGTACCGGGTTGCTGACGTTGCTGATTATCGTGGTGATGCCCAAGGGCTTTTTCCCCGAACAGGACACTGGGCTGATTCAAGGGATTTCCCAGGCGTCGCCGACTATTTCCTTCCAGCAGATGCAGATTGAGCAACAGAGGCTGGCAGCGCGGATCTTGAAGGATCCGGCGGTGGCGAGCCTGTCGTCCTTCGTCGGCATCGACCAGACCAACCCGACGATCAATCAGGGCAACCTGCTGATCAACCTCAAGCCGCACGGCGATCGCGACAGCAGCGCGGCGGTGATTCGGCGGCTTGCGGATGCCAACGCCGACGACGCCGGGATTCGCCTGTACCTGCACAGCGTGCAGGATCTGACTCTCGACGCCACGGTGTCGACCACCAGTTATCGTCTGGGGCTACAGGCCACCGATCCGGATGTGCTGGAGCAGTGGACGGCTAAACTGCTGGCAGCGATCAAGCACGATCCGATGTTTACCGACGTGCAAAGTCAGGCGATGCAGTTCGGTAACCAGATCCAGCTCAATGTCGACCGCGCCACCGCTTCGCGCCTGGGCATTACTCCGCAAGCCATCGACGATGTGTTGTACGACGCGTTTGGTCAGCGGCAGGTGTCGACGATATATACCCAGCTCAACCAGTATCACGTGGTGATCGCCACCGACCATCCGCCACGTAATCTCGCCGATCTGTTGACCGGGTTATACGTCGACATTCCCGGCGGCGGAGTGGCTCCGCTGTCGAGCATGGCCACCCTTCAGGTGATTCGCGCGCCAGCGACGATCAACCGTCTCGGTCAGTTTCCGTACGCCGATGTCTCGTTCAACCTCGCCCCCGGCCAGACGCTCGGCGCGGCGGTGACGAGACTCAAGCAGATCGAAACCCAGGCCGGCCTGCCGCAGTCGGTGCAGGCAAATCTGGAAGGCGCAGCGGCGACGTTCGAGGCGTCACTGTCCAACCAGGTGTTTCTGGTACTGGCGGCGATCATCGTGGTGTACCTGATGCTGGGCATTCTCTACGAAAGTTTTGTGCATCCGGTGACGATTCTGTCGACGTTGCTATCAGCCGCGCTTGGGGCGTTGCTGGCGCTGCTGATCACCGGTACGCAGTTCGACATCATCGGCTTGATCGGCATCGTGCTGTTGATCGGCATCGTCATGAAGAACGGCATCATGATGGTCGACTTCGCGCTGGAACTGGAGCGGGAGGGTGGGCTGGATCCGGTCGCGGCGATTCGTCAGGCCGCCGAGCTACGTTTCCGACCGATCCTGATGACCAGCATGGCCTCGCTGTTTGGCGCGGTGCCGCTGGCGCTGGGCACCGGGATCGGCTCGGAACTGCGCCATCCGCTGGGGATCGCGATCATTGGCGGGCTGTTGTTGAGCCAGTTGCTGACGCTGTTTTCGACGCCAGTGATTTTCCTCGCCATGCACGGTCTGGAGCAGCGTTTCAGTCGGCGCCGGCCGGTGGCCGAGGCGTATCGCGATGAACCTTAGCGCGCCGTTTATCCAGCGACCGATCGCCACCACTTTATTGGCGGTAGGGTTGGCGCTGTTCGGTGTGTTGGCGTTCAATCTGCTGCCAGTGGCGCCGCTGCCCGAGGTCGATTTCCCGACCATCAGTGTGCGTGCGTCGTTGCCGGGTGCTGATCCGAGCACGGTTGCCTCATCGGTGGCGACGCCACTGGAACGTCAGTTCGGGCAGATCGCCGGGGTCACCGAAATGACCTCGGCGAGTTCGCTGGGGGCGACGCGCATCACTCTGCAATTCGACCTCAACCGTGACATCGATGGTGCCGCTCGGGATGTACAGGCAGCAATCAACGCGGCACGCAGCAACCTGCCCAGCGACTTGTCCGGCAACCCGACCTACCGCAAGGTCAACCCGGCCGATTCTCCGATCCTCATCCTCAGCCTGACCTCTGACAGCGCCACTCGCGGCCAAATGTATGACGTTGCCTCGACGCTGCTGGAGCAACGCTTGTTGCAGACCACCGGCGTCGGCGACGTCACCGTGGGCGGCGCCTCTTTGCCGGCGGTGCGCATTGAGCTCAATCCGGATCGACTCAACCGCTATGGCGTCAGCCTGGAGCAAGTGCGCCAGGTGATTCAGGCCGCCAACGTCAACCTGCCCAAGGGCACGCTGGCGCTGGGTGACCAATCCTACGGCCTGAAGGCCAACGACATGCTCTATCAGGGCGCTGACTACGCGCCGTTGGTGGTCAAACAGCGCAATGGCGATCTGGTGCGTATCGCCGATTTGGGCGATGTCAGCGAAGACGTCGAAGACCTGCGCAACTTCGGCTTGTCGAATGGCAAACCGGCGGTGTTGCTGGTGGTGTTCAAACAGCCCGGGGCCAATGTCATCGACACCGTGGATGCGGTGAAGGCTGACCTGCCGTTTCTGCAAAGCTCGATTCCGTCGGCGATCAAGATCAATGTCCTGATGGATCGCACCAGCACCATTCGCGCGTCATTGCGAGACGTCGAACTGACGTTGCTGATTTCGATTGCGCTGGTGACGCTGGTGACCTTCGCGTTTTTCCGCGACTGGCGCAGTACGCTGATCCCGGCCATTGTCGTGCCGCTGTCGCTGCTCGGCACTTTTGGCGCGATGTACTTTCTCGGCTACAGCCTGAACAACTTGTCGCTGATGGCGCTGACCATCTCCACCGGGTTTGTGGTGGACGACGCCATCGTCGTGGTCGAGAACATCATGCGTCATCTGGAGAAGGGCGAGAGCCGCGTGCAAGCCGCGTTGGCCGGGGCGCGCGAAGTGGGTTTCACTGTGATGACCATCAGTGTTTCGCTGGTGGCGGTGTTCATTCCGTTGTTGCTGATGGGCGGGATTGTCGGACGACTGTTCCGCGAATTCTCGATTTCTCTGTCGGTGGCCATCGTGATTTCCATGGTGGTGTCGCTGACGGTGACACCGATGCTCGCCAGTGTGTTGCTGCGCACGAAGGAACAGAGCAGCAGCAATCAGCCCGACTCGGGTTTTCACCGCTTCTACGACCGCACATTGGGCTGGGTCATCGAGCATTCGTTGTTGATGGGGTTGCTGACCCTGCTGGTGATTGTGCTGGCGTGTGGGCTGTATGTGCTGGTACCCAAGGGCTTCTTTCCGCAGGAAGACACCGGGCGCATGTCCGGTAGCATCATCGCTGCGCAAAGCATTTCCTTCGGGGCGATTCAGGCGAACTTCAGCGAGATCAACCAGAAGGTCTTGGGTAACCCGAATGTCGCCACGGTCGGTGGTTTTGTCGGCGGTGGCGGTGGCATCGGCGGCGCAGTGAACAGTGCGCAGTTGTTCATCACCCTCAAGGCGCTGGCCGATCGCAAGGACAGCGCCGATCAGGTCATCGCGCAGATCCGCCATACGCTGGGCGACATGCCGGGCACGCGGCTGTATCTGCAATCGGCTCAGGACATCACCGTCGGCGGGCGGCAGAGCGGGGCGCAATATCAGTACACGATGACGGCCGATGATCAGAGCACCCTCGATGAGTGGGTGCCCAAAGTGGTGGCGGCGCTGCATGCCTTGCCGCAACTGACAGACATCAACACCGATCAGCAGGACAACAGTCTGATGGCCAGCGTGTCCGTTAATCGCGATGCTGCCGCGCGTCTGGGCGTGAGTATGTCGGCGATTGATCAGACGCTGTATGACGCCTTCGGCCAGCGTCAGGTGTCGACGATTTATCGATCCGCTAACCAGTATCACGTGGTGATGGAAGTGGCGCCGCCGTATTGGTCTGACCCGGCGACATTGGAAAACGTCTACGTGCCGGTGGGCAATACGGCTGTCACCGTCAAGGGCGCAGCTACGGCGCCCAATCTCAGTGCCACGGCTGCGCAAAACCTGGTGCCGCTGTCGGCGGTGGCGGAGTATTCGGTCGCACGCACAGCGATCTCCATCAGCCATCAAGGCACTTTTCCCGCCGTGACGGCCTCGTTCAATCTCTCGCCCGGCGTGTCCATCGGACAGGCCACCGCGCTGGTGGACAACGCCGTAAAACAACTGCGCATGCCGGCCAGTGTGGTGGGGCAGTTTGCCGGGACGGCGCAGGTGTTCCAGACCTCGGTCGCCAGTGAGCCGTTGTTGATCGTCGCCGCGCTGCTCTCGGTATATGTCGTGCTCGGCATGCTTTACGAAAGCCTGGTACATCCGTTGACGATTCTTTCGACCTTGCCGTCGGCTGGTGTCGGCGCGTTGATCGCCTTGCTGTTGACGGGCACCGAACTGTCGATCATCGCGCTGGTGGGGGTGATTCTGCTGATCGGGATCGTCAAGAAGAACGCGATCATGATGATCGACTTCGCCATCACCGAACGCCGCGAGTCAGGCTTGAGCGCCAAGGACGCAATTCGCCGCGCCTGTATGATTCGTTTTCGGCCGATCATGATGACCACGCTGGCGGCGATCCTCGGTGCGCTGCCCTTGGTGCTCGGCAGTGGCTACGGCTCGGAGCTGCGCCGACCGCTGGGGATTTCGATTATTGGCGGGTTGTTGTTCAGCCAGTTATTGACGCTGTACACCACGCCGGTGATCTACCTTTGGCTCGATCGGGCGTCGCAGCGCCTGCGCAGGAGATCCTCATGAAATATCGCAAATCCCCTGCAGGAGCGAGCCTGCTTTTAATGGGGGTATTCCTGTTATTGAGCGGTTGCATGGTCGGGCCGGATTATCAAAAACCGGCGACTGAACTGCCGACTTCGTTCAAGGAGGGCACGCCGTGGCAGCGTGCTGTGTCCAATCCGCAAGGTGCGCTGGACAGCCAGTGGTGGCGGGCTTATCAGGACCCAGTGCTGAATGATCTGGTTGAGCGCTCGGCCAAGGCCAATCAATCGATCATCGCCGCCGAGGCTGCGTATCGCTTGGCGCAGGCGCAAGTGGCATCCAGTCGCGCCGGATTGTGGCCAACCGTGGGCGTGGGGTTGTCCGGTGCGCGCGGGGTTGGCGGCGGGGCCAGCGGCAGCACCACCAGCGGCCTGACCGGCAGCGGAGGCGGCAGCGTTGAGCAAACCGTCAGCGCCACCCTCAGCGCCAGTTGGGAGCCGGATTTGTGGGGGCAAGTACGACGCGGCATCGAGTCGAGCCAAGCCTCGCTGCAATCGTCTGATGCTTTGCTCGCCGGCGTGCGCCTGTCCATCGGTGCCAGCGTGGCGACCAACTATCTGGGATTGCGGCAGCTGGATATCGACATCGACCTGTTGCAGCGCCAACAGACGATCAATCAACAATTGCTGACGATGATTCAAGCGCAAACGGTGCAGGGCACTGCGACCAACGATCAGTTGCTGGTGGCGCAGGATCAACTGAGCACGGTGATCAGTGCCCTGCAAAATGCCCAACGCTCACGCGAGCAGGCTGAACATGCGCTGGCGGTGTTGGTGGGGCTGGCGCCTGCGCAGTTCAATCTGCCCAAGGCCGGTGACTATCGTTTTGTCATGCCGCTGCCGCCACCGGTTGTGCCGTCGAGTCTGTTGCTACGCCGCCCGGACGTAGTGTCCGCCGAGCGTTTGGCGGCCGCCGCGAACGCGAGAATCGGGGTTGCCGAAGCGGCGTTCTTCCCGACCTTGAGCCTGACCGCCGAAGGCGGTTTTCGCGGTACGGCGCTGGGCGGTCTGTTTTCAGTACCCAATCGCATCTGGACGCTCGGTCCGGCGTTGGCCGAAACAATCTTCGACGGTGGTGCTCGCGCGGCGGCCAAGCAGGAGGCCGAAGCCACTTACGATCAGGATGTCGCCAATTATCGTGGCACAGTGTTGGGCGCGTTGCAGAACGTCGAGGACAATTTGTCAGCGATTAATCACCTGCACATTCAAGAGCAGGCATACGCGCAGATGTTCCAGCGCAACCAGCGATTGTTTGGCAGCCAGGAAGCTCAATTGCGGGCGGGAACGGTCAGCCAACAAGCCGTGCTCACTCAACAGTTAGTGTTGCTGCAAGCCGAGCAAAACCTGCGGGACACGCAAGGATTGCTCAGCCAGGGCAGTGTGGCGTTGTTTCAAAGCCTGGGCGGTGGCTGGCAGGCGCCTTGACTGTCTCGCCTGTGAGTGGCCCGCACGGTATGCTGCGCGCACTTTTTTACGTAGGAAGCCTGAACCATGGCAGGAAGCAGTTTGCTGGTGCTGATCGATGACATCGCCACCGTTCTGGATGACGTTGCATTGATGACCAAAATGGCCGCCAAGAAGACCGCCGGGGTGCTGGGCGATGATCTGGCGCTCAACGCCCAGCAAGTCTCCGGCGTACGTGCCGAGCGGGAAATTCCCGTGGTCTGGGCGGTGGCCAAGGGCTCGTTCGTCAACAAACTGATCCTGGTGCCGTCGGCGTTGGCGATCAGTGCGTTCGTACCGTGGCTGGTGACGCCGTTGCTGATGGTTGGCGGTGCCTACCTGTGTTTCGAAGGTTTCGAGAAGCTCGCGCACAAGTTTTTGCACAGCGAAGCTGAAGACGAGGCCGGGCATGCGCAATTGACAGAAGCCGTGGCCGACCCGGCGAC
Source organism: Pseudomonas sp. TH08 (assembly GCF_016651275.1). Classification (NCBI taxonomy): domain Bacteria; kingdom Pseudomonadati; phylum Pseudomonadota; class Gammaproteobacteria; order Pseudomonadales; family Pseudomonadaceae; genus Pseudomonas; species Pseudomonas sp. TH08. The sequence goes on along the minus strand of NZ_JAEKEE010000006.1, from coordinate 177,890 downwards.
CGATCTGGTGGCGTATGAAAAGGACAAGATCAAAGGCGCTATCCGCACCGACTTTATTCTGTCGGCGGAAATCATCGCCATCACATTGGGCACCGTGGCAGACGCTTCGCTGACTCAGCAAGTGATCGTGATGTCGGGTATCGCCATCGTCATGACCGTGGGTGTTTACGGTCTGGTGGCGGGCATCGTCAAACTCGACGACCTCGGCCTGTGGCTGACCCAGAAGCCTGGGCAGTTTGCGAAAAAAATCGGCAGCGGCATTTTGAGTGCGGCGCCGTACATGATGAAAACCTTGTCGGTGGTGGGTACGGCGGCGATGTTCCTGGTCGGTGGCGGCATCCTGACTCACGGCGTGCCGGTGGTGCATCACTGGATCGAAGGTGTTGGTGCGGCGGCCGGTTCTGCTGGGTTTGCGGTGCCGATGTTGCTCAACGGTGTCGCGGGGATCATCGCTGGTGCGGTGGTGCTGGCGGTGGTTTCCGTCGTCGGCAAAATCTGGCGCGCCATCAAAGGCTAAACACAGCAGCCTTCTTGTAGGAGCAAAGCTTGCTCGCGAAAGCGGTCTGTCAGTGAAGTCAATATGAACTGACACACCGCTTTCGCGAGCAAGCTTTGCTCCTACAGTTTGATCTTTGTCGTGTCATGAAAAAGGGCCATTCGACTCGCATCGAATGGCCCTTTTTTGTGTCTGCCGAAAACTATTCGGCGATCTGCAACTTGCGGGCTTCGGTGTACACGTAACGCACTTTCTCGTATTCGAACGGCGAGTTCATCTGGCCGTAGCGGAAGCTGGTCTGGTAGCGCTTGTCGACGGCGCGCAGGGCCCAGATTTCCGGATGGTCAGAGCTGACCTCCGAGACATTGAGGAAGTTGATTGCCGATTCGGCTGTGTAATCCACGGCCAGGCCAGCGGTGTCACGAATGTTCGACGGGCCGAGGATCGGCAGCACGAAGTAGGCACCGCCCGGTACGCCGTAGAAACCCAGTGTCTGGCCGAAGTCTTCGCTCTGACGCGGCAGGCCCATGGCCGTCGCCGGATCCCACAGGCCGCCGATGCCGATGGTGGTGTTGAACAACAGACGTGCGGTGGTTTCCATCGAACGCTGGCCCTTGAACTGCAGCAAGCTGTTGATCAGGTTCGGCACGTCACCGAGGTTGTTGAAGAAGTTGCTCACGCCCGTACGCACGAAGCTCGGCGTGACGTAGCGATAACCATCGACCACCGGCAGGAACACCCATTGGTCGAAGCGGTAGTTGAAGTGGTAGACGCGACGGTTCCACTCCTCCAGCGGGTCGTAGACGTTCAGTGCGTTGAGCGTCGAACGTTCGAATTCACGCTGGTCGAGCCCCGGGTTGAACTTGAGTTTGGACAGCGGTTCCTTGAAACCGTCATTGTCGACCACCACCGGAGCGTTGGCTTTACTGTTGTCGGCCTGGGCCACGCCTGCGCAGAGGAGCGCTGCAATCAGCAGGAGATATTTAGCCACGGAAGAACTCCAGCATGGCGTCGCTGTTGACGCGATAGTTAATGTTGCCGCAATGGCCGCCGTAAGGATAAACGGTCAGGCGATCTCCAAACGTCTTGCGCAGGAAACCGAGGTCACCCGGGCCGAGGATCACGTCGTCGGCGTTGTGCATTACCGCGATTTTCGGGCTGTCGTGCAGGTAGTCCTTGAGTGCGTACAGGCTGGCCTGATCGATCAGTTGCAGCAGGCTGCCGCCATCAGTGCGCGCGCGCCACATCGGAATCACCTGATCGGTCAGGTAGCAATCGAAGTCGCATTGCAGCGCACGCTTGAGGAACGGCGTGAGGCTGGTGCCTTCGGTGATCGGAAATTTCGGTGGAGTAATCAGGCCGCGACGGTTGATCAAGTCCGAGGTAAAGGCGATGTCGGCTGCCGAGAAGCGGAACGAGGTGCCGATCAGCATCGCCATCTGCTCGTTGGTCAAATGCTGCTTGGACTGCTGGAAGTCATACAGCAGGGCATCGTTGAGGTCGATGTAACCTTTCTGCTGGAAGTAGCGGGTCAACTTGTTGAGCACCAACTCGTAGAACGTGGTGCTGTTGTTGATGCCTTTGACTTCGGTCTGCACCAGTTTGTCGAGGTTGCTGATCGACGTGTAGAGATTGACTGGCGGGTTGAGCAGCAGGACTTTCTTGAAGTTGAAGCTGCGACGGGTTTCATCCAGATGCGCGACGAACGCGGCATCCAGGGCGCCGAGGCTGTAACCGGTCAGGTAGTACTCGGTGACCGGCAGTTTCGGGTTCTGTGCCCGCACCGCCTGCATCACCCGGTACATGTCTTCGGCGTCTTCCTTGGTTACGCCTGGGGTGGCGAAGCGTGAGGCGGCGCTGATGAAGTCGAAACTGGTCGGCGACGACAGTTGCACGACGTGGTAACCGGCTTTGTAGTAAAGCTTTTTCAGGTATTCGTTGAGCGTGCTGTCATAGCGCGCGCCGGTGCCGGCGATCAGGAAGATCAGCGGTGCGGGCTTGTCCTGTTCGGCGATGCGGTAGGTGAGTTTTTTCACTGCCCAGAAGTTGTCCGGCAGGATGAACGCACGCTCCGGGCGCAGTGTGAGGCTGCGATCCGACTGATTGATGTCGTCGTCCAGCGGCAACTCGGGACGCAAGTCCGGCGGCGTCGTGGCGATGGTCGCCTCGAACGGGTTGGTGAGGGGGTAGCCATAACTGGCGGCGTCGATATCCACCGCCAGTGCGGACGCACTCGAAATAAGGCCGCAGAACAGCGCGGCGAAGCGCAAGGAACGGAGCATGACTAGATCCCTTAGAGGAAGGTGCCGAATGAAGTTCGCAGGCTATGACCACCGGGGTTGCGCCAAAGTGCCATGCCTCGGCACCAAACAGGCTGAATTCGGAGTAATAGTAGCTGGACGATACACTTTGCACCCACAGAATGAACAGTTAACTGTTGTTAGCGCTTGCACACGGCTGGGGGCAGATTAAGCTGGCCGCCGATTTCCGAAGATTGGAGTGTTTCATGTCCCGCCGCTTGCCCGTGATACTGCTGCTCGTTTTATTGCCGCTGTGGCTGGCTGCCAGTTATGGCGCGCGTTATGGCTTTATGGAAGACGGCAAGTGGGTCGGCATCTGCGTGGATGAGGCCAGCCGCTGGGAATGCCAGTTGCGCGCCAACCTTGGGCTGATGATTCACTTCAAGGTGCTGGGCTGGACGGCGCTGGGTGCCGCACTGATCGGCTTTGTCTTGCCCGGGCGGGCGGGGTGGTGGATGGCGGTGTTGGCGCTGGTGTTCGGGGTACCGGCATTGGCGTTGTACAACACGACGTTGGCGGTGTTTGCGTTGGTGATTGCCGGGTTGCGTTTGGTCAGAGCTACCCGTAACGCCTGATAATCTGTCTTCACGAGCAGGCTCGCTCCCACCTTTGGAATGCAATCCCTGTGGGAGCGAGCCTGCTCGCGAAGAGGCCTGATGTCTCGCTGAAGATCAGACTTTTCGAACACCAAGACAGCGCCACAGGGCGGCGACCATCAACGCACTCACCAACGCCCAACCCCACGCCTGCTGATTCTGCAAACCTTCCTGATACAACTGCGGCGCAATCCCCGCACCGACAATAAAGGTCAGCAGAGCAATCTCCCGACGCGGCACGCTGACCGGGCGGCACAGGTAAACCAACGCAGGCACAACAAACGCCATGCTCGCAAAGCTGCGATACCGCGGATCAAAAACCATCTCGAGCATCATCACCGCCGCGGCAAAACCAGCCGCGGCGACCAGCCAGCCCGCGCGCCGTTCCAGCAGATTGAAAGCCCGTTCACGCCAGCCCGTTCGTGCGCTCAGTGTCAGTGCAGCGTGCGCCAGCACCAACAGATTCAACGTGGTCAGCAAGCCAACCCACAGCCATTCGCTGGCAAACCTTGTAGTCACACGCGCCAGATCACCCCAGGCGCCAATCGAACAAGCGGCGAGGGCGCCCAGCAACGGCAGCAGCAGTGCTGCGCGCGTGCTGCGAACACGGCCGCCCAACAGCAGCGTGCCAAGGAAAATCAAACCACCGACTGCCAGCCATTCTTTCCAGTACGGTACGTTCGTTACTGGTCCGGCGAGTATGCCCTTGTCCTGACGATCGGCATCGAACAGCCCCCAATAACCGCCGACCGCGCCTTCACTCGCGCGCTTCCATGGTTGGTCGAAGGCTTCGATCAGGTTGTAGTTCCAGCCCTTTTGTTCAGCCAGACTGACAAAGCCACGAATGAATTTGGCCTCGTTCGCGCGACTCGGCAGAGCGGTCCGGCGTTGGCGTCCTTCGCTTGGCCAGCCCGTTTCCCCGATCATCACGTCTTTGGGCGCAAACATCTTTCCAAACATCTCTCGCACGTCAGTCAGCTGCGATAAGGCCACGTCGATGTTTGATGGATGGTCTTCCCAGTACGGCAGCAAATGGATCGTTATGAAATCCACGGCAGGGGCGATTTCGGGGTGTTTTTGCCAAAACTCCCAGACATCGGCGTAGGTCACGGGTTGTTTGATCTGGCCTTTGACCTTGTTGATCAGCTTCACCAGTTGCCCACCGGTAACTTCTTTACGCAACAACGCTTCGTTGCCGACGATTACCGCACTGACCACATCCGGGTTGGCGTTGGCCGAGGCAATCAGCAGGTCGACTTCCTTTTCGGTGTCCACCGGGTTGCTGTTGACCCAGGCACCGATCATCAGTTTCAGGCCATGCTTGCGCGCCAGATCCGGCAGCGCTTCGAGGCCGGTCATCGAGTAGGTGCGAATGCATTCAAAGCGTGTTGCCAGCAGGGCGAGGTCGGCGTCCATGCGCTCCGGGCGCAACTTGAACGGCACGTCGAAGGGCGACTGGTCTTTGTCGAACGGCGTGTAGGAGGCGCATTGCAGCTTGTGGGTTGGCGTTGCTGCATCCGGCAGGATCACCGGTTTGCCGAGGCCGTACCAGAAACCGCAGAGTGCAAACAGCCCGAGCAGGCAGGCGAAGAGATAAGGCAGAAAGGGCAAGCGGGAAGTCGCGGACATGGTCAGGCCGAGTGGCTGCAAAGCGACGCATGTTACCTGCATTTAACAGGGGGCAGGTGGCCCGCATGATTTTGACATGCAAAGTTCGGGCGGATTATTTGGCGTCATTTATATAGACGCAGTTAATGGCCTTCTGATGTCGTTTCTCGTTGTCTTGAGGTCGCTGACAGAGCAGGTCGCGTTGGTCGTCAGGTTGATTATCAAAGCCGTCAGTACCCTTATTGATAAATCGCGCTGATGTTCCAACGAGTTTGCGGTCAGGCGTGATGGGGGCGCTGTGCACCATAACAATACGTTGACGTCGCCCGTCATCCGTCGGGCGCAGCATTTCGGGGAAGTAACGATGAAGATGCGACGACTTTTAGGCGCAGGTGCCGCACTGGTGCTTGCGATGAGCTCCACTTTCGCCAGCGCTGAAAAACAGACCCTGAACATCGGTTACGTTGACGGCTGGTCCGACAGCGTTGCGACTACCCACGTAGCCGCCGAAGTGATCAAACAGAAGCTCGGCTATGACGTGAAACTGCAAGCCGTTGCTACCGGGATCATGTGGCAGGGTGTTGCCACCGGCAAACTCGACGCCATGCTATCGGCCTGGCTGCCAGTGACCCACGGCGAATATTGGGCGAAGAACAAGGATCTGGTCGTCGATTACGGCCCGAACTTCAAGGATGCAAAAATCGGTCTGATCGTGCCGGAGTACGTCAAAGCCAAGTCCATCGAAGACTTGAAAACCGACGACACCTTCAAAAATCGCATCGTCGGCATCGACGCCGGTTCAGGCGTGATGCTCAAGACCGATCAGGCGATCAAGGACTACGGCCTCGACAAATACAGCCTAAAGGCCAGTTCCGGCGCCGGCATGATTGCCGAACTGACCCGTGCCGAGAAGAAAAACGAATCCATCGCCGTCACTGGTTGGGTGCCGCACTGGATGTTCGCCAAGTGGAAACTGCGCTTCCTCGACGACCCGAAAGGCGTGTATGGCGCGGCTGAAACCGTCAACAGCATCGGCAGCAAAGAACTCGACGCCAAAGCGCCGGAAGTGGCCAAGTTCCTGAAAAACTTCCAGTGGGCGTCGAAAGACGAAATCGGCGAAGTGATGCTGGCGATTCAGGACGGTGCCAAGCCTGAGGCCGCAGCCAAGGCCTGGGTTGCCAAGCACCCGGATCGCGTAGCTGACTGGACCAAATAAAAGCTTCACCACCATAACCTGTGGGAGCGAGCCTGCTCGCGAAAGCGATCTGTCAGTTGATACAAATATCGACTGATCCGACGCCTTCGCGAGCAGGCTCGCTCCCACAGTTTTTTGTGTGTGCTGGAAATTGGCAAAAGTGTCATGGCCTTCTACTACTAAGGTCGTCTGGAACCGCTCCCGCAGCCGCATACATTAGCTATGTTCCAACAATAATCTGTGCTGCGAGGATAAAAACAATGAACGACAGCATTTACCTCTCGATTCAAAACAGTCCCCGATTCAAGGAGCTGGTGCGAAAAAGGGAAAAGTTCGCCTGGATACTCTCGGCGATCATGCTCGGGCTCTACTCCGGATTCATCCTTCTTATCGCCTACGGGCCGCAAGTGCTCGGGGCAAAACTCAGTCCCGAGTCCTCGATCACCTGGGGCATCCCGATCGGTGTCGGCCTGATTGTCTCGGCTTTCATCCTGACCGCTATCTACGTGCGCCGCGCCAATGGCGAGTTTGACGACCTGAACAATGCGATTCTCAAGGAGGCTCAGCAATGATCCGGCGTCTACTGGCTCTTCTGAGCATCTCGGCGTTCGCGCCGGCTGTGTGGGCGGCTGATGCCCTGACCGGCGAAGTCCACAAACAACCGCTGAACGTCGCCGCGATCGCCATGTTCGTGGTGTTCGTGGGTGCGACCCTGTGCATCACTTACTGGGCGTCCAAGCGTAACAAGTCGGCCGCCGACTACTATGCGGCGGGCGGCAAGATCACCGGTTTCCAGAACGGTCTGGCGATTGCTGGCGACTACATGTCGGCGGCGTCCTTCCTGGGGATTTCCGCGCTGGTGTTCACCTCCGGCTACGATGGCCTGATCTACTCGATCGGCTTCCTGGTGGGCTGGCCGATCATTCTGTTCCTGATCGCCGAGCGCCTGCGTAACCTGGGTAAATACACTTTTGCCGACGTGGCGTCCTACCGCCTCGGGCAAACCCAGATCCGCACCCTGTCTGCCTGCGGTTCGCTGGTGGTGGTGGCGTTTTACCTGATCGCGCAAATGGTTGGCGCCGGCAAACTGATCCAGCTGCTGTTCGGTCTCGACTATTACGTCGCGGTGATTCTGGTCGGCATCCTGATGTGCATGTACGTGCTGTTCGGCGGCATGCTGGCGACCACCTGGGTGCAGATCATCAAGGCTGTGCTATTGCTGTCCGGTGCCTCGTTCATGGCGCTGATGGTGATGAAGCACGTCAACTTCGACTTCAACATGCTGTTCTCCGAGGCGATCAAGGTTCACCCCAAAGGTGAGGCGATCATGAGCCCGGGCGGTCTGGTGAAAGATCCGATTTCGGCGTTCTCGTTGGGTCTGGCGCTGATGTTCGGTACCGCTGGCCTGCCGCATATCCTGATGCGCTTCTTCACTGTGAGTGACGCTAAGGAAGCCCGTAAGAGCGTGCTGTACGCGACTGGCTTTATTGGTTACTTCTATATCCTGACCTTCATCATCGGCTTCGGCGCGATCCTGCTGGTCAGCACCAACCCGGCCTTTAAAGATGCAGCGGGCGCTCTGCTCGGCGGCAACAACATGGCGGCGGTGCACCTGGCTGACGCGGTGGGCGGCAGTATTTTCCTTGGGTTTATCTCGGCGGTAGCGTTCGCGACCATTCTGGCGGTTGTGGCGGGTCTGACCCTGGCCGGTGCTTCGGCGGTATCTCACGACCTGTATGCCAGTGTGATCAAAAAGGGCAAAGCCAACGACAAGGATGAGATTCGCGTTTCGAAGATCACCACGATCGCACTGGGGATCCTGGCGATTGGCCTGGGCATCCTGTTCGAAAGCCAGAACATCGCGTTCATGGTTGGCCTGGCGTTCTCGATTGCGGCGAGCTGCAACTTCCCGGTGTTGTTGCTTTCGATGTACTGGAAGAAGCTGACCACGCGTGGCGCGATGATCGGCGGTTGGCTGGGTCTGGTGAGTGCGGTGGGGCTGATGATTCTTGGTCCGACCATTTGGGTGCAGATTCTGCATCATGAGAAGGCGATCTTCCCTTACGAGTATCCGGCGCTGTTTTCGATGATCATTGCCTTTGTGGGTATCTGGTTCTTCTCGATTACTGACAAGTCAGCGGCAGCGGACAAAGAGCGCGCGCTGTTCTTCCCGCAGTTTGTGCGTTCGCAGACGGGGTTGGGGGCGAGTGGGGCGGTTTCGCATTGATCGTTTGATGCTTATCGGTAAGTTGTAGCGTTTTACTGAATGCCCTGGTCGAGAGATCGGGGCATTTTTTTGTGGGCTGTGTTTTTTTGATTGTGTACATATCCGTTGCTGCGGTAACGGCTGCTCGGGGTTCCGCCCTTACGGCGGGTCACCTTTTCCAAACGCCGAAAAGGTAACCCAAAAGGCTTTACCCTGACGTACGGCCCTCGCTGAGGCTCGGGTTCCTTCGCTCCGGGATCGATCCGGGCGCATCGCCTACGGTTTGCTTCGCTGCACCTCCTCTCGATGCATTTGGCTGCGCCAAACGGTCGCTGCGCTCCCACCCCCGGATCAATCCCTCCACTCAGCCTTCCGACGGGCCTTCTGGATCAAGAGCGGTACTCTAGCTAACGCTCATTGTGTTGAGTGGGGCGGCATGCGCCGCGTTTTGAGGTGTACTCATTTTTTTGGCAGTGATGGCGGCCTGACAGCCGACCAGTCTCTAGCAGACTGCATACGATCCCATTGTAGGAGTGAGCCTGCTCGCGATGACGGCCTGACATCCGACCTGTTTCTGCCGGTTGTACTCGACCCCTGTGGGAGCTGGCTAGCCAGCGATGACAGCCGACCAAGCTCTGGCAGGTGTACCCATTCCCTGTAGGAGCTGCCGAAGGCTGCGATCTTTTGATCTGTTTTGGCTTTAGCTTTGCTGTTGCTCTCCAGCCCCTTCGGCAGGCCGAGCGTAGGTGTTCATCCGGGGGTTAGGCGCGCAGCGCCGTTTGGCGAAGCCAAACACATCGAGAGGAGGTGCAGCGCAGCAAACCGTAGGCGATGCCCCCGGATGGACACCGTAGCGAGGGAACACTGAGCCTAGGCGAAGTGCCGTACGCCGGGGCCAAGCCTTTTGGGTTACCTTTTCGGCGTCTGGAAAAGGTGACTCGCTGTAAGAGCGAAACCGCCAGAAACATCACCCGCAGCAACGGATATGCCCCCCAACCCCAATCCCCCCTCCAAACAACAAAATCAAAAGATCGCAGCCTTCGGCAGCTCCTACAGGGGAAAAGTCAGGCTGCGATCTTTTGATCTGCTTTGGCTGTTGATCTCCAGCCCCTTCGGCAGGCCGAGCGAAGGTGTTCATCCGGGGGTAGGCGCGCAGCGCCGTTTGGCGAAGCCAAACACATCGAGAGGAGGTGCAGCGCAGCCAACCGTAGGCGATGCCCCCGGATGGACACCGTAGCGAGGGAACACTGAGCCCAAGCGAAGTGCCGTACGCCGGGGCCAAGCCTTTTGGGTTACCTTTTCGGCGTTTGGAAAAGGTGACTCGCTGTAAGAGCGAAACCGCCAGCGGCAGCAACCGCAGCAACGGATATACAATCAAATCCCGAAATCCCAGACAAACAAAAACGGCCCCTATATAAATAGAGGCCGTTCCCGGTACAACTTCAAGACATTATCGCAAGACAGGTCTTATTTGCGGTCTTCCAGCTTGGTCAGATCACGCGACTCATAACCGGTATACAACTGGCGCGGACGGCCAATCTTGTACGGGCTCGAAAGCATCTCTTTCCAGTGCGAAATCCAGCCAACAGTACGTGCCAGGGCGAAAATCACAGTGAACATGCTGGTAGGAATGCCGATCGCCTTGAGGATAATCCCCGAGTAGAAGTCGACGTTCGGGTACAGCGAGCGTTCGATGAAGTACGGGTCGGTCAGGGCGATCTCTTCCAGGCGCATGGCCAGTTCGAGTTGCTTGTCGTCCTTGATACCCAACTCTTTCAACACTTCGTCGCAGGTCTGCTTCATTACAGTGGCGCGCGGATCGCGGTTTTTGTAAACGCGGTGACCGAAGCCCATCAGTTTGAACGGATCGTTCTTGTCCTTGGCCTTGGCGATGAACTTGTCGATGTTCGAAACATCGCCAATTTCATCGAGCATGGTTAGCACAGCTTCGTTCGCACCGCCGTGGGCAGGGCCCCACAGTGCGGCGATACCGGCGGCGATACAGGCGAACGGGTTGGCACCCGAAGAGCCCGCAAGGCGTACGGTGGAAGTCGATGCGTTCTGCTCGTGGTCGGCGTGGAGGATGAAGATCCGGTCCATGGCCTTGGCGAGCACCGGGCTGATCGGTTTGATCTCGCAAGGGGTGTTGAACATCATGTGCAGGAAGTTTTCCGCGTACGTCAGATCGTTGCGCGGGTACATCATGGGTTGGCCCATGGAGTACTTGTAAACCATCGCTGCCAGGGTCGGCATCTTGGCAACCAGGCGGATCGCGGAGATTTCGCGATGCTGCGGGTTATTGATGTCCAGGGAGTCGTGGTAGAAGGCCGAGAGGGCGCCGACTACACCGCACATGACGGCCATCGGGTGGGCGTCGCGACGGAAACCGTTGAAGAAGGTTTTCAACTGCTCGTGAACCATCGTGTGGTTTTTCACGGTGCTGACGAACTGGGCCTTCTGTTCTGCAGTCGGCAATTCGCCGTTGAGCAGCAGATAGCAGGTTTCCAGGTAGTCCGACTTTTCAGCCAGTTGTTCGATCGGGTAGCCGCGGTGCAACAGAATGCCGTTGTCGCCGTCGATATAGGTGATCTTCGACTCGCACGAGGCGGTCGACATGAAACCAGGGTCGAAAGTGAAGCGGCCCGTGGCCGTCAGGCCCCGAACATCGATTACATCGGGACCAACGGTGCCGGTTAAAATGGGCAGCTCGACGGGGGCTGCGCCCTCGATGATCAACTGCGCTTTTTTGTCAGCCATGTGGCCTCCTATTTATGCTTGAACCATCAGACAGACCCCCCACGCAGGGCCCGCACCACTATAGTGAGATAAATTCGAATGTCAATTTGCCTAAAGTCTTGCTCCAGAAGGCTTTAAGCGCACTTTTTCCTCGAAATTGACTGCCATTTACGCCTTTTATACGACTTGTGCAATCAGCTATTTGGGGTAGGTGATTGCGTTGTCATTAGTAGCCTAACTGTCTATACTCGGCCACCGACCGCCAAGGGCTTTTGGGCCTGCTTTATTGGGGGTCGCATCCCTGGGTGGTGGTTACCTGACCAGTGCACTCCCCAACAACTTTGCCCTGATTGTTAGGGGCTCTTCAGTGTGAAAAAAAAGCCGTGAAAAGCCAACGACCTGTAAACCTAGACCTAAGGACCATCAAACTCCCCATCACCGGCGTTACGTCGTTTCTTCACCGTGTTTCCGGCATCATCCTCTTCCTGGGCCTCGGCTTCATGCTTTATGCATTGGGCAAATCCCTGGGTTCCGAGGAAGGTTTTGCCGAAGTGAAGGCATGCTTGACCAGCCCGCTGGCCAAGTTCGTAGCATGGGGCCTCCTGTCCGCTCTGCTGTATCACCTGGTAGCCGGTGTGCGCCACTTGATCATGGACATGGGCATCGGTGAGACGCTGGAAGGCGGCCGCCTGGGCTCGAAAATCATCATCGCCATTTCCGTGGTGCTGATCGTTCTGGCAGGAGTTTGGATATGGTAACCAGCGTTACGAACCTTTCGCGTTCGGGCCTCTATGACTGGATGGCGCAACGTGTGTCTGCGGTTGTTCTCGCGGCTTATTTCATCTTCCTGATCGGATACCTTGCAGCGAATCCGGGCATTGGCTACGACCAGTGGCACGGCCTGTTCGCTCACAACGGGATGCGTATCTTCAGTCTGCTGGCCCTCGTTGCCCTTGGCGCTCACGCCTGGGTCGGCATGTGGACCATCGCGACCGACTACCTGACGCCGATGGCGCTGGGCAAGTCCGCGACTGCAGTACGTTTCCTTTTCCAGGCAGTATGCGGCGTCGCGATGTTCGCTTACTTCGTCTGGGGTGTGCAGATTCTCTGGGGTATCTGATTCATGGCTAACATTCCAACGATTTCTTTCGACGCCATCATTATTGGTGGTGGCGGTGCCGGCATGCGCGCTGCGCTGCAACTGGCGCAGGGCGGTCACAAGACTGCCGTGATCACCAAGGTCTTCCCGACCCGTTCGCACACGGTGTCCGCCCAGGGCGGTATCACTTGCGCCATCGCGTCCGCTGACCCGAACGATGACTGGCGCTGGCACATGTACGATACCGTCAAGGGTTCCGACTACATCGGTGACCAGGACGCTATCGAATACATGTGTCAGGAAGGCCCGGCTGCCGTTTACGAGCTGGACCACATGGGTATGCCGTTCTCGCGTACCGAGCAAGGCCGTATCTACCAGCGTCCGTTCGGTGGTCAGTCCAAGGACTACGGTAAAGGCGGGCAGGCTGCCCGTACTTGCGCCGCTTCCGACCGTACCGGTCACGCGCTGCTGCACACCCTTTATCAGGGCAACCTGAAAGCCGGTACCACGTTCCTGAACGAGTACTACGCTGTCGATCTGGTGAAAAACCAGGAAGGCGACTTCGTCGGTGTGATCGCGATCTGCATCGAAACCGGCGAAACCACCTACATCCGCGCTAAAGCCACCGTATTGGCTACCGGCGGTGCAGGTCGTATCTATGCATCCACCACCAACGCCCTGATCAACACCGGTGACGGCGTCGGCATGGCTCTGCGTGCTGGCGTGCCGGTACAAGACATTGAAATGTGGCAGTTCCACCCAACCGGCATCGCCGGCGCCGGTGTACTGGTTACAGAAGGTTGCCGTGGTGAAGGTGGTTACCTGATCAACAAGCACGGCGAGCGTTTCATGGAGCGTTATGCTCCGAACGCCAAAGACCTTGCCGGTCGTGACGTGGTTGCTCGCTCGATGGTTAAGGAAATCATCGCCGGCAACGGTTGCGGTCCGAATGGCGACCACGTAATGCTCAAACTCGACCACTTGGGCGAGGAAGTGCTGCACAGCCGTCTGCCAGGCATCTGCGAACTGTCGAAGACGTTCGCTCACGTTGACCCGGTTGTTGCGCCGGTTCCGGTTGTTCCGACTTGCCACTATATGATGGGCGGCGTTGCCACCAACATTCATGGCCAGGCGATCACCCAGAACGCCGAAGGCGTGGATCAGATCATTCCTGGTCTGTTCGCGGTAGGTGAAGTGGCTTGCGTATCGGTTCACGGTGCCAACCGTCTGGGCGGCAACTCGCTGCTCGACCTGGTGGTATTCGGCCGCGCTGCCGGCCTGCACCTGGAAAAAGCGCTGACCGACGGCATCGAATACGACGACGCTACCGAAGCCGATATCGAAGCTGCACTGTCGCGTCTGAACGCGCTGAACAGCCGTACCGATGGCGAAGACGTTGCAACCCTGCGTCGCGAGCTGCAAAGCTGCATGCAGAACTACTTCGGCGTATTCCGCACTGGCGAATACATGCAGAAAGGTATCGCTCAGCTCGCTGATCTGCGTACCCGCATCGCCAACGTGAAGATCAACGATAAGTCGCAGGCGTTCAACACTGCCCGTATCGAAGCGCTGGAACTGCAAAACCTGCTGGAAGTGGCTGAAGCTACCGCCATCGCTGCCGAAGTCCGTAAAGAGTCGCGCGGTGCTCACGCCCGTGAAGACTTCGAAGATCGTGACGACGAAAACTGGCTGTGCCACACCCTGTACTTCCCGGGTGACAAGCGCGTCACCAAGCGTGCCGTGAACTTCTCGCCGAAGACTGTTCCGACTTTCGAACCTAAAGTCCGGACTTATTAAGGGTGACCGCCATGTTGAAAGTCAGTGTTTATCGCTACAACCCTGATCAGGACGCTGCGCCGTTCATGCAGGAATTCCAGGTCGATACCGGTGGTAAAGACCTGATGGTGCTGGACGTGCTGGCCCTGATCAAAGAGCAGGACGAGGGTTTCTCCTATCGTCGCTCTTGCCGTGAAGGCGTCTGCGGCTCCGACGGCATGAACATCAACGGCAAGAACGGTCTGGCGTGCATCACGCCGCTGTCTGCCGTTGTAAAAGGTAACAAGTTGGTTGTTCGTCCGCTGCCAGGTTTGCCGGTTATCCGTGACCTGGTCGTCGATATGAGCATCTTCTACAAGCAATACGAGAAGGTGAAGCCTTACCTGCAGAACGACACGCCGGCTCCGGCCATCGAGCGTCTGCAGTCGCCTGAAGAGCGTGAAAAGCTCGACGGTCTGTACGAGTGCATCCTGTGCGCTTGCTGCTCGACCTCTTGCCCGTCCTTCTGGTGGAACCCGGACAAGTTCCTGGGTCCAGCTGCACTGCTGCAAGCTTATCGCTTCCTGGCAGACAGCCGTGACACCAAGACCAGCGAGCGTCTGGCTTCGCTCGATGACCCGTTCAGCGTATTCCGCTGCCGGGGCATCATGAACTGCGTCAACGTATGTCCGAAAGGCCTGAACCCGACTAAGGCCATCGGTCACATCCGTAACATGCTGCTTTCGAGTGGCGTGTGATTCAGCTGCTGTAACCGCTGTACCGTAGAGGCTGTGGCGCGGGCTTCAACCCGCGTCATGGCTATAACCAGAGCAGTAGCCACAAGCTGCCGCTCTTATTTTGAAGAAATGAGACAAGCAGGGGCATCCGGGCTGGTACCCGGACTATCAGTGTGATCCTAAGTGGCTTGTTTTAGTCGCTGCATTCGGACTTCTGCAAGTTTGCTCGGTGTCGACATCGATGGTGTTCCCCTAACCGAGGGTGACCAAGCATGCAAGAAAGCGTGATGCAGCGCATGTGGAACAGCGCCTACCTTTCAGGTGGAAACGCTGCCTATGTGGAAGAGCTTTATGAGCTCTACCTGCACGACCCTAACGCTGTGCCAGAAGAGTGGCGCACCTACTTTCAGAAGTTGCCTGCCGACGGCAACTCTGCCACTGATGTTTCGCACTCCACAATTCGCGATCATTTTGTGCTGCTGGCAAAGAACCAGCGCCGCGCTCAACCGGTTTCCGCCGGCAGCGTGAGCAGTGAGCACGAGAAGAAGCAAGTTGAAGTGCTGCGATTGATCCAGGCCTACCGTATGCGTGGCCACCAGGCAGCCCAGCTTGACCCGCTGGGGCTGTGGCAGCGTCCTGCACCTGCAGACCTGTCGATCAATCATTACGGCTTGACCAATGCCGATCTTGATACGACCTTCCGTGCCGGCGACCTGTTCATCGGCAAAGAGGAAGCGAGCCTACGCGAAATTCACGAAGCGTTGCAGCAGACATATTGCCGCACCATCGGCGCTGAATTCACGCACATCACCGATTCCGAGCAGCGCCAGTGGTTCCAGCAGCGTCTGGAAAGCGTGCGTGGTCGTCCGACGTACTCCGCCGACATCAAGAGCCACCTGCTTGAGCGCGTGACTGCCGGTGAAGGCCTGGAGAAATACCTGGGCACCAAATACCCGGGTACCAAGCGTTTCGGTCTGGAAGGCGGCGAAAGCCTGATTCCGATGCTCGACGAACTGATCCAGCGTTCCGGTTCCTACGGCACCAAGGAAGTCGTCATCGGCATGGCTCACCGTGGCCGTCTGAACGTGCTGGTCAACACCTTCGGCAAGAACCCGCGTGAGCTGTTCGACGAGTTCGAAGGCAAGAAAAAGGTCGAGCTGGGTTCCGGTGACGTTAAATACCACCAGGGCTTCTCTTCCAACGTGATGACCGCCGGCGGTGAAGTTCACCTGGCCATGGCGTTCAACCCGTCCCACCTGGAAATCGTTTCCCCGGTGGTAGAAGGTTCGGTTCGCGCCCGTCAGGATCGTCGTAACGACCCGACTGGTGAGAAGGTTCTGCCGATCTCCATCCACGGTGATGCTGCATTTGCAGGTCAGGGCGTGGTCATGGAAACCTTCCAGATGTCGCAGACCCGCGGTTTCAAAACCGGCGGCACCGTGCACATCGTGATCAACAACCAGGTTGGTTTCACCATCAGCAACCCGCTGGACTCGCGTTCCACCGAGTACGCCACCGACGTTGCGAAGATGATCCAGGCGCCGATCCTCCATGTGAATGGCGATGATCCGGAAGCCGTGTTGTTCGTGACTCAGCTGGCCATTGATTACCGCATGCAGTTCAAGCGTGACGTGGTGATCGACCTGGTCTGCTACCGTCGTCGCGGCCACAACGAGGCCGACGAGCCAAGCGGCACCCAGCCTCTGATGTATCAGCAGATCACCAAACAGCGCACCACGCGTGAGCTGTACGCTGATCGTCTGACCCAGTCCGGTGTACTGGACGTTGAACGTGTTCAGGCCAAGGTCGACGAATACCGCAACGCGCTGGACAACGGTCTGCACGTAGTGAAATCGCTGGTCAAAGAGCCGAACAAAGAGCTGTTCGTGGACTGGCGTCCGTATCTGGGCCACGCCTGGACTGCGCGTCACGACACTCGCTTTGATCTGAAGACCCTGCAGGAACTGTCCGCCAAGCTGCTGGAAATTCCGGAAGGCTTCGTGGTTCAGCGTCAGGTTGCGAAGATCTACGAAGACCGTCAGAAGATGCAAGCCGGCGGCCTGCCGATCAACTGGGGTTACGCCGAAACCATGGCGTACGCGACTCTGGCGTTCGAAGGTCACCCGATCCGCATGACGGGTCAGGACATCGGCCGCGGTACGTTCTCGCACCGTCACGCTGTGCTGCACAACCAAAAGGACGCGGGTACCTACATTCCTCTGGCGCACTTGTACGACGGTCAGCCACGTTTTGACCTTTACGACTCGTTCCTGTCGGAAGAAGCGGTATTGGCTTTCGAATACGGCTACTCGACCACCACGCCGGATGCGCTGGTGATCTGGGAAGCCCAGTTCGGCGACTTCGCCAACGGTGCACAGGTTGTAATCGACCAGTTCATCACCAGTGGCGAGCACAAGTGGGGCCGTCTCTGCGGTCTGACCATGCTGTTGCCACACGGTTATGAAGGTCAGGGCCCTGAGCACAGCTCGGCACGTCTTGAGCGTTACCTGCAATTGTGTGCCGAGCACAATATTCAGGTCGCCGTTCCGACCACGCCAGCTCAGATCTACCACTTGCTGCGTCGTCAGGTGATTCGCCCACTGCGCAAGCCGTTGATCGTACTGACGCCGAAGTCGCTGCTGCGCCACAAGCTGGCCATCTCGACACTGGAAGATCTGGCCGAAGGTTCGTTCCAGACCGTGATCCCGGAAATCGATACTCTGGACCCGAAAAAGGTCGAGCGCGTTGTTCTGTGTAGCGGCAAGGTTTACTACGACCTGCTGGAAAAACGCCGTGCCGAAGGCCGTGACGATATTGCCATCGTGCGTATCGAGCAGCTGTACCCATTCCCTGAGGACGACTTGAAAGAAGTCCTGGCTCCTTATACCAACGTCAAGCATGCCGTTTGGTGTCAGGAAGAGCCGATGAACCAGGGTGCCTGGTACTGCAGCCAGCATCACTTGCGTCGTAGCATCAGCAACCTCGACAAGTCTCTCGTACTTGAGTACGCGGGCCGTGAGGCTTCTGCTGCACCTGCTTGTGGTTACGCATCGATGCACGCCGAGCAGCAGGAAAGTCTCCTGCAAGCCGCGTTTACCGTTTAATGCCTTCGCGCACCTGAAACCGAATTTAAGGAACTACAGATAATGGCTATCGAGATCAAAGCCCCCACTTTCCCGGAATCGGTTGCCGATGGCACCGTTGCCACCTGGCACAAAAAACCGGGCGACGCTGTCAAGCGCGACGATCTGATCGTTGACATCGAAACTGACAAGGTCGTACTGGAAGTTCTGGCTACTGCTGACGGCGTGCTGGGCGCAATCGTCAAGAACGAAGGCGACACCGTTCTGTCCGACGAAGTCCTGGGCTCCATCGAAGCGGGCGGCGCTGCTGCCGCTGCTCCAGCCGCCGCTGCTGCTCCGGCCGCTGCAGCCGCTGCACCGGCTGCTGGTGAAGGCGAAGACGATCCTGTTGCTGCTCCAGCCGCGCGCAAGCTGGCTGAAGAAAACGGCATCAACATCGCTTCCGTTGCCGGCACCGGCAAGGGCGGTCGTGTGACCAAGGAAGACGTGGTTGCTGCTGTTGCTGCCAAGAAAGCCGCACCGGCTGCCGCACCTGCCAAGGCTGCTGCTCCTTCGGCTGCCGCTCCTGTGTTCGCCGCTGGCGACCGCATCGAGAAGCGCGTACCGATGACCCGCGTTCGTGCCACTGTGGCCAAGCGTCTGGTTGAAGCTCAGTCGAACATGGCGATGCTGACCACTTTCAACGAAGTCGACATGACCGAAGTCATGGCCCTGCGTTCGAAGTACAAGGATCTGTTCGAGAAGTCCCACAACGGCGTACGCCTGGGCTTCATGTCGTTCTTCGTGAAAGCGGCCACCGAAGCGCTGAAACGCTTCCCGGCTGTCAACGCGTCGATCGACGGCGGCGACATCGTTTACCACGGTTACGCGGACATCGGCGTTGCCGTTTCCAGCGACCGTGGCCTGGTTGTTCCGGTTCTGCGTAACGCCGAACTGATGAGCCTGGCTGAAATCGAAGGCGGCATCGCAACATTCGGCAAAAAAGCCCGTGACGGCAAACTGTCGATGGACGAGATGACCGGTGGTACCTTCACCATCACCAACGGTGGTACCTTCGGTTCGATGATGTCGACCCCGATCGTCAACCCGCCGCAGGCAGCGATTCTGGGCATGCACAACATCATCCAGCGTCCTATGGCCATCAATGGTCAGGTCGTTATCCGTCCGATGATGTACCTGGCACTGTCCTACGATCACCGTCTGATCGATGGCAAAGAAGCTGTGACCTTCCTGGTGACCATCAAGAACCTGCTGGAAGATCCGGCTCGTCTGTTGCTGGATATTTGATAGAAGCAGCTGCAAGTCTCAAGCTGCAAGCTGCGAGTAACCGCAGTTTGGCTTGAGGCTTGCGGCTTCACGCTTGCTGCAAAAAAGAGGATTTTTTGAATGTCGCAGAAATTTGACGTAGTAGTGATCGGTGCCGGCCCTGGCGGTTACGTAGCTGCCATCAAGGCCGCGCAGCTGGGTCTGACCACTGCCTGCATCGAGAAGTACACCGACGCCGAAGGCAAGCAAGCCTTGGGCGGTACCTGCCTGAACGTCGGCTGCATTCCTTCCAAGGCGCTGCTGGACAGCTCCTGGAAATACAAGGAAGCCAAAGAAAGCTTCAACGTTCACGGTATCTCGACTGGCGAAGTCAAAATGGACGTCGCTGCGATGGTTGGCCGCAAGGCTGGCATCGTCAAGAACCTGACCGGCGGCGTTGCCACCCTGTTCAAGGCCAACGGCGTTACTTCGATCCAGGGCCACGGCAAACTGCTGGCTGGCAAGAAAGTCGAAGTCACCAAGCCGGACGGCTCGGTTGAAGTCATCGAAGCTGAAAACGTGATCCTGGCTCCAGGCTCGCGTCCAATCGACATTCCACCGGCTCCGGTTGACCAGAAAGTCATCGTCGATTCGACGGGCGCACTGGAATTCCAGACCGTACCTAAGCGTTTGGGCGTGATCGGCGCTGGCGTAATCGGTCTGGAACTGGGTTCGGTATGGTCGCGTCTAGGCTCCGAAGTAGTTGTTCTGGAAGCACTGGACACTTTCCTGATGGCAGCGGACACCGCTGTTTCCAAGGAAGCGCTGAAAACCCTGACCAAACAAGGTCTGGACATCAAGCTGGGCGCTCGCGTAACCGGTTCGAAAGTCAACGGCGACGAAGTCGTTGTTAACTACACCGATGCCAACGGCGAACAGACCATCACTTTCGACAAGCTGATCGTAGCCGTTGGTCGCCGTCCGGTGACCACTGATCTGCTGGCTTCCGACAGCGGCGTGACCCTCGACGAGCGCGGTTTCGTGCACGTTGACGATCACTGCGCGACCACCGTACCGGGCGTTTTCGCCATCGGTGACGTGGTTCGCGGCATGATGCTGGCTCACAAGGCATCCGAAGAAGGCATCATGGTTGTCGAGCGCATCAAGGGCCACAAAGCCCAGATGAACTATGACCTGATCCCTTCGGTTATTTATACTCACCCGGAAATCGCGTGGGTTGGCAAAACCGAGCAGGCCTTGAAAGCTGAAGGCGTTGAAGTTAACGTCGGCACCTTCCCGTTCGCCGCTTCCGGCCGTGCCATGGCCGCCAACGATACCGGTGGTTTCGTCAAGGTCATCGCTGATGCCAAGACTGACCGCGTATTGGGCGTGCACGTGATTGGCCCGAGCGCTGCAGAGCTGGTTCAGCAGGGCGCGATCGGTATGGAATTCGGCACCAGCGCTGAAGACCTGGGCATGATGGTTTTCTCCCATCCGACCCTGTCTGAAGCCTTGCACGAAGCTGCTTTGGCTGTGAATGGCGGCGCCATCCACATTGCCAACCGCAAGAAGCGTTAACAGACAATAAGAAACCACGGCGGTAACGGCCCGTCGTGAGCCTTGCGAGCAAGACTCACCGCGGAATGTCCGCTGGACGCAGTCTTGCGTAGCTCAGCTACGCAAGCAGCAGTCACAGGTGGCGCGGCACTCAAACGAGCGCAGCGCCGAATGCGCAGTACCTAACGAAGACGGTAAAAAGCATGAATCTTCACGAGTATCAGGGTAAGCAGCTGTTCGCTGAATACGGCCTGCCAGTTTCCACTGGTTACGCAGTAGACACCCCGGAAGCAGCAGCAGAAGCTTGCGACAAAATTGGCGGCAGTGAGTGGGTTGTCAAAGCCCAGGTCCACGCCGGTGGTCGCGGTAAAGCGGGCGGCGTCAAGCTGGTTCGCAGCAAAGAAGACGCCAAAGCCTTCGCACAGCAGTGGCTGGGCAAGCGTCTGGTGACTTACCAGACTGATGCCAATGGCCAGCCAGTCACCAAGATCCTGGTTGAATCGTGCACTGATATCGCTAAAGAGCTGTACCTGGGCGCTGTCGTTGACCGTTCGAGCCGTCGCATCGTGTTCATGGCTTCCACCGAAGGTGGCGTGGACATCGAGAAAATCGCTCACGACACTCCAGAAAAAATTCTCAAAGCCACTATCGATCCACTGGTTGGCGCTCAGCCATTCCAGGGTCGCGAGCTGGCATTCCAGCTGGGTCTGGAAGGCAAGCAGGTTGCTCAGTTCGCCAAGATCTTCGTAGGTCTGGCCAAACTGTTCAAGGATCACGACCTGGCTCTGCTGGAAGTGAACCCGCTGGTGATCAAGGCTGACGGCGATCTGCACTGCCTCGACGCCAAGATCAACATCGACGCCAACGCAATGTACCGTCAGCCTAAGCTGAAGACTTTCCACGATCCGTCGCAAGACGATCCGCGCGAAGCGCACGCTGCCAAGTTCGAACTGAACTACGTAGCACTGGAAGGCAACATCGGCTGCATGGTCAACGGTGCTGGCCTGGCCATGGGTACCATGGACATCGTCAACCTGCATGGCGGCAAACCAGCCAACTTCCTCGACGTAGGTGGTGGCGCTACCAAAGAACGCGTTACCGAAGCGTTCAAAATCATTCTGTCCGACACCAACGTCGCTGCAGTACTGGTTAACATCTTCGGCGGCATCGTTCGTTGCGACATGATTGCCGAAGGCATCATCGGTGCAGTGAAAGAAGTCGGCGTGAAAATCCCGGTTGTTGTTCGCCTTGAAGGTAACAACGCTGAGCTGGGCGCTAAAGTACTGGCAGAAAGCGGTTTGAACATCATCGCTGCTACCAGCCTGACCGACGCTGCTCAACAAGTTGTCAAAGCTGCGGAGGGCAAATAATGAGCGTCCTGATCAATAAAGACACCAAAGTTATCTGCCAGGGTATTACCGGTTCGCAAGGTAGTTTCCACACCCAGCAAGCCATCGAATACGGCACCAAGATGGTTGGCGGCGTAACTCCAGGCAAAGGCGGCACCGAGCACCTGGGTCTGCCAGTGTTCAACACCGTTAAAGACGCAGTAGCGGCCACTGGCGCTACCGCCAGCGTGATCTACGTTCCGGCTCCTTTCTGCAAAGATTCGATCCTGGAAGCTGCTTTCGGCGGCATCAAGCTGATCGTCTGCATCACCGAAGGCATTCCTACCCTGGACATGCTGGATGCCAAAGTAGTTTGCGACGATCTGGGCATTGTCCTGATCGGCCCTAACTGCCCAGGCGTGATCACTCCGGGCGAGTGCAAGATCGGCATCATGCCAGGTCACATTCACTTGCCAGGCAAGGTCGGTATCGTTTCGCGTTCCGGCACCCTGACCTACGAAGCTGTGAAGCAGACCACTGACGCCGGTTTCGGTCAGTCGACTTGCGTCGGCATCGGTGGTGACCCGATCCCGGGTTCGAACTTCATCGACATCCTGAAGCTGTTCCAGGAAGACCCGAAGACCGAAGCGATTGTAATGATCGGTGAGATCGGCGGTTCGGCTGAAGAAGAAGCGGCTGCCTACATCAAGGCACACGTGACCAAGCCGGTTGTTTCCTACATCGCTGGTGTGACTGCTCCTCCGGGCAAGCGCATGGGCCATGCTGGCGCAATCATCTCTGGCGGCAAAGGCACTGCAGACGAGAAATTCGCTGCACTGCAAGACGCAGGCGTTAAAACCGTGCGTTCGCTGGCAGACATCGGCAAGGCCCTGGCCGAGCTGACTGGTTGGGCCGTCAAGTAAGCCTCGCGCTTAGCTGACGCTTTACCAAACAAAGGCCACCTTCGGGTGGCCTTTGTCGTTTCTGCAATATGGAGTTTTGCAAAGGATTTTTGTGGCGAGGGGATTTATCCCCGTTGGGCTGCGAAGCGGCCCCAGACCCGATGTATCCAGCCAATCGAAAAGCGCTAGAAGTTCTCAATCAGGGCTGCTTCGCACCCCAACGGGGCGGTGCGACGTTTCGCTAAATCCCCTCGCCACAGGGGTCGGGCTCTACCTACAGAGTTCCCTGTAGGAAAAATAGATACGTAAACGCGACACAGAAACGTCGCGTATCGGATAGTTCGCCCTCTAACAGTGCGTTTGTAAGCCAAATTCGTTAGGCTAGCAGCCATTTTTGCGTCTGCCGCCCACAAGGCATGCAACGCGCTTTAAGGGTCAGTCCCATACGGATCGACAGCATTTCCCTAATTACACAGGGCAATCCCCCTCTAAATTCCGATTCAGTAGTGTGGTATTACCTTAATGAAAGTTTTGAAAGGTCAGGACATCCTGGCACTTGGCTTTATGACATTTGCCCTGTTCGTCGGGGCTGGCAACATTATCTTCCCGCCTATCGTTGGCTTGCAGGCCGGACCTCACGTCTGGATGGCCGCGCTGGGCTTCCTGATCACCGCAGTGGGTCTGCCGGTGATCACCGTCGTTGCACTGGCCAAGGTCGGTGGGGCGATGGACGCGCTGAGCAGCCCCATCGGTAAAGTCGCCGGCGGCATTCTGGCGGCTGCGTGCTACCTGGCGGTCGGTCCGTTGTTCGCCACCCCGCGTACCGCGACCGTATCGTTTGAAGTAGGCCTGGCGCCGCTGACCGGCGAAAGCCCGCTGGCGCTGTTCCTCTACAGCTCGGTGTACTTCCTGCTGGTGTTCTTCATCTCGCTCTACCCTGGGCGTTTGCTGGACACAGTCGGCCGCTTCCTCGCGCCGCTGAAGATCATCGCGCTGGCAGTGCTCGGTATCGCTGCATTCGCCTTGCCGGCGGGTGACATCGGCCAGGGCACGCCGGAATACGTCGCGGCGCCGTTCTCGCAGGGTTTCATCAATGGTTACCTGACCATGGATACCCTTGGCGCGCTGGTGTTCGGTATCGTCATCGTTAACGCGATCCGCTCCCGTGGCGTCGAGTCGCCGAAGTTGATCACCCGTTACGCGATCATCGCCGGACTGATTGCCGGTGTCGGTCTGGCGCTGGTGTACATCAGCCTGTTCCGCCTCGGTTCGGGCAGCCATGAAGTGGCCGTCGGTGCAACCAACGGCGCGGCGGTATTGCACGCTTACGTGCAACACACCTTCGGTTCGCTGGGCAGCGGTTTCCTTGCCGTGCTGATCTCGCTGGCGTGCCTGGTAACGGCTGTCGGTCTGACCTGTGCCTGTGCCGAGTACTTCAGCCGTGTGCTGCCACTGTCCTACAAGACTCTGGTGATCATTCTGGCGGCGTTCTCGCTGCTGGTGTCCAACCTGGGCCTGACCAAGCTGATCGCCTTCTCCATCCCGGTGCTGACGGCGATCTACCCGCCATGCATCGTTCTGGTCGCGCTGAGCTTCTGCAAAGACTTCTGGCACGAACACGGTCGTATTCTCGGCCCAGTGATGCTGGTGTCGTTCCTGTTCGGCGGCATCGATGCGCTGAAAGGCGCCGGTCTGGCCGACTGGCTGCCAACGCAACTGTCGCACCTGCCGCTGAGCGAGCAGGGCCTGGCGTGGCTGGTGCCATGCGTGATGACCCTGGTGGTTGCAGTGGTTTGCGATCGCCTGCTGGGCAAGCGCAGCGAAGCCGTTGCCTGAGGTTGGCTGACCCGCCACAAGCGGGTCTTCAGCGCTTAAACAGAAATGCCCCGTATCAAACGATACGGGGCATTTTTATGGGCGTCAGGCAGTGTCTTTTTCCCTGAACTAACGTCGAAGGGTTGCATCGCTTTTATGCAGGCTCACCCCCACAGGTCCCGTGTTCACACTCCACAAGGAATTGCATGTCGTTCATCCAAGCCAATCTGATCCACCTGCTTGCCGCGTGCTGGTTTGTCATCTGCTGGGGCGGTTACACCCGCTATGCCACCTGGAAGGGCCGTGATACCGCGTGCCTGGCCAGCGTGCTGCACCTGTACCGCGAAGACTGGATGCGCCGCATGCTGCTGCGTGATAACCGCATTGCCGACGCCAGCGTGATCGGCAATCTGGAGCGCAACGCCTCGTTTTTCGCTTCCAGCACGTTGATCATCCTCGCCGGTATTCTCACCGTCCTTGGTGCTTCCGAGCGCGCGGTGTCATTGCTCGCGGATATCCCGATGGTGCAACAGGCATCGCAGGGCATGTCGGAGATCAAACTGCTGTGCCTGGCGATGGTATTTGTCTACGCCTTCTTCACGTTCAGTTGGTGCATGCGCCAGTACAATTTTGCGGCGGTACTGGTCGGTTCGGCGCCGATGATCGGTGAGCGCCATGTCTCCGAGCAGGAGCGCAAGGCGTTTGCTGCACGCGCGGCGCGGGTGATTTCGATGGCGGCCAACCAGTTCAACTTCGGCCTGCGCTCTTACTACTTCGGCATGACCATGCTGGCGTGGTTCGTCAGCCCGTGGTTGTTCATGTTACTGAGCGCGGGTGTGGTGCTGGTCCTGTACCGTCGCGAGTTTCATTCCGACGTTCTCGATGTAATGGTCTATACCCCTACAGAGGCGCCTATCCCCGAGGCGAACAAAGAGGTCGTTTGATGAGTATTCCGTTCTGGTGTGTGTTTATCAGTGCGCTGCTGATTTATATCGCGCGCATGCCCGTGGCCAAGGCCATGAAAGAGCAGGGTGGTTACAACAATCACCTGCCACGTCAGCAGCAGGCGCAACTGACCGGTTACGGCGCACGGGCGCTGGCGGCTCACCAGAACAGCATCGAGGCATTTATCCTGTTTGCGGTGGGTGTGCTGATGGCGCACACCACGCAAACCCAAGGATGGTTGATCGATGCCTTGGCGATCATTTTCGTCATCGCGCGGATTGTCTACTTGTGGTTCTATCTGGCGGATATACCAAAGCTGCGCAGTTTGGTCTGGCTGGTCGGCTTAGTGTGTTCGTTGTTGCTAATGATTAGTCCGACTTTTAGAACAGTCTTGCTCTAAGGCGGGATGACCGAAAAGTCACAGGCAAAAGAAAACCCGCACTTGGCGGGTTTTCTTTTCTCTGCATCAAGAGGCAAATTATTGCTTCTTGGCAGCTTCGTCTTGTGCAGCCTGGTTCGATTCAGCCTGAGCTTTGGCAGCTTCGGCGTTTTCTTTTGCGGCGTCGTTCACTTTATCCTGAGCTTTGTTCATGTCTTGCTGAGCTTGTTCAGCATGTTGGTTTGCATCTTGAGCTTTGTCCTCGGATTTTTTATCGCAGGCAGCGAGACCGAGGGAAGCGGTCAACATCAAGGCAATAGCTAAAGTCTTACGCATGGGGTGTTTCTCCTTATGGAAAATAACTACTGGCCTTAAGAACGTTGCCCTCAAGGTTAAGTTCCTCATTTCTTTCAGATATATAAGTTTGTTTTTCAACGGAACTTTTGCTGTGTTTGTCACTACTGGCCAAAGGCTCTAACGCGAGTAATTATCAAATGACCGAGAACCCCGTTTTTGAGCGTGCGACGCGATTTCTTTCGGCGTTGCGTCACTGTCAGGTACTCGGTTTGCGGGTGCATAGCGCCTCCAGCGAAGGGCTGACAGTGATCTTGCCGTACAGCGAAAAAATCGTTGGCAACCCCCAAACCGGCGTCATTCACGGCGGGGCCATCACCTCGTTGATGGACACCGCCTGCGGGATGTCGACGTTGTGCGTGCTGGCGGAATTCGAGGTCTGCCCAACCCTCGATCTGCGCATCGACTACATGCACGCTGCCGAACCGAATAAAGACGTTTACGGCTTCGCCCAGTGCTACCGGGTCACGACGGATGTGATCTTCGCCCGGGGTTTTGCCTACCAGGACGATCCCGAGCAGCCAATCGCCCATGTCGTTGGCACGTTCATGCGTATGGGCAAAGGCCTCAAAGGCACCAAAGGTTTCGGCGGCGTGGTCAAGGGAGAAGGCTCGTGAGTGATGATCTCAAGGAACAACTGCAACAGGCTCACGCTCAGGGCGACTATGCACCGCTGCTGAAACTGATTCCGTACGCCGGCTTAATCGGTATTGAGTGCTCGCGGGTCGGTGATGAACTGTTGTTCAAGCTGCCGGCGAACAAAGACAACATTGGTAACCCTTTATTGCCGGCGATTCACGGCGGGGTGATTGCCGGGTTCATGGAGCTGGCAGCGGCCCTGCATCTGCTGATTTTCACGGGCGCGCCAGGGGTGCCGAAGATCATCGACTTCTCTCTCGATTACCTGCGTGCCGGCCAGTTTCGCGACACTTGGGCCAAATGTCAGGTCTGCCGCCAGGGACGGCGCGTCGCCAACGTCGCCATTACGGCTTGGCAAAGCACCGAGGGCGAACCGATTGCGACAGCCCGTGCGCACTTCAAAATCGATGAGCCCTTGAAATCCTGAACAGCGCCCCCAACTCTGATGACAACCCGCCGCCGACCATTTCGGGTCGCGGCCACTGCCATCTGATTGGAGTTTGATGACCATGAGTGTGGAAACTCAAAAGGAAACCCTGGGCTTCCAGACCGAGGTAAAGCAGCTGCTGCACCTCATGATCCATTCGCTGTATTCCAACAAGGAAATTTTCCTTCGCGAATTGATCTCGAACGCCTCTGACGCTGTCGACAAGCTGCGCTTCGAAGCCCTGGCCAAGCCAGAGTTGCTTGAAGGTGGCGCTGATCTGAAAATCCGTGTGAGCTTCGACAAAGACGCCAAGACCGTCACCCTCGAAGACAACGGTATCGGCATGAACCGTGACGATGTGATCACCCACCTGGGGACCATCGCCAAATCCGGCACCGCCGATTTCATGAAAAACCTCTCGGGCGATCAGAAGAAAGATTCGCACCTGATCGGTCAGTTCGGTGTGGGTTTCTACTCGGCATTCATCGTTGCCGACCAGGTTGACGTGTACAGCCGTCGCGCCGGCACTCCAGCCAGCGAAGGCGTGCACTGGTCGTCGAAAGGCGAGGGCGAGTTCGAAGTTGCCAACATCGACAAGCCAGAGCGCGGCACCCGTATCGTTCTGCACCTGAAAGCGGCTGAAGACGAATTCGCCGATGGCTGGCGTCTGCGCAACATCATCAAGAAGTACTCCGACCACATCGCGCTCCCGATCGAGCTGCCGAAAGAAGCGGCCGCAGCTGAAGGTGAAGAAGCTCCAGCCGTTGAATGGGAAACCGTCAACCGCGCCAGCGCGCTGTGGACCCGTCCTCGCACTGAAGTCAAGGAT
Organism: Pseudomonas sp. TH08; assembly: GCF_016651275.1. NCBI lineage: Bacteria > Pseudomonadati > Pseudomonadota > Gammaproteobacteria > Pseudomonadales > Pseudomonadaceae > Pseudomonas > Pseudomonas sp. TH08. The sequence goes on along the minus strand of NZ_JAEKEE010000006.1, from coordinate 149,659 downwards.
GAGGAATACCAGGAGTTCTACAAGCACATCGCCCACGACTTTGAAAACCCGCTGGCCTGGAGCCACAACAAAGTCGAAGGCAAGCTCGAATACAGCTCGCTGCTGTACGTGCCGGCCCGCGCACCGTTCGACCTGTACCAGCGTGAAGCGCCGAAAGGCCTGAAGCTGTACGTGCAACGTGTGTTCGTGATGGATCAGGCCGAGTCGTTCCTGCCGTTGTACCTGCGCTTCATCAAAGGCGTGGTCGATTCCAACGACCTGTCGCTGAACGTGTCGCGGGAAATCCTGCAGAAAGACCCGATCATCGATTCGATGAAGACCGCGCTGACCAAGCGCGTGCTCGACATGCTGGAAAAACTGGCGAAGAACGAGCCTGAGCAATACAAGGGCTTCTGGAAAAACTTCGGTCAGGTCATGAAAGAAGGCCCGGCAGAAGATTTCGCCAACAAAGAGAAAATTGCCGGTTTGCTGCGTTTCGCATCGACCAATGGCGACGACGGCGAGCAGATCGTTGGTCTGGCCGACTACCTGGCGCGTGCCAAGGAAGGTCAGGACAAGATCTACTACCTGACCGGCGAAACCTACGCGCAGGTCAAGAACAGCCCGCACCTGGAAGTCTTCCGCAAGAAAGGCATCGAAGTGCTGCTGCTGACCGACCGCATCGACGAGTGGCTGATGAGCTACCTCAGCGAGTTCGACGGCAAGAGCTTTGTCGACGTGGCGCGCGGTGACCTCGATCTGGGCAACCTGGACTCGGAAGAGGACAAGAAAGCCGCAGAAGAAGTCGCCAAGTCCAAAGAAGGTCTGGTTGAGCGTCTGAAAACCGCACTGGGCGATTCCGTGGCGGAAGTCCGCGTATCGCATCGTCTGACCGATTCGCCGGCCATTCTGGCCATCGGCGAGCAGGACCTGGGTCTGCAAATGCGTCAGATCCTCGAAGCCAGCGGTCAGAAAGTGCCGGATTCGAAGCCAATCTTCGAGTTCAACCCAAGCCACCCGCTGATCGAGAAACTTGACGGCGAGCAGAGCGAAGAGCGTTTTGGCGATCTGTCGCACATCCTCTTCGACCAGGCCGCACTCGCGGCCGGCGACAGCTTGAAAGACCCGGCGGCTTACGTGCGCCGACTGAACAAGCTGCTGGTTGAACTGTCGGTTTAATCAAGTTGTAGAAAAACCCGCTTCGGCGGGTTTTTTCATTCTGGTGTTTAAGCAATCAGGAGTCAGAAATGAGCCAAATCACTGTACGTTCCGTGGTCTATCAGATTGATGGCCAGCCTTATGAAGGTCGTCTGGCGTTCGATGCCGAGCACAAAGGCGCGCGTCCGGGTTTGTTGATGGCGCCGAACTGGATGGGCGTTAGCGCCGGTGCCGAAGAAATCGCCAAGTCGGTGGCGGCCAAGGGTTACGTGGTGCTGATTGCTGACGTTTACGGGCAGGCCGTGCGCCCGCAGAACGGCGATGAGGCTGGCGCGGCGATGATGCCGCTGAAGAACGATCGCGCACTGCTGCGCACGCGTATGCAAGCGGCGTTCGAGCAGTTGCAGAAGCAGGGCGAGGCGGCGGTTGATACTTCGAAGCTGGCGGTGTTTGGTTTCTGCTTCGGCGGTTGCTGTGCGCTGGATCTGGCCCGTACGGGCGCGCCGGTTAAAGCGGCTGTGTCGTTCCACGGCACATTGGACTCACCGAACCCGGCCGATGCAAAGAACATCAAAGGCTCGGTGCTGGTGCTGCACGGTGCTTCCGATCCATTGGTGCCGAAAGAGCAACTGCCGGCATTTGAAGACGAAATGAATGCGGCGAACGTCGATTGGCAATTGCTGAGCTACGGCGGTGCGGTGCATTCGTTTACTGATCCGCATGCGAATGTGCCGGGCAAGATGATGTATGACGAGAAGACCGCCAAGCGCGCATTCAAGTCGATGCATGATTTGCTGGATGAAGTGTTCAAGGGCTGATTCTGGTAACCGGCGCCCATTCTGTGGTGCCTGACCTGGCCTCATCGCGAGCAGGCTCACTCCTACAGTTGGAATGCGTTCCCCTGTAGGAGTGAGCCTGCTCGCGATGGCGATTTTTCAGGCGATACAAAACTCAGGGCAATTCAATCCGCTCAATTTCCCCCGGCACCGTCGGCCAATCCCCGGCCGCCCACTTGCGCCGCGCCTCATCGATCGCCGCCGGATCGCTCGCAACAAAATTCCAGTTGATTCGCCGAGGCCCGTCCAGCGGCGCACCGCCGAACACCACGGCGTGCACATCGCTCTCGGCAAACAGGCTCATTTCTTCCCCGGCCGGCAACACCACCAGCGCGTGCGGCTCAATCGTTTCGCCATTCAGCTGTGCATCACCACTCAACACATACACCGCACGTTCCTGATGCTCGGTCGGAATCAGTAGCGTGGTCGCCGTCTGCATCTGCACTTCGGCATACAGCGTAGGAGAAAGCACCGGCACCGGCGATTCCAGGCAAAAGCCTGACCCGGCAATCATGCGGATCTGTACGCCAAGGTTATCGCTGACCGGCAATGTTGCAGCGGGGTGGTGGCTGTAATGTCCCGGGCCTTGCTCATGATCCTTGGGCGACGCCAGCCAGATCTGCAAGCCGTGCATTGTGAAGCTCTGGTCCCACAAAGGTTCCGGCGTGCGCTCGACGTGCGCGATGGCGCTGCCGGCGGTCATCCAGCTGACATCGCCGGCATTGACCAGCTGATCGGAGCCGAGGCTGTCCTTGTGCTGAATCTGCCCATCAAACAGATAGGTGAGGGTCGACAGCCCGATGTGCGGATGCTGTCGGATGTTCATGCCTTTGCCTGTCGGATAAACCGTTTCGAGCATGTGATCAAAAAACACGAAAGGCCCGACACTGCGGCATTTGGCTGACGGCAGCGGGCGCAGAATCGGTTGGCCCTCAACGTCTTCGGCGCGCGGGCGGATGATCAGAGGTTGCGTGTGCATGGTGCATTCCAGGCTGAGCGGGTGATGCCAGAAGCATAACCCGCCGCTGGCGCTGTAGTGATTACTGGCTATCGAAGCCTTGTGGGGCGTGGGTTTCGATGCTGACTTCGCTGGTGGTCATCAGCTTGTGGATCGGGCAACGGTCGGCAACGCGCAGCAGTTCTTCGCGCTGAGCGTCAGTCAACACGCCTTTAAGGGTCAGGGTGACGTGCAGGACGTATTTGCCTTTCTGCTCTTCGCTGTTGTCGCGTTTGACCTCGACACCCACGCCCGTCAGCGGGATGTCTTTCTTCTTCGCGTACATCTTCAGGGTCAGGGCCTTGCAGGCGCCGAGGGCGGCGTCGAAGTAATCGTGCGGCTCGGGTGCCGAGCCTTCGCCGCCGGCAGAGGCCGGTACGTCGGCAAATAATTCGAGATCATCGATTTTTACAGAGTGACGAAAACCTTCAGCGGAGACGGTATTGACGGTGACAGTCATGTGAACCTCACGGGCAGTAGGAAAAGTCGTTCGATCTAAAAAGACCTTGCAGTTATAGAGCATTCCCGCCGGCACGCGTTCCACTTTCCTGCGGGATGAACCCTTGTTGTCACGCTGAGGTCTAGGCTATGCCTACTTCCCGGAGATTAATTGTGTGCCTGTATCGTTTGAGTCTCGCCTGCCTCCTGGCATTCGCCAGCACTGCCAGCGCCCGCGAATACACCTACAGTGACGCGCACTTGCATTACGTGGATTTTTTCCAGGAAACCGCCGGTATGGTGAAATTGCTCACAGCCATGCAGGAAAGCTCCGTCGAGCATGTGATGATTTCCGGCATTCCCGTCGCGAAGAAATGGCACGAAGACGAACCCAAGCGTCCGCGTTATTACGCCGGTGACGACGCCGATGCCTATTGGTACAGCGCCACCGACGTGATCGTTGCCGATGCGGTGCAAAAGCTGACGCCTGAACAACGCGTGTACTTTCATCCGTTCCTGTCAGGCTTCAACCCCAACGACAAGAATTCCGCCGCGCATATCCAGCGCATGCTCGAGCTTTATCCGGGGCTTTGGCAGGGTATCGGCGAGGTGTTCACTCGGCATGACGATCTGACGGCGCTGACCTCCGGTGACACGCCGCGCGCCAATAACGAGGCGATGACCAAGATCTATCACTTGGCAGCGGAAAATGATCTGCCGGTGATGCTGCATTCCAACATCACCTCCAAGCGTGAGAGAAATCCGCTTTACCTGAGGGAAATCGAAGAGCCGCTGCGTAATCATCCACACACGCGATTCATTTGGGCTCACGCCGGGACCAGCGCCGAGATTCATCGGCATCAAACACAGCTGAAATTTTTGCTGCCCACCCTGACACGCCTGCTTGAGGCGTATCCCAACCTGTTTGTCGACCTTTCCTGGAGCATGCTCACCCCATACCTGCTGGACGAGCAGGGCAAGCCCCGTTCGGAGTGGTTAGCGCTGGTAGAGAAATACCCGCAGCGCTTCATGCTCGGCTCGGACGTGGTAGGGCGTTTCAATAAGCTGGGGGACGAGATGCGCAGCTTCAAGCCATTCCTTGATGCATTGCCCGAAGACGTCGCTCGTAAAGTCGCGCGGGACAACTTTCTGGCGATCTTGCCGCGAACAGAGCTAAAGTCCGGCAAAACCCGCTGAATCGTTAATTCCGACGGTTCGAAGTATCAAGGCCTTTTGATATCAGCTTTTGGTCTTACGCAAATTTTCGCCGGGCCGATACCTTCTAGAGCAACCAGCTGCAGGGTTGATGCAGCGCTTTTGGAAGGAACCAGAGCCATGAGTATCCGTAGTCTCAATATTGCCCCGCGCGCCGGCCTCGGTTTTGGTCTGTTGGCGCTCATGGTGTTTGCTCTCGGGGCGTTTGCCCTGCTGCAAATGTCGAACATGCGCGCCCAGTCTGACGAGGTCGATAAAAATTGGCTGCCCAGTGTGATGGCGGTCGGCGAGATGAGTCAGGACATGCTGCGCCTGCGCGCCCTGACCATGCGCCTGTTGCTCAATCGCGATCCGCAGGCGCTTGAGCAGAATGTCACCAAGCTCAACGAACTGCGCGGTGTGCTCAGCGAAGCCCAGCAGCGTTACGACGTGCTGATCGTGTTGCCCGAGGAACGCAAGCTGTTTGATCGCTTCAAGGTCGCCGAGCACCAATATCTGGAGCTTCAGGCGCAGGTCATGCAGTTGTCTGCGCAGAATCGCGTCGAGGACGCGGCGGCGATTCTCAATGGCCAGATGAGCCCGTTGGCCGATGAAATCGCGGTGGTCCTGCGCGAACTGGTCGAGATGAATAAGCACAACGCCAACCTCGCCACTGAAGCCGCACGGCTGGTGTTCATCAATTCGCGAGTGTGGGTCGGGGTGATGATCGGCGTTACCGCGCTGATCACCATTGGTCTGGCGCTACTCCTGACTCGAAGCATTGTGCTGCCGTTGGCGCAGTCGCTGGGCGTGGCGGAAGTGGTCGCAGGTGGCGATCTGACCGGCGATATCGACATCAGTGGCAAGGATGAGCCGGCGCGACTGCTGCATGCACTCAAGAGCATGCAGCACAACCTGCGTGACACGATTCGGCAAATCTCGGAGTCCTCCAGTCAATTGGCCTCGGCCTCGGAAGAGCTGAGTTGCGTCACCGAAGATGCCACTCGCGGCTTGCATCAGCAGAGCCTGGAGATCGAACAGGCGGCCACAGCGGTCAATCAGATGACGGCGGCGGTGGAAGAGGTGGCCAGCAACGCGGTGGCGACTTCCGAAGCTTCGCGTGAATCTGATCGCATTGCCCAGCATGGTCGTGAGCAAGTGCAGCAGACCGTGTCGTCGATCGAGTTTCTTGCCGAAGACGTGACCAATAACGCGTCCCTGGTTGAAGATCTGGCGGACAAGGTTCATGGCATCAGCAAAGTGCTCGACGTGATCCGCTCGATTGCCGAGCAAACCAATTTGCTGGCATTGAACGCGGCGATTGAAGCGGCCCGCGCTGGCGATGCCGGGCGCGGATTTGCGGTGGTTGCGGACGAAGTACGGGCATTGGCCCATCGTACGCAACAGTCGACCCAGGAAATCGAGCAGATGATCGGTGGCATTCAGCAAGGCACCGATTCGGCGGTCAGTTCGATGCAGCAGAGCAATGTGCGGGCACGTTCGACGCTGGAGCTGGCCAAGGCTGCCGGTACGGCGCTGGAGGAGATTGCTTCGGCGTTTACCCTGATCAACGAGCGCAACCTGGTGATCGCCAGCGCGTCGGAAGAGCAGGCGGCGGTGGCGCGGGAGGTGGATCGTAATCTGATGAACATTCGTGATCTGGCCATGCAGACGTCGGCGGGTGCCAATCAGACCAGTGCGGCGAGCCAGGAGTTGTCACGGCTGGCGGTGGATTTGAACAATATGGTGGCGAAGTTTTCGGTCTGAAATGCCATCCCTGTAGGAACTGCGGCACGCTGCGATCTTTTGATTCTGTTTTTCAAGATCAAAAGATCGCAGCGTGCCGCAGCTCCTACAGGAGGCGTGTTGCAGGCGAAAAAAAGCCCCGCATTTCGCGGGGCTTTTTGATATCGCGGCGGATCAGCTGCCTTTGACAGCCTTGCCGTTGACCGTGCCGTCCTGGAGCATGATGTTGTACTCCTTGCCGTCGGTTTCAACCTGTTGCAGACGGACCAGCAGGTAATCCCAATCCTTGGCGAACCAGAGGACGGTGATGCGTTTGCTCTGTGTCGGGTCGCGCACGCGCTCGACTTTGATCGCATCGATCTTGCCAGCCTTGGTGTCGACTTTTTCCGAACCCAGCACGCGGAAGTCATAGGTATCGACTTCGCCATCATCGACCACTTGGTAGCTCATGGTCTTCTTGCCGGCAGCGACGTCATGCTGCAGCGCCAGTTGATAGGTGGATTTGTCGACCATGCCACGGTTGAGCGGGATTTTCACCGCGTCGCCACGGTCGGTGCCGGTGACCATTTTGCTGTTCCAGTCGAAATCCAGATCAGCCTTCTTGGCCTTGCCCAGACCACCACGTTCGAAGTGATAGGACTGTGGCAGCAAAGTGTCCTTGTCCAGGGTCAGGGTGCTTTCTTCAGTCAGGCTGGCGATCATCATCGAGGCCTTGAAGCTGAGTTTCCAGACGCCGTTGGCTTCCTTGGTCAGGCTGCGTTCAGCGGTGCCGCTCATGGGCAACTGCTTCCAGTCGGCGGTGTAGCTGGCGGAGAACGGTTGAAGGTCCGCTGCCTGCGCGAAAGGCAGGGCGAGCAGAGCGCAAGCGAAGAGCAGGGCGCGACGCATAATATCTCCTAGTTTCGAATCAAGTGGCCGCTGGCCGCGAGTAACTGGCCATCCAGTAAAGCACCTTGCTCACCGAGTGCCAGCCTGCCTTCGGCAAACCAGCGTACTGCCATCGGGTAGATCAGGTGTTCCTGAACATGCACTCGCTGCGCCAGACTCTGCGGCGTGTCGTGCAACTCTACCGGTAATACTGCCTGTACGACCAGTGGTCCGCCATCGAGTTCCTCGGTGACGAAGTGTACGGAGCAGCCGTGTTCCGTGTCGCCGGCCTCCAGCGCGCGCTGATGAGTGTGTAACCCTTTGTATTTGGGCAGCAGCGACGGATGGATGTTGAGCAGGCGCCCTTGGTAGTGGCGAACAAAATCAGCGCTGAGGATGCGCATGAAGCCGGCCAGTACCACGAGTTTGGGTTGGAATTCGTCGATCAGTTCGATCAGAGCAGCATCGAAGGCCTCGCGACCTTCGAATGCCTTGTGATCCAGCGAGCGGGTGGCGATACCCGCATCACTGGCGCGTTGCAGGCCGTAGGCGTCGGCGCGGTTGGAAATCACCGCAGCGATGCGGACCGGGCTGTCGCCGGTCCGCGTGCTGTCGATCAAGGCCTGCAAGTTACTGCCGGTGCCGGACAACAGCACCACGACATCACAGGTTGCGGACATTAATGAGCCTTAAGGTTCTGCAGATCAACCTGAGCAGCGCCTTCGGCAGCGGCAGCGATCTGGCCGATGACCCAAGGCTGTTCGCCAGCGTCACGCAGAGTGTTCAGTGCTACTTCAACGTGCTCCTGAGCCACGCAGATGACCATGCCAACGCCGCAGTTCAGCACGCGGTGCATCTCGGTTTCGTCAACATTGCCTTGCTCTTGCAGCCAGTCGAACACGGCCGGGCGAGTCCAGCTGGCCACGTCAACAACAGCCTGAGCGCCTTTTGGCAGTACGCGCGGGATGTTGTCGAGCAGGCCGCCACCAGTGATGTGGGCCATGGCTTTGACGGCTCCGGTGTCTTTGATCAGCTTGAGCAGCGGCTTCACGTAGATGCGGGTCGGTGCCATCAGCAGGTCGGTCAGCGGTTTGCCGTCGAGTTGGATGTTTTCGATGTCGGCACCGGACACTTCGATGATCTTGCGGATCAGCGAGTAGCCGTTGGAGTGCGGGCCGGACGATGGCAGAGCGATCAGCGCGTCACCGGTGGCGACTTTCGAGCCGTCGATGATGTCGGCTTTTTCCACGACGCCGACGCAGAAGCCGGCCAGGTCGTAGTCTTCGCCTTCGTACATGCCTGGCATTTCAGCGGTTTCGCCGCCTACCAGCGAGCAACCCGACAGTTCGCAGCCAGCGCCGATGCCGGTGACAACCTGGGTCGCAGTCTCGACGTTGAGTTTGCCGGTGGCGTAGTAGTCGAGGAAAAACAGTGGCTCAGCGCCGCAAACCACGAGGTCGTTGACGCACATGGCGACCAGGTCGATGCCGATGCTGTCGTGCTTGTTCAGGTTCAGCGCCAGACGCAGCTTGGTGCCAACGCCGTCGGTGCCGGAAACCAGCACTGGCTGCTTGTAGCCGGCCGGGATTTCGCAGAGGGCGCCGAAACCGCCCAGGCCGCCCATGACTTCCGGGCGCGCAGTGCGCTTGGCGACGCTCTTGATGCGTTCGACCAATGCTTCACCGGCGTCGATGTCTACACCGGCGTCCTTGTAGCTCAGGGAGGGTTGCTTGCTCATGATCCAGGCCTTTAGGGGAGGGGATTCAGGGGTAACGACCGAGTTCAGCGGGAACATCGAAATCGAGAGGGCGATGGCCTAACGCGCGTTTCGAGGTGCCCGGCTGTTGCCGGTCTGCGAAGGCGCGCGATTTTATCAGGCTTGAGGGGCAGCGGCCATCCTCGCACCGACGGGCAGGGCCATATCAGCGGAAATTTTTTGCAATTGAGCGACGTGGGTGCCTGTATAAGGTGTGGCAATTAACCGTCTATCGTTATCACTGTGCAAAAACTTATCGCCGCCGTGTGAATGTTTTGCAACGGCCGAGGGTCACAGCCTTGCTCAACCGGTTCACGCGGCCTGTTCCAGCCGCTCCTGTCGACGGGAATTTTCCATGCGTTTTTGTAAATTGTTGTTTGTGGGCTGTTTGTCTGTGGTCAGCCTGGCGAGTCATGCCGAAAACCTCAAAGGCCTTTATCAAGTGCGAGAGCCGGTGCACGGTCAGGCACCGGAAGAACGTGATCGCGCCACTCAGGCGGCGCTCGATACGCTGGTGCTACGCCTGACCGGCGATCCGAAAGCCCCGCAGAACCCGGGGTTGGCGGCGATTCGCAAGGATCCGCAGCAGATCATCAGTCAGTTCGGCTTTGATGCCGGACCGCCGGAAGTGCTCAAGGTCGATTTCGATCCGACGACCACCGAGCAGGCATTGCGCCGCGCCGGGTTGTCGCTGTGGGGGGCCAGTCGCCCGTCGATCCTGAGCTGGTGGCTCAACGATTCGACTGAAGGTTCGAGTCTGGTCGGTGATGGCCAGGCCGCTGCGGCGCCTCTGCGTGCAGCGGCGCAACATCGCGGCTTGCCGTTGCGTTTGCCGCTGGCGGATTTGAGCGAGCAACTGGTGGCCACGGCGCCCGCGCTCGAGGGCACGGACCCTGCGCCATTGCGCGGCGCTTCGGAGCGCTACAACGCGGATGCCTTGCTTGCCGTGCATGCTCGCGAAGAAGGCGGGCAGTGGCAGGCCAAATGGCATCTGTGGCTGGGCGATCAAAAAGAGGCGGGCAGCGTGCAGGGCGCCGATCAGGCTGCCGTAGCCGACGCGGTGATGCTCGCGGTGGCCGAGCGCTTGGCGCCACGTTTTGTCGCCAAGCCTGGCGTTTCGGGTCAGCAGACTCTGGAAGTGCAGGGCATGAATCTTGAGCATTACGCAACGCTGTTGCGGTTACTCGAACCGTTCGGCGTGCGTCTGCAAAGTGTCGATGGCGATCGCATCGTGTATCGGGTCAATGGCAGTGCCGATCAGATGCGCGCGCAGTTGTCGCTGGCGAAGTTGCAGGAGCTGCCGCCCGAGGCACCGACCCCGGTCGATGCGCCGCAGCCTGCGGTTGCCGGTGCAGCACCTGTTGCGGCGCCAGCCCCGACACCTGCGGCGCCGTCGTTGCGGTTTCGCTGGTAAGTCTTTCCTTATATAGAAGCAGTAGGAGTGGTACATGGCAGATACGCGGCGTTGGTTCTGGCTCGGTGGGGTAGTCCTGCTTTGCGCGTTTGTATGGTTGCTGCACCCGATCCTCACGCCGTTTCTGGTGGCGCTGCTGCTGGCCTATCTGTTCGATCCACTGGTGGATCGCCTGGAGCGGCTCGGTCTGTCGCGCACTTGGGGCGTGATTGCAGTGTTTGCCTTGTTCACCCTCATCGTTACCGCTCTGTTGCTGGTGCTGGTACCGATGCTCGCCAAGCAATTGGTGCGCCTGTATGAGCTGGCCCCGCAAATGCTCGACTGGTTGCAGCATACGGCGCTGCCGTGGGCTCAGGCCAAGCTGGGGTTGTCGGATGGCTTCTGGAAGTTCGACAAGGTCAAAGCCGCTATCAGCGAGCACATGGGCCAGACCACTGACATTGTCAGTGTGGTACTGAGCCAGGCGACGGCGTCGAGTCTGGCGCTGATTGGCTGGCTGGCGAATCTGGTGCTGATCCCGGTGGTGAGCTTCTACCTGCTGCGCGACTGGGACCTGATGATGGCGAAGATCCGCAGCCTGTTGCCGCGTGATCGCGAAGAAACCATCGTGTCGCTGGCTGGCGAGTGCCATGAAGTGCTCGGCGCGTTCGTTCGTGGACAGTTGTTGGTGATGCTGGCACTGGGCGTGATTTACGCCGCGGGCCTGATGATTGTCGGGCTGGAACTGGGCCTGTTGATTGGCCTGATCGCCGGTTTGGCGGCAATCGTGCCGTACATGGGCTTCGTGATCGGCATCGGTGCGGCGTTGATTGCCGGTTTGTTCCAGTTCGGAGGCGATCTGTATCCGATGGTCGGCATCGTCGCGGTGTTCATGGTTGGCCAGGCCCTTGAAGGCATGGTGCTGACGCCATTGCTGGTGGGCGACCGGATCGGTCTGCACCCGGTGGCGGTGATCTTCGCCATTCTGGCTGGCGGCGAGCTGTTCGGCTTCACCGGTGTACTGCTGGCATTGCCGGTAGCGGCGGTCATCATGGTGCTGGTGCGCCATGTGCATGACTTGTACAAGGACTCCGACATTTATAGTGGTACGGATGAGCCCGAGTTGTAAGGGTGGCGGGCGACCCGGCGGACAGCCGGGTTGACCGTGTCTTGCGGGCGATGCTGGCAAAATACCGTCAGCGAAACGCTCATAAAACCAGTGCGTTAACGCAAACCTTTGATTTTGCTTGGACTCTGTCGCATTGTGCGCTCAGCTTCACGGGTATAAACTTCGCAAACTTCACACAGAGGCCACTAACGGTTCCTTGGGAACTGTTCAGTCAGCATGAAACCGATTCAGCTGCCCCTAGGTGTGCGTCTGCGTGACGACGCCACCTTCATCAACTACTACCCAGGCGCCAATGCCGCTGCACTCGGCTATGTCGAGCGTCTATGCGAAGCCGACGCCGGGTGGACGGAAAGCCTGATCTACCTGTGGGGTAAACACGGCGTAGGGCGTACGCATCTGTTGCAGGCGGCTTGCTTGCGTTTCGAGCAGATGGGTGAGCCGGCGGTATATCTGCCATTGGCCGAGTTGATGGATCGCGGTGTCGAAATTCTCGACAACCTTGAGCAGTATGAGCTGGTTTGCCTGGATGATTTGCAGGTGATTGCCGGCAAGGCTGACTGGGAAGAGGCGATGTTTCATCTGTTCAACCGTCTGCGTGACAGCGGTCGACGTCTGCTCATTGCGGCCTCCACTTCGCCGCGTGAACTGCCGGTCAAACTGGCCGACTTGAAGTCGCGTCTGACCATGGCGCTGATTTTCCAGATGCGCCCACTCTCCGATGAAGACAAATTGCGTGCGCTGCAATTGCGCGCCTCGCGTCGCGGTCTGCACCTGACCGACGAAGTCGGGCATTTTATTTTGACTCGCGGCACCCGCAGCATGAGTGCGTTGTTCGACTTGCTCGAACAGCTCGATCAGGCCTCTTTGCAGGCGCAACGCAAGCTCACTATTCCCTTCCTCAAAGAAACCCTCGGCTGGTAGCCATCCCTTTGGTTCTGCGGCTTTCAGCGCTTTGTGGCATATTTCAGGCGCCAGAAAATCCGCTTTCCTGCACGGTGTGCGGGCTGCGTATCGACTCAAATGGGCTTAAGCGCTTAGATGTAAACGAGAAACCGAGAAGTCACAAAAAGATCGATTGAATTTGCAAATGAGGCTGATAGCGGGCATAGTCTCGGCTTCTTTACAACTATCAGCCACGGTCGTGCCCATGCTAAAGCGCTTCGCACCCCTCGTGCCTCTCGCACTCGTCACCCTGTTGTACGGTTGCGCTGCTCATTCTCCAGTCCAAGAGCAGCCTCAACAGGTTAAAAATTCTGCCACTGCCCAGTCTTCCGTTATTTATCAGGAAGAGCTGGCAACCGAAAAAGAACTGGCCGATTTCAACGGCAGCAAGCCTTACCAGCTTCCAGTTCTGGCCGACAGCATCCTCGAACGCGGCATGTCCCTGATCGGTACCCGTTACCGTTTCGGCGGTACCTCTGAAGCCGGTTTCGATTGCAGCGGTTTCATCGGTTACCTGTTCCGCGAAGAAGCCGGCATGAACCTGCCACGCTCCACGCGTGAAATGATCAACGTGGATGCGCCGCTGGTCTCGCGCAGCAACCTTGAGCCGGGCGATCTGCTGTTCTTCGCCACCAACGGTCGTCGCGGTCGTGTCAGTCACGCCGGGATCTACCTGGGTGACAACCAGTTCATCCACTCCAGCAGTCGTCGCAGCGGCGGTGTTCGCATCGACAGCCTGGGTGACAGCTACTGGAACAAGACCTTCATCGAAGCCAAACGCGCTCTGGCGATGGCACCGACCGTGGTCACTGCTCGCAAGTAAATCCCCCGTTGTCGCTGCATTCGTGGCGACAAACAGGCTCCCGGCAACGGAGTAGACGTAGACTTTACAAGGTGAAGTTAAAGTCTTACTTGAAGTTTGCCGCGTAGCCGCTAGAATCCTGAATCTATATTGATGGCAAACCGCCTGCGTGCTCCGCAGGCGGTTTTGTTTTCTGTCCATCGGCAGAGAAAGCCGCAGCCAGATCAGGATGTTCTGCTTATGACGATGTCGGCCCGCCTCACATTGATGCTCTGCGCAGCGCTGCTCAGTGCCTGTGCCAGTCGCACACCGCCTCCTGCGCCGGTGGTTCGCGCACCGGTGGTGTTCGGCCCCTCTCAATCATTCTCGCCCGCTGCTGAAGACGTGCTGTTTCGTGCGCTCGGTCTGGTCGGCACGCCTTATCGCTGGGGTGGTAACACCCCGGATTCAGGCTTTGATTGCAGCGGCCTGATCGGCTTTGTCTACCGCGATGCGGCTGGCATCACGCTGCCACGATCCACGCGCGAGCTGATCGTGATGCAGGCGCCGAATGTCGGCAAGGAAGGCTTGCAGACCGGCGATCTGATCTTCTTTGCCACCAATGGCGGCTCGCAGGTCAGTCACGCGGGGATTTACGTTGGGGAAGGGCGGTTCGTGCATGCGCCGGCAACGGGCGGTACGGTGAAACTTGATAGCTTGTCGAAGGCGTATTGGCAGAAGGCTTATCTGAGCGCCAAGCGAGTGTTGCAGCCAGAGCATCTGGCGCATAACCCGTAGGAAAATCGCAGCAATCTTAATGTGGGAGCGAGCCTGCTCGCGAAAGCGGTGTGTCAGTCAACTCGATGGAGGCTGACACACCGCATTCGCGAGCAGGCTCGCTCCCACAGTTGTTTCAGGTCAAATTCAATATCACTTCGTGGCAGACACTCGCCACACCTTGTTCCCCACATCATCCGCCACCAGCAAGCCACCTTGCTGATCGATCACCACGCCCACTGGCCGGCCCAATGCATTCTCGTCCTTGTCGAGGAAACCGGTCAGCACATCCACTGGTTGGCCCGTAGGTTTGCCGGCGGCGAACGGTACGAAAATCACTTTGTAGCCACTGTGCGGTTTGCGGTTCCACGAACCGTGCTGGCCAATGAACGCGCCTTCCTTGAACTGCGCCGGCAGGGTGTTGCCCTCGGCGAAGGTCAGGCCAAGCGAAGCGGTGTGCGGGCCAACGGCATAATCCGGGGCGATGGCCTTGGCAACCAGATCAAGATTCTGCGGGTTCACCCGCACATCAACATGCTGCCCGTAATAGCTGAACGGCCACCCGTAAAACGCGCCGTCCTTGACCGAGGTGATGTAGTCCGGCACCAGATCACTGCCAATCTCGTCGCGCTCGTTGACCGCCGTCCATAGCGCGCCACTGGTCGGCTCCCAGGCCAGGCCGTTGGGGTTGCGAATGCCCGAGGCGAAGATCCGGTGATTGCCGGTCGCACGATCCACTTCCCAGATCGCTGCGCGGCCCTCTTCTTTATCCAGTCCGTTTTCGCCGACATTACTGTTCGAGCCTACGGTGACGTACAGCTTGCTGCCGTCCTTGCTGGCAATGACGTTTTTGGTCCAGTGATGGTTGATCGTGCCGCCCGGCAGGTCGGTCACTTTGATCGGCTGGGTTTTGATCTCGGTCGCACCGGCTTCGTAGTGGAATCGCAGCAGGCGATCGGTGTCGGCGACATACAGATCATTGCCGACCAAGGTCATGCCAAATGGTGAGTTGAGATTCTGTAGAAACACGGTGCGCGTCTCGGCGACGCCATCGTGGTCGGCATCGCGCAGCAATGTGATGCGATTCGGACTCGGCACGCCGGCCCCGGCCTTGCCCATGACTTTCTTCATGACCCAGCCACGAATGCCGCTGCTGTCGTCAGGTTTCGGTGGGGCATTGGTTTCCGCTACCAGTACATCGCCGTTAGGCAGCACATAGAGCCAGCGCGGGTGGTCAAGGCCTTCGGCAAATGCCGCGACTTGCGTGCCCGCCGCTGCGGTGGGTTTGCCACCCTGGGGCCAGCCGATCGCCGGGGCGATGTTCACCGTCGGGACCAGGGTCTTGTTCGGTTCGGGCAGTTTCGGTGACGGGCCGGTGCCGTCGGAGACTTGCAGGCTGGAGGATTCACCACAGGCGACGAGCCCTCCGGCGAGCGCGATAACGAGAGCGAGCTGGGTCTTGCGCATTGCTGATCTTCCCTATGAATGCATTCTTAATCATAGAGGCGCGCGCAAGACCGATGGTTCAACTGCTCAACCGCGGGCCTCCTTGAACAGCACGGCAATGCCGGGGTGATAGTTGCCGGCTTCGCTGCGCAACTTGCGGTAGGCGTACGGGAAATACCAGGCGACCGCGCAGGTGTGTTCTTTTTGCAGGTCGTCGACCATGTCCTGCAGTTCTTCCGGGCTGGCGCTGTGCTGGGCTTTTTGCGGGGCGACAAACAGGCAGCCGAGTTTGAGGTCGCTGGCAAAGCTGATGCGTTTGGCATCGTTGGTGATGTCGAGAAGGGCCTGGGTCAGGTTGAGGTTGTTGACCCGTGGCCAGCGCTGTGTGGCCTGTATGTAAGCGCGATCTTCGGCGCCGGCAACGAACAGATCAGCGCGGGCATTGCGCTCGCCTTCTTCATTTTGTTTGCGCGTAGGCGTGTCGTTCAGGGTGACCAGTTCGGCCATCCAGGCCGCTGCCGAGAGCGAACCGAGATTGGCCTTCTCGTCATGCCAGTACGGTGTGTCGCTGTCGCCCCGTACGGCGTTAAAGCGGTCGATACAGTCAAACCAGCGTTCAAGCACCGGGCGCAGAAATTCCAGGCGCGGGTTGCTGATGATCATGCCTTGCATCGTAATCATCCTTATTGTTGTGATGGGCGTTTTCGGAGAAAAGCATGGCTCTTTGATATCATTTGTATCAGTGTGGCACAAGATTGGCGCCAGATAATTGATCGGCGGCAGTTATTCGCCCGCTGACCCCCTCTTTAATTGACGCTCCACCCCCAACCCTCTAACCTTCGCGGCTTGTTTCAGGTGCTCTGTGACCCCCGTCGACAGAGTGAAACAGGGAAGCCGGTGAGGGTTGTCTTCAAGCGAAGTCACCACGATCCCGGCGCTGCCCCCGCAACGGTAAATGAGTAAAAGCTGCGCCTTGAGCCACTGCCTCGAAAGAAGCGGGAAGGCGCGCAGTCTGGCGAATGCCGCTCATGAGCCCGGAGACCGGCCTGATCCATCCAGCGGCATCACGGTGGGCGATGCCAGGCTTTTTGCCGTCTATTCTTGTGCCTGCCCGCCGTTATCCAGCCTCAACGGAGAGCTCCCCCATGACTGATTCCCCCGAGCGCGACGAGCGCCATCTGGCGCGTATGCAGCGCAAAAAAGCCGTGATCGACGAACGCATCGCCAACTCGCCCGACGAGTGCGGCCTGGTGCTGGTGCTGACCGGTAATGGCAAAGGCAAGAGCAGCTCGGCGTTCGGCATGCTCGCCCGCGCCATGGGCCACGGTATGCAGTGTGGCGTGGTGCAGTTCATCAAGGGCCGCAACAGCACCGGCGAAGAGCTGTTCTTCCGCCGCTTCCCGGAGCAGGTACGGTTCCACGTCATGGGCGAAGGCTTCACCTGGGAGACCCAGGATCGTCAACGCGACATCGCCGCCGCCGAAGCCGCTTGGGCCGTCTCCCGTGAACTGCTGCGCGATCCATTGATCGGCCTGGTGGTGCTCGATGAATTGAACATCGCCCTCAAACACGGTTATCTCGATCTCGATCAGGTGCTCAGCGATTTGCAGGCACGTCCGCCGATGCAGCACGTGATCGTCACCGGTCGCGCGGCCAAGCCGGAAATGATCGAAATGGGCGACACGGTCACCGAAATGGGCATGCTCAAACACGCCTTCCAGGCTGGCATCAAAGCGCAGAAAGGCGTCGAACTTTGAATCAACCACGTCACTGCCCGGCGGTACTCATTGCCGCGCCGGCCTCCGGTCAGGGCAAGACCACCGTCACCGCCGCGCTCGCCCGTTTGCATCGCAATCAGGGGCGCAAGGTGCGCGTTTTCAAATGCGGCCCGGACTTTCTCGATCCGATGATTCTCGAGCGCGCCAGCGGTGCGCCGGTGTATCAACTGGACATGTGGATGGTCGGCGAGCAGGAAAGTCGTCGTCTGTTGTGGGAAGCCGCCGCTGAGGCCGATCTGATCCTGATCGAAGGCGTGATGGGGTTGTTCGATGGCACGCCATCGAGCGCCGATCTGGCGCGACATTTTGGTGTGCCGGTGCTTGGAGTGATCGACGGCACGGCCATGGCGCAGACCTTTGGTGCGTTGGCGCTGGGCCTGGCGAAGTATCAGCCGGATCTGCCGTTTGCCGGAGTGTTGGCCAACCGTGTCGGCACTTTGCGCCACGCACAATTGCTCGAAGGCAGCCTCACTGAAGGTTTGCGCTGGTACGGCGCGTTGTCTCGCGAGACCGGCATCGAACTGCCGAGTCGACATCTTGGTCTGGTCCAGGCCAGCGAACTGAATGACCTTGATATGCGCCTCGACGCGGCCGCCGACGCGCTGGCCAGCAGTTGCGAGGTAGCGCTGCCACCGGCTGTGGAATTTGCCGCGCCTGACGTAGTTGTCGCAGAACCGCTGCTTGAAGGCGTGCGTATCGCGGTCGCACGTGATGAGGCGTTTGCCTTCACCTATGGCGCGAGTCTCGAGCTGCTGCGGGCGATGGGCGCCGAACTGAGTTTCTTCTCGCCGATCCGCGACACGCAATTGCCTGCGGCGGACAGTCTGTATCTGCCCGGTGGTTACCCGGAGTTGCATCACGTTGCGCTGTCGCAAAACACCGCGATGCTCGACGCGATCCGTGCGCATCATGCGGCCGGCAAACCGTTACTCGCCGAGTGTGGCGGCATGTTGTATCTGCTCGATTCCTTGACCGACGTCGAAGGCACTCGCGCCGAACTGGTCGGTTTGCTGGCGGGCGATGCGGTGATGCAAAAGCGTCTGGCGGCGTTGGCGCTGCAAGCGGTGGATCTGCCGGAAGGCTCTCTGCGTGGCCACACCTATCATCATTCGCTGACCACCACTGAGCTGACGCCGATTGCCCGTGGCTTGAGCCCGAATGGCGGGCGCGGGGCTGAGGCGGTTTATCGGGAAGGGCGGATGACGGCTTCTTATGTGCACTTCTATTTCCCGTCGAATCCTGTGGCTGTCGCGGCACTCTTTGCGCCTGATGCCGAGGCCGCCTTCGCGAGCAGGCTCGCTCCCACAGTAAGTGATGCAGTGTCTGAAGAAACTCGGTCTCCTGTGGGAGCGAGCCTGCTCGCGAAGGGGCCATGAAAGATAACGCATATACAGAGGCCGAACGCCAAGCCGTCTATAGAGCCATCGCCGAACGCCGCGACATGCGCCACTTCACTGGCGGCACAGTCGAGCCCGAATTGCTGCGCCGTTTGCTCGAAGCCGCCCATCAGGCGCCGAGCGTCGGTCTGATGCAGCCCTGGCGTTTTATCCGCATCAGCGACCGTCCCCTGCGCGGCCAGATCCAGAACCTCGTCGAAGAAGAACGCGTCCGTACCGCCGAAGCCCTGGGCGAGCGCAGCGATGAATTCATGAAGCTCAAGGTCGAGGGCATCAACGACTGCGCCGAAGTGCTGGTGGCGGCGCTGATGGACGATCGCGAAAAACACATCTTCGGTCGCCGCACGCTACCGGAAATGGACATGGCGTCGTTGTCCTGTGCGATTCAGAACCTCTGGCTGGCTTCCCGTGCCGAAGGACTGGGCATGGGCTGGGTCTCGTTGTTCGAGCCACAGGCGCTGGCCGATCTGTTGAAATTGCCGGCCGGGGCCAAGCCGCTGGCGGTGTTATGTCTGGGCCCGGTCAAGGAATTTTATCCGGCGCCGATGCTGGTACTCGAAGGGTGGGCGCAGGCGCGTCCGCTCAATGAGTTGCTGTACGACAATTATTGGGGAGTGAGTCAATGAGTGTGGCGTTGTTGAGTGTCGCCGCAGTTGCGCTGGATGCGTTGCTGGGTGAACCGAAACGCTGGCATCCGCTGGTGGCGTTCGGCAATTTTGCCGGGCGCATCGAGCAACGTTTCAATGCCGCCGGCCGAGGCTGGCGCAGTCATGGCGTCACGGCCTGGGTGATCGCGGTGCTGCCGTTGACGCTGCTCGCGACGGCATTTTCCTGGGCACCTTATGTCGGTTGGCTCGTCGAGATTCTCGCGCTGTATTGCGCCCTTGGCATGCGCAGCCTCGGTGAGCATGTCGCACCCGTGGCCGCTGCGTTGCGCGCGGATGATCTGGACGAAGCACGCAAGCGCGTCGGTTATCTGGTCAGCCGTCAAACCGATGAACTCGACAGCACCGCTGTCGCCCGCGCCGCCACCGAATCGGTGCTGGAGAACGGCAGCGACGCGGTATTCGCCGCGCTGTTCTGGTTTGTCGTCGCCGGTGCGCCGGGCGTGGTGCTCTATCGCTTGAGCAATACGCTCGATGCGATGTGGGGTTATCGCAACGAACGTTTCGAACGTTTTGGCTGGGCAGCGGCAAAAATCGACGACGTGCTCAACTACATTCCTGCGCGTCTGGTGGCGTTGACCTACGCGCTGCTGGGTAAAACCCGACTGGCGTTGAAGTGCTGGCGCACTCAGGCGCCGCAGTGGGACAGCCCCAACGCAGGTCCGGTGATGGCGGCGGGTGCCGGTGCGCTCGGTGTTGAGCTTGGCGGCCCAGCGATCTATCACGGCGAATTGCATGAGCGTCCGCAACTCGGCGAAGGCGCGCCAGCCGATGCCGATTCCATTGATCGCGGCTGGCAATTGGTGCAGCGCGGGGTATGGTTGTGGCTGCTGATTCTTTGCGTGGGGGCTGAATTCTATGCTTGAGCACGGTGGCCGCTTGCGCAAAGCGGCGCAGCAATACGGCATCGCCGAAAGCGATTGGCTTGACCTGTCCAGCGGTCTGGCACCGTGGCCATTTCCGGTTCCGGATATCCCGCTGCGCGCCTGGGCACGTTTGCCGGAAACCGACGATGGTCTGGAACAAGCTGCCTGCGACTACTACGGTGCATCGCAGGTATTACCGGTCGCCGGTTCACAGATGGCCATCCAGTTGCTGCCGCGCTTGCGCCGGGCCGGCAAGGTTGGCGTGTTGTCGCCGTGCTACGCCGAGCATGCCGAGGCGTGGCGCCGCAGCGGTTACATCGTGCGTGAGGTCATGGAGCAAGAAGTCGAGTTTTTTCTCGACAGCCTCGACGTGCTGGTGGTGGTCAATCCGAACAATCCGACCGGCCTGAGCCTGACCCCGGCGCGCCTGCTCGACTGGCATGCGCGACTGGCGCAGCGCGGTGGCTGGCTGGTGGTCGATGAAGCGTTCATGGACAACTCACCACAACTCAGCCTGGCAGCCCATGCGCATCAGGTCGGCTTGATCGTGTTGCGTTCGTTCGGCAAATTTTTCGGTCTGGCCGGGGTGCGTCTGGGGTTTGTGCTGGCCGAGCGCAAGTTGCTCAGACTGCTTGCCGAACAGGTCGGGCCGTGGGCGGTCAGCGGGCCGACGCGGGTACTCGGCCAGGCGTGCCTGGAAGACACCGAGGGCCATACCCGACAACGGATTCGCAGCGATGAAGCGAGCTCAAGACTGGCCTCGTTGCTGGAGCGCTACGGCTTCAAGCCCCAGGGCGGCTGCGCGCTGTTTCAGTGGCTGATCACCGAGCACGCCCAGACACTGCACGACTTCATGGCGCGGCGCGGCATTCTCCTGCGCATCTTCACGCATAACAGCAGCCTGCGTTTTGGCCTGCCTGCCGATGCCGCCGAAGAGGCGCGTCTTGAACAGGCGCTGCAAGCATTCACCAAGGATTGCTCCAAGGAACAGTCAGCATGACAACCCTGATGGTGCAGGGCACCACTTCCGATGCCGGTAAAAGTACGCTGGTCACGGCACTGTGCCGCTGGGCAACCCGTCAGGGTGTAGCGGTGGTGCCGTTCAAGCCGCAGAACATGGCGCTCAACAGCGCAGTGACCGCCGACGGTGGCGAGATCGGCCGTGCGCAAGCGGTGCAAGCGCAAGCGGCGTTTCTCGCGCCGCACACTGACATGAATCCGGTGCTGCTCAAACCCAACAGCGACACTGGCGCGCAGGTGATCATCCATGGCCGCGCGGTCACCAGCATGAACGCCGTCGCCTATCACGACTACAAAGCCATCGCGATGAAAGCGGTGCTCGCCTCGCACGAGCGCCTCAGCGCGGCGTATCCGCTGGTGATGGTCGAAGGCGCAGGCTCGCCAGCGGAAATCAATCTGCGTGCCGGCGACATCGCCAACATGGGCTTTGCCGAAGCAGTCGATTGCCCGGTGCTGCTGATTGCCGACATCAATCGCGGTGGGGTTTTCGCGCACTTGGTCGGCACCCTGGAACTGCTCTCGCCAAGTGAGCAGGCACGGGTCAAAGGCTTCATCATCAACCGTTTTCGCGGCGACATCGCCCTGCTGCAACCGGGCCTGGACTGGCTTGAGCAGCGCACCGGCAAGCCGGTCGTAGGTGTGTTGCCGTACGTGATGGATCTGCATCTGGAAGCCGAAGACGGCATTGATCAACGCCAGACCGACAAGGCTGAGCAACTGTTGAAAGTGCTGGTGCCGGTGCTGCCGCGCATCAGTAACCACACCGATTTCGACCCGTTGCGATTACATCCGCAGGTCGATCTGCAATTCGTTGGTCCGGGGCAGGCGATTCCTGCGGCGGATTTGATCATCCTGCCCGGCTCGAAAAGCGTGCGCAGTGACCTGGCGTATCTGCGCGCCAATGGCTGGGACGTGGCGATCAGTCGGCACTTGCGTTACGGCGGCAAAGTGTTGGGGATCTGCGGCGGCCTGCAAATGCTCGGTGAGCAGGTACATGACCCGTTGGGGCTGGAGGGCGCGGCGGGTTCCAGTGCCGGTTTGGGTTTGTTGGCGTTTGATACGACGCTGGAGGCCGAGAAACAGCTGCGCAATGTGCGGGGAAGATTGGCGCTGGAAGAGGCCGAGGTCAGCGGCTATGAAATTCATGCTGGCGTGACCACCGGGCCGGCCTTGGAAAACGCCGCGGTGCATCTGGATGACGGCCGCTGCGATGGTGCGCAAAGTGCTGATGGGCAAGTGTTCGGCACGTATCTGCATGGCTTGTTCGAGTCGCCGGCGGCCAGTGCGGCGTTGTTGCGCTGGGCCGGCTTGAGTGATGTGCAGGAAGTGGATTACCACGGCTTGCGCGAGCGTGATATCGAGCGGTTGGCGGATCTGGTGGAGAAGCATCTCGATACCGGTTTGTTGCGTCAGCTCTGTGGGATTTGAATGGCCTGTGCCGGCCCCTTCGCGAGCAGGCTCACTCCTACAGGGATTTGAGCTGTACACCCAATCAGTGGCCGTTCGAGATCCCTGTGGGAGCGAGCCTGCTCGCGAAAGAGCTGGTCGGCTCAACACATAATTTTCAGGATTCCCTCATGCTCCAACTGATCCTCGGTGGCGCTCGTTCCGGCAAAAGTCGCCTGGCAGAAAAACTCGCCAGCGAAAGCCACCTGGCGGTCACTTATATCGCCACCAGCCAACCGCTCGACGGTGAAATGAGCGACCGCGTCGCCCATCACCGCGCCCGTCGCCCTGTCGAATGGGCACTCATCGAAGAGCCGCTTGAACTGGCTCGCATCCTGCGTGAATCCGCCAGCGCCGAGCGCTGTCTGCTGGTCGATTGCCTGACCCTGTGGCTGACCAATCTGCTGATGCTCGAGGACGTCGAACGCCTCGCCACCGAGCGCGACGCCTTGCTGGACTGCCTGGCAACGCTGCCGGGCGAAATCATTTTTGTCAGCAACGAGACCGGAATGGGTGTCGTGCCGCTGGGCGAATTGACTCGCCGCTACGTCGATGAAGCCGGTTGGCTGCATCAAGCTCTGGCTGAGCGCTGTCAGCGTGTCGTACTGACCGTCGCCGGCCTGCCCCTGACTCTGAAAGGACCTGCGTTATGACTCAATCGTGGTGGCTCAATCCGTGCAAACCGGTGGATGCGAATGTCGTTGCACAAGCGGCGGCGCGGCAGCAGCAACTGACCAAGCCGGCCGGTTCGCTCGGTCGGCTTGAATCGGTTGCGGTGCAACTGGCTGGCCTGCAGGGGCAGGTCAAACCGACGCTCGAACAGGTCTGGATTGCGATTTTTGCCGGTGACCACGGCGTGGTCGCTGAAGGAGTTTCTGCGTTCCCGCAGGAAGTTACCGGGCAGATGCTGCTCAATTTTGTCAGCGGCGGCGCGGCGATCAGTGTGCTGGCGCGACAACTCGGTGCGCAGCTTGAAGTGGTGGATCTGGGCACGGTGACGCCGTCGCTGAATCTACCCGGTGTGCGTCATCTGAACATTGGGCTGGGCACGGCAAATTTCGTGCAGGGCGCGGCGATGACACAGGCGCAGGGCGAGCTCGCTTTGCTGGCCGGTCGTGACAGCGTGCTGCGCGCGAAAGAGGCGGGTGCGCAGTTGTTCATCGGCGGCGAAATGGGCATCGGCAACACCACCGCGGCGAGCGCCGTGGCTTGCGCGTTGCTGGATTGCCCGGTGGCGCTGCTGACCGGTCCGGGCACTGGCTTGAACGCCGAAGGTGTCAGCCGCAAGGCGCAAGTGATCGAGCGCGCGTTGTCACTGCATGCGGCGCAGCGGGGCGATGCCTTGCAGACGCTGTTCAACCTCGGTGGTTTCGAGATTGCAGCGCTGGCCGGTGCTTATCTGGCCTGCGCTCAGGCAGGCGTTGCGGTATTGGTCGACGGCTTTATCTGCACGGTCGCCGCGCTCGTCGCTGTGCGCCTGAATCCGGCGTGCCGCGAGTGGTTGTTGTTCGGCCATCGTGGTGCCGAGCCGGGTCATCGGCATGTCCTGGAAGCTCTGCAAGCCGAGCCGCTGCTGGAACTCGGTCTGCGTCTGGGCGAGGGCAGCGGTGCTGCGTTGGCGGTACCGTTGTTGCGTCTGGCCTGTGACCTGCACGGGCAGATGGCGACGTTCGCAGAAGCGGCAGTGGCGGATCGCCCGGCATGACGTTGCGTCTGGATCTGCTGCGTCACGGCGAGACTGAACTGGGCGGAGGGTTGCGCGGCAGTCTCGACGATGCGCTCACCGACACCGGTTGGGCACAGATGCGCACGGCGGTGGTTGCGGCGGGGCCATGGGATCGTCTGGTCAGCTCGCCATTGCAGCGTTGTGCGCGTTTCGCTGATGAACTTGGCGAGCAACTGAATCTGCCGGTGCAACGGGACAAGGATCTGCAGGAACTGCATTTCGGCGCGTGGGAAGGGCAGAGTGCGGCGGCGTTGATGGAGACGGATGCGCAAGCACTCGGGCTGTTCTGGGCTGATCCTTATTCGTTTACACCGCCACAGGGCGAGCCGGTCAGTGATTTTTCTGCGCGGGTATTGGCGGCGGTCAAGCGCCTGCACGGGGCCTATGCCGGTGAACGGGTGTTGCTGATCAGTCATGGCGGTGTGATGCGTTTGCTGCTGGCACAGGCGCGGGGTTTGCCGCGTGAACAATTGCTCAGCGTTGAAGTGGCGCATGGTGCGCTGTTTTCCCTGACGGTTGAGGCCGACGGTTCGCTCAAGGAAGGTCATTGATATGTTGCCGCTGTGGATCGCCCTGCAATTTCTCAGCAGCCTGCCGATTCGTTTGCGGGGAATGCCCGAGCCCGAACAGCTTGGGCGTTCACTGCTGTTTTATCCGCTGGTGGGTCTGCTGTTCGGTGCGATTCTCTGGGGGTTGAATCTGTTCTTGGCTGGCGCGCCGCTGTTGCTGCACGCAGCGCTGCTGTTGACGGTGTGGGTGCTGCTCAGTGGCGCGTTGCACCTGGATGGTCTGGCCGATAGCGCCGATGCCTGGCTCGGTGGTTTTGGTGATCGCGAGCGCACGCTGACAATCATGAAGGATCCGCGCAGCGGGCCGATTGCGGTGGTGACGCTGGTGTTGGTGTTGCTGCTGAAGTTTGCCGCGCTGCTGGCGTTGATCGAGCAACAGCAGGGGGCGGCATTGATCATCGTGCCGTTGCTGGGACGGGCGGCGTTGCTGGGGTTGTTTCTGACCACGCCGTATGTGCGTGCGGGTGGCTTGGGCCAGGCGTTGGCGGATCATTTGCCGCGCAGGGTCGGTTGGTGGGTTTTGGCGATTAGCGCCGTGGCCTGTGTGGTGATTGCCGGGTTCAGCGCCGTCGTTGCGCTGGTGATTGCTGTCGGAGTGTTTGTCTGGCTGCGGCGGGTGATGGTGCGGCGGTTGGGTGGTACGACCGGTGATACGGCGGGGGCGTTGCTGGAATTGCTGGAGATGGCGGTGCTGGTTGGGCTGGTTCTGGTCTAAGAGATTATTGCTGGATGGGCTGGCCCCATCGCGAGCAGGCTCACTCCTACAATTTGAAATGCATTCCCCTGTAGGAGTGAGCCTGCTCGCGAAATCGGTGTACCAGGCGCCACAAATGTTATGGGTAAACTCATCTGTAACTTGATTTAACACATTCGCGGGTATATACACGCATCATGCTTTCTTCTCAGTGTTTGTGCACCAACCTGCGTCGCGCCGCGCGTGGCGTCAGCAGGCATTACGACGGCGCTCTCGATGGCTTCGGGATCAACGTTGCCCAGTATTCTCTGCTGTGCAACCTGCAACGTCTGGATCAACCGAGCATCTCCGAACTCGCCGAGGCCATGGGCCTGGATCGCAGCACCCTGGGACGCAATGTGCGCGTGCTGGAGGGTGAAGGGTTAGTGGCGCTGGCGGAGGGTGCAGACATGCGCAACCGCATCGTCCGGCTCACCGAAACCGGTGCGCAACGCCTCGCAGCAGCGCTGCCGGCCTGGGAAGCGGCGCAGCAACGGCTGATCGACCGTCTGGGCGCCGAGAAGCGTGAAACCTTGCTCAAATTGCTGGATGAACTGGCCTGACGCCAGTTTTTTCAGGTTCAAGCGGGTATATACCCGCGACCGGAGAATAACAATGACATCGATGTGGCGTACGTGCGGTTGGGTGTTGGTCGGAAGTGCGCTGATTCTGGCGTTGTCACTGGGAGTGCGTCACGGCTTCGGTTTGTTTCTGTCGCCGATGAGTGCGCAATTCGGCTGGGGGCGCGAAGTGTTTGCCTTCGCCATCGCTTTGCAGAACCTGATCTGGGGCTTGGCGCAGCCGTTCACCGGGGCGCTGGCCGACCGTTTCGGTGCGGCAAAAGTGGTGCTGGTCGGCGGTGTGCTCTACGCCGCGGGGCTGGTGTGCATGGGCCTGTCGGATTCGGCGGTAACCTTGTCGCTGAGTGCCGGCCTGCTGATCGGTATCGGCCTGTCAGGCACGTCGTTTTCAGTAATCCTCGGCGTGGTCGGGCGCGCCGTGCCGCCGGAGAAACGCAGCATGGGCATGGGCATTGCCAGCGCTGCCGGCTCCTTCGGCCAATTCGCCATGTTACCGGGCACACTGGGGTTGATTGGCTGGCTTGGCTGGTCAGCTGCGTTGTTGGTGCTGGGCCTTCTGGTGGCGATGATCGTGCCGCTGGTGAGCATGCTCAAAGACAAGCCGCTGCCGCTGGCCGGCCATGAACAGACGCTGTCCGAAGCCCTGCGTGAGGCATGTTCGCATTCGGGGTTCTGGCTGTTGGCGTTCGGTTTTTTCGTCTGTGGTTTTCAGGTGGTGTTCATCGGCGTGCATTTGCCGGCCTATCTGGTCGATCAGCATCTGCCGGCAACTGTCGGCACCACCGTTCTGGCGCTGATCGGGCTGTTCAATATCTTCGGCACCTACACCGCCGGCTGGCTCGGTGGGCGCATGTCGAAACCACGCTTGCTCACCGCGCTGTACCTGTTGCGTGCAGTGGTGATCGCGCTGTTTCTGTGGCTGCCGGTGACCACCACATCGGCGTATCTGTTCGGCATGGCCATGGGCTTCCTGTGGTTGTCGACGGTGCCGTTGACCAACGGTACGGTGGCGACCTTGTTCGGCGTGCGCAACCTGTCCATGCTTGGTGGCATCGTGTTCCTGTTCCATCAGCTTGGCTCTTTTCTGGGCGGCTGGCTGGGCGGGGTGGTGTATGACCGTACCGGGAGTTATGACTTGATCTGGCAAGTGGCGATTCTTCTCAGCCTGCTGGCGGCGGCGTTGAACTGGCCGGTGCGCGAGCGCCCGGTTGCTCGCCTGCAAGCCAGTGCGAGCCCCGCATGAGCCGAGTCTGGCCACGTATTGCCATCACCGCACTCGGTGTCGCCCTGCTGGCGCTGGTGTGGTGGGGTTGGCATCAGGGCGGTCTGGCGTTGATGCAACTGGGCATGAGCATTTGCTAGAACGTGGCACGGCGAGTAACGTCGAGTTCTGACGAACGCTCAAGGATGCTCGAGATGCTGATGCGCTGGTGTGCGGTTCCCGCGTTGTTGATGGCGTTGACCGGATTGGCTCAGGCCGCCGATTGCCCGGAAGTATTGCAAGGCTCGTTGCCCAAGTTGCGGGCTAAAGAGTCCATTGATCTGTGCAAGCAGTACGCCGACAAACCGCTGGTGGTGGTCAACACCGCCAGTTTCTGCGGTTTCGCGCCACAGTTCGAAGGGCTTGAGGCGCTGCATAAGCGCTACGAAGGGCAAGGGCTGGAAATGCTCGGCGTTCCTTCCAATGACTTCAAGCAGGAGTCCAAGGACAGCGCCGAGACTGCCAAGGTCTGCTACGCCAACTACGGCGTGACCTTCGCCATGACCGAACCGCAAAAAGTCCGTGGTGATGACGCTACGCATATGTTCCAGGTGCTGGCGGCACAAAGCAGCGCGCCGAAGTGGAATTTCTACAAATACGTGATTGATCGCCAGGGCAAGGTCATCGCCAATTTCTCCAGCCTGACCAAGCCGGATGATCCGGAGTTTATTGCCGCGATCGAAAAGGCCATCGCCTCGAAACCCCTCAAACCATAACCCCGGCGCCCCTGCGATAGCTCTGTAGGAGCTGCGGCACGCTGCGATCTTTTGATCCTGGTGTTGAGATCAAGATCCAAAGATCGCAGCCTCGTGTCACTCGACAGCTCCTACAGGGGAGCCGTTGCGAAGGCATGAAAAAGCCCCGCTTTCTGCAAAGAGAGCGGGGCTTTTCAGTGGGCGAGGGGTTAGCCTCGCCGCGCAGCATCAGAAGCGGTAAGTAGCGCCGACACCGAAACCGTTCGCCGAGTTTTCATACTTGGCGTCGTAGGTCTGGCCACGATCGTTTTCGTTGTGGATCTTCACCGACTCTTCTTTCAGGTACGAGTAAGCAACGTCGATGGTCAGGTCTTCGGTCGGGCTCCAGCCGGCACCGATGCTGAAGATTGTCCGGTCGCCAGTAGGAATACGTGGCGAGCGGTCGACGTTGTTGGTCGGCGATTGGTCAAAGGTCAGACCGGTACGCAGTACCCATTCCTTGTTCAACTGGTACGACGTACCCACGGCGTAAGCCCAGGAGTCGTGCCAGTTCTGGTCTTCGGTGATCTCGCCAAACTGACCGGCCAGCAGCGGCTGAACGCCCGAGTTTTCTACGGTGATCTTTTTCAGCTGGCTCCAACGGGTGAAGGTGGAACCGGCATAGACGTTCCACTGGTCGTTGATGGCCTGGGTGACCGAGAAGTCCACGGATTCAGGCGTGGTGATCTTCAGCGAAGCGTCGTACTTCTGGTTGGCGCCCAGGCCGATTGCGCCCAGCACACCGTAGTTGACCTTGGTGTTGCCTTCGAGCTTGTAGTCGACTTTCGAGTGGTAAGTCAGACCCAGGCGAGTGGTGTCAGTGGCTTGCACCAGCACACCAATGTTGTAGCCCAGTGCGGTGTCGTCACCCTTGATCTTGACCTTGCCGTCCGGAGCGGCCTGAGTGATCGACAGGTTCGATTCCAGGGTGCCGTCGATGCGGTTGATGGTCGGACCGAAACCGATCGACACCACGTCGTTGAACTTGTAGCTCACGGTTGGCTGGAAGGTGATGACTTGTACTTCGGACTTGCTGCCGAAGTAGCGGCCGGCGAAGTTGTTTTCGTAGTCGGTAATCAGGCCGAACGGCACGTAGACGCCGAGACCGAATGCCCAATGCTCATCGATCGGTTTGACGTAGAAGCCCATAGGTACGGAGGTGAAGGGCACCATGTCGCCTTTGTTGCTGCCGCCGTTAGGGCTGGAGCTGGCATCGCTGATATCGGTTTTTGCGTCGAGGAATGCAACACCGCCAGTGACTTGTTCACGCTCGATGCGCGACATGCCGGCAGGGTTGCCATAAACAGTGCTTGCGTCGTCGGCAGAAGAGGATCGCCCAGCGTAACCGGTGCCCATCCCGCTGATACTGTGTTCGTTGATGGCAAAGCCAGCTGCGAAGATCTGGGTGGATGCCATGGTAACGGCGAGGCTAAGGGTGGTTTTGAGCATTACTTTTTTCATTATTAGAACTCCTGGTGATCACCGGGGCGAAAATTACCAAGATTTTCGTCCCAGCGCTATAGTCCGTATGCCTTGAGTTAGAGCGGTTTTGTAGGACAATCCGACCAGAATCGCGACCTGTTGGCAGATCTTTTGAAACCAGTCGGTCAGCAAGCGACCTGATTCAATGTTGAAACACAGGTTTGCCAGGCGTAAGTGAAGTCGCGCAGACGACCTTGGGGTTGAAAGGTCTGGCGCCAGATACGCGCCATTCCCAGCAAATCGTTTGAGTCGGGGAGGGTGGGGTTTTGCTCTTCGACCAGCAGCCAGGCAATGGCCGTGGCGTAACGCAGATTGACCGTCAGTTCCAGGTGCGGGCCGGTCAGGAAAGCATGCTGGCTGGCGAGGCCGCGAACCAGGCTGGCGCGTTCCGGGTCGAGCGCCAGATAATCATCCCAAAGGGCCTGGTGACGGTGCTCGGCGATGCGGTACAGGCCGTGGCCCCGGCGGTCATGCAGGGCGGAGCCGAGAGCGGATTGGCTGGCGGCGATGCCCAGCAGCAGAGATTCGGCAGTCGCGCTGTGGCGTCCCAGATAGATCAGCGTGGGACGGATCACGTAGCGGCACAGTTCGCTGGCAGCGATACCCATAAAACCCTCGGTTCTTGTTATTAATGGCGAGACCTGAAGGGGGCTTGGCAGCAGTGGATCGGTTCAGGCTCGCCGCAAGCGGATCACGCCGCTTGAGTTGAAGTGTAGTGTCATATTCGCGACGTAAAGGCCTGTTTTTAAAATATTTCCGGCTCCGAGTTATAACCGTTATATCCGTTGGTGCTTAAGCGCCAGCGGCAAAAAGTGAAACATCGGGCAATAAAAAGCCCCGCATTTTGTGCGGGGCTTTTGCTTTTGCAGCCTTTTCGGCTTTCAGGCAACCAGTGCCTGACGTGTACGGTCGATCACGGCCTGCAGCGGTTCAGCGCTGGAGTATTGATCTGGGTACAGACGCTCGCTGTGGCGGGCGATACCGTGTTCGTTGACCAATGTGAAGCTGAAGCAGCCTTTGCGAGCGGCCATGATCAGGCAGTTCATCGGAGCAAAAGCGTTAGTTAGGGTGCGAATGGCATCCTGAGTATGGATTTGAGTAGACATAGTTATTAGGTGTTCCTACAAATGACACGGATAAGAACCGTGCAACGTTAAAACGTTCCAGTAACGTCGACCACCATTGGTCGAACGAAGAACCCGACTGGAACAAAGCAGCCAGTTTGAAGCGCTTATAAGTTGGCGCGCTTGGGCTGGCAGGTAGGTACTTAGGAGGGCAGGCAACACATCAAGGGCAAAGGTTCTGGGCCCGGGGTGAAGATCCTGATCAATTTGCAGGTTGGTTCGGTCAGAGTAAGTGGCCTTCGCAACACCCTTTGCATTTATCAAAGGCAGTGCTGTCGCAAGATTTACCTGGAAACCATCGAGGGGTCGTTCCCGCTGTTTTCGGTAGGGGCTTCTTGGAAGAAGGCTGACCGTGGGGATGTGTTCGACCGGAATTGACTTTCAGCTTGGTACTAACGCCGCGGATAGTAACGGATCGAAATGGCTAAAGCAAATCCTTGTTGAAAAAACATTGCAAGTGCCGCGAAGGTCTGCTCGCGCCGTTGCAAGTGCGCCCCGTATTGGCTCATTTATCGACCATCGGTCGGTGAAGAATTTGTCATGAAGTGGCGTGCCAGACCGGTTTATCCCCAGATGAGGCTCCAAACGACCCGAAAAAGCGCATCGATATAACCGGGTAACAGGTACTTGTGCACATTAGTTGCGCGAGCTGTAACAACGCTGTCACACCAAACCTGACTCCGGTGGCTGCCTGCATCGAAAGTTTAAGTCAATGAAAAACATCGCTTTTTTTTGTTGGTGAAAAAATCGTCAGTTTGACTGCGGGCCCCATTCTACAAGGCTTTGCGAGGGTTGAAGGACGGTTGTCCACTGAGTTATCCACAGCTTCTGTGGATTGTCCCGAGCGCTTGCTCTAGCACGGGCGTGCCGGGTTATTTTTCGACTTTACCTGTAAGAAAAAGAGAGTAGAGTGGCGCGCCTTCCGATCTGTCCCACAGTGCTTTATGAAGTTTCGCTCAGTATCAGACTCTGTTACCTCACAACTCCCTCCTGTTACCCCGCCCAAGCGATTTTCCGTGCGTGTGGCCGAATGGCTACTCGACAGCCCGCGCCTGAGTGACAGCCATAATGCCAAGCACCTCGCCGGCCGCCTGCTCAAGCAACCGGCGCGCGAAGGCGTTGTGGCTGCACAAAGCCGCCTCGGCCAGCTGATGTGCCGCGAGTGTGGCAATGCCCGTGACCGACGTATCGGCCACGACCTGTTGCGCCAGGCTGCCCGCGCCGGCGACCTGCGTGCGCAACAGGAACTGGGCCTCATCGAAGACTGAGCTGTCCAAGCTCTGACACCTTGGTTAACCTTCAGGCTTTATCGGATCGGCAGGAGTCGCTATGGCTATGGACTTGACCAGCGTGTTGCTCGGTCTCGCAGGCGCAGGGTTGCCGCTGTTGGCGCTGGCCTGGCAACTACAGCGCCGGGCAAGCACCGGGCAGGCCGAGGTTGGCGTGCTCGAAGAGCGCCTGGCCATGGCGCAACTGGCGCAGGATGGCCTTAACGCTCAGCTTGAAGCCAGTCGTGACGAAGTAGCCGACCTTGGTCAGGCCAATGCCGCCAAGCAGGCCGAGCTGGCGGCCCTGCGTCGCGAAGTCGAGTTGCTGCAGATCGAGCGCGACGACGCCCGTGACGCGTCCCATGCCTGGAACCTCGAGCGTGCCAGCAAAGAAGCCGAACTGCGCCGCCTCGACGCTCAGGCCGCTTCGCTGAACGCCGAACTGCGTGAGCAGCAGGACAGCCATCAACAACGTCTCAACGATCTGCAAGGCTCGCGCGATGAGCTGCGTGCGCAGTTCGCCGAGCTGGCCGGGAAGATCTTCGACGAACGTGAACAGCGCTTCGCCGAGACCAGCCAGCAGCGTCTCGGGCAGTTGCTCGATCCGTTGAAAGAACGCATTCAATCCTTCGAAAAACGTGTGGAAGAAAGCTATCAGGCCGAAGCCCGTGAGCGCTTCTCGCTGGCCAAGGAACTGGAGCGGTTGCAGGCCCTCAACCTGCGTCTGAGCGACGAGGCAACCAACCTGACCCGAGCCCTCAAAGGTCAGAAGACCCAAGGTAACTGGGGCGAATTGATCCTCGAACGCGTGCTCGAACACGCCGGCCTGGAAAAGGGCCGCGAGTACCAGACGCAGGTCAATCTCAAGGGCCCGGACGGCGAGCGCTTCCAGCCCGACGTGATCATTTACCTGCCGGGTGACAAGCAAGTGGTGGTCGACTCCAAAGTCAGTCTCACGGCGTATCAACAATACGTTGCGGCTGATGACGACAGCCTCGGGCAAATCGCGATCAAGCAGCACGTGCTGTCGCTGCGTAATCACGTCAAAGGCCTGGCCGGCAAGGATTACAAGCGCCTGGAAGGCCTGCACAGCCTCGATTTCGTTTTACTGTTCGTGCCGATCGAAGCGGCGTTTTCGGCCGCCTTGCAGGCTGAGCCGAGCCTGTTTCAAGAGGCATTCGACCGCAACATCGTCATCGTCAGCCCGACCACGCTGCTGGCAACGCTGCGGGTGATCGACAGCCTTTGGAAGCAGGAGCGCCAAAGCCAGAACGCCCGGGAAATTGCCGAGCGCGCCGGCTGGCTGTACGACAAATTCGTCTTGTTCATTCAGGACCTGGACGAAGTCGGCAATCGCTTGCAGCAACTGGACAAGGCCTACAGCTCCGCGCGCAACAAACTCACAGAAGGGCGCGGCAACCTGGTCAGCCGCAGTGAACAGCTGAAATTGCTGGGCGCGCGGGCGAGCAAGAGCCTGCCGGCGGATCTGCTGGAACGGGCGATGACCGATGTCGACGGCTTGGTCGAGTTGCCAGAATAAAGACCAGAGATCGCAGGTAGGAGCTGCCGAAGGCTGCGATCTTGTGCTTTTAAAGCGGCACATACCGACTCAACAACGCCCGCAACGCCGCTGGCTTAACCGGTTTGGCCAGATAATCCAGCCCCGCCGCATGCACCTGCGCCACCATCTCCGGGCGTCCGTCAGCACTGATCACCACCCCCGGCACCGGCTCGCCCAGCGTGGTGCGCAACCACGCCATCAACTCAGTCCCGGTATCGCCGTGATCAAGGTGATAGTCGACCAACGCCAATTGTGGGCGCACTCCGTCGTTTAGCAGCGCCGCACATTCTTCACGATTGCGCGCGGTCCAGACCTGACAACCCCAACGGCTCAACAAGCTGTTCATGCCGATCAGAATGCTGTCTTCGTTATCGATGCACAGCACCTGCGCGCCGCTCATTAATTTGCCATTCAACTCGGCGACGGGGCTGGCTGGCACGGTTTGCGTGCGCGCCAACGGCACGCTGACACTGAACACGCTGCCGCGTCCCGGCCATGAACGTACGCGCAGCGTGTGGCCGAGCACGCGACACAAACCGTCGGCAATTGCCAAGCCCAGCCCAAGGCCTTTTTCGGCGCGGGTCTGATGGCTGTCGAGGCGTTTGAACTCCTCGAAAATCACCTGCTGTTTGTCTTCAGGAATGCCGGGGCCGCGATCCCATACTTCCAGACACAACTCGCCACCGCGTCGCCGTACGCCCAATAGCACCGGGCCCTTGGCATAACGGAAAGCGTTGGTGAGGAAGTTTTGCAGGATCCGTCGCAGCAGCTTGATGTCGCTGTCGATACGCATATGGCTGCCGCGCACACGGAACGTCAAGCCTTGTTCCTGCGCCAGAGCCTTGAACTCCGCGCCGAGAGTGTCGAACAACTCATTGACTGCAAACGGCTTGCGATCCGGGTTGATCTTGCCGTTTTCCAGCCGGGAAATGTCCAGCAGGTCGCTGATCAGATCCTCAGCCGAACGCAGTGAGCTGTCGAGATGCTGTACCAGTTTCTGCGCCTCGCTGCTCAAGCCGTCGTCCTGGTGGGAGAGGGCGGCGGAGAACAGGCGCGCGGCGTTCAACGGCTGCATCAAGTCATGACTGACGGCGGCGAGGAAACGGGTTTTCGACTGGTTCGCCGCCTCGGCGGTGCCTTTGGCTTCGGTGAGTGCGACGTTGAGTTGCGACAGTTCCTGTGTCCGCTCACTCACCCGCTGCTCCAGCCCTTCGTTGGCCTCGGTCAGTGCCTGTTCGGCTTCGCGGAACGCGGTGATGTCGGTGAAGCTCATGACGAAACCGCCGCCCGGCATCGGGTTGCCGATCAGTTCGATCACCCGGCCGTTGGGGAACAGCCGTTCTGACGTATGTGCGCGGCCCTGACGCATCCAGTGCAAGCGGCGGGCAACGTGGACTTCCGCTTCGCCGGGCCCGCACAAACCGCGTTCGGCGTTGTAGCGAATGATGTCGGCAATCGGCCGGCCGACGCTGATCAAGCCGTCCGGGTAATTGAACAGCTCCAGATAACGACGGTTCCAGGCCACCAGCTTCAGTGACTGGTCGACCACGCTGATGCCTTGGGTGATGTTCTCGATCGCGCCTTGCAACAGGGCTCGGTTGAATTGCAGGACTTCCGACGCTTCGTCGGCGATTCGGACGACGTCCTCCAACTGCATTTCCCGTCCTTCGATGGCGGCTTTTACTACAGCGCGTGTCGAGGAAGCGCCGAGGACACCGGCCAGCAGACGTTCGGTGTGGGCGATCCATTCGCCGTCGGCATTCTGATTCGGATTGAAGCCTTTGCCTTGGCGGTAGGCGAAACGAATGAAGCTTTGGCGTGCGCGTTCTTCACC
Organism: Pseudomonas sp. TH08; assembly: GCF_016651275.1. NCBI lineage: Bacteria > Pseudomonadati > Pseudomonadota > Gammaproteobacteria > Pseudomonadales > Pseudomonadaceae > Pseudomonas > Pseudomonas sp. TH08. The sequence continues at coordinate 114,175 of NZ_JAEKEE010000006.1, read as the reverse complement.
GACAAAACGCGCCGCCAGTTGCAGCAAATCGTCAATTTGTACCGCGAGCATTGAGCGCGCACTCGGCCGGGCACTGATTTCCTGACCGATAAAACGCCCGGCCTGCCAGTGCTCGGAGACGCGTGTGCGGGACAGCACCGAGACCCACGCGAAGAGGGTGAAGTTACCGGCCAGCGACAGCACCACGCCTTGAGTCAGCGGCGTGATTGGCAGGTTCAGCGGGTTGCTATGCAGCCACGCCAGCCCGGGAAAACTGCTCAGCGACCAGCCAAGACTGTGCGCGGCAATCGGCAGGATCAGCGTGTAAAACCACAGGAACGTACCGGCAGCGAGACCGGCGAACACACCGCGACGGTTGGCCTGTTTCCAGTACAGCGCGCCGAGCATCGCCGGTGCCAGTTGCGTGACCGCCGCGAAGGCGATCTGGCCGATGGTCGCCAGGCTGGCCGTCGAACCGAGCAAGCGATAGCTGACGTAGGCGAGCAGCAGGATCAAAACGATGCTCACCCGACGCACCGAGAGCATCCATTGGCGGAACACCTCGAACGGGCGCTCGGCGTTGTTGCGCCGCAGCAACCATGGCAGCAGCATGTCGTTGGAAACCATGGTCGACAGCGCCACGCTGGCAACGATGACCATGCCGGTCGCTGCCGATGCGCCACCGATAAACGCCAGCATCGCCAACGCCGGGTGGGCCTGAGCGAGCGGCAAACTGATCACGAATGAGTCTGGCAGCACGTCACTGGGCAGCAGCATCTGACCGGCCAACGCGATAGGGACTACAAACAGCGCGGCCAAGGCGAGATAAGCCGGGAATACCCATTTGGCCAAGCGCAGATCTTGCGGATCGATGTTCTCCACCACCGTGACATGAAACTGCCGGGGCAGACAGATGATTGCCATCATCGCCACGCCGGTCTGCACGACCATCGACGGCCAATTAATCGTCTCTTTCCAGTATTCCTCAAGGCGCGGGGCGAGCATGGCCTGATTGAACAAGTCGTCGAAACCGTCATACAGGCCATAAGTCACGAAGGCGCCGACGGCAAGAAACGCGAACAGTTTGACCAGCGATTCGAAGGCAATCGCCAGCACCATGCCGCGGTGGTGCTCGGTGGCGTCGAGGTTGCGCGTACCGAAGACGATGGTGAACAGCGCCAGTACCAGCGACACAATCAATGCAGTGTCCTGGGCGCGGGTGCCCATGGCGTCGGCACCGGCACCGATCAGCAGGTTGACGCCGAGAACGATGCCTTTGAGTTGCAAGGCTATATAAGGCAGAACGCCGACCAGGCAGATCAGCGCGACCACCACCGCCAGGGTTTGCGATTTACCGTAGCGCGCGGCAATGAAGTCGGCGATGGAAGTGATGTTTTCCTGTTTGCTGATCATCACCATTTTTTGCAGAACCCACGGCGCGCCCACCAACAGCAGGATCGGCCCGAGGTAAATCGGCAGGAATGACCATAGTTGCTCGGCGGCCTGGCCGACCGCGCCGAAGAATGTCCAACTGGTGCAATAAACCGCCAGCGACAGGCTGTACACCCAGGCACGCATACGCGGCGGCAAAGGTGCGCTGCGACGGTCGCCGTAGAAGGCGATGGCGAACATGATGGCCATATAGGCCAGGGCGACGGCGGCGATCAGCCCGCTGGACAACGACATGCAACACTCCTGACAGAAGACCTCCCGGCACTCCTGCCCGGGCGGACAGTCTCGCATGCGCGGGGCGGTTAGTCAGTGTCGACCAAGGTCGTGGAGCGGCGGGGTGTCGCAGGTGGGGAACCGGGTGGTTTTTGGGGTGACTCTTAAGGCGCCATCGCGAGCAGGCTCACTCCTACAGGGGAATGCATTCCAATTGTAGGAGTGAGCCTGCTCGCGATGGCGTCAGTCGTGTTGCAACGCGATATCGATCAACCGATGCAACTCTTCAACCTCCAGCGCCGCTGCCGAAAACAGAATGCGAAACACCACCGGCGCCACCACCAGATTAATCAAATGATCAACGCTCGGCGCCTGCTCATCGGGATGCCGCTCAATGATCGTCTGCAATTGCGCGCCAATAATCGTCACGCAATACCCCGGCGTCGCGCTCGCCTGCACATCGCGCATCATGTTGCGGCCGGGCTCGGAACTCATCTCGTCGAGATACTGTTCGGCCCAGGCGCGAATATCGCTGCGCAAGCTGCCGGTTTCTGCCGGCTCGATGTCCGGGCGCATGCGGGCGAGGGCGACGTCAGCCAATAACGCCGCCAGATCGCCCCAGCGCCGATAGATCGTCGACGGCGTAACCCCCGCGCGCGCCGCGATTTGCGGGACGGTCACGGTTGAGCGCTCCTGCTCTTGCAGAAGCGCGTGGACTGCCGAATGAATCGACTCTTGCACCCGGGCACTGCGGCCGCCGGGGCGTAAACCTTCTTTAATAGCCATGGGGCAGACCTTAACACAAAGAATTTGCTTTAAGAGCAAGCCGAGAGCACACTCCGCAAAAGCAAAAAATTAGCTTTTGCGGAGTGTGCACATGACCAGCCTTGCGTCCCATCGATCCAGCCTGTGGTTTCTGGCGATTACCTTACTGAGTTTTCTCGCGGCTTCCACGGCGCCGACGCCGCTGTATCACCTGTATCAGGATCAACTGCAGTTCTCCTCAGCGGTGCTGACGCTGATCTTCGGCGTCTACGCACTCAGTCTGTTGGCGGCGCTATTAACAGTCGGCTCGCTGTCTGACCATTTGGGACGCAAACCGGTGATCTTCGTCGCCGTGCTGCTCAATGCACTGGCGATGCTGTTGTTCATCTACGCCGACAGCGTGACATGGCTGATCAGCGCGCGCGTCTTGCAAGGTTTTGCCACCGGCATGGCCACCGCCGTGTTGAGCGCGACGCTGCTCGACACTGATCGTCAGCAAGGACCGTTGATCAACAGTGTGGCGCCGTTGCTGGGCATGGCACTGGGCGGCATGGGTTGTGGGCTGCTGGCCGAATTCGCCCCGGCGCCATTGCAACTGACGTACTGGCTGTTGCTGGCGTTGTTTGTGTTGCAGGCGCTGTATGTCTGGCGTTTGCCGGAAAGCGTCAGCCGACAAGCCGGTGCCTGGGCGTCGTTGCGGCCGACCTTGCATGTGCCGGTTCAAGCGCGCGCGATTTTGTGGAAAGTCCTGCCGTTAAACACAGCTACATGGGCATTGGGTGGTTTTTACGCCTCGCTGGCACCGTCATTGGTGCGCACGGCGACCGGTTCGACGTCCAACCTGATTGGCGGGGCAACCGTGGCGGCATTGACCGTGACCGGCGCGCTGATGATCTTCAGCCTGCGCAATCGCAGCGCCAGACGCTCGCTGCAATTGGGCGCGAGTTTGCTGCCGATCGGTCTGGTGCTGATTCTGCTCGGTGTACACAGCGCCAGTTTGACGGTGTTTTTCCTCGGTACTCTGGTCGCCGGTTGCGGCTTCGGCTCGGGTTTTCTCGGTGCCGTGCGCAGCCTGGTGCCGCTGGCCTTGCCTCACGAGCGCGCCGGTTTGATGTCAGCGTATTACGTGCTCAGTTATCTGGCGTTTTGCTTACCAGCCTTGCTCGCCGGGCACTTGGCGCGCAGCTTTGGCTTGCTGGCGACCACTGATGGCTACGGTGCAGTATTGATCGTGCTGGCGGTTGGCGCGCTGTTGCTCAGCTTGCGTCCAGCCGCGGCCAAGGTTTGCAGCGCTCCATAACGGCTGTGGTTTCGGTTAGCCTTGAGGGAGTTTTCCTCTCATGGATCGACGCATGAAGATAATTCGCAGCAAGTCTTTTACCGCCGAGCGCGCCTGGGGCGCGCTGGACATCGCCAACATGAACGGCATCACCACGCGCCTGCACTGGACCGATCAGCCGTACAAGTGGCACGTCAACGATGGCGAAGAAGTGTTCGTGGTGCTCGATGGCCAAGTGCTCATGCAATACCGCGAACTGGGCGAGGAAAAACAGGTGCAGCTTGAAGTTGGCGACATCTTCCATGCGTCGGTCGGCACCGAGCATGTCGCGCATCCGCAGGGCGCGGCGCGGATTCTGGTGATCGAAGCGGAGGGCAGTGTCTGACCGCTTATTGATAAAACAGATAACAGTTAGAGATATTACCCGTTATATAGATATTCGATTCGGTTCTACCATGGACTCAACCTCACCAGAGGACAGGAGTTCACGATGACTTGCCCCAACAGCAGCAAACCCGGCATCAAGCCGTTCAGCCAGCTTCAGCATCCGCGTGAAGTGATCCGTCAATTCACCCCGAACTGGTTCGCCGCGACCATGGGTACCGGCGTGCTGGCGTTGGCGCTGGCGCAATTGCCACTGGCCATTCCCGGCCTGCACGCGGTAGCCGAAGGTTTGTGGCTGTTCAACATTCTGTTGTTCACGCTGTTTACCGTTGCCTACGCTGCCCGCTGGATGCTGTTCTTCGACGAGGCGCGGCGGATTTTCGGGCACTCCACCGTGTCGATGTTCTTCGGCACTATTCCCATGGGCCTGGCGACGATCATCAACGGTTTTCTGGTGTTTGGTCTGCCGCGTTGGGGCGATGGCGTGATTCACCTTGCCGAAGTGCTGTGGTGGATTGATGTGGCGATGTCGCTGGCCTGCGGCGTGTTGATTCCGTACATGATGTTTACCCGGCAAGAACACAGCATCGATCAGATGACTGCGGTTTGGCTGTTGCCGGTGGTGGCCGCGGAAGTCGCGGCGGCCAGTGGTGGTTTGCTCGCGCCGCATCTGACCGATGCCCACTCGCAACTGGTGGTGTTGACCACAAGCTACGTGCTCTGGGCATTTTCCCTACCCGTGGCGTTCAGCATTCTGACGATCCTGCTGTTGCGCATGGCGCTGCACAAATTGCCTCACGAAAACATGGCTGCGTCGAGCTGGCTGGCCCTCGGCCCGATCGGTACGGGCGCCTTGGGCATGTTGTTGCTCGGCGGCGATGCCCCGGCGATCTTTGCGGCTAACGGCTTGCCGGGTATTGGCGAAATTGCTGCGGGGCTGGGACTGGTCGGCGGGATCACCTTGTGGGGCTTCGGGTTGTGGTGGATGTTGATGGCGCTGCTGATCACCGTGCGCTATCTGCGCGACGGCATTCCGTTCAATCTTGGCTGGTGGGGCTTCACCTTTCCGCTGGGGGTTTATTCGCTGGCGACGCTGAAACTGGCGAGTGTTCTCAACCTGACGTTTTTCAGCGTATTCGGCACGGCACTGGTGACGTTGCTCGCGGTGATGTGGCTGATCGTCGGCAAACGCACCGTGCAGGGCGCTTGGCGCGGTGAGCTGTTTGTCTCGCCGTGCATCGCAGGTTTAAAGAAATAACCTGAAAAGTTTAGGTAAGGTGTGGCCTGGAACGCGGTTCGAGATTCCAATAAGAAGTATCCAGGCCCCTCTCTAAGAAAAATCAGGGAAACACGGAAGATGAGTCACCCCTCACAGTTCAACCTGCTGCGTACCCGGCGCTTCCTGCCGTTCTTCATCACGCAGTCGCTCGGTGCGTTTAACGACAACGTGTTTAAACAGTCGCTGATCCTCGCGATTCTTTATCGGTTGGCCATCGAGGGTGACCGCTCGATCTGGGTCAACCTGTGTGCGCTGCTGTTTATCCTGCCGTTTTTCCTGTTCTCGGCGCTGGCCGGGCAATTCGGTGAGAAGTTCGCCAAGGACGCGTTGATCCGTGTAATCAAACTCGCGGAAATCGCCATCATGGCGATAGGATCGGTCGGTTTCCTGTTTGACCATCTGTCGCTGATGCTGGTGGCGCTGTTCGCCATGGGCACGCACTCGGCGTTGTTCGGGCCGGTGAAGTATTCGATTCTGCCGCAGGCATTGCGCGAGGACGAATTGGTCGGCGGCAACGGTCTGGTGGAGATGGGCACGTTTCTGGCGATTCTCGCCGGCACCATCGGCGCGGGCGTCATCATGTCGTCCACGCACTACGCACCGCTGGTCTCCGGCGCCATCGTCGGGATTGCGGTGCTGGGTTATCTGGCCAGTCGCAGCATTCCGCGAGCGGCGGCGGCAACGCCGCAAATGCGCCTGAACTGGAACATCTTCAGCCAATCCTGGGCGACCCTGAAACTCGGCCTGGGCCAGACCCCGGCGGTGTCACGCTCGATTGTCGGCAACTCGTGGTTCTGGTTTGTCGGGGCGATTTATCTGACGCAGATCCCGGCCTACGCCAAGGAGTGGATGCACGGCGACGAAACCGTGGTCACGCTGATCCTGACCGTGTTTTCGGTCGGTATTGCTTTGGGGTCGATGCTTTGCGAGAAGCTCTCCGGGCGCAAAGTCGAGATCGGTCTGGTGCCGTTCGGCTCATTCGGTCTGACCGTGTTCGGGCTGCTGCTGTGGTGGCATTCCGGTGGAATCCCGGACAGCGTCACCGGCCACAGCTGGATTGAGGTACTGGGTTTCGTCCACACCTGGGCGGTATTGATCGACATTCTCGGTCTCGGCGTTTTCGGCGGTTTCTACATCGTGCCGCTGTACGCCCTGATCCAGTCGCGTACCGCCGAGAATGAGCGGGCGCGGGTGATCGCGGCCAACAACATTCTCAACGCACTGTTTATGGTGGTGTCGGCCATTGTCTCGATCGTGTTGTTGAGCGTGGCGAAACTGTCGATCCCGCAGCTGTTCCTTGTGGTCTCGTTGCTGAACATCGGTGTCAACGCCTACATCTTCAGGATTGTTCCCGAGTTCAGCATGCGTTTCATGATCTGGTTGCTCAGCCATTCCATGTACCGTGTCGAGCATCGCAACCTCGAAGCAATCCCGGATGAAGGCGCAGCGTTGCTGGTGTGCAACCACGTATCGTTCGTCGACGCCTTGCTGATTGGCGGCGCGGTGCGTCGACCGATTCGCTTTGTCATGTACTACAAGATCTACAACCTGCCGGTGCTGAACTTTATCTTTCGCACGGCGGGTACAATTCCTATCGCTGGGCGCCAGGAAGACATTCAGATCTACGAAAAAGCCTTCACCCGCATCGCCCAGTATCTGAAGGACGGTGAGCTGGTGTGCATCTTCCCGGAAGGCAAGTTGACGGCTGATGGTGAGATGAACGAGTTCAAGGGTGGGCTGACGCGCATTCTCGAAGAGACGCCGGTGCCGGTGATTCCGCTGGCATTGCAGGGGTTGTGGGGGAGTTTCTTCAGTCGCGATCCGAACAAGGGTGTGTTCCGTCGCTTGTGGTCGCGGGTGACGTTGGTGGCGGGTGCGCCTGTTGCTGTTGAAGGGGCGGAGCCGGCGAAGTTGCAGGGTTTGGTGGGCGAATTGCGTGGGGCCGTCAGATAATCTGTGACTGTGTAAGTCTCATCGCGAGCAGGCTCACTCCTACATTTGAAATGCGGTTCCCTGTAGGAGTGAGCCTGCTCGCGAAAGCGGTAGTGGTTTAAGCGCTGACCTTGAGGCCGATTAAACCCGTGATGATCAACGCCACGCTGGCCAGCCGAATCAACGCCATCGACTCACCAAACAGAATGATCCCGGCAATCACCGTGCCCACGGCGCCGACGCCCGTCCAGATCGCATAAGCCGTGCCCAGCGGCAATTCCTTCACCGCAAGGCCGAGCAGGCCAAGGCTGACGGCCATGGCTGCGATAGTCAGTACGGTGGGGAGCGGGCGGCTGAAGCCGTCGGTGTATTTCAGGCCGACGGCCCAGCCAACTTCGAACAGGCCGGCGAAAAACAGAATGATCCAGGACATGAGAGACCTCCATCGATTGACGGGGTCGTCCCCAGATTAAAAACTCGATCGAGCCGCAGGGTCGTCCCCGCGTTGCGAACCATAGTGACGAGCATTAATCCAGGGATCAAGTTTTCAGGTCAGTCGGCCGCCCGTTGCGCCAGCGCTTCACGATCTTCCTTTTCACTCATGCGGCGGAAGTACGTCGAAAGCAGTGCGCCGGAAATGTTATGCCAGACACTGAACAACGCGCTCGGCACCGCCGCCAGTGGCGAGAAGTGGGCACTGGCCAACGCAGCGCCCAGCCCGGAGTTTTGCATTCCCACTTCCAGGGCCAGCGACTTGCGCTGGGCCAACGGCAGCTTGAACAGTCGCCCGGTGAAATACCCCAGCAGATAACCGAAGCTGTTGTGCAGCATCACCACGGCCATGATCAGCAGGCCGGACTCGGCGATTTTCGCCTGACTGGCCGCCACTACGGCGGTCACGATGATCACAATGCTGACCACCGACACCAGCGGCAACACATCCACGGCGTGGCGAACCTTGTCACCGAGCAAACGTTGCGCGACCACACCGAGGATGATCGGCAGCAGCACCACTTGCAGAATCGACCAGAACAGCTCCATGAACGACACCGGCAACCACGCCGAGGCCAGCAGCCAGATCAGCGCCGGGGTCAGCAGCGGAGCGAGGAGGGTGGTGACGGCGGCGATGGCCACCGACAGCGCTAGGTCGCCGCGTGCCAGCCAGGTCATCACATTCGACGACGTGCCGCTTGGGCAGCAACCGACCAGAATCACCCCGACGGCGATTTCCGGCGGCAGGTGGAACACCTGGCAGAGCAACCACGCCACACCGGGCATGATCACGAAGTGCGCGACCACGCCCAGCGCCACACGCCACGGATGGCGGGCGACAGCGGCGAAGTCATCGAGTTTGAGGGTCAGGCCCATGCCGAACATCACCAGCCCGAGCAGCGGCACGATCGCGCCTTTGAGGCCGAGGAACCACGCCGGTTGCAGGAACGCTACGACGGCAAAGATCAGAACCCAGTAAGCGAAGGTATTGCCGACAAAGCGGCTGAGTGCAGCCAGTGCGCGCATGGCTTGTTCCTTATTATTGAATGAACACCACAAACAAATGTAGGAGTGAGCCTGCTCGCGATCGCGGTATTACAGTCAACATCTTCGTTGAATGCCGTTCCCTCATCGCGAGCAGGCTCACTCCTACATTATGAAGCTCGTCAGGCTTTAGATCCCCTGCGGAGTCTCTTCCCCACCCAACGCTTCAACCAGCGCCGGCAGGAAATCGCCAAACGTCAGCATCATCAGGGTGAAGCTGGCATCCAGTTGTCCCAGTGCCTCGTCGCCACCGTCCTGTTCCGCCTGATCCTGCAACAGATCTTCGAACTTCAGACGCTTGACGGTCATCTTGTCGTCGAGCATGAGCGACAGTTTGTCCTGCCAGGCCAGCGACAGTTGAGTGACCACTTTACCGGTGCTCAGGTGCAACTGGATTTCTTCGCTGGTCAGATCCTGACGCTTGCAACGGACAATACCGCCGTCTTCGTGGGTGTCGCGCAGCTCGCACTCGTCCAGTACATAGAAGTCGTCGGCGGCTTTTTGCGTGGTAACCCATTCGGTCATGGTCGCGGTTGGCGACATTTTTACCGTCAGTGGGCGGACGGGCAGGGTGCCGATTACTTCACGCAGGGTGGAGAGCAAGTCTTCGGCGCGTTTCGGGCTGGCCGAGTTGACCAGGATCAGGCCTTGTTTCGGCGCGATGGCGGCGAAGGTCGACGAGCGACGGATAAAGGCGCGCGGCAGGAACGCCTGGATGATTTCATCCTTGATCTGGTCGCGTTCCTTCTTATAGACCTTGCGCATTTGCTCGGCTTCGATCTCTTCGACCTTTTCCTTGACCGCGTCGCGCACGACGCTGCCCGGCAGAATACGTTCTTCTTTACGTGCGGAAATCAGCAGGAAGTCACCGCTGACGTGCACCAGTGGAGCATCTTCGCCTTTGCCGAACGGCGCAACGAAACCGTAGGTGGTCAACTCCTGGCTTGCACATGGACGCGCCAGTTTGGTGGCCAGTGCAGTTTCCAGCGCCTCGGCATCGACAGGCAGGTCTTGGGTCAGGCGATAGATAAGCAGGTTTTTGAACCACATGGGGTGAGTCTCTCCTTTATACAAAGGGGGGCATTATTGTCTCCGCCGTCTAATAGGCCAACCCTTCTCTAAGCCTTTGGAAGGCCTGAGAAAATTATTTAAAAAAGTGCTTGCCAGAGGTGGGGTCGCTCCGTAGAATGCGCGCCACACCGAAGCGAAGGGTGATTAGCTCAGCTGGGAGAGCGTCTGCCTTACAAGCAGAATGTCGGCGGTTCGATCCCGTCATCACCCACCATTCGTTTCATGTGTTTAGCGCAGCGGTAGTTCAGTCGGTTAGAATACCGGCCTGTCACGCCGGGGGTCGCGGGTTCGAGTCCCGTCCGCTGCGCCATATTCGGTAACCTGGAACGCTGAACGCCAGGTCACCACGGAAAGACCCGCTGATGCGGGTTTTTTTCTGTCTCAAGTTTGTACGTTGTACCCGCGGGATGTGTCGTTTTACCGGTTTTCGGATTTATTTGAAAAAAACTTCAATTAAATCAACACTTTACGAAAACTTGTGGCATAATGCGTCCCGTAACGAAGCGAAGGGTGATTAGCTCAGCTGGGAGAGCGTCTGCCTTACAAGCAGAATGTCGGCGGTTCGATCCCGTCATCACCCACCATTCGTTTCAAGCGTTTCGCGCAGCGGTAGTTCAGTCGGTTAGAATACCGGCCTGTCACGCCGGGGGTCGCGGGTTCGAGTCCCGTCCGCTGCGCCATATTCGGAATCTGGAACACTGAACGCCAGATTCCACAGAAAGCCCGCCTAGTGCGGGCTTTTTGCTGTCTGGCGTTTGGGTTTTTTTCACGGCCTATATCTATGTAGTGCCTGCCAGTCGCACCGCTTTCGGACAATGGCTCCTGTTGTTCATGACCTTTTCAAGTCATGGCGCCGATCCCATTGCCTGTCGAGAGCCCGACCGCATGCCTCCAACTCCCTCTGCAACCACCACTGTTACTGCCGACGACACGGATGCGCTGTCATTCATGGCAGACAAACCTGCATTTCTCTCGAGCGACGACGCCGCAGCGTGTTTGCATGGCCTGCTGAAACTGCCACGAAGGAACGAGTTGCACTGGTTCATTCTGAAAAGCAGCGACGGGCGATTCTATTGCGCTCAGCGGATCGAGGCTGAGGCCAGCGCGGTCCAGGAAAAACCGCCTGAGCCAGCCGTGGATCAGCGTCACGAGTGGGCAGTGACTGCTGGTGCGAACGGCCAGTTGATCGTCCCCAAGGGTTTTTCTCTCGAGGCGAGTTTTCATGCTCGTCCGGCGAAGGTTCAAGGCGCCGACGAAGCCACCACGGAATGGGTCCAGCGCAATCGCTTCTTCACCATTGCCGATTTATCCGCAGTGATGAACATGCATCGAAAATACTCGAAATGTTATCTGAGTGCCGGTAACGGTGGACTTCTCTTGTACACGTCGAGCAATCTGCCGTATGAGCAGGAACTGTCGCCGCGCCTGGCGCCAAATCCCGATGGCGATTCGCGACGTTTCCAGAGTCTGTATGAAGAGGGCTCGATTCCCAGCAGTCTGTGGATCCTGTTGGCGTTGGCGGCCGGAGAGATAAACGTTGTGGTTGCCGGGGATCTCTGGCGGCACCGAGGCCGGCTCAAAGCCAGTTGGCGGTCGGACATCCTGCAGGCGCCACCGCCGATCAAATTAATGCCGATTTTTGGTCCGATCTGTCGAAATGCAAAAAAAGCAGCCGTCTATCTGCAAAAACAAATAGCCGCACTGCCGTCGGCAAATCCCCATGTCGGTTTTATTCTCAGACATAACGTCAGTGAGTTTCTAGTTGTTACCGTGCCGCTCTCCAGACAATACGCGGGCTTCGACCGCAGCGCGCTGTTCCCCAAGAATGCGCAGGGCCAGCCACGCATCCCCCGAGGGTTTCGCGTGCATGGCATTTATCACTCGATTCAGCGATTACCGGCGAATCGACTGGCTGCGGGCGGGACCGATCTTCACCGGGATTTTTTCTCGCCCGCCGATCTCAAAATCAGTCTGGAACGTGTCAGCGAAGCGCCTCATCAACGTATTTTTGCGATCACCCCCGACGGTGCTGTCCTGCGTTTTGCCAAGCCGATAATGCCCAAGGTTCACGAGTTGATCGCAGCACTCGCTCCAGGCCCTGAGCAAAAAATCGATTTCGGCGCCATCAGTGTGCAGGTGTTGATCGACAAGGTCGCCAACGCCGGAATTCTCAGCGTCCTTCTTCCAAGCGCCACATGGCCTGAAACCGGAAGGGTCAGGGCTTCATCTACCGCACAGAAAGAGCCGTGATCAACCGCCATTGCGCTGATGCCGATAGTCACTCACTGCCTCATACACCGCTTTGCGCAAGCGGTTGATCCCGCCAATCGGCCGATGCGCTTCAACGCCAAACCACGGATTGAACGACAGGTTATCGCAGGCCAGATTCAGCGCCGGTGTATCGAAGTCCTGTGGCGGCAAAGTGATCCGCGCCACGGTTTCGAAGGGTGCGTCCACCTCGCGCCACTCAATGCTGGTGTCTTCGATCGGCATGTACTTGTTCGCGTCCTGACGCTGGATCTGCAGGACGAAACAGGCGGGCACGCGATCCGTAGATAGCTGCTGGCTCAGCGCGCTACGAAGAAAGTTCGGCAAGTCGTGGTTCTGTTTGGGCAGTGTGTAAGCCGGGCAGTTGTCCGGATCCGGCATCACCCGAAACTTGGCATTGGCTTCCCCGAACTTGTAGGGCGATACCGAAAAATAGGCAGTCCCCGTCGGACTGTCCGGCGGCGGCGCCAACGTTGCCAGCGCGATAAACAAATGGCGCACTTGCCAGGTGCGTGGATCCCACGCCGGAAAAAACGCCATGACTTTTTTGCCGTCAGCCTGCGCTGCCACATTCTGACGATACTCGGCGACATCGCTGACAAAGAAGTTCGGGTGGCTGAACATCACGAAATCCTGTTCGCGCTGCTGCTGGCGGTCACTTAATAACGCTTTGCCCGGCACATCGAACAGTTTGATTGCCATGCCCCGAGCATCGCGAATACTGTCGAATTGCGGATAGGCATTGCCATTGGAAAGGCGGATCATCGCGTGCCAGGTTTTTCCCGGTTCACTGAAAACGCCTTGGCGCAGCGACTGCGCCAGTGCCGGCAGCACTTGAACCTCAGCCTTTACACAACCATGCGCCTTGGCATGCGCGTCGCGCAGGTAGCGTGTGCCTTCACGGTGTTGATCAACGATGCGCACGGCCGTCTGGATCACATCCTGAGTCATCGCAGCCTCACCGGGCGGAATCTGTTCCAGCGCCGAAACCGGGCCGCGATGCTGCCAGGCAAACCAGGCCGCGGCGACAGCCCAGCCGAGCAGGCCAATGGCGATCAGGATCAGCAACGTTTTGCCCAGAAAACGCCCCAGCCACAACCAGATTCGCGCCAGCAACGGCAGTTCCTTTTTGAATGTCGAGATCATGGCAATTGCGCCTCCAGTGGGCCGCCCAGAACTTTCAGGTATTCGAGCAAGGCCCAGCGTTCCTCTGGCTGCAGCAGTCGGCCGATGACGCCATTGCCGCGTTCGCCTGCGCGAAATTCGTGGCCGCTGTTATGGTTGCCGGTGATCCGCGTGTCGAACAAAAAGCCATTGGTAAACGCCTCGGTGCGATAGCCCAGATGCCGAGGGTCATATTCGAAGGTGCCTTTATAGAAGGTGCTGGCGCGCTCATCCTGCGGTGACAGCAACTGATAAAGGCTCGGCACTGAGCCGTTGTGCAGAAAAGGTGCCGTGGCCCACACGCCGGCCAGCGGTCGGGCCTTGTAGGCGACTTCCTCGCGAACACCGATGGGCAGGCCGAAACCGTCGAGCTTTGGCTTTTCCTCGGGCGTCACTTTGGCCTCTCGATAGGCACGGTTTTCGACGAATGCGGTGACGTAAGCTAGGCCTTTGGCGACTGACAGCTGGCTCAGATCCAGCGGTTCCTTGGGTGTCGGATGCAGTTTTACATCCATTTTTTCCAGTTCTTTCAAGTCCCATTGCAGCGCAGTGAGGTCGAAACGGTGGTTGGCAATGTTGTTGGCTGCGTTGGGATCGGTGCCGATGACCTGCACCGGTAGCATGTGCAAACGCTGCACCCAGCGTTCACCTTCTTGTGTGACGCGCGGGACGTGACAGCCGGCGCAGTTCTCGGTAAACAAAGCACGTCCCTTGGCCGCCAGCGGTTTATCGACGGCACCCAACAGCTCTTCCGGCCAGGCCGGCGGCTGCAGTTTCTGCAGGGTTTCCTCGATCTTGTGCAGATCGCGCACGCGCACGCTGGAGGCGTAACGCGCATCGCCTTGCAGCGGCTGGCCGTTGTCGTCGAAGAAGTTCAACGTCGCGCCTACACCCAGCGCTTCGCCGATATTGCGCGCCATGGGTTGCTGCGCCGAACCGTTCCACTGCACCCAATCGAATGTCCACATGTCCCACAGTTGCGGGTAATCCACTGGCGCGTTGGCCACGCGATAATTGCTCGCAGAGATGGCATCGCCGAACGTCGCGTTGGCAATCCGCCCGAAGGCGTCGGCGCGGCCCGGGCCTTCTTCGGTGGGGTAGAGACCGCGGTGGGTGTCGTTCCAGGCAACTTTGAGGAAGGTGTCCAGGGAAGTTTTGAAGTCCTTGCGCAGTTGTTCGTGGCGCACTTCGTATTCGTCACCCAGCACATTGCGGGCGAAGCGTTCGAATTTCCAAGGGTTGACGTAAGTCGAGGTCAGACTGGCGACCAATGCTTGTCCGAAACTGCCACCGCGTAATGTCGGAACGCTGGAAGGCAGGACGTGCTGCGCGGTACCGCCGTCAATCCGTACGGCCTGGCCTTTGAAGTGCAGTTCGCCGGTGTGGCAAGCGGCGCAAGTTATGTCCAGATATTGCTCCGAACTGCCGGGATTCTGATGGCGCGCGAAACCCACCGGCAGATTGCCGGGGTTGTTCGGCGTGGCTTGTTGTTGCGGATCGATCAGAAAACCGAAGCGGGCGAGGTAGTCGGGGGCGGCGAAACGCTGTTCGGAGAAGGGTAGCTCCAGCGCCTGGAACCATTCATAACGCAGGCCTTTGACCTGCGTGCCTTGGGGCGTGAAATAGTAGGTCTGCCGGTCTTCCTCCGACCATTGCTGCAGGTAATGCACCTGTTCTACGGGGGTAAAGAGGGGCAGTTTCGGGTTGGCGATGTAATACAGCACCACTGCCAGAACCAGTCCCAGCAGCACCACGATCAGGGTCAGAACACGGAATAAGAGGCGCAAGTTAAAACATCCTTGTCGAATTGTTGCGCTGTTATGCCTGAGCCGAGCCTTGTGGGGCAAGTGGCCATTACGCCCGATGATGGACGAGGAGGTGCATGCCTGTGTCAGAGCGAGATGACAGAAGCTTCATCGTCGCTTTGCCCAAATGCGTTTTAATCCCTGAACTTATCGCCGCTTTACTGCTCTCATGCCGGTAGCCATTGGTCGTGGCGGCCTGATAAGCTCGCGGCTTTACTCGATTGCCCTTTCGGCGCATGAACAAGGAAATAGCATGAAACAGCATCGGTTGGCGGCGGCGGTAGCCCTGGTTAGCCTGGTCCTCGCGGGTTGTGATTCGCAGACCAGCGTAGAGCTGAAAACCCCGGCGCAGAAAGCTTCCTACGGTATCGGCCTGAACATGGGCAAAAGCCTGGCTCAGGAAGGCATGGATGATCTGGACTCCAAAGCGGTAGCCCAGGGCATCGAAGATGCCGTCGGCAAGAAAGAACAGAAGCTGAAAGATGAAGATCTGGTTGAAGCCTTCGCCGCGCTGCAAAAGCGTGCTGAAGAGCGTATGGCCAAGATGAGCGAAGAGTCGGCAGCCGCCGGCAAGAAATTCCTCGAAGAAAACGGCAAGAAAGCGGGTGTAACAACCACCGCTTCCGGCCTGCAATACGAAGTGGTCAAAAAAGCTGACGGCCCACAGCCTAAGCCGACCGACGTGGTGACTGTTCACTACACCGGCAAACTGACCAACGGCACCGTATTCGACAGCTCCGTCGAGCGCGGCAGCCCGATCGATCTGCCGGTGAGCGGCGTGATTCCAGGTTGGGTTGAAGGTCTGCAACTGATGCACGTTGGCGAGAAGTACAAACTGTACATCCCTAGCGATCTGGCTTACGGCGCGCAATCGCCAAGCCCGGCTATCCCGGCCAACTCGGTTCTGGTTTTCGACCTGGAACTGCTGGCCATCAAGGATCCAGCCAAAGAAGACGCCGCTGCCAAGTAATCAGCGTCGGTTTCACCAACAACGCCTCGCTTATGCGGGGCGTTGTTGCATCTGGATGTTGGCAAGGGTAAACAGAGCGAACCGATGGCGGTCAGGGCAGTCATAGCTTTAGGCTACTCGCGCTAGACGCCCTTGGCCGCCAAGTCAATGAATTATTGGGGTTTTTTATGTGAGTAAAAAACGCCCGATCTGAGCGCAGCCCTTATAAAACGGGGCTCTCAGCGCTGAAATGCAGCTCTGTTCACAAGGTTATCCACAATTTGTGTGGATAACATTTTAACGGGAGGAATAGATGAAAGCTCCGTGGAATTTCGCTCGATTCCTGCCTCTGGCTGGCCGACTGCTGGCCCGTGGCCGGCTGCCGACCTTGCTGTTTGCCGTGGCCAGCAAAGGCGCAGCGCAAGGCAATCGCTTGGGTAAGCTCAAAGATGACCTGCGCTTGCTCCAGGCGTTGTGCCTGGCCTACTGGCGTGGCGAGTACCGCGCGATCAGTCCAAAGGCGTTGATTTCGGTGGTGGCAGGCTTGATGTACTTCCTCAGCCCGGTGGATGCCATTCCCGATTTCATCCCCGTATTCGGCATGCTCGACGATATCGCCGTCCTCGCCTGGGTGATGAAAAGTCTCGACGATGAACTCAATGCCTTCCGTCTGTGGCGTAATCGCCAGCAACCGGAAAAGCTCGCCGTGGTCGAACGTTTGCCTGATACCCCGGAACAACTTCAACTTCAGGGCCCGAAAAAGCCCTGATTGTTGTAGTCCCTTTCACAGATAGATACCCCCCGCGACCTTAGCCGCTGTTAGGATTACACTTCTAGGGAAAAGTGCCGACTCGCTAAGTGTTGTTGTCCTACGGGGTAGTCATGGATATTCAGATAATTGCACGCGATGGCGAACCCGAATACGCGGTTCTGCCTTGGGCTCAATATCAGGCTCTACTGAAAGCAGCAGGTATCAACGCAACACCGTCGCAGCCGGCCCCAGCGCCGCTCGCGGCATCACCAGACTCGATTCTTCCGGGTCTGGATCAACTACGCAGTTTGCGCGAAGGGAAGGGCATCGCCATCGAGGCGTTGGCCCGCACGGTAGGCATCAGCCCGTCTTATCTGGCCATGATCGAAAGTGGTGAGCGTCTGCCCGACGCCGCGATTCGCCGCAGCCTGGCCTGGGAACTGACGGTGCCAGGTTGGAGGGATGAATCGTGAGCGTACGCATCAGTCGTCAACATTGGGATGGATTGTTAGGGGAGCTGGATCAGGCGCGCCGCCAGCGCCATCTTCTGACCTATCGGGCATTGCTCGAACGTTTGCAGTTACCAACGCCGGCGATGCAGACCCTGACCGCCGCGCTCGAACACCTGGCGGCGCTGGACGCCAAGGCCGAACAACCGTTGCGCAGCTCGCTGGTCATCAGCCAGGGCGCAAGCCGTTTACCACGCACCGGTTTTTTTGAATGCGTTGAACGTCTTGGGCGTTTTTCCGGGCCGTCCGACGGCGTTGCCGCGGCGTCCTGGCATGCCTCGGAAGTGGTCAGAGTGTTCGAATACGAGTACCCGGAATCGGCGGAGGCCTGAGTGTTTTTACGACTCAAGGCGCGGGCCGCTTACTGGCTGGCTCGCCGATTGTTTCACTGGTCGTGGTTTGTCCGGCAACCGCGCGGTTGGCGCTGGCTCGAAGGGCAATTTGCGCGCATGGCCAACCTCGGTGATGTCGACGCGCAAAGCTTCTATGGGCACATTCTGACGTTTCGCGGCGTGGGGTTGGGAGCGCGCGAAGAGGGTGTACGATTGCTGCGTCTGGCGGCGCTGGCAGGGGATGGCAAAGCGGCTTATCAGGTCGGCGTGATCAGCCTTGCCGGCAGCCCAAGCAAGGCACCGGATCCTGATGAAGCCGCTCGCTGGTGGGGCATGGCCGCCAAGGCCGGGCATCCGTTGGCCGAACACAAACTCAGAGAGTTGAGTTCGCGCGACACCGCACCATAAACCTGTTGTTGTCTGTTTGATAAACGCGGCGTGAGGGAAACCTCACGCCGCGTTTGCGTTTTGTTTGGCTGTTTATTTTCTGGCAGTTTTTTACAGATTAGTCCTACAGCTATCGCCTACTTGCCTGACTTCTTTCCTGATTGATCCCCCGCACAGTTCCCGCGCCTAAATTTTTTTGCGCGAGGGAACGCTCATGTTCGACCCGGTCAACCAGTTCTACCCGCATCCAGACGTGCGCTGATGGAAGCCATCGCTCGTATCGAGCAGGAACTCGACAGCTTCCCTGACACCCTCAGCCTCTACCGCGAACAGCTCAAACACTGGGCCAGTCAAACAGCGGACAAAGTCAGCCACGCCACGGATCTGCCATCGCTGATGGGCATGGAGCGGGTCATCCGCTTCGGTGATCGCAGTTCCGCCGTCAGCAGCAGCGACGACAATTTTTTCTCCAGCGTCATCCAGTGCCCTGAGGGTGGGGTGATGGAGATCGAGAGCAAATTCGAGTCGGTATACGACATTGCGCTCGGCGACATCGTCGTCGATGTGGTGGCCGTGGATGGCGGCAAAACCACGCCCGTGACCCTCGATGCGCAAGGCAGGGGCACGTTCGCAGGGATCGCGGGCAAGTTCTATCGAGTGCATGTACACAGCGAGGTCTCGCCGGCGCAGGTCGAGGATTTGTTCACTGCTTACGATGGCTTGAACGCTGAGCTGGATGGCTGGTTGCGTAACGAGTGGCAGACATTCAAGCCGCAGTGGCCGCTGTCGGCAGCGACGGCGGCGGGTAACGGCATGCTCGCCGGGAGCTGGGCGGCGATCGAGGGTGTGTGGGACAGCATTGGCATGCTGTCCGACATCCTCAAGGATCCGGGAGCGTTCGCCGAACGGTTGGGGGAGGGCGCCACGCAACTGCAAGTGCTGGCGGAGACAGCTCCCCAGGTCATGGAAAAACTGCAGCTGCTGGTCAGTGACGAAGCGGCGCTGTGTCTGTTGCTGCGAACCGCGAGCCTTTGGCTGGAAATGTTGCCCCCCGGCGAAATGAGCGGCAAGACCGCTGAAGCGGTATCGATGGTCGTGGTGCAAGTGCTGATCGATGTGCTGATCGGTGTTGTCTTGACGTTCGTCGGCGCCGCAGCAGGAATCGCCTATCTGACGCTACGTCTGGCGCAACGTGCAGGGCAATTGTTGTCGGCCGTGGTGCGTTTGGTGAAGGCGATGTTCGCCATCGTCGAGGGGTTCATCAAATACGTCGACAAATACAAAAAAGTGGCCGCCCGAGGTATCGCTACGGGTGTGAAAAAAGGCCGGATGCAGTTGCGCTGGGACGCCAGGCGCAATGCTTTGTTAAAGAAAAACGAACATCACGATGACGCGCCGGATCAGGCGAAAAATCCTAACGGCGACAGCGCTGACTGTGGGCCGGAGACCTGCACCAACGGCTGCCCGGTATCGATGGTCACCGGCGAGGAACTGCTGACCCTGACAGATGGTGTCCTTGATGGGTTGTTTCCGTTCGAGTTCACGCGGTTGTATCGCAGCAGTGCCGCCGAGATTGATGTCGGTCTGGGGTTTGGCTGGAGCCACTCGCTGGCCCATCGGCTGGAGTTCGATGGCGATTTTGTGGTCTGGGTTGACCATGAGAACCGGCGCACGCGGTTTCCACTGCCCAGTGTCGAGCGACCGGCGATTCATAACAGTCTGTCGCGGGCGGCGATTTTTCTCGGGGATGAGCCGGAGGAACTGATTCTGGCGCTGGCCGGAGAAACCGCACGGTTTTATCACTTTCGCGCTGGAAGGCTGACGGCGGTTAGTGATGGTTATGACAACCGTCTGCGTATTTCGCGGGATCGTCAGGATCGTGTTCAGCGTCTGGATAACGGTGCGGGTCGAGCGCTGTTGCTGCGCTATGACCGGGCTCATCTGGTTGCGGTGGATTACCAGCGCTTTGACCCGACGCAAAATCTTGCTGAGCCCTGGCACACCGAACAGACCCTCGTCAGTTATGGCTACGACGCCTATCAGCACCTGATCGAAGCGTGTAACGCCGTCGGCGACAGCGAGCGCTACGACTACGACGACCAGCACGTCATCCTGCAGCGCCAGTTGACCGGAGGCGCGAGCTTCTTCTGGGAGTGGGAACGCTCCGGCAAGGCGGCGCGCTGCATGCGGCACTGGGCCTCGTTCTCGCAGATGGACACTCGCTACGTCTGGGATGACGACGGCAGCGTCGCGGTGCATTACGTCGATGGCACTGAAGAAACCTACGTTCACGACGATCGCGCACGGCTGGTGCGCAAGGTCGAAGCCGATGGCGGCGAGCACCTCAAGGCTTACAACGATCAGGGCCGTTTGATCGCCGAGCAGGATCCGCTCGGCGCCTTCACCGAATACCGCTACGACGAAGTCGGACGTTTAATTGCGCTACTTCCGCCGGACGATGAGCCGACGTCCTACGAGTACCGCAACGGTTTCCTGCACAGCCGCTCGCGTGGCGAGGCGGTGTGGACGTATCGGCGTAATGCTCAGGGCGATGTCACTGAGGCGATCGATCCCGACGGGCAGGTCAGCCATTACCACTACGACGCTCGCGGGCAACTGCTGTCGATCCGCTATCCAGACACCAGTCGGCAGGTGCTGGTGTGGAACGACCTCGGTCAACTGATCGAAGAAACCCGGCCTGACGGCGGTGTACGACGCTTTTCCTATGATGCGCTGGGGCGGCGGACGACCACGGTTGACGAACACGGTGCCGTTACCCGTCAGCACTGGGACGCCGTTGGCCGACTGGTTCAGACGACTTTTCCTACCGGCGCCACCCGCGCCTACAGCTACGGCGCTTACGGCCAGGTCACGGCTGAACGCGATGAACTGGGCCGCTTCACCCGCTATGAATACGACGATGACCTGCACCTGGTCTCGCGCAAGATCAACCCCGACGGCACGCGGGTGCAGTATCGCTACGATCATGCGCAGCTGCTGCTCACCGAGATCGAAAACGAGTCTGGCGAAAAATACCTGCTGGACTACACGCCGACCGGATTGATCCGACAGGAAACCGGCTTCGACGGCCGGCGCACGGCGTATGCCTATGACCTCAACGGGCATCTGCTGGAGAAGATCGAGTTCGGCGATGACGGCTCGCAGTTAGTCACCGCTTATGCGCGCGATGCCGCCGGGCGCCTGTTGGTCAAGACCCTGCCGGACGGGGTCAAGATCACCTACCGATACGACCACCTCGGTCTTCTGATGGCGGTCAATGATGGCCAGACATATCCGCTGGCGTTTGAGTACGACCTGCAGGATCGGTTGGTCGCCGAGCATCAGGGCTGGGGCACCCTGCGTTACACCTACGACGCCTGCGGCCAGCTCAAACGCATG
Organism: Pseudomonas sp. TH08; assembly: GCF_016651275.1. Taxonomy (NCBI): domain Bacteria; kingdom Pseudomonadati; phylum Pseudomonadota; class Gammaproteobacteria; order Pseudomonadales; family Pseudomonadaceae; genus Pseudomonas; species Pseudomonas sp. TH08. The sequence continues at coordinate 92,721 of NZ_JAEKEE010000006.1, read as the reverse complement.
CGCCTGCCGGACAACAGCAAGCTCGATTACCACTACGCCAAGGGCGGCGTGCTGACGGCCATCGACCTCAACGGTTCACAACTGACAGGCCACGTCTATCAATCGGGTCGCGAGCAACAACGCCAGCAAGGCCTGCTGCTCAGCGAATATTCCTACGACGATCAGGGTCGATTGCTGGCTCACGCCGTAGGCCACCGGCGCGACTCCCTCTATCGCCGCGACTACGCCTACAGCGCCAACGGCAATCTGAACTACATCGCCGACACCCGTCACGGCCAACGCACCTACGGTTACGACGCCCTCGACCAGCTGATCCGCGTCACCCATTCACGCGACGAACTGCCGGAATCCTTCGCCCACGACCCCGCCGGCAACCTGCTGATGCAGGACCGCCCCGGCCCGACACAGGTCAAGGGCAACCGCCTGCTGATGCAGGGCGATCGCCACTACGACTACGACGCCTTCGGCAACCTGATCCGCGAACGGCGCGGCACCGCGCAGAAGCTCGTCACCGAATACCGCTACGACTGTCAGCATCGGCTGATCGGTCTGACTCGCCCCGACGGCAAAACCGCTAGCTACCGCTACGATGCCTTCGGCCGGCGCATCAGCAAAACCGTCGACGGCGTCACCACCGAATTCTTCTGGCAGGGCGACCACCTCCTCGCCGAACGCAGCGCGAGCGAATACCGCAGCTACGTCTACGAGCCCGGCACCTTCCGCCCGCTGGCGCTGCTCGACGGCAAAGGCCCGAAAAAGCCTGCCCGTTCTACTACCAACTCGACCACCTCGGCACCCCGCAGGAACTCACCGATTACAGCGGCGAAATTGTCTGGTCAGCGCAATACGACGCCTACGGCAAAGTCGCCGCGATCACCCTGGCCGGCGAGGAATACCTGGACCAGCCGCTGCGCTTTCAGGGGCAGTATTTCGATGGGGAAAGCGGACTGCATTACAACCGGCATCGGTATTACGACCCTAGGCTTGGACGGTATCTGACGCCGGATCCGATCAAGTTGGCGGGTGGGTTGAATCAGTACCAGTACGTGCCGAATCCGACGGGGTGGGTGGATCCGTTGGGGTTGGCTTGCACTCCTTGTCCTGGGTCGGGTGTTGCTGATGGCCCCTACAGTGAAATCGTTCCAGGAGGAGGGTTAGAGGCTCATGAGTCTCGAGGAGGACATGCTATTGCGAGACATGTCGATAGATCGGAGGCCCAACTGAGAGCTAGACTATTAGCTGAACCGAACATACCCATTGCATCAACATTTCTTAATAGGGCTGAAGCTGAAGCTGCACTCTCGAATGTTATGAGGAGCAACAAAGTAAAAATTGATGACTTTCTAGCAGGTAACGCAAATAAACTCGTAATTAATGAACGGGTGCCTATTCCTGCTGGTGTGGGTGTTGTGAGGCAGAGCGGAAATTTGGAACAGCTGTTTAGTATTAGATTAGTGCTGCGGCGAGATGCAACTTCACCACTTGGGTACTTTATCTTGACGGGTTTTGTGAATGACAACTGAAGATTTTCCTAGCCTATTCCAATTTCTCGGGGCCTATTTTCACGAGGATTGGATGTGTGAGTTTGACTTGGCAGATGACGTTGTAAAATCTTTCCTGGCAGACTCAGAAGCTTGTGTAGTGGGGGAAGTGATAAAGGAAATCAATGACTTGTTGGCCATGAATATTACAGAAAACGAAACTCGGGATTTTTTGCTGAAAGAAATAGGATGTTGTTACTGCTATTGGCATGACTGGAAAAATGGATATGCCTGGTTGAAGCACATTTCTGCGGTTATTCGAGAGGAACCAAAAAGTTATATTTAAATTGTCTTGGATAAGCTTTTATTATTTTTGATCAATAGAAATGTTGGTTCATGACAGTCCCCTTCGCAGGCAATCCCGCTCCCACATAGATGTATGTTATTTGGAGGATCAGCGTTGACCGATTACCTGCGGGGTATGGAGATCGGGGGCAGTGAGGCTATCAAGCAAATGCACGCTATACCCCGGAACATTCTTCGCATGATGCTTCGCCTGCGAAGCCATCTCCGCCAGCTGACTGGCATCAAGTTGTGCGCAGGCTTCAGGGTGAAGGTGGACTACGCCAATGGATAGCGACAGCAGCGGGAATTCCTGTCGAATCCCTTGGCGGTTCGGCGCGATGAAGCAGCCGGCCTCAAGGTGTTCCGTGCGGTAGAAACGGCGGCATTGGCTCTGGAAATCGTCGAGCAACTGGTTGAGGCGTTTGCGCCAGTCTTCCGGGCCAAGGACGAGCAGAAAGTCATCCCCGCCAATGTGGCCAACGAAGTCGCGCGACGGATCGACGCGTTCGTTGAGGCATTGCGCCAGGCACAACAGAACTTCGTCACCACGTCCGTACCCGTAGATGTCGTTGAAGGGTTTGAAGCTGTCGATGTCGACGTAGCAGATAACCGATTCGCGCCCCTGTTGCAGCAAGCGTGTCAGGCATTGCTGAATCGGCACGTTGCCGGGTAGCAACGTGAGCGGATTGGCGTAACGCGCCTGTTGGATTTTCAGTTCGGTAATCAACTTGAGCACATCGATCACCCGGCCAAGACCCAGGTAGCCGCCGTTGAGGGTGATGATGAAGTCTTCTTCGATGCGCTGGCGGGCGCGGCTGGTGATCAGGCGGCTGACTTGTTGCAGTGATTGACTCATTTCCACGGCGAGGAAGTCGTCGTTCATCAGGCGGCTGATCGGTTTGCGCGCGAACAGGTCGGTGGCGAAGGGTTTGAGCAGGGCATCAGACAAGGAATGACGGTGGACGATTCCGCACGGCTGGCCTTGTTCGTCCAGGACTGCCAGTGAGTTGAGGTTGGCCTGGCGGCGGAAGGCTTCCAGCACAGTGGCGGTCGGTGTGTCGCGTGGGACGGCCGGCTGGTCGTTGAGCAGGGCGCTGAGGTCGCTGCCTTCGTCATTCAGTGCGACGGCGCTGCTGTCGTGTTTCGGCATCAAGGCGCGGGCATCGCGCGGTGGATGCTCTTGTGGACGTCCGAGCAGGTAACCCTGCACCAGGTCCACGCCCATCTCGGTCAATACCGCGAGTTCTTCTGGCAGTTCGATGCCTTCGGCAATCACCTGCGCGCGGGAAGCTTTGGCGATTTGCAGGATCGAACCGACGAACTCGCGCTTCAAGGCATCCTGGTGAATGCCGTCGATGAAATGTCGGTCGATCTTCACATAGTCGGGGCGCAACTCTGACCACAAACGCAGGCTCGAGTAACCGGCACCCAGATCATCCAGCGCAATCGAAAAGCCCATCGCCCGATAGTGATGCAGCGCTGTTTGCAGCAGCTGAAAGTCGTCGATCGGCGTCTGTTCGGTCAGTTCGATGACGACCTGACTGGGCGGAATACCGAAGTCTTGCAGCAACTGCAACGTGCGACCCGGTTGGTGCGCGGCTTCCAGCAAGGATTCAGGAGAGACGTTGAGAAACAGCTTGCCCGGTAGTTGCTGCTCGTTGAAACGGCGGCAAGCGCTTTGCCGGCAGGCGATTTCCAGTTCGCTCAAGCGCCCGGCCTGGCGCGCCACGGCAAACAGTGCGATGGGCGAGTGCAATGGACTGTTGGACGGGCCACGGGTGAGGGCTTCGTAGCCGAGTATCCGTCGCTCGGAGAGGCAAATGATCGGCTGGAACAGGCTGTGCAAACCGCTTTGAGTCAGGATCGAGCTCAAGGCACTCAGCTGTTCGGTCGTGGTCATGGCAATCTCTGGCGATAAAAAAAGGACTGGGAGCGCTCTCGATGAAGAGAGTGGCTCCCAGTCCTTTATTGCACGACAGAATGATGACTGTTTGATGACGATCCGCAGATCGTCAGCATTAAATTGCCATCATCTTACTTCTTGGCCACCTGATTGCTCAGCTTCAGGTAATCCAGCAGCACGCGCCCGGTTTCGCTCAGGTAGGCATCGTCTTCCGGTTTGACCTTGTCCGGCTCGGCTGCCGCGAGAGCATCTTCGTCTTCTTTCTTCAGCTCTTTGAGCGGCTCTTCGCCCTTGGCTTTGCGACGGATGTTTTCCATCACCAGTTGCTTGGCATCGATGTCGGCATGCTGGGCGCGGCGGTCGGCTTCGTTGAGGCTGACGGTTTTTTCTTCCATCAGTTTCTGCGCCAGCGCCAGCTTGTCGCGGATGAACACGAACTCGGCATCCTTGGCGGTACGCGTGTCATGCTCGGACTTGAGCTGTGCCAGGTACGGCTTGAACGGATCTGCCGCCGGTTTGATCGCAGCCTTGATGGTGTCCCATGGCATGGCTTCCGGCAGCGCGCTCTCGCCGATTTCCTTGGTGTCGATCAGCGACGGGTAGTCGATGTCCGGCAGCACGCCCTGATGCTGGGTGCTCTGACCGGAAACCCGGTAGAACTTGGCCAGAGTCAGTTTCAGTTCGCCATGGTTCAGCGGCTGAATGGTCTGCACAGTGCCTTTGCCGAAGGTCTGGCCGCCGATGATCAGCGCGCGGTGATAGTCCTGCATGGCGCCGGCGAAAATCTCCGATGCCGAGGCGGACAGGCGGTTGACCAGCAGCGCCATCGGGCCCTTGTAGAACGCGCCCGGGTTTTCATCTTCAAGTACGTCGACGCGGCCATCGGCGTTACGCACGAGGACGGTCGGGCCTTTGTCGATGAACAGACTGGTCAGCTCGGTGGCTTCCTGCAGGGAACCGCCGCCGTTGTTGCGCAGGTCGATGACCACGCCGTCGACTTTGTCCTTTTGCAGTTCAGTCAGCAGTTTCTTGACGTCGCGGGTGGTGCTCTTGTAGTCCGGATCACCGGCACGGAACGCCTTGAAGTCGAGATAGAAGGCCGGGATCTCGATCACGCCGAGCTTGTAGTCCTTGCCGTCCTGTTTCAGGTTGAGGATGGACTTCTTTACGGCCTGGTCTTCGAGCTTCACCGCTTCACGGGTGATCGGCACGATCTTGGTAGTCTGGTCGTTCGGCGCATTGCTCGCCGGAATCACTTCCAGGCGCACCACGGTGCCCTTCGGACCGCGGATCAGCTTGACCACTTCGTCCAGACGCCAGCCAACCACGTCGACCATCTCTTTGTTGCCTTGGGCAACGCCGATGATCTTGTCGGCCGGAGCCACCTGTTTGGTCTTGTCGGCAGGGCCTGCCGGCACCAGACGCACGACTTTCACCTGGTCGTTGTCGCTCTGCAACACGGCACCGATGCCCTCGAGGGACAGGCTCATGTTGATGTCGAAGTTTTCCGCGTTATCCGGCGACAGATAGTTGGTGTGCGGATCGTAAGACATGGCGAAGGTGTTGATGTACGCCTGGAAGATGTCTTCCGGACGGGTCTGGTCCAGGCGCGCCAACTGGTTCTTGTAGCGCTTGGTCAGGGTTTCCTGGATCTGCTTCGGCTCTTTGCCGGCGATCTTCATCCGCAGCACTTCGTCCTTGACGCGTTTGCGCCACAGGTCGTCGAGTTCAGCGGTGGATTTGAGCCAAGGAGCGTCCTTGCGATCGATCAGCAAGGTTTCCTTGGTGGTGAAGTCCATCTTGTCGACGCCTTTGTTCAGCTCGGCGATGGCGAAGTCCAGACGCGCCTTGACGCGATCCAGATAGCGCTTGTAGATGGTGAAGCCGGCGTTGAGGTCGCCGCTTTTGAGGAAGTCGTCGAACTGGGTCTTCCACTTGTCGAATTCGGCGATGTCGCTGGCCATGAAGTAGCTACGCGACGGATCCAGCAGCTTGATGTAGCTGTCGTAGATGATCACCGAGCGCGCATCGTCGAGCGGCGGCTTGCTGTAGTGGTGACGCTTGAGCAACTCGACGACGTTCAGACTGGCGATGACTTCATCGCGATCAGGCTGCAACTTGTCCCAGCTGTTGGCTGCGAATGTACTGCCCGACACCGGCAACAAGCCGATACCGATGAAAAGAGCGAGGGCGGTGCTGGGGAGCAAATGCTTCATGCTGATTCGACGCGGGGACAATTGATAACGCATATTAGGCCGTCTTTGAAGTCGCCGGTTCTACGAGAGCCGGTCGCATAATGCAAAAAGCCCGGCGCTACAGCTTCGGGCTCAGTCCAGACTCACTATGGAGGCACTGTGAAGGCATTGCAAGGCGTTGAAGGTCAAGTGGCATGGGTTGAGGAGCCGAGTCCTACGTGTGATGTAGGACAAGTACGCATTCGAGTGGCGGCTGCTGGCCTCAATCGCGCCGATTTATTACAGAAAGCGGGGCTGTATCCACCACCGCCAGGCGCCAGCCAAGTGCTCGGTCTCGAGTGCTCTGGTGTGATCAGCGAAGTGGGTGCGGGCAGTTCGTGGCAGGTTGGCGATCGGGTTTGCGCCTTGCTGGCCGGGGGTGGGATGGCCGAAGAGGTGGTGGTCGACGGACGGCACGTGCTGCCGGTGCCCGAAGGCGTTTCGCTGATCGAGGCCGCGGCATTGCCCGAGGTTTATGCAACAGTCTGGTTGAATGTGTTTCAACTTGCGGCGCTCAAACCGGGTGAGAAAGTTCTCTTGCACGCCGGGGCAAGTGGAATCGGTTCAGCGGCCATTCAGTTGTGCAAGGCGTTTGGCAATCCTTGTTGGGTCAGCGTCGGTTCGGCAGAGCGTTTGGCCTACTGTGAGGCGCTGGGGGCCCAGGGCGGGGTAGTGCGCACGGATGATCTGGACAGCTTGCGCGATTTCGGGCCGTTCGATGTGATCCTCGATCCGGTCGGCGGCAATTATTCGGCGCTCAATCTCAAGCTCATGGCGCTGGACGGACGTTGGGTGTTGATCGGATTGATGGGCGGCCGCGAGGCGAAACTCGATTTGGCGCAGGTGTTGGCCAAGCGTGTGCAACTGCTGGGCTCGACGCTGCGCAGCCGCGGTGATCAGTTCAAGGCAGATCTGTTGAGTGACCTGAGCCAGCATGTGTGGCCGCTGTTTGCCGAAGGACGCCTGAAGCCGCAGTTGGCCAAGGCTTTTGCGGTGAAGGATGCCGAGGCGGCGTTTGCCGAGTTGGCGAGCAATACGGTGGCGGGGAAACTGGTGTTGGTGATTGACGAAAGCCTCACCTGACACGACAGAACCCCGTAGGAGCAAGGCTTGCCCGCGAAAGCGTCGTGTCATTCAACGGTGATGTTGACTGACACGACGCTTTTCGCGGGCAAGCCTTGCTCCTACGGGATCGGGTTATTTCCAGAGGTGGATCGGCCAGTTAGCCTTTTGAGCGTGCTCAAGCAGCACTGGATCCGGGTTGACCACATGCGGGAAATCCACTTTCAGCAGCAGAGGCAAATCATTGCGTGAGTCGGAGTAGAAACTCGCGCCCTCCAGATTTTCTTCCTCGGCATCCAGCCACTCCAGCAACCGAGTGATCTTGCCTTCGCGGTAGGTCAGGGTGCCGACCGTATGGCCGCTGTACACGCCATGCGCGACTTCCAGCTCGATGCCGAGAATTTCATCGATACCCAGTCGGTCAGCAATCGGCCTGACCAGGTGCGTACCCGACGCCGAGATTACCAGAATCCGGTCGCCCGCCTTGCGGTGGGCGGCGATGGTTTTGGTGGCGTCACTGAAGATGATCGGTTCGATGAAATCTTCAACCCACGGGCCGACCAGGTGCTCGACCTCTTCCGGCGTGCGCCCGATCAGCGGTTCGAGACTGAATTCCATATAGTCTTCCATGCGCAATTTGCCATGGCTGTAAGCGTCCATCAGTTCGTTGTTTTTGCGCATGAACGACTCGGGATCGACCCAGCCCAAGCGCCCCATCTGCTCGCTCCAGAGGGTGGCGCAGTCGCCGTGGATCAACGTTTCGTCCAGATCAAAAATTGCCAAAGCCATCGGTTCTCTCCGAGAACAGCTGCGAGCTACAAGCTTCGAGCTGCAAGAATTGAAATCAAGTACGCCGCAGTCTACAACTTGAAGCTTGTAGCTCGAAGCTTGCAGCTGCTTTTAAGCTACTTCGCACAGGGCCGTTGGATCGATGGAAAGCGCCAGGCGTTGACCATCGGGATGCAGATCGGCAGCCGAACGATTAAGCACGTCCACGACCAATTCCACGCCCCGCGCTTCGATTCGGTAGCGGATCACGTTGCCGAGCAGGCTGTGGCTGCGAATCTGCGCGTCGAGTTCGCCGTTGAGGCTCAGTTCGATGGCTTCCGGGCGAATGGCGATGCGGTGATTGATCGGGCGCTGCAACAGCTTCGAGGCATCCTCTGCGTCGAGCAGGTTGTAGTTCCCGATAAAGCCTGCCGCGAACACATCGACTGGCGCCGTATACAGCGTTTCAGCATCGCCGCTTTGTACGATTTTTCCCTGATTCATCAGGAAAATCCGGTCAGACATGGTCAGCGCTTCTTCCTGATCGTGTGTGACGAAGATTGTCGTGAGGCCGAGTTCGCGTTGGATCTGCCGGATCTGTTCACGCAGGTGTTTACGAATGCGTGCATCGAGTGCCGACAGCGGTTCATCCAGCAGCAGCAAGCGTGGACGCGTGACCAGCGAGCGGGCGAGGGCGACACGCTGGCACTGGCCGCCGGAAAGTTGATGCGGATAGCGGCTGGCGAAGTCGTTCAGTTCAACCAGTTTCAACACTTCGGCGACACGTTTATGGCTGTCGTCGGCATTGACTTTTTGCATGCGCAAACCGAATGCAACGTTCTGCTCGACGGTCATGTTGGGGAACAGCGCGTAGCTCTGGAACACCATGCCGATCCCGCGCTTTTGTGGGCTCAGCGGCACGATGTCGACGCCATCGAGCAGAATCTTGCCGCCATCCACCGACGTCAGGCCGGCGATGCAACGCAGCAGTGTGGACTTGCCGCAACCGGACGGGCCGAGCAGTGTGACGAACTCGCCCTTGTTGATTTCGCAATCGATGTCGCTGAACACGGTGGTGCCGGCGTAGCTTTTCTGCAGGTGTTGGACGCTGACGTAGCTCATTCGCTTTTGTCCTTGTTCAAGATGTTGGCGATCCAGGTCAGGACCAGCACGAAAAAGAAATACGAGATGACCAGTGCACTGGTGAAGTGGCCGCTGCTGTTGCGCATGTTGTTCAGGTAAACCTGCAGGGTTTCGTAGCGGGTGCCGACGAGGATGTTGGCAAACACGAACTCACCGAACAGGAACGAGAATGACAGCAGCAGCGCGACCATCAGGCCTTTGCGCAGGTTTGGCAGCACCACCAGGAACGCTGCCTGAAAAGTGCTGGCGCCGAGCAGTTGTGCGGCGTCCATCAGGTCGCGCAGGTTGATCGCTTGCAGGTTGTTGGTGATCGCCCGGTACATGAACGGCAGCGCCACGGTGAAGTAGCAACCGATCAGGATCCACGGCGTGCCGACCATCGCCATCGGCCCGGAACCGTAGAGCTGCAACAGCCCCACCGACGACACCACCGGCGGTACCGCGAAGGGCAGCAGGATCAGGATGTTCATCAGCGCATCGAGTTTCGGGAAGTGGTAATGCACCACGAACAGCAGCGGCAGAATCAGCACCACCGACAGCACCAGCGCGCCGACGCACACCAGCAACGACTGGCCGAACGCATGGAGGAAGCGCGGATCGCTCCACAGCTGGATGTACCACTTGAAGGTGAAACCGCTGGGCAGAATGGTCGCCGACCAACTGCTGGCGATCGAGTAGACCAGCGTGCCCGCCAATGGCAGCAACAGAATGGCGAACAACAGGTAAACCACGACGCGGTGGTAGAGGCCGGCGGGGCCGGATTCAGCGCGAGACATGGTAGCTCCTCTTCAACAGCAGTTGATGCACGACGGTGACGATGGTCATCAGTGCCACCAGCACCACGGCGAGGGCACTGGCCAGATTCGGATCGAGGGAAATATCCCCGGAAACCATCGCCGCAATGCGGATCGGCAACACGTTGAAATTGCCGGTAGTCAATGCATATACCGTGGCATAGGCGCCAAGGGCGTTGGCCAGCAGGATCACGAAAGTGCCAAGCAATGCCGGGGTCAGCACCGGCAAACCGATGTGCCGCCAGAACTGCCAGCCGCTGGCGCCGAGCAGTGCGGCGGACTCGCGCCAGTCTTCACGCAAGGCGTCGAAGGCCGGGTAGAGCAGCAGCACGCCAAGCGGGATCTGGAAGTAGGTGTAGAGGATGATCAGCCCGGTTTTCGAGTACAGATTGAAGTCCTGAATGATCCCGGCCTGTTTGAGCATGATGGTGAAGCTGCCGTTGAAACCGAGCAGGATGATGAACGCAAACGCCAAGGGAACACCGGCGAAGTTGCTGGTCATGTTGGCGAAGGCATTCACGAAGTTGCGCAGTTTCGAATCGACCCGGCGCAATGAGTAGGCGCCGAGCACGGCGATGATGATGCCGAACACACTCGACCAGAAACTGATTTCGAGGCTGTACTGGATCGCCTGCAAATAAAACTTCGAACTGAAGATTTTCGTGAAGTTTTCGACGCCCCAACCGAACTCTTCCGATTGCAGGCTGTTGATCATCACCCAGACCAGCGGGGCGATTTCGAAGACGATAAAGAACAGCGCGAAGGGCACCAGCCACAGCGCCGCCAGCCATTTGCCGCGGGTCATGGATTTCACTTGAGCAGCTCCCGGCACACAGGTTTGTCGTGGGGCACACCGAGCAGTTCGCAGACTGTGCCGCAGATCTCGGTCTGTTTTGGTATGGCGCCAGCGTCGAGGCTGAAGGCGTCACCGAGGACGAACAGCGGTACCTGACGTTCTTCCGGCAGCAGGCCGTTGTGCGAGCGGTCGTTGTTCATGCCGTGGTCGGCGGTTACCAGCACTTGATAACCGGCATCGAGCCAGGTCTGCAAATAGTCAGCAAGGATGATGTCTGCCGAGCGCGCGCTGTTGCGGTACTGCGAGCTGTCGAGGCCGTGCTTGTGCCCGGCGTCGTCGATGTTCATCGGGTGGATCAGCAGGAAGTTCGGCGCGTGGCGCAGGCGCAGGTTTTCCGCGTCGGCGAACAGGTGCGAATCCGGGTAGTGATCGTTCCAGTAGAAGTGCCCGTGCTGGATTGGCAGATCCGGGTCGTCGGTATGACGGTCGCGGGCGGCCACGAAAGGCGAGCGGTTATACAACTCGCTGACCCAGTGATAGGCCGCAGCGGCGGTTTTCAGGCTGGCGTCGCGAGCGTAGTGATAGATGCTGCGCTGATTGGACAGGCGCGAGATGTTGTTGTGGACGATGCCGCTGTCGATCGGCGGCACACCGGTGAGGATGCATTCATAAAGCGGTCGGGACAGGGCCGGCAACTCGCACTCCAACTGGTAGAGCGCGGCGCGTCCTGCGCCAACATAAGCCTGCAGATGCCCCATGGCGTGGCGCGCGACCTCGTAATTGAGGCCGTCGAGCACGACAAGGATGACGTTGTGCTTCATAGGGGCAAAAACTCCGCGAAACAGAAAATTCAAGATTCAACCTGGATCTCCTGTAGGAGTGAGCCTGCTCGCGATAGCGGTGGATCAGTCAAGACTGTTGTTGAATGTTCGACCGCTATCGCGAGCAGGCTCACTCCTGCATGGGGATTTGTTTCAGATCACAAAGTGGTGATCAGCCGCTTTACTTCATCTCTACGATGACTTCTTCGTTCCACTTCTGCGGCAGGGCCTTGGAGGTTTTTTCCCATGCGTCGGCGTCTTTGATCGGGGTAACCTTTTTGTACTGCTCGTTCGGCAGCAGTTTGGCCTTCACGTCTTCCGGCAGTTGCAGGTGCTCGGCGCGGATCGGGCGGGCATTGCCGCGGGCGAGGTTGGTCTGGCCGGCGTCGCTGAAGATGTATTCGCGGGTCAGCTTGGCGGCGTTAGGATTTTTTGCGTACTTGTTGATGATCGTGGTGTAGCCGGAAATCACCGAGCCGTCGGACGGGATCAGCACCACGTAGTCATCCGGGTTGGCCATCTTGGCCTTGTAGCTCAGGCCGTTGAAGTCCCAGACCACGCCGACTTCGATCTCGCCTTTTTCCATGGTGGCGATGGTCGGGTTGGCCATCGACAGTCGACCTTGCTTGGCGATGTCGGCGAACAGCAGCAGCGCAGGCTGGATGTTTTTCTCGTCGCCACCGTTGGCCAGGGCAGCAGCGAGAACGCCGTTGGCCGCTTGTGCGGCGGTGCTCACGTCACCGATGGAAACCTTGTATTTGCCGCCCTTGAGGTCAGCCCATTTGGTCGGTACTTCGGAACCGTGCAACAGCTTCTTGTTGACGATGAAAGCGATGGTGCCGGTGTAGGCCAGGGCCCAGTTGCCGTCCTTGTCCTTGGCCCAGTCCGGGACTTGATCCCAGGTGCTTGGCTTGTACGGTTGCACCACGCCTTGCTTGACCGCAATCGGGCCGAAGGCGGCACCGACGTCGCCGATGTCGGCGCTGGCGTTGTCTTTTTCCGCGGCGAACTTGGCGATTTCCTGAGCCGAGCTCATGTCGGTGTCGATATGTTTTAGGCCGTAGGTCTTGGCCAGGTCTTCCCAGGTGCCTTTCCAGTTGGCCCAGTCATCGGGCATGCCGACGCTGTTGACGGCGCCTTCCGCTTTCGCAGCGGCTTCGAGGGTTTTCAGATCGGTGCCCGCCGCCATGGCGGAGGTGCACATAACAATGGTCGAGCCTAACAGTGTTGCCAGGAAAAGCTGTTTCATTCCGAAGCTCCTTGGTCGTGTTCAACGCTGCGATTGCGGTTTGTGTTGGTCTAGGTCAGCAATACCTGAGCCAATTTAAGGGGGCTGGATGACACTTTGATGTCGGTGGCCCTGCGGCAAGCCTTTTGTTTGCCCGATATCAGCGGCTGCCAGATAAGCGTAGACCATGCCCAGGCCCCGGCTGACAAGGGACTTGGCCGATGTATTGCAAGTCATGAGAGCGACCGTTGGGTAGTTTTGTCATCTCTCGGTCATCTGTACTGCCTAGGCTTGCAACACACGGAAACGCTTCGTTGGCCGTGTGGTTTTGCCCTGAAACAGTGCTGGTCTAGTCCAGATAGGTAACGTTGATGCGCGATGAGGCAACAAAAGCGGTGACAGCGATTGGCCAGGTGTTGCAGGAACAGCTCGATCACGGGTTGTTGGCTGCAGGCAGCAAGTTGCCGGCCGAGCGCAAGCTCAGTGAGTTGTTTGGTACGACGCGGATTACCGTGCGCGAGGCGTTGTTACAGCTGGAGGCGCAGGGGCAGATTTATCGCGAGGAGCGGCGGGGCTGGTTTGTGTCGCCGCCGCGTCTGGCTTACAACCTGATGCAGCGCAGTCACTTTCACGCGATGGTCAGTGCGCAGGGGCGGGAGCCTTCGACCGAGGTGATTTCGGCGCGGTTGCAGCCGGCTTCGGCGGCGGTGTGTGCCTGGTTGCAGCTGCCGGCGTTGTCGAGCGTGATTCAGATTTGCCGGTCGCGGCGCATTGATGGGCGGTTGGTGTTGTATGTGGAGCACTATTTGAATCCGCAATTTTTTCCCGGGATTCTGGAGTTTGATTTGAATCAGTCGATTACTGAGTTGTATGCGCGGCATTACGATTTGCACTATGGGCGGGTGCGGTTTGAGATTGTTCCTACGTCGTTGTCGGTGGATGCGGCGGCGGCTTTGCGGGTGTCTGTGGGGAGCCCGGGATTAAGGATTGCTCGGGTTAATTATGATCAGCATGAGCGGTTGATTGATTGTGATCTGGAGTTTTGGCGGCATGATGCGATTCACGTCGGGGTTGATGTGGTTTGATGGTTTGTGTGTGTATATCCGTTGCTGCGGTGATGGCTGCTTAGGGTTTCGCCCTGACGGCGAGTTACTTTTTTGACAAACGCCTCAAAAAAGTAAGCAAAAAAAGGCTTGCCCCAGCGTTCGGCCCTCGCAGGCTCGGATTCCTTCGCTCCGGGATCGATCCGGGCGCATCGCCTACGGTTTGCTTCGCTGCACCTCCTCTCGATGCATTTGGCTTCGCCAAACGGTCGCTGCGCTCCCACCCCCGGATCAATCCCTCCACTCAGCCTGCCGACGGGCCTTCTAGATCAAGAGCTTTACTCGAGCTAACGCTCATCGTGTTGAGTGGGGCGGCATGCGCCGCGTTTGGGGTGTACTCGTTTTTTTGTGACAGTGATGGCGGCCTGGCAGCCGACCATTCTCTGGCAGGCTGCACGCGGTCCATTGTGGGAGCTAGCCCTGCTGGCGATGGCGGCCTGACAGCCGACCATTCTCTGGCAGGCTGCACGCGGTCCAAATGTGGGAGCTAGCCTGCTGGCGATGGCGGCCTGACAGCCGACCATTTTCTGGCAGGCTGCACGCGGTCCATTGTGGGAGCTAGCCCTGCTGGCGATGGCGGCCTGGCAGCCGACCATTCTCTGGCAGGCTGCACGCGGTCCAAATGTGGGAGCTAGCCTGCTGGCGATGGCGGCCTGACAGCCGACCAATTTCTGGCAGGCTGCACATGGTCCAAATGTGGGAGCGAGCCTGCTCGCGATGGCAACCTGACAGCCGACCAATTTCTGGCAGGCTGCACATGGTCCAAATGTGGGAGCGAGCCTGCTCGCGAAGGCGCCCGAACAGCCGACCAATCTCTGGCAGGCTGCACATGGTCTAGATGTAGGAGCGAGCCTGCTCGCGAAAGCGCCCCCACAATCGCCCTAATCCCTGTCCTTATTTGCCTACCCCCGCATTGGCATACAAATAATCGGTCGCCAACGAGGCGAGTGTCCTCACGCCCACCACCAGTGCCGATTCATCCACGAAGAAACCTGGGTTGTGATTCGGCGCCGCTTTGCTCATGTCCTGATCCCGTGGCGTCACCCCGAGAAATACAAACAATCCCGGCACTTCCTTGGCATAGAAAGAAAAGTCTTCTGCGCCGCCCACCAGCGGGGCATTCACCACGTCGTCCTTGGCCGCCCACTTCAACGTCGGTAGCATTTTTTCGGTGAGTGCCGGGTTGTTAATCGTCGGGTCGTATTTTTCGATGATGGTGACGTCCGCTTTCGCACCACCGCTTTCTGCGATTTTTTCGATGGTCTGGCGTACGTCGGCGTGCAGTTTCTGGCGGATGCCGTAGTCGTAGGAGCGGATCGTTCCGCTCATGTCGACCGATTCGGGAATGATGTTGTAACGCGTCCCGCCATTGATCGTGCCGATGCTGACCACCGATGGATAAGACGAGATGTCGGTGCGGCGGCTGACTACGGTTTGCAGGCCGACGATGGTTTGGGCGCCGACGGTGATCGGGTCGATGCCGTCCCAGGGGCGGCCGGCGTGGGTTTGTTTGCCGAGGATTTTGATGCGCAGGTCGTCGGAGCTGGCCAGGGTCGGGCCGGGGCGGTAGGCGATTTGGCCGGCGGGGACGCCGGCCCAGACGTGCAGGCCGAAGACGGCGTCGGGTCTGGGTGATTTCATCACGCCTTCCTCGACCATCATTTTCGCGCCCCAGGTGTTTTTGCCGTCGGGGATGAAGTCGCTCGGGCCCTCTTCGGCAGGCTGGAAGTAGAACACCACGGTGCCGGGCAGGGTGTCGCGCATGCCGGTGAGAATTTTTGCCGTGCTCAGCAGGATGGCGGTGTGGGCGTCGTGGCCGCAGGCGTGCATGACGTCGACTTCTTTGTCGAGGTAGGTGCCTTTGGCTTTCGAGGCGAAGGGCAGGTTGGAGACTTCTTTGACCGGCAGCGCGTCCATGTCGGCGCGCAGGGCTACGGTCGGGCCGGGCAGGGCGCCTTTGAGGATGGCAACGACGCCGGTGCGGGCGACGCCGGTTTTGACTTCCAGGCCCATGGCTTTCAGTTGTTTGGCGACTAACTCGGACGTGCGCTTTTCGTTGTTGCCGAGCTCGGGGTGGGCATGGATGTCGCGGCGGGTTTCCAGCAATTCGGGTTCGAGCTTTTGCGCTTGTTCGGCAATTTGCGTACGGGTGCTGTCCATTGTCGCCGCGCCGGCGTGGCCGGCGAAAAGGGTGAGTAGTACGGCTTGGGCAATGCGCGTCAGTAGCATCGGGCTCTCCTTGATTATTGTTGTTAGGGCTTCTCTGCCTGTGACTGCAACCGCGCGCGCGCGTGCGTGCTATTCCTTCGGCTGGCCGCCACCGGCAGTGATCACTTGTACGCTCATGCGCGGTGTTGCCAGATCCAGTCCAGCCTCATCCAGATGGCGCTTGAGCGACAGGTTGAACGCTCGGGAAACTTCCCATTGTTTGATCGGCGCGGTCTTGAACCGAGCCCGCAGAATCGCGCTGCCGGACTCGAAACTTTCCACGCCCTGAATCTCCAGTGGCGACCAGATATTGCGCCGCTGCAGCGGATCGGTGCGCATCTTCTGGCCGACATCGCGCATCAGTTTGATCGCGTCGTCGATTTCCATGTTGTACGGCACCGCGACGCGGAAGATCGCGTAGCCGAATTCCCGCGAGTAGTTCTTGATGCTTTTGATTTCGCTGAACGGGATGGTGTGGACAATGCCGTCGATATCGCGCAGACGCACGGTGCGGATGGTCAGGCCTTCGACGGTGCCGAGGTGGCCGCCGACGTCGACGTAATCGTCGATGGCCAGCGAGTCTTCAATGATGATGAAAAGACCGGTGATCAGGTCGGCGACCAGCGACTGGGCGCCGAAACCGATGGCCAGACCGATCACACCGGCACCGGCCAGCAGTGGCGTGACGTTCATGCCCATGTTCGCCAGCGCAACGATCAGCGCGATGATGAAGATCGCCACGAAAAGCACATTGCGGATCAGCGGCATCATCGTTTGCGCGCGTGCATTGGCCAGGCCTTTGCGCGAGCGGGTTAGGGCGTGGTGCACGGCGGTGTCGGCGAGGATCCAGATCAGCCAGGAGAAAATCAGCGTGCCGATCAGACTGAACAGTTTGACGCTGATGTCATGGCCCTCGCCCTCGGCGAAACCGATCAGCGACTGGCCCCACACGCGCAGGCCAAGTTCGATGAAGGCCAGCCACACCAGCAAGTGCGCGAGGGTGTAAAAGAAGCTTTTCAGCCGCTCGGAATACAGCGCGTGACGTTTTGGCCCGCGTTGCGGTTTCAGTGAGTGGCGACGCACCAGACCGTTGATGACCATGCATAACACCAGCAGCACGGTGCAGATCAGTGACTGGCGTAGCGCGGTGCTGGTGTCGCCGGCGGAGACGAAGGTGGCGAACAGCGAGATGCCGACCAGCACCAGCGCCGGCACGTACCAGAAGGTGCCGAGGATATCGATGGTGTCGCTGAGGGCGCGGCGGGTCAGCCGTCGTGACAGCGGCTGATTGCGGATCAGGTGTGCCACCGGCCGACGGAAACGCAGGATGAACAACCCGGTGGAGAACGCCGCGAGAACATTGGCCACGGTCGCGGCGGTGTGCGCCAGATGCACACCGAGGCTCTCGACCAGGCGTGGATCGCTCAACGCCTCACCGAACGCGGCGAAGCTGCCGATCAGCCACAGCGGCCGAAAGGCCTGATGACGCAGGATGTACAGCGCGCGATGGCGGTGCGGGCCATCGAGCAGAGAAAACGCGATCACGCAGATCGCCGAGAAACAGGTACCGACAACCAGTGCGTAAGCCAGCACCATCGCCAGGCTTTTGCCCAATGACGAGGGCAGCGCGTAGCTCATGTAGACCGTGATGACCAATGCGATCAGCCACGGCCCGAGTTTGCGCAGAGCGAAGCGCAGCATGTCGAGGGCTTTGGGGTGCTGCGGCAGTTCTTCGGTCAGGCCGAAACGCATTCGTACCCGATGACCGAGCCAGATCAGCGCGGCGGCGAGCAGGCTCCAGACCATGAGGATCATCGCGAAAGCGAAGATGATCGGCAGCCACTCGCTGGCTGGCAGCATCAACGCAGACAATTCATCCCGGGCGAGGCTGAACTCGGTGGACCAACGCTTGATTGGACTGTCGTCGCCGGTAAATTGCTTCTCGAACGTGGCGAGAGTGCCGCCGATCAGCCCGAGCACGCCTTCTTCCTGGGTCGCCTGGGCTTTTTTCGTGGCGTCGCGCAGTTTTTTCAGGTCGGTCAGCAACTGTGCGCGTTGCTTGTCGTTTTCCAACGACTTGATGACTTCGTCGAGGGACTGGCCGAGCGGTTCCTGGGCCTCGGGCTGCGTCTTGGTGGTGTTGAGCAGGCCCGGCAGGCCGACCGCTTGGGCGGGGGCCAGCGGCAGCAGCATCATCAGGCAGACGAGAAACAGACTGGGCAAAGCAAAAAGACGAGCGAACACTAGGCGGTCAACCTCGCAAGGGGCGGATTCGCTGGAGTGTACGAGGCCCACCCAATCAATGCGAGCCGTCGCGGATTATTCGTTGAGTTTGGCGAGGATCTTGTAGACCACGGTGGCAAGAATCATCAGCATGCCGATCCACATGGCGAACACGCCGGCGTTCTTGTCGCGGAAGTTGAAGCCGATGGCCAGCAGGATCATCCCGGTCAGGATGGGAATGAGCATGGCGTGAAACGAAGACATCGAGATCATGGAGACTGCCTTGTCGAAATGAATGATGGAAGTCTAGGTCGGATTCGGCTGACCAAGGCTGATGTGTATCAGAAATGAGCCGGTTTTGCTTTGATCGTGTGGCGAGGGAGCTTGCTCCCGCTCGACTGCGTAGCAGTCGCAATACCTGAGTTCGCGATATGACTGATCATCGCGGCGGCAGGTCGGGGCTGCTTCGCAGCCCAGCGGGAGCAAGCTCCCTCGCCACAAAAGCAGGGTTTACGGCAATTCGTGGCAGGCGTAGAACGCGCTCAGCACTTTGACCAGGTGCGCGAGGTCGTGGCTGCCGCACAGTTCGCGGATCGAGTGCATGGCGAAAGTCGGCAGGCCGATATCGACGGTGCGCACGCCCAGATGGCTGGCGGTGATCGGGCCGATGGTCGAGCCGCAGCCCATGTCGCTGCGCACCACGAAGCTTTGCACCGGCACTTCTTCGGCCATGCACAGATGGCGGAAGAACCCGGCGGTTTCGCTGTTGGTGGCGTAACGCTGGTTGCTGTTGACCTTGATCACCGGGCCGGCGTTGAGTTTCGGGCCGTGGTTGGCGTCATGCTTCTCGGCGTAGTTGGGATGTACGCCGTGGGCGTTGTCGGCCGAGACCAGCAGGGATTTCTGAATGGTGCGGACGAACTCGTCACCTTCCGGCAACAGGCGACGCAGGGTCTGTTCGAGCATCGGGCCGTCGGCGCCACAGGCTGAGCAGGAACCGACCTCTTCGTGGTCGTTGCACACCAGCACGCACGTTTCGTCGGTCTCGGCAGTGAGCAAGGCTTGTAGACCGGCGTAACACGACAGCAGGTTGTCGAGGCGTGCGCCGGCAATGAAATCGCCGTTCAGGCCAATCACTGCAGCACTTTGCGTGTCATAGAAACTCAGCTCGTAATCGAGCACGACGTCGGCGTTCAAACCATGTTCGCGCGCCAGTTGATCGGTGAGTACCGCGCGGAAATCGACGCGCTCGTCACCGGCGAACTGCGCGAGGATCGGCGGCAACTCGGTCTGCGCGTTGATCGCCCAGCCCTGATTGGCTTCACGGTTGAGGTGAATGGCCAGGTTGGGAATGATCGCGATCGGCGCCTTGAAGTCGATCAGTTGGCTTTCGACCTTGCCGTCGCGGCGGAAGGTCACGCGGCCGGCCAGCGACAGATCACGATCGAACCACGGCGCCAGCAGCGCACCGCCGTAGACCTCGACGCCCAGTTGCCAGAAACCCTGACGTTGCAGTTCCGGTTGCGGCTTGACCCGCAGGCACGGGCTGTCGGTGTGCGCGCCGACCAGGCGGATGCCGCCGTGCAACGGCGAGTGGCGGCCCATTTTGATCGCGACGATCGAGGAGTCGTTACGGGTGACGTAATAGCGGCCGTTGGCCTCGGTGGTCCACGGCTCGCGTTCGTCGAGGCGCACAAAACCGGCGGCCTCCAGACGTTGAACAAGGCTGGCAGTGGCATGGAACGGGGTAGGGGAGGCCTTGAGGAAGTCGATCAGGCCTTGGTTCAACTCTTCGCGCATAAGAAGCTCCAGACAGCAATGGCCGGGAGTTTAACGCATCGGCCCAAGCCTTGGGACATGACAACATCTCAATGTAGGAGCAGCGGCACGCTGCGATCTTCTGATTCTGGTCTTTAGGATCAAAAGATCGCAGCGTGCCGCAGCGCCTACAGAGGGTACGGTCAGAACGGGGCCGGGCATTCGAAACGCAAACGCTCGCCGGACTGCGGGTGGGTGAAGCTCAACATGCTCGCGTGCAGGCACAGGCGTGGCCAGGCAGCGAGGGCTTGCTCATGGGCGTAGAGTCCGTCGCCCAACAGCGGGTGGCCGATGGACAACATGTGTACGCGCAACTGGTGCGAACGGCCGGTGATCGGTGTCAACTCGACGCGGCACCAGTCGCCGCAACGCTCCAGCACACGCCAGAAGGTCAGCGCGTGTTTGCCGAATTCATGATCGACCACATGACGCGGCTTGGTCGGCGGATCGTAGCGCAGGGGCAGATCGATGCTGCCGCTGTCCAGCTCCGGTTGTCCCCAAGCGAGGGCAGTGTAAGCCTTCTCTGTTTCACGGTCGTGAAACTGGCGTGACAGTTCGCGATGAGTGTCTGCATCACGCGCGAGCAGGATGATGCCGGAGGTTTCCCAATCGAGGCGGTGGACGATACGCGCTTCCGGGTAGCCGTTTTCCTGCAAGCGGGTAATCAGGCAGTCCTTGTTGTCGTCGGCGCGACCGGGTACCGAGAGCAGCAGGGTCGGTTTGTCGACCACCAGTACGGCGGCGTCCTGATGGATGATGCGGATGTTGGACAACGGCATTAAAACAGCCTCGTAACAAATGCCAACGGCGGTTCAGGGTCATTCCCGTTTCGGGAATGGACCTGAACCGCCGTCGTTCCTGCCGGATCGACTCAGCGATCGGGCAGGGTGATGTTGAGTTCCAGAATCGAGCAACTGCCCTGGCTTTCCAGTGCAACATGTACGTCGTCGTTGCCGATATTGACGTACTTGCGGATCACGTCGACCAGTTCCTTCTGCAAGGCTGGCAAGTAATCCGGCGTGCTGCGCTGGCCGCGCTCATGCGCCACGATGATCTGTAGACGCTCTTTCGCTACCGAGGCGGTACTTGGCTTTTTGTTGGCACGAAAGAAGTCAAAAAGGTTCATTACCTACCTCCAAACAGGCGCTCGAAGAATCCCTTCTTCTCGACATCGAGGAAACGGTGGGCTTTTTCTTTGCCCAGCAAGCGGTCGACGGTATCGCTATAAGCCTGACCGGCATCGCTCTGGTCGTCGAGAATCACCGGTACGCCCTGGTTGGATGCCTTGAGCACCGCCTGGGATTCCGGGATTACGCCGAGCAGGGTTACCGAGAGGATTTCCTTGACGTCTTCAACGCCCAGCATTTCGCCTTTTTCAACACGCTCCGGGTGGTAGCGAGTGATCAGCAGGTGTTCCTTGATCGGGTCTTCGCCACGTTCGGCGCGGCGCGATTTGCTCGCCAGCAGGCCGAGCATGCGGTCCGAATCTCGTACCGAGGACACTTCCGGGTTGGTCACGACGATCGCTTCATCAGCGAAGTACATGGCCAGGTGGGCACCTTTCTCGATGCCGGCCGGCGAGTCGCAGACGACGAACTCGAATTGTTCCTTGAGCTCCATCAGGACTTTTTCCACGCCTTCGACGGTCAGCGCGTCTTTGTCGCGGGTCTGACTGGCGGCCAGTACGTAGAGGTTCTCCAGGCGCTTGTCTTTGATCAGTGCCTGTTGCAGGTTGGCTTCGCCGTTGACCACGTTGACGAAGTCATACACCACGCGGCGCTCGCAACCCATGATCAGGTCAAGGTTACGCAAGCCCACGTCGAAGTCGACGATCACTGTTTTGTGGCCGCGCAGAGCGAGGCCGGTACCGATAGCGGCGCTGGTGGTGGTCTTACCCACACCACCCTTGCCGGATGTAACCACGAGAATCTTGGCCAAGGTGTTTCACCCCTAAGGAAGAAGGACTTTTTAGCCCCTGAAAAACATCTCTTGAAAACTACTGCAGTCGGACAGCCTTGGCTGGAATTCGGCTTTTGGCCTTTTTCCTACTTCGTTTGAGCCGTTTTCGCTACGTTTTAGAGATGCTTGGAAAATGCGGCAGTATCCGTTAAAGCCGAATGATGTTCAACACGTCGCCCGACAGGCTGACCTGTACGCCCGAACCCCACATTGGATCGCGACGCAAATCTTCGGACACCTTGTAATGACCGGCGATAGAGATCAGTTCAGCGCTCAATTGCTGACAGAAAATCCGTGCCTTGGTATCACCTTTGACGCCGGCCAGCGCCCGACCGCGCATCGGGCCGTATACATGGATGTTGCCATCGGCGAGAAGTTCCGCCCCCGGACTGACCGACGACACCACGACCAGATCGCCACCCTGGGCATATATCTGTTGGCCACCACGTACTGGCGTGGTGATGACGCGGGTCTGTTTGACGGTCGGCTCAGGCGGTTTTTCCGGCTTCTTTTTGATTTCGGCTTCGGGCATTTCCAGCGGCCGCTCACGGGCACCGGACGGCGGCAGCACCGGGATGTCGATGGCGATGGCGGCGGCAATGTCTTCAATGCGGCTGGCGCGAATCGCCAGCGTGCGCAGGCCGTGTTGGCGGCACACACGCATCAGGCCTGGCAGGTCGACGGCGCCTTCGCCCGGCGGCAATTTGTCCAGCGCCAGAACCAGTGGCGCGTTGCTGAAAAAATTCGGCGCCTGCGCGACTTTGGCGGCCAATTGCCGATCGAGGCTGTCGAGGTCGTTACGGGCCAGTTCCAGCACGGTAATGGCCAGCATGCTGCCCTTCAGCTGGAACACGGGATCTTGGTCTAACGGTTCGGTTTGGCTCATGTCGGCATACAACGGCTTGTCACTAAAAGTGCCGAGACTTATAACGAGAACGCCCGCGAGCCGCAAGCCGGGTCGAACGATGTAGAATGCGCGGCCACTGTATTTACGGAAGCTTTAATGGATCGCCCGCGTTTTCGAAAAGCATTTTTATCGCCTCGCTTCTGGCCGCTCTGGTGCGGTCTTGGGCTTTTATGGCTGATCGTGCAGTTGCCGTATCCGGCGTTGCTGACCATCGGTCGAGTTTTGGGCGCCATGATGTATCGCCTGGCCGGCGACCGGCGGCGCATTGCCAAGCGCAACCTTGAGCTGTGCTTCCCGGAAAAATCCGCCGCCGAGCGCAAACGTCTGCTCAAGGAAAACTTCGCCTCCACCGGCATCGCTTTTTTTGAAATGGCGATGAGCTGGTGGTGGTCGCGTGAGCGCCTGGCGAAACTGGCCCACGTCGAAGGCCTGGAACATTTGCAGAAGGCCCAGCGCGAAGGCAAGGGCGTGATCCTGATGGCGGTGCATTTCACCACCCTGGAAATCGGCGCGGCGTTGCTCGGTCAACAGCACACCATCGACGGTATGTACCGCGAACACAAAAATCCGTTGTTCGACTTCATCCAGCGTCAGGGCCGTGAGCGGCACAACCTCGATTCGCTGGCGGTGGAGCGCGACGACGTGCGCGGCATGCTCAAGCTGCTGCGCTCGGGCCGGGCGATCTGGTACGCGCCGGATCAGGACTACGGCGCCAAGCAAAGCATTTTCGTACCGCTGTTCGGCATTCAGGCCGCGACGGTGACGGCGACCACCAAGTTTGCTCGTTTGGGCAAGGCGTTGGTGGTGCCGTTCACGCAGGAGCGTCTGGCCGACGGCAGCGGTTATCGTCTGGTCGTGCATCCACCGCTGGAAGATTTCCCGGGCGAGACGGAGGAAGCCGACTGCATCCGCATCAATCAGTGGGTCGAAGGCGTCTTGCGTGATTGCCCTGAGCAATACCTGTGGGCGCATCGCCGCTTCAAGAGCCGTCCACCGGGCGAGCCGAAGTTGTACGCCAAACGCCGCTGAACCCATCCCTGACAAGCACCATGGAGTGTTGCGATGAGCCCTGCTGAACCGGTCACAGGTTTGATTCTTTCTGGCGGTGGGGCGCGGGCGGCGTATCAGGTGGGGGTGCTGGCGGCGATTGCCGAGTTGTTGCCGTTGGGCGCGGACAATCCGTTTCCGGTGATCGTCGGCACATCGGCCGGGGCGATCAATGCAGTCAGCCTCGCCAGTGGCGCCACCGATTTTCGCGCCGCCATCGAACGCCTCACATTATTTTGGCAGGGCTTTCGCAGCCATCGCGTGTTGCGCAGCGACTGGCCCGGTGTCATCCGACAGGCCAGCCGCTTTGTCAGCCACAGCTTGCTCGGCCTCGGTCGACATCTGCCGGTGGCGCTGCTCAACAGTTCGCCGCTGCGCGATCTGCTCAATGAAAAACTGCACATGCCCGGTATTGCCGAGTCTATCGCGCGCAAGCAATTGCATGCGGTGGCGGTGACCGCGTTCGGTTACGAGTCGGGGCAAGCGGTGACGTTCTATCAGGGCGGCGGCACGATTGATTCGTGGCTGCGGCATCGGCGCATTGGTGTGCCGACGCAGTTGTCGGTGGATCATCTGTTGGCCAGCTCGGCGATACCGTTGTTGTTCGCGCCGGTGAAGATCGGCGAGGAGTATTTCGGTGACGGTGCGGTGCGGCAATCGGCGCCGATCAGCCCGGCGTTGCACCTGGGCGCCAGTCGAGTGCTGGTGGTCGGGGTCAGCGGCAATCCGCGCGGGTCCGATCCGCAGGAGCCGCTGCAGCGCAGCTACACGGGGCAACAGCCGACGTTGGCGCAGATCGGCGGGCACATGCTCAACAGCACGTTCATCGACAGCCTGGAGAGCGATATCGAGTTGTTGCAGCGTCTCAACCAGTTCAGCCATTTGACGCCCGCCGGGACACCGACGCGCGAATTGGGCGTGGCGCCGGTAGAGGTGCTGGTGATTTCGCCGAGTCAGCCGATTGATGAAATCGCAGCGCGGCATCGTCAGGAACTGCCGGCGGCGTTGCGCTTGTTCTTGCGTGGGCCGGGAGCGACCAAGACGAGTGGGGCGGGGGTGTTGAGTTATCTGCTGTTCGAGGCGGGGTATTGCAGCGAGTTGATCGATCTGGGGCGGCGTGATGCGTTGGCCAAGCGTGAAGAGCTGTGCCGGTTTTTGGGTATATCCGCAGCGGTGGTTCCGGCCTGAGATCTGTGGCGCGGCCTTCGCGAGCAGGCTCACTCCTACAAGGATTTATGTCGTAAGCGCAAATGGCATCAACAATGAACCCCTGTAGGAGTGAGCCTGCTCGCGATGGCGTCCTCGCAGACGCCACCTACACCTGCATCAGAAGTGGAACTTCACCAGGAAGCTGGTCACGTTCTGATTGGTGGTGAAGGCACGGGTGTCGTCGATCCCGTACTTGTCTTTCCAGTAATCGTACTCAACACCGACATACAACTGCTTCTCGCCGAAATTCAGCGCTTTGCCCAAGTCGTATTTGACCTGTGGGTTGAAGTGCAGGTTGGCGTGGTATTCGCCACGGTTGTTGACGTCGTTGTCGACGACCCAGTCCATGTAGCCGTCGATCAGCACGTTCGAATCGCCGACCGGAATGGTGTAGGACCACACTGGAGTGATCTGCCAGACGTTGTCACCCGGGCGCGAGCCTTCGGTGTGGCGCTGGTAGAAGTTCAACTGGAAGTAGTCGAAACCCGGGATGGCCAGGTCGAAGCCCGGGCCGATCAGGTAGGACTCGGTGTCACCCTCACCGAACTCGTAAGTCAGCGCCAGCAGGACGTCTTTGATCGGGCCGAACTCGATCTTCTGGTCGAGGACCTTGCCCAGCGAGATGCGTGGCTGGAACTCGCCGTAGTAGGTGTTCGGGCCGTTGTTGAAGTCCTTGTCACCGTTGTAGAAGATCTTGTCGACGAACAGGAAGTTGTCCCCATACTTCCATGCATCGGCGTGCTCGAAGGTGACGGTCTGCTGGATCGCAGGGTTGACCTTGAAGTCTTTACCGTAGAGGTAGGTCAGGCTGTTGTTCTGCCACTGCAGCAGACCATCGGCCATGGCCTGGCCGCCGGCCAACATCGATCCCGCGAGCATCAGGCTGGTGCACATACGTTTCATTCGGTTGCTCCCAAAGTAGGTGTTCCACGTTTATTTTTTTAAGATCGGCGCTCTGGTGTGGCGCCTTTTTTCGTTGCTGCAAAAGTCATCCGATCGGTCAGCTTCTGTGTGTTAGCAAAAGCTGAGCCAAGGCTTTCGAAAAGCAAAAAAACGCCCTCTCGGCTGCTGAAAAACAGTCGATTGAGCGTGTTTTCGGGATGCCTCGGTACTGGCCGGGGCCGGGATAAGTTGGCCCGTCGGTCAGGAATTAAATCCGGGCTTTTTTTTAGACCGAATTCATGAGGCCGCGGAGAATACTGACTCCTTGGCCAGCTCTCAAGTGCCCCGCAACAGAGCACCGACGACAGGTATGGGGCACGGTTGCGGGTCATCTTAGAAGTGCACCTTCACCAGCAGGCTGGCGGTGTTCTGATTGGTGTCGAGGTTGTGGCTGCTTTCGACGCCGTATTTATTTTTCCAATAGCTGTATTCGGTGCCGACATACAGCTGCTTCTGACTCCAGCCCAACGCTTTGCCGAGGTCGTATTTGATCTGCGGATTGATGTGCAGGTTGGCGTGGTAGGTGCCGCGCGAGTTCTCGTCATTGTCGACGACCCAATCCAGATAACCGTCGATCAGCAGGTCGGAATTGCCCACGGGAATGCTGTAGGACCAGCCCGGGGTGATCTGCCAGACGCCATCGCCGGGGCGCGGGCCTTCGGTCTGGCGGCGGAAGATGTTCAAGGTGACGTAGTTGAAGCCTGGCACTTTCAGGTCGAAACCGGGGCCAATCAGGTAAGCCTCGCTGTCGCCTTCGCCGTACTCGTAGGTCATCGCCAGCAACACGTCTTTGATCGGGCCGAATTCGATCTTCTGGTCGAAGATTTTGCCGAACGAGAAACGCGGGGTGAATTCGCCGTAGAAGGTATGCGGGCCTTTGTTGCGGTCTTCCTGGCCGTTGTAGAAGATCTTGTCGACGAACAGGAAGTTGTCGCCGTACTTCCATTTGTCGGCGTGCTCGAACGTCACCGTCTGCTGGATCGACGGGTTGATGGCGAAATTCTTGCCGTACAGATAGCTGAGGCTGTTGGTCTGCCACAGTAGTAAATCGCCGGCCATGGCTTGACTCGCGGCCAGCAGGCCACCACCTAACAGCATGTTTGTCTGTGTACGAATCATCTGTTGCTCCCTCTTGTTTTTATTGTTTGAGGCGCAGAGCTGTTGCATGCCTTTGTAGGAGCAGAGCTTGCTCGCGAAAGCGGTAGGTCATTCAACATTGATGGTGGCTGACCTGGCCTCTTCGCGAGCAAGCTCTGCTCTGCAGAGGTACATCGGTGTTGCTGTTTTTAGTGCTGGTGTGCGTGGCAGTCATTGATCGCCGCGCGCTCTTTGCCGCCGAGAATGTTGAACAGCAAATTCAGCGTCAGCGCGCTGAGCGTCGCCATCGCGATGCCGCTGTGGGTAATCGGGCTCATCCACATCGGCAGGTGCGCGAAGAACTCCGGACGCACTACCGGAATCAGGCCCATGCCGATGCTTACCGCCACCAGCAACTGGTTGCGACGGTCACCGATGTCGGCTTCCTGGAGGATCTTGATGCCAGTCGCGGCAACCATGCCAAACATCGCAATCGCTGCACCGCCCAAAACCGCTGGCGGAATCGATGCCACCAGGAACGCCGCTTTCGGCAGCAGGCTGAGGACGATCAGCAAGCCGCCGGCGACGATGGTCACCGAACGGCAACGCACGCCGGTCATCTGCACCAGGCCGATGTTCTGCGCGAAAGAGGAGTGGGTGAAGGTGTTGAAGAAACCGGCGACGAACGAAGCGCCGGCATCACACAGCAAGCCGCGACGCAACATGCGTGGGCAGACTTCCTGACCGGTGATCTTGCCCAAGGCGAGGAACATCCCGGTGGACTCGACGAAGATGATCACCACCACCAGGCACATCGACAGGATCGGCGCGAGTTCGAATTTCGGCATGCCGAAATGCAGCGGAGTAACGAACTGCACCCATGGCGCGTTGGCCATGCCGCTCAGGTCGACCATGCCGATCGCGCCGCACAACACGTAGCCGAAGCACATGCCGATCAACACAGAAATGTTCACCCAGAAACCGCGCATGAAGCGGTGGATCAGCAGGATAGTGCCCAGCACCAGGGCGGCGATGGCCAGATAAATCGGTGAGCCGAATTGCGCAGCGCCAGCACCGCCACCTGCCCAATTCACGGCCACGGGGAACAGCGACAAACCGATCGAGGTGATGACCGTGCCGGTCACCAGAGGAGGGAAGAAGCGCACGACCTTGGACATGAACGGCGCGATGATCATGCCGAAAAATCCGGCAGCGATGGTCGCGCCGAAGATCCCTTGCAGGCCGATACCGGGCATGCCGGCCATGGCGACCATGCTGCCGACCGCAGCAAAACTGGCGCCCATCATCACCGGCATGCGAATGCCCATCGGGCCGATGCCCATGGACTGCACGATGGTGGCGACACCAGCGACCAGCAGGTCAGCATTGATCAGGAAGGCAATTTCTTCACGACTCAGGCCAGCGGCCTGTCCGATGATCAACGGCACCGCGATGGCACCGCCGTACATCAGCAGAACATGTTGCAAACCGACCAGAATCAGTTGCAAAAGGGGCAAACGCTGAATGGCGGGTGCGTCGGGGATGCGCGCTTTGGACAGCTCGGACATGCAACACCTCGGATCTTTTTTATTCTTGTGATTGAACAGCTGCCGGGTTGCTCACAGCTGTTTCTGTGCATCAGGTAAACCGCGTTGCGGCTATTCGCGGGCA
Source organism: Pseudomonas sp. TH08 (assembly GCF_016651275.1). Classification (NCBI taxonomy): domain Bacteria; kingdom Pseudomonadati; phylum Pseudomonadota; class Gammaproteobacteria; order Pseudomonadales; family Pseudomonadaceae; genus Pseudomonas; species Pseudomonas sp. TH08. The sequence continues at coordinate 63,982 of NZ_JAEKEE010000006.1, read as the reverse complement.
AGCCTTGCTCCTACAGGATTCAGGTGATCCTGGTAGGAGCAAGGCTTGCCCGCGAAGCTTTACTGCTTAGTTGGTCTGGGCTCCCTGCGCGATCCATGCACCGATCAGGTCACGTTCCTGCTGGGTCATCTGTGTGATGTTGCCCAGTGGCATGATCTGCGAGGTGATGGCTTGCGCCTGGATGCGCGCCGCGTTCTGGCGGATCTGCTCAGGGGTGTCGAACATCACACCCGCTGGGGCAGCGCTGAACAACGGGCTGGTCGGTTTGGCCGAGTGGCAAACCGCGCAGCGTTCTTGAATCACGCTATGCACTTTGTCAAAGCCTGGCCCTGCATTGGAGGCTTGCGCCGGTGCTGCAGCAGGAGCTTCGGCGGGTGCAGCAGGTGCCGCCGCTTCAGCCGGTTTCGCGCCACCACCCAGTGCTGTTTCCGGCAGCGGTTGGTACTCGATTTTTGCAGGCGCCTTGGCCACTTCCGGAGCGGTCGACATTGGCGCTGGGCCAGTGACGTACGCCAGAGTGATCATGCCCACCGCTGCCACCGGCAGAGTCCAGGCAAACTTGTGGCTGTCGTGACGGGTGTTGAAGTAATGACGCACCAACACGGCCAACACTGCGATCCCGGCCAGGATCAACCAGTTGTACTGGCTGCCATAGGTGCTCGGGAAGTGGTTGCTGATCATGATGAACAGCACCGGCAGGGTGAAGTAGTTGTTGTGACGCGAACGCAGCAAGCCTTTCGCCGGCAGCGCCGGATCCGGCGTACGGTTTTCGGCAATCGCCGCGACCAGTGCACGTTGCGCCGGCATGATGATGCGGAACACGTTGCCGACCATGATGGTGCCGATGATCGCGCCGACGTGCAGGTACGCACCACGACCGCTGAACACCTTGCTGAAGCCATACGCCGCGCCGATGATCAGCACGAACAGGATGAAGCCGAGCAGGGCAGGGCGTTTGCCCAGAGCGGAGTCGCACAGGAAGGAGTAGATGAACCAGCCGAGGAACAGCGAGCCGATACCGATGGCCACGCCTTCAGGGCCGCTCAGGGTGCTGCCCGGAGCCAGCAGGTAGAGCGTTGGATTGGAGTAGAACACCACGCACAGCAGCGCAATACCCGACATCCAGGTGAAGTAGGCTTCCCATTTGAACCAGTGCAGGTTCTCCGGCATCGACGGAGGGGCCAGTTTGTATTTTTCCAGGTGATAGATACCGCCACCGTGGATCGCCCACAGATCACCGGCCAGACCGGTTTTCGGGTTGACGCGGTTGAGGTTGTTCTCCAGCCAGACGAAGTAGAACGACGCGCCGATCCAGGCCACGCCAGTAATCATGTGAACCCAGCGCACGCTCAGGTTCAGCCATTCCAACAGATGTGCTTCCACAGTCTTTACCTCTCGCCTGTCACTCTTGTTGTCGAGTGATCAGACCTTCTCTTATTGGTGGGGGGCGAGGATCAAACGCTCATCCTCTTTGAAAAAATGCTCATCGCAGTTATTGCCTGTGCCACTGCGATCAACCACCAGGAAGTCATCCCGCTTTTCGATCGTCAGCACCGGATGGTGCCAAACGCCGCGATGGTAATTAATGCCCTGCCTGCCGTTGGTGACGAAGGCGCGGACCAAGCCTGATACAGGTTCATCGCCAACTGGCGCGACCACGATCAGAAAGGGGTTGCCGAGCAGCGGAATGAAAGCCTGGCTGCCCAGCGGATGGCGTTCCAGCATGCAAACGGTCAGCGGCATGTCCTGCGCGTCGGCGCGGAAGATGCTGATGATCGCGTTGTCCTCAGGCTGAGCGGTTTCGACCGTCGCCAGTTTATGGAAGCGCATGGTCGAACCGTTGTTGATCATGAAGTGATCGCTGCCGTCGGTTTCGATCACGTCACCGAAAGGGGCGAAGGCTTCTTTGGTCAGCGGTTCAATCGTTAGTGTGCGCATGCTGTTCTTCTTATCCGAATTCTGTGTTGTACAACTTGTCAGTGCGTCTTGCGCGATCCCTGTAGGAGCTGGCGAAGCCTGCGATCTTTTGACTTTGTTTTTAAGATCAAAAGATCGCAGCCTGCGGCAGCTCCTACAGGCTCGGCATTATTTAGCGACCTTGCCGAGAACGCGCAGGCGGCTTACACCACCGTCCGGGAACACGTTCAGACGGATGTGGGTGATCGGGCCCAGCGCTTTGATCTGCTCGACGAAGGTGTGCTCGGCGTGCATTTCCAGCTTCTGGCTTGGCAGCAGATCGCGCCAGAACAGCGACTGGGTTTCGATCTGGCTGTCAGTACCACCTTTCACGAACGCGCCCTGGATCGAGCAAGTGTCCGGGTAGTTGCCCTTGAAGTGCAGGGTGTCGACGACGATCTTCTCGATCTCGCCCGGGTGGCCCAGCGCGACGATGACCCAGTCATTGCCCGGCGTGCGACGACGTGCCGTTTCCCAGCCATCGCCCATGTTGATGCCACGGCCCGGGTTGAGGATGTTGCTCATGCGGCCGAAATGTTCGTCGGAGCAGGCGAGGGCGCGGCCACCATTCAGGGCTGCTGCCAGATCGACTTGCTCGTTGTCGCCAACAGCCGACCAGTCACGGTGCGGCACACCGTACACGCGCAGACGGGCAACACCGCCGTCCGGGTAGATGTTGAAGCGCAGGTGGCTGAACGCTTGGTCGTTGCTGATTTCGTGGTAGTGGTGACTGTTGCCCTGCAGCTCGACGGCCGACAGCACTTCAGTCCACTGGGTGTTTTCATCAGGCTCGCCCGAGGCCAGGAAGCAGGCTTCCAGAGAGGCCGATGGCGGGAAGTTGCCGGTGAAGAATGAAGTGTCGATGTCCACGCCTTTGATCGAGCCTGGTACGCCCAGACGGATCACCGCGCTGTCGAAGCCTTCGAAGCGCTTGCGGCGCGATTCCCAGCCGTCCATCCACTTGCCGTTGTCATCGAACACGCCCTCCTTCCAGACGGCCGGAGTCGGTTGAAACAGACGATTGGCGTCTGCGAACCAGTCATCGGTGACCGAGATGATTTTGGTGCCCAGACGGGCATCGGCCAGGTTGACGAATTTTTCGAAAGGTACGGCGTAAGCTTTCATTCTTCTTGTCTGCCTTTAAAAAAGTGGCTGGGGATGCTTGCAAGACCCTGGGTACTCTCCGCGTTTGATGTACTCGGGTCAGGCTCGCTATAGGGTCAGTAAACGGAACAGGGCGATCTTGTTGATCTCCGCCAGCGCGCACTTGAACTCGGTGTCTTGCGAGTTGTGGATGCGCGTTTCGAACGCCGCGAGGATCTGATGCCGGTTGCTGCCTTTTACCGCCATGATGAAGGGAAACTTGAACTTGGCTTTGTAGGCGTCGTTCAGCTCGGTGAAGCGCTGGAACTCTTCGGCCGTGCATTGGTGGATCCCCGCGCCAGACTGTTCTTCAGTACTGGCCGCGGTAAGCTGGCCCTGGACGGCAGCTTTGCCGGCCAGGTCCGGGTGAGCGTTGATCAGGGCAAGCTGGCTTGCATGATCGGCGCTCAACAGGATGTCGCTCATGCGCTGGTGCAGGGTTTCGATCTCGTCGATCGAAGCGTCCACGCCCAGGTCGTAGGCCTTCTCGGCCACCCATGGCGAATGTTCGTAGATGTCGGCGAAAGCTTTGACGAAGGCGTCGCGGCTCAGGGTCGACGGTTGCAGGGTTTGAAAGCGGCTCATTTGGCGGCCCCTTGGTACGGCTGGGTTTCGTGCCAGTGACGCGCGATGTCAACGCGGCGGCTGAACCAAACCTGTTCATGACTTTTAGCGTATTCGATGAAGCGTTTGAGCGAAGCGATGCGACCCGGACGGCCGATCAAACGGCAGTGCAGACCGATCGAGAGCATTTTCGGCGCTTCGGCACCTTCGGCGTAGAGCACGTCGAACGCGTCTTTGAGGTATTCGAAGAAGTCGTCACCCTTGTTGAAACCCTGCACTTGCGTGAAGCGCATGTCGTTGGTGTCGAGGGTATACGGGATCACCAGATGCGGCTTGCCGGTCGGGTTGTTCGGCTCCCAGTAGGGCAGGTCGTCGTCATAGGTGTCGCAGTCGTAGAGGAAACCACCTTCTTCCATCACCAGGCGACGGGTGTTCGGGCCAGTGCGGCCGGTGTACCAGCCCAGTGGGCGCTCGCCGGTGATTTCGGTGAGGATGCGGATCGCTTCGAGCATGTGCTCGCGTTCCTGCGCTTCGTCCATGTACTGATAGTCGATCCAGCGGTAGCCGTGGCTGCAGATTTCGTGCCCGGCATCGACCATCGCGCGGATCACATCCGGGTGGCGCTGCGCGGCCATGGCCACGGCGAAGATGGTCAGCGGAATGTCGAATTCCTTGAACAGCTTGAGGATCCGCCAGACGCCGGCACGGCTGCCATACTCGTAAAGCGATTCCATGCTCATGTTGCGCGCGCCTTGCAGAGGCTGGGCAGCAACCATTTCCGAGAGGAAGGCTTCCGATTCTTTGTCGCCGTGGAGAATGTTGCGCTCGCCGCCTTCTTCGTAATTGAGCACGAAAGACAGGGCGATGCGGGCATTACCCGGCCAGTGTGGGTGAGGAGGGTTACTGCCGTAACCGATCAGGTCGCGTGGGTAGTCAGCGCTCACTGCAGTCTTCCTTCTTATTCGTTGACAGATAAGTGTGGCGGCCTGGCGGTGAGTTAACAGGCTGGCGTCACAGCGATGGGCTGATTGTATACAACTTTAATCGCAATTTGTAAGCCTGATTTTTTGCATTTTTCACCGACTGTCATCTTTTACTGTTAATGGCGTGAGCCTGCAAGAAACCTGCCTGACCAGTCAGCTAATGGATACGAGGTTCAATGAATAGGCCTGCCGCTGGCAGATCGTGAGGAAACCCCCGAATGGCGGGGGTGGTGTGAAAAATGTCGTTTTTATTGTGTACAATTTTTATGAAAAGTGTCTTAATCAGTCGCTCGCCGCAGCTTTTCGTGCTCCGAATCGGTGCGGTCTCCTTTTTATCTGACTTCGGGAGGCGCGAGGTCTGACTGCTTCCACGCAGGCAGGCGCGCAGAATCAATGGGACGTTTGACAACACACGTTTTGGACGCTGCACACGGTTGTCCGGGCAGTTCGATCAAGGTCGAGCTGTACCGCGTTGAAGGTTCGCAACTGGAATTGGTCGCCAGTGCTGTAACCAACAGCGATGGCCGGGTCGATGCACCGCTGCTGCAAGGCGATGATTACCGTACCGGGGTTTATCAGGTTCAGTTCCACGCCGGCGATTACTACCGCGCCCGTGGCGTTCAGTTGCCGGAACCGGCATTCCTCGACGTGGTGGTGCTGCGTTTCGGCATCTCTGCCGAACAGGATCACTACCATGTGCCATTGCTGATTTCGCCATACAGCTATTCCACGTACCGGGGCAGCTGACCCCAAGCAGCTGCCCCCACCGGGAAGCGACTGCGCATATAGCTTCTTTGGTCTTTCGCCCGCCCACACTGCGGGCTTTTTTTCGTCTGTGGAATGTGGTCCGAGGCGGCGCGGTATCAGTCTTTTGTCAGGGTTATGTCGGCTGGCGATCGCCGTTGAAGTTATCCGGCTGATGGGGCCATGCCGTCTCGTCTTGTGCCGTGAGATGCGGGCGCTTGCTCGGGCCTGACTCGTCTGCCTGCGATTGCTCGGCCGGTCGTCGATTATTTGTCGGCGTAGGCTCGGCAGCGTTTGTGGCGTTCGCTACTTTTCGGCGCCAGCGATTTGATCCGGGAATCTGTTCCACCCGTTCGCCGGAAGGTTTCAGTTCGCTGGCAAAGGTCTGCTGATATTCACCGTCGGCGTTTATGCCGACCATGACGGTGCCTTCTGCGGTGTCGACATACGTTTTACGGTGCTTGTCATAGCGGATGCCCTGCGCTGACGCCGCCGCGTCTGAGAGTCGTGCGGCGAGATGAGGCGCGAGAACGCTGGGCGTTTTCGCGGATGCGCGCGCGGTAATGGCCGCAGGAGTCGGGCTGGCTGGCGAGTCCGCCGCAAGCCAGGCCGGCAGTTCGAAACGCCACGATGACTGGCCGCTGACCTTATGCAAAAAAGGTCCGGGCAAGTCTGGTGTGAAGTCGAAGGGCACCTGATAACGACCATCCTGTTGGCGTTCAACCAGAAAGTGGCCCTCGTTTTCGATATACGCATACGTCCTGCCATCCGGACTGATGAACAGATCGCTGTCGGTCGTCAGCGGGCGCAACAGATGCACTTGATCCGCCGGCCAGGTAATCGATCGGCGAGCGGCATCCGGCGTTGGCCACGCCGTTGCGGGCATATTGCTGACGGAAACCGCCGAGACCGGATTGTTTTCGTCTGCACTTTCGCGAACACGTGCAAAGGGCTGATCTGCAGCGGTGCCGGACTCAGTGTTTCCGGCAATTCTGTGAGTGCCGTCAAGCGCATCAGTCACAGGTCGCGCAGTTGGCGTAGAAGAGTCAGGTGAAACGGTGCCTGGTAGTTTTTTTGGTGTTTTGGCCATTCTGTTTATCTCGATAGTCGTGATGGTTCCGGGTGACGCACTGCACGTTGCAGTGCGCCTGAAACAGGTGTGCCTGGCGCTGAACGTCAGCCCTCTCTCACAATGAAGAGCAACGTCTGCTGTGCAGAGATGGGTTGTGTACCGCCGACCAGATAGACGACCTTGCCGGGCTCGAGCATCTGGTTCCATTTCGATTTCTCGACCCTGCTCCTGAACCCTTCGCCGCTCAGTTCAGAAGCCGGGTCCATGGCTCGATACAGCGTGCCGTCGGCAGCGCTGGGGCGAAACCTGAGGACGAATACGCTGTCGAGGTTTTCCCGTTTGAAGATCAACGCGTCATCGCTGAACATGCGGCTGGTGCGATCGACCGCGTACCCGCTGTGTTCGAGAAGGTCACTGAACATCGCGCGCAAGCTGCTGCCCGGCGTGTCCAGCGCATCGCGCCATTGCTGGTGGAATCGGCTGGTATCGAAATCGAGTCGCTGGAAGGTTTCGCCGGACGGCGAGGGAGCATGAGGTTGTGTCCCAGCAGATCGGCACTGGGTTGTGCCGGCAATATGGGTAGTAGCAATAACGGGTCGGCCAGTTCCTGTCTCGGTGCTGCCGAGGTGGTTCGGTTCTCCCAGTGATACAGCGTGTCGAAGAGAATGCGCAGCCCATCACCGTTGATGACTTCGGAATGGTTAGCCTGATTGAACACGGTTCTGGCGATAGCGTTCGACGACTGATGCGATAAATCCAGGAAGGTTTTTCCGACGTACTCGGTCAGCGATCCCTCAAACGGGCGTTGCTCCACCACCGTCCAGGTATCAGCGTTTTTAACCGCCCATTTCGGTTGCAGAGACGGGTCGGTCTGCAACATCTGTTCGAAGGCCTCGTATCGGCCAGGCGTGAACAGCGGGTTCTCCAGATAGACGAGCAGCGTATCGCTCTGCATGCGCTGCGGCACGATCACGTAGTGCAGGCCATCTATGTCTATGGAGTCATTCCACTCGGGTTTGCTGGTTTTGCCCCAGCTTCTCCAGACTCCGGTCGCAGGCTGCGCCTCGGGTGTCAGGCCAGACGATGGGCGTGCCAGCGCCGGGTGATGAGCGTCTGTCAGGCGCGCACGTTTGCTTGGCCCCGGTAACTGGTCGTCGGACGCTCGGGTTCGCCAGCGTTTGCTTCCGGGAATCTGCTCGACCCGCGCGCCGAGCGAATTGCGCTGGTGGGCAGAGGCTTGTTGGTAGCCGCCCGCCGGATGTTTGCGCACCAGAAAGGTCGCCCCGTCTTCCATATCGACGTAGGTGGCTTTGCGTTTGTCGTAGCGCATGCCGTCCCAGGTGTTCTGCGCGCTGGTCAGCCAGGTCGCCTGATCGGCGGGCAAGGGCCGTGGTGGTGAAGGCTGTGCCGCTGCCTCGGCATTCACTGCCGCGTGTGTGGGCCGGGCGGCTTGCTCGGGGCGCCAGTGAGGTTGCCCCTCGACTTGCGTGAGCAGCGGGCCCGCCTCGCCGAGGCCCTCAGGCCAGTGCAGGCGATAGCGGCCATCGGATTGGCGGTCGACGCGAAAATAGCCTTCGTCGGCGATATGCGCATAGGTATCGCCCTCGGGACTGTCGAACAACCCGCGATGACTGCTGATTGCGCGCAACAGGTGAGCATTTTCCGCCGGCCAGTTGATCGCGCGCATATTGGCTTCCAGCAGCGCGGCGACGGTCTCGGGCAGATGGCTGACGGTGACCGCTGATGGTCGCGAGTTTGCGCTCGACGAAGGAATTCGTGCGTCCGATTCAGGTGCGCCAACCCGTGATGCTGTCGGATCGGAGCTGCCGGTATGCGGGAGGTGCCCGGCAGGTTCGTGTGTCACGATTCGGGTGATTGCCAGAGACGTATCGGGTGTTGGAGTGAGTGGAATTTTCTTCGGTGCTTTGGCCATATCGGGTTTCTCTTCCATGTGAATGCTGGAACGCAGTGGGCGAGTGATGCAGTGGACGCAAGGTCAACCGTCATCCTTCTCTAACCATGAACAGCGTCGGTTTGTCCGGGGCGATCAGCTGCGTGCCGCCAACCAGATAAACGATCTGGTTCTGCGCCAGATGAATGTTCAACGTGTGCCGGGCCGCGTTGCTGAGTTTCGTCTGGAAGGCCGGACTGGCCATTTCCGCGCCGGGCACGCTGTAACGGGCAATCGTGCTACCGGTGACACGCGGCAGCTTCAAGACAAATACGGCGGCGACGCCTTCGCGGTGAAACAGCAACGCGCCTTCACTCATCGCCCGTGGGGTGGCATTGATGGTGTAACCGTTCTGCCGCAGGATCGTGCTGAATAACGTGCGCAAACTGGCACCCGTCGGGGCCGCTGCGTAGGTGCCCCATTCCAGCGGGAACTGTTGCGGGTCGAAGTCGATTCGCTGCAAAAAACGCGGTGAGGGCGCGGGCAGCGAAAGCACGCCACCGGGGACCATGGTGAAGGGCTCAACAGCGAGTCTGGGCAACATCAGCAACGGATCCATAAGCCCGCGCATGGGCGCCTCGTTGTTGACGCGATCCATCCAGTGGCGAAAGGTCAGGGTCATCACCGACAGGCCGTGGCCGGTCACCGTGCCGAAGGGGTGGGTCTGGTCGAAGACGGCGCGTGCGAGGTTGCTCAACGAGTGATCGGAGAGGTATTTGAACGCGTGGGCGACGTATTGCTTGAGGGGCATTTCAAACGGCAGATGGCTTTCCAGGACTCGCCATTGGCCATCGCGTTTCAACGCCCATTTTGGTTGGCGTGAGGGCTCGTGGCGGAGCATTTGTTCAAACGCGTCGTAGCGTCCGGGTGCAAAGCCCGGGTGCTGTAAATAGACCAGACCCGTGACGGGGTGGATGCCCTGGTCCACGATCGGGTAATACGCACCGTCAATTTCGATGGATACAGCCGATTCCGGTGGTGTGGCTTTGCCCCAGTTTCGCCATTGCCCGGCGGACAGATCGAGGGCGTCCGGTTGCTGCGACAGAAGACTTTCCACCAGTATTCCGGCTTCATCCGTCGCGCTGGCTGGCTCGTCCAGACGCGGCCGTTTGCTCGGGCCGGGCACAGGTTCACTGACCTCGACGAAGAGCGGATCAGCGTCCACTGGCGAACGGTTCGACGCCACCTGACGCCAGCGTTTCGACCCCGGAATCTGCTCGACCCGTTCGCCGGTCGGGCTCAATTCACCAGGATGGGTTTGCTGATAACTGCCATCCGGATGTTTGCGCACCATCACCGTGCCGTCCTCCAGATCGACATAGGTTTTTTTGTGTTTGTCGTAACGGATGCCTTCCGCCGAGCTGTCGGCACTGGTCAGCAGGGCTGCCAGTGCCGGATCGATGAACGTGGCGGGATGCAGACTCGCGCCGATGGCTGAGTCGATGGCGGGTGTCGCCTGACCGGTGTCCGGTAGTTGGGAGGCGCCTTCTGAAGACGCACGCCGCGCAGGTGCGTGAGGTTCGGCTTCAGGCATTTGGCTGATGATGACGCTGGGGCGCCGGCCGGCTATGTCGGCCGCGCTCCCGGTCGAGGTCCCGGGTGTCGGCTCGGTGCCGGTCAGCGCCGACACCGAATGCCCGGTATCGCCGTGGCTGCCAGCCGGTGGTTCGGTCACGGGGCGGGTGGGGTTCGCCGCGTTATCGGGCGGAGGTAAAAACGGAATTTTCTTGGGCGATTTTGCCATTGCAATGCTCCTGTGAAGTACGGGTTCTTCAAGGGGCTAATGCTCGGTAATCGGAGGACGTGGTGTGCGGTACATATGTCTTGCACCGACGGCACATGATGCAAAAGTTTACGAGGTTGATGCCCCGAGGCAGAGGCTGCCCTCACCGGCAGTGCGGCGAGGGCAGCCGCAGCTGTCAGCGTTCTCTGAGGATAAACACGGCCTCCGGGTTCGATTCGACTTTCATTACCCCGCCAATCAGCCAGACCACCTTGCCTTTAACCGCAGCGCTGGTCAGCGCGGTAAAGGCTTCGTTGCCGATACGTGCAGGCAGTCCCGGATCAGCCAGTTCATTGCCCGGTGCGTGGGACAGGCCGATATGCTCGACCGCGCCGAGTTTCAGAAAGAACACTTCATCATGATTTGTGCGCTTGAAGACCAGCGTCGGCATGCGGTGATCGTGGGTCAGAGGAAAGACGTCGTAGCTGCTGCGAATCAGCAAGGCACCGACCAGACGCCTGAGGTTCAGATCGGTCGGATCCTTCTTGTAGTTCTGCCATTCGAATGGAAAACGCTGTGGATCAAATACCAGTCGCTGCAAATCACCTTCAACCTGAGGGTGCAACGGGATGACTTTTTCCCGGAGATGTCGATGGTTTTCGCCACAGGCAACATGTTCAGCGGGTCGGCAAACGCCGGTGTGGCGGGGAAGGGCTTCTGGTTCCATTGGCTCAAGACTGTCTGAATGTTGCTCAGCCCGGTGCCGGTGATAGTGGCGGCGTCATCCGAAAGTTCGAACAGTTTTCGCGCAACGGCTCTAGCCGTGAAATCGGAGAAATCGGCAAAGGTTTCAGCCACGGACTGCGTTAACGGCTTTTCAAAAAAGCGTTTGCCGGGACGTATCTCTCCCGGTTCGGTGCCGATGCGGAAGGTTGCCACTGGCTGGAGCTCCGGCGCCGTTTGCAGCATCCGCTCAAAGGCATCGAAATGTGACGGCGCAAATTCCGGGTGTTGCAGGTAATACACCTTGGGCAAGCGATGGGGCGCCGAACCGACCGGGACGATGGGATAGTGCAGCCAGCCGAGCTGCACCGATTCGCCAGTGGTCGGCTGATTCAAGTGGCCCCATGGCAGCCAGAAATAAGGTGTTTGCTCCGGCGCGAGGGTGCTGGTAGCGGCAGGATCTTGTGGGTCGTCAAGCCGTGGACGTTTGCTCGGACCGGGCGTCGGTTCGTCAGCGGCGCGAGTGGGGTCGGCACTGTCCTGAGCCTTGCGTCGCCAGAGTGTCGTCCCCGTAACGGCTTCAAGTTCGGGGCCGGAAGGGGAGAGTTCGCTGGCGGATGTTTCCCGGTAGATGCCGTCGCTGACCTTGCGCACCATTACCGTGCCTTCTGCCGTGTCGACGTAGGTTTTCTTGTGCTTGTCGTAGCGGATTCCATCGGATGCCAACTCGGCTTTGGTCAATACGGCGGCCAAATGCGGGGGCAAGTAGGTTGGCGGTTTCGGCGTTACGGAAACCGCCGCTGTCGGCGACGATTGCCAGCCCGGCCGCTCGATGCGCCAGCGTGGCTGACCTTCGATTTTGCTCAGGATCGGGCCTGGAACTCCGGGGGCGAAGGACAGGGGCACGTGGTAAACACCACGTTCACTGAGTTCAACGAGAAAGCGGCCTTCGCCACCTATTTCCGCGTAGGTTCGCAGATCTGGCCCCCTGAACAATCCGGTATCAGCGCCCAGAGCGACCAGCTCGTGGTAGCGGCTTTGTGGCCAGGCGATCTCGCTGCGGGCGAATCCATAGGTATCAACGCCGTGGCCGGGCAGATTGCTTATGACGACGTTGGGCTGATCAACCACCGGGATCTGCGATTGGCGCGCCGAGTGACCTGGTGTGGGATCGCTGTCAGGCAGGTGCAGATCAGGAAAGCGGTGGCCGGCGGGAAGGTCAACGCCAGTTCGGGTGGTTGGCGTCGACGTGTCGCCTGTGGAAGCCCCCGGAATTTTTTGGGCGATTTGGCCATGAATTGATACTCCGTTTGATGAGCGTGTCATCACATTTTTGAAGCGCACTTGAGTGCAGCCCCGACAGGGTCGGGGCTGGGAAAGTTGGCAAGGCTCAAGCTGTTCTGTTGTCAGAATGCGCAGGATTTATACAGTTGAAAGTAGAGCTCACGGATTAAGAGACGGGCACTTCATCCAGGGCCACTATTGACTGTTGAAGTGGTGTGAGTTGCGGTTTTGGTGGCTGGTGATTACACCGGCCGTAAATTTCAAGGTGTGACCGGTTAATGATATTGGTCATGTAGGGGGTGGTAATCCAGCGACGTTTTGGAAAGCTGTAGCTCAGTTCAAAAGTCGGGTAATTATAAAGGGCCGCATTTATCACCGGGAGTTCCAATTCCGCTACTGAGGAGTATCTGCCCGAGAGAGTGACAGGGAACTCTGGCGGTTCAATGAAGTATCGGGCGTCAACGCCGGTGATGGTAATCAGGTCAAATGACAGATCGACCGTTTTGATAATTCCTTTTTCATCAATGACGTGCACGGTGTCGATGATATCTTCACTGCCGTATTCCGGAAGATGAATCGTGCAGGTGCCGATATAGAGTTTGTTGTTTTCAAGTTTGATTTCGACATTGCCCAGCTTGGTCGCATCAAGTTCCCAGGTCGACGAGTGCGGCAATCTGACACTCGCGCTGGCCAGGCCGCCCGGCGTCCCGATCTTGATGTTTTGCTCGGCAACGAGGTGAAGAATGTACGTCCCGCCTGCACCTTCCAGACATTCCATCGCGTTTTGCCCGGGAGCGGCGGAGAAGTTGATGCAAGCGCCCCGTGGACTTAACGTGTAGGCGTCGTTTTCGGGCAACTCGAATTTCGACCCGCTCCAGCGGAAGTTCAAAGGCATAGGCAGCAGGCTTTTCCACCGAATAAAACCAGTCGACGGATAGTCCGTTTCGGTGGGCTGTTCGATTTTTGTGATTTTGGCAGAGATCTGCTTGCCGTCATTGAATTCGAGTACGTACCTCTGTTCAGGTGTGTACTGAAGGTATTCAAGGAATTTACCCATCTCCTTGGTACGCTTGGGTAAATCAGGGTTTTCTTTCGAAAAACTTACTAACTTCAACGTTTTTTCGCCAAAATGATAGATCAGATCTGTAGACCCCCACCAGTAGCCATCATCTTGCGCGGCACCATAAGCGACCTCTACCTTGGTAAGTTCGTTGCTGGCGTAGTCAAGGTGGACTTTTATACATTCCCGTGTGCGCTTGATTGAGCGGAAAGTGATGTTTTTGTCGTTGCGTGGAAGGTAATAACTTACATAGTTTTCGTGGTCGGTGTCGCAGGTGTCGGAATAGAGGATGATCGGGTTTATTGGCGATCCACGCTTTAAAATAATAGCGTCCAGGGTCACGTCTCCATTGCGATCTACCGACTCAAGGAAGTCAGGCGCAAGATAGAATCGGTCCTTGGTGACAAAGGTTATTTTGTTGTTTTTTATTTTTAACTTGCCGTCTTTGTGTTCATAGACGTCCGCGATGACTAATCTGGTTTTCACATGCAGATCAGAGTTCAGCACCACACTCAGAGAGCCGTCTTTCATCACCAGAAAGTGGTCGATCAGTTCCATTCTGAAATTGAGGACAATCACACTGTCCTCTACGCCGTCTTCGAAAAGCGAGACCGTGCCCGATACATTATCAATGAAATACTCATCCAGGCCGGCGCCACCCCAGACCGACGCCCCCGCTTGCAGCAAATGAATCTGGTCGTTACCAGCCCCGGCCCGGATGATGTCGGTGCCACGCGCCTTGATCACATTGCGCCCATCAGTCCCGATGACGGTGGTGGAAGTATCAGCGATGGTTTCGACGTTCTCGATACTCTCGACGGTACTGTGTGCACTACGCTTCAACTCTTTTCCGGTTAATGGATCAAGCGTGACGGTGTGGATGGTTCCGGCGGCTAAATCAATGTTGTAGCCGGCCAAAGGTTTTTTCGGATAGGCGTATTTTTGAGCAAGCTTGCCCAGAATCAGCGAGTCGTTACCTGCACCGCCACGCAAGGTCCAGCGATCAGCAAGTTCGTCATCAGGCTTGGCGACTTCTGCGCCCTGGAATACGAAATGGTCATCCTTGTCGCCGCCGGTCAGTTGTTTTTTCCCGTCTCGAAATAGAATGCGTTCGGCTTTTTTCCACCCCTTGTATGGCGTCATCACCGCCCCCATGAACCACAGGACGCCTTTGTTTTCTCCGCCAGTGCCTATTTCCGCGCCGGGGGTCTTGTCCGTCACCCCTTCGCGGGCGTCAATGGCGTCGTCGCCGTCTTTTATTCTTGGCGTGGAAACGCTGTCCCAGTCCCATTTTTTGGTCCACCAGTTCTGCGTCCTGACGCTCTCGGTCACGAGTTCCACATCGAAGCTGCCGTTGACGATGGCTTCGGTGGTCTCCTTCAATGGCCCATCCAGTAAAGCCCTGGCGCTTTCCTTCAACTGTTTGGCGTGATCGATTTTGGCTTTGGCGATCAGAAAACGATTCTGAACGTCACTCGGTGGTCCCTGTAAAAAGAACGCGAGAAAGCCTGTCTGCCAGCGCTCATTGATGGAGAGTTCGATGTAATCATCGATGTCATCCACCGCCCGCACCGCACCATAAACCTGAGACCCGATTGCCAGCATGACTCCCGCCAGGAGACCCACCGGGCCAGCGAATGAAAAACCGGCCATGGCTGCGGCGCCGAGGATGACGGTCATGACGGCACTGGTGATGCTCAGTGCGGCACTGACGTAGTGATCCAAGGCTTCTTTGCCAGTGGTGTTTTCAGCCGCGGTGAAGGATCTGACCGCCGTATAGAGATCAAACGGCAACGTCAGTGCCCCGCCGATCAGGCCTCCGGAGCGGCTCAGCCTGACTGCAAAACGGGTTCTGGCAAAATCCTTGTAAGCCTGTTGCCCGGCCGTGATCATGCGCGTGGCTTCATGCGTAATGGCCAGGTCAACGGCAATGGAACTGACTTCGGTCAGTATCCCCGTGGCATTGATGACCACCTCATTGGTGTTTTCGACTTTTATGGCTTCGTATACGCCCCGAATGCCCATGAATATTCCGAAGCCTTGAATCCCGACGCTGGCGCCGAGCGCGGAATAGCTTTTCGTCTTCGAAACCCATACGGGCGTGTTTTTCGGCAGGGAAGCATGACGCAAATCCAGCTTGTGCGCGGCATTCAACAGCTTC
This sequence comes from Pseudomonas sp. TH08, assembly GCF_016651275.1. Lineage (NCBI taxonomy): Bacteria > Pseudomonadati > Pseudomonadota > Gammaproteobacteria > Pseudomonadales > Pseudomonadaceae > Pseudomonas > Pseudomonas sp. TH08. Next base: position 48,618 of record NZ_JAEKEE010000006.1, on the reverse strand, counting down.
TCGAGTTTGCTGCGAAGGTTGCCCGGATCTACAGTGGTTTCAGGATTTTCCCTGATCATGCGCGGAGCCGTTAATGGCCGCCGGCTGGCGATATCGAACAGCAGATTCGGCAGCAGGTAGGCATCCCTGCCGCTGGCCGATTTCATATGGGTTTCGATGTCGAGCAAGCTGAATTGCAAGGAATTGACGAATGAACGCTTGGGCACTCGAAAGAAGGTGTTGTCACCGTTCAGGGGCTGGCCGTTGATCCTTGCACCCAGTGCATCGAGAGCTACCCGTGTCACCGAAATCTGGCCAATTTCCAGTGGCCCGAAAAGCTTGTCGTTGAGATTCAGTTGGCTGGTGTGGGTTTTGCTAGTTGTGTCGGCAGCGTCATGACGCGCAGCTTTCAGATCGAGAGTGGACTCCGTGCGTGTATTGGCAGGCTGAGGGCCAATATCGTTAATGACGACGGAGTCGTGCTGTATTTCAGACTCTTGTATAAGAGTGGCCATTTGAACATCCTTGTTCGGCGAAATAAATATTTAGCGGCGTGGCTATATTAATGTCGAGTTTCGACTGGTGTATATCGTCGGGTTGTTGCGATGTATTGCATTTACAGGCATTAATCAGTAAGTGGAAGTAACAGTAAGGTGTGAAATAAGCTTCAGGCTTCTCTTGCCATGACAACGCCGGGTTGCGAGTTGGGCCTTTGTTTCTTGGTCTTGATCGGGTAAGGAATATAGTTTTTCGAAAAGTGTTCTGAATAGTCGCCAAACGCCACTGTTTGACGAAACTTTCGAAGTGATAAAAATTTAGCCATCCTGTCTGCAATTGTTTTGCAATCAGAATGGCTATTCAAACAACATCATCATTAAGTAGCAGTAACTTCTCAGTGACTGCTGAGCAAGGAAGCGGCTCCCGCTCCGCCGAACAACCCGGCACTGATGCGGTTGAACCAACTCTGACCTTTACCGCTACGCAGATACCGCGCCGCGCCATGCGCGCCCAGCCCGTAAGCCAGCTTGCAGCACAGATCGAGCACCACCCACGTCGCGATCATGATCAGCAACTGCGGCAGAAACGGCTGCTGCGCGCTGAGGAACTGCGGCAGAAACGCAGCAAAGAACAGAATGTCCTTGGGATTGCTCGCACCCAGCACAAACGCGCGCCCGAACAGCGTGCGGAAGCGCGGAGTCGGTGCAGCCTGAGGCACCTCCGCGCCCACTGACGGCTGACGCGATTGCTGCCAGCTCTGCCAGGCAAGGTAGAACAGGTACAGCGCGCCGACGATTTTCAGCGCACTGAACAGCTGTTCAGACGCCAGCAGCAACGCACCAAGACCGAGCGCCGAAGCACTGAGCAAACAGATCGACGCAATCACGCCACCCAAAAACGCCGGGTAAGAACGGCGCAGACCGTAATTCAGACTGTTGCTGATCATCAGCAATGACAATGGCCCCGGAATAAGGATCACCACCAACGCAGCGCCGCTGAACAGCAGCCAGGTTTCCAGACTCATCACTTTCCTCCTTTTTGTTGTATTGAAAAATGCACAAAAGCCCCACCCGCAAGGGTGAGGCTGTTTTGAAGCCTGAACCGCGTAGCGCTTACAGGAAGATGAACTTGGCGATGAAGATCGCGCAGAGCACCCACAGGCTCACGGAAATTTCCTTGTACTTGCCGGTACCGGCCTTCAGCGCCACGTAGGTAATGAAGCCCAGCGCGATACCGTCGGCGACCGAGAAGGTCAGCGGCATCATGATGGCGGTGACGATCGCCGGAATTGCGTCAGTGGCTTCGTCCCACTCGATGTGGGCCATGCCGCCCATCATCAGCATCGCAACGTAGATCAGTGCCCCGGCGGTGGCGTAAGCGGGAATCATGCCGGCCAGCGGTGCGAAAAACATTGCCGCTATAAATAGCACACCTACGGTCACCGCGGTAAGACCAGTCCGACCACCAGCGGCCACGCCGGCAGCACTTTCCACATAACTTGTGACCGGCGGCACGCCAACGATCGCGCCGAATACGCTGGATGCACTGTCAGCTTTCATTGCGCGGGACAGATTTTCGATACGACCGTCGGCGTTGACCAGATTGGCGCGCTGGGCGACGCCCATCAATGTGCCGGCGGTGTCGAACATGTGCACAAAGAGGAAGGCCAGTACCACGCTGATCATGCTGACGTTGAATACGCCGGCGACATTCATTGCCATGAAAGTGGGCGCCAGACTTGGCGGGGTCGACATGATCCCTTCGTAATGCACGATGCCCAAGCCCCAACCGGCCAGGGTCACGGTGATGATACTGATGAGGATCGCGCCGAAAATTTTGTGGTAGCTGAGGATCGCGATCATCAGGAAGCAGATGGCAGCGAGCAGTGGGCCAGGTTCGCGCAGGGAACCGAGCTTGATCAGTGTCGCCGGGCTGTCGACGACAATGCCGGCGGTTTTCAGACCGATCAGACCCAGGAACAAACCGACGCCGGCGCCCATCGCAAAACGCAGACTGACCGGAATGCTGTTGAGCAGCCACTCGCGAATGCGCGAGAAGGTCAAAATCATGAACAGTACACCCGAGACAAACACCGCACCCAGCGCGGTCTCCCAGTTGTAGCCCATGGTGCCGACCACGGTGTAAGTGAAGAACGCGTTGAGGCCCATGCCCGGCGCCAGGCCAACCGGCCAGTTGGCGTAAAGACCCATCAACAGGCAGCCGAGAGCGGCGGCTATACAGGTGGCGACGAAAGCTGCACCGTGATCGATCCCGGCATCGGCCATGATGTTCGGGTTGACGAAGATGATGTAAGCCATGGTGATGAAGGTTGTCAGACCGGCGATCAGCTCGGTCTTCACCGTGGTGCCATGCAAGCTGAGTTTGAACAAGCGCTCTAGCAGGCCATTGCGTAACGGCGGCGAGAGATCCAGCGTCGATGCTTCGGATTTGCGGCTTTCCACAGCGAGTACTCCTCAAGAGTTTTATTGTTATTTCCAGGGCCGGACCCATGAGGGGTGGCAGCGGCCCTTTGAGGCATACGCGAATTTGTTGACCATGCGGTCAGGAACTCGCACGCTGTGGATTATGCTTTTGTGTACAAATAAAGCAAATATTGTTTTTGGTTTTGTTTACGAAAGTTCCGTCGATAGGGATATATCGCCTTCGAGGGCCTCATCGCTGGCAAGCCAGCTCCCACAGGGGAGTGCGGTCTAATGTAGGAGCGAGCCTGCTCGCGAAGAGGTTACCCCTGTCAATCGAGTTGCGCCTGACTGTTCCCCAACGCCAGATTTACCGCCAACCAGCCATTCACCGCTGCTTCCCCAGCCTCGGCAAACACGCGCTCCAGCAACTTCACCTGCTCACGCCGCAATGCCCGTTCAAACTTCGCGCCTTCCGCCGTCAACTCCAGCAGCCGCTTACGCTTGTCCGCCTCCGACGCCACGCTTTCCACCAGATGCATTTCCTGCAATTGGCGCAACGGCATGTTCAGCGCTTGCTTGCTCACACCGAGCAGCCCGAGCAACTCCTTCACACTCAGATTCGGATAGCGGGCGATGAAAAACACGATGCGCTGATGCACCCGCGACAATCCCCGCCGCTCAAGCATTTCGTCGGCCTTGGCCGTGAACGCCTGATAGCCGAAGAAAAAAGCTTCCATCGCCTGCTGCTGACTGGTTGGGTTTTTAAGGTCAATCATGTTGACGTACTCGCTCAAGCTGTCGTAATTTCAGTCAACAAGTTTGACTCATTATTCCCATGCCTCGCTACCGGTGACCTCCATGGCTTTTTCCGAACGTGTCTCGCGCCTTAAAAGTTCTCTGATCCGTGAAATCCTCGCTGCGGCCCAGCGCCCGGAAGTGATGTCGTTCGCCGGTGGCCTGCCCGCCGAGGCCATGTTGCCGAAGGTCGACTGGGCTGACATGCCACTGTCCCTCGGTCAGTACGGCATGAGCGAGGGCGAGCCGGCATTGCGCGAAGTGTTGGCGGCAGAGGCGAGGGCGCTTGGGTTGGCTTGTGATGCAAGTCAGGTGTTGGTGGTCAGCGGTTCCCAACAAACCCTCGATCTGGCTGCCAAGCTGTACATTGATCAAGGCACGGAAATTCTGCTCGAAGCGCCGACTTACCTGGCCGCGCTACAGATATTCCAACTGTTCGGCGCCGACTGCCTGACCGTGGCGCAAGAGTCCGACGGCCCGAACCTGGCGGCATTGCGCAGTCGTCTGGAGCAGCATCGTCCGGCATTCATCTACTTGATCCCGACCTTCCAGAACCCGTCCGCCGTGCGCTACAGCGAAGCCAAACGTGCAGCGGTCGCGGCACTGCTCGATGAGTTCGGCGTCACCCTGATCGAAGACGAACCCTACCGCGAACTGACTTTCGATGGCGGCAGCGCCAAACCGATTGCCGGGCGCCTGAAGAAATCCAGCTGGATCTACACCGGCACCGTGTCGAAAACCTTGCTGCCGGGTTTGCGCGTCGGCTATCTGATTGCCAGCCCGGATCTGTTCCCGCACCTGCTCAAGCTCAAGCAATCGGCGGATCTGCACACCAATCGCATTGGCCAATGGCAGGCGCTGCAATGGATCGGCACCGAGAAATATCAGCAGCACCTGAGTGAATTGCGCGGTTTCTACCGTGAGCGGCGCGATGCCTTCCAGTCAGCACTGGAAACGCATTTCTCCGATCTGGCCGATTGGGACATGCCACAGGGTGGGCTGTTTTTCTGGCTCACGTTGAAGCAACCGCTGGATACGCGGACGCTGCTGAACGAGGCGTTGGCCAATGACGTGGCGTTTATGCCGGGCGAGCCATTCTTTCCCGAACCGGATAAACATCATGGGCATTTACGTCTGAATTTCAGCCACATCGATCCGGCGCGTCTGGATGAAGGGCTGAAGCGACTGGCGGCGGTGGTGCGGCGGGCGCAGCTAGATAAAGCGGCCTGAAAAACAAATAAACCGGCTCAAGGGCCGGTTTATTTTTGTCTGAATTTGTACTGAATGAACGGGCCTCTTCGCGAGCAGGCTCGCTCCCACAGGGGAAACTCATTCCAAATGTGGGAGCGAGCCTGCTCGCGAAAGCGTCAGTCAATACACTGCAGAACCATCAGACTGCAGCGAAGCGCTTATCCAGGTAATCAATAATCACCTTCGACTCATACATCCAGGTCGTCTGCCCATTCTCTTCAATCCGCAGGCACGGCACTTTGATCCGGCCACCCTGTTCCAACAGCGTCTGGCGATCCTGCTCGTTGTTCTTCGCATCCTTCAGCGCCACCGGCACATTCAGGCGACGCAAGGTCCGGCGGGTTTTTACACAGAACGGGCAGGCATTGAACTGATACAACGTCAGATCTTTCGCTGCCGCATCCACCTGAGCCTGAGCGGCGGCGGGGCGTTTTTTCTTGCCTGGACGGGTGATGAAGTCGACGAAAATAACCAGTTGGCCGAGGCCGACACGAAGCGCTTTGACGAACATGTTGAAAGCCTCACGGTGCAAATAAAGAAAGGCGCGCAGCTTACCCGATTTTTCACGGGCGAAAAAAAACCGGCGATGAATGCCGGTTTTCTTCGTGCTGCGTATTACTTGATCAGGCTGAGAAACTCGCTGCGGGTGGCAGCGTTTTCACGGAACTCACCGAGCATCACCGAAGTGATCATCGACGAATTCTGCTTCTCGACACCGCGCATCATCATGCACATGTGCTTGGCCTCGATCACCACGGCCACGCCCAGCGCGCCGGTGACTTGCTGGACCGCGTCAGCGATCTGGCGGCTGAGGTTTTCCTGAATCTGCAAGCGGCGAGCGTACATATCAACGATGCGTGCGACCTTCGACAGGCCCAGCACTTTGCCGCTCGGGATATACGCGACGTGCGCCTTGCCGATGAACGGCAGCAGGTGGTGTTCGCACAGCGAGTACAGCTCGATGTCCTTTACCAGCACCATTTCGCTGTTGTCGGAGCTGAACAGGGCACCGTTGGTGACCTCTTCGAGCGTCTGTTCATAACCGCGGCAGAGGTACTGCATGGCTTTGGCGGCACGCTTTGGCGTGTCGAGCAGGCCCTCGCGGGAGACGTCTTCGCCCAATTGGCCGAGGATCGCGGTGTAGTTCTGTTCCAGTGTCACAGGGGCTGATTCCATAAGGGTTTCAGAGGGGTACTGTTTCTGTCTGTACCAATTTTGTACCAATCAAGCTGTTTTCGAGCTTACCGAGTTCACCCCAGTCGGTGCTGGAATTGATCCATCGGGCGTAAGTCGATAGCAACATCTGAACGCTATGACCGAGCTGAGTGGCAATAAACGCAGGGTTCATACCCGCCATGAGGCACATGGTAGCGTATGTGTGTCGGCAGTTGTATTGCCGGCGGGCGCGAATCCCTAATTCGGTCGGTGCGGCCTGGAAGTGTTTGTCGGTCACACTCGGCGGGTGAGTGAATTCAAGGTTCTTGGTTGGCGGGAGCACGTCGGGTGATTCGGCGCGTTTGCGAGGGCTCTGCAGAAGCACCGATAGCTTCGGTAGTGACCCTGGAACTAAAGAAAAGCAAACTGATTTCGTGAAGCAAATGTGTTCGGACTTTATGGAATTCGTCCAGGAGCTTATCCATGAAGAAGACGTGGAAGAGTCGTTATCTCACGTAAGCGATTTTATCGAGTAAAATCGCAAAAAAACGATGATTGGTGATGTATCCGGAAAGGCCACAGGTCGACCTATACCCTGTAAGGAAGTTGAAAGCAGCTGGGTATCGAGGCTGAGCCTGGGCATCCGGAAGGCAAGAAAACTTGATGGAAAGGTTCATAAAAAACTACGGCCCGAAAGGGCCTTTTGCATTACCGGGATGCGATTTTCGCACCTATTAGCCAAAGGAAAATCATGAAAAGTTCAATCAATGATATGGCGTTCACTGAGCGTCGCCGCGTGCCAGTGAGAGCTTTACTAGGTGGAATTGTATTCTTGGCGATGGCCATCCAGGGGTTCCGTATGGAGTCCAATGGAATCGCTGCACTGCTGCTAGTGTGTTCGTTATGGTACTTGGGCATGGCGTGGCTGAATCGGAACGCGGGTTCGCAAACTTTGATGATCCTTAAGGACAAGGGCATCTGGTTTTTCAATGCTGACGGGTTAGTCCCTTACACATCGATTGAAGCCACAGAGGTCGAGTCGTACAGCGGGATAGCTCAGATGCAACTCAATACGGTACTTCATATCATTGCCGAAAAAGCTGACACCCTGCCGAACTTTAATGACAGCCGATGGAAGATCTTTTTCAAGATGCCGAGTGCGCGTAAGGGTAAAGGCTTTCGCAAGCATCTTGTCGTGTTCAACTACGGCGGTCTGCGCGACGAGGATGGCAAAAACGTCGACTATGACAACCTTGAAGAAGAACTTGCGTACCGCATCGAAAAGGCTCACCAAGAGGAACATGAGCAGAGCAATACAGTTTATGTGCCCTCATCGTCAGCAAACGATGCGCTGTCGCCCGTCAATAATTGAATCCTGGTTGTCGCGTCAAGCGCCGGCAGTGGGTGCAAAGCCGACTGCCGTAAGTTGAGGGGAAAGATCACGGGTCGCCATAGCCCAGCCTCAAACCGCTGGGCAGCGGTGAGTAGAAACGACGACCCTGCACGTTCGGTGTAACGGGATTATTCGTCGCGACCTTCCATCATCGTGCGTTTGAGCATCACGTAAACCGCGCCGGCACCGCCGTGTTTGGCCTGGCAGGAGCAGAAACCGAGCACCTGCGCGTGCTGCCGCAGCCAGGTGTTGACGTGGCTTTTGATCATTGGCCGCTTGCCGTCGAGGCGCACAGCCTTGCCGTGGGTGACACGCACGCAACGGATTTCGAATCTGGTCGCTTCGGCGAGAAACGCCCAAAGGGTTTCCCGGGCTTTTTCGACGCTCATGCCGTGCAGGTCGAGACTGCCTTCGAACGGAATCTGGCCGACCTTGAGCTTGCGCATCTGACTTTCCTGCACCCCGTCGCGCGACCACATCAGCTCGTCTTCCGGGCCGACATCAATCACGAACTGATCGGACAGACCGTCAACGGTGGTGGCATCAGTGCGCACGGTGGCGGACTGGCGCAGCTTGGCAATCTGTGCGCGGTCAGCCTTGGGTTTGCCGGTGTCGGCGCGATCGTGCTTGATCGGCTTGACGCCGCGCAACTCGTTTTTGAACAGGGAAAAATCGTCGTCTTGCATGTCAGCCTCCGCGAAGGGCGGCCAGTTTACCCAAGTCGAAACAAAACGGCCCGGCAAAAAGCCAGGCCGTTGTTCAATCGTGTTTTTTCATCAGGTGCGGGGACATGTTCAGCTCCCGCGATTGCCGTGCGCGACGGCGGCAGCGGCGCCACAGGGCGATACCGAAATATACAAACAGCAAACCGACCGCCAGAATGATCGCCGAGCCCATGGGCGTAGCGTTCAAGTCGCCGAGCGCCGGTGGGTGCCCGATCAGACTGGCGGCGCCGGCCAGCGCCAGCAGCACGCCGAACGTCGCCAGAATGGCCGCGATCGCCGCGCCGAATCGAAAACGCCAGTTGCTTTGGCCTTTGGGCCGCAAGCGGCGTGCGTCAAATCCATCGGATAACTTCATTCCGACCTTCCTCAATGGGTATCGGCCCTTCGACCGGGAGTTGACCGGGTTGTTCCTGAGGCTATGGCATTTGCGGCAAATGAGAGGGTTTTGCGGATGAGCGGCGATCTGCACCGCCCATCAGGGGCTTGATCTGTGTGGATCAGATCAGGTCTTGAGTCAGCGCGAGGGTGGCGAAGTTGTCGGCCATGATCGCCATTTCTGCCTCTTGTACCAGCTCGGCACTGAGCACGCGGCCCTTGAACGGCAGGTCGCGGGTGGCGCAGGCGTCTTCCACCAGGGTGCAGCGGAAACCGAGGTTCTTCGCCGCACGCACGGTGGTGCTGACGCTGGAGTGGCTCATGAAACCGCAGACGATCAAGTCCAGCGAGCCAAGGTTTTGCAGGCGATCGAGCAGCTCGGTGCCATGGAACGCGCTCGGCAGCAATTTGCCGATAATGGTTTCATCGCCCTGCGGTTCGAGGCCAGGGATGAATTCGCCGCGTTCGCCCTGCGGGTCGAACAGGCCACCGACGGTGCCGAGGTGACGCACGTGCACGATCGGCCGACCGGCTGCACGGGCTGCGGCAACCACTTGTTTGATGTTCGCGACTGCCGCGTCCATGCCGCTCAGGGCCAGGGGGCCGCTGAGATATTCTTTCTGGGCATCGATGATGACCACGGTGGCATGGCTCAATGTGGCCGCTGTGTAACCGCGACCGCTGAGTTGAAACATCGTTTTTGGAACGGACATTCTGGGGCTCCTTGGGGTGGGGCTTTTGCGACATTGTCCTCTGGCTGAGCGCTTCTGTGAATCGCTACCATCGTAGGCACCGTCGTTACTGGCCTGCAGCCTTGTCAAGTTACACGTTCTGTTCAATAGCTGATGCAAAAAATAGAAAAGTCCTACTGTTGTCAGCCATTTTTCCTGCGTCGTCGTCACGCGTTTTGGCTGGTAGAATCGTCAGTCGTTTTTTCTGGAGTTCTGCCCCGTGATCACTTCCCGACTTCGTACCCTGCGCGACCACATCCGTTGGGCCGTCAGCCGCTTCCATGGGGAGGATCTGTTTTTCGGCCATGGCACCGACAATGCCTGGGACGAAGCCCGGCAGTTGGTCCTCGGTGCCTTGCACCTGCCGTGGGAAATTGCCGACAGCTACCTTGACTGCGCGCTGGAAGACGACGAGTTGGTCAATCTGCAACGCATGCTCAAGCGTCGCATCGAAGAACGTATTCCAACCGCTTACCTGTTGGGTGAAGCGTGGTTCTGCGGCATGTCGTTCATCGTCGACGAGCGCGTGTTGATCCCGCGTTCACCGATTGGTGAGCTGATCGAAAACCACTTCGTACCGTGGATCGGCACCGAGCCTGCGCGAATTCTCGACCTGTGCACCGGTTCCGGTTGTATCGGTATTGCCTGTGCTTACGAGTTCCAGGAGGCTGAAGTGGTGCTGGCGGATCTGTCGTTCGAAGCACTGGAAGTGGCCAATCAAAACATCGAGCGTCATGGCGTCGATGAGCGCGTCTACACCGTGCAGGGCGATGGTTTCGATGGTTTGCCGGGTCAGCGTTTCGACCTGATCGTGTCGAATCCGCCATACGTCGATGCAGAAGATTTCGCCGACATGCCGGATGAGTATCAGCACGAGCCCGAGCTGGGCCTGGCTTGCGGTGATGATGGTTTGAACCTGGTGCGGCGGATGCTCGCTGAAGCGGCAGATCACCTGACCGAGAAGGGCTTGCTGATTGTCGAAGTGGGCAACAGCCAGGTGCACGTTGAAGCGTTGTACCCGGAAGTCGATTTTGCCTGGCTTGAGTTTGCGCGCGGTGGGCACGGCGTGTTCATGCTGACGGCAGAGCAGTGCCGCGATCATCAGGCCCTGTTCGCTTCCCGCGTCTGACCTGATTTATGTGGCGAGGAGCTTGCTCCCGCTGGTCTGCGGAGCAGACCCAAAACATGCAGTGATGGTGAGCCAGACACACCGCATATGCATGATTTACGACTGCTTCGCAGCCGAGCGGGAGCAAACTCCCTCGCCACAGGTCATCGCTGAAGTCAGCGGTGTGTAGCAATCCAGATCAACAACCCCGCCTGAAACACCGCGAACGCCACCAGACAAGTAATCGTGAAACGTAATCCAGCGTCTTCACGCTTGAACTTGCTGACTTTGTCTTCCTGCTTCTTCAGCTTCACTTCCTGCTCGGCCAGATTCTGCTCGGCCTGCTGCAACATCTGCGCAGCTTCGAGAATCTCGACGATCTGCAGCTTTTCGCTGTTCCAGTCGCCGAGCAAATCCCCGACCTGCACAGCCTTGATGCTGCCCTTCAAATGCTGAGCATCGGCGTACGCCACGTCAAACCCGTGTACGCGCAGGAAATGATCGCGACGCAGGCGCGTGTCTTCGTTCAGCGCATCCTTGTTGTTCAAGTCCATGCCGTCGACGGTGTAGGCGGGCCAGCGTTTTTTCGCCCACGTGATGCCTTGCGCGGCCATGAAACGGCCGATGCCGCGATTCAGCGGTTCGATCTGCAAGCCGCTGTCCGGGCCGAAACTCACACGTTTGGTGGTGTGATCAACCCACACATCGAGGTGGTTCTGCTCTTTGCGAACGCGCTGGCTCGGCAGCTTGATCGCCATGCGCATCAGGCTGCGTTCTTTGCTATTGCGTTCGGCGTAACCGAATTCGACGAAGCGCAATGGCCGGCCACCGGTATTGCGATCAGTCTGCAGCGGGGCCAGGCGGAGCATCTTGTGGTGCTCGACGCTGACGTCCGCCCAAGGCAGCTCGGCCGCTGGCGACGCGTCTTTTTCAGCGGTGGTGTCGGGTGAAGTCTGGGTATCAGTCATAACGGCGAGATCCTGTCCAAGCCCTGCTTGCCGCCAGCCATTGCGCTGGCGACAAAGGCTTATCGGCCGTTTTTTACAGGACTGGAGGGCTAACAGCGCTTAACGGGTGCGAAGTCCGTCAATAAATTCGATGATTTTCGCGCCGAGTTCCGCTGCCAATGGCAAATTCGGATCTTTGTAGGATGCCAATTGCCGCTTCATGTCGTTATTCACGATGCGCATGACGTGGTTCATGCCGTCGATAACCACCAGTTCGGCGTCCGGTTTGGCGGCTTTGAGCAATTTCGCATCATCGACCCCGACCTGAATGTCGTTGCTGCCCTGAACGATCAGTGCCGGCATCGACAATTGCGCGAAGGCTTTTGCAGGATCCTGACGGAACAGCGAAATCAGATACGGCTGCACGCTCGGACGGAAAATCACCTGCAACGGCCCCGGCACGTCGTCATCGGTGTGACCGGCCTTGAGGCTGTCGAGCAATGCGTTGCTGCGCAACATCAAGGCCGGCGGCAGGCTGCGCGCCAGTTGCTCACGGATCACCTGATCGACCGGCCGGGCGCTGCCGGACAGGGATATCACCGCCGCCGCGTCCACTTTCGGCGCGGCGAGGCTGGCAATCAGTGCGCCTTCACTGTGACCGAGCAGGATCAGCTTGCCGAAGCGTGGATCGGCCTTGAGCTTCTGCCCCCACGCCACCGCGTCTGCCGCATAGGCTTCCACCGACAGATTGCGCTCATCCGGCGTCGCCGCCAGGCTCGCGGCCACTCCGCGTTTGTCGTAGCGCACGCTGGCAATGTTGTGTTTGGCCAGCACCCAGGCAAGCCGTTTGAGGCTGTCGTTGCGCCCGCCATCGGGGTTGTTTCCGTCACGGTCCGTAGGACCTGAGCCAGAAATGATCAGGACAACCGGCACAGGATTGTCAGATTTCGGCAGCAACAGCGAACCGAAAAGCTCACCGGTGCCGGTATCCAAAGTTACCGGCCGTTGTAGGACCGTCGCTTGGGCAAAGCCCGTAAACAGGGTAAGACTCAAGATCAAAACTCGCAGCATCATCACGCCATCATTTGCCAAGGTGCCGGTTGGACTCACCAACACCACTAAGGTTCGAGGATGAACTAGTCGGTTAGCCTGCGTATACTGGCGCGCATCACGAATTTGGGTTTGATTTCACGGAGCGTCCTGCATGTCCGGCAATACCTACGGCAAGTTGTTCACTGTCACCACCGCTGGCGAAAGCCATGGTCCGGCGTTGGTCGCCATTGTCGACGGCTGCCCGCCGGGCCTGGAGATCTCCCTCGAAGACCTGCAGCGCGACCTTGATCGCCGCAAACCCGGCACCAGCCGCCACACCACCCAGCGTCAGGAAGCCGACGAAGTCGAAATCCTCTCCGGCGTGTTCGAGGGGCGCACCACCGGATGCTCGATCGGCCTGCTGATCCGCAACACTGACCAGAAGTCCAAGGACTACTCGGCGATCAAGGATCTGTTCCGCCCGGCGCATGCCGACTACACCTACCACCATAAATACGGTGAGCGCGACTACCGTGGCGGCGGTCGCAGCTCGGCACGCGAAACCGCGATGCGCGTGGCGGCCGGGGCAATTGCGAAAAGGTACCTGGCCACCCAAGGCATCGTCATCCGTGGCTACATGAGCCAGCTCGGCCCGATTGAAATCCCGTTCAAGACCTGGGATTCGGTCGAGGAAAACGCATTCTTCAGTCCTGACCCGGACAAAGTCCCGGAACTGGAAGCCTACATGGACCAGTTGCGTCGTGATCAGGACTCGGTCGGCGCGAAAATTACTGTGGTCGCCGAAGGCGTCATGCCGGGTCTGGGCGAGCCGATTTTCGACCGTCTCGACGCCGAACTGGCCCATGCGCTGATGAGCATCAACGCAGTTAAAGGCGTGGAAATCGGCGCCGGTTTCGCCTCGGTTGCACAGCGTGGCACCGAGCATCGCGATGAAATGACCCCGGAAGGTTTCCTCAGCAACAACGCTGGCGGCATTCTTGGTGGGATTTCGTCCGGTCAGCCAATCGTTGCCCATCTGGCCCTGAAACCGACTTCCAGCATCACCACCCCGGGCCGTTCGATCGACATCCACGGTAACCCGGTCGACGTGATCACCAAGGGCCGTCACGACCCGTGCGTCGGCATCCGCGCCACGCCGATTGCCGAAGCGATGATGGCCATTGTGCTGATGGATCATCTGCTGCGTCACCGTGGGCAGAACGCCGATGTGCGCGTGAGCACCCCGGTGCTGGGTCAGCTTTGATGGGTGATCTCAAAGCCGTCGCGGCATAACCGGCGTGGCGGCGCTCCCTTACTGGCGGCTGTCCAGTTTCTACCTGTTCTATTTCGCCTTGCTCGGTTCAACAGCGCCGTTTCTGGCGCTGTACTTCGACCATCTCGGTTTCAGTGCCGCGCGCATTGGTGAACTGGTCGCCATTCCGATGTTGATGCGCTGCGTCGCGCCGAATATCTGGGGATGGCTCGGCGATTACACCGGTAAACGCCTGGCCATCGTGCGCTTCGGTGCGGTGTGTACGCTGCTGACCTTTTCGCTGATTTTTGTCAGCAAAACCTACGCCTGGCTGGCGATGGTCATGGCCTTGCACGCGTTCTTCTGGCACGCGGTGCTGCCGCAGTTTGAAGTCATCACGCTGGCGCATTTGCAGGGCCAGACCGCGCGCTACAGCCAGATTCGCCTGTGGGGCTCGATCGGTTTCATCATCACCGTAGTCGCGCTGGGCCGGCTGTTCGAATGGCTCAGCCTCGATATCTATCCGGCGGCGCTGGTGTTGATCATGGCCGGTATCGTCCTCAGCAGTTTATGGGTGCCGAATGCGCAACCGGCGCAGGGCAATCGACTGAACGGCGAGGGTTTCCTCAAGCAACTGCGCAACCCCGGCGTGCTGGCGTTTTACGGTTGCGTCGCGCTGATGCAAATGAGCCACGGCCCGTATTACACCTTTCTGACCCTGCACCTTGAACGACTCGGCTACACACGCGGCACCATCGGCATGCTCTGGGCCGTGGGTGTCGTCGCTGAAGTGCTGATGTTCATGGCGATGAGCCGGATTCTCGCGCGGTTTTCCCTGCGCCGGGTGCTGATGGCGAGTTTTCTGCTGGCGGCACTGCGCTGGTTGCTGCTAGGTTCTTTCGCCGAGTTTCTGTGGGTGCTGTTGTTCGCGCAGGTATTGCATGCGGCGACCTTCGGTAGCTTTCACGCCGCAGCCATCGCGTTCGTGCAACGTAGTTTCGGCGCGCGTCAACAAGGCCAGGGCCAGGCGCTGTATGCAGCATTGGCCGGCACCGGTGGTGCGATCGGGGCGCTGTATTCCGGCTACAGCTGGAATGCCCTCGGCGCGACATTGACCTTTAGTATTGCCAGTCTCGCGGCGCTCGCTGCTGCCGTTATCATTGCCACACGTATGCAAGAGGACAGGCCATGAGCCTTACGCGTGAACAACTCGCTCAGCAAATCGTCGACGCCGGGCGCTTTCTTTATGGTCGCGGCTGGTCGCCCGCCACCAGCAGCAATTACTCGACACGGCTGTCGCCGAGCGAAGCGCTGCTGACCGTTTCCGGCAAACACAAAGGGCAGTTGGGTCTGGACGATGTGCTGGCCACGGATCTTTCCGGCAACAGCCTGGAACCGGGCAAAAAGCCGTCCGCCGAAACCCTGCTGCACACCCAGCTCTACACCTGGCGCGCGGAGATCGGCGCCGTGCTGCACACGCATTCGGTGAATGCCACGGTGCTGTCACGCCTCACCCCGGAAGACTTTATCGAGTTCGAAGACTACGAACTGCAAAAGGCCTTCAGCGGTATTTCGACCCACGAATCCCGTGTGCGTGTGCCGATTTTCGACAACGATCAGGACATTGCGCGCCTCGCCGCCAAGGTGCAGCCTTGGCTCGACGCCCATCCCGATTGCGTCGGTTACTTGATTCGCGGCCACGGCCTATACACCTGGGGCGCACAGATGAACGACGCGCTGCGCCAGATCGAGGCCTTTGAATTTTTGTTTGAATGCGAGTTGAAAACCCGCAGCGTCATGAACCGCCAAGGCTGACTTCACCAGAAGTAGCCCATTTGCCTGATGAAATGCTGTGCCCGACCGGTCTGCAAGAACCGGACGGCAAGGCCGATACCGAGGAATTGCCCCAATGAGCAGCCTGTCCGTCTATCACGTCTCCAGCCCCGAGATTCCCAACAAGGTGCTGACCCACTTCGAAGACATCGCCTCGACCCTGGCCGAACAAGGCGTGCGTTTCGACCGCTGGCAAGCCGCCGCGAAGATCCAGCCCGGCGCCTCCCAGGAAGAAGTGATCAGCGCCTATAAAGAGCAGATCGACAAGTTGATGACCGAGCGCGGCTACATCACTGTCGACGTGATCAGCCTCAACAGCGATCACCCGCAAAAAGCCGAATTGCGCGCCAAGTTCCTTGAGGAACACCGCCATGGCGAAGACGAAGTACGCTTTTTCGTCGCCGGCCGTGGGCTGTTTACCCTGCACATCGACGATTACGTCTACGCGGTCTTGTGCGAGAAGAACGACCTGATCTCGGTGCCGGCCGGCACCAAACACTGGTTCGACATGGGCGAACATCCGCATTTTGTGGCAATTCGTCTGTTCAATAACCCTGAAGGCTGGGTCGCCAATTTCACCGGCGAAGACATCGCCGGCCGCTTCCCGCGTCTGGAGGATTGAGGCGATGTCGATCAAAGTCATCCTCACCGACATCGAAGGCACCACCAGCGCGGTGAGTTTCGTATTCGACGTGCTGTTTCCATACGCAGCCAGACATCTGCCGGATTTCGTGCGCAATAACGCCGAGCGCGCTGACGTTGCTGAGCAACTCGCCGCCGTGCGCCGCGACAGCAACGAGCCGCAGGCTGATGCTGAACGGGTTGTTGAGATTCTGTTGAGCTGGATTGCCGAAGACCGCAAAGCCACGCCGCTTAAAGCGCTGCAAGGCATGGTCTGGGAGCAGGGTTATCAGGCCGGGCAACTGAAGGGCCACGTTTACCCGGATGCTGTTGAAGCGCTGCAGCACTGGCATGCTGCGGGTTATCAACTGTTTGTGTATTCGTCGGGCTCGATCCAGGCGCAGAAGCTGATTTTCGGCTGCTCGGAGGCCGGGGATTTGACGCCGCTGTTCAGCGGGTATTTCGATACCACGTCGGGGCCCAAGCGTGAGCCGCAGTCCTACACCAATATCCAGAAAGCCATTGGCGTTGAACCGCAGGAGATCCTATTCCTCTCGGACATCGTTGAAGAGTTGGACGCTGCGCAATCTGCCGGCCTGCAAACCTGCGGCCTGGCGCGCGAAGGCGGGGAGCTGGGAAGCCACGTCACCGTCGAAACGTTCACCGCCATCGAACCCGAAGCCTTCTGATTTCCCGGTGCAGGGGTAAATACCACCTCACTGCCAATACAAAATCCTGTAGGAGCTGTCGAGTGGAACGAGGCTGCGATCTTTTGATCTTGATCGTTGAAATCTAAATCAAAAGATCGCAGCGTGCCGCAGCTCCTACAGGGAGTTCGCGCATAAAAAAACAGGCCGTGAAGCGAGAGCTTCACGGCCTGTTTTGTTTAAAGCGATTTAAAAATTACAGCGAGTGATACGTCGGCAGGGCAAAACGCTGCTGGCTTTGCAGCATGGCAATTTGCGGCAGCTCGCTGGCTTGTTCAGCCAGGTCACGACGAATGGCACTGATCGCCCACGACAGTTGATCACCAGCATGCAGTTGCTGATAAGTCAGCGCGCGTTTGAACACTTTGCCGTCACTGCTGCGCAAGGTCAGCAGAATCCCGCCATCGGGACGTGGCGCGGTGGTGACTTCGAAGTTGGAGAACAGGGAGGTAAATTTTTCTTGGATCAGGCTCATGTCTTTCAGCTCCGTATGCACTTGAATGGCAAGCATGCAGAGGAGGTTGCAGTGATTGTGCCAGCATTTAATTTTTTAAAAATCGTTATAAATCAATAGCTTGTAGATTCTTCAATTTTTGATGGTCGTGCAATCTGCATGAATGGCCATCGTGCATCCTGCATTTTGCGGGATCATTATCGATTCAACGGAACCAATCGATGAGCCGATGATCTTCGTCGGTCCCGCCAGATCAGCGGATACAAAACATTGCAAAAACTGCGTGTACAGGCCGAGAAGTGCTGACGTATTTTCGGTCTCGACCCTCGCTCGATGCGTCGGTCATCCCAAGCCTTTGCCCGACAATAAAAACACTGGCCAATACAAAAGGTCGAACGGGGAGCTTCCATGAGTAACGCGCCAAGCGACACGATCACCTGGGGCATGATGCTCCGCAAACTGCCGATGATTGCCAAAGCCATCCCACGGGTGGTCAAAGGCATGAAGGTGGCCAACGTCACGGATCCGACGCAAAGTTGTGGCCTTGGCTGGACATTCGAACAAGCGACCCTGCGCAATCCCGAAGGCCCGGCGTTATTGCAGCACGATGTTGTGCTGACCTATTCACAGGTCAACCAGTGGGCCAACCGTATTGCCCACTATCTGAACGGGCAGGGCATCGGCAAGGGTGATGTGGTCGCGGTGTTCATCGAGAACCGCGCGGAATTGCTGGTGACCATTCTGGCGCTGGCCAAGGTCGGCGCGGTCAGTGCATTGCTCAACACTTCGCAGACCCGCGATACGTTGATCCACAGCGTGAATCTGGTGGCACCGGTGGCCATTGTCGTCGGAGAGGAACTCGTGCCGGCATTTGCGGCGGTGCGCGAGCAAGTGTCGATTGACCCGCACCGCACCTGGTTCGTGGCGGATCAGGACACCTACAGCCATCCGGGCATTGCGCCCGAAGGCTACGTCAACCTGATCAGCGCCAGTGCCGATGCCTGCAGCGATAACCCGCCGAGCAGTCAGCAGGTGTTTTTCGACGACCCCTGTTTCTACATCTACACCTCGGGCACCACGGGCCTGCCCAAAGCCGGAGTGTTCAAGCATGGACGCTGGATGCGCAGCTCTGCCAGTTTCGGCATGATCGCGCTGAACATGCGTCCCGACGACGTCGTCTATTGCACCTTGCCGCTGTACCACGCGACGGGTCTGTGTGTGTGCTGGGGCTCGGCGATCAACGGCGCGTCCGGTTTTGCGATCCGCCGCAAATTCAGCGCCAGTCAGTTCTGGAGCGACGTACGCCGCTATCGAGCGACCACCATTGGCTACGTCGGCGAACTGTGCCGTTATCTGGTCGATCAACCGGCCAGCGCCGACGACAGCCGACACGACGTGCGCAAGATGATTGGCAACGGCTTGCGCCCCGGTGCCTGGGCTGAGTTCAAGACGCGCTTCGCGGTTGATCACATCTGTGAACTGTATGCGGCGAGCGACGGCAATATCGGCTTCACCAATATTCTCAACTTCGACAACACCATCGGCTTTTCGCTGATGGCCTGGGAGTTGGTGGCTTACGACCATGACAGTGGTGAGCCAATCCGCGGTGACGACGGCTTTATGCGTAAAGTCGGCAAGGGCGAACAGGGTTTGTTGCTGGCGCGGATCGACGAGAAAGCGCCGCTGGACGGCTACACCGATCCACAGAAGACCGCCAAGGTTGTGTTACGCGATGTGTTCGCTCAAGGCGACCGCTTTTTCAACACCGGTGATCTGCTGCGCAATATCGGTTTTGGCCACGCACAGTTTGTTGATCGCCTCGGTGACACCTACCGCTGGAAGGGCGAGAACGTCTCGACCACGGAAGTGGAAAACCTGCTGCTGCAACATCCGCATATCTCCGAGGCGGTGGCGTATGGCGTGGAAATCCGCAACACCAACGGGCGTGCCGGCATGGCCGCAATTACTCCCTCCGAATCCCTGGCGACCCTGGATTTCGCCGAGTTGCTGAGTTTTGCGCGACAGCGCATGCCAGCCTACGCGGTACCGTTATTCCTGCGGGTAAAGGTCAAGATGGAAACCACCGGCACCTTCAAATATCAGAAAACCCGCCTTAAAAACGAAGGCTTCGACCCCGCTCAGACAGGTAATGACCCCATCTTCGCCTGGCTGCCGGGCAGCCAGACTTACGTGCAGGTCACCGATCAAGTGTTGGCTGAAATTCATCAGGGCAGGTATCGCTATTGAAATTGGCTATGGATCGACTTGAGAAAAAGTGGGTGACAGTTATCGTCTTGCTCGGGAAACTGTCGGCTTTCCGATTGACCGAAAGTGGAGTTGCCCCATGTCCGAACAAAGCCGCCAGATGACCCCTGAGGAAGCTGCCGAATTCACCGAGCAGGTTTTCAACAAGGCACGCGACGGTGATGCCGAGATGCTTGATCGTCTGGTCAGCGCCGGTCTGCCGGTCAACCTGAAGAACAGCAAGGGCGACACGTTGCTGATGTTGGCCAGCTATTACGGCCATGTGGACGCGGTGCAAGTGCTGCTTAAACACAAAGCCGATCCGGAAATGCGCAATGGCAACGGCCAGAGCCCGATTGCCGGTGCCGCGTTCAAAGGTGATCTGGCGGTGGTCAAGGCCCTGGTCGAGGCGGGCGCCGAGATCGAAGGTTCGTCGTTCGACGGCCGCACTGCATTGATGATGGCGGCGATGTTCAACCGCGTGGAAATCGTTGATTACCTGATCAGCAAAGGTGCCAATGCGCAGGCCAAGGACGCCAATGGCGTCACGGCGCTGGACGCGGCCCGCACCATGGGTGCCGTCGACACCACTGCCCAACTGGAAAAACTCCTCGCCTGAAAACTGGCGCGATCCCTGTGGCGAGGGAGCTTGCTCGCGCTTCAGTGCGCAGCGCTGGCAAGCTTTTTCAGGGCCGCTACGCACCCCAGCGGGAGCAAGCTACCTCGCCACAGGTGTCGGGTGTGCTGAAGAATGCGTTATTCTTCGCGCCCTCCAAATTCAGCTGCCACAGGATCCGCCCACATGAAAGCCGCACTCGTCGAACTCATCAGCAAAATCAGCTCCGGCTGCATGGGCGAGGACGAGATCCTGAGCGTGGCCGACGACGCCGCAAAGGCCTACGCCGACGCGGAAGCTTTTCTGACAGCCAATCCGGACATCAACTACGACGACACCTTCCCGATTCCTCTGGGTGAGTGGGTCGTGGTCGGCAGCCTGCCGGACACCGTGCTGTTCCAGGCGGACACCTATGTCGACCTGTTCGCACAGATCGTCGCTTCGTTTGGCCCAGGCGTGGATTTCAATCTCAAGCCCAAGCAACTGGCGAAAACCGAAGCACTGACCGCGCTTAATCGCATCCAGGTGCAGATGAGTAGCATGAACAAGGAAAACGGCGGTTACACGCTGATGAACTTCAGTCAGTTGCTCGACGACGAGTTGCAAGTGGTGCTGGTCTACGGCAACGACGTGCCACGGGTACTGGAACTGTGTGCGCAAGTCGGCATCGCCGCCGCGCCTTCGCTTGAAGCGCTGAAGATCGCCGTTCACGTCTGAGTGCAATAAAAGGGAACCCTGCGCGCGACCGTCTATCCTAAAAGTGCATGCCACTATTCTGGAGTGACACCATGGGTTCCACGTTCAACGGTCTGATTGGCCTGATCATCCTTGCCCTCGACATCTGGGCCATCATCAACGTACTGAAAAGCGGCGCAACCACCGGGATGAAAATCGTCTGGGTGCTGCTGATCATCCTCCTGCCGGTGCTGGGCCTGATCATCTGGGCGATCGCCGGGCCACGCGGTAACGTCCGAATCTGACGCCGCTCTTTGTAGGAGCAGGGCTTGCCTGCGAAGGCGTTGTGTCAGTTGCCAATGATGTCGACTGCCACAACGCCTTCGCGGGCAAGCCTTGCTCCTACAGGGGAATGGGGTTTGCCGATGAAGTGAGGTTCGACCTGTCATCTTCGGCAACGTAGAATGCGCGCCTTTCCCGGGCAATCGTCCCCACGATTGGCGCCCGCGCATTCATCGGAGCATTTCACCATGACCGTCACCAAAACCAGCGAGTACCTGGAAACCCTCTACGAAGGCTACGGCCAGCGTTTTCGCATGGAAAAACTGCTGCACGAAGTGCGCACCGAACACCAGCATCTGGTGATCTTTCAAAACCCGCGCATGGGCCGGGTGATGGCGCTGGATGGCGTGATCCAGACCACCGAAGCCGACGAATTCATCTACCACGAAATGCTCACCCATGTGCCGATCCTCGCCCACGGGGCCGCCAAGCGCGTGCTGATCATCGGTGGTGGCGACGGCGGCATGCTGCGTGAAGTCGCCAAGCACGGCAGTGTCGAGCACATCACCATGGTCGAGATCGATGGCACCGTCGTCGATATGTGCAAAGAGTTTCTGCCGAACCACTCCAAGGGCGCCTACGACGATCCGCGCCTGAACCTGGTGATCGACGACGGCATGCGTTTCGTCGCCACTACCACCGAAAAATTCGACGTGATCATCTCCGACTCGACCGATCCGATCGGCCCGGGCGAAGTGCTGTTCTCGGAGAACTTCTACCAGGCGTGCCACCGTTGCCTGAACGAAGGCGGCATTCTCGTGACCCAGAACGGCACGCCGTTCATGCAGATCGACGAAGTCAAAACCACCGCCGGTCGTCTGCGCAGCCTGTTCCCGGACTGGCACTTCTACCAGGCAGCCGTGCCGACCTACATCGGCGGCTCGATGACCTTCGCCTGGGGCTCGACCAACCCGGCTTACCGCAAACTGAGCCGTGAAGTGCTGCAACAGCGCTTCATTGGCAGCGGCATTGTCACGCGCTACTACAACCCGGAAATCCACATCGGCGCATTTGCTTTGCCACAGTACGTGCTGCAAGCGATCAACAAGCCAAGCAACGACTGATCCCACCGCGAGCTCCCCATTGAGGGAGCTATTGTGGCGAGGGGATTTATCCCCGTTAGGATGCGCAGCGTCCCCAAAATCAGCATCCACGGTCTTCCTGATACACCGCGGTTGCTGATTTTCACGACTGCTGCGCAGCCGAACGGGGATAAATCCCCTCGCCACAAAAGCACGCTCCCCACTTTGCTGCCTGTACCCAAGATGTCGTTTTTTTCATGTTCGTGCGCTGTAATCCTTTTGAACCAACTTTCGGCGTACCAGTCGATTTAGGTGTAAGCCCATTTGCGGGTTTGATCGAGGAGGCACCGATGCAAAAGTGGAAAGTCACTTTCGTGGACGATCATGGTGAAATTGTCGATGAGGTGTTCGAGCGCGCGGAATGCCCCAGTGACGATGAGGCCGCTCGATTGATCAAGGCACGGCTCCTGCCCGTTGCCGCCGAACTGGACCTGAACGATCTGGAAGGGCGCACTGCCGATGCTGGCGTGAAAAGCCTGAAAACCCAGAACAGCATTGAAATCCGCAGCATCACTCCCATCTGACATTCTTCCTGTCACCTTTAACACCAGGCCTTGGCAGCAGCTCTAACTTGGGGCTACTCTGCAAGCGAGATCAGCGAACGGATCGCTAAGGTCTGGTCTTGTCAGCTACATGCTTGTTCCCGCGTGCAACCACGTTGCCGTAGTACTTTGGCCAAAGGCCCGGGGCGGGATTCGGAAAGTCTATCCATCTATGCGAGGGGGACGATTCATGAGCACAGCCTATCAAGAAGACATCAGCAGCAATGTTCTGCGCCGCATGAAAGAAGGCGGTTTCGATTTTTCCCGATTCCATCCCATCGAGTTCTACGCCATTTTCCCGGACGAGGAGCGGGCGCGCAGGGCGGCAGGCAAGTTTCGCGGTGAATCCATCAATGCACAGGTCAGCGCGCGGGATGACGGCGCGTGGTCGCTGGAATTGAGCAAAGTGATGTACGCGACCTATGACGATATTGGCGATTTCGAGCAGGGCTTCTCCGCCGTGGTCGAACCGCTGGGTGGCATCATCGAGGGCTGGGGCGTCAAGCAGGAGGTGCGTAATCGCCACCGTTTGAACTGATTTCAGGTTATTTGATTACCAACGGCTAACCTCTGGGTTGGCCGTTGCCATTTTTAAAGATCAGAAGATCGCAGCCTTCGGCAGCTCCTACACAGATTATGTAGGAGTTGCCGGAGGCTGCGATCTTTTGCTTTTACTTTCAAAATATTTCAAACGGGCAAAAAAAAAGCCACCGGAGAGGGTGGCTAAAGGGAAGACCGATAAGGAGAGGAAACCGGTCAGGGTTACGGCGGGGCGGGCTGCGGGGGCAGTCCAGGTCAGTTGAGCTGGCGACTTCGCGGCGCTGTGCGCAGGGAAGTTTTGCAGCGAATGCGCGGATTATCCGCAAGCAGCGCCGGGCAGTGAAATCAACTCTGACTATGCTGGTGATAGGCGATGCAGTGCGTCGCAATGAAGCGGGGGCATTCAGGTTGGGGCATTTGCCGCACAGGAATGGTGCGGTGCCTGTGGCGTGAATATCCAACCGATTGAAATCAAAGCGTTTATGCCGATGGCACGGGCCTTGCGAAGGCCTGTAGGTCCGGGTGACAAGGAGTACGGCATGATCCGCACCTATTTTGATGAGATGTACGATGCCGGCGGCCAGGTTCGCCCGCATTATCGGGAGTTCGCCCGATGGCTGGCCGACACGCCAGACGAGCTTTTGGCCCAACGGCGACGTGAAGCCGATCTGCTGTTCCATCGTGCCGGGATTACCTTCACGCTCTACGGGGACGAGCAGGGCACAGAGCGCCTGATTCCTTTCGACACCATTCCGCGCAGCATCCCTGCCAGCGAATGGCGGATCGTCGAGCGCGGCTGCATCCAGCGGGTCAAGGCGTTGAACATGTTCCTCGCCGACCTTTATCACGACCAGCGCATCATCAAGGCCGGGATCATTCCTGCCGAACAGGTGCTGGCCAACGAGCAATATCAGTTGGCGATGCAGGGGCTCGACCTGCACCGTGATATCTATTCGCACATCTCTGGCGTCGATCTGGTGCGTGATGGCGACGGCACTTATTACGTGCTCGAAGACAACCTGCGCACGCCGAGCGGCGTCAGCTACATGCTCGAAGACCGCAAGATGATGATGCGCCTGTTCCCGGAGCTGTTCGCCGCGCAACGCATCGCACCGATCGACCACTATCCGAACCTGTTGCTCGACACCCTGAAAAGCTCCAGCCCGATTGATGACCCCAGTGTGGTGGTGCTAACGCCTGGGCGCTTCAACAGTGCGTTCTTCGAGCATGCGTTTCTAGCTCGGGAAATGGGCGTGGAGCTGGTCGAGGGCGCCGATCTGTTTGTGCGCGACGACAAAGTCTTCATGCGTACCACTGACGGTCCGAAAGCGGTGGACGTGATCTACCGTCGGCTCGACGACGCGTTCCTCGATCCGCTGGCATTCAATCCGGATTCAATGCTCGGCGTGCCGGGGCTGCTGTCTTCTTATCGTTCGGGCAATGTAGTGCTGGCCAATGCCATCGGCACCGGAGTAGCAGATGACAAATCGGTGTATCCATTTGTCACCGACATGATCCGTTTCTACCTCGACGAAGAGCCGATCCTTAAGAACGTGCCGACCTGGCAATGCCGTAACCCGTCTGAACTTTCCCATGTGCTGGCCAATCTTCCAGATCTGGTGGTCAAGGAAACCCAAGGCTCCGGGGGTTACGGGATGTTGGTGGGGCCGGCGTCGACGAAGGCGGAAATCGACGCCTTCCGCGAACGGATCAAGGCCAAACCCCACGCCTACATCGCGCAGCCGACATTGTCGCTGTCGACCTGTCCGACCTTTGTCGAAAACGGCATCGCGCCGCGTCATATCGACTTGCGCCCGTTTGTCTTGTCCGGTCGCGAAACCCGCGTGGTGCCCGGCGGTTTGACCCGCGTCGCGCTGCGCGAAGGCTCTCTGGTGGTGAATTCCTCCCAGGGCGGCGGAACCAAGGACACCTGGGTGGTCGAGGATTGAAGGAAGCTTGCCATGTTAAGTAGAACTGCCTCGGATCTGTATTGGATGTCGCGTTACCTGGAGCGGGCGGAAAACCTCGCCCGGATGCTCGACGTCAGTTATTCGCTGTCGCTGATGCCGCAGGACGGTCGCGGCGACGGTCTGCACGAATTGGCCATGCCGTTGCTGATCACCGGCACCCTCGATGATTACCTGGAGCGTCACGGCGCGCTGCACGCCGAACGGTTGCTGCACTTTTTCGCCCTTGATGCGGCCAACCCGGCGAGCATCTACAGCTGCCTCGGCGCGGCGCGGGCCAGTGCTCATGCCGTACGCGGACGCATCACCGCAGACATGTGGGAGAACATCAACGCAACGTGGCTGGAGATTCGCGGGATCGCTGAGCAGGGCCTCAGTCGCTACGGCATGAGCCGTTTCTGCGAGTGGATCAAGGAGCGTTCGCACCTGTTTCGTGGCGCGTCTTACGGCACGATCATGCGTAACGATGCGTTTCGTTTTATTCGTCTCGGCACCTTTATCGAGCGCGCGGACAACACGCTGCGGCTGCTCGATGCTCGTTACGAGATGGCCGGCGATCAAGCCGAGGCGGTCAGCGACGGCACGGCTCACGCCTACTATCAATGGAGTGCATTACTGCGCGCGCTGTCGTCGTTCGAGGCCTACACCGAAATCTACCGCGACGCCCCCGGCGCCCGGCATGTCGCCGAGCTGTTGCTGTTGCGTGCCGATGTCCCGCGTTCGTTAAGGGCGTGCACCGAAGAGATAGACCAGATACTTGCGCAATTGCCCGGCGCCAATGGCCGACCGGCGCAACGCCTGGCAGCCGAGATGGACGCGCGCCTGCGTTACACCGGCATCAACGAAATTCTCGAGGAAGGCCTGCATGCCTGGCTGACCGAGTTCATCCCGCTGGTGCGCCAGTTGGGTAACGCTATTCACAGTTCCTACCTGGAGGCTGCATGAGACTTTCCATAAGCCACGAGACCACCTATCACTACGAAGATAAGGTGCGGGCGAGCATCCAGTACCTGCGACTGACACCCCACGACAGCGAACGCCAGCACGTATTGAGCTGGCAACTCGACCTGCCACGCCCGGTGCGTGCGCAACTCGATCCGTTCGGCAACATCCTGCATGTGCTGACCATGGACGAGCCGCACGAAGCGATCATCATTGGCGCCCGTGGTCAGGTCGATATCGACGAACTGCGTGAAGCCGAGCATGAAAGCCAGTCAGCGCTGCCGTTTCTGCGTTTTACCCGGTTGACCGAGGCAGATGAAGCCTTGCGTGCGTTTGCGGCAAAATCCTGCAAACAACGGCGTGATCGCACGGCGCTGATCGATTTGATGCACGGTTTGAATCAGCACATGACGTATACGCCGGGCTCGACCGAAGTCGATACCAGCGCTGCCGAGGCGTTCGCCGGGCGCGCGGGTGTCTGCCAGGATCACACCCATGCGTTTCTGGCCTGCGCGCGCAGCCTCGGCATTCCGTCACGCTATGTGTCGGGCTATCTGTACAGCGAAGATTGCGAACATCTGGCCAGCCATGCCTGGGCAGAAGCGTGGCTGGATGACGCCTGGTACAGCTTCGACGTGACCAATGAACTGGCCCGACCGGAACGACATTTGAAACTGGCGGTGGGTCTGGATTACCTGGATGCCTGCCCGGTACGCGGCATGCGCCGGGGCGGTGGCTGTGAACAGATGCACGCAAAAGTGTTCGTCTCGCCGACCCCTGCGCCGATCATCTCCGTGCAGCAGCAATAACGGGCTCACACGTAGCCCCTGTAGGAGTGAGCCTGCTCGCGATAGCGGTATGTCAGATACAACAATACTGACTGTTCCACCGCAATCGCGAGAAGGCTCACTCCCACAAGGGGATGGGTTCAGGGCCTAACCTTGCGCCCAGCCATGTGCTGCAAGTAGCCAATCAACATCTGCAAATCCCCCTCCGGCAACACATCCGCCGAAAACCCCGGCATCTTCGCCTGCGGCCACTGACGCAAACTCTGCGGATCACGAATGTAGCGCTTGAGGAAATCCGTGCCGAAATACTCGGTCGGGTTATACGGAATATTCAAATCGGGCCCAAACTGCGCATCCCCCGCACCGTTCAATCGATGGCACGCCAGGCAATTCTTCTGAAACAACGCGAAACCCAGATTCACCGGGTCATCGGCCTTTAACGCTGGATCAGGCAACAGGGCAGGGAAGCGCTCGGCCACCGGTGCCATGCGCTTGATGCTCGCCACTTCGAACGGCCATTGTTCAGGGCTGATGTTGCCAGCCTGCGGGTCAGTCCACACCAGATAGAACGGCCCGGCACTGTGTTTGCCGGCTGACAGCGGTGGCCACGGCTGGGCCGGGTCTTCAATCGCCAGCCATGCACGCGCGCCTTGGGTGCTGAGCAAGGGCGCCGCGGCCAGCTCAGCGGCAAACCCGTCCAGTGCCACCGCTTGCAGATGATCTTCAGGTTTGATTCCGGTCAACAATGCGGCCACAGGCACAACGCGATAGGTCATGTTCTTCTTGTAGGACACGTCGTTTTTGATCGTCAGGGTTTGCACTTGAGGATGCTTGAGCAATTCCTCGGTCTGCCAGGTGCGACTGTTGGCGCCAAGCTGAAGATCCAGCTGTGCGGCAGACAAGGGCATGCTCAACAGCAAAGCCCCGAACACAATGAGCACTTTCAAATGATCGTCGTCCATGTCGTGGAAGTGCGCAAAGGTTGGCACAGCCACGCTGGCCCGGGTAGCGGGCCAGTCACATTTTCAGTGGCGATGACAGCACCTGCCGCTTGAGTCAGCCGATGACCTTGGTCAGATTCGGCAAAATCAACAACAGCGTCGTGGCGAAAAGAATGAGCCCTGCTTGACGGACTTTCGGTTGTTTGAACATGGCTGAACCGCCTTTATTGTTATTTCCTGATGTCTGCCTGCATATCCATGACGGCAAACGCTGCACTTCCTGTTAAAGAACGCCTGCCTCGGCAAAACCCGACGACTCTGACGTACATGTACTACCTTAGGGCCCGCGTCACGCTTGGCTTAGATCCATTTCATATGGAGTTGCTACCAGTAGCGATTAAAAAGGCATGAGGCGTATTGCCAGCTTCTTTGCCGCCCGCTTGCTAGACAACTCGCTGACCTGAACCGGTTCACCTGATGGGCGACGACCGTCCGTCTGAGCGCGTGCGTCAACCGCATTGAGCGCTGTGGTCATTGAATCCGTGACAGCTCAGGGCAAGAGTGAGAGCACAAGAAATCACTCACCGCACAGGTTCGAGGACGTCATGACCCAAGCTTTGATTTTCGACGCGTTACGCACGCCCCGTGGCAAAGGCAAGGCTGATGGCGCTTTGCACAGCGTCAAGCCAGTCAATCTGGTGGCCGGTCTGCTGACCGCGCTGCAACAACGCACCGCGCTGGACACCAGTCAGGTCGATGATGTGGTGCTCGGTTGCGTCACGCCGATTGGCGATCAGGGCTCGGATATCGCCAAAACCGCAGTGCAAGTGGCTGATTGGGACGTCAGCGTGGCGGGTGTGCAGATCAACCGCTTCTGCGCTTCGGGCCTTGAGGCAGTGAACCTTGGCGCGATGAAAGTGCGCTCGGGTTTCGAGGATCTGGTGGTGGTCGGCGGCGTTGAATCGATGTCGCGGGTGCCAATGGGCAGCGATGGCGGCGCCTGGGCGCTGGACCCGCAGACCAACTTGCACAGCCATTTCACCCCGCAAGGCGTCGGCGCCGACCTGATCGCTACGCTCGAAGGCTTCAGCCGGCAGGACGTCGATGCCTACGCGCTGCACTCGCAACAGAAAGCCGCGCGGGCGCGAGCCGAGGGCTCGTTCAACAAGTCGTTGGTGCCGGTGCAGGATCAGAACGGCATCATCCTGCTCGATCACGACGAATTCATCCGTGCCGAGTCGACGCTGGAAGGGCTGGGCAAGCTCAAGCCAAGTTTCGAAATGATCGGCCAGATGGGTTTCGATGCCACGG
Source organism: Pseudomonas sp. TH08 (assembly GCF_016651275.1). Classification (NCBI taxonomy): domain Bacteria; kingdom Pseudomonadati; phylum Pseudomonadota; class Gammaproteobacteria; order Pseudomonadales; family Pseudomonadaceae; genus Pseudomonas; species Pseudomonas sp. TH08. The sequence goes on along the minus strand of NZ_JAEKEE010000006.1, from coordinate 19,349 downwards.
CGTTGCGGGTCTACAGCCATGTCGAGCGAATCAATCACGTCCACACGCCGGGCAACAGCTCCGGGATCGTCGACGGCGCAGCGCTGATGTTGATCGGCTCCGAAGCCAAGGGGCGGGCGCTGGGTCTGCAACCACGGGCGCGCATCGTCGCCACGGCGGTCACCAGCACCGATCCGACCATCATGCTCACCGGCCCTGCGCCGGCCACGCGCAAGGCGCTGGCCAAGGCCGGGCTGCGCGTCGAAGACATTGACCTGTTCGAGGTCAACGAAGCGTTTGCCTCGGTGGTGTTGAAGTTCATCAAGGACATGGCCGTCGACCCGGACAAGGTCAATGTCAACGGCGGCTCCATCGCCATGGGTCACCCGCTGGGCGCCACCGGTTGCGCGATCCTCGGCACCCTGCTCGATGAACTGGAAGCCCGGCGCCTGCGCTTTGGCCTGGCGACGCTGTGCGTCGGCGGCGGCATGGGCATTGCCACCATCATCGAACGCCTCTGAGCCCCGAATTCAAGGAACCTTGTTATGAGCGAAGCCATTCGTTACGAAAAAGGCCAGGACGGCATCGTCGTGCTGACTATCGACATGCCGGGCCAGAGCGCCAACACCATGAACGCCGTGTACCGCGAGGCGATGGCCGCCTGCGTTGCCCGGCTGGTAGCTGAAAAGGATCACATGGCTGGCGTGATCATCACCTCGGCGAAAAAAACCTTCTTTGCCGGCGGCGATCTCAATGAACTGATCAAGATTGGCAAGCCGGAAGCCAAAGCCTTCTACGACATGGTGCTGACCCTCAAAGGGCAATTGCGCACCCTCGAGACACTCGGCAAACCGGTGGTGGCGGCCATCAACGGTGCGGCGCTCGGCGGCGGTTGGGAAATCTGCCTCGCCTGTCATCATCGCGTGGCGTTGGACGATGCCTCGGTGCAGTTGGGTTTGCCGGAAGTGACCCTGGGTCTGCTGCCGGGCGGCGGCGGGGTGGTACGCATAGTGCGCATGCTCGGCATCGAAAAAGCGTTGCCGTACCTGCTCGAAGGCAAAAAGGTGCGCCCGCAGCAGGCGTTGCAGGCCGGTTTGATCGATGAACTGGCGGCGGATCGCGATCAACTCCTGGCCAAGGCGCGGGCGTGGATCATCGCCAACCCGACAGCAGTACAACGTTGGGATGTGAAGGGTTATCAGATTCCTGGCGGCACGCCGTCGAACCCGAAAGTGGCGCAGATGCTCGCCATTGCGCCGTCGATTCTGCGCAGCAAAACCCAGGGCACATTGCCTGCGCCGGAAAAGATTCTGTGTGCGGCGGTTGAAGGCGCGCAGGTGGATTTTGATACCGCGCATTTGATCGAAACCCGTTATTTCACCGAGCTGACCACCGGGCAGATCTCGAAAAACCTGATTGGCACATTCTGGTTTCAGCTTAATCAGATCAATGCCGGCGGTTCGCGACCGCAGGGCTTTGCGCCGTATAAAACGCAAAAGGTCGGCGTGCTCGGAGCCGGGATGATGGGCGCCGGGATCGCCTTCGCCAGCGCTTCAGCAGGCATCGACGTGGTGCTCAAGGACATTAATCTTGCTGCAGCCGAGAAGGGCAAAGCGCATTCGGCGGCGTTGCTGGACAAGAAAGTTGCCCGAGGCCAGATGAGCGTTGAACAGCGTGAAGCCGTGCTGGCGCGAATTGTCGCTACGGAAAACGACGCAGATCTGGCCGGCTGCGACTTGATCATCGAAGCGGTGTTTGAAGATCGTCAACTCAAGGCCAAGGTCTCGTCGGCAGCGCAGCAGGTGGTTGGCGCTGACGCGGTAATCGCCTCCAATACCTCGACGCTGCCCATCACCGGTCTGGCGGCTGCCGTACCCGATCAGAGCAAGTTTATCGGTCTGCACTTTTTCAGTCCGGTGGAGAAAATGCCGCTGGTGGAAATCATCAAAGGCGTGCAGACCAGCGACGAAACCCTCGCTCGTGGGTTCGATTTCGTCCTGCAAATCAAGAAAACGCCGATCGTCGTCAACGACCGTCGCGGTTTCTTTACTTCACGGGTGTTCGGCACCTTCACCAATGAAGGCATCGCCATGCTCGGTGAAGGGGTGGGCGCGCCAATGATCGAGACCGAAGCGCGCAAGGCCGGGATGCCGGTCGGGCCTCTGGCGATCTCTGACGAAGTTTCCCTCAGCCTGATGAGCCATATCCGTCAGCAAACGGCCAAGGACCTACAAGCAGAAGGGAAACCGCTGATTGAGCACCCGGCCTTCGCCGTGATTGACTTGCTGCTCAACGAATACAAGCGTCCGGGCAAAGCCGCCGGCGGTGGATTTTATGAATATCCGGCCGGAGCTCAGAAGCATCTATGGCCGGATCTGAAAGCGCGCTTCGAGAAGGCCGACGGGAAGATCTCACCGAAGGATGTGCGTGATCGGTTGCTGTTCGTGCAGGCCATCGAAACCGTGCGCTGTGTGGAGGAGGGTGTGCTGACCTCGACGGCGGACGCCAACGTCGGCTCGATCTTCGGCATTGGTTTTGCGGCGTGGACCGGCGGAGCGTTGCAGTTCATCAACCAATACGGCGTGAAGGACTTCGTCGCTCGCGCGCAGTATCTGGCTGAACAATATGGCGAGCGCTTCGCTCCGCCTGCGCTGCTGCTTGAAAAAGCCGCGAAAGGCGAGTTGTTTTAAGGGCGGTGAACAGATGTCGGGGCTTGCCTTGCCAGGGTGTTTCGAGGCAGGCTCTGGGGTGTTCATTATTCCCATCACGTGTCAGGTATTTTTTATGTCGCTACGCATCTGCATTCTGGAAACCGACATCCTGCGTCCGGAACTGGTCGATCAATACCAGGGTTATGGGCAGATGTTCCAGCGCCTGTTCTCGCAGCAACCGATTGCCGCCGAGTTCACCGTCTACAACGTGATGCAGGGCGAATACCCAAGTGACGAACTGACCTTCGATGCGTACCTGGTCACCGGCAGCAAGGCCGACTCGTTCGGTACCGACCCGTGGATTCAAACGCTGAAGGACTACCTGCTGAGTCGTTACGAGCGTGGCGACAAACTGCTTGGCGTATGTTTCGGCCATCAACTGTTGGCGCTGCTACTCGGTGGCAAAAGCGAACGTGCGACGCAGGGCTGGGGTGTCGGCACCCACAACTACAAACTCGCCGCCAAGGCGCCGTGGATGAGCCCGGTACGTGAAGAGCTGACGCTGCTGATCAGCCATCAGGATCAGGTGACTGCTCTGCCGGAAAACGCCACAGTGATTGCGTCCAGCGATTTCTGTCCGTTTGCGGCTTACCACATCAATGATCAGGTGCTGTGCTTCCAGGGCCACCCGGAATTCATTCACGATTATTCGCGGGCGCTGCTGGATCTGCGTCAGGAAGCGCTGGGTTCGCAGATCTACAGCAAGGGCGTGGCCAGCCTGGAGCAGGAACACCATGGCGCTACGGTTGCGGAATGGATGATGCGGTTTGTGGCGCACAAACCTCAGGCTAAGGCCGTTTAAAGCCTGATACGGATTCTGTGGCGAGGGAGCTTGCTCCCGCTGGGCGGCGAAGCGGCCCCCAACATTCAATGGCCAAAAATATGAGTGCGAGGATTGCGACTGCTGCGCAGCCGGGCGGGAGCAAGCTCCCTCGCCACAGGTCTACAACCACCCGGACTTCTTGAAACTCGCCCACAAACTCACACATCCCACCGCAATAAACCCCAGCACGGCAAAGTAGCCGTAATGCCAACTCAGCTCCGGCATATTCTGAAAGTTCATCCCGTAAATCCCCGCCACTGCCGTCGGAAAAGCCAGAATCGCCGCCCAGGCAGCAAACTTGCGTTGCACCACGCTCTGTCGTGACGCTTCCAGCAATACACCGATCTCGATGGTCTGACTGGCGATGTCGGCCAGTGTGGTCAGGTCTTCCATTTGTCGCGTGACGTGAATCTGCACATCGCGGAAATACGGGCGCATGTTCTTGTCGATAAACGGGAAGCTCAGTTTCTGCAATTCCTCGCCTATCTCCACCATCGGAGCCGCATAGCGACGCAGGCGTACGACATCGCGGCGCAAGCCATGCAGCTTTTGAATGTCGCGCTCATTCAATGCGCTGCACAACACATTGCGTTCCAGCTCATCAATCTCCGCATGAATCGCTTCGCCCACGGGCTGATAGTTCTCGATGACGAAATCGAGCAGCGCATAGAGGACGAAATCTTCCCCGTGCTCCAGCAACAGTGGGCGCGCCTCACAGCGTTGGCGGACATGTGCGTAGGACGCCGAGTGACCGTTTCGCGCGGTGATGATGTAGCCCTTGCCCGCAAAAATGTGCGTCTCGATGAACTGCAAGACGCCGTTCTCTCGGATGGGCGAGTAGGTGACGATAAACAAAGCGTCGCCAAAGGTTTCCAGCTTCGGCCGACTGTGTTTTTCCAGGGCATCTTCGATCGCCAGTTCGTGCAGGTTGAACTGACGTTGCAGGTTAGACAGTTCCTGGGCGCTCGGCTCTTCCAGGCCGATCCAGACAAAGTGCCCGGTTTTCGCAGCCCAGGCAGCGCCTTCATCGAGGGAAATATTGGTGACTTTTTTACCCGCGCTGTACACCGCAGCAGCAACAACTCGACCCATGGTGGTGGTTCACTTCTTCTTGGCAGATGGCAGGAATTCAAAGGCTTCAGCTTAGCCGTGTCGCTGCTTGAGAGTCAGTGAAATCTGCACAGTTCACTGGGCAAAAGAAAACCCGCACAGGGCGGGTTTGTTTTTTAAGCAGCTTGTAACTGCCGATCCATCGATTCGATGCATTCGCGCATCTGCTCGCGGCACTGGTTGATGAGCATGGGCATGTCGTCCATGGTCAATCCGGCTGTAGGAATCGCCGGTAGCGAGCGTATGAGAATTTTCCCGCTGCGCCAGCGGTTCAGGCGCATGTGCTTGACGTAGCTGCTGACACATACCGGAACGATTGGCACGCCAGCAGCGATCGCCATCTGGAACGCGCCTTTCTTGAACGGCAACAAGTCTTCGCCGAGGTTGCGGGTACCTTCCGGGAACACCCAGATCGAAGTGTTTTCGTTCTGCAGGGTGTTCGTCGTGGTGAGCATCGACTGGCGCGCCTTCTGCGCATTGCCACGGTCGATCAACACATTGCCGGCCAACCAGAACAGTTGCCCGAACAGCGGTACCCATTTCAGGCTTTTCTTGCCAATACACACGGTGCGGCGCGGCACGACATTGCCGAATACGAACAGGTCATAGTTGGACTGATGGTTGGCGATGATCACGCAGCTGTCGGGTTTGTTCATCAAACCGCTGACGTCTGATTTCACCCGCAGACTCAAAATGCACATCGCCGGCAGCGCGTAGAGGCGGGCGCACAGACGGCTATTGTCCGGATTGAACGGGCGGCATATCCCGAGGATCACCCCCAGCACACCGGCCAAAATAAAGTGCAGGCTCATCAATAACATACGAAACACAAACAGCATTTGCAGGCCCCACCGGCACAAAAGGTGGCGCAGTGTACGGATGTGCACTGTTTTCGGCAATTGCCGCTATAGAGTCCGGAGATAGCCGATGTTTAAGCGCATGTTTCCGAGTCGGTTGTCAGATGCGTCCTAGAGCCGCCACGGCATTTTCAACAGTGCGCGCAAGAAAAAGCCCGACACGATGGTCGGGCTTTTTCTCATCGCTGCAACCGGGCTATCAACCCAGATGCTCCTGATCCTGAATGATCGCGTTATCCAGGGCATCCAGCAGCGCCTTACGCACTTTCAACTTGGTGTTCTTGTGCGCGGTCATGTTGATTTTCTTCAACTGACGCGCGGCTGCGAGAGCGGCGCCTTGCAGCTCCTCGGCAGAAACCACCTTGTCGAGGAAGCCAGCATCCACAGCGCTTTTCGGATCGAACATTTCACCGTTGATTACCGAGCGGTGGAAGGCCGATCGACGCAGGCGATCACGGGCCAGCTCAATACCGGCGTGGTGCATGGTCATGCCGATCTGCACTTCGTTCAGACCGATGCTGAACGGCCCATCGACGCCGATGCGGTAGTCGGCGGACAACAGAATGAAAGCACCTTTGGCCACGGCATGACCCGGGCAAGCAACAATTACCGGGAAAGGGTGAGAGAGCAGCCGTCGCGCCAGCGTCGAACCGGCGGTCACCAGCGCCACGGCCTCTTTAGGGCCAGCGGTCATTACTTTCAGATCATAGCCACCGGACAGAATCCCTGGCTGACCGGTAATGATCACGATGGCACGATCAGTCACCGCCTGATCCAGCGCCGCGTTAAACGCCGCAATCACGTCCGGGGAAATGGCATTGACCTTGCCATTGCTCAAGGTCAGGGTCGCGATACCGTCTTCGAGGTGGTAAGAAATCAACTCACTCATGACGCTATTCCTTGTAAGAAAGATGGGCAGACGTTACCCACCGCCGCAGGCCAGGTAAAGCGCCGTGACTGACCCGCCGGTCACCGATTCCCGGCTCAGCCTGCGTAGTGCGCCGTTCTGCTTCTATATAGAAGGGTCATGGCCACCGAAGATTGGCCGGTTTGCCATGGGCCGTCAGCAGCGCAAACGGCTTTTTCTCTTAAGCGCATGAAAATTCTGCAAAAAAAATTTGCCATCGGAAAAGCTTTCGACTACATTAGCGCGCCTCGACAGACAGAACATGTTTGAAGAGATACGGTGAAGTGTCCGAGTGGCTTAAGGAGCACGCCTGGAAAGTGTGTATACAGGAAACTGTATCGAGAGTTCGAATCTCTCCTTCACCGCCACATTCAGTAAACACAAACCCCTGATTTTCCTAGAGAAAGTCGGGGGTTTGTGGTTTTTGGCGTCTGAAAAATGGTCATATGGGACAGATCTGGGACAGATCCCTGTTCCGGAGTGGAAAATTGAGCCGATTGAATTAGTAAGCGGGAAGTCACATCCGGTCGCCGATGGCTCGGACCATGGTTAATTTCAGCCAGAAGAATACGTCTGTACTCGCTCCTCGTGTTTTCCCATCCGTTTAAAAATGGTCACTATTTTTCGTTGACATTAGTGACCATCGTGGTCACTATTCGATTACAAAATCAGTGACCGTGGTGAAACATTATGGAAGTTTTTGAGTGCACCCACCGGGGTGAGCTAATAATCGGCGATAAAACGATTTCATGTGCAGTGTTGAGCAACGGTATGCGAATTATTACGCAAACCGCGCTGTTCGATGCATTTGATCGTCCAAGGAAGGGTGAGAAGCGCATTGACGGATTGCCCTCTGTGATCGGGGCTAAAAACCTTCTTCCATTTATCTCCGAAGAGCTTAAAGAAAAATCAGCTGTCGTACACTATTACTCACCCACGGGAAAGATTGCATCGGGCCACAATGCCGAATTAATCCCTCTGATATGCGAGTTGTACCTCACAGCAAACGATGTAAATGCGCTGCTGGAGAGTCAGGAGAAAATTGTTCTTCAAGCACATATTCTTATCCGTGCTCTCGCGAAGGTTGGTATCGCCGCTCTTATCGATGAGGCAACCGGCTATCAATATGAGCGCGAAAGTAACGCGCTGCAAACAATTCTCAAAGCGTACATTTCTGAAGATCTTCTGAAATGGCAGGCACGATTCCCAAGAAAATACTATCAAGAGCTATATCGTCTCTACGGCTGGGAATATGACCCTCTGAAAATGACGCACCCTCAATATCTAGGTAAATTCACGAACGAGTATGTCTACGAACACCTCCCTTCGGGCGTGCTTAAAGAGTTGCGTGAAAAGAATCCAAAAAACGAATCAGGGAATCGTGTGAGAAAACATCACCAATTTTTGTCCGGTGATATCGGTATTCCTCACTTAGAAAAACACATCACTAAGCTCATTACAGTCATGGAGCTTTCAAATGGTGTGGTTGAGTTTAAGAATAATTTTGATCGCGTGTTTGGGGCTAATTATAAAGAGCAGCTCTCTTTAGGTTTGAAGTAGCTTCGGATTCTAATAAAAAAACGATAGAGTGGATGAATGATTATCCACTCGCTTCAAATAAAGGATGATCAGCATGCCAGATAACTCACACGCCAACATTGCCATGGCAGATGCTTTAACGTTGCTTCTGCACAACCAGCATGCTCTAGGCGCTGCGATAGATGAGGTCACAAAGTGGCTCTCAGAGAATGGCGCTCAGAGCGTTGCAGATAACGCAGCGGGGGCTATGGAAACCCTGGATAAAAATGCGAAAGCAATTACAGATGCGATTATGCAACTACGGCAGTCCTAGGGAACTGCCAGAAAGCCGAAGAACGCGATATCGCAAGTGATGTTCGAGCGATCAAGCTAATCTGTTGCAATAGCACTATCTTTAAAGTGATTTAAAACAACAAAACTCAAAGGACCATCATGCTCCCTAGTAAGAGCATGTGAATTAATCTGCGTTGGGGTATTTTCGTTAATGACACCTAAAACTTTGGTGGCTCGCTCATTTGATATCACGTCACTGGTGGCGAGCAACACCTTTACAGCATGTGCTGCGGCAGTGATTGCCTTCGAAAATCCCGAGTCTTCAGCCTCTAAAGTGCTTTTCTCTCCTGACAAGCTGGCCTTGTTCGCGTTAGTTGCTTTGTTTTTGTATATGGGCCTGGCGTTTTTGGTGTGGGGAGGGCGTGCATATCAAGTGCGAAAGTTAATGATTAAGGCCGGCTACAAGAAAATTCCAAGGTGCAAGGAGGCATCAACAGAAACAATTGATGATCCGATTTTGCGCATTAAGGTTCGACAGGCTAAAATTAAATATTACGCAGATATGCAGTCAGTGTGTCTTGTAACTTCGTTTATGGCCGCTGGAATGATCGCAGCGATGTATTTTAGTAATACCGGGATTACGCTTGCTGGTTGGGCGGCGACCGATACTGCTCGGTTCGCGTATCTTGGGCCAATTGTACTTCTGACGATTTTTTCGTGTTGTGGAGTCTACTGTTTTATTAAATGTCAGGCGCTCGTTGATGCCACCCAAAAGTGGATCGCCTTTGAGCACCGTAAGCCTAAGCCGAAAGACTTTGAGCCTGGTTTCATCCCGAAAACAGTTTTGTGCCGCGCTCCTCAGCGCCTTGATAAATGGGGCAAAAGTTATTATAAGGTTATTGAAATCAGTCGCTTGAAGAAGCACCTGCCTCCAGAAGATAAGCGACAGGGTATCGTATGGACATTCATTCCGGAATAATTGCCTGCGTCGATGGAACGTCCGCTTTTGGCCAATTACTGACTTTGACGACTGATAAATAGATCGCCGTTTATGTTCATTAGGCCCCCACACCTTTGCCAGGTGTGGGGGCTTTTTTATAGGAGTTTGGCCACCATCCTCCATTAGGCTGACTGACCAATATCCTGACCAATGGGTACCACTGGTCCCTACCTACTGACGGCTAGTGAATTCAGTATTTTCAGCTGCTACCGGCGATAAATTTAACGCCAGTTGCAGCATGCCCACAACATCCGGACCGTCCTCATTGATCCACGTCCCGTAGTGCTGCCGGATCATGTTGCCATTGGTGTGCCCCATCTGCTCGGCGATCCAGTCGATCGACGCCACACCGGTGGTCAGCAACTGACTGGCGTAGGTGTGCCGGCACTGCCCGGGGCCTCGATAGCGGACGCCTGCAGCGAGCAGGTGCGCTTTGAAAAACCGGTCACGGACCACGAAGTCGTTGGCGTGCGGAAGACCGCTTTTCGTGTTCAGGAAAACGAAGTGTAGTTTGTGGCGCCGCACGGTCTTGTTGTCCCGCTCAACGATCTCCACGGTCTCCGCTTTCCTGTTTCGGTTTAGCGCATCGATCTTGCAGAGGGCATCCCATGCCGGTGCCAGCAGACGCACCCGCCGCGTCGAACGACGGGTTTTCGTTACCCGGTAAGCCCCGCGCACCTTGGACCGGCGAAAAGTCACTGTGCCTTGCGCCAAGTCGACATCCTCCCAAGCCAGGGCAATCGTTTCCGATACACGCGGACCTGCCCATAACATGAACTGCACCATCAGCAGTTCCTGCGTGCGGCTGGTCGGGGTGTCGAGGATCTGTTTGATTTCGGCGCGGGTAAACGGGTCCGGTGTTTCGGGATCGGGCAGGCGGACCATCAATCCTTCAGTCGGGTCATGGGCGACTTTCATCCGCGTGCGGTACAAGCGAAACACCTGGCGCACGTTGCTGATGATGTCGCGGATGGTCTTGTTCTTCAGGGTTTTCGACAGCGTGTCCTGAATCCATTCCTGCAGGTCCAAGTGATCGATCTGGTTAATCTGGACCTTGCCCCAGCGTGGCCGCACATGCACTTCGGCCTTGTTGGCGTAACCTCGGTAGCTCGAGGCCGCTACGCTGTTGGCCTTTATCTTCAACCACAGATCCAGGTAATGGCCGAAGGTGTTTTCTACCAGCCTGGGCGAGTTGGGAAAGTGCCGGGCGTAATCGAAGGTGCCGGTCTGGATCTCGTATTCAATGATGTCGACCAAGCGCCTGGCCTGCGCCACGTTCGCCGGTGTATTACCGCCCGGAACCGTTTCCCGGCATTTCTCCCCTTTGTATTGAAAATAGATTCTCACGGACTTGCCGCGAGCTTCGACCCCACTCATGTAAACCCCTAACGCTGTACTCGTATGTCGACAGTCTGACGATCGAAAACAAAAAGGCCCGTTTCCGGGCCAAGTATCTGCAAGCGCGTCTTCTGGTGGACGCGGCTTATGGTTTGGGCTTGTGCCGGCGCAGGTGGGCATTTAACAGCTGACGCCGCCGGCTGCAGGCCTGGTGATTGCCCTGAGCGCGCCACTTGCCACACTGGTCGCACACGCTGGTGTGATCCATGTTCCAGGGAAAGCGGCGCACCGGTGTTGCGGCAGGGTCATTGGTCATGGCGGGACGCCCCCCAGTGGCCGGGGTGGCCAGCAGTTGGCTGATCACGGCGACATCCGTTTCGCTCAGGTCGCCCAGGGTGCTGGCCATCTGGCTGAGGCTTTCCAGGCGCGTTCGGGCTTCAGGGGTTTTATGCACCAGGTAGCCGATGACGGCGGCGCCGATGATCGCGGTCGCCACCAGGTGCCGCGCCGGTGTGGTAGCCTTCGTGCCGCTGCTGCTGGGGCTCTGTGCTTGCATGGTATGGTCCTCGTAAGTGGTCGGGTGTCGAGGAGCTGCAACTCCTCGGCACTGTTTTTTAGATCAGTCCTTTCGTGCCAGGTGGATCACCAGGCCGTCAAAATCCGGCTCATGCTCAACACATGATTGCCATTCCAGGACCCGCAGGATCTGTTGCCTGCTGCAGTCGTCCACCAAGATTTCGCGCTGGCCAGCGGCGGCCCGCACTTCCAGAATCTGCAGTAAACCTTCCTCCCCGTACGCACCGGCCTGGATGATCGGTGCGCTTTGCCCGGTGAAGTCCAGCCGGTCTTGGACCGACTGGAGCTTGTTGGTTCGGCCGTCGCCGGCATTGCCCATAAACACTTGGATCTGCATCGGTCTTGCTCTCCTTTACGCCTTGAATGTCCAGCACTTGACCGTGGTCGGCCGGGGTTGTGAAACGGGGTTGCGATGGTTGAAGGCGGCGCGTACGGCGCTGTGCACGGCCTTGTTGCTGTCGAGAAATTTGCGCGATCGAGACTCCTTGAGCAGGTCGCGCAACGTGGCCACGTCAGCCAGCTTCTGTTTGTGTTCGGCGGCGCGCTCGCAGAATTCGTTGAGGTTGATGGCGATCACGGCCGGGTCACTGCTGTGGTCGACCACAGGGTCCTCACTCAAGGATTCGAGGTAGTCGTAGACCTCCCAGAATTCGGCGACGGCCGGATGGTCGGAACTGATCGAGGCCTGGCGCTCGATCGCCATACGGACGATTTGCCGTTGCGTGGCGGCGACTTGCGGATCACTCAATTTCAGCACCAGGCGCAGCCCGTCCAGCAGCGAGAGCAGTTGTGCGTGGTTCTTGCTGATCCGCTCCACTCGGATATAGCCGCGAAGGTCATAACCACAACTGCAGCAGTTGCCTTGGTCGCTGACATAGGCCGTACTGCAGGCAAAACAATGCGTGTGCAGGCGGCGCAGTTTCGCTTCGTGTTCGGGCATGCGCTGGGCGAACAGATCGAGCACCGCGGACTCCTTGCCTACGGCGCGCAACAGAAAGTGGCTGAGGCTGCCGCCGTCCAGTGCGTTCAAATGGTCAGCGGCCGCACGGCTTTCCGGGGTGACGGTCGGGCGCACAAAGTGCAGTTTGACGATGCGCGTCATGATCGCTTCGTGAGCCACCACGGCGGCGTTCTGGCTGATGGCGATCGTTCCCCGAAAGGGCGGTTCATACGTCTCGTTGCCCGCTGTCTTGACGCCTTTGGTGGCCAGCGTGCCGCCGCCGTAGAAGTCTTTCAGCTCATCCCATTCAAAGGTTTTTGCGTGTGCCCGATCGTCGCTGTGACGATCGGCCTCAAGAAACACAACCGGCATGCCGGACACCTGGCCCATCAGGCGCGAGCGTCCGGCCTTGGTCGATTTCATCGGGTCGAAACCTTCATAGCCTTCGCGTCCGAGCAGTTTCCACAGCAGATTGAGCAGGGTGGTTTTGCCGGCACCGGCTTCTCCGGTGGCTTCCAAAAACGGGAAGGACTGGTAACGCGCGCGGATCTGTTCGCAGAACAACGAGCCGAAAAAGAACACCAGCGCGACGAAGCCCTGGGCGCCGAAGCAGGTCCACAGCAACCGCGCCCACTGCTCGTTGAAGTCTTTGCCGTCTCGCTGCAGCTTGATCGGGACGCCTTTCTGCAGGGTTTTTAGGCGCAGCTTGCCGAACTCGAAATAGTCTTCGCTGTTGACCTTGTAGGTGGTGCCGTCCTTGATTGCGATATCGCCATAGACGTAGCAGGCGTATTCCTTGCTGTAGCCGACATAGTCGATGGTCGACACGGTTTTGATGCCGAACAGCTGGTCCTTCATCAGCTTGTCGAGCTGCTGACCACTGCCCGTGAACATGGCGCCGGCGGCCATGCCGAGCAGGCGTTTTTTGAATTCACTGGCGGCGGACAGCTGGCCGCTGGTGAAGGTGTTTTTCACGCTTTCGGAGTCGTGCGGGAAGTCCACGCGCAGGTAATACCAGGACTCGTCGGTGACTTCGTTGCGCTGGAAGTACAAGGCTTGCGGGTAGCAGTTGGCAATCTCCACGACGCTGCCGGATTGCTGCAGCGCCTTCTCGCGCTGTTGCGCCTGGTTGAGCAACTGGTCGTCGTGGTTCTCGCTGTCCTCGATGTCGGACATGGCCCGGTTGAATTTCTCCATGTCCAACTTGAACCAGTACAGACGGCTGCCAAAGCCCAGGTGAAATTCCCCGCGCTTGTTCCAGTCGTACATGAGCAAGGCCTTTTCCGCTGCGCTTTCTGCCAGCAGCAGGGCGCCCAGGTGGCGGGCCTGTTTGAGGTCCGTAGCGATCTGGTCGGCGCGCTTGGTGTCGTCCTGAATGAAGCTCCAGCGCTGGTGCAGGTCGTTCCAATCAGACTTGCGGCCGTCACGTTGCGGGATCTGTGCTGACTCGCAGACGAAACCCAGGGCACGGGCTTCGCGGACCCAGCGCCGAGTGTAGGCGTTGGCGCTCGGTTCGTTGTCCAGCGCCCAGACCAACTTGGGCACCTTGCCGCCCTCACGGGTTTTGATCAGGGCCTTGAGCGAGTCGCCAGGGAATGCGTTGGACGACATGGCCGATACGGCCGCGATGTCGTTGTGCACCAGAGCGATGGCGTCAAAGATCCCCTCGACAATCCAGATTTCCTTGACCTCAAGCAGGTCGACGCAAGGGGGCACCACCAGACGCCGCGATAGCTGTCCTTGGACTTGAAGCGCGCTTTCATCTTGCCGAAACGGTGCGGCTGATCGATCAGCCGTTCCCACCAGCCGCCTTTTTCCAGGGCGAAGCGCACCGTGGCGCTGCCCGCATTGTGTTCGGGCGAGTAGAAACTTTCCTGCGTGAACCATCCCTGGATCAGCTCAAATCGAAAGCCCCGGGCAAACTCCAGATAAGCCCGTGCAGTGGCGTTAGGGTGCTGGTCCGTCGCCGGCGCTCGCTTGCTCCAGTCCTCAAACAAATCGTCGTACAGCTCTTTTACGTGCAGGGTGTGGCCGCACTTTTCCGGACGACCACAGATCACCATCCATGGCGTATCGAATCGGGAATACAGCTCCTTTTTCTTGCACTTGGGGCAAGTGCCGCCGCGCATGTAATCGGTGCCCTTGCGGTGCGTCAGTCCGAAGTCGGATTGAAGGCGGAGCAACACGTCGTCGCGGAGATCTTCTTTCATGATTACTTCACTGCTTTGAGGCTGAGGGAGAGGGCGGCCATCAGGCGTTTCTGGGCGGCCATCACCGGCGTTCTTTCGAGGATCGAGCTGTGCCGTTTTTCTTGCGGGACATACCGGTATTCATCCGCGTACCAGTAGTCGTTGAGGCTCAAGCGGTACTGCTCACGCATCGCAGCCAGAAGTGCTTCGGCCTCTGCAGGTGGCAGCTGGGTGGTCAGAATTACGGCGTTTCCCATCTTGAAACCTCGATTTCGGGCGCAGCTCACCCAAACCCACGGAGTGCGGGGCAGGCGTTTGTTTGAGGGGTGGTGTTACAAGTTGGCTAAGCGAAAGCGGCCAAGGTCCGGCGCGTTGATGATTCGCTCATAGATGAGGCTGACCGGTACGGCCCATTGTCGGCCGGTCACCGGATCAACGATCACGGTGTGCGTCGACGTGCTGCTCTGGATGTTCAGGCGTTGCCGATCGCGAACGGCGACCATGGTGGTGCCTGCCAGGTGAACGATCTTTTCAGCGACCTGCGTTTGCACGTCGTAGTCTGCAACCAGGTGTTGAACAGCTCGGCTGAACAGTTGCTGATCGTCGCTCAGATGTTCGCAGTGGTGACGCTCAAGAAACGCCAGCGCGGCGCTCTGCAGGACATCCTGGTATTCCGGTACTGCAGACAAATTATTCATTGAGCCTTTCCTGCGCGATAGAGAGCGATGGCAGCCAGCACTTCTGCGTGCCTTGCTGCTACGTGGAGGTTATGCGCGTCCATGATGAATTCGGCTTCTTCATCACTGATCGAACCGTCTTCAAGAGCAGCGGCAATTGCTTGATCAACACAACCTCGCTTTGCAGAAACCTGCACGGAGCGCTTGTAAAGTTCGACGTTGTCGAGCGTTTCAGGATCGGCCACCGGTACGAACAGTCCCCCATACATCGAAGCGACGTAAGTGGGGAAGTGTTGAGTTCCACAGTCCTGCTCGAGCATGAAAATCTGTAAGTCGCTGAGGGGACTGCAACCGGCATTCTCATAGGCATGGTTGTCGAACTTTTTGAGCTTAAGACCCAAGCGCGCAGCAGCGGCTTCGCGTCCGCCGGTGTAACTGCGGATGATCTCGCTCATGACTTCTTTGCGGGTGTCTAGGATTGGACTTTTCAACTTCTACTTTTCCCTGTTGAGCGCCGCGATTACTGTTCAATTACGCCGTCTTTGATGCCTAGCAGCACGGCGGCGCGATGTGCCTCCCCTCGGCGACCTTTGATCCGACCGTTCAAAAGGTCGCTGACCAAATTTTTGTTCAGCCCATGCTTGCGACTGAACTCCGCGATACTTAGTCCCTTTCGATCGAGAGCCGCGCGGGCTTGCTCGTGCGTAATGGTGGCGGGCATAGTGTTCCCTCTGTTCATTTGTGTTTGTTCGCGTTTGTCTGTGGTGATTCTTGGTCAAAAAAATGATCAAGTCAATGGTGGTGACTAAAAAAATGCTCATAGCGGATCGAGTAGGTGAACGCCTCAGGGAAGAGCGCGAGCGCTTGGGGTTAAATCAAACAGAGTTTGGAGTCCTACTTGGAGTCAGTAGGGGAACGCAAAAGAACTACGAACTGGGAGCCAGCTCCCTAGACCTTCGTTATGTCACGGCCCTGGAAGAGAAGGGGGTCGATGCGGCTTACGTGCTTACGGGACATCGTGCAACACCATTGGGCCAACTTTTTAGCCCCTCGGAAGAACAGATGATCATGCAATTCAGGTCGATCCCTGATGATGATCAGAAGGCGATTCGTCGTTTCCTTGAAGCGATGGCAGACGACGCCGCCCGGCAACGGTCTTAACTCGCAACATTCCCGTACAGTCATTGGGGTATCTCTTATTCCAATGCAGTTACGCACACTCCATAAAGTCCGTTCAGCAATGCACTTTATGGAGTAGTTAGCATGTTGGATCGCAAGAAGAACGATCACATCAACCTCGAACACGCCGGGTCGGAAACTGCCGTACTCACGGACATCGAGCGTCGACTGATCGATCTGTATCGCCGGCTGAGCCGCGTTGAACAGCAACAGGTTCGCCGTGTGGCCGAGATACTGGCAATCAACCCAAAGGAGAAAGTAGGGGGCTGACCGTCATTCTTTGAATGATCCCGATCGCCGGCGCTATAGCGTTGGCGGTTTGTAGCTACGCCACCGCCTGCGATCCCAACTGCTCGAAAAGCTCCCGCTGCTTCGCCCTGGGCATTTCCCGCAAACGATCGATCAACATCCGCTCGAATGTCTGCGATGACGGACTGAGCGTGTGCGAGAACGTCAGATTCGCCACCCATGTGTGCCCGCACTTTGCGTCCAGGCACTGGCAGTACAGTTTTACAAAGGCTCTGGTTACCTCTTCCCGCGAGGCAATCCGGCCCTTGTGTCCGCAATTGCATACAACTCTCATTGTGTCCCTCCCCAGGGGCAGCTGATCGCCACCATATTGCCATAATCTGTAGTGGCTTTCTCTCTGCGTGGCTTTTCATGTAGTTGTATCCACTGCTTCAGGTGCGGGTTTCCAGCTAAAGCGCCTGTCTTCTCGCAGCTTGTCATTCAGTTGGTTGAACAACTGGCAGATCGGCCGGATCTCGTTGCTGGTGTATACGCGATCGATCTTTTCGATGTCTCCGAAACCACCGGTGTTTTCCGGGATGATGCCGGCCAGTGCCGGGTTCATGCGCCAGGCGGCGATAACGTCGTTTCGGGTGATGTTCTTCACCTTCTCCAGTTCGTCTTTCGCCTGGAAGTCACCCACGGGGATGATCTGGATCGCGTTTTCTTTGCCGTTGGGGATGTTGACGAACATCGAGCGGAAGTTGCCCACGCCCTTGCTGGCACTGATCTGTGCGCGCAGCTCGTCTTCGTCCTCCTCGGTCAGATCAGGATCGTTGGTGTAGAAGATGTAACCGGCGTGCGCGCCGTTGCTGTAGTACCGACGGCGGAAGAGGGTGGCCGCCTCATTGAGCAGCAGCGCCTGCAGACCGCCCAAGTAATCCGGGATCCCGTAAATATTCTGTTCCACGTCGTAGTCCAGGACGTGGGAGATCTCGTGTTGTTCGAACTCCATTTCCTTGTTGTCGGGCAGCAGCATTACGAAGCCGCCGTCGACCTTTACTCGCATGTTGATGGCGGGCAGGTGCTGCAGCTCCAGCACTTGGCCGAACGCATTGGTGTCGTTGTAGAAATACGATTCGCCAAACACCATGTAGTCCAGCCCAGCGCGTCCCATCGTCTCCGTGCTGCAGCCTGCCGAGGGGATGAACTCACGCAACAGCAGGTTGCGTTTGAATTTTGGAATGGCGCCGTGGTGCGCGTTGGCGCGCAGCAGCTTGGCCAGACCAGCCCGTGACACCGGCGGCTTGTAGATCTTGCCGTCGTCGCTGGGGAACACGCCCACGTACTCGCCGATGTTGCCGGACAGCACCTGTTCCGGTTCCCCGAAGGTAAATGAGCGCATGGGCTGCTGCGGTGGTTGGGCTACGTGTTGTTTTCTGCGTTTGCGGTTGGCCATAGCTGGTCTGGTTACTCGTGACGTAGCGGCTACGACGCCGCTTGTTGGTGTTCAAAGGTTCGTTGGCCAAGGCGTGCATAACCGCCCAGGCGATGTCGGCGTGGCCGGTGGCGTCGGTGCGCGAGGCGCTGTAGGTGATCTGGCCGCTGTTGGTGGCGCCGCGCTTGATGGTCAGGAATGCCTGCGCGATGTCCGTCCAGCCGGCGTCCCACTCGATGCGACTGCCTTGGATCGTGTCCTGGGCTTTCAGCACTAGGGCGTTTTTCGCCTCAAGGCTGTAGTGAATTGGCGTCGCTTTGGCGTAGAAGTCGCGCACCAGGTCGAACACGCCGTAACCCACTCCGGTGACGTCAATGCCGATGTGCTGGACGTTGAAGCGCTCGGTCAGCTTCTTGACCTGTGCGGCCTGATAGGTGAACGAGTGGCCCCGCCAGCTGTGCTTCTCCAGAATGCGGAACTTCGCCCCGGGTTCGAGTGGCGGCGCGATGACCACGCAGGTGGCGTCGTCGCGGGTGCGGCTCGGGTCGTAGCCCAGCCAGACCGGACTGTTGCCGAACGGCCGATCCAGCTCTGCGTTGTAGTCCTCCCACAACGACAGATCCGAGTAGCAACGCTCCAGATCCTTGAGGCTGAATGCGCTTTGCGTACTGTCGATGAATTTGCAGTAGAACAGCTGCTGAAATTTGTCTTCGTCGTACTCCAGCTGCAGCTGCTCCAGGTCGAACAGATCGCAGCCGCCGGCGATCGCGTCGTCCAGGGTGATCGTCTTGCGCCACTGGCCGTCCGGACACAGCGCGCCCTGCGTGTAGGCCGCTTCGCTGGGCCACACACCGCCGGCCTTCTTGCCGCGTTTGCTGTTGCGGAATTCCTCGCCCGACCAGAATGGATACGCCTGGTGCGACACGGCGCTGGGCGTTGAGAAATAGGTTTTGCGCCATTTCTTGTGTGTGCCCATGGCGCTGGCCACGGTGCTGAGTTTTTCGAAGTCACGGATCCAGAAATATTCGTCCACGTAGACGTGGCCGTGGTAGCCCTGGGCGGTGCTGCTGTTGGTGCTGAGAAAGCGCAGTTCCGCGCCGTTGCTGAGGGTGATCGGGTTACCCGTAAGCTCGATGCCGAACCACTGCTGTGCAAACTGGATGATGTAGCTGCGGAAAATCTCGGACTGCGATCGGCTGGCCGACAGAAACACCTGGTTGTCACCGCTCAGCACGGCGTCCATGAACGCTTCGCCGGCGAAGTAGTAAGTCAGACCGACCTGACGGCTTTTGAGGATGTTTCGGACACGGCGAGTCAGTGGGTTCTGTTTCGCCTCGAACAGCTCTTTCTGGTAGCCGTACATTTTCGAGATGAATTTATCGAGGAAGTCCACTTCGGTCAGGCCGCTAACGTCGTTCTTGGCCCTCTTTTCGCGCTTCTTACCGCTGCTTTCGCCTCGTTCACGGCGTTGACCAGGCTTGCGTTCGCGAGGCTCGTCCGGTGCGTCCGACGGCGCCGCCTGCGCAGGTTTGCCCGCAAGTTTTTTCAGCCGCTCAAGTAGGCCCGTCAGTCGCTCCAGTTCGTC
>NZ_JAEKEE010000005.1:0-602344 GCF_016651275.1 Pseudomonas sp. TH08 | reverse complement strand
AACGAACTCGACCGGCTGACCGCCGTGCGCGAACGACTGCTAAAGCAAGCGGCCAAACCGGCGCCGGCGGCGGCATCGATCGGAGACGATCCGGGCGATTCCTCGGAATCTCGTCAGCGACCGCGTGGCGAACGTTCGGGCCGTGGCGAAGGCGGCGGCAAGAAGAAAGAGAAGAAGGCCAAGAACGACATCAGCGGTCTCACCGAAGTCGACTTCTTGGATAAGTTCATCAGCAAAATGTACCGCTACCAGCAGGAGCTGTTCGCGGCCAAGCAGAACCCGCTGACTTGCCGGATCCGCAACATCCTTAAAAGTCGTCAGGTCGGCTTGACCTACTACTTCGCCGGCGAAGCGTTCATGGATGCGGTTTTGAGTGGCGACAACCAGGTCTTTTTGTCGGCCAGCCGATCGCAGTCCGAGATCTTCCGCAGCTACATCATCCAGTTCGCCAAGCAGTGGTTCGACATCGAGCTGACCGGTAACCCGATCGTGCTCAGCAACGGCGCCGAACTGCGTTTCCTATCGACAAACAGCAGCACGGCCCAGGGCTACCACGGGCACGTCTACGTCGATGAATACTTCTGGATCCGTGACTTTGAAAAACTGAGCACCGTGGCCAGCGCCATGGGCACCCACAAGAAGTGGCGCAAGACCTATTTCTCGACGCCCAGCGCGGTGTCGCACCAGGCCTACCCGTTCTGGACTGGTGAAGAGTTTCGCAACAGCAAACGCGGGAAAAAAGCCGGCGGCACTTGGCCGATCGAGGCGTCCTATACCCAAGGTGCTCTGTGTCCGGACGGCCAATGGCGCAAGACGATCACCATTCAGGATGCGATCGACGGCGGCTGCGATCTGTTCGACCTCGAGCAGCTGCAGCTGGAGTACGACGAGGACAAGTTTCAGCAGCTCTTCTACTGCAAGTTCATCGACAGCACACAGAGCGCGTTCGGCCTCAAGGATCTGGAGCGCTGCTATTCCGATCTTTCGTTGTGGGAGGACTACAAGCCCGACGAGGAACGACCATTCGGCAACAGTCCGGTCTGGCTGGGGTACGACCCGAGCCGGACTCGCGACGACGCGACGTGCGTGGTCATCGCCCCGCCGCTCGAGCCGGGCGCGAAGTTCCGGATCTTGGAGAAGCACAGCTGGCGTGGTCATTCGTTCACCTACCAGGCTGCTCAGGTCAAAAAGCTGACCGAGCGTTTCAACGTCCAGCACATCGGCATCGATGTCACCGGCGTGGGTTACGGCGTGTTCGATCTGGTGCGCGACTTCTACGCAAAAGCGACGCCGATTCATTACAGCCTTGAGGCGAAGAACGCACTGGTGCTCAAAGCCCAGGACACGATCCAAGGCAGCCGCATCGAGTGGGATGCCGGATGGACCGACATCGCCCAGGCGTTCCTGACTATCAAGCGCGGCACCACCAACAGCGGGCAGGTCACCTACAGCGCTTCGCGCACCGACGCGACCGGCCACGCCGATATCGCGTGGGCGGTCATGCATGCCCTGGCCAACGAACCTTTGAACACCAACAAGCGGCGTCGTAGCCGCTACGTCACGAGTGGAAACGATGCCCAAGCTTCGACGCAAAAAACGCCTGGTCAATCATCAGGTGCAACAGCAACAGCAACAGCCCATGCGGGCGTTTACGTTCGGCGAACCCGAACAGGTGCTATCGGGCAACATCGGCGAGTACGTGGGGGTGTTTCCCAGCGACGACGGCGAAATTTACAAGCCACCGGTGTCGCGCACCGGTCTGGCCAAACTGTTACGCGCCAATGCACACCACGGCGCCATTCCGAAGTTCAAACGCAACCTGTTGCTGCGTGAGTTCATTCCTTCGGCGGGCTGCAGTGCCCGGACAATGGGCTGCGCGGGTCTGGACTACATGGTATTCGGCGATGCGTTTTTTTATCGCGACATCAACGTCTTCGGTCAGGTGCTGGAACTGCAGCATCTACCGGCGATAAATATGCGAGTGAAGGTGGACGGTGGGTTCCGGATGCTGCTGCCGGACAACAAGTTTATGGACTTCGACCAGGACGAGATCGAACACGTCATGGACTACGACGTTGAACAGACCATTTACGGTATTCCGGATTACTTGGGCGGGCTGCAGGCGCTGCTGCTCAACGAAGCCGCTACCCTGTTCCGCCGACGCTACTACAGCAACGGCGCCCACGCTGGTTACATCTTCTACACCAACGATCCGGACCTGACCGAAGAAGACGAGGAGAACTTGCGCGCACAGATCAGTTCCAGCAAGGGCGTGGGCAACTTCCGCTCGATGTTCGTCAACATTCCCAACGGCAAAGAAAACGCGATCCAGATCATTCCCGTGGGGGATTTCCAGGCCAAAGACGAGCTTGAGAAGGTGAAGAACATCACCCGCAACGACGTGATCGCCGCCTGGCGAATGAACCCGGCACTGGCCGGCATCATTCCGGAAAACAGTGGGGGATTTGGCGACATCGAAAAGATTGATCGGGTTTACACCAACAATGAGATCCGGCCGATCTGCCAGCTATTCGACCAGGTGAATGACACGCTACTGCCGGACAGGCGAATTAGCTGGAGAACCCCGGCAGAAGACGATAAAACCACTGAATAAATAGACAGTATTTGGTGATTATCACTAAAGGTGACGGCATAATAATGGCTTCGAAACCCTGGGGAGGGAACCATGCGAATTTACTGCACAGCTTGCGACCACAAAGGGCGCATCGGCTCACGGGAGGAAATTACCCGGGGCTATGTGAAGCTCTACTGCCAGTGCCTGGATGCAAAGTGCGGGCACACTTGGGTGTCCGAACTTACGTTCAAGCATTCCCTGAGGCCGCCAGCACAACACGTCGACACTCTCCTTCTGGAGAGAATCAGAAGTTTGCCGGCGGAGCAGCAGCAAGAGCTATTGCTGCAGGTCAGCGCTTCGCAACCTCGCTAACTTTACAACCAAGGTCGCAACCTCCCCAATTCACTGAAGCCCTTCCTTTCCCAAGCTCACCTTGTGTGAGTCTGCACGTCGATCTCGAATCTTGCTTCGAGATGCCTGCCCCGCAGGCATATAAGCCGCCAACGCGATCTCCGCTGATATTCACAATCTTAGAGCGGCGGAACCCGCGAAGCGGCCGGTCACTCGGCAAATTCGCACCCAAAAATTTCAGCCGCACTGCCGTCCTTTGCCCGCGAGCGCTATCAGCGAAACTCCAACTCCCCTCGGCGCGCTCAATTACCGCTTTGTGTTCCCTGGTTCTCCAGCACGGAGCGCAGGCTATTGGCTTGGGTGCAGGGCACTGCCCTGCCGCTCGGCGGGCGCGTAGCCCGCGACCCTCATAAAAAGCTGAGCGAAGCGAACTGAGCCCTTGGGCGAAGGCATCATCTTGTACTCAACACACCGAACCTGTGGACACCTCGAAAGTCTCTTTTTTATACCCTTTGGGGTTGCTGAGTGGGGTTTAAAATTCCATTTAATTCAAAGGCATCTTGGATGCGCGTGCTGCGCCCGGCCGAGCGCACGAAACGTCGGTAAAAAATGGGGGCGCAGGCACCCACAAGCCAACATGACGATGCATGGCGGCAGTGTTAGCGGGAACGTTGGGAGTTTTTCGACCGCCAGGCGTAGCCTGGCCTCGCAGGGGATGCGATTACTTCGAGGGGGAGTCTTTCTTGATTTGGACGTTGCGCAGTAGACGCGCCATGGATTCGTCCAGTCCGCCTGAGCTCCTGTCGAGCTCCAGGGATGGTGTTGCACCGTTGGGTGATCCGCGAGCTGGGATCAGTATTTCTGCCTGCCTATTAAGCTGAGCAGCCTTACGCGCTTCACTCTTTTCCCAGTTGCTACGCGACTGCTGCCTGCGGAACGCCTCTAAGGAAGCCTTCTCTTGGCGCGCAGCACGAAGACCGCTGACCTCGCGAAGGTCTCTCTCACGACGTTTGATAGCAGCTTTCTTAGCTCGGTACCAAAGATAACGCACCCCTAGGTCTGCAAAGAACTTCTCTGTGAAGCGCACCAGGACGCGTGTCCGCACGAGATTAAGTCCTGCCTCGTCTTTCTCCTCCAACTGCACTTTTTCAATGCGCCGGTAAACATACCCGGCCAGCTCCAAACTGTGCATGAGGCGATTGAGAGACGCAGCAGACATGCCACTATCTTCAGCGACACCGCACTGGGTGTTGAGAAAGAACTGCCCCCGCTCAATATCAAGCCAGCCCAGTACGCCAGTGGCCAAATCTAAGCGCAGCAGCATCTGCTCAGATGCTTTAGCTAACGCGTCGAATTTCTCGGAACGGGTGCGGCGCCCTCCATGGATGGTGTCCAGGTCGCGCAGGTACTGTCCACGTAGTTCACCAATCTGGCTCAGTCGAGAAAACGCCATCCGCAGCAACGGGTTTTTGAGTTGTTGGGTAGTCAGACGACGCGGAGCTGTGTAGCGAGGTGCTCGAATTGGTGCGCGGAGGGCTGCGTGGGGATCTTTCTTGTCGCGATGGACGACAGCAGGTCGGCCCTTGTTGGGGCTGCCCTTGCGGCTGCTTGCCGATCGCGTGCGGATGTCCATGTCCCGGGAAGTCACAGAGGCTAGTTCACCTGGGACAGGTGGGGCTTTTGAGGTTGCTCGAGCAGAACAATCTCGGCACGAGAGCGCAGCTCGCTGCAACGTGCCTCTACCGAACGAAGTCGATCGACAAATTCAGGCAGCTTTTCCAGGTCGTCAATATCGATGCGACCGTCAGCCAGGATCTCGCTACCCAGAGCAACCGTATTACCAAGTCGAGCCACTAGCTGGCCGAACGCCCCCACCGGGTTGCCGTCGCCGTCCAGCTCGCGTGCCCCAGTCAGCCCATGACGATGGGCAAGCTCATTAATGCAGCAGTCTTTGAAGTCGCCCTCCAAAGCGCCTACCCATGACTCCTCGATCCAGCTCGGCAGGTCAACCTCACCACTGAGCCAGCGGCCTACACGGCGCAGCCAGGCGCCTGATGCTCTCAGGAAGGACGCGCTGTCGTTGCTCTGGGCAAGGATTTCAAAGTCGGGCACGTCTTTACTGACCGCCTTGGCGGGGATCTGGCGATGAAGGTTGCTGCTCAGCGCCTGGGCGAAGTCGTCCTGGCTCAAACCGGTGCGGGCAATCATCTCAGCGGCATGAGCAACAAGGACTTGATCACGGGAAATGGACAGCTGTCCGTGTGTGGACGTGGTCAAGGCTGTTCACCGAATTTAGGCTGCCCCAACGTTTTCTCGTGGCTGGACTTAGAGCCATCGGGTGACGCCGAGTATTCCTGGCAAGGAAACGGGCGGGTCTCTTGGGCTGCACAGGCACCATCGTCACTGATCGTTACGGTGATGTTTCGATGAGTTCTTAGTGCTTTCGCGATCGACGCCGGTTTCACACCGAGCGCACGCGCTACAGGCGCCTGACCCATCCGTTGCACTAAATCACTAAGGGACATCTCTTCCATGTCATACACCTAAGACTGATGAATGACCGAAAGATTAACCGCTAACATATTTATAATCAATGCCTACGGCTAATCTTTTGAGTTAGCCAGCGGCTTATACTTCGACAATGACTAAGAAAAAGCCCATCGCCCCTGCCCTATTCGCGGAATGCCAAGCAGCCCACGAGCTCTATCTTTCTAAGAAGAACGCTCTCAAGCTGAATCAACGGAAGATTGCCGATGCCGCAGGCATAACACCGGTTTCGGTGAACCATTATTTGAAGGGTATAAATGCGCTCAATGCCCGCTTTGCTTCGGTACTGGCGAAGCTGCTAAATGAGCCGGTCGAGAGCTTCAGTCCACGCCTTGCTGCCGAAATTGAGGGCATGGCGGCTACAAGTGGTCATTCCAACATTTCCCCAATGCTGCAACCTCACCGAGAAGCCCGGGAATATCCATTGATCTCATGGGTTGCCGCCGGCGAGCAGATCGAATCTTCCGTCTGCTATCCGACCGGAATTGCAGACGACTGGCTGTCGTCTACGGAAAATGCAGGGCCACGTGGTTATTGGCTCAAGGTGAAGGGAAAGTCGATGACATCGGACACACCGCCTAGCTTCCCGGAAGGCACTCCGATATTGATTCGCCCTGAAGGCTTTGACCTCATCAGCGGCAAGTTCTACATCGCCCGCCACACCGTGAGCGGCGAAACCACCTTCAAGCAATACAATCTAGATGCTGGGGTAGGCTACTTGGTGCCACTCAATCCAGAGTACAAGGCGGTAGCTCTGGACGGTACTTGGGAAATTATTGGCCGTGCGATCGATGCGAAAATCACCGGTATGTAACGTCGTTGATAACCCACCGGCGTGCCTTAAAGCATTCCGATCAGCTTCGCAGCTCATCCTCTAGCCTTACGTGGGCATAACTTGCCTGCATTGCCTTGAGCTGATCCAGGCGGGGCACTGTGCACCACGATATGACCTTGGCCAATTTTGAAGTTCTTCATTACAGCGATGCACACGTTCCACGCCTCGCGTGCAACAGCATCGCCGGCTTCGACCACATTGCCCTGGTCATCGATAATCGCTAAACGTGCGGGACGCCCGTCGGCTGTGCTGAATTGGTAACCGCTGCTCACATTGGCACAGATACGGCCAAGCTCCAGCGTGCCTGTCTTGGGAATCCCGATCATGGTCTTACCCCTACTTCAATACCTACAGAGCACTTGTTCACGATCAAAGCGATCGTACTGGCGTGGAGATCACGGCGACTTTGGGCTGTGTGTATCGCGCCCCAGTTTTCTTTTGCAATGGCGGCATCGAGTTCCGCGTTTGCACTCCGATACCCCTCAATACTTTGACTGAACAGTCGTTTCGCATTTGGCTCCAGGATGGAAATGGTCAACTGCCCATCGGCGTCTGGCATGATTCTCGGATCGTTGCAAAGAGCAAGCTCCTCAAGAAGGCGCGCAATTCGTTCGGCAACGTGAGCAGTTTTTGGGATGGTCAAACTGTTTACAGTGCTACCCAGTCTGACCTGAACAGATACATCTTCTAAGCCCTGCTCAATGGCAACAATGGCCGTCGCGCAGCAGCGTCCGTCTTCTGCAAAAAAATGGTGCGAAAAGGTGCCATTCTGAGTGACCTGGTCTGATAACTGAGAGCGCGCATCCGGCGAAAGGCAAAGGGCGTACATCGTGTAAACCTCCAAAGCGATCAGGGCATCGCAGCGCAATACCCTGAACTGATGGAGATAAATTAGCCTCCGGCTAATTTTATGTCAAACACCTGCGGCATATTTTTTAGTTTTTTGTTAGCCGCTGGATAATCAGAAGGGGTGATGATTTGTCCAGCTCAATTGCGCAATGCCGTCGCCTAGGTGCTTCAAGCGCACGCTTTCCTCGTTATTCAATTGCTCTAGAAGTCGATCCCAGTCATCGGAGCGCTCGCCGGATAATCGCCGTATTAACGTTCGCCGCAGGACTTGGGCGGAGGCACTGTTGACCTGTCGGTAAATACGGCATGCAAGTTGGTCGAATGGGGTGGACGGCTGCATTGAGAAAACGCGGTTTTGCTGAAGCACAAAAGCATCCTGCTACTACTGTATATCCAGACAGTATATAGGAAATGTAGCTTTGCTAATATTTGGCCTAATCCCAGTCCTCACTCGCCACCCAATCGCCTGTTTTCCGATGGATCCGAAGCAGGCGGTGCTGTCCTGTACGCGAGAAAAGCTGCACATCAATGAACTGACCTTCGCGGTCGGTTGCGTCCACACCCCGCATGAAAATGACAATTCGACTGAATGTGTCCATGACCAACTGCCTGACGCTTTCTCTTGCTCCGTAATCTCCCGCTTCCACTTGGGCAGACAGAGCCGCCCATCGCTCTGCCTGGGCTGGTTGAGCAGCCCCTGCGGATATTGAGCTCACCTCATACTCCAGTGTTGAAACGCTTTTTTCAGCATCTCTAAGTTGTGATTCCAACTCCCTTGCCTTACGGACAAACGCCAGAGGGGCGGCGCCACTCTCGTCTGCTAAAAGCGCATCAGTTACCTTGCCTAACTGACCTGTGATCTTCGCAACAGCCGCCCTTGCATCCACAAGCTGACGATGGACAGCCTGGCCATCATCGCTTGGTTGCATTAGTCGCTGGAGGTTGAGCTGATCCGTGCAGAATTTGAGTAACGCTTGCTCGATTGGTACAACGCTGCAGCTTCCACCGGCGGAGCACCCGCCGTTTTTACTGTAAGAAGTGCAGTGCAACCTGCGATTGCCGTCTGCAATACTTCCATCCACACGCCTACGCTTCATTATGTTTTGCGCAACTAGCGCTGTACCGCAGTAGCCGCAGTAGGCCAATCCGACCCCGGTGATGATGCCTGGTATCTCCCCCGCTCCTCGACGACGCAACCGTTGGCCAGCAAGGTGCTGCAGATCATTCCATTCTGCATCGGACAGTACACGCGGGTAGTACTCCTCCAGCTCGTAATCCTCGCCCTCCAGACTCAACCGTTTGACACCCCGCAGCGCAGGTAACTTGATCGTCCGGTAGATCTGTAATCCGGAGATTCCTCCTTCAGTCAGTTGAAATCCCTCTTCATGCATGATGTTTGCAGCACGGCCGGCACCTAGTCCCAAACGATAAAGCTCAAGCGCCCGCTTTACTGCTGCGACACGCTCTGGGATCAACTCCCATCCCTCATTGGTCAATCGCACCCACTGTGGGTCTTTACCGTTGCGGATCACCCCACGAAACGAACCGGATTTCCAACCTTCACATTGACGACGGATTGCGGCTTTGACTCGCTTGCTCTTCGTGTCGGACTCTTCATGCGCCCTTATCATCACCAGGAGCGAATAAACCAGGTCCATAGGCTGAGCCTTTAAACCAGCCCTGTTGTACTCGCGGCCGTCGCTTGCGGTAACTACCGTGATACCCGCATTGATAATCTGAGCAAGCTGAGCCTGGGCTTGGATAGGTTCAGCTCGACTGAGACGATCCAGTCCCTCAACGATTAGAACAGAGCCATCGTGGATACGACCGTCCTCCACCGCCCGCAAAAATACCCCTAGAGCGCCTTGCTTCACATGGCGCTGGTGATATGCGGAAAGGCCTTCGTCTCTCAGAGAAAGAGACTCATCTAAAACAAAACCGTTTGATTTAGCCCAGCGCTGAGCATATTGAAGTTGACGGTCAGCACTATTACCCAACGCTTGTTTTGGATCAGAAAATCGAAGATAGCTGTAAACCTTACGGCTCCCTAGTTGCGCATTCATTATGTCGACGCCGCCGGCTTATCACCTTTTGCAGAAACTTTTAATTTTTCTACGAGACCTGAAACGGATTCAAACATAGCGATCATGTGGTTTAGATCTCCTGATTTCTGGGGAGCGGGCTCAAGCCACTTCACATCCTCCTCAAGGACCTTCAACATCTGCGCCCTCATATCTACGAGATGCTCACCAGAGTTAGAAAATTCTTTAATCGCCAAATAAGACAATAGATATCGATTGAAAACCGATTTCACACGCACCAGATTAAATGAAGAATCAGTAAAACTTTTGTACTGACGCAAAAACCAAGCCGCCAGGAATTCAACAACCAAAAAAGTCAGGGAGCAGGAGATCATCCCCCAGACCGCAAACTTTCCAACCTCATATAGAGAAGTAGTAACTTGCCAAACCACTATGGAGCAAATATAAAAAAATATACCTCGCCACAGATACGTCGTCCCCTTATCCAAAAGCAATGACGCTTTATTTTCAGCGAGATTGATATGAAGATCCAACGAACGGACCAGCGAACTCATGTGTCGCTCAAAGCCAGTAACCTCATGGCTTTGGCTTGAAAGTTTCTGGTCAACTTCGGAAAGAGAATTCGGGGACACAGCATCTTCTATAGAGACGGCATTGTAATAGCGCGGCGGTTCTTTCTTACTTTTCAATATTGCCCTGAGAATATCCACACCCTCAGCTTTTTCCAACTCTTCCCCTTCAACCTGACGACGTAGTATTTTTTCGTCCAGATCTACAAAACTCTCTTTTCGCGTACCAGATAAAAGTGCCAAAAGAAATACAAGTGCGAGTAGTGAAAGACTGCCGACAGCCATTGCGGCGACAATTACACTCCCTTCGAAGAATCTTACTATGCTTGGAAGCGCGGCGATAATCATAGCAGCCCCCATCATAACTCCAGCGAGCATGGTTAAGGCGAGTCTTAGTCTATCAACCCAACCCGAGGAACTTCGCACTGGAGATTTAAAAATTTCCTCGTTTAGCTGTTCAAATTTTTTAAATCTTTCGCGTTCTTTTTCCAGAGCCTCGCGCCTCCATTCGTCGTGATCTTTCACCTCGACGAACTCGTCCTCTTCTGACTTCTCTGTCTCCACCGCGTCGCTAATAGGACGCTTTAAGTTACGATCTTCCATGCCCAAACCCCAAAATGATAATCATTGTCAACAAATCTTTTTGCGCATTTTTTGATCAACGTATAGAATCGCGCGCCTCGAAATTTACCCAGGGTATGCCCTGCAGGCTGTGAGTATATGAGTAATAACCCACGTGTAGGGTTTGTATCGCTAGGGTGCCCGAAAGCACTGGTCGACTCCGAGCGCATCCTGACCCAGCTGCGCATGGAAGGCTATGACGTGGTGTCGACCTATCAGGACGCCGACGTTGTAGTCGTCAACACCTGCGGTTTCATCGATTCGGCCAAGGCTGAATCGCTGGAAGTGATCGGCGAAGCGATCAAGGAAAACGGCAAGGTGATCGTCACAGGCTGCATGGGCGTGGAAGAAGGCAACATCCGCAACGTGCACCCAAGCGTGCTGGCCGTGACCGGTCCGCAGCAGTACGAGCAAGTGGTCAACGCCGTGCACGAAGTCGTGCCGCCGCGCAAGGATCACAACCCGCTGATCGATCTGGTGCCGCCGCAAGGCATCAAGCTGACCCCGCGTCACTACGCCTACCTGAAGATTTCCGAAGGCTGCAACCACAGCTGCTCCTTCTGCATCATTCCGTCGATGCGCGGCAAACTGGTCAGCCGTCCGGTGGGTGATGTGCTGGACGAAGCTCAGCGTCTGGTCAAATCCGGCGTTAAAGAGCTGCTGGTGATCTCGCAAGACACCAGCGCCTACGGCGTTGACGTGAAATACCGCACCGGTTTCTGGAACGGCGCGCCGGTGAAAACCCGCATGACCGAACTCTGCGAAGCGCTGAGCACCCTCGGCGTCTGGGTGCGTCTGCACTACGTTTACCCGTACCCGCACGTTGACGAGCTGATCCCGCTGATGGCCGCCGGCAAGATCCTGCCGTACCTGGACATCCCGTTCCAGCACGCCAGCCCGAAAGTGCTGAAGTCGATGAAACGCCCGGCGTTCGAAGACAAAACCCTGGCGCGGATCAAGAACTGGCGCGAAATCTGCCCGGATCTGATCATCCGTTCGACCTTCATTGTCGGCTTCCCAGGCGAAACAGAAGAAGACTTCCAGTACCTGCTGAACTGGCTGACCGAAGCCCAACTCGACCGCGTAGGCTGCTTCCAGTACTCGCCGGTTGAAGGCGCTCCGGCCAATGATCTGGATCTGGAAATCGTACCGGACGACGTCAAGCAAGACCGTTGGGATCGCTTTATGGCGCACCAGCAAGCAATCAGCTCGGCGCGCCTGCAAATGCGCATTGGCCGTGAAATCGAAGTGCTGGTGGACGAAGTCGACGAGCAAGGCGCGGTCGGCCGCTGCTTCTTCGACGCCCCGGAGATCGACGGCAACGTGTTTATCGACAACGGCAGCAACCTGAAGCCGGGCGATAAAGTCTGGTGCAAAGTGACTGATGCTGATGAATACGACCTGTGGGCAGAGCAGATCTGATCTGAAGATCAAAAGCCCCTCACCCTAGCCCTCTCCCAGAGGGAGAGGGGACTGACCGAGTTGTCTGGTCGAGGTACATCGACCTGAGATTTCGAGTCGAACTCAGGTCTTGAAAGCGCATGAAGATCGGCTCCCTTCCCCCTCGCCCCCTTGGGGGAGAGGGCTGGGGTGAGGGTGAAAGCTCTCGCAGGCGACAGAAACACCCCGCAGGACACCGTAACAAATTCAAAAAGCCCCGCTCTTTTTACGAGATGCGGGGCTTTTTTACGGCTATCGTTTAGCGGGGGACGGACTCCCTTGAAACGGACAAGAGGCAGACGGGCATGCGTCACCATTCGGTCATCCACACGCCGAAACTCAGCGACTATCAGGAACTGACCCGGGTCTGGGAGGCCTCGGTTCGCGCCACTCATGATTTTCTGCCGGACAGCTACATCGAGCTGCTGCGCAATCTGGTGCTCACGCGTTACCTCGATGCGGTGATGCTGATCTGTACCAAAGATGCCAACCAGCGCATCACCGGGTTTGCCGGCGTTGCGGCGGGCAAGATCGAAATGCTCTTTATCGATCCTGACTACCGTGGCCAAGGTCTGGGCAAAAAACTCCTGAACTACGCGCTGCAGCATCTGAATGCCGATGAACTGGACGTCAATGAACAGAACCCACAGGCGCTGGGCTTCTACTTCAAGCAGGGCTTCGAAGTGATCGGCCGCTCGGAGGTGGATGGCATGGGCCAGCCGTATCCGTTGCTGCATATGCGCTTGCGCCAAAATCAACAGCGCTCAAACCATGCCTGACACACCACAACCCCACTGTGGGAGCTAGCCTGCTGGCGATGCAGGCGCTGCGGTCATCCAGATTCACCGCGGTGATGCAATCGCCAGCAGGCTAGCTCCCACAGGGAATACGAGCACCGTGTAAATGGAACCGGGCTTAACCGGCGCCACACAGGTACAATGCCCACCCCTTTTTTGTTACGGCCCTGTCATGACTGACCCGATTCGCCTCTCCAAACGCCTCATCGAACTGGTCGGTTGCTCCCGCCGGGAGGCCGAGCTGTTCATTGGGGGCGGCTGGGTCACCGTGGACGGCGAAGTCATCGACGAGCCGCAATTCAAGGTCGGCGACCAGAAGGTCGAGCTCGACAAGGACGCCAAGGCCACCGCGCCAGAGCCGGTGACCATCCTGCTCAACGTGCCGGCGGGCATGGATGCGGACAGCGCGATGCAAACCCTGAGCGCCGAAACCCTCAGCGAAGAGCACCGTTTCAGCAAACGACCGTTGCGTGGCCATTTCCTGCGCCTGACCGCCAGCACCGATTTGCAGGCCAAGGCCAGCGGTCTGCTGGTGTTCACCCAGGACTGGAAGATTCTGCGCAAGCTCACCGCCGACTCGGCCAAGATCGAGCAGGAATACATCGTTGAAGTCGAAGGTGACATGGTCGCCCACGGCCTCAACCGCTTGCAGCACGGCCTCACCCACAAGGGCAAGGAACTGCCGCCGGTCAAGGCCAGCTGGCAGAACGAAAACCGCCTGCGCTTCGCCATGAAAAATCCGCAGCCGGGGATCATCGCCCAGTTCTGCGAAGCGGTGGGCCTGAAGGTCATCGGCATCCGCCGCATTCGCATCGGCGGCGTCTCGATCGGCAAGGTCCCGGTCGGCCAATGGCGCTACCTGTCCGGTAAAGAGAAGTTCTAAGACTTCCACTGCCGCCACACATTCCGGCAGCGCGCCCGCGCGCTGCCCACAACGCTTATCAGGATTACTCACATGATTCATAACGACGTATTGCGCAGCGTGCGCTACATGCTCGACATCAGTGACAAGAAGGTTGTCGAAATCATCAAACTCGGCGGCATGGACGTAGAACTCGCTGACGTGCTGACCTGGCTCGACAAGAAAGAAGAAGACGAAGAAGGTTTCGTACGCTGCCCGGACGAAGTCATTGCCCACTTCCTCGATGGTCTGGTGATCTTCAAGCGCGGCAAGGACGAAAGCCGTCCACCGCAGCCTATTGAAGTGCCGGTGACCAACAACATCATTCTGAAAAAGCTGCGCGTGGCCTTCGAACTGAAAGAAGACGACATGCACGCGATCCTCAAGGCAGCCGAGTTCCCGGTGTCCAAGCCTGAGCTGAGCGCACTGTTCCGCAAGGTCGGCCACACCAACTATCGTCCGTGTGGCGACCAGTTGCTGCGCAACTTCCTCAAAGGGCTCACGTTGCGCGTGAGAGCGTAAAAGCAGCTACAAGCTGCAAGCTGCAAGTGGCCACCGCGCTTCGACTGGCCGCTTGTAGCTTGCAGCTGGCCGTATGGCCGCCCATTCCTTCCGAAAATAGTGGCTCCGCTTTTTGCGGCTGACGACTAGGGTGTATTGATCCCTAGCCCTCAGGATTCGCCATGCACCCGTACTTTTCCCTGCAAGGCCGCACCGCTCTGGTGACCGGCGGCACACGCGGTATCGGCAAAATGATTGCCAAGGCCTTTGTCGAGGCCGGCGCCCGCGTTTTTGTCTGTGCCCGCGACGCCGAGGCCTGTCATCAAACGGCTGAAGAACTCAGTGCTTTGGGCATCTGCCACGGCGTGGCGGCGAATCTGGCGACTGAAGAAGGCGTCCAGGAGTTGGCTGCGCGTCTGGGCGAGCAAATCAGTCATCTGGATATTCTGGTGAACAATGCCGGCACCACTTGGGGCGCGCCACTGGAGAGCTATCCGGTCAAGGGCTGGGAAAAGGTCATGCAGCTCAACGTGACCTCGGTGTTCAGTTGCATCCAGCAGTTTCTGCCGCTGTTGCGCAAAGCGGGTTCGGCAGCGAATCCGGCGCGAATTATCAATATTGGTTCGGTGGCGGGGATTTCTTCGTTTGGCGAGCAAGCCTATGCCTATGGGCCGAGTAAGGCCGCCCTGCATCAATTGTCGCGGATTCTCGCGCGGGAACTGGTGAGCCAGCACATCAACGTCAACGTGATTGCACCGGGGCGCTTTCCGAGCAAGATGACTCAGCATATTGGTAATGATCAGCAGGCATTGGCTGAGGACACGGCGTTGATTCCGATGAAGCGCTGGGGGCGTGAGGAAGAGATGGCGGCGCTGGCGATCAGTCTGGCGAGTACCGCTGGGGCTTACATGACCGGGAATATCATTCCGCTGGATGGTGGGTTCAGCCTCTGACATCGGTGGTGCGGCCATCGCGAGCAGGCTCACTCCTACAAAGGCGTCGGTGGACACAAAATCTGTGTTCGCTGAAATCCCCTGTAGGAGTGAGCCTGCTCGCGATGGCGTCCGACCTGCCACCACCAGACTTGAGGTCTGCCGGGTTATCATGCCCACCCCGCTCCGCTTCGAATACACACCATGACTTACAGCGTCTCCCCCATCGGCTTCGTCCGCTCCTGCTTCAAGGAAAAGTTCGCCATCCCGCGCCAGCCGCAACTGGCCCCTGCTGCCCGTGGCGTGCTGGAACTGGTGGCGCCGTTCGATCAGGGGGATGCGGTGCAGGGGCTGGAACAGGTCAGTCATGTCTGGCTGTTGTTCCTGTTCCATCAAGCCCTTGAAGAAAAGCCGCGCCTCAAAGTTCGCCCGCCACGCCTTGGCGGCAACAAGTCCATGGGCGTGTTCGCTACCCGCGCCACCCATCGCCCGAACGGCATCGGCCAATCGGTGGTGAAACTGGACAAGGTCGAAGCCAATCGCCTGTTCATCTCCGGCATCGACTTGCTCGACGGCACGCCGATACTCGACATCAAACCGTACGTGCCCTATGCAGACATCGTCCACAGCGCCACCAACAGCATCGCCAGCGCTGCGCCGCAGCTGATTGACGTGCAGTGGACGGACTCGGCACTGAAACAAGCGCACACACACGCTCAGCGCCTCGACGAGCCATTGGTGGCGTTGATTGAACAGTGTTTGGCTCAGGATCCACGCCCGGCGTATCAAACCCCGGTGCCTGAACGCGAATACGGCGCGCAATTCTGGGATCTGGACGTGCGCTGGCATTACCCGACGCCTGAGCAGATCCGAGTGCTCGAAGTCATCCCCGCCACAGCCTGAACCTGGTCCCTGCACGGGAATGTTTCGGGCATAAAAAAGCCCCCATTGCCTGCATAGGCAATGGGGGCTTTTTGGGTGGGGCTTACTTCTCGACGAATGCACGCTCGATCAGGTAGTCACCCGGCTCGCGCATACGGGCCGAGATCTTCAGGCCGAAGCTGTCGAGCACTTCGCTGGTCTCGTCGAGCATGCTCGGGCTGCCGCAAATCATCGCGCGGTCGTCCTGCGGGTTGATCGGCGGCAGACCGATGTCGCTGAACAGCTTGCCGCTGCGCATCAGGTCGGTCAGACGACCCTGATTCTCGAAAGGCTCGCGGGTCACGGTCGGGTAGTAGATCAGCTTGTCACGCAGCGCTTCGCCGAAGAACTCGTTCTGCGGCAGGTGCTCGGTGATGAATTCGCGGTAGGCGACTTCGTTGACGTAACGTACGCCGTGAACCAGGATCACTTTTTCAAAGCGCTCGTAGGTTTCCGGATCCTGGATCACGCTCATGAACGGCGCCAGACCGGTGCCGGTGCTCAGCAGATACAAATGCTTGCCCGGGTTCAAGTCGTCAAGAACCAGCGTGCCGGTAGGCTTCTTCGAGATGATGATCTCGTCGCCTTCCTTCAAGTGCTGCAGCTGCGAGGTCAGTGGACCGTCCTGCACCTTGATGCTGAAAAACTCCAGATGCTCTTCCCAGTTCGGGCTGGCGATCGAGTAAGCGCGCATAAGCGGGCGGCCATTAGGCTGTTGCAGGCCGATCATCACGAACTGACCGTTCTCGAAGCGCAGGCCCGGATCGCGGGTGCACTTGAAGCTGAACAGAGTGTCGTTCCAGTGATGAACACTGAGGACACGCTCGTGGTTCATGTTGCTCATGTACGTTTGACTCCTGGATATTGGGTCTGCGCGGGTTTTGCAGCTGAACGTGCGCAATTGCATCGCATTCTAATAGCGACGACAATATCTGTTAACTGGATTATTAAGATAAGGGTTATCGGTTATATCGATATGCGATTTACTCTCCGTCAACTGCAAGTCTTCGTCGCCGTCGCCCAGCAGGAAAGCGTATCCCGTGCTGCGGGTCTGCTCAACCTCTCGCAGTCGGCCGCGAGCACCTCGATCACCGAACTGGAGCGCCAGTCCAGCTGCCAGCTGTTCGACCGCGCCGGCAAACGGCTGAGCCTCAACGCCCTCGGCAAACAGCTGTTGCCACAAGCGGTGGCCCTGCTCGACCAGGCCAAGGAAATCGAAGACCTGCTCAACGGCAAATCCGGTTTTGGCTCGCTGTCGGTCGGCGCGACGCTGACCATCGGCAATTACCTGGCGACATTGCTGATCGGCAGCTTCATGCAGCGCCATCCGGAAAGCCAAGTGAAGCTGCACGTACAGAACACCGCCAATATCGTGCAACAAGTCGCTCACTACGAAATTGATCTAGGTCTAATCGAAGGCGATTGCAGCCACCCGGACATCGAAGTGCAGAGCTGGGTCGAGGATGAGCTGGTGGTGTTCTGCGCGCCGCAGCATCCATTGGCACAACGTGGCAGCGCGACCATGGAAGAGTTGACCCACGAAGCGTGGATTCTGCGAGAACAAGGCTCTGGCACAAGGCTGACCTTCGATCAGGCCATGCGTCATCACCGCAGTGCGCTGAATATTCGCCTCGAGCTGGAACACACCGAAGCGATCAAACGCGCAGTGGAATCGGGGCTTGGAATTGGCTGCATCTCGCGCCTGGCGCTGCGCGACGCCTTTCGGCGCGGCAGTCTGGTGCCGGTGGAGACACCGGATCTGGATCTGGCGCGGCAGTTCTACTTCATCTGGCACAAGCAGAAGTACCAGACCTCGGCCATGCGCGAGTTTCTCGAGCTGTGCCGCGCTTTCACCGCCGGGGTGCAGCGCAGCGACGAGATCGTCTTGCCGACTATCGCTTAAAGCAGAATCACTGCCCACACCAGCGCGATCATGCTCAGCGCCACGAATTGAGCAGCGCTGCCCATGTCCTTGGCGTTCTTCGACAGCGGGTGCAGCTCCAGCGAGATGCGGTCGATGGCTGCTTCGACTGCCGAGTTCAGCAACTCGACGATCAGCGCCAGCAAGCACACGGCAATCAACAACGCCTGTTCAACGCGGCTGACATTGAGGAAGAACGTCAGCGGAACCAGCACCACATTGAGCAGCACCAGTTGCCGGAACGCTGCTTCGCCGGTGAAGGCTGCACGCAGGCCGTCCAGCGAATAACCGGAAGCATTGAGGATGCGTTTCAGGCCGGTCTGGCCCTTGAAAGGTGACATAAAGTAGAAACCAACCAAAAAGGAGTGGGAAAGCTAGTTCAACAAAAGTCAAAAAAGCGTGAAGACGCCAGCCTTTATTGGCTCGGAATTGACTCAAGTTGTTGCAGCAGTAAAGCTGCTTGCGTGCGAGTGCGCACATTCAGCTTGCGAAAGATCGCCGTGACGTGGGCCTTGATGGTCGCTTCGGACACGCTCAGCTCATAGGCAATCTGCTTGTTCAGCAGGCCTTCGCAGACCATGGTCAACACCCGGAACTGCTGTGGTGTCAGGCTGGCGAGGCCATCGCTGGCGGCTTTCGCTTCGTCAGAAACGCTGACGGCTTCGAAGGCTTGCGGTGGCCAGAACACATCGCCGTCGAGCACTTTGCGCACCGCTTCTTGAATCACGCTGAGGTCGCTGGACTTCGGAATAAAGCCACTGGCCCCGAACTCACGAGACTTGACCATCACCGAAGCTTCTTCCTGGGCCGACACCATTACCACTGGAATCTGCGGGTATTGCCCGCGCAACATCACCAGTCCGGAAAACCCGAACGCGCCGGGCATGTTCAGATCCAGCAGAACCAGATCCCAATCAGCCTTTTCAGTCAGACGCGTTTCCAGTTCGGCGATGCTCGCCACTTCCACCAGGCGTACATCCGGGCCAAGGCCCAGCGTCACCGCTTGGTGCAGTGCGCTACGAAACAAGGGGTGATCATCGGCAATCAGGATGTCGTATGTGGCCATTTTTCAAATGATCCTGTTTTTGATGGCAGACCCGGTGCATTCCGGTCTGGCCAAAGCAACTCAAGATGCCGCTTTGTAGCGGTATCCACAGGGGCACGTTCAACGCCAATAACCAGCAAACACGGCGTTTCAAACCTTGGCCGCACCCTAATCGGCGCCAAGCATGCCCAGCGAAGACTGGGTGGTCAAGCAGCACAGCCGCCGGTTTGTAGAGTATGGGCCACTATCAGGTCAACTCAGGCTGCGGCTTTCGTATATAGCGCTGCAACTCGGCATGGGCCGGGGTTGACTCATTAATATCCAATTGTTGCTTGGCGCCGAGGTAATGCTGGCTGAACACGTCGAAGTAGGCGTCCAGCGCAGAAGCGGCATCGCTGTCGCCGGCCAGTTCCAGGCACAACGCCGCGACTTCGGCGGTGCACAAATGCTCACTGCGGGTTGAACGGCGCAAGCGGTAGCGCGAGAGTTTGTCGGGCAGCAGGCTCAGGATCGGCAAACTGTCGAAGTACGGGCTCTTGCGGAAGATCTTGCGAGCTTCGGTCCAGGTCGCGTCCAGCAGAATGAACAGCGGACGTTTGCTGCTATCGGCGGCGACTGCGTTGGTCACCCGCGAAGGTTCGACGTATTCGCCGGGAAACACCAGATAGGGTTGCCATTGCGGATCGCTGAGCAGCGCCAGCATCTGCGCGTCGGGCTCAGTGCGCGACCAGATGAATGCGTGGTTATCGCGCACCACGTCGGCAATCAGCCAACCGGTATTGCTCGGTTTGAACACTTCCTTGCCGGTCATGATCAGGCACACGCCGGAACGGGTTTCGACGGTAGGTCGCCAGGCGCACAGGCAATGGCTGATGATGACGCGACAGTCGCGGCAACGCTCGGAGCGAAAGCCACGGGCCTGAATCGGCTTGATGCCTTCATCTTCGCGCTGATCGCGCAGACGGGCGACAGCGTTGGGGGCATGGTTCATCGCAGGCAACGCCGGCAGACAGGAAAACTCGACACGAACAACACTCGGCAAGGCAATAAAGGCCAGCAGTTTACCAGAGCGACGGGCACAAGCCTGTACCGTCCAGAGCGGGTCCCCTATAATTCGCCGCCACTGAACGCACAGCCCCGAGGCTGGTCGAACCACCAGTCACCGAATCAGGAGAGTTTCATGCTGCGCCTTATCGTTCCCACCGCTGCCATTCTGCTGGCGTCGTCCTTCACCGCTCAGGCTGCCTCGCTGAGTGAGCAGAATCTGAACCGCGAGCTGCGCAATGTCGCCGCCCAAAGCAGCGTCGGCACGCCACGCGCAATCAATGAAGACATTCTTGATCAGGGCTACACCGTTGAAGGTACTCAACTGATCAATCATCTGAGCGTGCAAAAGAGCCACGCCGACAAGATGCGTGCTGACCCTAAAGCCGTGTATTTCCAGTTGGGAGCCTCAGTGTGCAACAACCCTTCGTTCCGCAAACTGATGGCCAAAGGCGCGATCATGCGTTACGACTTCACTGAAGTGAAAACCAACAAAGCGATCGGCTCCGCCAGCTACCAGGAATCGGATTGCCCGAAAGCCGCACCGGCGAAGAAGAAGTAACTAACGTGAATTCGCGCGCCGCTGTTCATCCTCGGCGCGCAGTTCGGCCAGCAAGGCCTGTAAATAGTGCGAGCGACGTTCGCCACCTGCCAACCGTCGGCAGCACTCCTCTTCGAGACTGACATGATTGGTCTCGGCTGAAGCCTTCAACATTCGATACAACTGCGTATCGATCTCCAGAATCACTCTGGCCATCTGTGCCGCCTCCTTGCTACCCACAAATCCTTGAATAGCGTGCACCTTGCGTACGGTTGCTGACGCACAGTTGTCGTACGGCGCCTGTAAGTTAGTTAATCAGAGGGATTGCTAGCCGGAGCACGTTCGGACGAGCGGTGTCGGGATTGATAAAACATTAATGAGCGGTTTACAGCCTTAACGTTGCGGCGCAATGATCCAGTCAGCGCAATTGCGCGCAAGGGTCTAAATTCAGAGTATTCCCGATCATGGGTTAACAGCAGGAAAGGAACTGCTGGTCGTGTGTGTTTTTTGCAGCGCGGCACTGACGCCGCGCGTCAGGGCCATCCGCTCTGTGCAGAAGGAGACGTTGAATGCCTTACC
Source organism: Pseudomonas sp. TH08 (assembly GCF_016651275.1). Classification (NCBI taxonomy): domain Bacteria; kingdom Pseudomonadati; phylum Pseudomonadota; class Gammaproteobacteria; order Pseudomonadales; family Pseudomonadaceae; genus Pseudomonas; species Pseudomonas sp. TH08. Next base: position 581,333 of record NZ_JAEKEE010000005.1, on the reverse strand, counting down.
AACCGAATGACTTGCTCAGCCGTCATTTTCAGGAAAGCGGTCCTGACCTCATCAACCAGGTCGAAGAACAACTCAACCGTGTTTCCCCCAACAGCCTGAACATTCCCATCTACCGCGACATGATCCTCACCGTGCTGCGCATGGCACAGGAAGACCACAACCGCTGGAACGCCAAGATCACCCTGCAAGCCCTGCGCGAACTGGAACAGGCCTTTCGAGTACTGGAGAAATTCAAGGGGCGACGCAAAGTCACGGTGTTCGGCTCGGCGCGCACGCCGGTCGAGCATCCGTTGTATGCCATGGCACGAGAACTCGGCGCCGCTTTGGCGCGCTCGGACATGATGGTCATCACCGGAGCCGGAGGCGGCATCATGGCCGCCGCGCATGAAGGCGCTGGCCGCGATCACAGCCTTGGGTTCAACATCACCCTGCCCTTCGAACAACATGCCAACCCGACTGTCGACGGCACTGGCAATCTGCTGCCGTTCCACTTTTTCTTCACGCGCAAGCTGTTCTTTGTCAAAGAGGCCGACGCGCTGGTGTTGTGCCCCGGCGGTTTCGGCACGCTGGATGAGGCGCTGGAGGTGCTGACCCTGATCCAGACCGGCAAAAGTCCGCTGGTGCCGGTAGTTTTGCTGGATGTACCGGGCGGCACGTTCTGGCAAGGCGCGATGGATTTCATCCGCCAGCAGTTGGAAGACAACCATTACATCCTGCCGACCGACATGAAGCTGATGCGTCTGGTTTATACCGTCGAGGAGGCGGTAGAGCAGATCAACCAGTTCTACAGCAACTTCCACTCCAGCCGCTGGCTCAAGCGGCAATTCGTGATGCGCATGCATCACAAGCTCAGCGATCAGGCGCTTGAGCACATGCAGGAATCTTTTGCCGATCTGTGCTTGAGCGACCAGTTTCATCAACATGCCTACAGTGGCGAGGAACACGACGAAGCGCAGTTCAGCCATCTGGCGCGGTTGGCCTTCGCCTTTAATGCACGCACTCACGGGCGTCTGCGGGAGTTGATCGATTACATCAACCTGCCGGAAAACTGGGCTGACTCCAGACCGCAAACAGCACAACGCAGTCGCGAGCCGTCAAAGGCAATTTGAAGGCAAAAAAAAACGGCCCGCTATTTTCATAGCGGGCCGTTTTTGTTGAATCGTTTTAATCGTCCATGCCGCGACCGCTGAACAAGCGGTTGATCATCTCCATCGAAAAGCCCCGATAGGCGAGGAACCGGCCCTGCTTGGCCCGTTCTTTGGCATCGATCGGCAAATGTCCGGAAAACTTGCGCTGCCACGTGTCCTGAAGCTGCTGCTGCCAACTGATACTGCTTTCGCGCAGGGCGAGTTCGATATCGGCACGTTGTAAACCGCGCTGGCTCAGCTCCTCGCGAATCCGCAAAGGGCCATAACCGGAACGGGCACGGTAGGAAACAAAGCTTTCAAGGTAACGCGCTTCGGAAAGCAGCCCTTCTTCCGTTAAACGGTCGAGGGCTGTTTCGATCATCTCCGCCTCAGCGCCGCGTTGACGCAGTTTGCGCGTCAACTCGACTCGACCGTGCTCGCGGCGTGCGAGCAGATCCATGGCGGTTCGCCGCACCGCGACGAGGGTATCGAGTACGAGTGTCATTCAGAGACTTCAAGCGTCGATGTCGGCCTCAGCCATATCGTCGATTTTGTCCCGGGTCGCCGAAGCCTTGACGTCTGCTGCTGGTGCCAGCAGCTTGTCACGCAGTTGCTTCTCGAGCTTCGCAGCGATTTCCGGGTTATCCGCCAGGAACTTGGCCGAGTTGGCCTTGCCCTGACCGATCTTGGTGCCTTCATAGGCATACCAGGCGCCGGACTTCTCGACGAAACCATGCAGTACGCCCAGGTCGATCATCTCGCCGTTGAGGTAGATGCCCTTGCCGTAAAGAATCTGGAACTCCGCCTGACGGAACGGCGAAGCCACCTTGTTCTTCACAACCTTGACGCGGGTTTCGCTGCCGACCACTTCGTCGCCTTCTTTCACCGCGCCGGTACGGCGGATGTCGAGACGAACCGAAGCGTAGAATTTCAGAGCGTTACCACCGGTGGTGGTTTCCGGACTACCGAACATCACGCCGATCTTCATACGGATCTGGTTGATGAAGATCACCAGGCAGTTGGCGTTCTTGATGTTACCGGTAATTTTACGCAGCGCTTGGGACATCAGACGGGCTTGCAGGCCCACGTGCATGTCGCCCATTTCGCCTTCGATTTCAGCTTTAGGCACCAGTGCTGCCACGGAGTCGACGATGATCACGTCAACAGCGTTGGAACGCACCAGCATGTCGGTGATTTCCAGAGCCTGTTCGCCAGTGTCCGGCTGGGACACCAACAGGTCGTCGACGTTAACGCCCAGCTTGCCGGCGTACTCAGGGTCGAGGGCGTGTTCGGCGTCGACGAATGCGCAGGTCGCGCCGGCTTTTTGAGCCTGGGCGATCACGGACAGTGTCAGTGTGGTTTTACCGGAGGATTCAGGACCGTAGATCTCAACGATACGGCCTTTTGGCAGGCCGCCGATGCCGAGTGCGATGTCCAGACCCAGAGAGCCAGTAGAGATAGCCGGGATCGCCTGACGGTCTTGATCGCCCATACGCATCACGGCACCCTTGCCGAATTGACGTTCGATCTGACCCAGGGCCGCAGCCAAGGCTTTCTTCTTGTTGTCGTCCATTAAAGTCCTCACGTAATCAATAAGGCCTGACGGCCAACACCTGTATAAGTAGCCAGTATTATTCCACAGCGTTCGCGGATCGCCTACCCCTGATTTTCGATTTCTCGTGCCGCTAGTCGCAGGAGCCCCTCTAGCGCGGCCTTCACCGTTTGTCGGCGGACTTCGTCGCGGTTACCGGGGAAGTGTTGGACCTCACTGGAAACCAGGTCACCCACGCCCCAGGCCAACCAGACGGTGCCCACCGGTTTGCTTGGAGAACCACCGTCGGGCCCGGCAACGCCGCTGACCGCGACGGCAAATCGCGCCAGGCTTTTTTCCTGAGCGCCGCGCACCATTGCCTCGACCACTTCACGACTGACCGCGCCCACCGTCTCGAACAACGCCCCCGACACATTCAGTTGCTGGGTTTTCTGCCGGTTGGAGTAGGTCACATAACCGGCTTCAAACCACGCCGAGCTGCCCGGAATTCGTGTGATGGCTTCGGCAATTCCGCCACCGGTACAGGATTCGGCAGTGGTGACATGGGCATTGAGCACTTGCAGGCGTCGGCCAAGTTCGGCAGCCAGTTGAGTGAGATCTTTCACGGCGCTCTCCGGATCGTGTGGAATGCCTCCACCGTACACGACCCGGTTGCGCTTTCAATACACAGAGTCATTCAAAATGTGCAGACGCCAGCGCTCTGACATAGGCCTGACACGCCTGCAAGGCAATCAGTCCGCGGTCGCCGCTGTCGGTGATGGCGATAATTCGTTGAGCATGCGCCGGGTCAAGTCGGGCGCGTACGGTTGCATGATCCACGCCGCCGGCACTGGCGGAGGCTGGCACGTTGCAGCCTTGGGCAACGTCGTTGGCGTCGAGAAGGACTGACAGGCGCACATCAGCAGTGGCAAGGCGATCGCGCAGGCGATCCTGATCACGTTGGGCATCGCTCAGCGCTCGAAAGTGGGTTTGTTCACTGGCGGCGAGCCGTTGCTCCAGCGCCAGACGTTTATCCTGCTCGGCCTGTTGTGCGGTGGCGGCGGACATGGTCAGTTGATTGAGGGTTTCAGTGTTTAACCGGGCCTGCTCCGCTAGTTGCCGGCCGTAGCGCCAGTCCTGCAATTGCCAGGCGGCAGCAAAAGCCCCTATGGCCAGCAACAAAAGGCCGATCACGCGCCAGGGGATGGACATAGCACCGCCCTCGCCCGCGCCCAGATTTCCAGACGATCCTGCAAACCGTTCAACCCGCCGTTGATGCGACGGGTGATGGTGTTGAACTGATCGCGGTCGGCCAGTTCGTTCAAGCCGTTCTGCTCCCAGAACCAGGCGGCGGACTCGGCGGCCCATTGCGGTTGTTCGAGCAGTTCAGGCAACGACAGCAGACGCTCATCGCCGAACAGCCCAAGGCTGCATTGCCGATAGTTGCTGCGACCGGTGATCTGTATCAGCCCGCGCCCTCGGTACTTCTGGCCATCGCCGTCCGCCTCGGGCGTGTTACCCAGGCGTAGCGCCAGCGTGCCGGTGTCGTATTTGCTCAGATACTGGTTGTTGCCCAGTTCCCGCACGTACTGCAACTGGCCCGACTCGTGACCGATCTGCGCGAGAAACGCAGCGATTCGTTTGGGCGAGTCGATGCGACGGCGCGCCATCGCGGAGTTGAGCGCAGAAACAAAAACGCCCGCTTGGGAGCGGGCGTTGGGCATGATGTCGATAAGGTTGTTTTCAGTTATTTGCATAATGCTTGATCCTCCCTGGATATTGCCCGGATTGAATCACGGTTAGCGGATAACGGCCCCCAGCCATTTTTTTGCCAAACTTGTCACTGAGCTGGCCGGGGCTACGTTTTCGAGGGTTTCATTCAATGTCAGGACTTGGCCGCCAGCTAATAGCCAAGCTTGATAGTCAAGCCAGTCGCGATTGGTTGGGTCCTGCGGGATAAACGCAGAATCCTCCGTGCGCAGTACTCCGCAAGTGGTCAGTTGATAGGTCATGGGGTCACTCCTAGATCTCAGCGTCCGCTGTCCATTCAATCTGCAATCCGTTACCGGGCTGACTGTTTACAGGCGTCACAGTGCCGATCGCGAAACTACGCTGTGTCACACTTTGCACAATGGTGCCTGTGCAAGGCACTCCCTGCGAGTAGTTCCAAACCTGATTACCTGCATTTCCAGGGCAATACAGGACAACAGTAGGCTGCACTCTCTTCTGAGTCTGCATGTCTACGACCATACCGTATTGACCGGTATTTCCAGCCGCAGCCTGAGTAAACGAGACGATGCAGGTGCCACTACCGTTGTTTGCACGAATCGGTAAACGGTTGGCAAAAGACTTTTCGAAATAACGCTGACACAACGTCAATTCTTCGCCAGAAAGACGGTATTCGAATGGCGTGGAAACCGGTCCCTCTTCCAATTGAACCTGAGTCAGATCCACAGTTTGCAGAACGTTGAGCGGTAAATCAAAAGCCAAGCGCAAGCAATCATTGGCGCCCAGCATTTTCCCCGCGATCGATGGCACCTGAAACGTTGCGCTGTACTTGCCCCATGCAGTGCTCAATGGAAAAACATCGACCACTTTGACGACGGCTTCCGAACCTCCGTTGCCAAAGTACTGACCAATTGTCACTTTCAATGAACGCGCGGCATCGGAGCGCGCCCAAAAGGTCACAGTAGCGGTTCGTCCAGCCAGAGTTCTGACGGACTCAACGCTTTGGGAAACCTTGTGCTCGGTAGCGCCGACGCCCGCCGTGGTTTGCTGCCAGCGTAAAAAATAACCCGGCTCACCTGCCACTTCTGTCTGGCCTGGAAAAAAGTCCTGACGAGAGATGGTCACGGCAGCATTGCCATTCCAGTCGCAGCGAAAACGATCGGCTACATATCCACCGATATTTGGGCCTTGGTTGGTCGTCCCGCGTTGCCAGATATCGAATCCGCCATTGATCAGCACATTCCTGCGATACACCTGCACCGGAAATTGTTGCAGCGGATCCGGTTTCGATAATTGCCTGATCGCCTGAGCCAATTGATCAGTCTGTAGTTCGTCCGGTTTCAAACCAGCCGCGGTAATCGCGCTGAGTATTTCCTCAGTAACACTGTTGCCCCAGCTTGCAGGGATCAGCGATCCCGGCGTTCCGGCTATCACGTCTTCATCAACAAATTTGCCGTCGACCAAGCCAGAGCTGAGGACGCTTCTTGGATAATCCACTTTAATTCCTCTTCAGATCAGCGACGACTCAGCCGTTCGTTCGCAGCAAGATTTGCAGCCAATCAGGTTCAACCGGGCGCGAACGTGCATCCGGGAAGTTCGGGTCATTGGGCCACTCGCGCAGCGACTGTCGGTAAGCCAGCAGTTGTTTGAATTCTTCGGCGAGCAGGGTCGTGCCCTCACCGACTTCCAGTTCTTCAGCGTCGCGAAGCACCAGCCACTGGGTGTCTTGCAGCACTTTGTTGCGCCATGTGCGTTCATGGCTGGCAAGGGCAATCGGGGAAATGACAGGGTCCGTCAACACAGGTTGACCGCTGGCACTGGCGCTAATGACTTTGCCGCTTGCCTGCCCGGCAAACAGCTCGACGTATTGGGCCTGGGTGATCTCCACTGCCCCTTCAGGCAGTTCCGCAAGTGCGCTTTCGACTCGATCAAAGCCGAGGCTTTGTGCATAAAAGTAAATCGTCATGGTCAGTACCCCCAAACCAGAATGCGGCCCGAAATGCCCGAATCAACCTTTACACTTGAAGCCAGGACGCTTCGGACCCGAGCGACCGCTGTCGTTGTCGTGGTGCTCCCACCGTCAAATGCCCAAACGGTGACATTGGCGGCACTCCATCCTGCAGGGTTACCTTCATTGGCAATACCTCCGAGGACAGCATTGGGAAACCTGATCGGCAACGACACCGTCATGTTGCCATTCGCATCGGATCCCCCTGTCACCCACTGCACGATCAAACCGCTGGGAAGCTTTTGATATCCCGATGTGGAGAACTGTGCGGCGTAATTGGCCGAGTACTTCAGAGCAGCCGTGCCATACACCACCCACACTCCAGACTCTCTGACGAAGTTCGCACTCTCACCATTGTTCAACACGATCGACGCCAGATAAGCCCCTTGCGGACTGATCTGCGTACCGGTTTTACTGGCCACGGTAACGGGTGCGCTGTTACGGCAATGCAGGCTGATCGTGGCGCCACTCGGCACTGCAGCGGTATCCGGAAGCGTCACGGTATACGCTGCGTTACCAGCCAGACCGATCGAGCAGCCGACATCGGACAAGGTCAATTGCGTGGCAGCGGATATCCCACGAGCACTTGCATAATTGCCCAACGCCCGCTGCACAAACTCGGACGTTGCTGCTGAGCGTCCGCCATCAAACTGCGGGGCGGTCATGAACAATGCCGGGCCGCGCAATGCTCCCAACAGCTGATTGTTCGACGACTCGTTTGGCGTCAGGCCGGCGGCCTGAACGACATTCAGAATTTCTTGGGTGACGCTGTTGCCCCACGTCGCGGGGATCAGCGAACCGGGTTTGCCGGCTATCGGATCTTCATCGGCAAACTGTCCATTGACCAAGCCGACACTGGGCACACTCTTGGGATAGTCCAAGGTTTATCTCCTTAATCTGAAAATACATTGGTGCCGTTCTCAGCCGACTGGAGCTGCCAACCACACGGGCGCCGAGGGCCGGGAAACTACCGAAGGAAAATGACCGGAATCAGGCCAGTCACGCAGCGCCTGACGGTACTCAAGCAACTCCAGATAGTGCTGGGCCTTGAGTGTCGTGCCACGGCCGAGCTCCTGCTCGTCGCGATGACGGGTTACCTGCCACTCAGTGGACGAGAGTCTGGACTGGCGCCAGGCTCGAGCTGCTGTTTCAGGCATCTGGTCCTCGACAACGATCCCTTGCGCACTGACGGGAATGCTCGTCACGGACACCTGCGCGCTGGAAGGCCGGAACTCGTCGATTGGCGCGCCGATTTCAACTGTCATGCCCTCCGGCACTTGAACCATCGATTCAACGAAAGAAGGGGCAAACAGTTGCTCGATCGTGTAGTCGCCGGTGTCGATCAATTCAACCGCGACACCTTTCTCCATCCGTGCATATCGAGCCATTATTCGTACTCCCAGATTTCACAGAAGGCGTTGCCACCAGCGCCGCTGAGCACTGAGGCGGAAGCATTGGTTGAGCAGGAGCCACTGCCGCCGGAACCACGCCCGCCAGCGATGCCATTGCCATTGACACCCACGCGTACGCCACCGCCGTCGAACGGACTGGCAGCTCCGGCGCCGGAGACCACTCCCCAGTTGGCGTTGTACATCGCGAACTCGCCATGTGTGCCACGCGCATTGGCAAGACCACCGCCCGTAACGAGTTGTCCACCGGTCCCGCCCATGACAAATCCCACTGCCGTTGCTGTCACTGTGAATGACAGGATTTGCCCGCCCGCACCGCCAGCCGCGCTCATATAGCTACCGAAGGACGCGCCGCCACCCGCCTGACCCAGTACATTGCTCGGCGCGCCGCCGGCGCCCAGCGAAACAGGCACGCCTGCCAACATTTCCGCGGTCACGAAATACAGGCTTTCTGCATAGGCCCCGGAACCACCGCCACCACCGATACGATGGTTATTCGCGGCGACAGGCTCGCAGCCACCGCCAGATCCACCCGCCCCCACCAATCGCACACGAATGCGTTTGGCCTTGGGGTTGGGCTTGTAAACCGTGATCCCGACGGTCTCGATCTGCCTGACGGCTAACAGCCGTCCCACCGCATCAGTAATGCCGTAACCCGCCAAAGTGGTCGGAGTGTTTTTCAGTTTGGTGAAGTCGACCAGCGCGCCTATCGCGGTGGCCAACTGATCGGTTTTGGCTTCATCGGGCGCCAATCCGGCAGCCTTGATTGCGTTGAGAATTTCTTGCGTGACGCTGTTGCCCCAAGCAGCGGGGATCAATGATCCCGGTGAACCGGCGATCGGGTTTTCATCGACGAAACCGCCGTTGACCAACCCTATACCGGGGATGCTTTTTGGATAGTCCATTGCACTGCTCCCTGTGCTGAAATCAGTTAACTTCGGCTGCGCCGGGTGTCACCGGCCAGATAATTTCATCTGGGAAACCGGCCTGCTTTTCGATGCGGTTGAGTTCTACGCTGTAGAGCTTCCATTCGATCAGCAACAGTTGTTCGTCATGGCTGGCATCGCCGATGTCTTCGGCGTATTGCAGGGGGCAATGCGCAGGACGGCGTCGCGTAGCAGTGCATCGCGCTGGACAAGAACGTTCGCAGTGATGTTCGCCAGTTGCCGAGTCGAATCTGGCACCCAGGCATTGTCCTGCCAGACATGAAACTCGTCGGGGCAAGGCTCGGCGGTGAATGCACCTGGCAGGGCGCCCAGTTCGCTCCAGGTTTGTTGCGCACCGTTGTCCTTGCGGTACACGGTGCCGCGACAATCAATCAGCTCACGGGGGACGCCGTTGGCGATTGCCCAAGTGCGTCCCGGCTCAGCGGACGGTAACTCATAAGCCAGTTGCACCGCGTTAGCAGGCAGTTGGACACCGATGCCGGGCGTGACAAAAAACTCCACCGGTCCCACCAAGGCACCGTCGTCATCCATTAAATAGTTGAACATGCTGAGCCTCAGATAACTTTGATGCGGCCGGGATAGGCGACGTTACGGGGACGGGAGGTGAAGCTGTACAGAAGCGTGTTGGCCGCGTCCTGTTGGTAGACAGTTCCAGCTGGGAAAATCGGGCCACCATTGCTCGGCGTGATCACGGTTTTCGCTTCATGTGTCTGAGCCCCGACAGCGCTCAAGCTATCGGACCATCTCGATCCCACAGCACCGGCACCGTTCGCGCCCATCGCATAGGAATGCACCGTCCCCGCTTGATTGGCACCCATGACCCGGCCGATATCGACATTGCGACCTTCGTCCAGAATCCGCAAAAATTCACCGCGCAGTTCGGGTCCACGGAACGTCAACGCGCCATCACCCGGAGTCCAGTTACCTTCATTGCCCGCCCGTGTCGCTTCGGTATTGAGCATTCCAGAACGCTGAGCGTGATCCCACAACCAGGGCCATTCGGCACGGTTCATCAGCGTACCGTTGAGCGCGCCATAACCGCCCGGACTCAGCAGCACCGTTGTCTCGAAAAACGGACGTCCCAACGGGGTGTTGTCAAAGCGACCGACCGGCCACCAACTCCCCGCCCCATCACTGCGCAAATGCCACCAATCCCCACCTCCCATCAATACGAAAAACGGGTAACCGCTGGCGGAAAGATGCGTGTGAAAGCGGATGCGATCAGTGCCGGACGTCTGAATGACCATGCGATTACCACTGTTGTCGACCCGACGCAAAATCACGTCACGTACACCAAGTGCGGCGTTGGCCGGTGGCAGCAACAAGGTCACAGGCCCCGGGCTACCATCGACCAGCACAAGACCAAGTTCCGCCTCGGTAAGCGTCTTGGACGCCGCCAGTCGAGTGATGATCGAACGCATAGGACTCGCACTCGCGATGATCGACTGAATCGCCTTGTACAACTGGCCGGTATCGGATTCCGAAGCCACCAGTCCACCGCCAGTAATTACACTCAGAATCTCTTGAGTAACGCTGTTGCCCCACACCGCCGGAATCAACGACCCCGGCGTACCTGCCACCGGGTTTTCATCGACGAAGCGACCATCGACCAAGCCGACGCTGGGAACGCTTTTTGGATAATCCATTGTTTAATTTCCTTTACCTGGAACATTGACGGGGGCGATGTCGACGACGCGGCATCCGCTCACTCGGCAGCCATCCAGGCAGGCTTTTTCGGACGGGAGCGTTTGGAGGGGAATTTCTTTGCCTGGGGCCACTTGCGCAGCGCCTGCAGATAGCTCAAAAGCGCCAGGTAGTCAGTGTCGGAAAGTGTGGTGGCTTTCATCAGTTCCACTTCGTCCCGATGGCGATCACGCAGCCAGACCACGCGATCAAATTCTTTATCGCGCCACGCCTTGGCTTCTGCCGAGGCGTGCTCTTCAGTGCGTGCTGCGGGTTCAATCAGAATCGGCAGACCAAGATCATCATGGCCTCTCTCGGTACCGGCGGCCGGATTGGCGATCACCGACTCATAACGTGCCTCGTCAATTTCAACGGCATCGTCCGGAATGCTCGTGTGATAACCCGATAAGTAGGTGTTGCCGGTGGTGCGGCTATAGAAACGTTTCATTTCAGTTCCCCACCCCCAGGACAGTGACAAAACCGGTGCCACCAGAATTACTCAAGACTTGAACCTGGCTCGGATCAAAGTAGGTAACCAGTGGTGGGGTGATGATGTCGAAATAAGGTGCGTTCCCGCTGTGTGAGTAACTCGCCCACGTAGCGACACATTGGCTCCTGAAAGCCACCGGCCAAGGTTTTGCAGCATAGGTTTTATCGGCAGCGATGGTGATCAGGACCCACTGGATCATGAATCCCCCCAACCAGCTCGGAAAAGCGATATAGCCATTCGGGCCGATGCTGTATGAAACACCAAACCAGAGCTTTTTCGGGGTGACAATAGTGGTGTCATCCGTCCCCGCATTGACTTGGGCTTGAGTAGCAACTCGTGCCCAGCCAAAAACCGTTTCCGTGGCTTGAAGCACTTTCTTTTCGATCGCTTGAAATACGCGCTGCGGCGTCATCAGACGGCTATTGCTGGTACCGGCTTCGGCTTCATCCTTGCTTGCGAAAGAATCAGTTTTGTTCTTCTCGACAATCGCAGAAATAGCCGCTTTGAGCTGCGTGCTATCACCCTCATCAGGCACAAGTCCGGCAGCAGTAATCGCGTTGACTATTTCATCGGTAACACTGTTCCCCCAATCCGCCGGAATCAGCGAGCCCGGGGTTCCGGTCATCGGATTTTCATCAACAAACTTCCCATTCACCAAGCCGGCGCTGGGCACACTTTTCGGATAATCCATCCCGTCACTCCTCCCTAGTCATAATTGATGTGCACCTTGGTATGCGCCGGCGCACTTCGATGGATCAGGCACTCCAGCGCCGAGCCCGGGTTGACGCCGAAGCGCTCGCCCCAGTAGCTCGCGCCGAAACGCCGGCCGAGCAGCAAGCGGCCGCCGGTGTTGAGCGTCCACATGAATTGCGCTTCCCATGTGCCGAAATGCGCCGCGCCAAAACGTGCCCGGCCCATGCGCGGGGCTTCGAGTTCGGTGATGCTGGCGTTGGGGTAGCCCTGGCTTTTGGCGATTTCGAGGTAATAACCGACTGCCTGACTACCGACCGCGAGCAAGCGGCGGCGCACGGCGAGGCGGCGGTCGTCGAACAGTGGTGTGGCGCCCAGGCAGGGGTCGGGCAATTCCATCACCCGCTCCCAGTCCGGCACCAGTTCGCTGACGCCGGCGGGGTCCATTTCGTTGAGCAAATCGGCGGCGCGGGCGTCGAGGCGTGCCAGTTCTACGGCGACGCCTTGCAGGACTTCTTCGAGTTCCGGGACTTGCTCCGGGTCCCAAGCGGGACCCGCGGGAAGCAAGGCGCGCAGTTGCGCCTGGTATTGCGCGGCGGTTCTTATGCCCCCCATACGCAACCTCCGAAAGTCAGCAGTTCGCTCTTGCCGGCAGGCACGTCAGCCGCCGGTGAGGTGAGCGTGTGGTCGTACTCGCCGCCGGCGCTGCTGATGGCTTCGCGGATATGGCTGATCAGCAGCGGTACGCCGAGATCGGCCTCGCGGTTGTGCAGATCGCGCAACTGCGCTTCGACCGCCGCACGCACGGCGCTGGTGTCGGGGTTGACGCTTTTGAAGCGGTAGACCACCGGCACCTGAATCGGTCGCTGCACATGCACCTCGGCAGTCACCGGGCGCAGCGGTTCGATGTAGTCCTGAACCTCGGCCAGTTGCTCATCGTTCGGCACGGGTTGCGGATCGTCGTCGCGCATGATGAACACCGTCACCGTGCCCGGGCCGAGCAAGCCACCACGGCACCAGGCGCGGGTCACGCCCGGCACTTCCAGCGCCCAGGTTTCATAGTCGCTGGACGAGCCGCCGTGGGGGATGACGCGATAGGAGCGAATCACTCGCGAGCGCAACGACTCCAGACTTTCCCGCGCCACACCACCGCTGAGCCCCGGGGCCAGAACGATGAAACTGTTGCCGACGACGCCAGCAATAGGCTGCACCGGCGTCAGCGTCAGACCCGCGTCGGCGTTGCCGAGACTGCCAGCGTCGAGCGCAGCGATCGTGGTGCTGTTGCTGCCATTGCTGGTGGTGCGCGCGGCGGTGACTTTGTACGTGCGGCCGTCGTTGGTCTGCAGCAACGTATCGGCGTCGAGCACCGCACCGGCGGTGGCGGTAAAACTCACCGTGCCCGTGGCCGCTTGCGCCGGTTTGCGCGGCTGGTTCAGACGCAGTGCTGCGATGCGTTCCAGGGTCGATTCGTCGGCCTTGTCCGGCAGAATCTGCTCGGCAATCCAGTCGAGGTAACCGTACAAGCCATACGCGGCGCCGCTGAGCGTTCGGGCCAGCACTTGCGCATCGGACTGGCGCAGCGAATCGCCGGCCAGGTCGCTTTGGGTGCGCTTGATCAGCACCGGCAGCGAAGGGGTTTCAAACGGCATAGATCACCTGCCAACTGTTATCGGGGTTGATGTCCAGGCGTTCGCCATCGGCCAGGGTGAGGACCGTGCGCAGGTTCAGGCGCTGGGCGTCGAGGCGTTCGCTGATGATGTCGATGGCGCTGCAGTGGCCGTCGTCGAGCAGCCATTGCAAGGCTTCGCGGGCATAGAATTCGGCGTCCATCTGGGTCTGTCGAGTCAGCTTGACCCGACGCAAAAGCCACAGACGCGAGCCGATGCGATCGTCGGCGACGGTGGGGAAACTGTCGCCCCACCAGCCAAAGCGCTCGTCGTCATCGAGGGCGTCGTCATCGGCGGCGCGGCGCCAGGTAAACAGGCTGATGAGCACGGCACGGGTCAGCGCGGCGTGAAGGTTCGGGCTGATAAGCATCATTTGCCTCCCGCCGGGGCGCCGGTCTGGCCACTGCCGGCCTGTACGCCTACGTGCACGTGTTTGATCTGGCTGATGCCGCCGGCGAGTTGATCGCCAGTGGAGACGATCTTGCCGGTCTGGTTGATCACCGGCGTATCGATGTTCACCGCGGTGCTGGCCTTGATGTTCAGCGTGGCAGTTTCGATGTCGATGATGCGGCCGCGCTTGAAGTGGATCTTGTCGCCTTCGTCGGTGTAGATCGCCACTTCGCCGGCAGCCAGTGATTGCAGGCGATAACGGCGGTCGGCGACCACCAGCGCGATGGCATGGGAACGATCACCACCCAGGAACGTGACGATCCCTTCGGCGCCAGCCAGCGGATTGCTGGTGAAGCCATAAGGTTCGAAATGCTCGAGGTCATCGTTCACTTCCCCGGCGGTGAGGCGCATTTGCAGCGATTGCAGTTTGGATGCCGAATTGGCGAGCACGACAGTGCCGCGCGCCAGCAGGCGTGTCAGTAGGCTCATGAGTTGTCCTTCCAAAAGTGGCCCGAATGGGATCAATGTGGGAGCGAGCCTGCTCGCGAAGGCGGCGGGTCAGGCGCGGTGATGTTGAGGCTGCCGACGCTTTCGCGAGCAGGCTCGCTCCCACAGGGTTCGGTGTCAGGCTGAGGTTTTCTTCGCTGGAGTGGGATCGGGATCGAAGGTATGCGGCGGTGCCACTTGCAGCGTTGTCACCGAGCCCTGCGCCGACAGCGAATACGTGACTTTGGAAATCAGCATGTCGCCATCAAAGCCGAGCACTGGATCTTTCACCCGCACCAGCGTGTTGTGGCGCCACAGATCGCCGTTGGCCTGACGCCAGCCCTGCACCTGATAGGTGGTGGTCTGTGCACGGCCCATGCGGGTGGCGCTTTCCCATTGGGCACGCTGCTGCGCCAACTCAAAGGTCAGTTGCGTGCCTTCGTTGATCACCGTGGTGCGGCGACGTTTGAAGGTCAGGTCGGCAGCAATCGATTCGACTTCGCTGACCGCCGCCCCGCTCTTCTTGTCCGAGCCTTTTTGCTGGCCGATCACCCGGTATTCGGAGAACACCTGGCTGTGATCCATCGGTGCGTTGGCCGAGAGAATATTCTTGCCCAACTCCAGCACATCACTGGCCCGACCGCCGCTGCCGGGCTTGGCCAGCACCAGCCGGCCCTGCTCGTCATCGGTGGAAAACACCCGCAGCAGCGAGAGCAAACGGTCGATTGACTGAAACACCGTTTCACCCGGCACGATGGTGTGTTTGGCCAGTCGTGCTGTCTCGGGTATCTCGTTGACCACCGACTGCGAATAGCCCATCGCCAGCGCCTCGACAATGCTCAGCAGCGGTTGCTCCTGCCATTGACCCGGGCGATTGATGGCCGCGCAATCGACCAGATCCTGGGTCTTCGAACTGCCTTCGATGGTCAGACTGATCTGCCGCCCGTCATAGCGGATCGGCGCCTTGAAAACGTAGCCGGTGAGCACCAGATCGTTGCCGATCTTCACCTCGCACGGGTCGCCGGGCTTGATCGGTTTATCCACCGTTTGCCCTGGCCATTGCCAGGTGATGTCGAGTTTGAAGGTACGGAACTGGCGCTCCAGATCAGCCGTGACTTCCACGCTTTTCCAGCCGCCATATTCCAGATTGTTGACCGTCAGCGTGACGCGGTTATCCATCTCGCTCATGGTTCACTCCCCGGGGACTTTCACTTGGTTGGGTGAGAACCCGGGATGATTCGTCGGGTTGCGCTGAGTCACTTCAGTCACCCGTGTGGCATCGGCAAATTGCTTGTAAGCCACGACCAGCGCCGGCAGGCTTTCCTGGAAAGATTTACTGACCTGTCGCACACCGGATGACGCCACGGCCTTGAGGTGCGCAATCAGCGCTTCCTTCACATCGTTGATTGCCTGGTGGTGTTTAGGGTCGGCCTTGTCCAGCATCGGATCAATTGCCACCCCGACAGCTTTCTGCAGAGCTTTCATCTCATCGGTCACCGGCACTTCCTGACGGGTCACCGGTTGATCCGCCTGATGAGCCACCGAAGGTGTCGACGACAGTTTCACCGCAGGGGTCGCCACCGGCATGGACGCGATCCACTGCGCCGCTTTCACGATCAGCGTGTCCTGCACCAGATCAGCCATGGCTTGCGCCGCCGCATTGGTGTCCGTGCCGGTGGTGAGCTTCGGCGCATCGGCCTTGCGGATAGCTTCGAGTTGTTGCGACACGTCGGCAATCACGCCACGGTAGCCTTCCTTCGCAAATGTCTTCAGCTCCTTGATATCGCCGAGCAAGCCGTTGAACTCCGCCGCCAGTTCCTTGGGCAACTCCTTGACCGCTTTGACCAAGTCAGTGACGTCTTTGTAGTACTCGATCAGCGGCTGGAGCTGCTCTTTGATGATCTCGTAGACCCCGGCGAGACTGTTACGCAAATTGGCAATGCCGATCCGCGCCGCTTTGATCATCGTCATCGCCTGCTCGAACCGCGCCACCGCCGAACCCAGCAACGTGTCGGCCTTGGCCAGCAAGACTTTCTGGGTACTGACGGACGCGGTCGGAAACTGCAACGGCTTATCTGGATAGAACTTCAGCGCAAAAGTCACCAACCCGCCATCCTGGCGGGTGTGGGTCATGTCGCACTCGCCGACCTTGACTTGCAGGCGCCCGAGCCACGGATGCACCAGCTCGCCACTGCCCGCCTCAAGTGCCTTGAGCAGCTTGTCGCGCTGCTCCAGGCAATCAGGGCCGATAATGAACGCCGTCAGATCGTGTGTCTTGGCCTGCTGGCCGAGGTCCTCGAAAAACGGCAGGTCACGCTGCGGATACTCGTGCAGCTGACCCTTGCGACCGACCGGGGTTTTCGCCTGATCGATCCAGAACCCGACACCGCGAAAGGATGCCGGCAACAAACGGTCACGCCAGTTCATTGGAACCTCCTGCCGACAGCGAGCGATAGCCGATGCGCGACGACAACGCCAGGCCCGGCTGATTGGTTTGCGGTTGATCGGTGCGCAGCCCGGCCGGCGCATTTTCGAAGCGCACGGTCAGGCCGCCTTCGAGTTGCGTACGGTTGTTGGCAGCGCTTTGCTGGACGAGTGCGCTGGAGGATTGCGGCAAGGAGCCGCCCTGCAACGCACCGGTAGATGACGCTTGAGGGTTTGCGCTGAAAAACGCTGGAGCCAATTCACCTTTGCCTTCGGCATTGGTCTGGCGCTGCGCTTCGGTCAGCGTTTCGACCTTGCCGGTGACCTTGGCGATCAACCCGGCGAAACCACCGTCGAACAGTTCCTTGATCGGCGCGATAACGGTTTGCAGTTTTTGCCACAACTCGCCGAACCACTCGGTGATCGGCCCCCAGTTCTTGATGATCTGTCCCAACGGTGTCCATTCGAACATGTTGTGCAGAAACTCCAGTACCGGTGCGGCCATGGCTTGCACCACGCCCCACAGCGCCGAAAACACTTCACTGATCGGCTGCCAGTACATCGCGATCTGTTCCAGCGGCGACCATTCGAACAAGCCCTGGAAAAAGCTTTTGATCTGCTGCGCCGACGTTTGCAGCGCGGCCCAAATCGGTTCGAAGAACGTGACGATGCTTCCCCAATTGTTGACGATCAGCCCCAACGGGGAGAAGTCGAACAGCGTTCGGAAGAAGTCCTTGATGACTTGCGCCGCCGGTTGTAGCGCGATCCAGATAGACGCGAAGAACCCGGTAATTGCACTCCAGTTGTTGATGATCATGCCCAATGGCGTCCAGTCGAACAGCCCTTTGAGAAACGCCATCACCGGCACACTCAAGGCTTTGAGCAATTCCCAGATCGCCGAGAACAGACCGGTCAGCGGCGCCCAGTTGTCCATGATCATGCCGGCCGGTGACCACGAGAACACCGACTTGAAGAAGTCGAACACCGGTACGGTAACCGCTTTGACCTTGTTCCAGATCCCCGAAAAGAATCCCGTGACCGGCTCCCACAATGCCGCCAGTGCGTCCAGTGGTTGCCAGTCGAGTACCGAGCGCAACGTCGCCATCGCACTCGCCCCGGCGCTCTTCACGCCTTCCCACATCCCGGTGAAGAACGCGCTGATCGGCGTCCAGTTGGCATAAATCAATCCCGCTGCCACCGCGATGCCCATGGCGATCAGCATGATCGGATTGGTCTTGAGCACCATGCTCATCACGTCGAACACCTGAGTTGCCCCGGTGACAGCGGTTTGCATGGCGGAGAAGGCAATCGCCCCTGCCGCCAGGCCTTCGACCAGTTTCGGGTTGTCGGCAAGCAGGCTGCCAACCTGAGTCAGCATCGGCTCAAGCCCGACGACCAATGCCGCAACCGCTGGCGCCAGCGCGGCATCGATAGCGCCCGAAACCTTCTCCATCGACGCACTGAACACGTTCATGTTTTGCGCGGCGACTTTCGGTGCGGCGGGCAGTTCGACGGTTTTTGCCGTCTCGCTGACTTCAGTCAACTTGCCCTGAAACGCCGCTGCCGATTTGATGCCGTCGACGAACGGCGTAATCACGCTGCCGCCCTTGAACAGACCACTGATGTCGAGTTTGCCGAGGCCGGTCTGTTCGAGGTTTTTCTTGAAGCTCTCGACCTTTACTCGCAGGGCGCCGAGTTTGGGCGACAGTTCATCGATGCCCGTGAGCAGCACCGGGGTTTTCGCTTTGTTTTCTTCGTCTGCCATCACTGCACCTGCTGCATCGCATTGATCCGTTGAGCGTGCTCCAGCGATTCGCGGAGCACATCCAGTGGCCTGGCCATCATCTGTTCGGGGTCAACCTTCCAGAACCAGGCCAGGTCATAGGCGACGGCGATCAGGTCGGTGATGGCGCCGACGCCGCACTCATGAAAAAACTCGCAACGGCCCAGCTCAACGAGTTGAGGTCAGCCAGATCCAACTGGTTGACGGACGACGGCGGAATGCCGGCGCACACGGCGATGTATTTGGCCGCGACATCCATGTCGAGGCTGACCTCTTCGCTCTTGTCGATCTTGTACGGCAGCGCCTTGATCGCTCGCACTTCCTGCACCGTCGGACGGCGCAGGACGAGTTCGGTCAGGGGCTCGCCGTGAGCTTCGATCGCAACTTGAAGCTTCACGGCGCCGCTCATTGCCAGGTCCCCTTGATGCCTTCGAATTTCAGTTCGATGGTGGCGTCATCGCCTTTGGAGACGGGTTCTTCGACCAGATACGCGCCGGCCAGCACGTAGACTTTACCGTTGCTGAATTCGCAGGTGACGGTGATATCGGTGCCTTCGATCAGCTTCTTCAGCGGGAAGTCGGCGGTGTGCAGCGCGGTCACTTTGAACGACGGTGCGATATCGGTTTCCTTGTAGAAGCCGGGTACGACGGTTTCGCGTTTGACCGCCATCAGCGGGGCTTCGCAGCCGCCATTGATGGTCAGTTGTGCGCCGTCGACTTTGACGTAGCAGGTGCCTGCAATCAGTTGACCCATGGTGTTACTCCCTTGAATAAAAAAGCCCACGCGAGGTGGGCTGAAAGCTTGACGTCAAACGCGCCGATCAAGCCGCGTCGTCGTACTGCAGACGGAATTGGTTGAGCAATGCGAACACGCGCAGACCGTTGATGTAATCCGGCGGGAACAGCACGTTCACGCGGCTCGGGTCCTGCACGTCGCGCTCGACGATCAGGTGCTCGGCGAACAGCTCAGCATTTTCCACGTGGCCTTCCAGTTCGAGCTTGGCGTACTGCGCGATCAGCTCGCCGCGAATGGTCGCCGGGGTGACGATTGGCTGGCCGGCGCCGAAACGGGTGCCGTCGGAGGCCAGTTTGTGCCGGCCGTATTTGCTGGTGATCACGCTTTGCAGACGACGCACGATAAACGCCGACTGGTGCATGGTTTCGCTGTCCAGGTAGGAGTTGTCGGCCTGGCCGTAGGCGTTCTTCTGATAGGTGGTGATCGAACGCTGGATGCGCACGTAACCGCCCTCGTAGTACGCGGTGGCGATGCCGTAGTTGAGCAGCGACTGACGCTCGGTCAGGGTGAAACGCTCGCTCGCCGGGGCAGGGTCGACACCCGGCAGGCTGCCGCTTTGCGTCGGGCGGCTGGCGTCGGCGGAGATGAACACCGCCGTGCGCGCAGCCAGTGCCGCGGCTTGTACCCAGAACGGTTGCGGAACGCCCGGCTCCAGCGCCTGAATGGTCATGTGCTGATCGTTGCGTGCCTGGCCGGCAGCAACCAGAGTGCCTACGGTGCCGCGCTTGGCGCTGTAGACGTGACCAAACAGTTGTTTGGCCCACGACCAGCGACCTGTGCTGTCATCCATGACGGCTTGCCAGGTGTTGAGCGTCGACAGATCGGACCATGGCAGTGCGATGAATTCGAACGGTTCGTCACCCAGTGCCGCGATGGCTTCAACCTGATCCGGTACGCCAGCGCCGCCGGTCATGGCGGTGATCGCCGAGGTCAGGCCGGCCGGGGTTTCTTCGCCGTTGCTCTTGCCCAGACGATTGAATTGCAGGCTGATGTCGTTGCCGCTGTCGCCAGTCCATTTGGCGTTCAGGGTGACCACACCTTCGGCAGCGACAGCGCTGACCGGCAGGTCGGCGGTGGCGTTGATTTTCTGCGCCAGCGCGGTGGCGGCCTGGGCAGCGGTCGCGCCGTTGACGACGGTGGCTTGCACACGCACGCCGCCGACATAAAGGTTGAGCAGACCGGCCTGAGTCGCGGTGCCGGTCAGGGTCAGGACGCCTTTGGCGACAGCGCCTTCAGTGTTGTGCAGCGGCAGGCACCAGATCTCGCCAATCGGGTCGGCCTTGCGGAAGGTCTCGTACATCGAGGCGAGCATCGAGCCTTGGCCGCCGATGCTTTTGGCCAGCGCAACGCTGGAGACCAAAACCAGTTTGCCGACTTCAGTCGGGGCGATGTTGTCGTTGACCTGGGCGACGATCAAACGACGCAAGGTCGAGCTCGCGCTATTGGCGGCCGAGTTGTCCATTTCGGCATAGAACAGCGGTACACGAATGTCCGCGGGGATGTTGCTGAATCCGATCGCCATTATTTGGCTCCCTGTGGTTTAGCCGCTTTTGCGGTTTTGAGTGTGATATCGCCGTCGGCCAGACGCCGGCGCCACCAGGCGCTGTCCAGCACTTCACGGCCTTCCAGCGGCAGCAGATCGCGCGCCTCCGGGTCAGGTACGACACGGCCGGCGGCCGGCAGTACGGTGATGCGATTGCTCATGGGGTTACGTCTCCAGAGAAAGTCATTTCCACGCGCCCATCGGGGCCCGGGCGTTTCAGGTTGGGGTCGGCCGGGTCGATCGCATCGACCCGCACGGTGGCCCCGGTAAAGGACGACAAACCGTCCAGTTCGCGTTCGTGCCAACTCTCCGCAGGCTGACTTGGCAGATTGCGGCCGAGCTGGAACTCAGCAAAAAAGCGCAGCCGGTAGAAAACCCGGCTGCTGTTGATCGAGACCATTTCGCCGCCGTCGTAGACGATGGCGCTGTAGTCGGAATCGGGTTTGAAACCCACCAATGCGCGCCAGATCTCGGCGCGCAGGTCATGCAACAGATCCAGCGCTTTTGTAGCGTCGGAGGCGTCAAGCGCGAGGACGATTTCAAAGCGCTCGCGGATCGGTTGGGTGGTGAGGTTTTGTGCGGTGCTGTTGCTGGCGAGATCGGCCAGTGGTGTGACGTGGGCCGAAGGTGTCGGCAGATTCGGGTCGCCTTGCAGCAACGCCAGATCGACGCCTACCGAAATGTGATTGGCCAGACCAGGGCATTGCGCACGCAACTGCGTGAGGATCGGGGTGATCTTCATGGTGGTGTTCCAGAAATTAGAGGAGTTAACGCAGAACCCAATGTGGGAGCGAGCCTGCTCGCGATGGCGGGCTTACATTCAGAATCGATGCTGACTGACACAGCGCAATCGCGAGCAGGCTCACTCCTACTGGGATATCTGTCGCTGCGAGGTCGCGCAGGATCAGGCCTTGGCGTCCGCCTTGGGGTCGAGGCCGGTTGCTTCGATCAGGCAGCGATAGCTTTCCTCGCGCTTGCCACTGGCGGTGACTTTTTTGATCGACCAGCGACCGCGCATGAAGTCTGGCCAGGTGTCATCCAGCACCAACAGGCCTTCGGCGGCCAGCAGCGGATCGCCCGGGCAGGTGACCTTCAGCGTGTATTTCTCGCGCAGCATCTTGCGCACTTCGGCTTCGCCGATGGCTTTGGCTTCTTCTTCACTCGCCTGTTTCTGGCGAATGACCTTGTAGGGTGCGGAACCGGTGATCACCTCCTGCAGCTTGCCGACAGCACCGTCCCAGAAGCAGGTCTTGCAACCCTGGTTCTGGGTGCGAGCGGTCTCTTCCAGTGTGGCGCTGATGAAAGCGTGATCACCCGGTCGATTGTTGCTGGTCACCGACAACCTGACGTCCGGTATCACCTGACCCGACAATGATTTGAGCTGCGCCGGTTTCGCCAGTACGTAGAGGTCGTTGTAGGGTTTGGCCACCGCGTCGTATTTGCTCGCCAGGCGTGTGATAAAGCCCATGTCGGTTTCGTTCGACTGGTCGACATGGGCAATCCTGATCAGCGCCAGTTCGGGATCGACGCGCGGTGAAAATCCGTGCCGCAAGACCAGCTCGCGAAACAGTCCGCCAAGGGTTGTCGGGCCATGACTGGCCGTGCGCCGCTCCTTGAATCCGCTCTCGTCCTTGCCACTGAAAGGCGCGGCCGTGGCGACCAGCGTCAGGCGTAACGGGAACAGCGTCGGGGTCAATCGAGTCACCTTGAACTGGCCCTTTTCGACCAGCCCGGACTCCAGATAGCCAACCCGCAGGCCGATGGTTCCGCCCAGGGTCGGCAAGCCTTCGAGGCCTTCCAGGTCGATCACCAGTGTCAGCTGATCGGACTCCATCCCGGCAGCATCAATGTGTTCCCAACTGATCAGGCGCTGGTTCAGCAGCGCATGGTTGGCCCCGTAGATTTCGATCGCCGGTGTAAATCCCTGTGCCATGCAACCTCCTTAGTCCCAGGCCAAAACCGGTTTGATCGCAGCGGGTCTGCTGTCGAGTTCGGGCAGCGTTACCCAGACGCCCGCCGGCAAAACCGGGCCGTATTCGGCCAAGTTCGAATTGAGCTTCCACAACGCTGCTTCGGCCTGATCGTCTGAGCGACCGGCCTCGCGGTAGAGCAACAGATTGACCGAATCACCGGCCACGCTTCGGACCTTACGCATTGTTGAACTCCGCTAATTCGAGTACCCACTTGATCACCATCGCGGTGCCGTCATCGATGACCTCGCTCTGGTTTTCCTGAACGCTGGTGATCCGCCACAAACCCCAGTTGCGACCGATGCCGTCGATCAACGGCAGCGGTATTCTCAAGGCTTGCAGCGCACGCAGTTCATCGAGCCGTTCCATGGCCACGGCGTACATCGAGGTGCCGCCAATGGTCAGGGTTTCGGGCTTCTGCCCGGTCTGATGAGACTTGGGTTTGCTAGTAAGGATCGGCAATTCAGTCCAGCCACCATCGGATTTTCGCGCCAGCGTGCTGTAGGCAAATTCGCGGGACAGGCCGAAGATGAAACTGCCAAGTGCCATTTGTTGTTTCATCAGGCGACTCCATCGGTGAGGGCTGCGTCACGGCGGGTGGCGAGGGGTTGCTGGACATCAGCGGTGTGAATTGGTTATCGAACTGACTTTGCAGATGCTGTGTGACCAGCAATCCGATGTTTTCCGAACTGCCGGGATCACTGCAGTACACCTGCACCGAAGGGGCGAAGGTGACATGTTGGTTGGAAGCCTGGGCGCTCGCCAGATCCTTGCTGACCTGGCCGGGTGCGGAGAGTGTGTCAGAGGCGATGACAACTAGCCTTTCACTCATGGCCGCTCCCGGGTCCCCGTCCGAGGCTGGAACAACCTGGGAAATCGTCCCCATGGCAACGCTCGATGGCCCCAGGCGGGGTGTATTGAGCAATAATGATTGCTCGCCGATTTCCACTTCCCTGGCGGTCGCGGGCGCCAGACTGGCGATCTCCGTCACCGGCGGATCCGTTGGAAGCTGCGTTGCAGAATCGGCGGTAGACGAAAGGTCCGGGGGTGGCGGACGCGCCGCCGGGTATCCGTTTGCGCAACCGGTCTTTCCCCTCATCGACAGCGGCGTCCAAAATCACATCGAAGATCTTTTTCAGCGCTGTTCCCACCGTGATGATCACGGCAGAAGTCGTCGGATGCTCCTCGGCGAATTCGCTCATGCTGTCGATGCTGGCACCGGCAACGCTCAGCGCCTGTGGAGAAGGTGACACTGCATTGGCGCTGGCGATGGCCAAACGCTCGCTTCGTGCACTCTGAGCGTTCCACTGTCCTTGCGGGGTATTGGAAAGCGCCAGGGCAGACTGGCGCACCGAACTCTGATCACCGACCTTCGAAGTGGCGTATTGGTCTTTGTCCTTCACTTGCGAGAAGGCCTCGTTGACGTCACCAAGGTTCTGCGACAGCAACTGCACGGCATTACCGCTATCGGCAAATAACGTCTGCGCCAACATGGCGCGTTGCTCGGCCGGTTTGGCGTTGAGCGCAGCAAGTACCGAGAGCACCGCACCTTGTGCATTTTGCTTGTCGGGATCATGCATCGCCGCGGTCACGGCCACCGGATCAAGCCCCAGTTGCTTCCACGCGCCACGCTCGGTGGCGGACACGTTGCCCCCTTTGTCCAGCGCGATGGAAATGCTCTTCAATACCTCGCCGGCATCGTCCTTCTTCGTCCCGCTGTTGAGCAAAGCTGCCGAAAGCGCGGCGGCTTGCTCAGGTTGCAGGCCCGCCGTGATCGCCGCATCACCCGACTGCTTGAGGACGGCACCGATGTCTGCCGGCTTGGCCCCCCGGCATTTTGCCGAGCTGGTTTGTCGCATCCGCAAGGTCAAACGCCTGATCTCGAGTGAGCTTCATCGAAGTGCGCCACACCGCCATCATTTCGGCGACTTCCATGGCCGGGACTTTGAAGGCTGACGCAACGACCGCAGCATCACCGGCGAAGTTGAGCAATTCAAACGGCTTGTCCGATGCATTGGTCAGCTCATTGCCGAACCATGCGTCAGCCGCCAGCGTCGCAACTTTGAGCAACTCTTGACCGCTGGTGCCGCCCGCCGCCACCAGTGGCGCACTGGCCATGATCAAGCTCGACACCGCCATTTCATTAGTCTGCTTTGGCGGCAGTTGCGCGGCGCTGACCAACTCGGCCGCAGCCGAGTACAAGTCAATTGCGGGTTTGAGACTCTCAGGCGCCTTGGCCCGCTCACTTGCCTCACCCGGCGGCGTCGCTTCGTGGGCGGCCTCGCCCTTCGCAGCGGTATTGAGCGGGATCGAACGCAGGTTGGACAACACCAGCCGCAACGCGTCGATCGCCGCCGTCAGCGAGCCGATCTTGCTGCTCGCCGTGTTGAGCGCCTGACTCAGGCTGGAAACCTGCTCGCGGGCAATTGCTCCTGTACCGGCGCTCGCCGCCGCCACATTCAAACGGCTGTTGCCGGGCGCAGCAGCACTGCGCTCATCGGCATTCATCGGCGCATAGTTATCATCTGCCATGCCGCTCTACTCCTGTTTCACGCCAAGGCGAGTGATCGCTATGTCGTAGCGGCGCAACGCCTTTTCGGCGTCCCATTCCAGAATCTCCGCCTCACTTACCGGGTAAATGAGCGGGACGATATCGAGGATTACTTCGATGTCGCGTTCCGAAAGTAGGCCGCCGGCTGGTTTAAAAAATCGTCTATGCGCACCTGCAATTGCGTCCAGTCCGGGACGGTCAGTTGGGCCAGATCGGGGATCATCAGGCCAGCGCAATGAGCAGTGATGAACTCGGCGCGTTCCTTGGCCGTTTTCAGTTTTTTCATCACTTTGGTGGCGCGCAGCACGGGCATTTCCAGGCTCAGCGAGGTGACGGTGCGGCCGGTGACAGCAAGCGGTTGCAGCAGCTGGATCTGATCGGGATCGGCGGATTTTTCCGCGTCTTCGACCTGATCGAGGAAGTACGCCGTCGGACGGGTCGACATCTCGTGCACGTACTGGGCGATGCTCACATAGTCCGGGCGCTTGAGCTGGTCGAGTTCCTTGACCGACAGGCCGGTGGCGAGCAGCGCCAGTTCGAAGAACTGATCGTCTTCGTCATCACCGGCACGTTCCAGCGCTTCTTTTTGCGCGGCGTAGAACAGCGGTTTGAGCTGGATCTGTTCGATCTGCGAGCCGTCATCGCCAGTGATCGGCGACAGCAAATCATGCTTGGGTGGCATCCACGACATGAATGAATTCCTTGGTGATTCTTGAGAGGGGTGTTGCAATTCCCTTGCAGGAGTGAGCTGTTGTGGCGAGGGGATTTATCCCCGATGGGTCGCGAAGCGGCCCCAGACTGGTATGAAAAATCAGACTTTGGGCTGCTACGCAGCCATCGGGGATAAATCCCCTCACCACAGGGCCCGCTCCCACAGGGTCAAGTGCCGGGCGCGCTTACAGCGTTACGGCATCAGCACCGCACGGCGGGCATCACCGAGGATGTCGACGCCGTTGAGCACGAACTTCTGGGTGCGCACGTCGATGTCGATCACCGGCACGCCGTTTTCCAGGCGGTTGTAGGTGCGGCAGGACAGTTCGAGGTTGGTCTTGGGTTTCTCACCCATCTTCACCGCGGTCTCCTCAAGGGATTTCAGCTTGCCGCCGACGGTGTGGTAGGTGAACCAGGTGTTGCCGTCCTGATCCTGACCGGCTTCACGCACGTTCAGCAGGATGTCGTCGCCCAGCTTCACACCCAGTGCGAGCATGACTTCTGTGCCCATGCCTTGCAGGGTCAGCTTGGCGTTAAGGGCTTTGCCGCCCTTGGCCATTTCTTCGACGATGAAGCGGCCGCCACGCATTTCTTCCACGTCGAATTCGATCTTCGGCGGAGTGAATTCCTCAACGGTCGCCGACAACGGCAGGCCTTGCAGGGTGGCCGCGATGGCCTGTCTTACGCGGTTGGTAAACATTAGAGAACGTCCTCCAGGAACTGCTCGATGATTTCATCGCGGGCGTTGAGTTGATAAACCATGTGTTCGTTCGGCGCGTAGCGGCCGTAGTCGATGACCACGTACCAGGTGCCGTTCTTGTACTTCTCGACGCTGTTGAGTTCCGGGTGCAGATAGACGCTGCCGCCAGGAATGGTTTCGTCGGCGACCAGGGTCTGCAGCCAGTCGTTGATGCGCTTGACCTCTTGATCCATGAACGACTTGGTGAGGTTCTTGGCCATGGCTTTCTGGCCGGCCTTGACCAGCTTGCGGCTGATCGCATCTTCCAGACCGACGTAGCTGATGAACTTGCCGGTGATCGAGCGGTTACCCAGCAAAGAGAAGCCGCCGAGCACGGTGCGGGCGTAGTAGCTGACGCCGTAGCGGTTAAGCAGATCGCCTTCGGTGGAGGTGTCGAGAATGTTGTACTCGACGACCCGCGACACGTCTTCGGCATAGGTCACCTGGTTGCCCGGGCTCTCCCATTGCTTGACCTTGGCCAGCGCGGCAATCGCCAGGCTGGAAGGCGACAGAAAGACGTTTTTCTTCGCCGCTTTCGAATACACGGCCGGCATGTTATGCACCACCAGGCAACGGTCGAAACCGAGGTCGGCGCCGCCCAGCTCCTGGCTGTACAGCACTTGATCAGCGACCGAAGCGTCCTTGCCGTCCAGCACCACACGGGCCTTGATGCGCTTGCCGAACGAGGCGAACTCGCTGGCCACCGCTTTGGTGCCGGTGAAGCCCGGCGCGCCGATGATGGTCAGGTCTTCCGGGACACTGCCCAGCGCGGCCAGACCGAGCTTGCGGCCGGTCGCCGGCTCGACGCCGCCGATCACTGCGTTAACGGTGTCGGCCGGGGTCGCGCCCGCTTCGACGATCACCACGTACACCGGCACCTTGACCACTTTGAGAATCTGGTAAACCGCGTGGTACAGGGTGCCCTCTTCCGAACCGGTCGGATCGAGCAACGCGTGGGTGGTGAAGCTGTTGATACGGAACGGCGCGTTACGCGGAATCAGCGGATCGGCCTTCGGCGCGGTGCCGACCAGACCGATGACGTTGTCACCCAGACCACCCATGGCCTCGGGGGATTCAGTGGCATTGACGGTAATGCCGTTGTGCTCGAAGTTCAAAACCTCAGCCATGGTTAGTCAGCCTTCTTGGCAGCGGCCTTTTTGGCCTGAGTGGAGGGAGTTTTCAGTTCCAGTCGACCGGCGAACTGCAAGGCACTGGCCTCGACGTCGAGCAGATCAAGGTCTTGACCGACGCTCGACCAGTGCCCACCGCCGGTGGGGAATGGAACGAGCACGGTGTAGGTTTGGCGGGTTGCCATTTTTCGTTTCTCCATAAACGGGAAAGCCCCTCGTGGGGAGGGGCTTGGCGGGTGTTGAATGTATTGGCCGTCAAATAAAACGCCCCGATAAACGGGACGTTTTATGAGGTGCCGGTTCAGGCTGAATCCGGCTGGTACCGGCAGTACCAGGATCCGTCTGGGTGATGAGCTCAGGGGTCCGTGCACTCCTTGGACTATTCGCTCTGCGGAACTAAAGACGTACGACGCGCACCTTTAACCCTGCGCACGTTCAACGCCAGCAGTGGCCGCTTGAATAGCCTTGACTGCTTTGTCGACGATCTGTCGGGCTTCATCGATTGCACCAATTGCAATCCTCGCCTTGATCAGCTCTTTCGCCTCCAGACGTCTTTCGCGGATCAGGTAAAGGACCTCCGCGTACCTTGTGGCCTCGATCAGGATATCGTCGGCCGCTTCCTGAGACGTTCGGCCCGAGATTGCCCAGGCAGCAACACTGCGTGGTACCGCATTTTCGGGGTAGCCGGCGTCTTTGAAAGCTTGCGCCTCGGCCGCGACGCGTTCGTATTCGATCGCCCGGAGTGGATCGACTGCAAAATTCCGCCGCGCCTGGTCGGCGTAGTTATCAATCCTCGCGCACAGGTCAGCGACGGTAGGCACCGGCTCGCCGTCATGCTCCCATTGGCCTTTCCATTCGCCGGCATCACTGATTCGCTCACCTTTGAATCGCGGATTCCAGCAAGGTTGAGGCAGTTGGACAGCCGTCCAGTTTACGGACCCGTCCGGGGCATCGGTGGCATAGAGAAATCGCCCGGTTTGATCAATGACAAAAATCATATTGCCCCCTTAAATCGCTTGAACACAGAAACAGAACTGGCAGCGATAACCACTCACGCCCGACGTCGATCCAATCGAGTAGTCCAGGACAACTTCGCCCGTGGTTTCCGCGCGCCACGACAACAAACCGAACCCAAGCTGACCACTGGTCGCCCAACCGCCTGGACCGCTCACTCTGCTGAGGGGACGAAAGCCCGGTGGAAGCGTGAACATGACCAACGCATCGGCACCGTTACTGACCCAGCGCGCGGCATCGACGCTCACATAGACGTTGCCATTGGCTCTCCAGTATCGGGAGGAATGGTTGTCGGTGAAGCCGTTGATAAATGCTGGAACCTGGAGGTTAGCCGCAGAGAAGTTGGCGAACGCAGTGCTGACAACGCTGTTGGTCTGGCCTTGGGTATAGCTATCGACAATTCCGTAGCCCGCCAATGTATTGGGTTTTCCTGAGCTGATCTTGCTCCAGTCCAGAGCGGGGATATCCGATGCAATCAGGTTCCCGCCGCTGGTAGCCAACCCTTTGGCATTGACGGCAATTTTTGTGTAAGTGCCGGCAGAAACGCCCGAGTCGGCCAACGCTAGGGAAATGTTGGCGTTTGCCGAGCCGTCAAACGTAGTGCTACCGCTCGCTGCGCCGGAAATGGCAATACTGCGCGCCGTTTCAAGCTTACGAGCGGCAACCGCTGTTCCGTTGATCCCGAGGGCATCAGTGATGCCAAACCCGGCCAGCGTCTCGGGATTCGCCCCGGCAGTCGCCCGGCCATATTCGTCAACAGTCAGACTCTTGTAAGTACCGGCAGCAATCCCGGTGCGCCCTGCCAGCATCTTGAAGGTCAGCGCGGTAGTGCCGAGGGTGATCGGCGCATTGGTGGTCAGGTGCCACAGCGAATCACCGTTGGCCGTGCCCTCCTCCACCATGACCGTCAGGCCCGGCGTAACCTTGGCGCTGCTGTTGGCATCGGTCGCCCGCACCCAGTCGCCGTTGGCAACGATCCACAGGCCGTTGTCCTTGGCCAGCGTCTGATTCGGCAGCAACACGCGGTCGCCAGCAATCACAGCCACACCGTCAATCTGTTGCGCACCGTTCAATACGATGTTGGTAGAGGCCGCGACGCGCACCGATTGCTTGCCATCCAGTTTGCCAAGCTCTTCCGCGAGGTAACTCATGACCCAGGCACGTGTGGCTTTAACCACCGTGTCATCAATCAACAACGTCACCAGCGATGCATTGCTAGTCTCGAAGATCGAGCGAATGTAAAACTCTTTCCCCGAGCCTGATGTAGCCAACACCGGTTTGAACGACTCCGGATATTTAACGATGGCGTAGAGAACGCCAGTGTCGGTCCACAACCCGGCCTCACGCACGTACCAGCCGCCAACGTCAGGAGGGATGGTCACTTCGGCGAGCAGCCAACTCGGGTTCTTCTCGTCCTGGAAGAGTGCATTGAGCGGCCCGCGCCAGACTTCGCGTTTCAGCGCCGTGGCGGTCGCGGCCGGGTTGTAGACCGAGCCGCCGCCATCGCCGACAGAAATCTGCGTCAACTTGATCGGCGTGCCCGCGGCCTTGCACGCCGTTTCGTAGGCAATCCCTGCGTTGGTGAGCAGGGTGTAATAGTCAGCCATTCAGGCCCCCTGAGGATAAATAGTGGATGTTTCGACGGTGTACATGCCAGCAGCCAGGAACGCCTCTCCCGAGGTTTCGAGCCCTTCGATGAACACCGGATAAACCGTGGTCAGTTCGCCGCAAAATGTCGCTGCGCCGATGTAATGACTGCCGAATGCGCTCAGCCCGACCGAGACCGACAGCACATCGCGTTCGCTTTTGGCATCAGCCAGGCGTCGGTCGAGACGGGCGTCGATTTCTTCGCTGTAGGGTTGGTCGCTGAAGGCACGCACGGAAAAGCTGTAGGGCGTGCCTAGTGGCGTTTGCTCGTACCAGGCGCGGATCTCCGGGCGCAGTTGCAAACCCTTGGCGGCGTTTTCCAGTGCCTTGCGAGTGCCGGCCTGGCGCGCGGTGGGCCAGGCGAGTTCGACGGTGAGGCGTTTTTCCGCTTCCGGTGCGGCGGTGCTCCATTCGGCGACGCCGCGATCCGCTGCCAGATACGGCAAAAACGCGACAGGCGTTTCACTCGGATTCATAAGCTCGGGAAACGGCGGCGCGATGCGATCCAGCAAAGCGCCGAAGCCCAGATCCAGTCCTCGTTCGAGGGCTGAGCTGTTGGCCGGCAGCAGCGTCGGGCGCTGAATTTGCTCACTCATAGGGTCAGCACCTCGACTTCAACTGATGTGCAGTACGGCGCTTGAAAAGCGCTGCACACAACCGGCGTCAGCGGTTCAACAATCTGCAATTGCACGGCGCCGGCGCTGTGCAGCGTGTAGTCGATCCAGCTCGGATCGACCCGGCCTTCGAGGCGATGACAACTGTCGGCATAGGCCTGCAACTGGTGTTGCGCAGCGACCTTGGTCAGGCCCGAATCAGGGCCGGAATTGATCTTGGCGACGACGCGGATTTTATAGCGCTGAATGTCGGCGGCCTGCACGGTGACGAGGTCGGTTTCAGGGCGCACATCCGGCCGGGCGAAGTGTTGGCGGACACCTTCAAGCAACGCCTCGGAAGGCGTGCCATCGCCGTCGCGCGACAGTACCGTGACCTGCACTTCGCCGGGCGCGGTGCGGCGGCCATTGCCGTCCTTGACCTGCGCAGCGAGGCCGTCCGGGTTGAAGGTGTAAGTGACGTTGACTACACCGGCATCGGTGGATTCGACTTTGACCGTCGGCCGTTCGCCAAGGGTGAAGACTTCGCGGCGATACTGCATCCGCGAGCCCGCTGCCGGGGCGTGCGGCGCCAGGTAATAACGCAGACGAGCGTCGTCATCACTTTCATAAATCGCTGGCACCGGCGGGAAGGCCGCCGGGTCGCCCGGATCGAGCAACTGTCGCTCCAGGCCCATGTCCGCCAAGCGCGCATCGAGGTTGCTGCCGGTCGCCCACCACGCCAGCATCTGCTTGATGCGAGCGTTGTATTTGCGTTCGTGGGTTTGCAGCCGAACACAGAAGGCCTCGAGCGCCATTGTCAGCAACTCGCTTTCGTTTTCCAGGCTGGTCTTGAGTTTCGCTGCGCTGTCCGGCGCTCGCGCACCGACGTATTCGATGACGAACGTCTTGAACTCGGCGAGCAGTTCTTCGAAAGCCTCAACGGTGATCAGCGAGGGTTCGGCCAATTGGTTCTGGCCGGGAATCAACATGCTCATGTCACAACCTCGAAAGTCTGTTGGCGATTTTTCCAGGTGCCGGCGAAACGCAGCAGCAGACCGGCGCCCTGACGGCTGGCGACGATCACTTGCGGCTGAAAATCATCGATGCCGTTTTGCTTGTTATAGAACGCTTGCGCCGCATGGCTCTGCGCCAAAAGCAGGACGTCATCGCCGAGGTTCTGCCCCAACAGCGTGGGGATCAGCGATCCGTACAAAGGCCGTTTTTGCCGGGTGCCCAGCGGCGTGGTCAGGGCCCGGGTCGCGCGCTGCACAAACTGCAGCCAGTCGTCGACCGTGGCCCCGCTGTCTCTATCGATTCCGATCATGGAAGGCTCTTGAATCAGGGGCTGATGACGCGGCCCTGGTGATCGACCAATGGGCCGCTGAAGTGCACGCCCGAAGCGTCAATGGTGAGGCCGACGACACCCAATTGCAGGGTGATCAGCTGCGGCGTCATCGTCAGTTGCGCCGGGCCGATATTCATTGCAAGCGACTCGCGAGAACCGCTGAAAGCTGCCGGGCCGTTCTGCCAGTGCAGGATATGAGTGGCGTCGTCGTAGCCGCTTTCGCTGCCGTCCTGATGCACTCGACGGGTCAGCGTCGGCACCGTCGCGGCGGGTGGAAACCGGTCGCTGTTCAAGCCGAACAACGCCACCGATTGCGCACCGCTTTCGCCACTGCCGTAGTTGAACAGCAGGCACTGCTCGCCCACCGTTGGAATCCGCGACTCGCTTTGCGCGCCGGCACTCGGGTTGAAGAATTTGATAGCGGGCGTCAACAAGCCACCGTGACTGACCTGGCAGGTATTGCTGGCGGCATCGACTGACTGGCAAATGCCGATGCGACAAAAACTCTCGGCGCGTCGGTGCAAGTCATCGATCTCCGCCTCCATCTCGGCAAGCCGCTCGATGATCGGGCCGAGTTGCATGCGCAGCATTGCGTCGAACATCGGTCAGCCCTCCAGCGCAGTGTATTGATCGGGATCGTCGATGTTGCTGACTTCCCAGGTTCGGGCAAATTTCGGCGTGCCCAACGGGTCGTCGAGCAAGGTCGGACCGAGGTAAAGCGTCTGATCGAACGTCAAAGTCCAGGCCTTGTATTGCTGGCCCAACAATGACGGCAAACCATCGATATTCATCGGCAGATCACATTGTTCACCGGGCAGACCCCAACGGTTGTCGGTGATCAGATTTTTCAGTACGGCGACCAGATCGCACGCTGCAAACGCGGTCGCAGCAAGCGCCGGGATGACTTGCAATGACAACGTCATGACATGAGCAATACGCCCATCAGCGGGGCGCAATCCAGATGCATTTCGGTCGAAATCGATCAGCACCCAGGCCTGATCGCCAGGAGCAGTGAAATCGTCGTGCTTGCCAACAAAGATGTTGAGCCCCGGGGTGTTGCGCAGCGTCGTCGCGATGGCTGTGAACAGTTGCGACGGCTGCTGGATCGGTGTGGGCATACATGACCTCCTTCTCAATCGTCCACGCGCAGTCCTGCCGCCCAAAGGGCGGCACGAAGAATATTCAAGGTTAAGGCTGGTCGCGGGGTGGAACTTCGCAGACGCCGATGCGCTTGGCGGCCCAGCGTTCGTACAGACCGATGGCCACGTCGGCGCCGGCCATCGCCGTCAGGCAGCCAATCGCGCAGGCGGCCCAGATCGACATGCCGGCGGCATACAGCAGCATGATCGCCGATACGCCACAGATGACGCAGGCGCCGGAGCGCAGCGCCAGGCGCCGCATCAACGCCCAGCCGCGGGCGCCCTCCTTGTCAGCGCGCCACATTTCGCCGGACACGCCGCCCACCAGGGCGAGCAGGATGACCAGCCAGATCGGCATGTCCGCCAACGCTTGTTGCTCGTTTGTCATGTCACGCCTCCTGGTGTGTTGGATGAGTGTTGATTCAAACGATGTCTCTGAAAGCGGGTATTCCAGGAATGCCCGCAAGTTGTGCCTTGTCCAGTGATAACGCACGATCCGATAGTGCAAGTCATGCAGAAAAACCCGGCAATAAACCCGGTTTTTCCGCATGCATTCAAAGACCCGTGCAGATATCGATTTGCATCAGAACGGAGCAGTTGGCCAATTGAGCGCCGTTGGATAACCCGGTTGATCGTTAATCTCACTCAAGTCAACGATGTACTGTTTGTAGGCTTGCCACTGCGCTACCTCTGCCTGGCTTGCAGCACCAAGCTCTACCCGGTACTGCATGGGGTTATACGTCAGCCAACTGGCCGCAGTTTCAAAACGTTGTTTCTTGCGGGAAACGGCAATGGCAACGTAGTCCCCATAGACGGGTTGTACAAAGACCGGTTCCGAACCGAGGTATTTGTATATCAAGCCAACTTGAGCCGCTGGGTTTGCGGTGACATCCATCCAGTAGTCCATTCCGCCTGATTGTCCAGGAAGTGGCGGATTACTTTCAGCCTCCACGATTTGGCTGACCAGATAAAAGCTGTACCCGCTGATCAACTCCATCAGTGCATAACGATTCATTCCAATTTCCTTTTGTTTATATAACTAAGTCCTGCTCTGTACGACGTTCATTGCAGGGGGTCTGCTCAAACGAGCATTCCAAAAAGCCCGGCGCTCGGGCAGGGATTTTCAGTAATGCACAACCGGCTTCGGACTGCCGCGCCCAGTTGAATTAGAACGGAGCAACCGGCCAGTTTACGATTTGTGGATAACCGGCTTGCTTGTTGATATCGCTGATGGCAATGGCATACAGCTTGCAATCCTGCAACAACGTCACATCGGCCAGATCGGCGACGCCAAGATCGACCTTGAACTGCGCAGAACTTAGAAGCAGGCGGTTATCAATGTCTCTTAACCGCATCAGCGATTCATAGTTGATCTCGCTGATCAGCTCCGCGTTGGTTGTTTTTGTGAATGTCCAGCCGCCGTTGAAGGAAGCGCGATCATTCACTGCAACTTCCGTGTTGCCGGTTACATCAACCCAGGTGTCAAAGGGCGACGCCGTACCCGGCATCTCTTCACTCTCTACCAAACGGGTAACTTTCGATCCTTGTACGAGCGCAAATAGATGCATTCCATAACTCCTTGAATTGGTATTTCCAGAAGACGCATTCATCTTCAGATTTTCCGGTTATGCACCGAACCTTTCAGCAAAGGCTTCATTCACAAAGTCAGAACGAAGCGGCGGGCCAATTGATCGAGGATGGATATCCGGATTGGTTTACGATTTCGCTGACAGCGATGGCGTATTGTTTGCAAGAAATCAATGTCGCCTCGTCAGCTGCAGTAGCGGTGCCGAGATCTACTTTGTATTGCAATGGGTTGAACGTCAGTCGGCGCACGACCTCATTGAAGCGCTCCTGCATGTAATTAGTGGCCAGGCTCAACTGATCATCATAAGTCGGCGCCGAGAAGACCCAGCCTCTGTCGAAGAAACACTCAACCTTCCATCCAACTTGAATAGCGGTATTACTTGTTACATCGTGCCAATTGCCTTGAACCCCATCCGGGCCGGCCGTTGGCATGCCTTCGTTGGTTTACAGCACTTTCGTGACAGTCAAATAAGGAGTTTTATAAAAGGTTGGAACAGATGCATAGCGTTTCATAGGCTTTCTCTTGAGTCATTTTTATCGAATGGACGTTTCTATTCTGCACAACAGCTGCGGGCCTGAAATTATTGGCCTACTGTTAACCTCCCCAGGTCGGCATTCCAAAAAGCCCGGCGCTGGGCCGGGCTTTTCAGTAATGCGCTCCTTCGCCTTCCTTCAAATCCTGTAACCCAGAAGGAAGCTGACTTTTCGGCGCTACTGGCGCGGTACGAGTCCATTCAAATTGTTTTTCCGACCGCGGTCCCTGCCCGCCGGATAACT
The DNA here is from genome assembly GCF_016651275.1 of Pseudomonas sp. TH08. NCBI lineage: Bacteria > Pseudomonadati > Pseudomonadota > Gammaproteobacteria > Pseudomonadales > Pseudomonadaceae > Pseudomonas > Pseudomonas sp. TH08. Next base: position 545,429 of record NZ_JAEKEE010000005.1, on the reverse strand, counting down.
GCTTCTGGTGCTTTACGCTGCACACCCGGGTCAGTTGCCAACCCTCTGAACCGTTGAGGCCGGTTCATCGCTGCCTGTTCTTGTGGAACTAAAGAGCTTTCGTTTCCAGCCGCTTTGTCGAGCGGCTTGGTGGTAATAATATGCATGTATGCATATCCAGTCAATGCGCAAATGCATTTATTTATGCATTAAAATGCGCGAACGCATGGAAGCCCCGCCGTTCAAGGGTTGCTGGTTTCTTGCGGGCGAAAAAAAACCCGCCGATGGGCGGGTTTATCTGAAGACAGTTCGGTTAGCGGGCGTACATGCCCCACCAGAAGACGTGACCGAGGATGACGATCTGCTCTTCCTGGATCTCCTGGAAGCTGTAGTCCTCGTCCGGATGCTCGTCACGATTGAAGCTGCGCAAGCGAATGCCGGTGGGCAGGCGATAGAGCTGCTTCACGCGCAACTGGCCGTTGTGATTGATCGCATAAAGGTCGCCATCAATGATGTCGCCGATGCCGCACTTGCCCGCATTCACACCGACGGTAGCGCCGTCGCGCAGCACCGGCAGCATACTGTTGCCGCGCACGGTCACGCATTTGGCCTGGTCGAACTGCACACCGTTATGGCGCAGGCTGCGCTTGCCGAAACGCAGGCTGGAGCGCTCGCTCTCTTCGATGACGAATCTTCCTGATCCTGCTGCCAATTCAACCTCGCGAAGAAACGGCACGGACACCTCGTCATCATCGACAGGGGTATCGTCGTCCCACAGCATTATGTCCTTGAGTTCTGCATGCACATCATCGCGCGCGCCGCCGGACGTCTGTGCGACATCCGCGCGCCCACGCAATTGATCGGTACTCACATTGAAGTATTCGGCGATCTTCGAAATATGTTTATCCGAAGGATCGACGATCTTCCCGCTGAGAATCCGCGAGAGAGTGGATTGAGGCACGCCGGTGCGACGGTGGAGCTCCGTAGGGGAGATCCCGTGCTGGTCGAGCAGTGCTCTTAAAACGGAGGATACGTTGCGTTTTTGCATAACGCGCATAGTGCTTGAAGTTTTTATCGAAGACAAATGCTGATTTGCATAAATCGTGCATAAGTCTCGTTTTATGCAGAAAAGTGTCAGCGAGCCGCCATGCCTGCGTTGGGGAGACCGCCCATGGTAACCTTGCGCCCATCGCGGAAAAGCCCGGCGGTTGCCCCGCTTTTGCCCTACATTTTTTAACGAGTTGCCTGACAATCCGATGAATAAAGCCGTCTCCGACCTGTCCTCCCACACCCCGATGATGCAGCAGTACTGGCGCCTGAAAAATCAGCACCCGGATCAGCTGATGTTCTACCGCATGGGCGACTTCTACGAGATCTTCTACGAGGACGCGAAGAAGGCCGCCAAGCTGCTAGACATCACCCTGACCGCGCGCGGGCAGTCGGCGGGACAGGCGATTCCGATGTGCGGGATTCCTTATCACGCGGCGGAAGGTTATCTGGCGAAACTGGTCAAGCTCGGCGAGTCCGTGGTGATTTGCGAGCAGGTCGGCGACCCGGCGACCAGCAAAGGCCCGGTTGAGCGTCAGGTGGTGCGGATCCTCACGCCGGGGACGGTCAGTGATGAGGCGCTGCTGGATGAGCGCCGCGACAACCTGATCGCAGCGTTGTTGGGTGATGAGCGTCTGTTCGGCCTGGCCGTGCTGGACATCACCAGCGGCAGCTTCAGCGTGTCGGAAATCAAGGGTTGGGAGAATCTGCTGGCGGAACTGGAGCGGATCAACCCGGTTGAGTTGCTGATCCCGGATGACTGGCCAAGGGACTTGCCGGCGGAAAAGCGCCGTGGCGTCAGTCGTCGCGCTCCGTGGGATTTCGAGCGCGACTCGGCGCTGAAAAGTCTCTGCCAACAGTTTTCCACCCAGGACCTGAAAGGCTTCGGCTGCGAGAACCTGACCCTGGCCATCGGCGCCGCCGGTTGCCTGCTGGCTTATGCCAAGGAAACCCAGCGTACCGCCCTGCCCCACTTGCGCAGCCTGCGCCACGAACGTCTCGATGATACTGTCGTGCTCGACGGTGCCAGCCGACGCAACCTGGAACTCGACACCAACCTGGCCGGCGGCCGCGACAACACCCTGCAATCGGTGGTCGATCGTTGCCAGACCGCCATGGGCAGTCGTTTGCTGACTCGTTGGCTGAACCGTCCGCTGCGTGACCTGACCGTATTGCTGGCGCGCCAGACCTCGATCACTTGCCTGCTCGACGGCTATCGCTTCGAGAAGCTGCAACCGCAGCTCAAGGAAATCGGCGACATCGAGCGAATTCTCGCGCGAATCGGCCTGCGCAATGCGCGCCCTCGTGACCTCGCACGTCTGCGTGACGCCCTAGGCGCGCTGCCTGAACTGCAAGTGGCGATGACCGACCTGGAAGCGCCGCACCTGCAACGTTTGGCAACCACCACCAGCACTTACCCGGAATTGGCGGCGCTGCTGGAAAAAGCCATCATCGACAACCCGCCGGCGGTGATCCGTGATGGCGGTGTGCTGAAAACCGGTTACGACAGTGAACTCGACGAGTTGCAATCGCTGAGCGAGAACGCCGGTCAATTCCTCATCGATCTGGAAGCCCGCGAGAAGGCCCGTACCGGCTTGTCCCACTTGAAAGTCGGCTACAACCGCATCCACGGCTACTTCATCGAACTGCCGAGCAAGCAGGCCGAGTCGGCGCCGGCCGACTACATCCGTCGCCAGACGCTGAAAGGCGCCGAGCGTTTCATCACCCCTGAGCTTAAAGAGTTCGAAGACAAGGCGCTGTCGGCCAAGAGCCGCGCTCTGGCGCGCGAGAAAATGCTTTACGAAGCACTGCTGGAAGATTTGATCAGCCAGTTGCCGCCCTTACAGGACACTGCCGGCGCTCTGGCCGAACTGGACGTACTGAGCAACCTCGCCGAGCGTGCGCTGAACCTTGACCTGAATTGCCCGCGCTTCGTCAGCGAGCCGTGCATGCGCATCACCCAGGGTCGCCACCCGGTAGTCGAGCAAGTGCTGACCACGCCGTTTGTGGCCAACGACCTGAGCCTGGATGACAACACGCGCATGCTGGTAATTACAGGTCCGAACATGGGCGGTAAATCCACCTACATGCGCCAAACCGCATTGATTGTGCTGCTAGCGCACATTGGCAGCTTCGTGCCGGCGGCCGCCTGTGAACTGTCATTGGTTGACCGCATCTTCACCCGTATCGGTTCCAGCGATGATTTGGCGGGTGGCCGTTCGACCTTCATGGTTGAAATGAGCGAAACCGCGAACATCCTGCACAACGCCACTGAACGCAGTCTGGTGCTGATGGACGAAGTCGGACGCGGCACCAGCACCTTCGACGGTCTGTCGCTGGCGTGGGCTGCCGCCGAGCGCCTGGCGCATCTGCGCGCCTATACTCTGTTCGCTACCCACTATTTCGAACTGACCGTGTTGCCGGAAGCCGAGCCATTGGTGGCCAACGTGCACCTCAACGCCACCGAGCACAACGAACGCATCGTGTTCCTGCACCACGTACTGCCGGGGCCCGCCAGCCAAAGCTATGGCCTGGCAGTGGCGCAATTGGCGGGCGTGCCCAGTGAAGTGATCGTGCGTGCGCGTGAGCACTTGAGCCGACTGGAAGACACCGCGTTGCCGCATGAGGCGCCTAAACCCGCCGCCAAGGGCAAACCAGCAGCGCCGCAGCAAAGTGACATGTTCGCCAGCCTGCCGCACCCGGTGCTCGACGAACTGGCGAAAGTGGATCTGGATGACATGACCCCACGCCGTGCGCTCGAAATGCTCTATGCACTGAAGAATCGGATATAAGCACTAAAGAAGCGGATATAACGCAAACGGCTTCAAGCTGTTAGAATCTCGCGCGGTTTGGGATGCTGCTGGCTAATAGCCTGGCTGGCAGACATCACTCCCGAACCTGGCGACCCCAACCGTGAAGGGGCAACGCTGCCGCCGCCTGAGGAGAAAATTAGAAATGACCTTCGTCGTCACCGACAACTGCATCAAGTGCAAGTACACCGACTGCGTAGAAGTGTGTCCGGTGGACTGCTTTTACGAAGGCCCGAACTTCCTGGTGATTCACCCGGATGAATGCATCGACTGCGCCCTGTGCGAACCAGAATGCCCGGCCGTGGCAATTTTCTCCGAGGATGAGGTTCCAGAGGATATGCAGGAATTCATTCAACTGAACGTTGATCTGGCTGAAATCTGGCCGAACATCACCGAGAAGAAAGAATCGCTGCCGGATGCCGAAGAGTGGGATGGCGTCAAAGGCAAGATCAAAGACCTCGAACGCTGATCTGTCCCGCGCTCGAATCAAAAGGTCCCTTGCGGGCCTTTTTTTTGTCCATAGAAGATCGCAGCCTGCGGTAGCTCCTGTATGAGCTGACTTTTCTGCGGACAAAAAAAGGGGCGGTTTGACCCGCCCACATTTTTTCCCTATTCCCTGTATTCCTTTTCATCGTCCTGATGAATCGCGTCCTGCGATGTCCATTCCCCTCATCCTTGAAGGGCGTGTCTGTCCGTCGACACAGCGCTGATACTAAAGAGTTCCCTGTCAGGAGCAACGGGCCGAATACGTCTGGAGGCGCTGTCATAAGCACTTCACATTAAAAAATAAATAGTTAAATCAATAGGTTAGATAGGACCAACGTGAAGAGTGGACTTCTGCCACAGGCTAAAAATAACGAACACTTACGGAAGAGTAAGCAAAGGCTTACATCGCGAGACTACAAAGGTACGGACACCGCGAAAAAGGCGGGCACCTGACCTGTGGCGAGGGAGCGTGCTCCCGCTTGAGTGCGCAGCGCTCACCAGTACTTGGGGCTGCTGCACAACCCAGCGGGAGCAAGCTCCCTCACCACAAGGTATCGTTGAGCCATTCAATCGCGAGCAACAAAAAGCCCCGAACCAGTCGGGGCTTTTTGCGGGCGGTCGTTTGAAGCGCTTACTGGAACAGCGACTCGCTCGACAGGCCATTCTTCTCAAGGATTTCACGAAGGCGCTTGAGGCCCTCTACCTGGATCTGCCGCACCCGTTCCCGGGTCAGGCCGATCTCCAGGCCTACATCTTCGAGCGTGCTGCTTTCATGGCCGCGCAGGCCGAAGCGGCGGATGACCACCTCGCGCTGCTTGTCGGTCAGTTCGGACAGCCATTGATCGATGCTCTGCGACAGGTCGTCATCCTGCAACAGTTCACATGGATCGGTTGGGCGATCATCTGTAAGGGTGTCCAGCAGGGTTTTATCCGAATCCGGACCCAGCGAGACGTCGACCGAAGAAACCCGTTCATTCAGACCAAGCATGCGCTTGACCTCGCCTACCGGTTTTTCCAGCAGGTTGGCGATTTCTTCGGGTGAAGGTTCGTGGTCGAGCTTTTGCGTCAGCTCTCGTGCAGCGCGCAGGTACACGTTGAGTTCCTTGACCACATGAATCGGCAACCGGATGGTCCGGGTCTGATTCATGATCGCGCGCTCGATGGTTTGACGAATCCACCAGGTCGCGTAGGTCGAGAAGCGGAAACCGCGTTCAGGGTCGAACTTTTCCACCGCGCGGATCAGCCCGAGGTTGCCCTCTTCGATCAGATCCAGCAGCGACAGCCCCCGATTGACATAACGCCGGGCGATTTTCACCACCAGGCGCAGGTTACTTTCAATCATGCGTTTGCGCCCGGCCGGATCGCCACTTTGCGACAAGCGCGCAAAATGAACTTCTTCCTCAGGGGAGAGCAATGGGGAAAAGCCGATCTCGTTGAGATACAACTGCGTGGCATCAAGTGCACGCGTGTAGTCGATGTACTTGTGTTGTTTAAGTGAGGCGGATTGTTTGGATTTGGAACGAACGGAAGGTGGAGCAGCCCCTTCATCATTCGACATCGAAGATTCCGAATCGATGCCGGCCTCCATAAGGAGAACCTCATCGTCGATGTCAAACTCCGGCACTTCTTTACTGAGAGCCATTGTTATAGTCCTTTGGTGAGTTCGACCCCAAGCTCAAGCGACGCCTCTATCCTTGGCAGCGCTGGAGCCTGTCCCCTCTACGTGACGGAACAGGCTGGCTTACAAATCAACGTCTTGGCAGGAACTGCAACGGATCCACAGGTTTACCTTGGCGGCGAATCTCAAAATGCAGTTTCACCCGGTCTGTACCCGTTGACCCCATTTCGGCAATTGTCTGTCCGACCTTGACCTGCTGTCCCTCCCGAACCAACAGCCTGCGGTTATGGCCGTAGGCACTGACGTAGGTTTCGCTGTGTTTGATGATGACTAATTCGCCGTAGCCCCTTAAGCCACTCCCGGCGTAAACCACCGTCCCATCAGACGCAGCTAAAACAGGCTGTCCCAAATCTCCGGCGATATCAATTCCTTTATTCAAACTACCGTTTGAAGAGAATTTTCCAATCAGAATGCCATTAGATGGCCATCCCCAGCCGGTCGGGGCTGGCCCTGCCGGAGGCAGTGGAGCGGGGGGTTGCTTGTTGGCGACGGACGGTACAGCGCCCGCAGAACCGCCCGCAGAGCCCGTGGTGGTAGTGGTCGTGGTGCCATTTGCCTGGCGTCGGATTACCGTGGTTTTGCTCGACGAAGAAGGTGCAGAACTGGCGCCGCTCACCACTGCTGTCGACGTTGAACCGGTGCGGCCATCAAAGCGAATTGTCTGACCCGGATGGATCGTATACGGCGTAGGAATATTGTTCCGGGCAGCGAGGGCTTTGTAGTCCCAGCCGTAGCGAAAAGCGATCGAAAACATCGTATCGCCCGGACGGACTACATATTGCCCGGTCGTTACCGCAGGACGCTGCGCGACCGCGTTGCGATCGACCACTCGAACGTTACTCGATTTGGTGCTGGAGCAACCCACCAGCAAGGTGCTCAAGACAAGGCCAGTCACCAGGCGCTGAAAGCTCGTGTTACCCATACGCTGCGCAATGACTGTGAGACTCACCCGCCGCTCCCTTTGTGGTGGCTGAAAAATTTGGAATGCCGGTTTTCGGCATGACGTGTCGCAAGTATAACGGGCCGATTCGGCTTTACCTTTAATGAAGCGAAATCGCTTCGCGCACACGTTTGCAAGTTGAAAATCTGCTGCGTTTAAACAATCGCTGCCGGAGTAAGACCTGGGCGAACGAAAGGAATTCAGCACCTTTATATAAATGCTCAGGCGAGTGGCCCATTGAGCAAAGGTACGAATCGAACAGCGCCGAGAACGTGACGGGAAAAGCCGTTTTCTTCACGCACGATCAGCATCAGTTGTTGCACTTCTCCAGAGCCAACCGGGATCACCAGACGTCCGCCTGGTGCCAGTTGATCGAGCAAGGCTTGCGGCACATCGGTGGCCACGGCCGTGACGATGATGCCATTGTAAGGCGCCAGTGCCGGCCAGCCCTCCCAGCCATCACCCCAACGGAATACCACGTTGCGCAGGTTCAGTTCGACCAGACGCTCCTTGGCGCGATCCTGCAGGACCTTGATGCGCTCAACCGAGAACACCCGCTCGACCAGCTGCGACAACACGGCGGTCTGGTAACCGGAACCGGTGCCGATCTCCATTACTTTATCCAGCGGACCCGCCTCGAGTAGCAGCTCGCTCATGCGCGCCACCATGTAAGGCTGGGAAATGGTCTGGTTGTGGCCAATCGGCAGCGCCGTGTCTTCATAGGCGCGGTGCGCCAGCGCTTCGTCGACGAACAGATGACGCGGCGTACGCCGGATCACTTCCAGCACCTTGGCGTTGGACACACCTTCTTCGTAGAGCCGCTGAATCAGGCGTTCGCGCGTACGCTGCGAGGTCATGCCGATGCCGCTACGCAGCCGGTCTTCGTGTTCACGAGCCATCAGCGCAGTCCCTCCAGCCAGCCGTCGAGACTTCTGAAGGCATCGTTGAACGTACGATCAAGCTGTAACGGGGTCACGGACACAAAACCCTGCATCACTGCATGGAAATCGGTGCCCGGCCCGCCATCTTCGGCGTCGCCGGCAGCCGCAATCCAGTAACCGGCCTTGCCGCGCGGATCGACGACTTTCATCGGCGCCGCCGCCCGGGCGCGATGGCCGAGTCGGGTTAACTGAATGCCACGAATATGGTCGATCGGCAGATTCGGAATGTTCACGTTGAGTACCGTGCGCGGCGGCAGTTCGAGCCCGGCATGGGCCTCGACCAGTTTGCGCGCAAAGTAGGCCGCCGTCGGCAGATTATCCACCTGGCGCGAGACCAGCGAGAAAGCGAACGATGGACGCTCCAGGAAGCGCCCTTCAAGGGCGGCCGCCACGGTCCCGGAATACAACACATCATCGCCAAGGTTGGCGCCGAGGTTAATCCCGGAAACCACCATGTCCGCTTCGCGTTCCAGCAGGCCATTGAGGCCCAGGTGCACGCAGTCGGTCGGTGTGCCATTCAGGCTGATGAAGCCGTTGGCCAGGTATTGCGGGTGCAGCGGACGGTCGAGCGTCAGCGAACTGCTGGCGCCGCTTTTGTCCTGCTCCGGGGCGATAACCACGCATTCGGTGTAATCCGCCAGCGCAGCATAAAGCGCGGCGAGACCGGGTGCGGTTACCCCATCGTCGTTAGAAATCAGAATACGCATGGGCTGTCCGTCTGCCCCACCGGCACCAGATCAACGAGTTCGCGCACCAATACGGTGGCGAAGCATCCGGCCGGGAGGACGAATTCCAGTTGCAGAATGTCAGGCTGGGGATAATGCCACGTCAATCCGCCAATGGGCAGCCGCAGGATGCGACGTTCATGGCTCATGCCGGCATGAATCAACCAATCGCGCAGCTCTGCATGCTCGGCGGCGATCCCCTGCTCCAGATCATGGACTGCGCCTGCGGTCGGCGAGTCACCTTCGCCCCACTGCGGGCCGGTCGGATGCAGGTCGAGAATGGCCAGACGCGGGTCGCTGCATTCAGCTTCACCGGCCGGGAAAAAGCTGCGGCTGTCGGTGAATGCCAGCAGATCGCCGACTTGTGCCTTTTGCCAGGTGCCATCGGCGACCCGCGCCGCCAGCACCTGATTGAACAGAAAACTGCGCGCTGTCGAGAGCAGGCGCGAACGCACATTGCGTTGCTCAGGCAAAGCCTTGCGCGCCGCCCACGCACGCGCATCAACGACGTTGCCGCCATCATGGCCAAAACGCTGGGCGCCGAAATAATTGGGAATGCCTTGTTTGGCGATCAGTTGCAACCGCTCTTCGATGGCGGCTTTGTCGCCATTGAATTGAGTCAGGCGCAGCGTGAAGCCGTTGGCCGAATGCGCACCGCGTTGCAGCTTGCGCTTGTGTCGGGTGGTCTTGAGGATCTTCAGCGTGTCGTTTTCCGCTGCCGAAAGATCGGGATCAGCCTTGCCCGGCAACTGCACGCTGAACCACTGACGGGTCAGCGCCTGACGATCCTTGAGGCCGGCGTAGCTGACGGTGCGCAACGGCACGCCGGCAGCCTTGGCGATACGCCGCGCAGCCTCTTCGGTGTTCAGGCCACGCTTCTCGACCCAGATCCACAAATGTTCGCCGTCACCACTGAACGGGATGTCGAGAACTTCATCGACCTGAAAATCTTCAGCAATGGCTTTCAGTACCGCGCTGCCGAGGGGTTCGCCATAGGCCCGCGGGCCGAGCAATTGCAGTTCATTCATGCGCGCAGCAACAAGGCAACGGAGTGCACGGCAATGCCTTCTTCGCGACCGACAAAGCCAAGCTTCTCGGTGGTGGTAGCTTTCACGTTCACTTGATCCAACTCAACTTGTAGATCCGCAGCGATCAGCGCGCGCATCGATTCGATATGCGGGGCCATTTTTGGCGCCTGGGCGACGATGGTGTTATCGACGTTGCCGACTTTCCAGCCTTTGGCGTGGATCATCGCGACCACATGACGCAATAGCGCACGGCTGTCGGCGCCCTTGAATTGCGGGTCGGTGTCCGGGAAGTGTTTGCCGATATCGCCCAGCGCAGCAGCGCCGAGCAAGGCATCACTCAAGGCATGCAGCAGGACGTCACCGTCGGAGTGAGCGAGCAGCCCGAAGCTGTGTGCGATGCGCACGCCGCCCAGAGTAATGAAATCGCCTTCAGCGAAACGGTGCACATCATAGCCGTGGCCAATACGCATAAAAAAAACGCCCCGATTTTTGTCAGGGCGTGATTCTACCTGCATTAGGCCCGAAGGGCGCGTGCGTGATGCTGCAAGTGGTCGTCTATGAAGCTTGAGATGAAGAAATAGCTGTGGTCGTAGCCCGGTTGCAGGCGCAACGTCAGCGGGTGGCCCGCCTGTTTTGCCGCTTGTTGCAGTGCCTCGGGTTTGAGCTGGGTGGCGAGGAAGTCGTCACGATCACCTTGATCGACCAATAGCGGCAGCTTTTCATCCGCGTCGGCGATCAGCGCGCAGGCATCCCACTCCTTCCACTTCGAACGGTCTTCGCCCAGGTAACGGGAAAATGCCTTCTGACCCCACGGGCAATCCATCGGATTGTTGATGGGCGAAAATGCCGACACCGATTGATAACGCCCCGGATTACGCAATGCGCAGACCAGCGCGCCATGGCCGCCCATGGAGTGGCCGCTGATGCTGCGTTGGTCCGACGCAGGGAAATGCGCTTCAACCAGTGAAGGCAATTCCTGCACGACATAGTCATGCATCCGATAGTGTCGCGACCAAGGTTCCTGCGTGGCATTCAGATAGAACCCGGCGCCAAGGCCGAAATCCCATGCGCCATCCGGATCGCCCGGCACATCCGCGCCGCGTGGACTGGTGTCCGGGGCGACGATTATCAAACCGAGTTCGGCCGCCATGCGCAGGGCGCCGGCCTTGTGCATGAAGTTCTCATCAGTGCAGGTCAGGCCCGACAACCAGTACAGCACCGGCAGCTTGCCGCCCTGCTCTGCCTGCGGTGGCAGATAGACAGCGAACACCATGTCGCAACCGAGCACATCGGAACGATGGCGATAACGCTTGTGCCAACCGCCAAAACTCTTCTGACAGGAGATATTTTCCAGACTCATAGGATTCTCCCAGCTGCAAGCCACAAGCTTCGAGCTTCAAGAAAAGGCCTGATCGCCCTTGCTTGACGCTTGAAACTTGTAGCTTGGGGCTGCTTTTTAGAAATGAATGACGGTACGGATGCTCTTGCCTTCGTGCATCAGGTCGAACGCCTTGTTGATGTCTTCCAGACCCATGGTGTGGGTAATGAAAGTATCCAGAGGAATCTCGCCGCTTTGCGCCATGTCGACGTAGCTTGGCAACTCGGTACGACCGCGCACGCCGCCGAATGCCGAACCGCGCCAGACACGACCGGTGACCAACTGGAAAGGACGCGTAGCAATTTCCTGACCGGCACCGGCCACACCGATGATCACCGACTCGCCCCAGCCTTTGTGGCAGCACTCAAGCGCCGCGCGCATCAGTTGAACATTGCCGATGCACTCGAACGAGAAGTCGACGCCGCCGTCCGTCATGTCGACGATCACTTCCTGGATCGGACGATCGAAATCTTTCGGGTTCACGCAGTCGGTTGCACCGAGTTGCTTGGCGATTTCGAACTTGGCCGGGTTGATGTCGATAGCAATGATGCGCGCAGCCTTGGCTTTCACTGCACCGATCACTGCAGACAGACCGATGCCGCCCAGACCGAAGATAGCCACGGTGTCACCTGGCTTGACCTTGGCGGTGTTGAGCACCGCACCGATACCAGTGGTGACGCCACAGCCCAGCAGGCAGACCTTTTCCAGCGGCGCGTCTTTAGAGATCTTGGCCACGGAAATTTCCGGCAGCACGGTGTATTCCGAGAATGTCGAAGTACCCATGTAGTGGAAAATCGTCTCGCCCTTGTAGGAAAAACGCGAAGTACCGTCCGGCATCAGGCCTTTGCCCTGGGTTGCACGAATGGCCTGACACAGGTTGGTCTTGCCCGACTTGCAGAATTTGCACTGGCCGCATTCCGGGGTGTACAGCGGAATGACGTGATCGCCGACCGCAACCGAGGTCACGCCCTCGCCGATAGCCTCAACGATGGCGCCACCTTCGTGGCCGAGGATCGACGGGAAGATGCCTTCCGGGTCAGCGCCGGACAAGGTGTAGGCGTCGGTGTGGCAAACCCCGGAAGCCACCACGCGCAGCAACACTTCACCGGCCTTGGGCATGGCGACATCGACTTCTACGATTTCCAGCGGCTTTTTGGCCTCGAAGGCAACGGCGGCGCGCGACTTGATCATGCTGACTCTCCAGTGAATCCATTGAATAAAAAAACCAGACAAGAGTGTAATACATGGCCAGACGATGAATAATCCGGCCAAAAGCAAAACATTATTGCCATACAGGGATAATCCCGATGTCCGAAAATCGCTGGGAAGGCATTGACGAGTTCGTCGCCGTCGCCGAATGCAGCCAGTTCACCGCCGCGGCCGAACGCCTCGGGGTTTCTTCCTCGCACATCAGTCGACAAATCGTACGACTGGAAGAACGTTTACAAACGCGCCTGCTGTATCGCAGTACCCGTCGAGTGACGCTGACCGAGGCCGGCCAGACGTTCCTGCAGCATTGCCAGCGCTTGCAGGATGGTCGCGAGGAAGCATTGCGCGCCGTCGGCGACCTGACCAGCGAACCGAAAGGCATGTTGCGCATGACCTGCGCGGTGGCTTACGGCGAGCGATTTATCGTGCCGCTGGTGACAAGGTTCATGGGGCTGTATCCGCAGTTGCGCATCGATATCGAATTGAGCAACCGCCAACTCGATCTGGTGCATGAAGGGCTGGATCTGGCGATTCGACTGGGCCGACTGCAGGATTCGCGGTTGGTCGCTACTCGGCTGGCGCCTCGGCGCATGTACCTGTGTGCATCGCCGTCCTACCTGGAACGGTACGGTCGCCCACACAGCTTGTCGGAATTGAGCCGGCACAATTGCCTGATCGGCAGCACGGACATCTGGCAGCTTGAGCAAAACGGGCGGGAGTTTTCCCAACGAGTGCAGGGCAACTGGCGCTGCAACAGTGGGCAAGCAGTGCTGGATGCGGCGTTACAGGGTGTGGGGTTGTGTCAGTTGCCGGACTATTACGTGCTGGAGCATCTGCACAGTGGTGCGCTGATTTCGTTGCTGGAGGCGCATCAGCCGCCGAATACGGCGGTGTGGGCGTTGTATCCGCAGCAGCGGCATCTGTCGCCGAAGGTGCGCAAGTTGGTGGATTTTCTTAAGGAAGGGTTGGCTGAACAGCCGGAGTATCGGGTTTGAGATCAAAAGATCGCAGCCTTCGGCAGCTCCTACAGGGGGTTGCATTCCGTTGTAGGAGCTGCCGCAGGCTGCGATCCTTTAGCGGCGATTCGCCCAACGCTGGCGCAACCATTCGAGATCTTCCGGCCGGGTCACCTTGAGATTATCCGCCCGCCCTTCAATCAGTCGCGGCGCCAGCCCCGCCCACTCCATCGCTGAAGCCTCATCGGTAATCACCGCATCAGCAACCAGACTGTCCGCCAACGCCCGATGCAAAGCACCCAGTCGAAACATCTGCGGCGTGTACGCCTGCCAGATCACGCTACGATCCACGGTCTCAAGCACGCGACCATTTTTGTCGACGCGCTTCAGCGTGTCACGCGCAGGCACCGCCAGCAAACCGCCCACCGGGTCATCCGCCAGTTCATCCAGCAATTTGTCCAGATCCTCACGACTGAGGTTCGGCCGCGCCGCATCGTGTACCAGCACCCAATCTTCATCGTCGGCACCCTGCGCATGTAGGTGCAGCAAGGCATTGAGCACCGAGCCTGAACGCTCGGCACCGCCCTCAACCCGCTGAATACGCGGATCGCTGGCGCTCGCCAGGTTCGGCCAATAAGGATCATCGACAGCAAGACTGACCACCAGGCCTCGGAGGCTCGGGTGATCGAGGAAACAGCCGAGGCTGTGTTCGAGAATTGTGCGCCCGCCCAGTTGCAAGTACTGCTTGGGACGGTCCGCGGCCATACGGGCACCAACGCCCGCGGCAGGAATCACGGCCCAGAAGGCCGGCAGAGAATTGATCATTGGGCCAACTGGTAAAGGGTTTCGCCGTCCTTGACCATGCCCAACTCGTGACGAGCCCGTTCTTCAACGGTCTCCATGCCTTTTTTCAGCTCACTGACTTCAGCGTCCATCACTCGGTTGCGCTCCAGCAAACCCTCGTTCTCGGCATGTTGATCAGCAATCTGCTGATTCAGCTCGGCGACCTGCGCCAGACTGCCATTGCCCACCCACAGGCGGTACTGCAGACCGGCCAGCAGCAAGAGCAAAACGAGAAACAACCAGTAAGGACTGCGCATCGAATATCAGGTATCCAGTGAAAAAAGACAGCCACGCTAAAACTTTGAAGCATCTGATAGCACGAAGCCTGGAAAGATCCAGGCTTGTGCTGTTAAGGCATCAGATTAGTGGCAAATCCATCGCTGTCACGACTTTTTCGACACAATCCGGTGTCCTTTTATCAGTTTCCGCTTAACCGCGGAATTCGCTACGACCGTTGTACTTGGCTTTGCCATTCAACTGCTCTTCGATACGCAGCAGTTGGTTGTACTTGGAAACGCGGTCGGAACGGCACAGCGAACCGGTCTTGATCTGGCCAGCCGAGGTGCCCACAGCCAGGTCGGCGATGGTCGAATCTTCGGTTTCGCCCGAACGGTGCGAGATCACCGCGGTGTAACCGGCAGCCTTGGCCATCTGGATGGCTTCCAGGGTTTCGGTCAGGGTGCCGATCTGGTTGAACTTGATCAGGATCGAGTTGGCGATCTTTTTATCGATGCCTTCTTTCAGGATCTTGGTGTTGGTCACGAACAGATCGTCGCCGACCAGTTGGATTTTCTCGCCGATCTTGTCGGTGAGGACTTTCCAGCCAGCCCAGTCGGATTCATCCAGGCCATCTTCGATGGAGATGATCGGATAGCGCTCGGTCAGGCCTTTCAGGTAATCAGCAAAACCTTCGGAGGTGAACACATGCCCTTCACCGGCCAGGTTGTATTTGCCGTCTTCGTAGAATTCGCTGGCCGCGCAGTCGAGTGCCAGGGTCACGTCGGTGCCCAGCGTGTAACCGGCGTTGGCCACAGCTTCCGAGATCACTTTCAAAGCGTCTTCGTTGGACGCCAGGTTGGGTGCGAAACCCCCTTCGTCGCCAACGGCAGTGTTCAGGCCACGGGCCTTCAGCACAGCTTTCAAGTGATGGAAAATCTCGGTGCCCATACGCAGACCTTCCGAGAAAGACTTGGCGCCAACTGGCTGAACCATGAATTCCTGGATGTCGACGTTGTTATCGGCGTGCTCGCCACCGTTGATGATGTTCATCATCGGAACCGGCATCGAGTACACGCCAGGGGTGCCGTTCAGGTTGGCGATGTGAGCGTACAGTGGCAGGTCCTGGTCCTGTGCAGCAGCCTTGGCCGCAGCCAGGGAAACGGCGAGGATCGCGTTGGCGCCCAGGGAACCTTTGTTTTCAGTACCGTCGAGCTTGATCATCGCGTGATCCAGTGCTTTCTGGTCGCTTGGGTCGGTGCCCAGCAGCAGATCGCGGATCGGACCGTTGATGTTGGCTACCGCTTTGAGCACGCCCTTGCCCAGGTAACGGCTCTTGTCGCCATCACGCAGCTCGAGCGCTTCACGCGAGCCAGTGGATGCACCGGACGGCGCGCAAGCGCTGCCGATGATGCCGTTGTCGAGAAGCACGTCCGCTTCCACGGTGGGATTGCCACGGGAGTCGAGAACTTCACGACCTTTGATGTCGACGATTTTTGCCATTGTTGTAAACACTCCAAAGTTGACGAAAACGACGCAGCTAGAGGAAATCTTTTTACCGTCGGCAAGTGGTGTGCAGCGGGCAGCTTGCAGACGACAACGCACATGCCCGAGGGCATGTGCGACAAATCGTGCGGTACTTTACCGGAGAATTGAGTGTTACGCGGTTTCTACCGTCGGAAAACTCTTCACCAGTTCGTCCAACGCTTTGAGCTGGGCCAGGAATGGCTCCAGTTTGTCCAGACGCAAGGCGCAAGGGCCGTCGCATTTGGCATTGTCCGGATCCGGGTGAGCTTCGAGGAACAGACCGGCCAGCGCCTGGCTCATGCCGGCCTTGGCCAGATCCAGAACCTGTGCACGGCGACCGCCAGCGGAGTCGGAACGACCGCCAGGCATTTGCAGCGCGTGGGTCACGTCGAAGAATACCGGATACTCGAACTGCTTCATGATGCCGAAGCCGAGCATGTCGACCACGAGGTTGTTGTAGCCGAAGCTCGAACCACGCTCGCAGAGGATCAATTGATCGTTACCCGCTTCCACGCACTTGTTCAGGATGTGTTTCATTTCCTGAGGGGCGAGGAACTGGGCTTTCTTGATGTTGATGACTGCATTGGTCTTGGCCATCGCAACGACCAGATCGGTCTGGCGCGACAGGAAGGCCGGCAGTTGAATGATGTCGCAGATTTCAGCGACGACCGCGGCCTGCTCAGGCTCGTGAACGTCGGTGATGATCGGCACGCCGAAGGCTTGTTTGATGTCCTGGAAGATGCGCATGCCCTCTTCCAGGCCAGGACCACGATACGAGGTCACAGAAGACCGGTTGGCCTTGTCGAAACTGGCCTTGAACACGTAAGGGATACCGAGTTTCTCGGTGACCTTCACGTACTCTTCGCAAACCTGCATGGCCATGTCGCGGCTTTCCAGCACGTTCATGCCGCCGAACAGCACCATGGGTTTGTCGTTGGCAATCTCGATGTCGCCGACGCGGATGATCTTCTGTGCCATCGGGTTTACGCCTTCTTCTGGTGTTGAGCCAACGCTGCTTTGACGAAACCGCTGAACAGCGGATGGCCATCGCGTGGTGTCGAAGTGAACTCAGGGTGGAACTGGCAGGCGACGAACCATGGATGATCCGGTGCTTCAACCACTTCAACCAAGGCTGCATCAGCGGAACGACCGGAGATTTTCAGGCCGGCTTCGATGATTTGTGGCAGCAGGTTGTTGTTCACTTCGTAACGGTGACGGTGACGCTCGACGATCACGTCCTTGCCGTAGCAATCGTGCACCTTGGAGCCGGCTTCGAGCAGGCAATCCTGAGCGCCAAGGCGCATGGTGCCGCCCAGATCGGACGTTTCGGTACGCACTTCAACGGCGCCGGTCGCGTCTTCCCACTCGGTGATCAGACCCACAACCGGGTGGCCGCTGGCGCGGTCGAACTCGGTGGAGTTGGCGTCTTTCCAGCCCATCACGTTACGGGCAAATTCGATGACCGCCACTTGCATGCCGAGGCAGATGCCCAGGTACGGAACCTTGTTTTCGCGAGCGTATTGAACGGCAGTGATCTTGCCTTCCACGCCACGCAGACCGAAGCCGCCCGGTACGAGGATCGCGTCGACACCTTCGAGCAGCGCAGTGCCCTGATTTTCGATGTCTTCGGAATCGATGTAACGCAGGTTGACCTTGGTGCGGTTGCTGATGCCGGCGTGACTCATCGCTTCGATCAGCGACTTGTAGGCGTCCAGCAGTTCCATGTACTTGCCGACCATCGCGATGGTCACTTCGTGCTCCGGGTTCAGCTTGGCGTCAACCACCGCTTCCCACTCGGACAGATCAGCGCTGCCGCATTGCAGACCGAAACGCTCAACGACGAAATCGTCCAGACCCTGCGAGTGCAGAATGCCCGGGATCTTGTAGATGGTGTCGGCGTCTTCCAGCGCAATCACCGCACGTTCTTCAACGTTGGTGAACTGAGCGATCTTGCGACGCGACGAGATGTCGATCGGGTGATCGGAACGGCACACCAGCACGTCTGGCTGCAGGCCGATCGAACGCAGCTCTTTTACCGAGTGCTGAGTTGGCTTGGTCTTGGTCTCGCCAGCGGTGGCGATGTACGGCACCAGCGTCAGGTGCATCAGCATCGCGCGCTTGGCGCCGACTTCGAAACGCAGTTGACGGATGGCTTCGAGGAACGGTTGCGACTCGATGTCACCGACCGTGCCACCGATTTCAACCATCGCCACGTCAGCGTCACCGGCACCCTTGATGATGCGGCGCTTGATTTCGTCGGTGATGTGCGGAATCACCTGGATGGTTGCACCCAGGTAGTCACCACGGCGCTCTTTGCGCAGCACGTGCTCGTAGACACGGCCCGTGGTGAAGTTGTTGTTCTGGGTCATGGTCGTGCGGATGAACCGCTCGTAGTGGCCCAGGTCCAGGTCGGTCTCGGCGCCGTCGTGGGTGACGAACACTTCACCGTGCTGGAACGGGCTCATGGTGCCCGGGTCAACGTTGATGTACGGATCCAGCTTCAGCATGGTGACCTTAAGTCCCCGCGCCTCCAGGATGGCTGCCAATGAAGCCGATGCAATGCCTTTCCCCAAAGAAGAAACAACACCGCCCGTGACGAATATGTAGCGCGTCATGAAAAACCCTAGAAGTCTGCGTTAAAGCGGTCCGAGCCGCCGGGGAAAGCGAAGGAAGGCCGAAGCCCCCGATCACCTGCATTAATCACAGTGCACCTTTCAAAAAAACCGCCGCGTTGGGACAGACCGGCAGTGGAAACACCGGTACGTTGCTCGCTACACATTTTTTGGAATCGCCCAGCAAAGACTGCTTGGTAATCGGCAACTCCTGCAATTCAGGCGAATCCACAGAAGTTGTATCAAGAAGGGAGCGTAGTCTACCGGAATGCCCCTTTCATCTCAAACCTTGATCTTCGTCTGTTGGCTGCCAATGCAATTTCCAGCCTTCCCGCACATTGCCATCAAGACCCGGCAGGTTCGCCACCGCGAGCAATTCTGCACCGCGAAACAGCAGCGGCAATCTGCCACGCAGGAAGCTCGGCACGGCACGCTCGTTGAGCAGGCGCTTGAGGTCGCGGTGGCCGCGATCAGCCAGATGCAGCACTTCACCGCCCTGACGATAAGCGATGTGCAATGGCCCGCAAGGAGTCTGCCCGCTGAACATGACACACCCGTTATCGGGCAAGCGTAGCGCTGAAGATGGCGCCTGCCACTCAGCGCCGATCACTGGCGCGCGCAGCCAGTCGCCACTGAGCCACCACACACGACCGGCGCTGCGATGCAACTGGCCATCGGCCAGACGCCAGAGGGGTGAAGCATCGCCAGCGGCTTCGCACAGACTCGACCAACCCGACCAATGGTCAGTCTCAGGCAGTCGAGTCAACGGCTCGAGCCAATGACCGAGAGCATTTCGCTGGCGGGCTGCGGAGAGCGCTGCGAGCGGCGCCAGCTCAAGCGACGGCAATCCCAGCCATTGGAAATCATGAGCCGTCGCGGCCTGCGCCAGATCGATTTTTGCCAACTCATCAAGCAAGCCTTGCGCCTCACGCAGATGCGCGGCGCTGCGGGCCATGCTCGCCTGCGCTTGCGGCCAGCGCCCGGTCAGCAGCGGCATGACTTGATGACGCAGGTAGTTGCGCGAAAATTGCCGATCCTGATTCGACGGGTCTTCTATCCAGTGCAATTGCTGAGCCTGCGCGTAAGCTTCCAGCTCGGCCCGCGAGACATCCAGCAACGGACGAATCAACGTGCCCTGCCCCACCGGTCGTTGCTTCGGCATCCCTGACAACCCGCGCACACCGGCGCCACGCAATAACCGGAACAACAGCGTTTCCGCTTGATCATCGCGATGCTGACCGGTCAGCAATACATCATCAGCTTGCGTCAACGCACTGAACACCGCATATCGCGCATCCCGCGCCGCCCGTTCCAGACTGGCACCCGGCTGCACCGTCACGCGCTCGACCAGCAACGCTACACCCAGCGCAGCACAGACGGACTGACAATGCTGCGGCCACGCATCAGCCGCAGCCTGGAGGCCGTGATGGATATGAACAGCGCTTAACGGAGGGAGAGATTCGGTTTTTGCCAGAGAGGCAAGCAGATGCAGCAGGACGGTGGAATCGAGCCCACCCGAGAAAGCGATGCGCCAATGCGCGGCGTTGCGCCAAGGCTCCAGGTTGCGCAAAAGCCGTGAAGGCAAATCACTCTTCGAAGGATTCATAGAGATTGATCGCTTCTCAAAAGCTCTGTAGGAGCTGCCGCAGGCTGCGATCTTTTGATTTTGCTTTTTCAAGATCAAAAGATCGCAGCCTGCGGCAGCTCCCACATGGGTATCGCGCTTCGACTTAGAGGCCGTAGCTCATCAGTCGATCATAACGGCGCTTCAGGAGTGCTTCGTTATCGAACTTCTTCAGCATTGCCAGTTGCGAGCTCAGCTCCGCACGGATCGATGCGGCAGCAGTCGCCGGATCACGGTGCGCACCGCCCAGAGGCTCGCCGATCACCTTGTCGACGATACCCAGGCCTTTCAGGCGCTCGGCGGTGATGCCCATCGCTTCGGCAGCATCCGGCGCTTTTTCGGCGGTTTTCCACAGAATCGATGCGCAACCTTCCGGCGAGATCACCGCGTAGGTCGAGTACTGCAGCATGTTCAGCTGATCGCAGACGCCAATCGCCAGAGCACCGCCGGAACCACCTTCACCGATGACGGTGGCGATGATCGGGGTCTTCAGACGCGACATCACACGCAGGTTCCAGGCGATGGCTTCGCTCTGGTTGCGCTCTTCAGCGTCGATACCTGGGTAAGCACCCGGAGTGTCGATGAAGGTCAGGATCGGCATTTTGAAGCGCTCGGCCATTTCCATCAGGCGGCAGGCCTTGCGGTAGCCTTCCGGACGCGGCATACCGAAGTTGCGGCGTACCTTCTCGCGCACTTCGCGGCCTTTCTGGTGACCGATGATCATCACCGGCTGGTCGTCCAGACGAGCGATACCACCAACGATTGCAGCGTCGTCGGAGAAGTGACGGTCGCCGTGCAGTTCGTCGAACTCGGTGAAGATGTGCTCGATGTAGTCCAGGGTGTACGGGCGTTTCGGGTGACGCGCCAGGCGAGCGATCTGCCAGCTGGTCAGCTTGCCAAAGATGTCTTCGGTCAGCGTTTTGCTCTTGTCCTGCAGGCGGGAGATCTCATCGCCGATATTCAGCGAATTGTCATTACCGACCAAGCGCAACTCTTCGATCTTGGCTTGCAGGTCGGCGATCGGCTGTTCGAAATCTAGAAAATTCGGGTTCATAGGCGTCCGTCTTGGGTCGTGTCCCAAATGAGCTTGGGCCGGCCGGTTGTCTATTCGCGCCCTACCTTAAGGGAGAGGCGCGCTGAGGTCGAGATTAAAAATTCAGGTTGCGGGCGGGCGCCATGATGGCGCTCGCCGGTCAACGGTATTGGAGGAAGACGTTGTCTCGCCCGAACTGGTCACGCAGAGCCTGAATCAAGGCATCTGCCGGGTCGATTCGCCAGGTCTCGCCGAACTGCAGCAAGGTCTTCGCATCCGGGCTGGTGTACTCCATGGTGATCGGGCATGCGCCGCGATGGCGCTTGAGCAAATCCCCCAGCCAGCGTAGCTGATCGCCTTTCAGGTCCTGGGTTTGCAACTTCAGGCGCAGGCTTTCGGCGAGGTTGGTGCGCGCATCTTCCATGCTCATCACGCGCTTGACCCGCAGACGCAGGCCACCGGAGAAGTCGTCGTTACTGACTTCGCCTTCGACCACCACCATCGCGTCGGTCTGTAACAGCGACTGCGCGGAATGGAAAGCTTCGGCAAACAGCGACGCCTCGATTCGCCCGGAGCGGTCGTCGAGGGTGATGAAGCCCATCTTGTCGCCCTTTTTGTTCTTCATCACGCGCAGGGCAATGATCATCCCCGCCACGGTCTGGGTATCGCGCGCAGGCTTCAGGTCGATGATGCGCTGACGGGCGAAGCGGCGAATCTCGCCTTCGTATTCATCGATCGGGTGACCGGTCAGGTACAGGCCCAAGGTGTCTTTCTCACCTTTGAGGCGCTCCTTGAGGGTCATCTCCTTGGCCTTGCGATGGACGGCGTAAACGTCGGCGTCTTCCTCGACAAACAACCCGCCAAACAGATCGCTGTGACCACTGTCGTGAGTGCGCGCGGTCTGTTCAGCCGACTTGATCGCTTCTTCCATCGCCGCCAGCAACACAGCACGGTTACGGTCGATGTTGGCCTGGTAAGCCTTTTGCTCATCGTGGAAGAACGGGCCGAGACGATCCAGTGCACCGCTGCGGATCAGACCGTCGAGGGTGCGCTTGTTGATGCGTTTGAGGTCGACCCGCGCGCAGAAGTCGAACAGATCCTTGAACGGACCGGCCTGACGCGCTTCGGTGATCGCCTCGACCGGGCCTTCACCAACGCCTTTGATCGCGCCGAGGCCGTAAACAATGCGGCCATCGTCGTTCACCGTGAACTTGAACTCCGAAGTATTCACATCCGGCGCGTCGAGACGCAGCTTCATCGTGCGAATTTCTTCGATCAAGGTCACGACCTTGTCGGTGTTGTGCATGTCCGCCGACAGTACCGCGGCCATGAACGGCGCCGGGTAATGGGTTTTCAGCCAGGCAGTCTGGTACGACACCAGACCGTAAGCGGCGGAGTGAGACTTGTTGAAGCCGTAACCGGCGAATTTTTCCACCAGGTCGAAAATGTTACCGGCGAGGTCGGCGTCGATATTGTTGGTCTTGCAACCCTCAATGAAACCGCCGCGCTGCTTGGCCATCTCTTCGGGTTTTTTCTTACCCATCGCCCGCCGCAGCATGTCCGCACCGCCGAGGGTGTAACCGGCCATGACCTGGGCAATCTGCATCACCTGTTCCTGATACAGGATGATGCCGTACGTTGGCGCCAATACTGGCTTGAGGCCTTCGTACTGATAGTCGGAGTGCGGGTACGCCAGTTCGGCGCGACCGTGCTTACGGTTGATAAAGTCATCAACCATGCCCGATTGCAGCGGGCCCGGACGGAACAGGGCCACGAGTGCGATCAAGTCTTCAAGGCAGTCGGGCTTGAGCTTTTTGATCAGCTCTTTCATGCCTCGCGACTCAAGCTGGAATACCGCCGTGGTTTCTGCTTTTTGCAGCAGCGTGTACGTCGGTTTGTCGTCGAGCGGGATGAACGCGATGTCCAGCGGCGGCTCGTCGACCTTGGCGCGGTCGCGGTTGATGGTCTTCAGCGCCCAGTCGATTACCGTCAGAGTACGCAGACCGAGGAAGTCGAACTTCACCAGACCGGCGGCTTCAACGTCGTCCTTGTCGAACTGGGTTACCAGGCCGTCACCGGCCTCGTCGCAATAGATCGGCGAGAAGTCGGTCAGCTTGGTCGGCGCGATCACCACGCCACCGGCGTGTTTACCGACGTTACGCACAACGCCTTCAAGCTTGCGCGCCATCTCCCAGATTTCCGCCGCTTCTTCATCGACCTTGATGAAGTCACGCAGAATTTCTTCCTGCTCGTAGGCTTTTTCCAGGGTCATGCCGACTTCGAACGGAATCATCTTCGACAGACGATCGGCCAAGCCGTAGGACTTGCCCTGCACCCGCGCCACGTCCCGCACCACAGCCTTGGCGGCCATGGAACCGAACGTGATGATCTGGCTTACCGCGTTGCGGCCGTACTTTTCGGCCACGTAATCGATGACTCGGTCACGGCCGTCCATGCAGAAGTCGACGTCGAAGTCGGGCATCGATACCCGTTCCGGGTTAAGGAAACGTTCGAACAGCAGGTCGTATTCCAGCGGGTCGAGGTCGGTGATCTTCTGCACGTAGGCCACCAGCGATCCGGCACCCGAACCACGGCCCGGACCTACCGGTACGCCGTTACTCTTGGCCCACTGGATAAAGTCCATAACGATGAGGAAGTAACCGGGGAAGCCCATCTGGATGATGATATCCAGCTCGAAATTCAAGCGGTCGACATAGACCTGACGCTTGGCTTCGTAGTCTTCGGTGGTGTCTTTGGGCAGCAGTACCGCCAGTCGTTCTTCGAGACCGTCGAACGACACTTTGCGGAAATATTCGTCGATGGTCATGCCATCGGGGATCGGGAAGTTGGGCAGGAAGTGCGTGCCCAGTTTCACGTCGATGTTGCAGCGTTTGGCGATCTCGACGGTGTTTTCAATCGCGTCGGGAATATCGCTGAACAGCTCGATCATTTCCTCGGCGCTTTTCAGGTATTGCTGATCGCTGTAATTTTTCGAACGCCGCGGATCGTCGAGGGCGCGGCCCTCACCGATGCACACGCGGGTTTCGTGGGCGGCAAAATCTTCCTGCTTGATGAAGCGCACATCGTTACTCGCCACCAGCGGCGCGCCGAGTTTGTCGGCCAGTGCCACGGCGCCGTGCAGTTGCTCTTCATCGTTGGGCCGATTGGTGCGCTGGATTTCCAGATAGAAACGATCCGGGAACACCGTCATCCACTCGCGCGCCAAGGCTTCGGCTTCCGCCGGGTTGCCACCGATAAGGGCCATACCGATCTCGCCTTCTTTGGCGGCGGACAGCATGATCAGGCCTTCATTGGCTTCGGCGACCCACTGGCGCTCGACAATGATCATGCCGTTGCGTTGGCCTTCGATGAAGCCGCGCGAGATCAACTCAGTCAGGTTGCGATAACCCTTGGCGTTCATCACCAGCAGGCTGAGCCGGCTCAGCGGTGCGTCCGGGTCCTTGTTCGACAGCCACAGGTCGGCGCCGCAGATCGGCTTGATGCCTGCGCCCATGGTGTTTTTATAAAATTTGACCAGCGAACACATGTTGTTCTGGTCGGTGACCGCGACCGCCGGCATGTTCATGGCGGTCAGCGCTTTAACCAGCGGCTTGATCCGCACCAGCCCGTCGACCAGCGAGTATTCAGTGTGCAGGCGTAGATGAACGAATGAAGCCGGCATAGTGATCCTGTCCAGTTACATAGAGACAACAAGGCCCGGATTGTACCGGGCCTCGAACAAAACATCAGCCTTGCGACTAAACCTGCGTCAGGCCTTCCAATGCCTCGTAAGCCTGACGTACCGGGGCAAACGAGCGGCGGTGAATCGGCGTCGGGCCGAGTCGCACCAACGCTTCCAGATGAACGGGCGTCGGGTAGCCTTTGTGACCACCGATGCCGTAACCCGGGTAGATCAGTTCAAACGCGGCCATTTCACGGTCACGGCTGACTTTGGCCAGAATCGACGCGGCAGCAATCGCCGGCACCTTGCCGTCGCCCTGCACCACCGCTTCGGCGCGCATCGGCAATTGCGGGCAGCGGTTGCCGTCGATCATCGCCAGTTTCGGCTGGATGTGCAGGCCGGCCACCGCGCGCTGCATGGCGAGCATGGTCGCGTGCAAAATGTTCAGCTCATCGATTTCTTCGACTTCGGCGCGGGCGATGCACCAACTCAGGGATTTCTCGATAATCTCGTCGTAGAGCTTTTCGCGCTTGGCTTCGGTGAGTTTCTTGGAATCATTCAGACCGAGAATCGGCCGATTCGGATCGAGGATAACCGCCGCTGTCACCACGGCACCGCACAACGGGCCACGACCGACTTCATCGACGCCGGCCACCAACTCTTCGACTTCGGCGACCAAGGTGAAATCCAGGCCCATTTGCATGCTTGTCTTGCTCATCGTGATTGACCGATCAGGTTAAGGACGGCGTCCGCCGCCTGATTGGAAGCGTCCAGCCGCAGCGTGCGATGGATTTCGTCGAAGCCGCGCGTCTGTTCTTCACCACCTTCGAT
Organism: Pseudomonas sp. TH08; assembly: GCF_016651275.1. Taxonomy (NCBI): domain Bacteria; kingdom Pseudomonadati; phylum Pseudomonadota; class Gammaproteobacteria; order Pseudomonadales; family Pseudomonadaceae; genus Pseudomonas; species Pseudomonas sp. TH08. The sequence continues at coordinate 519,884 of NZ_JAEKEE010000005.1, read as the reverse complement.
AAGGGGCAACAGCGTCTGCGCCAGGGCTTCAACCGTCGCATCATCCTGCAACAATTCCGGGACCAGTAAACGCTGGGCCAGCAGATTCGGCAAGGACACGTACGGGCTCTTGACCATGCGCTTGAGGATCCAGAACGTCAGCGGCGCCAAACGATAAGCCACCACCATCGGGCGCTTGTACAACAGCGCCTCAAGGGTGGCTGTGCCGGAGGCGATCAGCACGGCATTGCAGGCAGCCAGGGCCAGATGCGACTTGCCGTCGAGCAAGGTCACCGGCAGATCGCGACCGACAAGCAGCTCTTCAAGCTGAGCGCGACGCTCGGCATTGGCGCACGGAATGACGAAGCGCAAACCCGGACGCATGGCACGCAGGCGCTCGGCGGTATCGAGAAAAAGTGCCCCCAGCCGACCGACTTCGCCGCCACGGCTGCCCGGCATCAACGCCACCAGCGGCCCATCGGGTAAGCCCAACTCAGCACGCGCAGCAGCCCGATCAGCTTCCAGCGGGATGGTATCGGCCAGCGTGTGGCCGACAAACCGCACCGGAACGCCTTTCTCTTCGTAGAATTTGGCTTCAAACGGCAACAGCGTAAGCATCAGATCGCAGCCTTCGCGGATCTTCAGTACGCGCTTCTGCCGCCACGCCCACACCGAAGGACTGACGTAATGCACGGTTTTGATCCCGGCCTGACGCAGCTTGAGTTCGATATTGAGGTTGAAATCCGGGGCATCGATGCCGATGAATACATCGGGTTTTTCAGCGATCAGCGTGGCGATCAGGTCTTTGCGGCGCTTGAGCAGCTCGCGCAGGCGCCCGAGCACTTCCACCAGGCCCATGACCGACAAGCGCTCCATGGGAAAGTACGAAGTCAGGCCCTCGGCCTGCATCAACGGACCGCCGACACCGATGAACTCGACCGCCGGATGCTGAGTCTTGAGCGCGCGCATGAGACCGGCGCCGAGAATGTCACCGGAAGCCTCACCCGCCACCAGCGCAATACGCAGATTGGCCATGATCAGCGGGTGATGCCGCGAGTCGACGACTGAATGGAGTCACGGAATATCGCGACTTCCGGGAACTGAGCCGCAGGTTCGGCCAGTTCGGCCAGTGCTTGCTCGACCGTCAGTCCTTGGCGATAGACGGTTTTGTAGGCGCGACGCAGGGTGTGAATCGCGTCTTCGCTGAAACCGCGACGGCGCATGCCTTCGAAGTTCATGCTGCGCGCTTCCGCCGGATTGCCGAACACCGTGACGAATGCGGGAACGTCCTTGCCAATGGCGGTGCCCATGCCGGAGAAGCTGTGGGCGCCGATGTGGCAGTACTGGTGAACCAGGGTGAAACCGGAGAGGATTGCCCAGTCATCAACGTGCACATGCCCGGCCAACGCAGTGTTGTTGACCAGAATGCAGTTGTTGCCGATGACGCTGTCGTGACCGATGTGGGCATAGGCCATGATCAGGTTGTGATCGCCCAGCGTGGTTTCCGAGCGATCCTGAACGGTGCCACGGTGAATGGTGACGCCTTCGCGGATGACATTATGGTCACCGATGACCAGGCGGGTTTCTTCACCTTTGTACTTCAGATCGGGCGTGTCTTCGCCTACCGAGGAAAACTGGTAGATGCGATTGTGCTTGCCGATGCGGGTCGGGCCTTTGAGGATTACATGCGGCCCGATCACGGTACCCTCGCCGATTTCCACACCTGCGCCGATGATCGACCATGGGCCGACCTCGACGCCGTCAGCCAGAATGGCCGACGGATCGATGATTGCGCGAGGGTCAATCAAACTCATACTTTTTGTTCCGCACAGATGATTTCGGCGGAGCAGACCGGTTTGCCGTCAACCGAAGCCTGGCACTCGAACTTCCAGATCTTGCGCTTGCAACTGATGAACGTAGCTTCAAGAATCAACTGGTCGCCCGGTTTGACTGGCTGGCGGAAGCGCAGCTTGTCGGAACCGACGAAGTAATACAGGGTGCCGTCGGCCGGTTTGACGTCGAGCATTTTGAAACCGAGGATCCCGGCAGCCTGAGCCATTGCCTCGATGATCAGAACGCCTGGCATGATTGGATGCGCCGGGAAGTGACCATTGAAGAACGGTTCGTTGATGCTGACATTCTTGTAGGCGCGAATGCGCTTGCCTTCAGTGTCCAGTTCCACCACCCGGTCCACCAGCAGGAACGGGTAACGGTGAGGCAGGTATTCGCGAATCTCGTTGATGTCCATCATTTCGGGGGGAAGCCTATGTAAAGATTGGGAGCGCGACTGACGCGCACTCCTCTAGCAAATCAAGGAGGCAGTCTAGAGGCTGTGCACACTTGATATGGAAATGGTATCAGCCATCTGATGAAGCATTGCCGTCAGGGGTCACTTCCCCTACGCGCTTTTCCAGCTGTTTCAAACGTCGCGCGATGTCATCGAGCTGACGGATGCGTGCCGCGCTTTTGCGCCATTCGGCAGCCGGTTGCATGGCTGTGCCGGAAGAATAGGCGCCAGGCTCGGTAATCGAGTGGGTCACCATGGTCATCCCGGTCAGGAAAACGTTGTCGCAAATGTCAATGTGACCGACCAGGCCAACACCGCCAGCGAGCATGCAATGCTTGCCGATTTTGGTGCTGCCGGAGATCCCGACGCAGGCGGCCATGGCGGTGTGATCACCGACCTGGACGTTGTGTGCGATCTGGATCTGGTTGTCGAGTTTCACACCATTGCCGATCACGGTATCGGCCAGTGCGCCGCGGTCGATGGCAGTATTCACGCCGATTTCGACATCGTCGCCGATGGTCACGCCACCGATCTGAGCGATTTTCTGCCAGATGCCTTTTTCGTTGGCAAAGCCGAAGCCCTCACCACCGAGTACGGCACCCGACTGAATAACCACACGTTTGCCGATGCGCACGTCGTGATACAGCGTTACGCGCGGCGCAAGCCAGCCGCCCTCACCAATTTCGCTGCGGGCACCGACAAAGCAATGCGCGCCCAGCGTCACTTGCGCAGCAATCCGTGCACCCGCTTCGATAACCACGAAAGGGCCGATGCTGGCGCTTGGATCAACCACTGCGTCCGCCGCAATCACCGCTGAGGGATGAATACCCGCAGTGGCTTTTGGCTTGGGATCGAACAAGTGGGAGATACGCGCGTACGCCAGATAGGGATCCGGCACCACCAGCACATTACCGGCAAAACCTTCGGCGTCGGCTTCCTTGAGCAACAGAGCTGCTGCCTGAGAACCCGCCAGGTATTTGCGATATTGAGGATTTGCCAGAAAGCTCAACTGAGCTGGGCCAGCCTCTTGCAAAGTGGCTAGCCCAGTAATTTGCTTCTCCGGGTCGCCACGCAGGGTGGCGCCGAGGAACTCGGCCAACTGGCCGAGTTTGATAGTCACGGTCATGGGTTACTTCAGCTGATTCATGCGCTCGATAACCTGGCGCGTGATGTCGTACTGAGGTTTGACATCGATCACTGCGCCACGCTCGAACACCAGGTCAAAACCACCTTTCTTGATGACTTCTTCCACTGCGCTATCCAGTTTCGGCTTCAGTTGCTTGAGCATTTCGCGGTCGGCAACAGCTTTGGCTTCGTTCAGCTCCTTGGACTGGAACTGGAAGTCACGGGCCTTTTGCTTGAATTCCAGCTCCAGACGCTCACGCTCACCTTGCTGCATCTTGTCGCCACCGGCCATCAGACGATCCTGAATACCCTTGGCACTGCTTTCCAGGGTTTTCAGTTTGGTCAGTTGCGGACCGAACTTCTTCTCGGCATCCACGGCGTATTTCTTGGCCGCGTCGGATTCCAGCAGTGCCATCTGATAGTTCAGAACGGCGATTTTCATGTCGGCAAATGCCGGGCCTGCCACCATCAAGGAGGCCAGGAGAACCAATTGAGTCAACTTACGCACGATGCACTCCTACAAAATCCATTGTCGTTATCTTGGGTCAGACGCTTAGAACGTCTGGCCGAGGGAGAATTGGAACACTTGAGTTTCAGCGTCATCCGGTTTCTTGATCGGCATGGCCAACGCGAAGCTCAGAGGACCCAGTGCGGTGACCCAGGTCACGCCAACACCGACGGAACTGGCCATGTTGCTCAGGCTGATGTCGTTGCACTGAGTGTTCGACTTGGAACCGTTAGCGTTCGTAGTGTCCGAGCACTTGGAGTCAAATACGTTACCGACATCCCAGAATACCGAAGTACGCAGGGAACGCTGATCCTTGACGAATGGCAGCGGGAACAGAACCTCGACACCACCCTGGATCAGGACGTTACCACCGAACGGCAGTGGATCCTGGTCCGGGTCAGCCAACGTGCCCGGGTTAGTACCTTTACTCGGCGTACTGCGAGGGCCGAGGGTGCTGTCCTTGAAGCCACGAACCGAGTTGAAACCACCAGCATAGTAGTTTTCATAGAACGGCAAGCCGTCAGTCGAACCGTAACCGTCGCCATAACCCAGCTCGGTGTGCAGACGCAGGGTGTAGTTCTCGCTGATCGGCTGGAACAGCTGACCGCGGTAATCAAGTTTGTAGAACGACAGATCGCTGCCCGGAATGGTGGTTTCCAGGGTCAGGCTCTGGGAACGGCCACGGGTAGGCAATACGCCTTTGTTCAGCGTCGACTCGGACCAGCCGGCCGAAGCCTTGAAGTTCAGATACTGATCGCCTTCCTTGTTTACGAAGTCGAAAATCTCGTCAACGGTGTAGGTACCGGTCTTGATCTTGTCCTGTTGAGCGGACAGACCGAAGGTCAGACGCGAAGTCTCACTGATCGGGTAGCCAACGTTCACGCCGGCACCCAGGCTGTCTACCGCATAGCTGGCTACGTCGACATCGAGGTCTTTGTAGTCGGTGGTGCGATAGAACGCGTTGTAACCCAGGCTCACGCCATCGGCGGTCCAGTACGGGTCAACATAGCCGAAGTTGTAGCGGCTCTGGTATTCGCTGCGGGTCAGGCCGACGCTGACGCGGTTACCGGTACCGAGGAAGTTGTTCTGGGTGATCGAACCACCGAGGATCAGACCAGCACTCTGGGCGAAACCGACACTGGCGGTGATCGAACCGGACGCTTGCTCTTCAACGCTGTAGTTAACGTCCACCTGGTCGTCGACACCTGGCACAGCCGGGGTTTCAACGTTGACTTCCTTAAAGAAGCCCAGACGCTCAAGACGGGTCTTGGATTGGTCGATCAGATAGGTCGAAGCCCAGCCGCCTTCCATCTGACGCATTTCACGACGCAGCACTTCGTCTTCCGACTTGGTGTTGCCACGGAAGTTGATACGGTTTACGTAGGCACGCTTGCCCGGGTCGACAGCAAACAGGATGTCCACAGTGTGGTCATCATCGTGCGGCTGCGGCACGCCGTTGACGTTGGCGAAGGTGTAACCCTCGTTACCCAGACGACGGGTGATCAGTTCCGAGGTGGTGGTCATCAGCTTGCGCGAGAACACCTGGCCTTTCTGCACCAGCAACAGCGACTTGACCTGGTCTTCAGGGACTTTCAGGTCACCACTGAGTTTGACGTCACGAACGGTGTACTTCTCGCCTTCGGTGACGTTGACAGTGATGTAGACGTGCTTCTTGTCCGGAGTGATGGACACCTGGGTCGAAGCGATATCCATGTTGATATAGCCACGGTCCAGGTAGTAGGAACGCAGACGCTCCAGGTCACCGGACAGCTTTTCACGGGCGTACTTGTCATCGTTCTTGAAGAACGACAGCCAGTTGGTGGTTTTCAGTTCGAACAGGTCGGTCAGGTCTTCTTCAGGGAAAACCGTGTTGCCTACCACGTTGATGTGCTGAATGGCGGCAACGGTGCCTTCGTTGATCTTCACTTTCAGACCAACGCGGTTACGCGGCTGCGAGACCACTTCGGTATCGACGGTAGCCGAGTAACGACCTTGCGCGACGTACTGACGTTGCAGTTCGTTACGCACCCCCTCAAGGGTGGCGCGCTGGAAGATCTCGCCTTCGGCCAGACCGGATTGCTTGAGGCCCTTCATCAGGTCTTCAGTGGAGATCGCCTTGTTGCCTTCGATCTCGATACTGGCGACGGATGGACGCTCGACAACCGTGATTACCAGAACGTTGCCTTCGCGGCCCAGCTGGATATCTTGAAAGAAACCGGTTTTGAACAACGCACGAGTGGATTCCACCAGGCGACGATCATCCGCCTGCTCGCCGACGTTCAACGGCAAGGCACCAAAAACACTACCCGCGGAGACCCGCTGGAGGCCATTGACGCGAATATCAGAGATAGTGAAGGACTCGGCGTGAACTTCGGCGATCATCAATACGGTGAGAACCGCAGTTAGCAGCAGACGTTTCATGAAGTCCTTTCTTATTCCAACTGGCAATAAACAAACTGCCGCAAAATGCGGCAGATTCGCAATTCAGCGAAGCGTTACAGTCGACCCAGATCGTTGACCAGAGCAAGCAACATCACCCCGACCACCAAACTGATACCGATCTGTATCCCCCAACCTTGCACCCGATCCGACAAGGGACGACCACGCGCCCACTCGATCAGATAAAACAACAAATGCCCCCCATCCAGTACAGGAATGGGCAGCAAATTCAGAACGCCCAGGCTAATACTCAGATAAGCAAGGAAATTCAGGAAATCAGCGACACCCGACTGGGCAGAAGCGCCCGCCACTTTAGCAATGGTTATCGGTCCACTCAAGTTTTTTACCGAGAGCTCGCCGAACAGCATTTTCTTCAGTGAATCGAGCGTCAGAACGCTCATGGTCCAAGTACGTCGGGCGCCCTCGCCAATCGCGGCCAAAGGCCCATAACTGACCTCGCGAATCATCTCCGGCGGCCAGTCGACAGCTTTGACGCCTGCGCCCAGATAACCACTCGGCGACTTGCTTTCACCGCGCGCCGCCAAGGTCACAGGGACGTCGATTGGAGCACCATCACGCTCGACGCGCAGCATGATTTTGGTATCAGGACGCGTACGAACCGTATCAACCACTTGCTGCCAGTCGTTAAGCGCCTGACCATCAAGAGACAGCAGGCGATCACCGGTCTTCAGGCCAGCAGCCTGCGCCGGGCCTTTCGGATCAAGTTCGGCGAGCACTGGCGGCAAGGCCGGGCGCCAGGGACGAATCCCCAGCGAACGGATCGGATCCGGCTCATCTGCGCCTTTCAGCCAGTGATCCAGCATCAACTCGCGCGGCGAGTCAGCATTGGAGCCCTGCTCACGCACCAGCAATTGCAATGAGCCGCTTTCCCCCAGGCGACGCACCAACTGCAGGTTTACCGCCGCCCATCCCGTAGTCGGCTCACCGTCGACTGCGACAATTTCCTGACCCGCACCCAAACCGGCCCTGGCGGCAATACTGCCGGACTCGACCGCACCGATGACCGGACGTATCTGCTCACTGCCAAGCATGGCCAGGACCCAGAAGAACACCAGCGCCAGCAGGAAATTGGCAATCGGACCCGCGGCGACAATGGCGATACGCTGGCGTACGGACTTGCGATTGAACGACTGATCAAGCTGCTCGAACGGGACTTCGCCTTCACGCTCATCGAGCATCTTGACGTAGCCACCCAGCGGAATCGCGGCAACCACGAATTCAGTGCCTTGCTTGTCGTGCCAGCGCAGCAGAGGCATGCCAAAGCCTACGGAAAAACGTAGAACCTTGACGCCACAGCGCCGCGCGACCCAGAAGTGGCCGAATTCGTGAAAGGTGACCAGTACACCCAAAGCGATCAGGGTGCCGGCAATCATATAGAGCGCGCTCATCTACTTTCTCCGCAAACCTGTTCAGTGCCGCGTGCAGCCATTGTGTTACAAAATCTATCGGCCGTGCCGATTCAGCCATTGCTCCGCCAGAACCCGGGCTTTCGCATCGGCGGTAAATACCGCGTCGAGATCATCCAGCGCGACAACCGGCTCCAGACTCAAGACTTCCTCGATGATACTCGCGATTTCCAGGTAGCGAACCCGCCCATCGAGAAACGCTGCCACCGCGACTTCGTTGGCCGCATTCAGCATGGCCGGCGCGCTATCGCCTGCTTCGGCTGCTTGACGCGCCAGGCGCAGGCAAGGGAAACGCTGTTCATCCGGCGCCTCGAAGTCCAGACGCGCGACCGCAAACAGATCCAGCGGCGCCACACCCGAGTCGATGCGCTCTGGCCAGGCCAAGGCGTTGGCAATCGGCGTACGCATATCAGGATTACCCAACTGCGCGAGAACCGAGCCATCGACATAGTCGACCAGCGAATGGATCACGCTCTGCGGATGAATCACCACCTCAACCTGCGACGGCTTGGCATCAAACAACCAGCAGGCCTCGATCAGCTCAAGCCCTTTGTTCATCATGCTGGCGGAATCCACGGATATCTTGCGCCCCATGGACCAGTTCGGATGCGCACACGCCTGGTCAGGTGAAACATGCGCCAGTTCGGCCATCGGTGTCTGCCGGAAGGGGCCGCCGGAGGCTGTCAGAAGAATCCGACGCACGCCAACCGAACTCAAGCCACTCGCAAAATCCCGTGGCATGCACTGGAAAATCGCATTGTGTTCGCTATCGATCGGCAGCAGAACAGAACCGCTCTTTCGCACGGCCTGCATAAACAAGGCACCGGACATTACCAGCGCTTCTTTATTGGCCAACAGAATCTTTTTGCCAGCCTCGACCGCCGCCAGCGTCGGGCGCAGGCCCGCAGCACCGACGATCGCCGCCATCACTGCGTCGACTTCTGGCGCGGAAGCAACCTGACACAGGCCCTCCTCCCCGACCAGCACGCGGGTCGGCAAACCGGCGGCGCGCAGGTCATCCTGCAAGCCACGAGCAGCGACCGCTTCCGGCACTACGGCAAATTGCGGCACGTGACGGACGCACAGGGCCAGCAGCTCACTCAGACGCGTGAAACCACTCAAGGCGAAAACCTGATAACGCTCAGGATGACGAGCGATGACGTCGAGGGTACTCAGACCGATCGAGCCAGTCGCCCCCAGCACGGTAATCTGTTGAGGACGACTCACGGTGCAGCCATCCAAAGCAGCACGGCAAACACCGGAATTGCCGCCGTCAGACTGTCGATGCGATCAAGCACACCGCCATGCCCCGGCAGCAGATTACTGCTGTCCTTGATGCCGGATTGACGCTTGAACATGCTCTCGGTGAGGTCGCCCACCACGGAAATAAAGACGATCAGCGCTGCGCCAATCAAGCCCTTGAGCAGTTCGGCAACGGTCCAGTCACGCACCAGCCCGACGATGGCAGTGATCACCAGGCTCAATGCCAGACCACCATAAACACCTTCCCAGCTTTTACCCGGACTGACCTGAGGCGCCAATTTGCGCTTGCCGAATTTACGGCCAGAAAAGTAGGCACCAATATCAGCGCCCCACACCAGCACCATCACCGCCATGATCAGCCAGTTACCCAACGGATACTGCTTGATCTGCACCAGCCCTTGCCAGGCCGGCAACAAAATCAGTAGACCGATGACCAGCTTGGTGGCAGCCGTAGACCAATGTTCGCTGGAACGCGGATAGGTCAGTACCAGATACGTCGCCACCGCCCACCAAAGCACCGAAGCCCCCAGCACCCATGGCGCCAGACCCGGCAGCACATACATGACGAACAACATCAAGGCGACGACGGCGGCATAGCCGACGCGGAAAGATTGTGCGGTAAAGCCCGCCAGACGTGCCCATTCCCAGGCTCCCAGGCTCACGACCAGACCGATGAACAGGGCAAAACCGGAACCTTCAAGCAGGAAAAAACCGCACAAGGCGATCGGCAGCAGGATCAGCGCAGTGATGATTCGTTGTTTAAGCATTAAACCCGGGCTCCAGCTTCAACCTGTTCGCTCGTTCTACCGAAGCGACGTTGGCGCGAAGCGAAATCGGCCAGCGCATTGCGCATGGCATCGTGTTTGAAGTCCGGCCAGAACAGGTCGGAGAAGTACAGTTCGGCGTAGGCCAACTGCCACAGCAGGAAATTGCTGATGCGGTGCTCGCCACCCGTGCGGATGCACAGGTCCGGCAACGGCAGATCACCGGTTGCCAGACAGGTTTGCAACAGATCCGGAGTGATGTCCTCCGGACGCAGATGCCCGGCCTGGACTTCACGCGCCAAACGTTGTGCGGCTTGCGCGATATCCCACTGACCGCCGTAATTGGCGGCGATCTGCAGGATGAAACGGTTGGCACCTGCGGTCATGGCTTCTGCTTCACGCATTGCAGCCTGAAGCTCAGGATGAAAGCGCGAGCGATCGCCAATGATGCGCAGGCTGATGTTGTTGTCGTTGAGGCGCTTGGCCTCACGACGCAGCGCCTTGAAGAACAGATCCATCAAGGCACTGACTTCATCGGCCGGACGCTGCCAGTTTTCACTGGAAAAGGCGAACAGGGTCAATACTTCAACCTTGGCCTCAGCGCACACCTCGATCACCGCCCGCACAGCATCGACACCCGCTTTATGCCCGGCGACACCTGGCATAAAGCGTTTTTTCGCCCAGCGATTGTTGCCATCCATGATGATCGCGACATGGCGCGGCACCGCGGACGGCGCAGTCTGCTTGGTCTTGTCCATTTAAAACTCGACCCTTATACGGCCATCAGATCCGCTTCTTTTTGCTTGGTGGCCGCATCGATATCAGCTTCAGCCTTGTCGGTGAGCTTCTGAATATCGGCAGCAGCGCGACGCTCTTCGTCCTCGCTGATTTCTTTGTCTTTAACCAGTTTTTTCAGTTCGCCCAGAGCATCGCGACGAATGTTTCGCACCGCAACACGTGCATCTTCCGCTGCGCTGCGCGCTTGCTTGGTGAAGCCCTTGCGGGTTTCTTCGGTCAGAGCCGGCATGGAAATCAGCAGCAACTCGCCCAGGTTGGTCGGGTTGAGGTTCAGGCCAGCGCTCTGGATGGCCTTGTCGACGGCGGCGAGCATATTGCGCTCGAAGGCCACGACCTGCAGGGTGCGCGAGTCCTTCACAGTGATGTTGGCCACTTGGGTGATGGAGGTGTCTGCGCCGTAGTACGGCACCATCACGCTGCCCAGAATGCTTGGGTGAGCCTTGCCTGTACGAATCTGACCAAATGCGTGGTTCAGGGAGTCCAGGGATTTCTGCATGCGCTCTTGAGCGTCTTTCTTGATTTCGTTGATCATTGTTGACCTTCCTCGATCAGGGTGCCTTCAGCGCCGCCATGGACGATGTTCAGCAGGGCACCGGGCTTGTTCATGTTGAATACACGCAACGGCATCTTGTGGTCGCGGCACAGGCAAATAGCGGTCAGATCCATCACGCCCAGCTTGCGATCCAGTACTTCATCATAAGTCAGATGATCGAACTTCTCGGCATGCGGGTCTTTGAACGGATCTGCGGTGTAGACGCCATCAACCTTGGTCGCTTTCAGCACGACGTCAGCATCGATTTCGATTGCGCGCAGGCACGCAGCCGAATCCGTCGTGAAGAACGGGTTACCGGTACCGGCGGCGAAAATTACCACGTCTTTGGAGTTCAGGTGACGCATGGCTTTGCGGCGATCGTAGTGATCGGTCACACCAACCATGGAAATGGCCGACATGACGATGGCCGAGATATTGGCGCGTTCCAGCGCATCGCGCATGGCCAAGGCGTTCATCACAGTGGCCAGCATGCCCATGTGGTCGCCAGTTACCCGATCCATACCGGCTTTGCTCAGGGCTTCACCGCGGAACAGGTTGCCACCGCCGATCACCAGACCGACCTGTACGCCGATGCCAACCAGTTGGCCGACTTCCAGCGCCATGCGATCCAGAACTTTCGGATCGATCCCGAACTCTTCCGAGCCCATCAGGGCCTCGCCGCTAAGCTTGAGTAGAATGCGTTTATAGCGAGCCTGATAACCACTGCCCTGCTGAGCCATTGCGAATCTCTCCTGCGGCGTATTTAAAAATTCTTTGCGAGCTGTTTACAGCTGGCGTTCACTCTAGCTTGGCGCTGCTTCAGCGCCATCGGAACATGGCTTTGTAAGTCAGTTCCAGGTGCAAACCAATAAAAATTGGTCACCCCATCTGAAAAGAGGCTGCGCGCGTGAGCGGGCAGCCTCTTTCGGCGACAGTTGAAAAAACTGTCTTATTGCTTGGCGGCAGCCAGCTGGGCAGCAACTTCTTCAGCGAAGTTGTCGACCGGCTTCTCGATGCCTTCGCCTACTTTGAAGTAAGTGAAGGAAACGATTTCAGCGCCAGCTTTCTTGGCCAGCTCGCCAACCTTGATTTCAGGGTTCTTGACGAACGCCTGCTCAACCAGGCTTGCTTCTGCCAGGAACTTGCTGATACGGCCTTTGACCATATTTTCAACAATGTTTTCTGGCTTGCCTTTTATTTTTTCTTCGTTCAGCTGCAGGAACACAGCTTTTTCGCGCTCGATAGCTTCAGGCGAAACTTCCGATGGCAGCAGGAACTCAGGGTTGCTGGCCGCTACGTGCATAGCGATGTCTTTGGCCAATTCAACGTTGCCGCCTTTCAGAACAACTGCAACACCGATCTTGTTGCCGTGCAGGTAGCCACCAACAACGTCGCCCTCTACGCGAACCAGACGACGGATGTTGACGTTTTCGCCAACCTTGCCGACCAGTACCAGGCGAGCAGCTTCTTGAGCTTCGATCAGCGGAGCAACATCAGTCAGCTTGTCGGCGAACGCTTTTTCAACGCTTGCAGCAACAAATGCCTTGAAGTCGTCCTGCAGAGCCAGGAAGTCGGTCTGCGAGTTCACTTCCAGCAGAACGGCAGATTTGCCGTCTTCTTTCAGAGCGATAGCGCCTTCAGCTGCTACGTTACCGGCTTTTTTGGCAGCCTTGATTGCGCCCGAAGCACGCATGTCATCAATGGCTTTTTCGATGTCGCCGTCAGCCTTTTCCAAGGCTTTCTTGCAATCCATCATGCCTTCGCCGGTACGCTCGCGCAGTTCTTTAACCAACGCTGCAGTAATTGCTGCCATTTTCAAATTCCTCTTGGATAGGTTTTCAACCATTCCACCCGATCGAACGGGCGTTCAATTCGTCCCGAGCCCCACCTTGTAGCTGCTGCACGTTACAGATCCTGTAGCTGCGCCGCCAACAAATGGTTTTCGAGGTGGCAAAAAGGGGGCCAAGCCCCCTTTTTGCTTACTGAGTCAACGCCAGGGCGTCAGTTACTCAGCTGCAGCCTGAGTTTCTTCAGCTGCGAATTCTACAGTGCCGCCGCCAACATTGTTGCGACCACGGATTACTGCGTCAGCCATCGAACCCATGTACAGCTGGATAGCGCGGATTGCGTCATCGTTGCCTGGGATGATGTAGTCAACGCCTTCCGGGCTGCTGTTGGTATCGACAACGCCGATTACCGGGATGCCCAGCTTGTTGGCTTCGGTGATCGCGATGCGCTCGTGGTCAACGTCGATCACGAACAGTGCGTCTGGCAGACCGCCCATGTCCTTGATGCCGCCCAGCGAACGATCCAGCTTCTCAAGATCACGAGTGCGCATCAGCGCTTCTTTCTTGGTCAGCTTGGCGAAAGTACCGTCTTCGGCTTGAACTTCAAGGTCACGCAGACGCTTGATGGAAGCACGAATGGTTTTGAAGTTGGTCAGCATGCCGCCCAACCAGCGGTGATCGACGTACGGCGAGCCGCAACGTGCTGCTTCTTCAGCAACGATCTTGCCAGCGGAACGCTTGGTGCCGACGAACAGAATCTTGTTTTTGCCCTGGGCCAGACGCTCTACGAAAGTCAGAGCTTCGTTGAACATTGGCAGGGTTTTTTCAAGGTTGATGATGTGAATCTTGTTACGCGCGCCGAAAATGTACTTACCCATTTTCGGATTCCAGTAACGGGTTTGGTGACCGAAGTGCACACCGGCCTTCAGCATATCGCGCATATTGACTTGGGACATGATAGTTCCTTAATAAGTCGGGTTTGGCCTCCACGTATCCCAATGACCAACCAGTGGCATAAAGCCAAAAGCACCCAGGTCATCGTGTCGACACGTGTGTGGATTTAAGCCTTTCGGGGTATCCCCGGAAAGCGGCGCATTTTATACCACAGGGTGCGCAGAAACGGAACCCGAAATCTGTATTCGCACCAAGGACATGGGCGCAGCCCCCTTGGAATCGGCTTCAAACGCACCATTGTATAGAGAGAAGCGATGCACGCAGGGGCGGATTTGCTCCTTCCGTCTGTTAGAATCGCGTTTTTCAGGGTCGCAAAACGCACACCTGCCACCCTATCCGTATCAGCAAGCGCCGCCGAGCGCAGAGAGAGCCTGTATGACCGTCAACCTCAAAACCCCCGAGGACATCGCTGGCATGCGTGTCGCCGGCAAACTGGCCGCCGATGTGCTGGAAATGATTGCCGAACATGTCAAACCAGGCGTGACCACGGACCAACTGAACCAGATCTGCCATGACTACATCGTTGATGTGCAGCAGGCCATCCCTGCCCCGCTCAACTACAAGGGCTATCCGAAGTCGATCTGCACCTCGATCAACCACGTGGTGTGCCACGGCATCCCGAACGACAAACCGCTGAAAAACGGCGATACCCTGAACATCGACGTGACCGTCATCAAAGACGGCTACCACGGCGACACCAGCCGCATGTTCCACGTCGGCGAAGTGCCAGTGTGGGCCGAGCGCCTGTCGCAGATCACCCAGGAATGCATGTACAAGGCGATCGAGATCGTCAAACCCGGCTGCCGCCTTGGCGACATCGGTGAAGTGATCCAGAAGCATGCTGAAAAGAACGGGTTCTCGGTGGTACGCGAGTTCTGCGGCCACGGCATCGGCAAGGTGTTCCACGAAGAACCGCAGATCCTCCACTACGGCCGCGCCGGTACCGGCATGGAGCTGAAGGCTGGCATGACCTTCACCATCGAGCCGATGATCAATCAGGGCAAGGCCGACACCAAAGTATTGGGCGACGGCTGGACCGCGATCACCAAGGACCGCAAGCTCTCGGCGCAGTGGGAACACACCCTGCTGGTCACCGACACCGGTTACGAAATCTTCACCTTGCGCGCCGACGACACCATCCCGCGCGTCTCGGCCTGATCCACTCAACGCTCCCAGCCTTATAGAAGGAAAGCCAATCGATGCCGCAGGTGGATCCCGAACTCTTCGACCGCGGCCAGTTCCAGGCTGAACTGGCCCTGAAAGCGAGTCCTATTGCAGCGTTCAAGAAGGCGATCCGCCAGGCCCGCGACGTGCTCGACACGCGTTTTCGCAATGGCCGCGACATCCGCCGCCTGATCGAAGACCGTGCCTGGTTCGTCGACAACATCCTGCAAAAGGCCTGGGAGCAGTTCAGCTGGAGCGACGACGCCGACATCGCGCTGGTCGCGGTCGGCGGCTACGGCCGGGGTGAATTGCACCCGTATTCCGACATCGACTTGCTGATCCTGCTGGACAGCGCCGATCACGAAGTTTTCCGCGACTCCATCGAACGTTTTCTTACGCTGCTGTGGGACATCGGCCTGGAAGTCGGCCAGAGTGTGCGCTCGGTCGATGAATGCGCCGAAGAAGCGCGCGCGGACCTGACGGTGGTAACCAACCTGATGGAAAGCCGCACCATCTGCGGCCCCGAACGCCTGCGCCAGCGCATGCTCGATGTCACCAGCACCGCCCACATGTGGCCGGCCAAGGAGTTCTTCCTGGCCAAGCGCGCCGAACAGAAGGCCCGTCACCACAAGTACAACGATACCGAATACAACCTGGAACCCAACGTCAAAGGCTCACCCGGCGGACTGCGGGATATCCAGACGATTCTTTGGGTTGCCCGGCGCCAGTACGGCACGCTCAACCTGCGCGCCCTAGCCGGCGAAGGTTTCCTGGTCGAGAGCGAAAACGCCCTGCTCGCCTCCTCGCAGGAATTCCTCTGGAAAGTGCGCTACGCCCTGCACATGCTGGCGGGCCGCTCCGAGGATCGGCTGCTGTTCGATCATCAGCGCACCATTGCCGGCTTGCTTGGCTTTGAAGGCGACGACGCCAAACAGGCCGTCGAAAACTTCATGCAGCAATATTTCCGCGTGGTCATGAGCATTGCTCAGCTCAGCGACCTGATCATCCAGCACTTCGAAGAGGTCATCCTCGCGCCGGAAGACGAAGCGCCGCCACAGCCGATCAACTCGCGCTTCCAACTGCATGACGGCTATATCGAGGCGCGCAACGACAACGTGTTCCGCCGCACGCCGTTCGCCATGCTCGAGATCTTCGTGCTGATGGCGCAGCAGCCTGAAATCAAAGGCGTGCGCGCCGACACCATTCGTCTGCTGCGCGAGCACCGTCACCTGATCGACGACAACTTCCGTAACGACATTCGCAACACCAGCCTGTTCATCGAGCTGTTCAAGTGCAAAATCGGCATTCACCGCAACCTGCGGCGGATGAACCGTTACGGCATTCTCGGGCGATATCTGCCGGAATTCGGCTTTATCGTCGGGCAGATGCAACACGACTTGTTCCACATCTACACAGTCGATGCGCACACGCTGAACCTGATCAAACATCTGCGTAAGTTGCAGTACACCCAGGTGTCGGAAAAATTCCCGCTGGCCGCCAAGCTCATGGCCAAGCTGCCCAAGCCCGAACTCATCTACATGGCGGGCCTGTACCACGACATCGGTAAAGGCCGGCATGGCGACCACTCGGAAATCGGTGCGGTTGATGCCGAGGCGTTCTGCCAGCGCCATCAGTTGCCCGTGTGGGACAGCCGCCTGATTGTCTGGCTGGTGCAGAACCATCTGGTGATGTCGACCACCGCGCAGCGCAAGGACTTGTCCGACCCGCAGGTGATTCACGACTTCGCGCAAGCGGTTGGCGATGAAACCCGCCTCGATTACCTCTACGTGTTGACCGTCGCCGATATCAACGCCACCAACCCGACGCTGTGGAACTCATGGCGCGCCAGCCTGTTGCGCCAGCTCTACACCGAAACCAAGCGTGCCCTGCGCCGAGGTCTGGAAAACCCGGTGGATCGCGAAGAGCAGATCCGCCAGACCCAAAGCGCCGCACTGGACATTCTGGTGCGCGGCGGCACCGACCCGGACGACGTCGAACAGTTGTGGGCGCAGTTGGGCGATGACTATTTCCTGCGCCACACTGCTGGCGACGTGGCCTGGCACAGCGACGCGATCCTGCAGCAGCCGGTCGATGGCGGGCCGCTGGTGCTGATCAAGGAGACCACCCAACGCGAGTTCGAGGGCGGCACGCAGATCTTCATTTATGCACCGGACCAGCATGACTTCTTCGCCGTGACCGTGGCGGCGATGGATCAGCTCAACCTGAACATTCACGACGCCCGGGTTATCACGTCGAGCAGCCAGTTCACCCTCGACACCTACATCGTGCTCGATAACGAAGGTGAATCCATCGGCGACAATCCGGCGCGGGTCAAGCAGATCCGCGAAGGCCTGACCGAAGCGCTGCGTAATCCGGACGACTATCCGACGATCATTCAGCGTCGCGTGCCGCGTCAGCTCAAGCACTTTGCCTTCGCACCCCAAGTGACGATCCACAACGACGCCCAGCGCCCGGTGACAGTGCTGGAACTCACCGCACCGGATCGTCCAGGCCTGCTGGCGCGAATCGGCGGGATCTTCCTGGAGTTCGACCTGTCGCTGCAGAATGCCAAGATTGCGACCTTGGGCGAGCGGGTGGAAGACGTGTTCTTCATCACCGACGCGCATAACCAACCGTTATCCGACCCGTTGCTGTGCAGCCGTTTGCAGGATGCGATCGTTGAGCAACTGAGCGTCAATCAGGAACCGGATATCAAGCTTTCGCGAATCAGTATTTGAATCAATGAATTTCCCCTGTGGCGAGGGGATTTATCCCCGTTGGGCTGCGAAGCGGCCCTAAAACCATTCACTGCGATTTGACTGAAAGTCCGCGCGCACAGGTTTTACGACTGCTTCGCAGCCGAACGGGGATAAATCCCCTCGCCACTATGGCTCCCCTTTCACACTTGAAGAGGCCCCAATGAACAACGCTCTGAACCAGCTCCAGCCCTACCCGTTCGAGAAGCTTCGTGCCTTGCTCGGCACCGTCACGCCGAACCCGGACAAACGCCCGATCGCCCTGTCGATCGGTGAGCCGAAACACCGCTCGCCAGGTTTTGTCGCGGAGGCGCTGGCAAACAGTCTGGATCAGATGGCGGTGTACCCGACCACCCTCGGCATTCCAGCCCTGCGCGAAGCCATCGCCGGCTGGTGCGAGCGTCGTTTCGGCGTGCCGAGCGGCTGGATCGACCCGGCGCGCAACGTACTGCCGGTCAACGGTACCCGTGAAGCGTTGTTCGCGTTCACCCAGACCGTGGTCAACCGTGGTGACGACGCGCTGGTGGTCAGCCCGAACCCGTTCTATCAAATCTACGAAGGTGCTGCGTTCCTCGCCGGAGCCAAGCCTCACTACCTCCCGTGCCTCGACGAGAACGGCTTCAACCCGGATTTCGATGCGGTTTCGCCGGACATCTGGAAGCGCTGCCAGATCCTGTTCCTGTGCTCGCCGGGCAACCCGACCGGCGCGCTGATCCCGGTCGATGTGCTGAAAAAACTCATCGCCCTGGCTGACGAATACGACTTCGTGATCGCTGCGGACGAGTGCTACAGCGAGCTGTACTTCGATGAGCAAACTCCGCCGCCAGGCCTGCTCACCGCTTGCGTAGAACTGGGCCGCAAGGATTTCAAACGTTGCGTGGTGTTCCACAGCCTGTCCAAGCGCTCGAACCTGCCGGGCCTGCGCTCCGGTTTCGTTGCCGGCGACGCCGACATCCTCAAGGGTTTCCTGCTGTATCGGACCTACCACGGCTGCGCGATGCCGGTGCAAACACAACTGGCCAGCGTCGCTGCATGGAATGACGAAGTGCATGTACGCGCCAACCGTGCGCTGTATCGCGAGAAGTTCGACGCGGTACTGGAGATTCTCGGCCCGGTGATGGACGTACAACGTCCGGATGGCAGTTTCTACCTGTGGCCGAATGTGCAAGGCGATGATGCCGCGTTCTGCCGCGACCTGTTCGCCGAAGAGCACGTGACCGTGGTGCCGGGTTCCTATCTTTCCCGTGACGTGGATGGCGTCAATCCGGGGGCGGGTAGAGTACGGATGGCACTGGTCGCGCCATTGGCAGAATGCGTGGAAGCCGCAGAACGCATTCGTGACTTCATTATCCGACATCGCTCGTAAAACTTATATCCCGCACGGTGCAATGCCGTGCGGGAATACATAAACACGAACCGCGCTCACTCTTTAGCTTATTACTCCTGAAACCTCTCAAACTTAACCTTATTCAAAGTTGCAAACTGCAACACAAACAACCACCACAAACTTTCGCAAACCATTATCTTCCGCCCAGCACCTATTTTAATAACTCGCAAGTTATCGCCATGCGAGAAGTGCCTGACAAACAACAACCCAACATAACGGAAGATAAAATGGCCAAACTATTTAGTTGCGCAACCCTCATACCAACTGAGGATCAATCCACAGATTCGAATAATACTGGGAGTCACCGCGAAAAGCGCAGCATCGCCTACGACACGCATTTCTGGCCGCAACATTCAACTTTAAAAGTAGGCTTTTTTGTAGAAGATCAAGATTTTATCTACCTTCTGAAATCAACGATCAAAGCCTGGACCCCGTACATCAATCTGAAGATAGAGTTCATTGACGATGTAAAAAAAGCACACATCCGAATATCGGACAGCCCACTCCACAATCGGGGAAATTGGTGCATTGTGGGAATAGGCGCATTAAATATACCCAAAGAC
Organism: Pseudomonas sp. TH08; assembly: GCF_016651275.1. Classification (NCBI taxonomy): domain Bacteria; kingdom Pseudomonadati; phylum Pseudomonadota; class Gammaproteobacteria; order Pseudomonadales; family Pseudomonadaceae; genus Pseudomonas; species Pseudomonas sp. TH08. The sequence continues at coordinate 500,151 of NZ_JAEKEE010000005.1, read as the reverse complement.
CAACCCACCATGCATTTCGAGGTAGAGCCAGACGATTCACTTGAGGACCTGGAGAGAACCATTTTGCATGAATTTGGTCACGCACTTGGTTTGGCACACGAACATCAGCACCCAGATGCCACCATTGACTGGAATTTGCCTTACGTCTACAAACACTACAAAGAACGACATGGTTGGGCGAAAGAGATCACCTACGAACAAGTATTGAAGAAAATGGACAGAAGCCAACAACACGCAGTACCTTACGACCAAGATTCGATTATGCATTACGACTTCCCAGGCTTCCTGGTCTGGAATAAAGAAAATATCTTGGGTGGCATGCTCCTTTCAAATAAAGACATAGAGTTCATCAAAAAAGTCTATCCACCAAAATAGACTCCACGCCCGCAAAGGCACTTCCGATCACGGTATTTATAGAATCATCAATAGCGCCCAGGCATTTAAGTAAGCGCCCGACATTAATTTGAAATACGTCTTTCCCGACGTCAAGGAAAACATTTGCAATAGTTTACCCCCGCCCGCTGCGACACGCAGGGCGGGGGGTTGTTATCCGTATCAAGTTACAACTTCGACCAGCCAGAAAGTACAAAGCCTATTACCTTTACACTTCCAATACGCGACGCCTTACGGACCAAGGCGCAACGTTCATAATCAATAAGGATATTGACCATGCACACCCGTCATTTTGTAAGAATGCTGGAGCCCGGCATTCGCCAGGTACACGCCCGAGAAGACCTCACACCGGGAACGCGCCTCAGGCGCTCAGTCGCTTACTCGGACAGTCTCTGGGAAAACGCCAGTACGGTGACCTTCTCTTTCAAGGACGGCACGCCTGAAGATCTTCGTGTAAGGATCGAATTCTGCATTCGGCAATGGGAGCCCTACATCAGCCTCGCGCTCGAACTGGTAGATGACGGCGGCGGCCAGATCCGCATCGCAGTGGAAGGCAACGACAGTTACTCGGCCATTGGCACATGGGCCCTGCAAGAGGATCCGGACGAGCCCACCCTGGTAATAGGCAAGGCCACTGACGACCCTTTTTTCGAGCAAACACTGCTGCATGAATTCGGCCATGCGCTGGGATTTCATCATGCGCACCTTCATCCCGACGCCAACATCCCGTGGGACAAAGCCGCCGCCTATGATTTCTTCAAAAAGAACCATGGCTGGAACAAGGCTCAGGTTGATCACAACTTCTTCAACCTTGACCCCAGGCAGTCGGAATTCCTCGGCACCTACGATAGACACTCCATCATGCATTACCCGACGCCCGACTTTCTGACCCGCAAGAAATGGGATATCGGCAACAATATGGTCCTCAGCGAAGGGGACAAGCGCTTTGCCAGAAAGGCTTATCCCGCGCTCAACTACTGGGCACTGCCTATTTCACCTGACCCAGATTCGCTTCACTCAAATCAAGCTCACCCAGCACCTCACGCAATACGTCATCGCCAATCTCGTGATGACGGCTAAGGCTATAGAGTTCCAGGCGTTGCGCCCGCAGCGCCTTCAAACGCAAACGCCGTTCCAGCAGATCCATCTGAAACGCCATCGCCTGGGCTTCGGCGGAATCGTTGAACACTTCGAGCTGATGACGATATTCGGACATGATCCGCGCCTTGAGCTCCGCTGCCAGCGCCGCGTGTGCGGCATCCTGCGGCGGCAGCTCTTCGGTTTCCAGCGCGTGGATCGCCGCTTCGGCGGTCTTGCGCCAGGCATCGCGGACTTCCTGGCGCCGCTTGTCGTCCGGGCTCTTTTCGATGCCGCGCAGCAACAGTGGCAGCGCGATGCACGCCGACACCAGTGATAGCAAGATCACCCCCGCGGCGATGAAGATCAGCAGGTCGCGCTCGGGAAATGCGTCCGCCCCCATCAACATCGGCACCGACATCACACCCGCCAGCGTCACCGCGCCGCGCACACCGCCGACCGTCAGCAACCAGCAGGAACGTGCGGTTGGCACTTGAGTCAGCTCGCCTTTACCGCGCCAACGCCGCAGCAATACCGACAAACGCCAGATGCTCTGCACCCAGATAAAGCGCAACAGCACCAACGCGAGGAAAATCGCCACGACGTCGAGGCCGCGATAGAACAATGTTGGCCACAACGTCGGTTCATGGCTGACCACGGCTTTGATGATGTCCGGCAATTGCAGACCGAGCAGCAGGAAGATCAACCCGTTGAAGGCGAATTCCAGCAGTGACCAGACGCTGCGATTGAGCAAGCGGGTGCTGGTCTGACGTGGCAGCAGATCGAGCCAGCTCTGCATCATCCCAGCCGCCACCGCCGAAAGAATGCCCGACACGCCGAGGCGTTCAGCCAATACATAAGCAGCGAACGGCAGCAGCAACATGAACACCACGTGGGTCGCCGGGTCGTCCCAGCCGCGCGCGATCATCCACGTACGCAAACGCCCGACTAGCCAACTCAACGCCACGCCGACCGCCAAACCACCAAGCGCCACCACGACAAAGGTCAGGCTGGCGTTGGTCAGCGAGAACACCCCGGTAATTGCTGCGGCCAAGGCGAACTTGAACGTCACCAGACCCGAGGCATCGTTCATCAGCGCTTCGCCCTGCAACATATGCATCAATGGCGTGGGCAAACGGTTTTGCGAAATTGCCGAGACGGCCACGGCATCCGTTGGCGACAGAACAGCGGCCAATGCGAAAGCCACCGGCAATGGAATCGTTGGCAGCAACCAGTGGATGAAATACCCGGCCCCCACCACCGTGAACAGCACCAGCCCGACCGCCAGCGTCAGAATCGGCCCACGCAAATGCCAAAGTTCACGTTTGGGCATGCGCCAACCATCGGAAAACAGCAGCGGCGGCAAGAACAGAAACAGGAACAGTTCGGGATCAAGGGCGACATGCAGCCCCAGCGTCGGCCAGGCCAACAAGGCACCGGCGGCGATCTGCACCAGAGGCAGTGGCAGCGGGATGACGCGTCCGACCAAACGGGAGACGCTGACCAACATCAGCAGGATCAGGACGGTGTAAGCAGTTTGCATAAAGCGAAAATCTCAGACGATCGACAGCGTTGAACTGCCATATTAGCCGCTTAGGCTGCGTAAGACCGTTGCACCTATGTCGCAGCCCTGCAACATATCCCCTTGTAGGAGTGAGCCTGCTCGCGATAACGGTTTAACGTTCAACAAAGTCAGTGGCAGGTAAATCGCCATCGCGAGCAGGCTCACTCCTACAGGGTTTTGCGGTGGGAAATCGACCTCAGGCGCCGCGAAACCGTTTGGTCATGGCATAATCCGACACCATTTTTCTCCAGCACCTGTAAAGGGGGCGATTCCTTGACCGATTCAAGTAAAACGTTGCACCTTTTCGGCATCAAAGCCTGCGACACCATGAAGAAGGCGCGCACCTGGCTCGATGAACACGCTGTCAGCTATGACTTTCACGATTACAAAACCGCCGGTATCGACCGCGAACACCTGACTCAGTGGTGTGACGAGCACGGCTGGCAAACGGTGTTGAACCGCGCAGGCACGACCTTTCGCAAACTCGACGACGAACGCAAAGCCGATCTCGACCAATCGAAAGCCATCGAACTGATGCTCGCTCAACCCTCGATGATCAAGCGCCCGGTGCTCGATCTCGGTGACCGAACCCTGATTGGCTTCAAGCCAGATATCTACGCGGCCGCTCTGAAGTAAGCAGCCCGTCACTCTTTGTAGAGGTATTCACATGTCCAACTCCCTGTTCAGCATTGCCTTCGGTGTCGGCACGCAAAACCGTCAAGGCGCCTGGCTCGAAGTGTTCTACGCACAGCCACTGCTCAATCCTTCGGCCGAACTGGTCGCTGCCGTTGCGCCGATCCTTGGTTACACCGAAGGCAACCAGGCCATCACCTTCACCACCGCACAGGCTGCGCAACTGGCTGAAGCGGTCAAGGGCATCGACGCCGTTCAAGGCAAACTGCTGACCCGTCTGGCCGAGAGCCACAAACCGCTGGTCGCCACCCTGCTGGCTGAAGACGCGCAGTTGACCTCGACGCCTGAGGCCTACCTCAAGCTGCACCTGCTGTCGCACCGTCTGGTCAAGCCGCATGGCGTGACCCTGGCCGGGATTTTCCCGCTGCTGCCAAACGTAGCGTGGACCAGCCAGGGCGCGATCGACCTGAGCGAACTGACCGAAATGCAACTGGAAGCCCGTCTGCGTGGCGAGCTGCTGGAAGTGTTCTCGGTGGACAAGTTCCCGAAAATGACCGACTACGTGGTACCGGCCGGTGTGCGTATCGCTGACGCCGCGCGTCTGCGCCTGGGCGCTTACGTCGGTGAAGGCACCACCGTGATGCACGAAGGTTTCATCAACTTCAACGCAGGCACCGAAGGCCCGGGCATGATCGAAGGCCGCGTATCCGCTGGCGTCTTCGTCGGCAAGGGTTCGGACCTGGGCGGCGGTTGCTCGACCATGGGCACCCTGTCGGGCGGTGGCAACATCGTGATCAAGGTTGGCGAAGGCTGCCTGATCGGCGCCAACGCCGGTATCGGTATTCCGTTGGGCGACCGCAACACTGTTGAGTCGGGCCTGTACGTCACCGCCGGCACCAAGGTTGCTTTGCTGGACGAGAACAACAACCTGGTCAAAGTCGTGAAGGCGCGTGAGCTGGCGGGTCAGACCGACCTGCTGTTCCGTCGCAATTCTGAAACCGGTGCTGTGGAATGCAAAACCCACAAATCGGCGATCGAACTGAACGAAGCGCTGCACGCTCACAACTAAGTGCCGCAGGCACTTGTGGGAGCGAGCCTGCTCGCGAAGCTTTTGGCGTCCATATGGGCGCCTTCGCGAGCAGGCTCGCTCCCACAGTGTCTTGTGTACACCCCGCCCAAGTTCACAGGGCTGAACAGATGATGATTCCCTCCCCCTGGCGTGCCGATTTCCCGGCCATCGCCGCGCTGCAACGACAAGACCAGACCTATCTGGACAACGCCGCCACCACACAAAAACCGCAAGCCCTGCTCGACGCACTGACGCATTACTACGCCAATGGCGCAGCCAACGTGCATCGTGCGCAACACCTGCCCGGCGCTCACGCGACGCAGGCGTTCGAGGACAGTCGGCTGAAGGTTGCCCAGTGGCTGAATGCCGGTGACAGCGGGCAGATCATCTTTACCCACGGCGCCACCAGTGCGCTGAACCTCCTGGCTTATGGCCTGGAACATCTTTTCCATCCGGGCGATGAAATTGTCATCAGCGCCCTGGAGCATCACGCCAACCTGCTGCCGTGGCAGCAACTGGCGCAACGTCGCCAACTGAAACTGGTGATCCTGCCGCTGGACGACGACGGCGTGATCGACCTCGCCGCCGCTGTCCATTTGATAGGCCCGCGCACGCGATTGCTGGCGGTCAGTCAGTTGTCCAACGTGCTTGGCGCCTGGCAGCCTTTACCGGCCTTGCTGGGCATGGCCAAGGCGCAAAACGCCCTGACCGTGGTCGACGGCGCCCAAGGCGTGGTGCACGGTCGGCACGACGTCCAAGCGCTCGGTTGCGACTTCTATGTGTTTTCCAGTCACAAGCTCTATGGCCCCGACGGCGTCGGCGTGTTGTTTGGGCGCAATGCTGCGCTCGAACAGTTGAAGCCATGGCAGTTCGGTGGCGAAATGGTGCTGGAAGCCAACTATCACGATTCACGCTTTCGCCCTGCGCCGCTGGGTTTCGAGGCCGGCACGCCGCCTATTGCCAGTGTGATTGGCCTCGGCGCGACGCTGGATTATCTGGCGGGGCTGGATCAGGACGCAGTGTCGGCTCATGAAGTGGCGCTGCATGACTACCTGCTGCGTGGCCTCGCCGCTCGCAATGGCATTCGTCTGCTCGGCAAGCCGCAACTGGCGCTGGCGAGTTTCGTCGTTGAAGGTGTGCACAACGCCGATCTGGCGCACTTGCTGACCGAACAAGGCATCGCTGTGCGCGCCGGACATCATTGCGCGATGCCGCTGTTGAAAAGCTTTGAGCTGGCCGGGGCGATTCGCGTGTCACTGGCGTTGTACAACGATTCGGAGGATCTGGAGCGCTTCTTTGACGCGCTGGATCAGGCGCTGGAGTTGTTGCGATGAGCCTGCCGATTGAGGCTGCCGAGGCGTTGCAGACTTTTCAGAAGGCGGCGGGCTGGGAGCAGCGGGCGCGGTTGTTGATGCAGTTTGGTGATCGCTTGCCGCCGTTGGATGACGCAGACAAGTGCGAGGCCAACCGGGTGCATGGCTGTGAGAGTCAGGTGTGGCTGGTGGGATCGTTGCGCGACGGTCATTGGCAATTCAGCGCCAGCAGCGATGCGCGGATGATTCGCGGGTTGGTGGCGTTGTTGCTGTTGCGGGTTAACGGCTTGTCTGCCGCTGAGTTACAGCAAGTTGATCTGCCAGACTGGTTCAATCAACTCGGCCTTTCGCGCCAGTTATCGCCCTCGCGCAGCAATGGCCTGAATGCTGTGCTAAAGCGAATGAATGAGCTGGCGGGTTGATCCTGTGGCGAGGGGATTTATCCCCGATGGGCTGCGAAGCGGCCCCTAAATCCTCACATGCGTTATGCCTGACACTCTGAGGAGCTGATCTGGGGGCGCTCCGCACCCCATCGGGGATAAATCCCCTCGCCACAAAATTTGCTAGCTTGTCGGTTTGACCCGCTCTGCCGGGCGCCGGACGCCAGCCACAATCTTGTCCACAGCCTTGGTTGCCGCGACCATGCCGAACGTCGCCGTGACCATCATCACCGCACCAAACCCGCCCGCGCAGTCCAGCTTCACGCCATCGCCGACAAAACTCTTCTGCAAACAAATGCTGCCATCCGGCTTCGGATAGCGCAGTTGCTCGGTGGAAAACACGCACGGCACGCTGTAATGACGGGTCACCGTGCGCGAAAAGCCATAGTCGCGGCGCAAGGTCGAACGCACTTTCGAGGCCAACGGATCATTGAACGTACGGTTCAAATCGCAGACCTGAATCAGCGTCGGATCAATCTGCCCGCCCGCGCCGCCGGTGGTAATGATCTGGATCTTGCGACGTTTGCACCAGGCAATCAGCGCTGCCTTGGCGTTGACCGCGTCGATGCAGTCGATCACGCAGTCGATGTTCGGCGTGATGTATTCGGCCATGGTCTCGCGGGTGACGAAGTCTGCCACCGCGTGCACCGTGCAATCGGGGTTGATCCCGCGCAGGCGCTCGGCCATTACCTCGACCTTGGGTTTGCCGACGGTACTGTCCAACGCGTGCAACTGGCGGTTGGCGTTGCTGACACAAACGTCGTCCAGATCAAACAGCGAAATCTCGCCGACGCCACAACGGGCCATGGCTTCCGCCGCCCAGGAACCAACGCCACCGACGCCGACAATCGCCACATGGGCCGCGCGCAAGCGCTCCAGGCCTTCGATGCCATACAAACGGGCGATGCCTGCAAACCGCGGATCTTCTGTACTCATGACCATTACCCCAAAAACCGGCGCGCATTATAGGGCTACACAGCGACAAGTTTTAAGCTTCCAGCTACAAGTGTAAGAACTTAAGTCAAAGTCGGCTGCCCAATGTCGGGCATTTCCCTATCAGATGTACGACTGGCGAACTGCCGGTGTAGGATGCGCGCCCCTCGGGCGTATAGCCGACCGATCCTTCGTTCCACAGCCTTTGGAACCCGAAATAGCTATGTCATCGCGTAAATTTGGACTCAACCTGGTGGTGGTTCTGGCAATCGCCGCCCTGTTCACCGGTTTCTGGGCACTGATCAACCGCCCGGTCTCCGCGCCCAACTGGCCGGAGCAGATCTCCGGTTTCTCCTATTCGCCATTTCAGCAGGGACAATTCCCACAGAAGGATCAGTATCCGTCTGACGACGAGATGCGCCGCGATCTGGAGATCATGAGCAAGCTGACGGACAACATCCGCATCTACTCGGTCGACGGCTCCCTACAGGACATCCCGAAACTGGCTGAAGAGTTCGGCCTGCGCGTGACCTTGGGGATCTGGATCAGCCCCGACCAGGAACGTAATGAACGGGAAATCCAGCGCGCCATCGAACTGGCCAACACCTCGCGCAGCGTGGTTCGCGTGGTGGTCGGCAACGAAGCGATCTTCCGCAAGGAAATCACCGCCGAACAACTGAGCGTGCTGCTTGATCGCGTGCGCGCGGCGGTGAAAGTGCCGGTGACCACGTCCGAGCAATGGCACGTCTGGGAAGAACACCCGGAGTTGGCCAAGCACGTTGACCTGATCGCCGCGCACGTTCTGCCGTACTGGGAATTCATTCCGGTGGATAAAGCCGGGCAGTTCGTCTTCGACCGTGCTCGCGATCTGAAAAAACTCTTCCCGAAAAAACCGCTGCTGCTCTCCGAAGTGGGCTGGCCGAGCAACGGCCGCATGCGCGGTGGTGCCGATGCGTCGCCGGCGGATCAGGCGATCTACCTGCGCAACCTGGTCAACAAGCTCAACCGCCAGGGCTTCAACTACTTCGTGATCGAAGCGTTCGATCAGCCGTGGAAGGCCAGCGATGAGGGTTCGGTCGGCGCGTATTGGGGAGTGTTCAACGCCGCGCGTCAGCAGAAATTCAACTTTGAAGGCCCGGTGGTGGCGATCCCGCAATGGCGCGTGTTGGCCATCGGTTCGGTGGTGTTGGCGCTGTTGTCGCTGACCCTGCTGATGATCGACGGCTCGGCGCTGCGTCAGCGTGGGCGGATTTTCCTGACCTTTATCGCCTTCCTGTGTGGGTCGGTGCTGGTGTGGATCGGTTACGACTACAGCCTGCAATACAGCACGTGGTTCAGCCTGACGGTGGGCTTCCTGTTGGCGCTGGGTGCGCTCGGGGTGTTCATCGTCTTGCTGACCGAGGCGCATGAACTGGCCGAAGCGGTGTGGATTCACAAACGTCGGCGCGAGTTCCTGCCGGTCGAGGGCGACTCCAACTATCGCCCGAAAGTCTCGATCCACGTGCCCTGCTACAACGAGCCGCCGGAGATGGTCAAACAGACCCTCGACGCGCTGGCCGCGCTCGATTACCCGGACTACGAAGTCCTGATCATCGACAACAACACCAAGGATCCGGCGGTGTGGGAGCCGGTGCGCGATTACTGCGCCACCCTCGGCCCGCGCTTCAAGTTCTTCCACGTCTCGCCGCTGGCCGGTTTCAAGGGCGGCGCGCTGAACTACCTGATTCCGCACACCGCCAAGGATGCCGAAGTCATCGCCGTGATCGACTCCGATTACTGCGTGCACCCGAAATGGCTCAAGCACATGGTGCCGCACTTCGCCGACCCTAAAATCGCTGTGGTGCAGTCGCCGCAGGATTATCGCGACCAAAACGAAAGCACCTTCAAGAAGCTCTGCTACGCCGAATACAAAGGCTTCTTCCATATCGGCATGGTCACCCGCAACGACCGTGACGCGATCATTCAGCACGGCACCATGACCATGACCCGGCGCTCGGTTCTGGAAGAACTGGGCTGGGCCGACTGGTGCATCTGTGAAGACGCCGAACTCGGTCTGCGCGTATTCGAAAAAGGTCTGTCGGCGGCGTATTACCACGACAGCTACGGCAAGGGGCTGATGCCGGACACCTTTATCGACTTCAAGAAGCAGCGTTTCCGCTGGGCCTATGGTGCGATTCAGATCATCAAGCGTCACACCCGCAGCCTGCTGCGCGGCAAGGACACCGAGTTGACGCGCGGCCAGCGTTACCACTTCCTCGCGGGCTGGTTGCCGTGGGTCGCGGACGGCATGAACATCTTCTTCACCGTCGGCGCGTTGTTGTGGTCGGCGGCGATGATCATCGTGCCGCAACGGGTCGATCCGCCGCTGCTGATCTTCGCAATCCCGCCGCTGGCGCTGTTCGTGTTCAAGGTCGGCAAGATCATCTTCCTGTATCGCCGCGCCGTCGGCGTGAACCTGAAAGATGCATTCTGTGCAGCACTCGCCGGGCTGGCGTTGTCGCACACCATCGCCAAAGCGGTGCTGTACGGCTTCTTCACCACCAGCATCCCGTTCTTCCGTACGCCGAAAAACGCCGATAACCACGGCTTCTGGGTGGCGATTTCCGAGGCACGGGAAGAGCTGTTCATCATGTTGCTGTTGTGGGGTGCGGCGCTGGGGATCTATCTGGTCAACGGCATGCCGAGCAATGACATGCGTTTCTGGGTGGTGATGTTGCTGGTGCAGTCGCTGCCGTATCTGGCGGCGCTGATCATGGCGTTCCTGTCGTCGCTGCCCAAACCTGCGGCCAAGCCTGAAGCGGAACCGGCCGTCTAAATCCTCATCGATGCACTAAACGGCGGCCAATGGTCGCCGTTTTGCTTTAAGATAACCGCCATTTTGCGGGGCTCTTCCTAATCCCTGTGGGAGCGAGCATGCTCGCGAAGGCTTTGTAACATTCACCGATTATGTTGACTGACACACCGCATTCGCGAGCAGGCTCGCTCCCACATTGATACCGTGCCCACATTCATGATCTTCGGAGTTTTCCATGACGGCCCACGCCGACCTTTCGCCGACCCTCCAACTCGCCATCGACCTGATCCGCCGTCCGTCCGTGACGCCGGTCGACGCCGATTGCCAGAAGCAGATGATGCAGCGCCTGGGCGATGCCGGTTTCACCCTCGAGCCGATGCGCATCGAAGATGTGGATAACTTCTGGGCGACCCACGGCAACAACGACGGCCCGGTGCTGTGCTTCGCCGGCCACACCGACGTGGTGCCGACCGGTCCGGTGACCGCATGGCAAATCGCCCCGTTCAACGCGCTGATCGATGAACACGGCATGCTCTGCGGCCGTGGCGCGGCGGACATGAAAGGCAGCCTGGCGTCGATGACCGTGGCTGCCGAGCGCTTCGTCGCCGACTACCCGAACCACAAGGGCAAGGTCGCCTTCCTGATCACCAGCGATGAAGAAGGCCCGGCGCACCACGGCACCAAGGCTGTGGTTGAACGTCTCGCCGCGCGCAATCAACGTCTGGACTGGTGCATCGTCGGCGAACCGTCGAGCACTACGCTGGTCGGCGACGTGGTGAAAAACGGCCGTCGCGGCTCGCTCGGCGCCAAGCTGACCGTTCGCGGTATCCAGGGCCATGTGGCTTATCCACACCTGGCGAAGAACCCGATCCACCTCGCCGCTCCGGCGCTCGCCGAACTGGCCGCAGAGCATTGGGATCACGGTAACGATTTCTTCCCGCCGACCAGTTTCCAGATCTCCAACGTCAACTCCGGCACCGGCGCGACCAACGTGATTCCGGGTGATCTGGTGGCGCTGTTCAACTTCCGCTTCTCCACCGAATCGACCGTTGAAGGCCTGCAGAAGCGCGTCAGCGACATCCTCGACAAGCATGGTCTGGATTGGCACATCGATTGGGCGCTGTCCGGCCTGCCGTTCCTCACCGAACCGGGCGCACTGCTCGACGCGGTGTCGTCGAGCATCAAAGACATCACCGGGCGCGAGACCAAAGCCTCCACCAGCGGCGGCACCTCCGATGGTCGTTTCATCGCGACCATGGGCACGCAAGTGGTTGAACTGGGCCCGGTCAACGCGACCATTCACCAGGTCAACGAGCGCGTGCTGGCAGCCGATCTCGACGTGCTGACCGAGATCTACTACCAGACCCTGATCAAGTTGCTCGCCTGATGCTTGCTTGCCCCATTTGCAGTGAACCGCTGAATGCGGTGGACAACGGCGTGGTCTGCCCCGCCGGACATCGATTTGACCGTGCGCGGCAGGGTTACCTCAACCTGCTGCCGGTGCAGCACAAGAACAGCCGCGACCCTGGCGACAATCAAGCCATGGTCGAGGCGCGTCGTGACTTCTTGAACGCCGGGCATTACGCGCCGGTGGCCAAGCGTCTGGCGGAACTGGCGGCCAGTTATGCGCCGGATCGCTGGGTCGACATCGGTTGTGGCGAAGGCTATTACACCGCGCAGATCGCTGAGGCCTTGCCGAACGCTGATGGTTACGCGCTGGACATCTCCCGCGAAGCGGTCAAACGCGCCTGCAAACGTAATCCCGCGCTGACCTGGTTGATCGCGAGCATGGCCCGCGTGCCGTTGGCCTCGGGCAGTTGCCAGTTTCTCGCCAGCGTCTTCAGCCCACTGGACTGGGAAGAAGCCAAGCGTCTGCTCAGCGTTGGCGGCGGTCTGATGAAAGTCGGCCCAACCAGCGGCCATCTGATGGAACTGCGTGAACGTCTTTATGACGAAGTGCGCGAATACACCGACGACAAGCATCTGGCCCTGGTGCCGGAAGGCATGGCGCTGGCGCACAGTGAAACTCTGGAATTCAAGCTGACCCTGGACAAGCCCGAGGATCGCGCCAACCTGTTGGCGATGACGCCCCACGGCTGGCGTGCCAGTGCCGAACGCCGCGCGGCGGTGATCGAACAGGCCGAGTCGTTCGTGACCACCGTGTCGATGCGCTACGATTATTTCGTTCTTCAATAACTTTTGGTCTCGGGCGAACGCCCGTGGCCGGCTAAATCCGCGAATGGATTTTTCAAACCCGCAGTGAGGACATCCATGCGCCAACCGGATATCGAGATTTACCTGAAAGACGCCGACGTCGACCACAAGGCCATTTCGGCCTGGCTGGGCGAAGCGCTAGGCCCGTGCAGCGATTGGGTACAAAAAGGCCAGACCTACAAGTGCAAGGCCGGCAACGTGCCCGTGACCTGGCTGCCGAAAGCCGTGGGCAAGTGGAACAGCCTCTACCTGGAAAGCGATGCAACCCCATGGGATGACGACATCGCCTGCGCCCGCGCAGCCTTTGCTGCGCTGAACGTCGAAGTGCGTTGCGCGCCGGGGACGTGGGTCGAGGAAGAAGGGGAAGAGACCGCGGATCGCTGGATGCGCATCAGCATTGACGGTGAAGAAGAGATCACCTGGAAAACCGCTTAAACACAGATCCCATGTAGGAGTGAGCCTGCTCGCGATTGCGTAGTGCCAGTCAATATCAATGTTGACTGATACACCGCAATCGCGAGCAGGCTCACTCCTACAATGGTTTTTGGCATTCTCGAGGTTTGCGTTACAGGCCTACCACATCCTCAGCCTGCAAACCCTTCTCGCCGGTGATCACCGCGTACTCGACCTGCTGGCCTTCGGTCAGCGAACGATGCCCTTCGCCGCGGATCGCGCGGTAGTGCACGAACACGTCCACCCCGTCTTCGCGCTGAATGAAGCCGTAGCCCTTGGCGTCGTTGAACCACTTCACGTTGCCGGTTTCACGTGTTGCCATCTGTTCATACTCCTTTTTTATTATTGAACAGGCTTTTCGCAGGAAAGCCTTTGAGGAACGTCAGCCTGCGTCCGACGTCCATAAAGGGCCCCGGCGACAGACCGCCGAGTATATGACAGGCGCGAAAACTCTCAACAGGAGATTACTTCGCTGCTTTTTTGCCGATTTTCGATGAATCCGGCACACTATCGACCGCCCGAGCATCTGCTCGGTTTTATCCACTCATGCAGAAGCCGTATGACCCGTTCCCCGTTCCGTCGTCTTGTGTTTGGCACCTTGCGCCGACTGTTGTACCTCTGGGTTCGCTCGGAGACGATCAACCAATCGTCGTTGACCCTCAACCTCGACCGCAGCCGTCCGGTGTTCTACGTCCTGCAAAACCCTTCGCTGACCGATCTGGCCGTGGTCGACACCGAGTGCACCAAAGCCGGTTTGCCGCGTCCGGTGCTGCCGGTGTCGGTGGGCTCGCTGATCGAACCGGCGGCGTTCTTCTACCTGACGCCGGATCCCGACTGGCTCGGTCGCCAGGACAAGCGCGGTGCGCCGCCCACCCTGACCCGACTGGTCAGCGCCCTGACGCAGAACGCCGCCGAAGACGCGCAAATCATTCCGGTCAGCGTGTTCTGGGGCCAGTCGCCGGACAGCGAAAACAGCCCATGGAAACTGTTGTTCGCCGACAGCTGGGCTGTCACCGGACGTCTGCGTCGGCTGTTGAGCATCATCGTCCTCGGGCGTAAAACCCGCGTGCAATTCTCCGCGCCGATCCACCTGCGCGAGCTGATCGAGCACAACAAGGGCCACGAACGCACCGTGCGCATGGCCCAACGCGTGCTGCGCGTGCATTTCCGCAACCTGAAAGCGGCGGTGATCGGCCCGGACATTTCCCACCGCCGTAACCTGGTCAAAGGCCTGCTCAATCAGCCGCTGGTCAAGCAAGCGATCCTCGACGAAGCCGAGCGCGAAAACATCTCCCCGGAAAAAGCCAAGGCCCAGGCCCTGCGCTATGGCAACGAGATCGCCTCGGACTACACCTACACCGCGATCCGCTTCCTCGAAGTGGTGCTGAGCTGGTTCTGGAACAAGATCTACGACGGCATCAAGGTCAACCACATCGAAGGCGTGCAAAAGGTCGCCCAGGGTCACGAAGTGATCTACGTGCCGTGCCACCGCAGCCACATCGACTATCTGCTGCTGTCGTACTTGCTGTTCCGCAACGGCCTGACCCCGCCGCACATCGCCGCCGGGATCAACCTGAACATGCCGGTGATCGGCAGCCTGCTGCGTCGTGGCGGCGCGTTCTTCATGCGCCGCACCTTCAAGGGCAATCCGCTGTACACCTCGGTGTTCAACGAATACCTGCACACCCTGTTCACCAAAGGCTTCCCGGTCGAATACTTCGTCGAGGGCGGTCGCTCGCGCACCGGGCGCATGCTGCAACCGAAAACCGGCATGCTCGCCATCACTATGCGCAGCTTCTTGCGTTCGTCGCGTATGCCGATCGTGTTTGTGCCGGTTTACATCGGCTACGAGCGCGTGCTGGAAGGTCGCACCTACCTTGGCGAACTGCGCGGCGCGAGCAAGAAGAAAGAATCGATCTTCGATATTTTCAAAGTAATCGGCGCGCTCAAGCAGCGCTTCGGCCAGGTCGCGGTGAACTTCGGCGAGCCAATCAAACTGGCAGAGTTTCTTGACGCCGAGCAACCGGACTGGCGCCAACAGGAACTAGGCCCGCAGTACAAACCGGCATGGCTCAACGAAACCACCAACCGTCTCGGCGAGAAAGTCGCGCAGCACCTCAACGAAGCCGCCGCGATCAACCCGGTCAATCTGGTGGCGCTGGCGTTGCTGTCGACCACGCGTCTGGCGCTGGATGATCGCGCCATGGCGCGGGTGCTTGATCTGTACCTGGCGCTGCTGCGCAAAGTACCGTATTCGCCGCACACCACGTTGCCGGAGGGCGATGGCCGCGCGTTGATCGAGCACGTGAAGGACATGGATCTGCTCGCCGAGCAGAACGATGCGCTGGGCAAGATTCTTTATCTGGACGAGCAGAACGCCGTCCTGATGACTTACTACCGCAACAACGTGCTGCACATCTTCGCCCTGCCGGCGCTGCTGGCGAGCTTCTTCCAGAGCACCTCGCGCATGAGCCGCGAGCAGATACTGCGTTATACCCGCGCGCTGTATCCGTACTTGCAATCGGAGCTGTTTATTCGCTGGACGCTGGACGAGTTGGACGGCGTGGTTGATCAGTGGCTGGAAGCGTTCGTCGAACAAGGCCTGCTGCGTTTCGAGAAGGACGTCTACCTGCGTCCGGCCCCGAGTTCGCGGCATTTCGTGTTGCTGACGCTGCTGTCCAAGAGCATCGCCCAGACTCTGCAGCGTTTCTACATGACCGTATCCTTGCTGCTCAACAGCGGTCAGAACAGCATCAGCGCCGAAGAACTGGAAGACCTCTGCACGGTAATGGCTCAGCGTCTGTCGATTCTCCACGGTCTGAACGCCCCGGAGTTCTTCGACAAGAGCCTGTTCCGTCACTTCATCCAGACAATGCTCGACCTCGATGTACTGCGCCGCGACGAAGCCGGCAAGTTGAGCTACCACGAACTGCTGGGCGAACTGGCTGAAGGTGCCGCCAAACGGGTACTGCCCGCGGATATTCGCTTGTCGATCCGTCAGGTGGCGCTGCATCGCAGTGAAGATGCTGCGGAAACAGCAGTCACACCTCAAGCTTGAAACTTGTAGACAACTAACGGGGAGTGCTTCTATTCCCCCTTTGCTTTATCCATGAATTAATAGGCTCTATCAATAACTCACGATAGGGATATCGAAATGAGCCTGTTAAATGAACAACCCGGCGTCGTAACTTTACACTTCAATCTGCCCGCTGAGTTTCAAGTGCCGCTCACTGGCGAAAACGAAACCGTCGTCAGCGTCAAAGTTGTCAATGCCAAATCGCCGGTAACGGTCAAGGACTGGCGCCATCCTGCATTTTTCGGCAATACCTGGAAGTTTCACTTCCCACACAACTACGACGGCGTGGGTGTGAAATACCAGGTTCATATTCAGCTGTTTCACAACCAACAGCCCTTGCTGGTCGAGCTGGACTATTTCGTCGTGGTCAATCAGGCTCCCTACAGCCAGACTGTCAACCTGAGTCCGCTCGGGATGCTCTACGTCGAAGTTAAGTTGCCGGAAACATCACCGACCGAAGAAGCCATCACGATCAGCCTGCATGAGGCTACCGCTCCGGAAGTTGAACTTGTGCGCATCAAGCACGATGAACGGACAGCAACTTCTTTTTATCTCAAATATGATCCCGACAGCGTTATACCCGGTAAACGCTATGCACTGACGGGCGTCGAAAACCGTTATCACCAGCAAGTTCAAGTCTCCCCGGGAGCTGTAGAACTCTCACCCGTTTCGCGAAATTTCAGTGCACGTCTTTTCCAGTCAGTCGCACTATGGTTGGAAAAACCCTTACGTTTGTTCACTGATTCTGATGAAAAAATCCGCTAGATTTCTGTCGACGCCGGGATTCTTCCGGCGCAAAAGTCTTTGAGGTTCCGATGAAAAAACTCACCCTTCTCGCCGCCGCCACGCTGTTGAGCGCCTGCCAATCCACCACACCTGCGGGCAAGGTCGGTCTCGATGGCGAAGTGTTTTACCTGCAACGCATCGCCCTGCCGCCAAGTGCGACCTTAAGCGTGAGCCTGCAGGACGTGTCGCTGGCAGACGCACCGGCTGTGGTAATCGACGAGCAGAAAGGTCCGGTCAAAGGTCAGGTGCCATTGCCGTTTCATTTGAGCTACGATCCGGCGCAGGTCAAACCCGGCCACCGTTACTCGGTCAGCGCGCGCATCGAAGTCAACGGCGAGTTGATGTTCATCACCACCGAAAACCATGCCGTGCAACTCGACGGCAATGACCCGCAGCCGCTGAAAATCCGCGTCGACGCCATTCGCTAATTGTCTGTTAAGGAAGCTGCCATGCTCCGCCCTACCCTTCGCTTTGCCGGCCTGTGCGCGGGCCTGATGATCTGCGCCAACGCCATGGCGCTGTCGCTCAGCGACCTGTCACAACAGGACGCTACCGGTGGCCTCAAGGATGCCCTGAGCCAAGGCGCGCAAATCGCCGTCAAACAACTGGGCACGCCGGGTGGCTTCAGTAATAACCCCGACGTGAAAATCGAACTGCCTGGCAAACTTGGCAAAGCCGCCAGCAAAATGAAAGCCTTCGGCATGGGCGCTCAGGTCGAAGAACTCGAAACTGCGATGAACAAAGCAGCGGAGTCCGCCGTGACCCAGGCCCAGCCAATCCTCGTCGACGCCGTGAAAAAAATGAGCGTGGCAGACGCCAAAGGCATCCTCAGCGGCGGCAAGGATTCCGCCACGCAATACCTGGATAAAACCAGCCGCGAACAGATCCGCGCCAAGTTCCTGCCGATCGTCAAACAGGCGACCGACAAGGTTGGCGTTGCGCAGAAGTACAACTCCTTCGCCGGCCAGGCTGCTGCATTCGGTGTTGTCGATGCGAAGAGCGCAAATGTCGAAAACTACGTGACCGAACAGGCATTGAATGGCCTGTTCGAAATGATCGGCAAACAAGAAGAAACCATCCGCCAGAACCCGGCCGCTGCGGCGACCAGCCTGGCGAAGAAAGTCTTTGGCACTCTTTAAGCCGGCACCGAACGGGAGCGAAATTTCTCGCTCCCGTTTTTCAACTCATTTGCAATGTGCAAGAAGAACACCCACTCAGGGCCCATTTTTCTCTTTTCGAAAACCTGCAACTCGACCAGTCCGTTGAGCGTCGACATCGCTGATCCGTAAGTGCAGCCAAGATGTTCCATCACATTGCCTGCCGTAAACTCCTTCGCCATTCCGTTTTTGGCAGCCTGATACAAAGACCGTTGCCGCTCTGTCAGCCGATCGAAGAATCCCGACTCCGTCAGCCATCGTTCAAAGTCCTCGTTAAGCGCCACGCTCTTGCGCCTGGCTTAATCAAAACAGCCCACCACCCGCACAATCACCGAACACTGAAACTCGATGAAGTAAGTCAGATCGAGCTCGTCCGCCTCGGTATGCAAATAAGACCGCCCATACTTCACCGGCGCATTGCGCAGCAGCAAACTGATCGCAATGTAACGAAACGCGGCGAATTCGTTTTTGAACATCAACCAGTAGAACAACGCCCGCGCGACCCGCCCGTTACCGTCGCGAAAGGGGTGCTCGTAGCCCAAAGCAAAATGCAGCGTGATCGCCTTGATCAGCGGATGCACATAACGCCTGTCCTGAGGTAATCCTTGGGGCAAATTGATCCAGTTCGACAACCTCTCCAAGCGCAAAATCAGCCCAGCAGCGTGCGGTGGACGATGTACCGTGTTGCCTGAACCGTCCTGGACAACCACCTCATCATTTGTCCTGAAAACGCCCGGAGAATATTGCTCGTCAGCAATCCCCTCCACGCCCACCCGATGCATCGCTGCGATCAAATCGACACTCAACGGTTCGTAGCGTTTTTCCCAGGCGAAATTCATCATCCGATAGTTGCCCATGACCATACGCTCGTCCGGCGTACGCGGCTGGCGCTGGCGCTTGAGCATGTCTTTGGCGACACGCGTGGTGGTCGCCGCGCCCTCCAACTGGCTACTGGCGATGGCCTCATCCTCGATCAGATCATTAAGCAGATAACTGAAATGCGCCCGCTCGCCGATCCGACGGGTCATGTCATCCAGGGCGGCGGTAGTCGTCTGCCGATCCACCACCGAAAGCGTCATCTGCGCCAACGGCGTCAGCAGATATTTCCCCCAGTGCACCGGGTCCCCCAGTGGCAGCAGATTGACGTACTGCGCCACCCGCGCCTTTTTGACCAAAGCCCAACACAAATTGACATCCAAACCGGGTGCCCAGCGATAGCGCAGTGCCTCGAACGGCAGATAACGCCCCTGATCATCAACAGGTTTAAGCAACGCCAGATAATCCGCCAGACGCTGCTTGTGCGGTGGGCGCGCCAACAGGTCGAACACGGGATCGGATCTGCCCTTGGAGACTGGCGGCTTTTTCATCAGAAGGTGTGCTCGAGGGCTGTGAAAGCAGAGGCAGAAGTACAACACCCGAGGGACACGGGCTCAATATCAGAGGTTTCTGAAAAAGATGTAGGAAGAAAGTAGAGGATATTCAGGGAGAAATTAGTCGGCTAGCAGGCCGTCATCGCGAGCAAGCCAGCTCCCACAGTTTGAATCGCGTGCATTCAGATAGAGATGGGGCGGCTGTCAGGCCGCCTTCGCGAGCAAGCTCAGCTCCTACAATTTGATGGCGTACATCTGCAAGCAACAGGTCGGTTGGCAGGCCGTCTTCGCGAGCAAGCTCGGCTCCTACAATTGGGTCGGGTGCAGGCGGGGAGAAATTGATCGGTTGGCAGGTCGCTTTCGCGAGCAAGCTCAGCTCCTGCGAAGCCAAGATCAAAAGATCGCAACCTTCGGCAGCTTCTGCACCGGATGAGCGCAAGCTCGACAAAGCTCTTGATCTTGCCGTACTGGCCCCTTCGGCAGGCTGAGTGGAGGGATTGATCCGGGGGTGGGCGCGCAGCGCCGTTCGACGGAGTCGAATGCATCGAAAGGAGGTGCAGCGAAGCAAACCGGAAGCGATGCCCCCGGATCAATTCCGGAGCGAAGGAACCCCGAGCCCCAGCGAGCGGGCCGAACGCCGGGGCCCAGCCTTTTGGTTACTTTTTGGCGTCTGAAAAAGTGACCCGCCGTAAGGGCGGAACCGCCAGCCGCCGCACCCCAAAAAACGGATATTAACCAAGAACACCCAAAGCATGGTCGGCCCAAAGGCCGCCAAGCCCAAAAAAATCAAGCCTCCCGCCGAACCCGGAACCAAGCCGCATACAACGCCGGCAAAAACAAAAGCGTCAGCGCCGTAGCAACAATCAACCCCCCCATAATCGCCACCGCCATCGGCCCGAAAAACACGCTCCGTGACAAAGGAATCATCGCCAGCACGGCCGCCAGCGCCGTCAAAACAATCGGTCGAAACCGCCGCACAGTCGCCTCGATAATCGCCTGCCAAGGCCTGAGCCCGGAGGCAATATCCTGCTCGATCTGATCCACCAGAATCACCGAATTGCGCATGATCATCCCCGACAGCGCAATCGTCCCCAACATCGCCACAAACCCGAACGGCTGGCGGAACACCATCAGAAACAGCACCACCCCGATCAACCCCAAGGGCGCCGTCAGAAACACCATCGCCGTACGCGAAAAACTGCGCAACTGCACCATCAGCAACGTCAGCACCACCACGATGAACATCGGCACCCCGGCGTTCACCGACTTCTGCCCACGCTCCGAATCCTCCACCGTGCCACCGACATCCAACAAATAACCGTCCGGCAACTCAGCGCGAACCGGATCCAGCGTCGGCATGATCTGCTTGACCAACGTCGCCGGCTGCTCCTTGCCATAAATATCGGCGCGCACCGTCACCGTCGGCAGACGATTACGGTGCCAGATAATGCCCTCCTCAAAGCCATATTCCAGCGTCGCGATCTGCGACAACGCCACGCTGCGACCGTTATCCGTCGGCACCGCCAGGCTTGGCAACAGCGACAACTCAGTACGCTCATGCACCGTGCCGCGCAGCAGAATCTCGATCAATTCGTTGTCTTCGCGATACTGACTGACACTCGAACCGGTCAGCGAACTCTGCAGGAATTTCGCCAGATTGGCCGTGCTCACTCCCAATGCCCTGGCACGATCCTGATCGATGTTCAGGTACACCACCTTGCTCGGCTCTTCCCAGTCCAGGTGCACATTGACCACATGCGGATTCTCGCGAACCTTGGCCGCGACCTTGCGGGCCAGCGCGCGGACTTCTTCGATGTGTTCACCGGTGACGCGGAACTGCACCGGGTAACCCACCGGCGGACCGTTTTCCAGCCGCGTGACCCGCGAGCGCATCGCCGGGAATTGTTCATCAAGCGTCTCGATCAACCAGGTACGCAGCGCTTCACGCTCCTCGATGGTTTTCGCCAAAACCACAAACTGGGCGAAACTTGCCGCGGGTAATTGCTGATCCAGCGGCAGGTAGAAACGCGGCGAACCGGTGCCCACATACGCCACGTAATTGTCGATGCCGGCGTGATCCTTAAGCAGTGCTTCGAGACGTTTGACCTCACCAGTGGTATTGGCCAGCGAAGCGCCCTCGGCCAGTTTCAGATCAACCATCAATTCCAGCCGATTGGAGGCCGGGAAGAATTGCTGCGGGACGAAACGGAACAGCATTACCGAGGCAATAAACAGCGCCACGGTCAGCACGATCACGGTTTTACGGTGCGCCACGCACCATTCCACCAGACGCCGAACCCGCTGATAAAACGGCGTGCCATACGGATCCGGTTGCCCGTCACCCGTACCGTGTTTGGCCGCATGAATTTTCGCCAGATCCGGCAGCAGTTTTTCTCCCAGATACGGCACGAACACCACCGCCGCCACCCACGAGGCAATCAGTGCGATGGTCACGACCTGGAAGATCGAGCGGGTGTATTCGCCGGTGCCGGACTGCGCGGTGGCAATCGGCAGAAAGCCTGCAGCGGTGATCAGCGTACCGGTGAGCATCGGGAACGCGGTGCTGGTCCAGGCGAAGCTCGCGGCTTTGATTCGATCAAAGCCCTGCTCCATTTTGATCGCCATCATTTCCACGGCGATGATCGCGTCATCCACCAGCAAGCCCAACGCCAACACCAGCGCGCCGAGGGAGATTTTGTGCAAGCCGATGCCGAGGTAATACATACAGGCAAAAGTCATCGCCAGCACCAGCGGAATGGTCAGCGCCACGACCATGCCCGTACGCACGCCGAGGGAGAAGAAGCTCACCAGCAAGACAATCGCCAACGCCTCGACCAACACCTGGACGAACTCGCCGACCCCGGTTTTCACCGCCGCCGGCTGGTCGGAGACCTTGCGCAACTGCATGCCGGCCGGAAGGTTTTTCTGGATGCGCGAGAATTCGCCCTCCAGCGCTTTACCCAGCACGAGAATGTCGCCGCCGTCCTTCATCGCCACGGCCAGACCAATCGCGTCTTCGCCCATGAAGCGCATGCGTGGCGCCGGAGGATCGTTGAAACCGCGCCGCACGTCGGCGACATCGGAGATGCGGAACGTACGATCGCCGACCCTGATCGGGAAGTTCTTGATCTCATCGACTGAGTGAAAATTTCCCGAGACCCGCAGTTGCAAGCGCTCGCTGCCGGTTTCAAAAAACCCGGCGGTCGACACCGCGTTCTGTTCTTGCAGCGCCTGTTGCACCGCCGCCAGCGGCAAGCCGAGGGTCGCCAGTTTGACGTTGGACAACTCGACCCAGATCTTCTCGTCCTGCAAACCGAGCAAATCGACCTTGCCGACATCCTTGACCCGTTGCAGCTGGATCTGGATGCGGTCGGCGTAATCCTTGAGCACCGCGTAATCGAAACCGTCCCCCGTCAGCGCGTAGATATTGCCGAACGTGGTGCCGAACTCATCGTTGAAGAAAGGCCCCTGAATATCCGGCGGCAAGGTCTGGCGGATATCGCTGACCTTCTTGCGCACCTGATACCAGAGGTCGGGGATTTCCTTGGAATGCATCGAGTCGCGGGCAATGAACGTGACTTGGGATTCGCCGGGGCGCGAGAACGACACGATGCGCTCGTACTCACCGGTTTCCATCAATTTCTTTTCGATACGCTCGGTGACCTGTCGCGAGACTTCCTGGGCGGTCGCGCCCGGCCAACGGGTCTGAATCACCATGGCTTTGAAGGTGAACGGCGGGTCTTCGCTCTGGCCGAGCTTGGTGTAGGACAAAGCGCCAACAATGGCCAGCAACAGCATCAGGAACAGTACGATCTGGCGATTACGCAGCGCCCATTCGGAAAGGTTGAAGCGCATCGGGGCTTACTCCTTGTCCGCCAGATTGACCACACGGTTGGAGCGATCCACCGGACGCACCTGCTGACCTTCGAGCAGCACATGCACGCCAGCGGCCACCACCCAGTCACTGGCGTTCAGCCCCTCAAGCACCGGTACGGTTTTTTCGCCGAACGGGCCAATGCGCACAGGGGTCTTCTTCAAGGTGTTGTTGGCGCTGACGACCCAGACGTAGGTCGCGCCGTTTTCTGCGGTCAGCGCCGAGAGTGGCACCGACAGTGACACGGTATCGGCCGATTGCACGAACACGCGGGCGCTCTGGCCCAACTCGGCCGGGACTTTGCCGCTGGTAAAAGAAATACGTGCGGCGAAGGTGCGTGAACGTGGATCGGCAGCCGGCGACAATTCGCGAATCTGTCCTGCGAAGCGTTGGTTCTGTTGGGTCCAGAGTTCTACCGTAACCGGCTGGCCGACCTTGAAGCGACCGAAGCTTTGCTCCGGCAGGCTGATCAAGACTTCGCGCTCGCCATCGGTGGCGAGGGTAAACACGGTTTGCCCGGCAGCAACCACCTGCCCGACTTCTACCGAACGCTTGGCCACCACGCCATCCTGAGGCGCACGCAATACCGCGTAACTGGCCTGATTGGTCGAAACGTTGAACTCAGCTTTGATCTGTTTGAGGCGCGCTTCGCCGGAGCGATAGAGGTTTTCGGCGTTGTCGTAGGCCGAACGGCTGACCATCTGCCGATCCATCAGGGTCTTGTAACGGTCTCGTTCGGCACGCACCAGGTTGAGATTGGCTTCGGCGGCGGCGACTTGCGCGCGAGTGGCGTCCAGTTGCAGGCGCACGTCCTGTGGATCGAGTTCGGCGAGCGGTTGATCGGCCTTGACCCGCTGGCCTTCGTCGACCAGTCGTCGGCTGACTTTGCCACTAATGCGGAACGCCAGATCGGGTTCGTATCGGGCGCGCACCTCGCCCGGATAACTTTCCATCGCCTGCGCCGAAGGCTCTGGCTGCACCACCATGGCGGGTCGCACGGTGACTTGCGTCGCCTCTTCCTGACCACATGCGGACAATATCAACGCCAGACTGACTGGCAACGCAAAGGACAACGCATGGCGGAACATGGTGACGGACCTTTCGCTAATGGTGCTTGGAATAATTATACTGGCCGGTATGTTATTAATAGCAAACTCACCAGTCCAGTATTAAAAGCGAAGAATGTCGAACAATCTTGCAGCTCCAAACGGCCCGGGCCGCCCCAAGGATCTGGCCAAGCGCCAGGCAATCCTCGACGCGGCAAAAATTCTGTTTTTGAGTCATGGCTATGCCAACACCAGCATGGACGCGGTGGCCAGCGAGGCCGGCGTGTCGAAGTTGACGGTCTATAGCCATTTCAACGACAAGGAAACGCTGTTTTCCGCCGCCGTGGTGGCCAAATGCGAGGAGCAATTACCGCCACTGTTCTTCGAATTGCCCGAAGGCATCGCCGTGGAAAATGTGTTGCTGAACATTGCCCGAGGCTTTCATCACCTGATCAACAGCGATGAGTCGGTGAATTTGCACCGTTTGATCATGGCGCTGGGCGTTCAGGATCCGAAGCTGTCGCTGATCTTCTTCGAGGCAGGCCCGCAGCGCATGGTGCAAGGGATGGAAAGGCTGCTGACGCAGATCCATGACAGCGGCGCGCTGAGCATCGACTCGCCACGCAATGCGGCCGAGCACTTCTTCTGCCTGATCAAGGGCGCGGGGAATTTTCGGTTGTTGTACGGCTGCGGGGAGCCGTTAACTGAAGAGGCTTCAGAGAGCCATGTGCAGGAAGTGGTGGCTTTGTTTATGCGCGCCTATAGGCCCTAAATATCTGGTGTTTAGCTGGCCCCTTCGCGAGCAGGCTCGCTCCCACATTTGAAATGCGTTCCAGTGTGGGAGTGAGCCTGCTCGCGATTGGGGCGACTCGGTTTTAAGGCTTCAGCGCTTTCTTCGGGTAGATATCGTACCGGCTGGATTTGCCATCCAGCGCATGACTCGGCTTTGGCCCCTCAATGCACGGTGCCTTGCGTGGCCGCTTGACCACCACCCGGTGTGTCGCCAGCGCCAACGCCGCTTTCAGCAACGCCGGCGCATCCGGATCATCGCCAACCAATGGCCGGAACAGACGCATTTCCTTCTTCACCAACGCAGTCTTCTCACGGTGCGGAAACATCGGGTCGAGGTAGATCACCTGCGGCGCCTCACCTTCCCAGTTCTGCATGACCTCGATGGAGTTGCCCTTGAGCAACTTCATTCGCGCCACGATCGGTGCCACGTCGAAATCCTCCGCCGCCCGCGCCAGACCATCCTCCAGCAGCGCGCCAATCAGCGGCTGGCGCTCGATCAGGCTCATCTCGCAACCGAGACTGGCCAGCACGAACGCATCCTTGCCCAGGCCCGCCGTGGCATCCAGCACGCGCGGACGTACGCCTTGAGCGATGCCGACGGCTTTGGCAATCATCTGCCCGCTGCCGCCGCCGTACAAACGCCGATGCGCCGCGCCGCCCTCGACGAAGTCCACGCGCACCGGTCCCGGCGCATCCGGCCCGAGTTGTTGCAGCTGCAAACCCTGCTCGCCGACCTGCAAGGCGAACTCGCCGTCAGCCACTTCCAGCGGCAGGCCCAGGCGTTCGGCCCACTGTTCGGCTTGCGCCGCAAACGTCGGACCGAGGGGCTGGACATGGATGCGGCAGGCCGCGGGTTGCTCAATCATGGAAAACACGCTCAAAAAAGTTAAGGATCGGCGGAAACCGCCGATAACCCAATCAACGCGCATTTTGCCAGAGCTGAGCGTCAACCGAAAAAAATGTCAGGCATTCTCCCCACATCGATTGGCTACATCTCGCCTCATGGCGACTTTAGCCGTCAAAATACTCAAGCACTGAGCGGCGTCAGTCACCTGTGGCAGGATTTCTTTGCCCAGGCGATGGCCGAACAGTCGAGTGATGTGGTGCCGGCTTGCGGCACCTTTCCACCGGTTGATCTGAGCAGCACTGAAGAGCCGACCATCGGCAGCGACCTGCACGCGCACATCGTCAGCCAGCGTGAATGCGACGTGGTTGAAACCGAAGTGCGCCCGCCAGAGCCACTGTTCCTGCCAATCGCCGAATTCGAAATGGAACTGGCTGACAAGCCATTCCCACCGTTCCCGCCGGAAGAGCTCAAGGCCCAGCAAGCGCAGCAGGATTTCGACAGCAGCTGGGTACGTCCGGTGGTGATCAACAACGGTCAACCTGTACCGGAACCTGGCGCCGCGCCGCAGAAACGCCCGCTGTACCTGCCGATTGCCGAGTTCGACATGGATTTGCTGCAAAAGCCTTTTCCGCCGTTCCCGCCGGAAGAGATCGTCGAGCAGCAGAAGGCACTGGACTTCGATAACGGTTGGGCACGCCCGATTGTTCTGCAGAACCTGCGCATCGCCGCCTGAATCTCAGCGACACACGCTCCAGCGCCCGACATCGACATGAAAGTGATTGCGATGGGCGGCGTTGTAATCCGGACTTAACACCACACTGAACGCCTCACAGGCGCCATCGCGCACCTGACGCAGAAACTGTGCGTCCTGATTTTGCCGGGGCCAGTCTTTGAGCACGCTGATGCTGCGCCCGTCGGCCAGGCGAAAACCGGCGATATCCAGCGCATCGGCACTGGCATGGCGGCTCAGTGCGCCGCTCTCGCGATTGTAGATATTGCGGCAGGCAAAGCTGCCGAGGTGATCGAGGCGCGCTACTTTCTGGCCGTAAACGGCTTGCGCGGCGGGTTGCAGGGTGTGGTGCTCGAACATCGCGTAGGCCACTGCCAAGGGACAACTGGCGAGGAAACTGCTGCTCAGCGCCACCTCATCGCCCTGAACGCGCAAAGCGCCGATCAGCGGGCACTTGGCGTCGGGACTGTCGGATTGTCGTGTGACGCGCAGATTGGAGCTGGCCAGCGCCTGCGCGCAGAGGTCGGGGTCACCACGCAAACGCATCAGCTTATAGCCGGTCAGCCAATTGGGCGTGGCTTTAACGTCCAGTGGCGCCCATGGATTCCACTCCGGCGGGATGTCCAGCCAACCGCGCCAGACACTGACCAACGCGGCGCCGATGATCAGCAATACGCTGAGTGCAAGCCAACGCGCCATGCTCAACCTTTGAAAAACTGATTGGCCTTGGCGTACGGCATCGACCGCGAGGTAAAGCCGAACGTGCCCGATTGCTGGATCTCTTGCGCCGCACGATAGAACTCACCGAACGCTGCCAACGCCAATGCCGAGCCGGTGCTGATGCGCCGTACGCCCATTTCTTGCAGTTCCTGCACCGTCAGCTTCAAGCCGCCGGACATCAACACGTTGACCGGTTTCGGCGCCACCGCGCGCACCACCGCCAGCACTTCTTCGGCATTGCGCAAACCCGGCGCATACAACACGTCGGCGCCGGCCTCGGCGAAAGCCTGCAAGCGGCGAATGGTGTCGTGGATATCGGGATTGCCGTGCAGATAGTTCTCCGCACGGGCCGTCAGGGTGAAGGGAAACGGGAGCGTGCGCACTGCGGCGACGGCAGCTTCGATACGCGCCACGGCGTGTTCAAAGCAATAGATCGGCGCATCGGCGCGGCCAGTGGCGTCTTCGATCGAGCCGCCCACCGCGCCCGCGTCGGCTGCGCGCAAAAGACTTTTGGCGCACTCGGCCGGATCGTCGGCGAAACCGTTTTCCAGATCCACCGCCACCGGCAAGTCCGTCGCGGCGACAATCGCGCGAACATTGGCCAAGGTCT
Source organism: Pseudomonas sp. TH08 (assembly GCF_016651275.1). Taxonomy (NCBI): domain Bacteria; kingdom Pseudomonadati; phylum Pseudomonadota; class Gammaproteobacteria; order Pseudomonadales; family Pseudomonadaceae; genus Pseudomonas; species Pseudomonas sp. TH08. Next base: position 472,260 of record NZ_JAEKEE010000005.1, on the reverse strand, counting down.
CGTCAAGACTCAAAGCGCCATCGGCCTTGCCCTGGGAAAACGCATAACCGGCGCTGGTGGTCGCCAGGGCCTGATAACCGAGACTGGCGAGCATCTTCGCCGAGCCCGCATCCCACGGATTGGGAATGATGAAAATCCCCGGATGCTCATGCAGGGTTTTGAAGGCGTGGGCTTTGCGGGTTTGCGCGTCCATCGGCGAGCTCCTGGGCAGGAAAACTGAAGCGCCTCAGAGCAGGTCAAGCTGCTCGGCGGCGGGTTCTCTGTATAGCTCAGGCAGCGATGGCAAGCCAGGCAAACGTTGCATCAATTGCGCGTGAAAACGTTGCGCCAGTTTCGCCGCCAACAGGTTATCGGCGGTGTGCAGGAAGATGTACGGCGTGCGCCCCTCTTCGATCCACTCGGCGATTTTCGCCACCCACGGCACGAGGAATGTGTCGTTGGCCTCAAGCTCGGGATGGCCGATGAAACGTACCTGCGGGAATTGCGTGAACGCCGCCGGACGCGTCGGCACCCGAGGCTTTTTCGATTGTGCGTGGATCACCGAAGACTCGGTCGACAGGCAACTGAACAGTGCACGCGGATCAAGGCAGATGCGCTCGACGCCACGGTCGAGCAGCAAGCGATTGAGCAAGCGTTCGCTTTCACCCTTGGCGAAGAACTGTTCGTGGCGCACCTCCACCGCCAGCGGGCAGTCCAGCGCATCGATGAATGCCGCCAGCTCCGGCAGCCGATGCGGCGTAAAGCTTTTCGACAATTGCAGCCACAGCGGCGACACGCGCTCACCGAGGGGCTTGAGTAGCTGCAGGAAGGTTTCGGCAGCGGTCAGTTGCTCGCGCAAGTCACCGCTGTGGCTGATGTCACCGGGGAATTTGGCGGTGAAGCGGAAGTGTTGAGGCATGACCTCGGCCCAACGCTGCACGGTGGCGGGCGACGGGCTGGCATAGAAGGTCGTGTTGCCTTCGACAGCGTTGAACACCTGACAATAGAGGCCGAGGAATTCGGAGGTTTTCGCGTCTTGCGGATACAGATACTCGCGCCAGGCGTTTTCACTCCAGGACGGGCAACCGAGGTAGTAAGGCAGATCCATCAGATATACAGATCGAGGCCCAGCACGTCCGCATCCCAATCGACAAAACCGGCAGTGCTCAGGTAGCTGGCGAGGGCCATGGCTACGCTCTTTTTCATCGCACGGTGGTAGATCATGTCTTGCTGACGGGCAGGCAGATTGCTCAGGCGTTGCGCAGAGGCCTTGGCAGCACGGGCGGCCAGTTGCTCTTCGCTCGGGAATTCCAGCTCGCCGTCGATATCGTCGACGGATTCATCCAGCGCCACATTGCCTTTGCGAGGCTTGCGCTTGATGGGGTAGGACTGAGAGGAAAGGCCGTCTATACGCATAATTTCATGCTCGGTATCGATGATGGCAATTTAGCGGCACTTGACCGACTTAGCAAACTGCCGAGTGATAACTAGAACACATAAAGCGCAAAAGGTTTAAAGCGCGGGGTTGGAAACTGACGATTGGCAGAATTTGGAATAAGGCATTCACTCAAGAAAGAGCTTGTAGAGGCCTTTTGTGGTGAGGGGATTTATCCCCGACCGGCTGCGCAGCATTCGCAAATGCTGATAACGCGGTTCACCGGAAGAATGCAGAGGGAGCGCTGCGCACTCCATCGGGGATAAATCCCCTCACCACAAGTGAACGGCACACATCCGGGTGAATCAACGAGCCTTGGGGGTGGCCACTTTGTCGCGCAGGTAAACCGGTTGTGCGTCGTCGGCCGGGACCGACTCGCCGCGCTCCCAGGCAAAACGCGCCAGCGTCAGCAGGTCTTCGGCGTGAGGCAGCATGCCGGCGTCGGAGCCGCTCAGATTGACCGCGATGCGCTCGGCATAACCCCAGCCTGTCCCAGCACCGAACCACTCGCCACTGGCATCAGCCGGTAGCGCCGCGACTTCCGGCGGCAACACCGCTTCGGCGCCGACCAAGCGCATCTCCCCCGCCGTCTCGCGGTAGCAACCCCAATACACTTCATCCATGCGCGCATCGATGGCCGCCGCGACCTGGCTCACGCCATGCTCACGCAACGCACGTTGCGCCAGCACCGCAAGGTTGGACACCGGCAACACCGGACGGTCCAGCGCGAACGCCAGCCCTTGCACCACACCGATAGCGATCCGCACACCGGTAAATGCACCCGGCCCACGACCGAACGCAATCGCATCGACCGCTTGCAAGGTCGTGCCGGCGTCGGCGAGCAATTGCTGAATCATCGGCAGCAGCTTCTGCGCGTGCAGGCGCGGGATCACCTCGTAATGGCTCGTGACCTTGCCGTCATGCAGCAAGGCAACGGAGCAAGCTTCAGTCGCGGTGTCCAGGGCCAGCAAGGTGCTCATCGATGTTTCCAAAACAGGGGTGGGAAAAAGTGCGTCAGTATAAACAACTACGGCCCGCAAGCGGGCCGTGGATGATGCAGCCAGTCAGACTTTTCAGCTCAGCGCTGCCAGCACCTTGGTGGTGATCGCATCAACCGAACCCACGCCTTCGATGTGGCTGTACTTCGGCTTGCCGTTGGCAGCCGAAAGCTTCTGGTAGAAATCCACCAGCGGCTTGGTCTGCGAGTGGTAGACCGACAGGCGATGACGCACGGTTTCTTCAGTGTCGTCCTTGCGCTGTACCAGCTCTTCGCCGGTGATGTCGTCTTTGCCAGCAATTTTCGGCGGGTTGTAGACGATGTGGTAAACGCGGCCGCTGGCTTCGTGAACACGACGACCGGCGATACGCTGAACGATTTCTTCGTCTTCAACCGCGATTTCAACCACTGCATCCAGCTCGACGCCGGCAGTGACCAGAGCTTCAGCCTGCGGAATGGTGCGCGGGAAGCCGTCGAACAGGAAGCCGTTGGCGCAGTCAGGCTGAGCAATACGATCCTGAACCAGGGCGATGATCAGGTCATCCGACACCAGGCCGCCGGCATCCATGATGCTCTTGGCTTGAACGCCCAGCGGAGTGCCGGCCTTGACCGCTGCGCGCAGCATGTCGCCGGTGGAGATTTGCGGAATGCCGAATTTTTCGGTGATGAACTTAGCCTGAGTACCTTTACCGGCCCCGGGAGCTCCCAGCAGAATGACGCGCATTAGATGTGCTCCTCAATTTTTTTATAAAAAGCTTTTACAAAACAAAGGATTCGCCTCTTGGGACGAATCCTGAAAAATACGGGTCGTGGCCGCACAAACGGCCAAAGGCTGATCAAGATACACAGCAGGCTGCGCCCACACAAGACGCCAAAAGTCGGAGAAACCGAAGCCCACCGCGACCTCGCGACGCGGTAACCCAAGTCGCAACCCCATCATTAACTGTCGCCTGACCGCACTTGCAGCGTTCAGACAAAGCGGCATCCGGCGTTTACTCCAGGTGCCGCACGCCACGGCAAAAACCTTAGCCGGTATTGCGCAAACCGGCGGCAATCCCCGCCACAGACACCAGCAACGCTTGTTCCACCGGGCTGCCCTGCTCGACTTCCTGCTGCCGCGAACGCGCCAGCAACTCGGCCTGCAATAGATGCAGCGGGTCGAGGTAGGTGTTGCGCAAACGGATGAATTCAAGGGTGTCCGGGCTATGTGCCAGCAGCTGCGACTGGCCGGTCAGGCCGAGTACCACCGCGCACGCCTGCGACAATAGGTCGCGTAACTGCGCGCCCAACGGCAGCAAGTCCGGCTCGACCAGACGCTGATCGTAGGACAGCGCAATGTCGGCGTCAGCCTTGGCCAGGACCATTTCGAGCATGTCGATGCGCGTGCGGAAGAACGGCCATTGCTCGCGCATCTGTCCGAGCAACTCGCCCTCGCCGCGCTCCAGCGCTTTGCTCAACGCCGATTCCCAGCCAAGCCAGGCCGGCAGCATCAGCCGCGTTTGCGTCCAGCCGAAGATCCACGGGATCGCCCGCAGGCTTTCAATGCCGCCCGCTCGACGTTTGGCCGGACGACTGCCGAGCGGCAAGCGCCCCAACTCCTGCTCGGGTGTGGACTGACGGAAATACTCGACGAATTGCGGATTCTCGCGCACGACCTGGCGATAAGCGCTGACACCGTCGGCCGCCAATTCGTCCATCAGATGACGCCATTCGGGGGTTGGCGGCGGCGGGGGCAGCAGTGTTGCTTCAAGCACCGCGGCCAGATACAGATTGAGGTTTTGCTCGGCGATGTCCGGCAGACCGAATTTGAACCGAATCATTTCCCCCTGCTCAGTGGTGCGGAAACGCCCCGCCACCGACCCCGGTGGCTGCGACAGAATCGCCGCGTGCGCCGGGCCACCGCCACGGCCCACGGTGCCACCGCGACCGTGAAAAAGCAGCAATTCGACTTGTTGCTCGCGGCAGATTTCCACCAGCCGTTCCTGCGCACGGTATTGGGCCCAGGCCGCTGCGGTGGTGCCAGCATCCTTGGCCGAGTCGGAATAACCGATCATCACTTCCTGCGGGCCTTGCAGCCGCGCGCGATAACCCGGCAGCAGCAACAGACGCTCCATCACCGGCCCGGCATTGTCCAGGTCAGCGAGGGTTTCGAACAGCGGCACCACACGCATCGGCCGCAGCACGCCGGACTCTTTGAGCAGCAACTGCACGGCGAGGACGTCGGAAGCGGCGCCGGCCATGGAGATCACATAGGAGCCGAGCGAAGCGCCCGGTGCGGCGGCGATTTCCTTGCAGGTATTGAGCACTTCAGCAGTATCGGCGGACGGCTTGAAATGCGCCGGCAGCAACGGCCGACGATTATTCAGTTCTTGCGTCAGGAAGGTGATGCGCTGCTCTTCGTCCCAATCTTCAAAACGACCGAGACCGAGGTAATCGGTGATTTCAGTCATCGCCGAAGTGTGCCGCGACGAATCCTGGCGCACGTCGAGGCGCACCAGGAACAGGCCGAAGGTCACCGCCCGGCGCAGGCAATCGAGCAACGGGCCGTCAGCAATCACGCCCATGCCGCATTCGTGCAGCGAGTTGAAACACAGCTCCAGCGGATCGAGCAAATCACGATTGTTGTGCAATACATCAGCCGGTGCCGGGGTATTCGCCGTCAGCGAGGCATGCGCCCAGTTACGCGTCGCACGCAGGCGTTCGCGCAATTGTTTGAGTACCGCCCGATAGGGTTCCGCGCTGTCGCCAGCCTTGGCTTTCAGGGCATCGCTGGCTTGTTGCATCGACAGTTCGGCAGCGAGGTGATCGACATCGCGCAGATACAGATCAGCCGCCATCCAGCGCGCCAACAGCAACACTTCGCGGGTCACTGCCGCGGTAACGTTGGGGTTACCGTCACGGTCGCCGCCCATCCACGACGCGAAGCGGATCGGCGCCGCTTCCAATGGCAGACGCAGGCCGGTTGCTTCAAACAAGGCCTTGTCGGCCTTGCGCATATGGTTGGGAATCGCTTGCCACAGCGAGTGTTCGATGACCGCGAAACCCCATTTGGCCTCGTCAACGGGCGTCGGCCGGGTACGGCGAATTTCTTCGGTGTGCCAGGCTTCAGCGATCAATCTTTGTAGGGTGTTTTGAATCTGTTCGCGCTCGGCCGAAGTCAGATCGCGATGATCCTGAGCGGCGAGTTGCGCGGCAATTGCGTCGTACTTCTGGATCAGCGTGCGCCGCGCCACTTCGGTCGGGTGCGCGGTCAGTACCAATTCGATTTCCAGCCGCGCCAGTTGCCGGGCCAGCGACTCGGCGCTGTGGCCTTCGTTGCGCAGACGTGCAAGCAATTCAGGCAATACGCGGGACTCGAACGGTGCGGGCTGCGACTCTTCGCGACGATGAATCAACTGATACTGCTCGGCGATGTTCGCCAGATTGAGAAACTGGTTGAACGCCCGCGCCACCGGGAGCAATTCGTCTTCGCTCAATTGATTGAGGCTGGCGCTCAGTTCAGCGTCCATCGAGCCGCGGCGATCAGCCTTGGCGCCCTTGCGGATCTGCTCGATCTTGTCGAGAAAGGCCTCGCCGTACTGGTCTCGAATGGTGTTGCCCAACAGCTCTCCGAGCAGGTGAACGTCTTCGCGCAAGCGTGCATCAATATCGGTCATCAGCAGTTCTCCAGCAGTAATCCGGACGGCTTTGGAAACAAGTGCATGGGCTAGAGAGTGCCGTTCCAGAACGCTTCTTACAAGCAGGCGACGAAGGGACTTTAAACCTTGTGGCCGAAAGCTAGTCTCAACAGTAAGCCGCACAACGGCTTGCCGCCGGCCCCGGCGGACACTCACCCAAGCCTGCCACCCGCAGGTGCGACATGAGGTCATCATGAAAATCCGTGAACTCGCCCAGCATTGGGAAGAAAACGCCAAAGGTCGCCTGACCGACACTGGCTACACGATTCATCTGGACGTCGAGGCCGCTGCGCGCCTGGCGGCGATTGCCGAAATGTACCCGAAACGGCATGCCGAAGAATTGCTCGGCGAGTTGATCGGCGCTGCGCTTGAGGAATTCGAAGCGAGCCTGCCGTATGTGAAGGGCTCGACCGTGGTGGCGACCGATGAGGAAGGTGATCCGTTGTATGAAGACGTCGGGCCTACGCCACGGTTTCTGGCGTTGTCGCGACGGCATTTGCAGGACCTCTCGGCTGCGGCCAGCAAGCAAAAACACTGACACAACCTAGTCCAAAACTGTGGGAGCGAGCCTGCTCGCGAAAGCGGTATATCAGTCGACATTGATGGTGACTGGCACACCGCATTCGCGAGCAGGCTCGCTCCCACATTGATTGTATTTCTGCCTTAAAATCGACGTATTTTCGATATTGGAAACACCCGCGCGTACCGTTCCATCCTGCCAAAGTTCCCGCCTTAGAGCCTTGTCCATTCAGTCAAAAAAAAATTTGGCGATAGGCCATCTTTTCTGAACTTTTGAAAAATCCCTCCGGTCGGAAGCTGTAACCACGCCTGGAACGAGCGTTTCAAAAACGCGCTTTCACACGACGCTTGCGGCTCCTCGACCAGGATGGATTTAGATGTTCTTAGGAGATGCCTAATGGAGTTGAAGACCATGAAAAACCAAACCTCGTTCTCCCACCTGCGCGGTCTGAAACTGGCGGCTCTGGCCATCGGCACCAGCTTCGTACTGGCCGGTTGTGCCGGTAACCCACCGACCGAGCAATACGCCGTGACTCAATCGGCCGTGAACAGCGCCGTCAGCGCTGGCGGTACCGAGTTTGCCGCGGTTGAGATGAAGCAAGCGCAGGACAAACTGAAACAAGCCGAAATCGCCATGCACGACAAGAAGTATGACGACGCCCGCCGCCTGTCCGAGCAAGCTGAATGGGACGCTCGTGTAGCGGAACGCAAGGCTCAGGCAGCCAAGGCCGAACTGGCTGTGAAGGATTCCCAGAAAGGTGTTCAGGAACTGCGTCAGGAAAGTCAGCGCCCAGTGCAGTAAGCGCGCATCCCGACCGCAAAGCTGAAACTTTATCGATAGAAAGGACGACAAATTATGCGTAAGCAACTGATGATCCCCGCTCTCCTGGCCGCAAGCGTTGCCCTGGCTGCCTGCTCCACTCCGCCTAACCCGAATCTGGAACAGGCACGCACCAACTACGCCGGCCTGCAAGCCAACCCGCAGGCGAGCAAAGTCGCCGCGCTGGAAACCAAAGACGCCAGCGATTATCTGGACAAAGCCGACAAGGCTTACCTGGACAAGCAAGACGCGTCCAAGGTTGACCAACTGGCTTACCTGACCAACCAGCGCGTGGAAGTGGCCAAACAGACCATCGCCCTGCGCACCGCTGAAAACAACCTGAAGAACGCTGCAGCTCAACGTGCCCAGGCACGTCTGGATGCCCGTGATCAGCAGATCAAACAGCTGCAAAGCAGCCTGAACGCCAAGCAGACCGATCGCGGTACGCTGGTGACTTTTGGTGACGTACTGTTCGCCACCAACAAGGCTGACCTGAAATCCAGCGGTCTGGTCAACATCAACAAACTGGCGCAGTTCCTTCAGGAAAACCCTGATCGCAAAGTGATCGTCGAGGGTTACACCGACAGCACTGGCGCGGCCAACTACAACCAGTCGCTGTCCGAGCGTCGTGCGACCTCGGTACAGGTTGCATTGATCAAGATGGGTGTCGATCCATCGCGCATCGTGGTTCAGGGTTATGGCAAGGAATACCCGGTTGCCGATAACGGCAGCGTTTCCGGCCGTGCAATGAACCGTCGTGTGGAAGTGACCATTTCCAACGACAACCAGCCAGTGATGCCACGTTCGGCTGTCAGCTCGAACTAAGCGCCCTGCTGTAACGCAAAAGCCCCGCCTGAGTGATCAGGCGGGGCTTTTTCATGCACGATCACAATTCACTTGTGGGAGCGAGCCTGCTCGCGAAAGCGCTGTATAAGCCAACATGAATGTTGAATGACAATGCGTATTCGCGAGCAGGCTCGCTCCCACAGTTTAATCGGGTTACTGCTCGAGTTTTTGCGGGGTCTCTTCGCCCATGCAGCGCACGGCTTTTTTCTGTGCGTTGATCAGCACGCCGGTCAGGCCTTTCTGTTCGGTGTCGAACAACACCAGCACGCCATCGATGCACTGCGCCACTTGCGGCGCCGGGTCCAGCGAGACTTTGTAGTCCTCGCCCGGCACGGTTTTGAGCATGGTGAATTCGTTGAGCAGCAACGCATCCTCGGGTTTGGCGAAGTGCAGGTAACCGTAGTACCACAGCGCCCCGACGGTGCCGAGGATGCTGCAGATACCGGTAATGATCAGCGGGATGGCGTTACGTTCTTCACTCATTGCGGACTCTCATCTTCAGAATTCGGAGGTGTCGGGTAATTGGGGATTTCGCCGAGCCGGCGCAGGCCGTTGAAGTGCTCAGGATCGTCGAGGTAGCGCAGCATTACCTGGCGCCACACCGGATCGCCAAAAGTCTGCACGTGGCCGCCACGGGTCAATTGCAACACACGCGGTGGCGGCGCAGCTTGATACAAGCGGATGCCGTTGGAAAGCGGCACCAGCGGATCGTCGATGCTGTGGAAGATCAGTTTTGGCACGCCGTTGAGCTGTGGCATCGAGTTGATTGCGCTGTCGCCATCCGGCACCAGCCACGACAGCGGCACCTGAAATGGCCAGGTCAGCCATGAAGTGCTCAGCGCGTATTGACCGACGCTGCGGTAGCTGGCGGGGACGCCGTCGAGCACCAGCGCTTTCAGCTGTTTCTGCCGTTCGGGATGCTGCACCAGCCAATGCACCGCCATCGAACCGCCAAGGCTCTGACCGAGCAGCACCAACGGCTTGCCTTTGACCTCGGGCGCCTTGTCGAGCCAGGCGAACGCGGCGTCGATGTCCTGATAAATCGCCGGCAAGCTCGGCTCGCCCTCGGACAAGCCGTAACCGCGATAGTCCACCAGCAGCACTTGATAGCCGTTTTTCGGCAACCACCAACTGCCACCGAGGTGCATCGGCAGATTGCCGCCGTTACCGTGCAGGTGCAGTACTGTGCCTTTGACTTCGACACCGGGTTTGGCCGGTAACCACCAGGCGTTGAGCTTCAGGCCATCAGCCGTGACCAGGGTGACGGTACGGTATTCGAGTTTGGCCTTTTCCGGGGTGAAGATCTGGCCGGGTTCGGGGTAGAACAACAGAGAACTGCAACCGCCGAGGGTCAGGAGCAGGCAGAAAATACCGAGGATTCTCATCCGGTGAAACCTCGCAAAAATTCAGGTTGGAATTCAGAACAAACCTGTAGGAGTGAGCCTGCTCGCGATAGCGGTGTGTCAGTCGATATACATGTTGATTGACACACCGCTATCGCGAGCAGGCTCACTCCTACAGGGGATTTATTGTGATCTAAAGGATGTTGGAGTAATCCGCTTCGATCCGGTCCAGGCTCAAGTGATTGAGGAAGTTGGAGAAGCACATCCACGCCGACAACGCATTCAAATCGCGGAACTGATCCGGCAGATATTTCGGCGGCACCACCAGCCCTTCATCCACCAACTGACGCAGCGTGCGCATGTCTTCCAGCGTGGTCTTGCCGCAGAACAACAGCGGGATCTGCTCAAGTTTGCCCTTACGCACAGCCAACTGAATGTAGTTGTAAACCATGATAAAGCCCTTGAGATAGGACAAGTCTTTGGTAAATGGCAGCCCCGTCGGCGTCGATCCACGGAAAACCCGGCTGGCGTTGCCGTAGCTTTCCGCCATCTCAAAGCCCTGCTCGCGGAAGAACTCGAACACCTGCAGGAAGTCGGCGCCCTCCTCGACCATGTGAATGGCGCGAGTGCGGTTGGTCAGTTTGCGCAGGCGACTCGGGTAGGAGGCAAACGTGATGATTTCCATCAGGATCGCCAGTCCTTCCTGGGTAACGGTCGACGACGGCGGGCCCTTGGACAGGAAGGTGCAGATCGGCTGGTTCAAACCGTTGAGCGTGGTGCCGACGTGCACCAGGCCTTCGTGAACTTCCAGTGCGCGCACGTCGCGATCGTTGAACATCGCGTCGGTGCGGATCTTGATGTAGTCGGCGCCCGCCGCCGCGTCAGCAACGATGCCGTCGGACTCGAATACGCGGATGGTTTCTTCGGCCTCGCCGAACACCTTGTTCAGGCGGGTTTGCAGCAGATGCACGGCGTCTTTGGCGGTGAGGGTTTTCGGCTCATCCTTCAAGTCGCCTCGACCGTCGATGTTGTTCAGGTAGTCGGACATCATCAGGCCGAGGTCGGCCAGGGTCGGATCACCGGCGTGAAACGCGTCGGACGCAGCGCCGTACAGTTCTTGCGAGATCAGGCCGAAATCCTCGGTGCCGCGCGCTTCGAGCATGCGCACGACCATGCGGTATTCCTTGCACATGCGCCGCATGATCTGCCCGACCGGGTTGAACTGGCCGAGCTGACGGGTGATGTCGCGCTCGATGTTCTGGAATTCCAGTTTGACCTTGCTTGAATCGAAACTCAGTGGGCGATTGAGATAGTAGTCGCGATCCACCGCCGGCATTTCCTTGCCTTTGGCCTTGAGAAAGCCCTTGCGGATGTTCTCGTCCCACTTGACCGCGTCGAGCACACGGATCGGCGTCTGCGCCAGCACAATGCGGTCGGACAACATGCGTATCGTCTGCTGGTAATCGTCCACCCGAAACTCCTGTAGAAAACGTGACGCACTGAATTATTTGGCGCGGGCCTGACGCTGGTAGCGCGCTGCTTCGACGAATACATCGGAATTGGCCGGATCGTCGAGGTAGGCAAAGACCTTGTCGAGCTGGCTGTCGACCTCAACGCCGTCGCCATCGTCAGTCTGGAAGGCCTGACCGTCCAGGGCTTTTTGCTTGATCGCTTGATTGATCTGTTCCAGATCGAGGTTGTAGACCACCAATTCGTGTTTATCGGTGAGCTCGAACCCGGCGATGGTGAAGTGGCCGCCATAGCGCGCCGGGACTTTCGCCGACAGATACCAGCGACTGCCGTGGCGCGACACGGTGAAAGGATACGCTTCGCGCTCCTGAGGCTTGGCCTTGAAGTACGTGACGGCCTGATAACGGTCGTTGCCAAGCCGGCTCAGCTCAAGGTTCATTGGTTCGCCCCAGGCATTGGTGCTCGACCATTTGCCGAGCAAGCCTTTGGGCGCCGGCTCACTGGCGGGCAGCGGCTCCTTGAAAGTCACCAGACAGCCACTGAGCAGCAGGAACGACAAGGCGATCAGCACGCCACGCCAGGCTTTCATTCAATACTCCCTATGAACACACCTTGCCCTAATGGTGATCGCGTTTCTCTGTAGGAGTGAGCCTGCTCGCGATAGCGGATTTGCATTCAACATTTTAGTTGTCTGATACACCGCAATCGCGAGCAGGCTCACTCCCACATGGGCATTGCGTCAAACGGACGCGAGCACCAGGTGCATGTATCGAGTCAGAATGCCAAGCATGTCTTGCTCGGCCAATGGCTCGGCGTCGTTGAGCAGGCCCTGATATTCCATCCGTCCGATAATCGCCGTCAACACCTTGGCATCCTGCTGCGGTTCGCGCGAGCCCAGCACCTGAAATAACTGGCAGGTGCCCTGCAACAGAATCTGCTGGTGCGAGCGCACCAGAATTGCCAGACGCGGGTTGAGCAGTGCCTCCTGACGGAAAGCCTGCTCGGCCATCAAGTGCTCGCGACGGTTAATCAACTGCCGATGAACATAGTCGGCCATCAACCGCGCAATGTCGTCAGCCAGCTGAGAGCGCGACTCGGGGCTGCCGTCACCGCTGACCACCATCTCGCGCAGCAGACCTTCGTTGTTGACCCACAACTTGGCCATGTATTCGGCGCTGCGCTCGACGTACTGAGCGAAGGTATCGGTGAGCAGGTCATCGATGTCCTTGAAGTAATACGTGGTGGCCGACAGCGGCACACCGGCCTCGGCAGCCACTGCACGATGGCGCACAGCACGCACGCCATCACGCACGACAATGCGCATCGCCGCGTCGAGAATGTCCTGTCGACGCTGCTCACTGCCCTGTCGGCTGGCCTTGCGGCCCTGGTACTGAACGCTTTCAGCGACCGCAGTGGCGATACCCGCTGCACCTTCTTGAGCTATTGCACCCATCACGACAGAACTTCCTCTGCAATTCAAAAGTAACCAATTGATACATTTGTACCAGACAGGCAATAAAAAGCCGCCTGTTTTAGGCGGCTTTTTAACTGAAACGTTTACGCTTGCGGTCGCATGTGCGGGAACAGGATCACATCGCGGATCGACGGCGAGTTGGTCAGCAACATCACCAGACGGTCGATGCCGATCCCTTCACCGGCCGTTGGCGGCATGCCGTACTCCAGCGCGCGAACGAAGTCGGCATCGTAGTGCATGGCTTCGTCGTCGCCCGCGTCCTTGTCCGCGACCTGAGCCATGAAGCGCTCGGCCTGGTCTTCCGCGTCGTTCAACTCGGAGTAGGCGTTGGCGATTTCACGGCCGCCGATGAACAGCTCGAAACGGTCAGTGACGTTCGGGTTGTCATCGTTGCGGCGCGCCAGCGGCGACACTTCGAACGGGTACTGTGTAATGAAGTGCGGCTGCTCCAGCTTGTGCTCGACCAGTTCCTCGAAAATCATCACCTGCAGTTTGCCCAGACCTTCAAAGCCCAGCACCTTGGCGCCGGCCTTCTTGGCGATGGCGCGAGCCTTGTCGATGTCGTTCAGATCATCGGCGGTCAGCTCAGGGTTGTACTTGAGGATCGAGTCGAACACCGACAGACGCACGAACGGTTCGCCGAAGTGGAACACCTTGTCGCCGTACGGCACGTCGGTGCTGCCCAGCACCAGCTGCGCCAGTTCACGGAACAGTTCTTCGGTCAGATCCATGTTGTCTTCGTAGTCGGCGTACGCCTGGTAGAACTCCAACATGGTGAACTCAGGGTTGTGACGAGTCGAAACGCCTTCGTTACGGAAGTTGCGGTTGATCTCGAAAACCTTTTCAAAACCACCGACCACCAGACGCTTCAGATACAGCTCAGGCGCGATACGCAGGAACATTTCCATGTCCAGCGCGTTGTGGTGGGTTTCAAACGGCTTGGCCGCGGCGCCGCCAGGAATGGTCTGCAGCATCGGCGTTTCGACTTCGAGGAAGTCGCGCTGCATCAGGAAGCTGCGGATATGCGCGATTACTTGCGAACGCACGCGGAAGGTCTGGCGCACGTCTTCGTTGACGATCAGGTCAACGTAGCGCTGACGGTAGCGCTGTTCGGTGTCGGTCAGGCCGTGGTGCTTGTCTGGCAGCGGACGCAGCGATTTGGTCAGCAGGCGCACGCTGGTCATTTCAACGTACAGGTCGCCCTTGCCGGAACGCGCCAGGGTACCTTCGGCGGCAATGATATCGCCCATGTCCCAGGTTTTAACGGCGGCCAGGGTTTCTTCAGACAGGGTTTTACGGTTGACGTAGACCTGAATGCGACCGGTCATGTCCTGAATCACCATGAACGAGCCACGGTTGAGCATGATGCGACCGGCAACCTTGACCGGGATTGCAGCCTCTGCCAGCTCTTCCTTGGTCTTGTCCGCGTACTGTTTCTGCAGTGCATCGCAGTAGTTGTCGCGGCGGAAGTCGTTCGGGAAGGCATTGCCCTTGGCGCGCTCGGCAGCCAGCTTTTCCTTGCGCAAGGCGATCAGGGAGTTTTCTTCCTGTTGCAGGGCTTGCGGGTCGAGTTGTTGGTCGCTCATGTCTTTAGATATTCCATCACAGGTTCGTTACCCCCGGCGTGGCGCCGGGGTTCGCGGGCAAGCCTTGCGCCTACAGGGTCGCGTGTCACCGCGACCACTGCAGAGCAGGCCTTACAGCCCTGATTTCAGGCTGGCATACAGGTATTCGTCGATGTCGCCGTCGAGTACCTTGTCGCAGTCGCTGCGTTCGATGTTGGTGCGCAGATCCTTGATCCGCGACGCATCGAGCACGTACGAGCGGATCTGGTGGCCCCAGCCGATGTCGGACTTGGTGTCTTCCAGCGCTTGCGACGCGGCGTTGCGTTTCTGCATTTCCTGCTCGTACAACTTGGCCCGCAGCATTTTCATGGCGGTGTCCTTGTTGGCGTGCTGGGAACGTTCGTTCTGGCAGCTGACCACGGTGTTGGTCGGTACGTGAGTAATACGTACGGCCGAGTCGGTGGTGTTTACGTGCTGACCACCGGCACCGGAGGAACGATAGGTGTCGATCCGCAGGTCTGCCGGGTTGATTTCGATTTCCACCTTGTCATCGATCTCTGGCGAGACGAAAACCGCGGAGAACGAAGTGTGGCGACGGTTGCCGGAGTCGAACGGGCTCTTGCGCACCAGACGGTGCACGCCGATCTCGGTGCGCAGCCAGCCAAAGGCGTATTCGCCCTTGATGTGCACGGTCGCACCTTTGATCCCGGCGACTTCACCGGCCGACAGTTCCATGATGGTCGCGTCGAAGCCGCGTTTGTCAGCCCAGCGCAGGTACATGCGCAGCAGGATGTTGGCCCAGTCCTGGGCTTCGGTGCCGCCGGAACCGGCCTGGATGTCCAGGTAGGCGTTGTTCGGGTCCATTTCATGGCTGAACATGCGGCGGAATTCCAGCTTGGCCAGATTTTCCTCGAGACGGGCCAGCTCGGCGACGACATCGCCCACTGCGCCTTCGTCGTTTTCTTCGACGGCCATGTCCAGCAGGTCGCGGCAATCGGCCAGACCGGCGTTCAGTTCGTCGAGGGTGTCGACGATCTGTGCCAGCGCCGAGCGCTCACGGCCCAGTTCCTGGGCGTATTCAGGTTTGTTCCAGACACTCGGATCTTCAAGCTCGCGATTGACTTCGGTCAGACGCTCATGCTTTTGATCGTAGTCAAAGATACCCCCGAATAGTTTCGGAGCGCTCGGACAGGTCCTTGATGGTGTTCAGGATCGGATTGATTTCCATGACGGGCAGCACTCGTTGGCGAACTTTTGAAAGCCGGCGAGTATAACGTAATCAAGCTGTCACGGCAGCCCGTCTGGCGGCTGTCGGGGCGAATCACTTGACAGTGATCCTGCGTATTTCAACTGTAGGAGTGAGCCTGCTCGCGATTACGGTGTGTCAGACACCAAAGATGTTGAATGAGAGATCGAATCGCGAGCAGGCTCACTCCTACAGGAGATCTATTCGATCCCGACCTGGTTGCGGCCATTGTTTTTGGCCAGGTACAACCCGCGATCCGCCGCCGAGATCAGCAGGCGGCAATCGCTGCCCGCCTGCGGCACCATGGTTGCCAGGCCGATGCTGATGGTCAGGCTCGCACCGTCTGCTGGGGTGTTGTGCGGGATTTTCAGCGAGGCCACTGTCTGGCGCAGCTTCTCGGCCACCAGCCGCGCACCGCCCGGCGAGGTGTTCGGCAGCACCAGGGCGAACTCTTCACCGCCGTAGCGCGCCGGCAGGTCAGAAGGTCGCGCACTGGCGTCGCGGATCGCCGTGGCGACCTTGCGCAGCGCCTCGTCGCCTTCAACGTGGCCAAAGCTATCGTTGTAGGACTTGAAGTAATCGACGTCGATCATCAGCAACGACAACTGGCTCTGATCACGCAGCGAACGGCGCCATTCCAATTCCAGATATTCGTCGAAATGGCGGCGGTTGGACAGCCCGGTCAGGCCATCGGAGTTCATCAGGCGTTGCAGCACCAGGTTGGTGTCGAGCAATTGTTGCTGGCTGACCCGCAGCGCACGATACGCCGCGTCCCGTTGCAACAAGGTCATGTAGGAGCGCGAGTGATAGCGGATGCGCGCCACCAGTTCGATGGTGTCCGGCAGTTTCACCAGATAATCGTTAGCCCCGGCCGAGAACGCCGCGCTCTTGATCAGCGGGTCCTCCTTGGTCGACAGGACGATGATCGGGATGTCCTTGGTCGCCGGGTGATTGCGGTACTCGCGCACCAGGCTCAGGCCGTCGAGGCCGGGCATCACCAGATCCTGCAGAATCACCGTCGGCTTGATCCGCACCGCTTGCGCGATAGCCTGGTGCGGGTCGGAGCAGAAGTGGAAGTCGATGTTTTCTTCGTTCGACAGCCCACGGCGGACGGCTTCGCCAATCATCGCCTGATCGTCCACCAACAACACCATGGCGGCGTTTTCGTCGGTTTTAATGTCGTCGATCTGTAAGTCATTCATGGGCGGTCACCTGAGTACTGCGGGGGCCAGGATTGCGGATCAACTTGTTCATTTGGGGAAAATCTCCAGCAATCGTGGCGCTATCTTTTCCAGTGGGCGTATTTCAACGGCGGCATCAATGGCCGCGGCAGCCTTGGGCATGCCGTACACCGCACTGCTTTGCTGATCCTGCGCGATGGTCAGATAACCCTGCTGGCGCATGAGCTTAAGCCCTTGCGCCCCGTCGCGTCCCATCCCGGTCAATAAAACCCCGACCGCATCACCATTCCAGTAACTGGCGACACTCTCGAAAAACACGTCGATGGAGGGCCGGTAGATCTCGTTGACCGGCTCGGCGGTGTAGGCCAGCGTGCCGTTTTTCAATAATCGAATATGGTGATTGGTACCGGCCAGCAGCACCGCCCCGCTTTGCGGCGGCTCGCCTTCGCGGGCCAGACGCACATCGAGACCACTGGCACTGGCCAGCCATTCGGCCATGCCGGCAGCGAACACCTGATCGACATGCTGCACCAGCACAATCGCCGCCGAAAAGTCCCGCGGCAAGCCCTTGAGCAAGACTTCCAGCGCCGCCGGCCCGCCCGCGGACGAACCGATAGCCACCAGCCGCTTGCACGAAGCCGAGCTGCGTTGCGGTGTCGGCAGTGGCCGCGAGCGCGGCGCTTTGTCGCCGATCAGCCAGCCAATGTTGAGAATCTTGCGCAGCAATGGCGCTGCGGCTTCCTGCGCATTGCCAGCGCCGATCGCCGGAGTGTCGACCACGTCCAGCGCGCCGTGGCCCATGGCCTCGAACACGCGGTGCACATTCTGCTGGCGGTCGACCGTGACAATGACGATAGCGCATGGCGTTTCGGCCATGATCCGGCGGGTCGCTTCGACGCCGTCCATCACCGGCATGATCAGGTCCATCAGGATCAGATCCGGAGTGTTTTCGGCGCACAGTTGCACCGCCTCGGCGCCGTTGCGGGCGACCCAGACCACCTGATGCGCCGGCTCGAAGGCCAGCGCACGACGCAGCGCCTCCACCGCCATTGGCATGTCGTTGACGATTGCGATCTTCATGCCCGCGCTCCTCCGATGAGCTCGACCACTGCATCGAGCAGGGCGTCGTCATGAAAACTGGCTTTGGCTAAATAATAGTCCGCCCCGGCATCCAGTCCACGGCGGCGATCCTCTTCACGGTCCTTATACGACACGACCATCACCGGCAGCGATTGCAGACGATTGTCGCGACGCAGCAACGTGACCAGTTCGATGCCGTCCATGCGCGGCATGTCGATGTCGGTGATCAGCAAATCGAAGTCCTCCGAACGCAGTGCGTTCCAACCGTCCATGCCGTCCACCGCCACCGCAACGTCGTAGCCACGGTTGAGCAGCAGCTTGCGTTGCAGCTCGCGCACGGTCAGCGAATCGTCGACCACCAGTACCCGCTTGCGCGCGGCCTCCACCGCTTGATTGCCGTGGCGAGCGATGCGCTCCAGGCGACCGGTATTGAGCAGTTTGTCCACCGAACGCAACATGTCTTCAACGTCGACGATCAGTACCACCGAGCCGTCGTCAAGCAAGGCCCCGGCGGAGATGTCCTGCACTTTGCCCAGACGCTCGTCCAGTGGCAAGACCACCAGTGTGCGTTCGCCAATGAAGCGCTCGACTGCCACGCCATAAATCGCATCGCGCTCGCGGATCACCACGACCTTGAGGGTTGCGCCGCTGCTCTGGCTGGCCGGGCGGTTGAGTAACTGGCTGGCGGCGACCAGGCCGACATGCTGGCCTTCGTGCCAAAAATGCTGACGACCTTCGACCTGCACGATGTCTTCCGGCTCCAGGTCGTACATGCGTTCGATGTGCGCCAGTGGGAACGCGTAGGCTTCTTCGCCGACCTCCACCACCAGGCTGCGCACCACCGACAAGGTCAGCGGCACTTCCAGGTGAAAGCGGCTGCCCTCGCCCGCCGTCTGCTCCAGCACCACCGCGCCGCGCAACTGGCGAACCATGTGCTGCACCGCATCAAGGCCGACGCCACGACCGGAGACTTCGGTGACCGTATCGCGCAGGCTGAAACCGGGCAGAAACAGGAACGTCAGCAGTTCTTCTTCGCTCAGCTGCGCGGCGGTTTCTGCTGGGGACAACTGCCGTTCGACGATGCTGCGGCGGACCTTTTCCAGATCGACGCCATTGCCGTCATCACTCAATTCCAGCACCAGCAGACCGGCCTGATGTGAGGCGCGCAGGCGGATCAGACCTTCTTCAGGCTTGCCCTGGAGCAAACGTTGCTGCGGGGTTTCGATACCGTGATCGACCGCGTTGCGCAGCAAATGGGTCAGCGGCGCTTCGAGCTTTTCCAGCACGTCGCGATCGACCTGAGTCTTCTCGCCTTCGATTTCCAGACGCACCTGCTTGCCGAGGCTGCGGCCAAGATCACGGACCATGCGCACCTGACCGCTTAGCACGTCGGCGAAGGGCCGCATACGACAGGCCAGTGCGGTGTCGTAGAGCACTTGTGCGCGCTGGCTGGCCTGCCAGGCGAACTCGTCGAGTTCGGCGTTTTTCTCGCTCAGCAGTTGCTGGGATTCGGCGAGCAAGCGTCGCGCATCTTCCAATGCTTCCAGCGCCTCAAGGCTTAGCGCATGTTCCTTGAGGTGTACGTTAAGGTTTTCCAGCGCACGCAGGCCGTTGTTCTGCATGCGCTTGAGGCGTTGCATGGTCGCCAGATGCGGCTTCAGGCGCTGGGTTTCCACCAGCGATTTGCTCGACAGATCGAGCAGGCTGTTCAGGCGTTCGGCGGTGACGCGCAACACGCGTTCGCCACCTTCGGTGGTGCGTTTGCTCTTGCGTGGTGCTGGTTCAGATACCTCGGCAAGGGCTTCTATTGCAGGTGCTGGCGGCGTCGGCTGAAGGCGCGGCGCTTCAAGCTGCAACTCGGCCATGACCGGCGCGGCAATCGGTGCCGGTGGTGCCGACGGATCGAGCAACTGTCCCATCAACGCGACGTACGCTTCAATATCGCTCGGCTGCGGCGCACTCGCCGGAGTGGCAATGCGCATCAACAAATCGGTGCCCTGCAACAAGGCGTCGATGTGTTCCGGGCGCAGCAGCAAGCGGCCTTCCTGCGCGCTGACCAGACAGTCTTCCATCACATGGGCAACGCTGACGCCGCTATCGATGCCGACAATCCGCGCCGCGCCCTTGAGCGAGTGCGCCGCACGCATGCACGATTCCAACTGATCGGCCTGGGTCGGATTGCGTTCCAGAGCCAGCAGCCCCGAGCTGAGCACCTGGGTCTGGGCTTCGGCTTCGAGGCTGAACAGCTCAAGCAGCGAGGCGTCGCGCATTTGCTCGGGGGTCATGTAAGGCTCCGGGTCACGGCGGACAACAGCTGTTCTTCATCCAGCCAACGCAGGCTGCGCCCCCTGAATTGCAGGACGCCACGGGTGTATTTGGCACTGGCTTGCGCGCCGGATTGCGAGGCGGCGTCGAGAATGCGCTCATCGATGGCGTGGATGCCGTCGACTTCATCCACCGGCACCACCACCGGCCCGCCATGGGCGGCGATGATCAGCATGCGCGGCATGACTCGCGCGCCACTGACCGGCGCAGCGTTCGCGTCTAGATCGAGCAATTCCACCAGCGACAGGCAAGCGACCAGCGCACCGCGCACGTTGGCGACGCCAAGCAAGGCCCGTGAACGCTGATGCGGCAATGAGTGAATCGCCTGCATCGGCGCGACCTCGACCAGGCTGCGTGTCGCCAGCCCCAACCATTCTTCGCCGAGCCGGAACATCAGCAGCGAACGGGTTTTCACATCGTTTTCAACCGCAGTCGCCACCGGATCGCGCTCGTCTTGCTGCAACGCATAGCGGTCGAGCAATCGCGTGGCGGCGGCGGAATACACCGAGCAGTTGCGGCAGTGAATATGTTCTTCCAGCAGCGGACAGGATTTGTCGCCGTGGATGCCGATGCGGTTCCAGCAATCATCGATGGCCCGGGCGTCTTCGTGCGTGACGTTCAAGGTGTCGGACGGGTTCATCGTTTACGCTCACTGTCGGCGGTGCGGCCGCTGCGGGCGGCGCGCTCCTGCAATCGTCTGGCACCGGCGCTGTCACCCTGGGCCTGGAGCAACACGGCCAGGTGCATCAGCGCTTCAGGATGTTGCGGTTCGAGGTACAAGGCCTTGCGGTAAAAGCCTTGGGCTTCCAGCGTCAGCCCAGCGACATCGCTGAGCAGGCCGAGCCAGTAAAACACTTGAGCCACCGGTTCGTGGCTGCGTAAATATTGCTCACACGCAGCACGGGCCTCGGCACTTTTGCCTTCATTGGCCAGCGCGGCGATGTTCACCAGCAATGTTGCGGCATCGGGATTGGCACTTTTGCTGGTCGCCGGCATCGACGTCACGGAGGCAAAGGGTCGATTGCGCACGGGCGCTGGCGGCGTGCTGCGCAGCGGTTGGCTGACGGGCAACGGCGCTGGCTTGGGGATCGGCAACGGCTCAGGCAGCGGCTCGCTATGACGGCTGAACGCGAACGACTGGGGAATGCCGATCGAACGCATGCCCAAGCGCCCGAGCAGGCTGCCCTCCGCCGGGCCGATAAACAGCACACCGTCGACATGTGTCAGGCGCTTGAGCACTTCGAACACCTGCTTCTGGGTCGGTTGATCGAAGTAGATCAGCAGGTTGCGGCAGAACACGAAATCGAAGGGCGGCTCGCTGGTCAACAGCGTTGGATCGAGCACGTTGCCGACCTGCAAGCGCACCTGCTCACGGACGTTTTCGTTGACGCGATGGCCGTCCTGCTCAGGCGTGAAATGCCGCTCGCGATAGTCCAGGTCCTGGCCGCGAAACGAGTTCTTGCCGTACAGCGCCCGCCGCGCTTTCTCCACCGACAACGGGCTGACGTCCATGCCATCGACCTTGAACTGATGGGGCTTGAGCCCGGCATCGAGCAAAGCCATGGCAATCGAATAAGGCTCTTCGCCGGTGGAGCACGGCAGGCTGAGGATGCGCAGCGCACGCATATTGTTCAGCTCGTCCAAGCGTTTACGCGCCAGTTTGCCCAACGTGGCAAAGGATTCCGGGTAACGGAAAAACCACGTCTCGGGGACGATCACCGCTTCAATCAACGCTTGCTGTTCATCCCGCGAGCCTTGCAGCAAATGCCAATATTCGTCGGCGTGGGCAGCCTGCGAAAGGGTCGTGCGCTGACGCACGGCGCGCTCGATGATCGCCGGGCCGACCGAGGTGACATCGAGGCCGATGCGTTCCTTGAGGAAGTCGAAAAAACGCTGATCGCTGCTCATGGCTGCGCCTCAAGCTGCGCCGGGTCCAGCGGCGGATGGGGGAACAGCAGCGTGCGCACGGCATCATCGAGCAAGTCATTGACCCGCACCCATTGCACCAGACCTTGTGCGTCTTGACGCACCGGGCCGAGGTACGGTGCCTGACGATTGTCGAGGCCGTAGGGCTGAAAATCCTGCGGGTGGCAGCGCAGCGTATCGGTCGCCTGCTCAAGAATCAGCCCCAGCCATTGCGCCGGTTGCGCGTCGTCCGGGCGATAGTGCACCAGCACCAGCCGCGTGCTGGTTCGCGCTTCAGCGGGCTGGCCAAAGGTCAGCGCACTAAGGTCGATCACCGGCACCACTACGCCGCGATAAGCGAACACCCCGGCAACCCATTGCGGCGCCCGTGCGATCGGTTTCAACGGCAGGCGCGGCAGCACTTCCGCGATTTCGGTGGCGCGCAGGGCGTAACGCTCGCTGCCGATGCGAAACAGCAGGAACAACGCCGGCTTCGCCACTTGCGCGACGTTGCGTTTGGCGATGATTTCGCTCATCAGACTTTGAATCGCGAAAC
Organism: Pseudomonas sp. TH08; assembly: GCF_016651275.1. Taxonomy (NCBI): domain Bacteria; kingdom Pseudomonadati; phylum Pseudomonadota; class Gammaproteobacteria; order Pseudomonadales; family Pseudomonadaceae; genus Pseudomonas; species Pseudomonas sp. TH08. Next base: position 449,842 of record NZ_JAEKEE010000005.1, on the reverse strand, counting down.
GCCGCTGCGCAGCCCGACGGCCACCTGGCTCAGTTCGTCGATGGCGAAACTGGCCTGGCGCAGCGACTCGACGGTCTGGCTGCTGGCGTCGCCCAACTGCACCAGCGCATGGTTGATCTGCTCGGCACCGGTGGCCTGCGCCTGCATGCCTTCGTTGACCATCAACACCCGCGGCGCCAGCGCCTGCACTTGATGGATGATCTGCGACAACTGCTCGCCGACCTGCTGCACTTCGGACATGCCGCGGCGCACTTCTTCGGAGAACTTGTCCATGCCCATCACGCCGGCCGACACCGCTGACTGTATCTCGCGAACCATCTGTTCGATGTCATAAGTGGCGACGGCGGTCTGATCCGCCAGACGTCGCACTTCGGTGGCGACCACGGCAAAACCACGGCCGTATTCACCGGCCTTCTCGGCTTCGATGGCGGCATTGAGAGACAGCAGGTTGGTCTGGTCGGCGACCTTGACGATGGTCACCACCACCTGATTAATGTTGCCGGCCTTCTCATTGAGGATTGCCAGTTTGGCGTTGACCAGATCCGCCGCGCCCATCACCGAGTGCATGGTGTCTTCCATACGCGCCAGGCCTTGCTGACCGGAACCGGCGAGCACCGAGGCCTGATCGGCAGCGGTGGACACTTCGGTCATGGTGCGCACCAGATCGCGCGAAGTGGCGGCGATCTCGCGCGACGTCGCGCCGATTTCGGTGGTGGTGGCGGCGGTTTCAGTGGCGGTGGCTTGTTGTTGCTTGGACGTCGCGGCGATCTCGGTCACCGAGGTGGTCACCTGCACCGACGAGCGCTGCGCCTGGGACACCAGCGAGGTCAGCTCGGTCATCATGTCGTTGAAGCCGGTTTCAACGGCGCCGAACTCGTCCTTGCGGTCGAGGTTCAGGCGCGAACTGAGGTCGCCGGTGCGCATGGTTTCGAGGATCTTCACGATGCGGTTCATCGGCGCCATGATCGCGCGCATCAACAGCAAACCGCAGAGACCGGCAGCGAATACCGCGACCAACAGGGAAACGAACATGCTGACTTTGGCCGCGGACACGGCATCGTCGATATTGGCCATGGCCTGATCAGCGACTTTCTTGTTTTCGCCGATGATGTCGTTGAGTTTCGTGCGACCGGTGTACCACGCTGGCGAGAGCTTCTCATTGAACAATTTCACCGCATCGGCTTCCAGGTTGCGTTTGTGCAAATCGAGCACCGCGTCCTGAATCTGCATGTAGTTATCGTGGTACTTCTCGAACGCGGCGAACTCAGTGCGATCCTCATCGGTCGCCATGGTCTTGCGGTAATTCTCCATCTGCTCCAGCAGACGGCTCTCAAAGGACTTGAACTCGGCGGCGTCTTCGCTGCTGATGCCTTCGCCTTCCTTGAGGCCGAGCAACTCCTGAGTCTGCAGATAGCTGTCGACCCAGGCACCACGAATCATCGAGCTGTAATAGACACCGGGAATCGCATCGTCGCGGACGCTGTTTTCACTGGCTTCGATCTTCAATAGTCGCGAGTACGACAGCACCACCATCAGCAACATGATGGCGATAATCACCGCAAAGCTCGCCAAAATGCGTTGGCGCAACGTCCAGTTCTTCACAGTGATTCCTCGTGCCTAGGGTCGAAATGCGGGGAGTATAGCCGAGGGCGGTGTTTCATTAATAAGACGCTTTTTAACCCTCGCGCCCATCGAGGTTAAACCGGGGCGGGCTCTGGACAGGGACTTTCCAGCAAGCGAGGTGCAACTGACCAGTGACGGATTGGCAGAAAGGGGCGCTGGATCGGTCATTTCTGAACGGACGGCTTCTTCGCGATGATGGCCACGAGCCATTGTGCGCAAGAAGTTGCGCACTTATTTTCGATTTTCATCTATCAACGCCTCTACAACCCACGTCCCACGTGGCCTGTAGACGAGTGCGCAAGAAGTTGCGCAGTACTGCGCAACTTCTTGCGCACTTTTGCCCTGATTCGCCTGGCAAAAATCCTCAAACCCACAGGCCAGAGCGGTTTAACCCCCGGCTGCCGGGCACTTCACAAAAGCTGGCACGGTCCTTGATAACAGTCAGGCACCCACCGGGCGATTTCGCCTCCCGGGCACCTTAAATTTATCCGCAAGGAGAGCACCCCATGGCAACACCAGCGTACATGTCGGTTACCGGCGAAAAACAAGGCCTGATCACTGCAGGCGCCTTCACCGCCGACTCCGTTGGCAACACCTACCAGGAAGGCCACGAAGACCAGGTCATGGTTCAGGCTTTCAGCCATGACGTGATCATCCCGCGTGACCCACAATCCGGTCAGCCAACCGGTCAGCGCGTTCACAAGCCAGTTGTGATCACCAAGGTCTACGACAAGGCTTCGCCTCTGCTGCAAGCTGCTCTGACCTCGGGCGAGCGCATGAGCGAAATCGTTATCCAGTGGTACCGCACTTCGGCTCAAGGCACCCAAGAGCACTACTACACCACCAAACTGGAAGACGCGATCATCGTCGCCATCAACAACAAAATGCACAACTGCCAGGATCCAGGCAACTCGCACTTCACCCACCTGGAAGAAGTGCAGTTCACCTACCGTAAAATCACCTGGACCCACGAAGTATCCGGTACTTCGGGTTCCGATGACTGGCGTGCTCCAGTCGTTTAATTACGGCTGATCGTTACAAACATCGGCCAGCTCTGCTGGTCGATGTTGTTTACGCCCCTCCAGAATTTAGCGTACGTTGACCCGCTTTTGCGGCCGTCGACGCGCGCCGCTGTACAGCACGAGGAACAACGGATGTTCGCGCCGGCCAATGAAACCCACTTTGCCCTGACCATCGAAGGTCTCCCCGCCGACTTTCAGGTGTTTACCCTGCAAGGCCGGGAAGCCATCAGCCAGCCCTTCGTTTTCGAGGTGGAACTGGTCAGTGAAAAACCGTCGCTGGACCTCGAAACCCTCCTGCACAAACCGGCCTTCCTGCAACTGTCGCCCGACGGCAGCGGCATCCACGGCCAGATCTACCGCGCCGCGCAAGGTGACTCGGGCAAACGCCTGACCCGTTATTCGCTGACCCTGCGCCCGCAACTGGCGTACCTCGCGCACCGCATCAACCAGCGCATCTTCCAGAACCTCAGCGTGCCGAAAATCATCGGCATGGTCCTCGAAGAACACGGCATCCAGAGCAATGCCTACGCCTTCCAGACCGGCTCGGTCTACCCCGAGCGCATTTATTGCGTGCAGTACGACGAGTCGGACCTGCATTTCATCCAGCGCCTGTGCGAGGAAGAAGGTATCCATTACCACTTCCAGCACAGCGCCACGGCGCACAAACTGATTTTCGGCGATGACCAGACGGTGTTCCCGAAACTCCAACCCGTGGCCTATCAGCAAGACTCCGGCATGGTCGCCAGCGACCCGGTGATCAAGCGCTTCGACCTGCGCCTGGAAACCCGTACCAGCCGCACCACGCGCCGCGATTACGACTTCGAAAAACCGCGAATCACCCTCGAAAGCGAAAACCGTGGCGACGCCCTGCCCGACCTCGAGGATTACGATTACCCCGGCCGCTTCGTCGACCGCGAGCGCGGCAAACACCTGGCCAAACGCGCCCTCGAACGCCACCGCAGCGACTTCCAGTTGGCCGAAGGCAAAAGCGATCAACCGTTGCTGGTCAGCGGCCATTTCCTCGCGCTCACTGCGCACCCGAAAGCCAAGTGGAACGACCTCTGGCTGCTCACCGAAGTCCACCACGAAGGCAAACAGCCGCAAGTGCTCGAAGAATCGGTGACCAGCGACACCACCGCCCTCAAAGACGATTTCCACCAGGGCTACCGCAACCGCTTCCAGGCCACGCCGTGGGACGTACCCAACCGCCCGCCCCTGCGCCACGCCAAATCGCGCATCCTCGGCAGCCAAAGCGCTGTGGTGACCGGTCCCAAAGGTGAAGAGATCCATTGCGACCAGTACGGCCGCGTCAAAGTCCAGTTTCACTGGGACCGCGAAGGCCAGGCCGACGACAAAACCAGCTGCTGGCTACGCGTGTCTTCAGCCTGGGCCGGCGCCCAGTACGGCGGCATCGCCATCCCGCGCATCGGCATGGAAGTCCTCGTCACCTTCCTCGAAGGCGACCCCGATCAACCGCTGATCAGCGGCTGCCTGTACCACAAGGAAAACACCGTCCCGTACGCGCTGCCGGCGAACAAGACCCGCACGACGTTCAAAACCCTGAGCTCAATGGGCGGTGGCGGTTACAACGAACTGCGCATCGAGGACAAGAAGGGTCAGGAGCAGATCTATCTGCATGCCCAGCGCGATTGGGATGAAAACATCGAGCACGACCAGAAGATTCGGGTCGGCAATGAGCGGCACGATACGGTTGAGAAGAACAGCTACACGGAATTCAAGGCCGAAGAACATCACACGGTTTATGAAGACCGCAAGGTTGAGGCGCAGGCCAGTGACCACCTGACGGTTGGGGTGAATCAGCACGTCAAGATTGGTACTGGGCAGTTCATTGATGCCGGGCAGGAAATCCATCTTGATAGCGGCATCAAGGTCGTGCTGGAAGCGGGAGCTGAGCTGACGCTGATCGGAGGGGGCAGCTTTATCAAGATCGACTCCGCTGGCGTTACCATGAGCGGCCCGGTGATCAACATCAACTCCGGCGGCAGCCCCGGAAGCGGTACTGGCGCTACTGCGGTACTTCCTGTACCGCCCAAGCCGGCCGATACCGCACCGGTCGGGCAAACGCTGGGCAACGCACCGGTCAACACGGCCGCACCAAGAAAAACCAGCGAGAAAGGCAAAGAGGCGCTCATCGTAGACGTGTGGGGAGACCCGGATTTGGGCAGTCAATTGCAATTGTTGGGGCCAGAGGACAAGGCATGAGTGAGTTCAAGGACAAGTCCATTACCGAAGGGACGCGCAAGAAGACTGACTACGATAATGATCAGAAATCACGATTAGCACTAAGTGTTGATCGAATCGATGGCGGCAAGCTGCAAATCCCTATCATGGTGGATGCGAAAACCACCGAAGAGCTGGACAAGTACCAGCAAAATACTTTGCTCGCGATTACCCCTTTGGCCCGCCTGCCGGGCCACGACAAGCTCAATGAAACCCTGCAAGGCGGCGTACCGCGTGTGGGCCGCGTTTATGTATTCCAAAACAACAAGGTTTGGCGTGAACTCGTTACCGACGGCAAAGGACAACTGTCCGAAGTTGACCTGGTTCACTGGCGGAAACTCGCGGATAAAAAAGGCAACGCCGATAAACGCGAGCCGGTGGGCGTTAAACAGCAACTGATTCTAGTGCCGATGTTTCTTCAGGGCCGATTTGTGGGTCGACAATTCAGCATGGCCTTCAGCGAAGTTTCCTGGACATGGGAATACATCACTTGGCTGGAAGAAGACCCAAGCCGCATCAAGGCACGCAGCCAAAATATGGCCTCCGCCTGGGCAGCCGCAGCAGGTGAGACCACTATCTGGAAGGCCACCTCAATTCACCCCGCGACGCCGATTAAAAAACTTACCAAGGGTCTACGTTCACGCGATTTCAGCATTGAAGCTGCTATGGAAGATCCTGCGGAGTTCACTCCGGACTTCGCAGCATTCAAACCCGATGCGCTAATCCTGAAGCTACAAAAGCGCAAAGAAGAGCTGGCTCAAAAGATTAAACTTGCGCCACCGCCGGCTCTCCCAGTCTTGGAGGCGGGAGAGGATTTGCTAGCCCAAAAGGCACTGCGTGATTACCCCCAACTAATTGGCATGATTCTCGATGATCCGCTATATGAAGTGCGCCATGCGACGGCGCAGATTCGCGAATGCGTTGATTATCTACAGACCCTGAATGCTCTTGTTCCCCATCAGCAACACGGTCGTTATGCCCAAGTGTTGTACAGCACGCTTGCCGGGCCGTTAGCCGACTTAAAAGACAAAGTCGATCTGCCCAAATTGGAGAGTGTCGTATTCGAAGGCGAGCGAAAAAAATGTCGAGAAAAATTGGCAGCACGATTGCTTGGTCTTATTAACGCAACCGACAGTAAATTGCATACAGTGCTTCTCGACTGGTGCCATAGGAATGATGAGGGTCTTTTAGAGCCTTACAGCTTAATGACCGAAATAATTGAGGCACTTAATCAACTTCCGAATCGTTGCGATGCAATGTACACCGGTCAAGGATATAAAGAGCTTACTGCCTCCTCAAATCGCATTTGTCAGGCCATATTGAAAGGTGAGCACCCGCTCGGGTCACTACTATTAGCGAAAAGCTCAGAACAGCTTCCAGATACAGTCAAACGACTGATCAAACTTCGAGACAGAGCTCAATTACCTGACCCAACCCTGATCGGGTTAAGCACTCTGATTCTGACATCTGGGTTAACAGGTGCAGTGGACCAGCCAAGCGCGGGGAAAAGCTTCGTTTATTTTCTCGCTGACCTGTTCGATAATTTTGGCGCAAGCGTAGTAGCGCAGATTAGCCGATTGTCTCAGGACGCCTCGAAAATCCAACTCGACCGGATATTCACGCCAACTTTTTCGACACTTTCGGCGTTACTACCAAAAATCTCAACTATAAAATTGATGCAACAGGGTCAAGCGCTCGCACAAGATTACGTAATTATTGGCGTACAGGGAGCGGGGTTGCGCAGAGGGCTCACTGAAAGCGAACGCCAGGCATTGACGAGAAAAAGTTATCGCTATGCAACGCTACATAATCAATCTGGAGAAGTTATAGGTAGCACAAGTCCACGAATAACTCGCTCATCACAACCAAGCTTGCGTGACTTAACTGTAATTGCAATACCAAAAAACCACCCAGACTTGGCAAACTACAGCGCCTTCCGCGTGCAAATGAGTTCAACAACAAAAGTTTTAGATAAGAACAAAGCGGTGCCAACATTAATGGTAGCGTTTGCAACATATAATCTATGGGCACAAATAAAAGCGTACAAAGACCTTAACGCCAGCAACGAGTCACTGCGAGGCGGCGCTGGGATAGCCAGTGCAACATTAGATTTATCTGCAGCATTGGGAAGTCACAGCAAGCTACTACTCGGCTCGACGATGGAGCTAAAACTAACTAAGCCGCGGTTTGACGTAGCGAAAATTTCTACGAGCTGGGCACGAAACTTAAAAAATCAAACTGGTAGCTCTAAGTTACCATTACTTCGCTCGATAGGTGGCATTGCAACACTTGGAGGAGCGGTGCTTGGTGGCTGGGACAGTTACCGATCCTTCAGTCAAGGCGATACTGATGCAGCAGCAGCGTATGGAGTTGTTGCAGTTGGCAGCGGCTTGTGGGGCGCTTATGGATTAGGCCTTGTTGTAAATCCATACATCTTACTCGCTGGCGTAGTGATGACTATTGGAGGCACAATTGCTGCAAATATATTTACTGATAGTGACACTGAAATAATTGTAAAAAAAGGTCCCTTTGGCGTTCAATTTGCCGAGACAGGAATGCTAGACACCCTCATCGGCAAGCATGATATTTTCACACATTTAAAAGACCAGAAAATAGCTTACCAGCAGCTTCTTGGGATAATCGGAAGACCTCAGATTTTCGTAGAGCGCTTATCTGAATGGCGTAAAAAGGCACCAACCGCCCATCGACTAGCATTACAAAACGCAGATACTAATAGGTCGAAGAAGGCTAACTCAGCACTGGAATGTGTGATTCCTGAAAAGCAAATGCTGGATGACAACGATTGGGCTGTAGTTCTCAGCTCGCCGTTATTGTCAATGTTCGAAAATGATAAAAAATTTCGACTGATCGCGCAAGAATTCCAAACCAGACTGGAGAAGTCTGGATTATTATCTGTCAAACGATATAATCGCGTTCCCGCGGCAAGCCCAAAAATATCTGCTTTGCCACTAGATGCGACCAGCGTGTTATACATTTTATCACCTAGCCTTCCAGTTATGCATCTCACTCCACTGCAACGCTACAGCTTCGAAATGACCGAAGGGCTTAAAATAAGCGCTCAATTTGAACTCAGCGTCAGCGAAACAGATGAGAGCCTAGTACTGCCTCAACCTAGCCCTAAGAAATGGATACCATTCACTATTAGGGATCGCCAAACACCTCCGGACAATATTTCACCCGAAGACGCACCACCTTATTGGCAGATTGAAATAATCGAGTCTAAAGTATGATTACAGATATAAATAGCACCTATGCCAGTGGAGCATACCGAAGTGATAGCAAAAAGCTTTTACCACCACCTCGCTGGCCGGAGGATGCCAACCGGACCGGAATGTTTAACACTCATCTAGCATTTGGTAATTATGCCAATTTAGAGCCGGAGGTGGAAGTCAGTTCACAATTTGAGGTTATCAAACTCGCCGCCCCGAATAAAAAAGACGAGCACGACACAGAAACCTACTGCACAAATAAACACTGGAAATTTCAAAACTCCAGCAAAGTGCCACATTTTCTTTTCGTACTTAAGCTCGTAAGTTTTTCGTTCATTTGGGCACCTTGGACTCTTGGGGTCTTCGGTTCCATAGGAATAGAGTTAGGACATGGAGCCCCTGGCACTGCGGGTGGCGCGTTCATTGGTATTTCCACTGCCATTTTGATGCTCACCTCTCTAGTGTTATTCATGACGGGCAATAAGTTTGTTCACCACATGCAAGTCTTAGGATTTGTAGCCGGTGCAATTACTACCTATTGGTTAAAAGGTTCACTATTCAATACGAGCTCAATGAGTATCGCCCTGTGGGCAGGCGTCTTTCTATATTTCGTAGCCTCCCTCGGAACCGACGCATTATTGTGGTTTCATAGCAAAATCAGCACGCACGATGGCAGCGAATTTAATCGAACTGATGGCATGCTCAGGTTCAAAAGGCGTTTCCGCAAGCTATTCGTTGCACCATTTGAAGAGTTCGACCCGGTGCTTCAGTTACTTCCTAATGGCTTCGGCTCCCACGACTACGCGCTGTGGCTGCATCATCGCTATACCGACAACAAAATTTGCCTGGCGACCAAGGTTCACTCGCTGGGGCTGGATCAGGCCAACGCACTCGCTTTTTGGGATTGTCTACAACGCTACATGGATATCACGCAGCCGCTGCCTGACCTGCCTGTGCTTGAGCAAAGTCGCCAACTTGATCCCGTGACAGTCGCCCACGACGCAAAAACTGGCCGCAACCCACGACGATGGAGAGAACAGTCGGAGAAAGGATGGATCACAGGCGGCCAGAAGTCGTTGGCCAAGCAGTTGCAGCAATATCCATGGCAAAAAGAACCCTGCATCGTGAAAGCGCGTATCGATCCATCGTTGACGATTGAGGCATATTACCGCGCTCAAGAAGCAAAAGGGATACATGCAACTCCGAAAGCCGATGACTTCGATAATATTCATCGTTCATGATTACCTATGCCGCCATTAACAACAAAATGTACAACTGCCAGGATCCAGGCAACTCGCACTTCACCCACTTGGAGAAGTGCAGTTCACCTACCGCAAAATCACCTGGCCCCACGAAATATCCGGTACTTCGGGTTCCGATGACTGGCGTGCTCCAGTCGTTTAATTACGGTTGATCGCTTCCGAACTTATATCCCAGCTAGCAAATCAGGAAAAGGATGTCGGTTTAACCGTAACCGATCTTTTCAAAGTAGAAAGTCACAACCCCTACTTTTCAAGCTAGAAGTACCGAACGAATGGTGCAGCGAACTCTCCCAACTGAGATTACGCTTCAGCGTACAGCCAGACATCGCCACCGCCCCGCTAAAGTCCGACGACGGTTTTCTATTTTATTCGATCGGCCTAAATTTTTCTGTTACAAATAAACCGCTCAAAGGCGAAACCTCAATCAAACCTAGTAAAACACCACTGAAATGGATTGACATCACAGCGGAGAAGTTACGTGACTAACAGCAAATATCAACGTCTACCAAGTGCCGGCGACTTTGAAAAAGAAAATGATTTAGAGCTAATATATCTATCTCCAAAACCACTACCTACTGGCTCCCTACCGTTTAGCGCTCGCCAATTACATCGCAGCGCTAACAATACTTTCCTTGATTTTTCAGTTGGCCAAGGAAGCTTTGAATTCATGGCTAGAATCGGCATTGGTTCGATTATGCTAATTGTCACTTCTCTTTTACTATTCTCTGCTTTTGCTTCTTGGGTAAGGAGACACTCGGAACATTTTTTCAGCGCTTGGGCAAGTTTCTTTTTCAACCCTGTCATATGGTTTATTATCTTGTCGATTGCAGCACTCTACCTTTACTATTTCATAAAAATTGCCAATGAGATTTCCTCACACCCCCCTCAGATTCAACCGCGAACGCAGAGCGGTTGTATATATCGCAAAAAAAGGAGACCAACCAAGATATGTGTCATGGGAAAGCGTGATTACATGCGTATCCACTGGAAAATTAGTGACTCAGTACTCCGTCACGCCAGAGTACAAATTGATGATCGGTCTGCGCGACAGTTCCAACGGAGATATTTTATGGAACATTATACAATGTGGTAGTTTCGCCTTGGCAGTTTCGGAATGGGAGATGGTCCGAACTTATATGGAAGAGGGCATCAACAGCCTTCCGGAAGACTATACTGACGAACTTGAGGAAGGGTCTGTTGAGTTCTTTAATCTGTGCCGTGAAAGCTACCGTGAAGAACACTCATCAATACGGTATTTCTTTGGCTTTTTAATAATCCAGTTCTTTAGCGGCTGGACCTTGCCATGTTACATTTCCGCATGGATTAACAACCGACCGAAAGCGAGCTTCTCCAAAGAAGTTTTAGAGTGGTCAAAACCGCTTCCACTCGATCAACATGTAAAACCAAGCGAGGAACTATTAAATCAGACCCTTGAGATCCGAAAAGCATTTTCAGAAGGGAAAAACTTTATGGATTATTTTAAAATTAATAACTCATAACAAGCGAACGTTAAAAAACCAATAAAACACTATTAGAACTGAAAACCTTCTGCGAGTTATTAACCTGCAGACTCAGCTATTTAAAGGCCCTCAGCCACACTTACAAACGTGACTTTAACATTTTCGCAAATAAAAAATGGCGACAATCAATATATATGAGTTCTTTCATACGCAGCAACACAGCTTTAGAGACATCTTCAACACCGGATATCCGAAGTCAGCAATCTTGCGCGGGGAAATACGCAACCACTACCCGTTTACACAGGGCAAGATCAAGGATCTAGCCGTAATTTTTCCGACATGAATGATACCTTCCTCAAAGTTGGTGGTAGTAATTGAGGAATGGTTGAGCACGGAAAAATATCGACTGCAATAATTTGGATGGCATTAGTTACCGCCTTCATAATTCCAAGCCTTATCATCCTTGCCGGCATATTCTTTACCCTGAAAACTTTCCCGACCCTCTGAGCATTTTACTTACTTTTCTAAAGACAACTAGCGCCTTACTGCTGCTCCTTATCCTTATAGATGCTTATTTTTACGGTATGTTTTCCGGCGTGATATTTTCTGAAAAAAATATCCAATTCGCTTCAATCGCCAACGATGCGAGTTTTGCTACGTCGACAGTAAAACCGATCAAGTGCTGGTAGTACCTTGGGAAGAAATAGTCGCTCGGGTCGCAAACACTCAAGGCATCACCAGTTATGGCGCCGCCCGCCAATACACCTTCGGCATGTGTCTGGAAGATGACGCAAAAGAAAAGTGCAGTTTCTTCTTTTGCCGCAACCCAGTGATGCACATGCCTTGGGAATGTGGAAATCAATCCGCAACTACATGGAGGATGGCCAAGTAGTGGATGCGCCGAATCCGATGCTGGATGCACTGGGGTTGATTCCAACTGGAGACAGACTCAAGCACTACGAAGGGTTGCACACCTTTGAAATCGAGCGCGATGACGCTCGCTGGATGTGCAAGATGAATGACGAAGGCGCCGACCTTTCGGACAAGGAGCGCGAGCATTATGGCCATCCCAAGCGAACACTATGGCCATTACGTCGTTGGTACATCTGGCGGGTGCTGAGCTTCTGGAAAATGCCGTACATGTTGGCGGAATGGGGTCACCGTATGGGCCGTCCTACCCTGCCGGATCAGGTACAAAAATGGTCAGAGCCTCTCCCTTCAGAGCAGTGGGCCAAGCCAAGCGCTGCGCTGATGAAGGCCAACCAAGTGGTTAAAACTGCCATTGACAAGAAAGGCGCTAGCGTTGTCGAAGCCTGCAAGGCTGCGGGCCTGCATTGAAAGAACAATGCGCCCCCTTCCATCACGACTGATGAAGGGGATAGCGCCTCTGCTATGTGCTTACGAAGAGTTTATTTCAGCCCAACTGACGCACCTGCTTCTCCAACTCCACCTTCAACCCCGGCTCCAGCTTCAACTGCCGCGCCAGTTCATCCAGATAGCTCTTCTCCATAAAACTCTCCTCATCCACCAGCATCACACTGGCGATGTACATCTCAGCCGCCATCTCCGGCGTGCTGGCTGCGCGAGCGACGTCCGCAGGGTCGAGCGGTTTGTTGAGTTCGGCGTGTAGCCAGTTCTTCAATTCCTGATCGTTGTCGAGTTTGGTGAATTCGCCTTCGATCAGTTGACGCTCACGGTCATCAATGTGGCCGTCAGCTTTGGCGGCGGCAACGAGTGCCTTGAGAATGGCCTGGCTGTGTTGCTCGACCTGTGCGGGCGGCAGGCGATCCAGAGTCTGGGGTTCGCTTTGTGGTGCGGTGCCTTTTTGGGCGTTGTAGTTGCCGTACGCCTTATAGGCCAGCACGCCCAGCGCAGCGAGGCCGCCGTAGACTGCGACTTTGCCGCCGACCTTTCGGGCTTTTTTACTGCCCAGCAGCAGACCCATGGCGCCAGCCGCCAATGCTCCGCCGCCCGCGCCGGAGAGCAGGCCACCCAAGCCGCCGCCGGACGATCCGCCGAGCAAGCCGCCAAGACCTCCGGCAGACGACTTGTTCTGCGACCCGCCAGCCTTGTTCTGCAATAGATCCTGGCCGGATTTGAGTAGTTGATCGAGCAATCCACGGGTATTCATGTTCCGCCTCCAAACAGGGGTTATCCGGATCTATAAGGCCCTCAGCCTAGTTCGAAAGTGCCCGGTACCGGCCAGCGAGTGTGCTTCCAGATGTTGCTTGCTGCCCCTGTGGCGAGGGAGCTTGCTCCCGCTGGGCTGCGAAGCGGCCCCATTTCCAGATAACGCCACCGCGAAGGTTGACGACTGCTGCGCAGACGAGCGGGAGCAAGCTCCCTCGCCACAGTGGCGATTAATGGCGCGCGTAGCACCACTGAAAAATAGATATACACTCCAACCCATCTATAAAAACCGCCCACCGGGTACTCCTCGCATGATGACCCTGCGTCAGATCCGTCACTTCATCGCGGTGGCCGAGACCGGCTCGATCTCCGCTGCTGCGCAAACCGCGTTTATTTCCCAATCGACCCTGACTTTGGCGATCCAGCAACTGGAAGAGGAAATCGGTGTCAGCCTCTTCAGTCGTCACGCCAAGGGCATGACCCTTACGCATCAGGGTCATCAATTCCTACGTCAGGCGCACTTGATTCTCGCAACGGTGGACAACGCCAAACGCAGCCTTCAACAGAGCACCGATCAGGTCGCCGGGCAGTTGATCGTAGGGGTGACCAGTCTCGTCGCCGGTTACTACCTGGCGGATCTACTCACCCGTTTTCAGCGCGCCTATCCCAACGTCGAGATCCGCGTGATGGAAGACGAGCGCCCCTACATCGAGCATTTGCTGGTCAGCGGCGAGATCGACGTTGGCGTTTTAATTCTCTCCAACCTCGAGGATCGTCACGCGTTGCAGACCGAAGTCCTGACTCACTCGCCGCACCGTTTGTGGCTCCCAGCCCAACATCCGCTGCTGGAGCACGACAGCATCAATCTCGCCGACGTCGCCCGCGAGCCGTTGATTCAACTCAACGTCGATGAAATGGATCGCAATGCCCAACGCCTATGGCGCGGCGCCGGGCTGCAACCGAAAATCACCCTGAGAACAGCCTCCACCGAGGCCGTGCGAAGCCTTGTTGCGGCGGGTTTGGGCGTTTCGATTCAGCCGGACATGACGTATCGCCCGTGGTCACTGGAAGGCGACATCATCGAGGCGCGGCCCATCGCCGACCTCAATCAGACCCTCGACGTCGGTCTGGCCTGGCGCCGTGGTACCGCGCGGCCCGCTCTGGTCGATCCGTTCCTGACCGTCGCCCGTGAGCAACCCCACGGTGGACGCAAGCCATCTATTTAATCGAATGCTGCCTTCAGTATTTAGAATTTGTCGACCTCGGAGCCGCGCACTAGTCTTGCTGCATCTATAAGACGGTCGGCTCCCGATATCAGGGAGCAACAATGGCCACACAAGAAAAGAGATCGCGGAAAATGGCTGGCGCGCAGACCCCGATGTGTACCGCGTTGTTGATCGACGGCGAACTGGTCGCTGGCGAAGGCTTTGTCGAGCCGATCCTCAACCCGGCCACCGGTGAAATCCTTACGCACATCGCCGAGGCCAGCACCGAGCAGGTCGAAGCCGCGATCCTCGCCGCCCACCGTGCCTTCGCCGAATGGTCGCGCACCACGCCGCAGCAACGTTCAAATCTGTTGTTGGACATCGCCAACGCCGTCGAAAAACACGCCGACCACCTCGCCCGTCTCGAATCACTGAATTGCGGCAAACCGTTGCACCTTGCGCGTCAGGACGATTTGACTGCGACCGTCGATGTGTTCCGTTTCTTCGCCGGCGCTGTGCGTTGCCAGACCGGACAGCTCAGCGGCGAATACCTGCCGGGCTACACCAGCATGGTGCGTCGCGATCCGATTGGCGTGGTCGCCTCGATTGCGCCGTGGAATTACCCGATCATGATGGCCGCGTGGAAAATCGCCCCGGCCCTCGCCGCCGGCAACACGCTGGTGTTCAAACCGTCCGAACACACGCCGCTGTCGATCCTCGCCCTGGCGCCAGCGCTGGCCGAAATCCTCCCGCGCGGGGTGATCAACATCATCTGCGGTGGCGGCGAAGGCGTCGGCAGCCATTTGGTCGGCCACGCGAAAGTGCGCATGGTCTCGCTGACCGGCGATATCGTCACCGGCCAGAAAATCCTCCAGGCCGCCGCGAAAACCCTGAAACGCACGCACCTCGAACTCGGCGGCAAAGCCCCGGTGATCGTCTGCAACGACGCCGACATTCAAGCCGTGGTCGATGGCGTGCGCACTTACGGCTATTACAACGCCGGGCAGGACTGCACCGCCGCCTGCCGGATCTACGCGCAGGCCGGAATTCACGACAAACTGGTCGCCGAACTCGGCGCCGCCGTCAGCAGCCTGCGCTTCGCCGGCAAACGTGATGCCGACAACGAGATTGGCCCGCTGATCAGCACCCGCCAACGCGACCGCGTGGCCAGTTTCGTCGAACGCGCCCTCGGTCAGCCGCACATCGAACGCGTGACCGGTGCGGCGGTGCATTCCGGCGCCGGTTTCTACTATCAACCGACGCTGCTGGCCGGTTGCAAACAGACAGACGAAATCGTTCAGCGCGAAGTGTTCGGGCCGGTGGTCACCGTGACCCGTTTCGATGAACTCGCGCAGGCCGTCGACTGGGCCAACGATTCCGAATACGGCCTCGCCTCGTCGGTGTGGACGCAGAATCTGGACAAGGCGATGCAGGTTGCCGCGCGCCTGCAATACGGCTGCACGTGGATCAACAGCCATTTCATGCTGGTCAGCGAAATGCCCCACGGCGGGCTGAAACGCTCCGGTTACGGCAAAGACTTATCCAGCGATTCGCTGCAGGACTACAGCGTGGTGCGGCACATCATGGCCCGCCACGGCCAGCATCTCTGACTACGCTAATAACAAGCCGAAAACGGCACGCTTCACCGCGTTCAAAACTGCCCCGACCATAATTTAAAGAAGAGGGTTCAACCATGTTCGTGCACAAGACCGCACTGCTCAGTGCAATCACCACGGCCCTGCTCGCCAGCGCTAGCCTGCAAGCTGCCGAGCCGTTGAAGGCTGTCGGCGCTGGCGAAGGTCAGCTGGATATCGTCGCTTGGCCGGGTTACATCGAACGTGGTGAGAGCGACAAGGCCTACGACTGGGTGACCGGTTTCGAGCAGGAAACCGGCTGCAAGGTCAATGTGAAAACCGCCGCCACCTCGGACGAAATGGTCAGCCTGATGGCCAAGGGCGGTTACGACCTGGTGACCGCGTCGGGCGATGCGTCGCTGCGGTTGATCGTCGGCAAGCGTGTGCAACCGATCAACACCGCGTTGATCCCGAACTGGAATACCCTCGACCCGCGCCTCAAAGACGCGCCGTGGTACGTGGTCAACAAGCAGACTTACGGCGCCCCGTACCAGTGGGGCCCGAACGTGTTGATGTACAACACCAACGTGTTCAAGACCGCGCCGACCAGCTGGAACGTGGTGTTCGCCGCGCAGGATCTGCCCGATGGCAAGCCGAACAAAGGCCGCGTGCAAGCTTATGACGGCCCGATCTACATCGCCGACGCGGCGCTGTATCTGAAGTCGACCAAGCCTGAATTGGGCATCAAGGATCCGTACCAACTGACCGAAGATCAGTACAAAGCCGTGCTTGATCTGTTGCGTGCGCAGCAGCCGCTGATCCACCGCTACTGGCACGACACCACGGTGCAGATGAGCGACTTCAAAAACGAAGGCGTCGTCGCTTCCAGCGCATGGCCGTACCAGGTCAACGGTCTGATGAACGAGAAACAGCCGATTGCTTCGACCATTCCGAAAGAAGGCGCTACGGGTTGGGCCGACACCACCATGTTGCACGCCGAGGCCAAGCACCCGAACTGCGCGTACAAGTGGATGGACTGGTCGCTGAAACCGAAAGTCCAGGGCGATGTGGCGGCGTGGTTTGGTTCGTTGCCGGCGGTGCCGGTAGCGTGCAAGGAGAGCGAACTGCTCGGTGCTGAAGGTTGCAAGACCAACGGGTTTGATCAGTTCGACAAGATCGCCTTCTGGAAAACCCCGCAGGCTGAGGGCGGCAAGTTCGTGCCGTATAGCCGCTGGACCCAGGATTACATCGCGATCATGGGCGGCCGCTAAAAGTCATTCCGGTAGCTACTGCGCGTCGACCAGCCGCACCCGGGCAGTGCTCGCCTCCTCACGTACTAACGTACGCTCCGGGGGCTGCGCGCTGGCCGGACACGGCTAATCGCCGCTCGCTACGCACCCGAAACGACTTTGCCACGTCGACCTTTATCAAAAGCAAAACTGAAATTCGAAAGACTGATTTTTCAGAAGTCCAGGCAGGGCCGCTGCGACGGCCCGCGCCTTTTTGGAGCACCGCACCATGACGCTTGCAGTCCAGTTCACCAACGTTTCCCGGCAGTTCGGCGAAGTGAAGGCCGTTGACCGGGTTTCCATCGATATCCAGGACGGCGAGTTCTTTTCCATGCTCGGCCCTTCCGGCTCGGGCAAAACCACCTGCCTGCGCCTGATCGCCGGGTTCGAGCAACCGAGCGCCGGCTCGATCCGCATTCACGGCGCCGAAGCGGCCGGTTTGCCGCCGTACCAACGTGACGTCAACACGGTGTTTCAGGATTACGCGCTGTTCCCGCACATGAACGTCCTCGACAACGTCGCCTACGGGTTGAAGGTCAAAGGCGTCGGCAAAACCGAACGGAATAAACGCGCAGAAGAAGCCTTGGACATGGTCGCCCTCGGCGGTTACGGCGCACGCAAACCGGTGCAACTGTCTGGCGGCCAACGCCAGCGTGTCGCCCTCGCCCGCGCCTTGGTCAACCGTCCGCGCGTGTTGTTGCTGGATGAACCTTTGGGCGCGCTGGATCTGAAACTGCGTGAGCAAATGCAAAGCGAATTGAAGAAGCTGCAACGCCAACTCGGCATCACCTTCATCTTCGTCACCCACGATCAAACCGAAGCGCTGTCGATGTCCGATCGCGTGGCCGTGTTCAACAAGGGACGCATCGAGCAAGTCGACACGCCGCGCAATCTGTACATGAAACCGACCACCACATTCGTGGCTGAATTCGTTGGCACCTCGAACGTGATTCGTGGCGATCTGGCGCGTCAGCTCAGCGGCCATCCTCAGCCGTTTTCGATTCGTCCGGAGCACGTGCGTTTCGCGGAAGGCCCGCTCGCCAGTCATGAAATCGAAGTCAGCGGTCTGCTCCATGACATCCAGTACCAGGGCAGCGCCACCCGTTATGAATTGAAGCTGGAAAACGGTCAGACCCTGAGCATCAGCCACGCTAACAATCAGTGGATCGACAGCAGCGCGCAGCATCAGACCGGCCAGCGCCTGAGCGCACGGTGGGCGCGGGAAGCGATGATTCCTCTGCACGACACCGTGACGAGCGGGGTGTGACATGAGCACGCTCGCGATGACTGCATCGCCGCCGTTGCGCAGGTTTTCCAACCTGCTCTACCGCAAGCCGAATCTGTATCTGTCGATGCTGCTGGTGCCGCCGCTGCTGTGGTTCGGCGCGATTTATCTCGGCTCGCTGCTGGTGCTGTTGTGGCAGGGTTTCTACACCTTCGACGACTTCACCATGGCGGTCACTCCAGACCTTACCCTGGCCAATTTTGCCGCGCTGTTTCAGCCGTCGAACTTCGACATCATCCTGCGCACGCTGAGCATGGCCATCGTCGTATCGATCGCCAGCGCCATCGTCGCGTTCCCGATTGCCTACTACATGGCGCGCTATACCACCGGCAAAACCAAGGCGTTTTTCTACATCGCGGTGATGATGCCGATGTGGGCCAGTTACATCGTCAAGGCGTATGCGTGGACGTTGCTGTTGGCCAAGGGCGGTGTGGCGCAGTGGTTCGTGCAGCACCTGGGGCTGGAGCCGGTATTGCAGTTCATTCTGGGGATTCCCGGCGTCGGCGGCAGCACCTTGTCGACCTCCCATCTGGGACGGTTCATGGTGTTTGTCTACATCTGGCTGCCGTTCATGATTCTGCCGATTCAAGCGTCGCTGGAACGTCTGCCGCCGTCGCTGTTGCAGGCCTCCGCTGACTTGGGCGCGAAGCCGCGTCAGACCTTTATGCAGGTAATTTTGCCGCTGTCGATTCCAGGAATCGCGGCCGGTTCGATCTTCACGTTTTCGCTGACCTTGGGCGACTTCATCGTGCCGCAACTGGTCGGCCCGCCGGGCTACTTCGTTGGCAGCATGGTGTATGCGCAGCAAGGTGCGATCGGCAACATGCCGATGGCGGCGGCGTTCACGCTGGTGCCGATTGTGTTGATCGCGGTTTACCTGTCCATCGTCAAACGACTGGGAGCCTTCGATGCGCTCTAATTCAGAAAAGCAGGGGGAGAAAGCCTCTCTAGGCCTGAAAATCGCAGCTTGGGGCGGGTTGGTGTTTCTGCACTTCCCGATCCTGATCATCTTCCTTTACGCCTTCAACACGGAGGAAGCGGCGTTCAGCTTTCCCCCGAAGGGTTTCACGCTGCACTGGTTCAGCGTCGCTTTTTCGCGGCCTGATGTTCTGGAGGCAATCAAGCTTTCATTGCAGATCGCAGCCATCGCCACACTGATTGCAATGGTGCTCGGTACGTTGGCTTCGGCAGCGTTGTACCGCCGCGATTTCTTCGGCAAACAGGGCATTTCACTGATGCTGATCCTGCCAATCGCGTTGCCGGGGATCATCACCGGGATCGCCCTGCTGGCGACGTTCAAAACGCTGGGGATCGAGCCGGGGATGTTCACTATCATCGTTGGCCACGCGACCTTCTGCGTGGTGATCGTCTACAACAACGTCATCGCCCGTTTGCGCCGCACTTCGCACAGTTTGATCGAGGCCTCGATGGACCTCGGCGCCGATGGCTGGCAGACCTTTCGCTACATCATCCTGCCGAACCTCGGCTCGGCGTTGCTCGCCGGCGGCATGTTGGCGTTTGCGTTGTCGTTCGACGAAATCATCGTCACCACGTTCACCGCAGGCCATGAACGCACGTTGCCGTTGTGGCTGCTCAACCAACTGAGCCGGCCACGGGATGTGCCGGTGACCAATGTCGTCGCGATGCTGGTGATGATGGTGACCATGCTGCCGATTCTCGGCGCGTATTACCTGACGCGCGGTGGCGAGAGTGTCGCCGGTAGCGGCGGGAAATAAATATCTGACAGACACCAAAATCCCCTGTGGGAGCGAGCCTGCTCGCGAAGAGGCCGGCGCATCCAACATTGATGTCGACTGACACAGCGCTTTCGCGAGCAGGTCGAGTCGTCGCACCGTCGCTCCCACAGTTTCAATCCGGTTTCGGCAGAAAAACAATAGATTCGAAGAGGACAGAACCATGCAAACCCAACTCTTGATCAACGGCCAACTGGTCACCGGTGAAGGCCCGGCGCAACCAGTGCTCAACCCTTCGCGTGGCGAAGTGCTGGTAGAGATCAACGAAGCCACCGAGGCTCAGGTCGACGCCGCCGTGCGTGCCGCCGATAACGCCTTCGCCGATTGGTCGCAAACCGCGCCGAAAGACCGCTCCCTGTTGTTGCTCAAACTCGCCGACGCCATCGAAGCCCACGGCGAAGAACTGGCCAAACTCGAATCCGACAACTGCGGCAAACCTTACAGCGCGGCGCTCAACGACGAGATCCCGGCGATTGCCGACGTGTTCCGTTTTTTTGCCGGCGCCAGCCGTTGCATGAGCGGTTCGGCGGGTGGCGAATACCTGCCCGGTCACACCTCGATGATCCGCCGCGACCCGGTTGGCGTGATCGCCTCCATCGCGCCGTGGAACTACCCGCTGATGATGGTCGCCTGGAAAATCGCCCCGGCACTGGCGGCCGGTAATACCGTGGTGCTCAAGCCGTCGGAACAAACCCCACTGACCGCGTTGCGTCTGGCCGAACTGGCGTCGGAAATCTTCCCGGCTGGTGTACTCAATCTGGTATTCGGTCGCGGTCCTACCGTTGGCAGTCCGTTGGTTACGCACCCGAAAGTGCGCATGGTTTCGCTGACCGGCTCCATCGCCACCGGCGCCAACATCATTTCCAGCACCGCCGACAGCGTTAAACGTATGCACATGGAACTGGGCGGTAAGGCGCCGGTGATCATCTTCGACGACGCCGATATCGATGCGGCGGTGGAAGGCATCCGTACCTTCGGTTTCTACAACGCCGGGCAGGACTGCACCGCCGCGTGCCGGATCTACGCGCAGCAAGGCATTTACGACAAGTTTGTCGAGAAACTCGGCGCGGCGGTCAGCAGCATCAAGCACGGTTTGCAGGATGATCCGTCGACCGAGCTCGGGCCGTTGATCACTGCCCAACATCGCGACCGTGTTGCCGGGTTTGTCGAGCGTGCCGTGGCTCAGCCGCACATTCGTCTGATCACTGGCGGCAAGGCTGTCGAGGGCAACGGCTTCTTCTTCGAACCGACGGTGTTGGCCGATGCGCAGCAGGACGACGAAATCGTCCGTCGCGAGGTGTTCGGGCCGGTGGTTTCGGTGACAAAATTTACCGATGAAGCGCAGGCGCTGGAGTGGGCCAACGATTCGGACTACGGCCTCGCCTCCTCAGTGTGGACAGCGGATGTAGGACGCGCGCATCGCCTGGCCGCACGCTTGCAGTACGGCTGCACGTGGGTGAACACGCACTTCATGCTCGTCAGCGAAATGCCCCATGGCGGTCAGAAATTGTCCGGTTACGGCAAGGACATGTCCATGTACGGGCTGGAGGACTACACCACGGTTCGGCATGTGATGTTCAAGCACTAAAGATCAAAAGCTTCGCGAGCAAGCTCTGCTCCTACAGTGGTGCGATGTACCTCTGTAGGAGCAAAGCTTGCTCGCGAAGGCGTCAACTCCGGCTTCAAGGCAGAAACCGGCTCTGCGCACTACCAGGATAAAACCTAACAATAACTACCGAACCGGGCGGCGCCCATATCGCCCCGCCACGGCCTCGGCCATCCGAAATCTGCCGATTTCACGGAGCAAACACACATGAGTTCCTCACCCGATCTCGCCACAGCCGTTGCCGACAGCGATGCCGAACAACTGCGCCAACTGGGCTACACCTCGAACTTCAACCGCAGCATGAGCCTGTGGGAAAACTTCGCCTTGGGCTTCACTTATCTGTCACCGGTCGTAGGGGTTTATACCCTCTTCGGCCTGTGCCTTGCCGCTGGCGGGCCACCGATGTTCTGGGCCTATTTATTGGTCGGTTGCGGCCAGTTGCTGGTGTGCCTGATCTTCGGCGAAGTGGTTTCGCAGTTCCCGATTTCCGGCGGTGTATACCCTTGGGCACGTCGATTGGTCGGTAAAAAATGGGCATGGATGGTCGGCTGGATCTACTCCATCGCCCTCTGCGTCACCATCGCCGCGGTCGCCGTCGGTGCGGGTCCATACTTGGCCGCCATGCTCGGTTTTGAGCCGAGCAACAACACCAACATCGTCATCGCTCTGGTGCTGACCTTGTTCGCCACGCTGGTCAACCTCAGCGGCACCAAAGTGCTGGCGCGCATCGCCATGTTCGGCTTCCTCTGCGAACTGGTCGGCGCGGTGATCGTTGGCGTTTACCTGCTGGTGTTCGAACGCCATCAACCGCTGAGCGTACTGTTCAACACTTTCGACATCAGCGTCGACGGCTCGTACCTGCCGGCATTCCTCACCGCATCGCTGGCGGGGATGTTCCTCTACTACGGCTTCGAGGCTTGCGGCGACGTCGCCGAAGAGACCCCGAATCCGAGCGCGAAAATCCCGGTGGCCATGCGCATGACCATCTACATCGGCGGCATCGCGGCAATGTTCGCCTGCCTGGCGCTGATCCTCGCCGTACCGGACATGCAAGCGGTGATCAATGGCACCGACAAAGACCCGGTCACCACCATCCTCAACAACGCCTTCGGCCCGGTCGGCTCGAAAGTGGTGATGGGCGTGGTGATGATTTCCTTCATCTCCTGCGTCATCAGCCTACAAGCAGCGGCGAGCCGTCTGCTGTACTCCTACGCTCGCGACGAAATGGTCATCGGTAGCCGACTGCTGAAAAAGATTTCTCCTACCACCCAAGTGCCGGTTGCCGCACTGTTCGTGTCTGGCGTCCTGCCGGCCCTGATCATCGCCCTCGGCTTCTTCCTGCAAGACGCCGTGGCCACCATCGTCAGCTTCGCCGCCATCGGCATCTACCTCGCGTTCCAGATGATCGTCCTGGCCGCGCTGTACGCCCGCAGCAAAGGCTGGAAACCGAGCGGCAAATTCACCCTCGGCGCATGGGGCTGGCCGGTGAACATCGGCGCGCTGGTGTATGGCGTTGGCGCAATCATCAATATGGCCTGGCCACGTACGCCGGATGCGGCTTGGTATGTGAACTATGCGATGGTGTTGAGCACGGCGATCGTGATTGGATTGGGCTTGGTTTATATGTGGATTGGCAAGCCGTATGACCATGGCAAGGCGCCGGCTGGGGATGCCTGGAAAGTGAGTCGCTAAGAGTGTTTGATCCCGGCACCGACAAGGTGCCGGGATTCAGGGCAGCCGAGAAAAACCATCAAAAAGAAAGCTCTGCCTGATCGTGTTTCAGCAAGGAAATACGGTCGAACAGTTTGATTTTTTCGTTGGCTTTTTGCTTGGCGTGATCGGACATGAATGCAATCAACTCTTCCAACTGACTGACGTCTCCGACGACTTTGAATTCCTTTTCCTTGTTGACGAAAACAAGCGACTTTTTCTTCCTCGACAACAGTTCAATGACGTTGCTGAGCGTACCGGTGCTCTTTGCATCCCAGATCATCAAACCGTAGTCGGCTGCTTCGGCCATGACGACGTCTTTCTCGGTGAAGAAGGCTCTCGACCCTTTGGCATGTTTGGAATCGACGGTCCTCGCGGGCCATTTCCCTAGGTTATTTCTCGGTGCCGTCCCGCTGCAGAACACCGTGGTTTTGGATCGTTCGAGACTCAGCAGGTACTCCTGAATAGAGGTATCGGCACCCCCTGCATCCCCCACCACCACCTCAAACTCAGACTCCACGATATTATTGATGCGCTCTTTAACCTTCGGATCAAGGTTCTTGATGTTGATAGAGCCGGCAATAAATACAGTCGTCATTGAGTTCACTTCCAAGTTAGCGCTGCGACGTAAATTTTCCCTACCTTCGGATATTTACGCAAAACAGCGCAGGCCGCGTCCATCGACGCCCCGCTATCAAACAAATCATCTACAACCAAAACATTCCAGCGCACATCGGTGGTGATTTCATCATTGACGCTGAAACTGTCTCCAATCGCCGCAACCTTGTCGGCTTTGGAATGCAAATCCTTCAGCGACTTTCCCGTGGTCGCTTTTCGAAGCAGATCCGAGTAAACCGGCCGCCCGATAATTCGTCCCAACGCTAGGGCAACCTCAGTTACCGGTTGTCGCTGACGAATATTTGAAGCGGGCATGGGCACCACGAACCCGACCTGATTCAGTTTTGGGAACACATTTGTCGCTAACGCCTGAGCAAGTGGGCTGACCTGAGTCCAATCCTTCTGGTATTTGAGCTGGTAGGTAGCCTCGCCAATCTCAGTGCGCTGATTATCGAAGCATGGGTATCCGCGATCATCGTTGCCAAGAAAGGTACTACTTACCATGTGTTTGTCCAGCACCCAGCCCTGATCCCAAGGGCCGTTGATCTGCTTGAGAGACACCTTCATTGAATTCTCCTTTATTCATAACAATCCTTTGAGCCCTGAAACCACGGGCCGAGCATCTGCAGCGATGCGCAAGATTCAAATAAATAGCGGAAAAATCACTGGTTAGGGTTGGTCTCGCTGGCGCCAATGCAAAAACAGGCATTTCCTACAGATATGGCCTTCGCAAACAAATCCTCTTTCCTACAGAAGGTATCGACAGAACCGACTTGGCGTCTTACGTGACCTGCCGATAGGCTTTTTCTTGGCAGCGAAATCAGCGGCCCGGTGTCGGAGCCGGAATAAATATCAACACGGCGTGACCGCACTCATTTGAGTGGCGGCTCTATTCTCAAAATTGGAGTCGACAAATGCCTAACCACGTACAAATTCCTTCTGAAAGCTCCGCTTTCTTCACCCCCACCGTCTTCACCCGCCACAACCGCTTTCTCCACGCGTTCATGCAAGACCACGAAGCCTGGTTCTGTGTTCAGGATCTCGGTCGCCTGATGGGTTATCCGCTGAACGAACGCCTCACCCTGAAACTCGATCCCGACCAGCGTCGCAACGTCCTCATGCGCAAGGACGGCGAAATCGTCGATTGCGCGACGGTCAGCGAGTCCGGCCTGTATGCCCTGCTCGTCCATCACTTCGTGCCGGAAAACCGCAACTTGCGCCAATGGTTGAGCCATGAAGTGATTCCGATGTTGCGCGAAACCAACGCGGTACCTGTGGATAACTGCCCGAGCCTGAGTTCGGTGAACTGGGCTGGGGTCACCGTCCCTCTGCTGCACTGGCAGCAGCAGGCGTGGGTCAAATGGCGAGACGTGCCGGAGTTGATGCACGGCCAGCAGCCGTATCCGGTTTTGGGAACCTGTAGCTGAAGTCCATCCAGCAAAAAACCTGTGGCGAGGGAGCTTGCTCCCTCGCCACAGGTTCCGCGCTTCAAACCTCTAACCGAGTTGTTTGCAGATGAAAGCGCCAATCGTTGAAATGCCCTACGTTCTGGAAGTCATCCCAAGCGATGAGTTCTTCGCAGAGTGTTACCTAAAGCAAATCAGCGTAGCCATGCGCCAGGAAGCAATAAAAGTCGGCATCGCTGATGCCGACGCAGGCAAGTTGATTGACTTGGCGACCGTAAAAGCCAATTGGCTTTCACGGTACCTACCCCAGCGCTAAAACCGCGAAACACTCCGCATCGCATCCACCAGATAGCGCATCGCAATCCGGTCACTCTCCGAAAGCTCTCGATAGCGCTCCACCAGTTTCAGTTCGTCAGAGCTGAGCCGACGTTTTCTGCGGCCGCTGCCGAGGCAGGGAAAGATGCCCAACATGTCGGTGATGCCTTGTATTTTTGCCATGGACGATGTCCTTCTCTAATACTGCAAAGAATTGCTTAAACACCACATCGTCCTGCCCCTTACAGCAGCGCCGTGTGCCCTGCCGGCTAAATGGGTCGCGCCGGTCATGCTCATAGAATAGAAATTAATTCGGCGCTGAAAAGCGATTTTTAGAGTAATTAGTCGAGAAAAGCAGATATGCCGTGTAAATCAGAACGTCCTGTCAGATTTTTAACCGACATGTCTTGTTTCATTGACACACTCACGCAATGAATCAACGAATTTTGCATTGTGAGCGAACGGTTTAAGCTAGCCGGCATCTGTTTATAGTCCGTTGCGTTTGGCCGAAGGCTTGTCCGAACCGTTATTTCTGATCCAGCACGTGCCAGGAAGGGCGCGGGATTGCACACGACAGGTTGTATTTATGCACCGCAGGAATTTGCTCAAAGCGTCCATGGCCATTGCGGCTTACACCGGTCTTTCGGCCACCGGCCTGCTGGCCACCCGTGCGTGGGCTGCCAATGGCGGCGCCGCTGATGGTGAGGCACAGGCGTTTGACTTCGAAGCATTGAAGCGCCAGGCCAAGCAACTCGCTGGCAGTGCTTATCAGGACACCAAACAGGTGCTGCCGCCGACGCTGGCGACCATGACCCCGCAAAACTTCAATGCGATCCGCTACGACGGCGAGCATTCGTTGTGGAAGGAGAACAAGGGTCAGCTCGACGTGCAGTTCTTCCACGTCGGCATGGGGTTCCGCCAGCCGGTGCGCATGTACAGCGTCGATCCCAAGACCCGAACCGCCCGCGAGGTGCATTTCCGTCCGGCGCTCTTCAACTATGAGAACACCTCGGTCGACACTCAACAGTTGAAAGGCGACCTGGGTTTTGCCGGTTTCAAACTGTTCAAGGCCCCGGAACTGGATCGCCATGACGTGGTGTCGTTCCTCGGCGCCAGTTATTTCCGCGCGGTGGATGCGACTGGCCAATATGGCCTCTCCGCGCGCGGTCTGGCGATCGACACTTATGCCAAGAAGCGCGAAGAATTCCCTGACTTCACCAAGTTCTGGTTCGAGACGCCGGACCAGAACGCCACGCGTTTTGTGGTCTACGCCTTGCTCGACTCGCCGAGTGCAACCGGCGCTTACCGCTTCGACATCGATTGCCAGGCCGAGCGCGTGGTGATGGAAATCGACGCGCACATCAATGCGCGCACGGCCATCGAACAACTGGGCATCTCGCCGATGACCAGCATGTTCAGCTGCGGCACCCACGAACGCCGCATGTGCGACACCATTCACCCGCAAATCCATGACTCGGATCGTCTGGCCATGTGGCGCGGTAATGGCGAGTGGATCTGCCGCCCGCTGAACAATCCGGCAACCCTGCAATTCAACGCGTTTGCCGACACCGATCCGAAAGGTTTCGGCCTGGTGCAGACCGACCACGAGTTCGCCAACTATCAGGACACCGTGGACTGGTACAGCAAGCGCCCAAGCCTGTGGGTAGAACCGACCACCGCGTGGGGCGAAGGCTCGATCGATCTGCTGGAAATTCCTACGACTGGCGAGACCCTCGACAACATCGTCGCGTTCTGGACACCGAAAAAACCGGTCGCTGCCGGTGATTCGCTGAACTACGGCTACAAGCTTTACTGGAGCGCTTTGCCTCCGGTGAGCACGCCGTTGGCGCGAGTCCAGGCGACCCGTTCCGGCATGGGCGGTTTCGTTGAAGGCTGGGCACCGGGCGAGCATTACCCGCCAGTCTGGGCGCGTCGTTTTGCCGTGGACTTTACCGGTGGAGGCCTCGACCGCTTGCCAGCGGGTACCGGGATTGAGCCAGTGATCACCTGCTCGAACGGCAAGGTGCAGGACTTCAGCGTGCTGGTGCTGGATGACATCAAGGGTTACCGGATTCTGTTTGACTGGTACCCGACCAATGACAGCGTTGAGCCGGTGGAGCTGCGGTTGTTTATCCGCACCAACGATCGTACGTTGAGCGAGACGTGGTTGTACCAGTACTTCCCGCCGGCGCCGGATAAGCGCAAATACCCTTGAGGGTTCTCTAGCTGTTTGGGCGGGCCTCTTCGCGAGCAGGCTCGCTCCCACAGTTGATCTCGGTCGACCACAAAAGTCATGACCGGCATTGCACCAATGTGGGAGCGAGCCTGCTCGCGAAGGAGGCCCAGGCAAAACAACATTCAGCAGACAAAAAACAAAGCCCCGGCCATCACTGCCCGGGGCTTTTTGCTTCATCGCTACTGACTTAATCGCGCAAATCAGACTCATGAATCGGCTGATCCCGATGCGTCGCACGCTGATACTGCGCCGGCCACACCGCTTTGCGTCCACCCAGATCATCATCGGCATGCAACGGCCAGTACGGATCACGCAGCAGCTCGCGGGCGAGGAAGATGATGTCGGCCTGGCAGGTGCGCAAAATGTGCTCGGCCTGCGCCGGCTCGGTAATCATTCCCACAGTGCCGGTGGCGATGCCTGACTCTTTGCGTACGCGCTCGGCAAAGCGCGTCTGATAACCCGGCCCGACCGGGATCTCTGCGTTGGCAGCAGTGCCGCCCGACGACACATCGATCAGATCCGCGCCAAGCGTGTGAAGGCGTCGCGCCAGCTCCACGGTTTCATCCGGATTCCAGCCATCCTCCACCCAGTCAGTGGCCGAGACGCGAACAAACACCGGCAACTCCTCCGGCCAAACCGCCCTGACCGCTTCAGTCACCTGCAGCACCAGACGGATGCGATTTTCGAACGAGCCGCCGTACTGGTCACGGCGCTGGTTGCTCAACGGCGACAGAAACTGATGCAGCAGATAACCATGGGCAGCATGCACTTCGACGACACTGAAACCCGCCGTCAGCGCACGTTTCGCGGCATCGACAAACGCCTGAATGACTTCAGCAATCTGGCCTTCATCGAGCTGTTTTGGCTGTGTGTGTTGTGGGTCAAAGGCAATCGGCGACGGCCCGACCGGTGTCCAGCCGCCATCATCGGGTTTGACGCTGCCATGTTTGCCGAGCCACGGCCGATGGGTGCTGGCCTTGCGCCCTGCGTGAGCCAGTTGAATGCCGGCAACCGCGCCTTGGGAGGTAATGAATCGGGTGATGCGTTGCAGTGGTTCGATCTGTGCATCGTTCCACAGGCCGAGGTCTTCGGCGGTGATCCGGCCATCGGCGGTGACCGCGGTGGCCTCAGTGAAGATCAGGCCGGCACCGCCCACCGCGCGGCTGCCGAGGTGCACCAGGTGCCAGTCGTTGGCTAGGCCGTCGACGCTAGAGTATTGGCACATGGGTGATACGGCGATGCGGTTGGGCAGGGTCAGTTGGCGCAGAGTGAAGGGTTCAAGCAGCAGACTCATGGGGCACCTCTCAAATCAGTGGGCAGGCTCCAGGGTTCTGTTTGAAAAGTCGACGAGTGACAGGAAAAGGTGGAGCACCCGCCCCCGCGGGCAAAAAATTCGACAAGACGTCACAAGGCCAATCAAGCAGTGCTTAGAGCCTAGTCGACAACGGGGGATGAGGGAGGGTTCAAGACGTTTTCTGTGTGCGCCACCGAACCTGTGGCGAGGGAGCTTGCTCCCGCTCGGTTGCGCAGCAGCCGTAAAATCTGCGGGTGTGATTTTCCTGTAGCAACGTGGTTGCAGGGTTCGGGGCCGCTTCGCAGCCCAGCGGGAGCAAGCTCCCTCGCCACAAAAGCACTCAGTATTTAGCGTGGTTCGATGTGGGCAATCATCAGTTGAACAGTCTCGTTACCACGAAACTCGTTAACGTCGAGCTTATACGCCAGCTCAACCCACTGAATCGTCGGATTCGGCCAGATATCCCGGTCGATACCAAACGCGATGCCATCCAGTTTTACCGAGCCACACTCGCTCTTCAGCACCACCTTCAGATGTCGCTCACCAACCACGCGCTGCTCGACCAACTGGAACACACCGTGAAACAACGGCTCCGGGAAGTGCTGGCCCCAAGGCCCGGCATGGCGCAGGGCGCGGGCCAGTTCGAGGTGGAATTCCTCAACCGCCAGCGTGCCATCGGTCAACAGGCGCCCGGTCAGGTCTTCCTCGCGAAGTTGCCTACGCACTTCAGCGTCAAAGGCCTCGGCGAAAAGCGCAAAATTCTCTTGCGGCAAGGTCAGACCAGCGGCCATCGCATGACCGCCGTACTTGGCGATCAGGTGCGGATGCTGCGCTGCCACCACGCTCAAGGCATCGCGAATATGGAAACCCTGCACCGAGCGCCCCGAGCCCTTGAGCAAGCCGTCGCCAGCATCAGCGAAGGCAATGGTCGGACGGAAATAACGCTCCTTCATGCGCGACGCGAGGATGCCGATCACCCCTTGGTGCCACTCCGCATCAAACAGGCACAGACCAAACGGCATCGACTCCACCGGCAAGTCCTTGAGCTGCGCCAGCGCTTCACGCTGCATGCCTTGCTCGATGGATTTGCGATCCTGGTTCATGCCGTCCAGTTGCGCGGCCATTTCCCGGGCCAGATTGGCGTCGGCGGTGAGCAGGCATTCGATGCCCAGGCTCATGTCATCCAGACGCCCGGCGGCGTTCAGGCGCGGACCGACGATGAAACCCAGATCCGTCGAAGTGATGCGGGTTGCGTCACGCTTGGCGACTTCAAGGATCGCTTTGATCCCCGGCCGCGCACGCCCGGCGCGAATCCGCTCCAGCCCCTGATGCACCAGAATCCGGTTGTTGGCGTCCAGCGGCACCACGTCGGCGACGCTGCCCAGTGCCACCAGATCAAGCAGCTCGCCGATGTTCGGCTGCGGCTTGTTCTCGTACCAGCCGAGGCTGCGTAAACGCGCGCGCAACGCCATCAACACATAAAAAATCACCCCGACGCCGGCCAGTGCCTTGCTCGGAAACTCGCAGCCTGGCTGGTTCGGGTTGACCAGCGCGTCGGCCTGCGGCAGCTCATCGCCGGGCAAGTGGTGGTCGGTGATCAGCACTTTCAGCCCATGACGCTTGGCGGCGGCCACGCCTTCGACGCTGGAGATACCGTTGTCGACGGTGACCAGCAACTGCGGATCGCGGGTCATCGCGACTTCGACGATTTCCGGGGTCAGGCCATAGCCGTATTCGAAGCGGTTCGGCACCAGATAATCAACGTGCGCGGCACCGAGCAGGCGCAGGCCGAGCATGCCGACCGTGCTGGCCGTCGCACCGTCCGCATCGAAGTCGCCAACGATGAGAATGCGCTGGCGTTGCTCCAGCGCCGTCACCAGCAAGTCCACCGCCGCGTCGATGCCCTTGAGCTGCTGAAACGGGATCAACCGCGCCAGGCTCTTGTCCAGTTCTGCCTCGGACTGCACGCCCCGCGCCGCATACAAGCGGGTCAGCAGCGGCGGAATATCACCCAGAAAGGGCAGAGTGGCAGGCAGTTGACGAGGTTCGATACGCATGGGGTGACGGAGACTTCTCTTTAATACGTGGGATTAATCAGTTAAGGGCGCGGGATCAGCCGCGCTCACCTTGCAGCCATTGCAACTGGACTTCGTGCTGACCACGGTCGTCGGTAACGAAGATCGTCCCTTCGCTGATCATCACGTCCCACTTGATAACGCGGGGCATGTCCTTGGCCAGAGTCTCCAGCACTTCTTGCGGGACTGCGGCGATGTTGACGTTCTTCAGGTTCTTGATCGCCGGGATCACCTTGGTTTCCCACACACGCAGGCTACCGTAGGCGAGCAGGCTGGTGCGCTCGGTGCGACGCGAGCACCAGGTCAGGCGATCGGCGTCAGGCTGACCGACTTCGATCCAGTGCAGAACGCGGTCGTCCAGGCTCTTTTCCCACAGCGCAGGTTCATCCACGTCTGACAGACCACGACCAAACGACAACTGCTCGTTGTACCAGAGGGCGTAGGCCAACAGCCGCACGGTCATGCGCTCTTCGGTCTCCGAAGGGTGACGGGCGATGGTCTGCTTGACGCTCTCGTAGACGCTGCGGTCGAGGTCGGTGAGGTTCAGTTCAAACTTGTAGGTGGTCGAAGGCTGGGCCATGAACGGGCTTCTTGATACGAGGAAAGTCGGCAAGTCTAACCGATGCGGTAGGCAATCATCGAATTGATGGCAATCAACCTGCGGCGCCTGACAGCCGGCTATGTTAAAACGCTGTATCGCTCAGCCTTGTCCTACAGGATTCAGCATGCCGTTTTCCAACAAGCCGCTCAGCGGCGTGAAAGTCATCGAGTTAGGTACGTTGATCGCCGGGCCATTTGCCTCACGCATTTGCGGCGAGTTCGGCGCCGAAGTGATCAAGATCGAATCGCCGGACGGCGGTGATCCGCTGCGCAAGTGGCGCAAACTGTATGAAGGCACATCGTTGTGGTGGTTCGTGCAGGCGCGCAACAAGAAGTCGCTGACGCTCAACCTCAAGCATCCTGATGGTCTGGCGATCCTGAAAAAATTGCTCGGCGAAGCCGACATCCTCATCGAAAACTTTCGCCCCGGCGTGCTGGAAAAACTCGGCCTGAGTTGGGAAACCCTGCACGCCCTGAACCCGAAACTGGTGATGGTGCGTTTGTCCGGTTTCGGTCAAACCGGGCCGATGAAAGATCAGCCGGGTTTCGGCGCGGTCGGCGAATCCATGGGCGGCCTGCGCTACATCACCGGTTTCGAGGACCGGCCACCGGTACGCACCGGCATTTCCATCGGCGATTCAATTGCCGCGCTGTGGGGCGTCATCGGTGCGCTGATGGCGCTGCGGCATCGCGAGGTCAACGGCGGCACCGGTCAGGTGGTTGATGTGGCGTTGTATGAGGCGATCTTCGCGATGATGGAAAGCATGGTGCCGGAGT
Source organism: Pseudomonas sp. TH08 (assembly GCF_016651275.1). Classification (NCBI taxonomy): domain Bacteria; kingdom Pseudomonadati; phylum Pseudomonadota; class Gammaproteobacteria; order Pseudomonadales; family Pseudomonadaceae; genus Pseudomonas; species Pseudomonas sp. TH08. The sequence continues at coordinate 417,130 of NZ_JAEKEE010000005.1, read as the reverse complement.
TCGACGTGTTCGGTTTTATCCGCGAGCGCACCGGCAACATCATGCCCGGCATCACGCCCTCCTCTATTCACACCAGTGCCGACGGCAAGCATGTGCAGATCGGCGCCAATGGCGATGCGATCTTCAAGCGCTTCATGCTGATCATCGGCCGCGATGATCTGGCCAACGATCCGATGCTGGCCAGTAACGACGGACGCGACAGTCGCCGCGACGAGCTGTACGGCGTGATCGATCGCTGGGTCAATTCGCAGCCGCTGCAAACAGTGCTCGACCTGCTTAATCAGGCCGAAGTACCGGTCAGCCGAATCTTCAGCGCCGAGGACATGTTCAGCGATCCGCAGTACCTGGCCCGGGAAATGTTCCTGTCAGCCAAGCTGCCGGGAGGCAAGGACTTCAAGATGCCGGGCATCGTGCCGAAACTCTCTGAGACACCGGGCTCTTCCGAATGGGTCGGGCCGCAGCTCGGTGAACACAATGCGCAGGTACTGAACGATCTTGGCTACGACGAGCAACAGATCGCCCGGTTGCGTGAAGACGGAGCCATTTAAGCTGAAACGCCGGCCGACATCGCACGCCAACCGCGCCCACCACGGGTGGCCGTGGCGCCTGTTCGGCCTGTTGCTTTTGCTGGCCCTGCCGGCTTGGGCGCAGGCGAAACCAACATTGATATGGCTGCTGCGCGACCTGCCGCCCCTGACGATTTTCGAAGGCCCGAAAAAAGGTCAGGGGGTGATCGATCAATTGATGCCGATGCTGATCGCCGGCATGCCCCAGTACGAACACACGCTGATGCGCGTCAATCGTGCCCGTGGCTTGCAAATGCTCCACGAAAACCCGTTCGCCTGCGACCCTGCGTTGTTGTGGAACAAGGAGCGTGCGCAGTGGGTGGCGTATTCGATCCCGGCGATTCGCGCGGTGAGCAATGGCCTGGTGGTCCGTCAGCAAGATCGGGCAGTGCTCAAACCCTATTTGGTGGATGGCGAAGTCGACCTCTCGGCGCTGCTGGCCGGTGGCGACAGAAAAGTCGGTGTTGTCGCCGAACGCAGCTACGGTGAGTTTCTCGACAGTATCCTGCATCAGGCGCCGAGCGCTGCGCTGACGGCGCATTACGGCAACGATGCATTGACCAATCTACTGTCGATGCAGCGCCTGGGACGCTTGCAGGTGGTGCTGGGTTATTGGCCGGAAATCCGCTATCAGGCCAAGCAGGCGCAGATCGCCGAGGATGAGCTGGAGTTCTATCCCATTAAGGGCACCGGGAAATATCTCTCGGGATATGTCGCTTGTTCCGACACCACATTGGGACGTCAGGCCATCAGCGAGATCAATCAACTGCTGCGCACCCTGCCCCACGAGCATTTGAATCAGCTGTATGCCGCGTGGCTGAATCCCGAGCGCCAAGCGGACTATCTCGAAGAGGCACGGCTGTTTTTCGAACAGCAGGCCACGCAATAGGCAAACGCCGGACAAAAGAAACCCCGAGAAGTGGGGAGACGACTCGGGGTTAAACGTGGTCTACATAAAGACCCGTAGCAGCAAGCGACAAGCACCGGAGCACAATGCTTGATCCTGCTGTTATGAAGTCTGACTGACAGGGATGCAGGAAGGTTCCCACAAAAAATATTTCATCTTTACAGCGCAGGACGTTTGTCCAGAGCTGCGTTGCGCAATGCCGCGATCACACAGGGTTCCAGCCGCCCTTCGGCGATCAGCACGTCGCGATGCAGACCGTCGACGACGTCGGTCAATAAGCGCTTGTCGCTCAACTGCGCCTGGTTGAATTCGCGTTCGACCACAATGGCGCCGTTGCTGTTCTTCAGGCTGACCAGGCATTCGCCATGGCTGCCGCGAGGGGTCAACGTCACTTGATACGGGCTCAGAGCCTCACCGAGCAATAGACTGATACTTTCCATCTCGATCTCCACTCAATAGTCCGAAAACATAGTGCCTGGGGCGTGTTCACAGTAAATGACCACCGGCCCGAGAAGAAAGTTCTGCCTGCCGATTGCTCCCTCCCTGGAGCGTTACCGGTCTGTCGGAGCATGCACGGCGAAGATGACAGTAAAAATAACCGTGCTTCAGGCTCCGTCCGGCTGCTGCAGCGCGTTCAGGTAGTTGTCCAGCAAGCCTCGCATCAACACGGCCGATACCGGCGTTTGCAGGCACCCCAGCAATCGCAGCCCATGCTCGCAGAGCAGCGGTTCGAGATCGTTCAGCAGACTCGACGCCACCGCCCCCAGCAGAATCAGCGCTCGCGCTTCACGCTGCAGCGCCAGATGCCGGATCAGGGCGAGGCCGTCACCGCCCTTGAGTTGCGGATCGCAAATGGCAATATCGACCGCGCCGCGATGCCCCAGTGAACACACCGCCGACGCCAGTGACGGCGCCGTCAGCACGTCATAGATGCCGACGGCGTTGAACATCTGGTGCAGCGCCATCAGCTGGAACGGGTTGTGTTCAAGTATCAGGACTTTGAGTGAACGCATGGGCGGCCTCTGAAGCGACAAGCGCGGACTCTCACCGCAGGTACCGTTCACTCTAGGGCAGCCGTCCTCAGCCTCCCATCGGAAAAGGACTCACGTCGTATAGGACTTTTCCCAACTTCACTGCGGACATCGGCTGCCACTTTCCAGCGGCCGCTGGCCAGTGTCCGTCCAGCCGCCGAGCAGACCGCGCAATTGGCCATCGGCGCTGTAAAACGGCACCGTCCATTGGTAGATCTCGCGCGCCCCGTTTTTGAACTGCAATTGACGCCTGCAGAAGCGCATCTTGCGCGTGCGTACTTGCTGCATGAACTCGTCATGCAGCATCCGCGCGGTCGCCCCAGGCAGCGTGTCGGCTTCGATCAGTGATCGTCCCTGTACTTCGTGGAAGCGGATCGAGAGCGCCTCCTCATAGCTACGGTTGCACATGATCAACCGCCCTTGCAGGTCGCGGACGAAGATCGGGTCGGGCATCGACTCAATCAATGCATGCTGAAAGGCCAACTGGTCGCCGAGTTCTTTTTCGGCTTTACAGCGTTCTTTGATCAGGGCACTCAAGCGACGATTCCAGATCAATGACAACAAACCAAAAATGGCCATGACTGCCATCGCCCAACACCCCCAACCGGCAATCCGCTGCCACACCGTAGGCGTCGGGATCGGCGCAACACCGTCCAGCCATTTCAGCCGGATCGCACGCAGTTCATGCGCCGGAAATGCCTCGAGTGCCTTGTTGAGGATGCTCAACAACTTCGGCTGACCTTTGCGCACAGCCAGGTGATCGGCCTCCCACTTGCCCTCCAGCAGCTCTCCGACCCTGAGCAATCCTGAGGGGAACAACTGCGCGCCGATCTCGTTTTCGATGGTGGCGTAAGCCTCACCGCTTTCGACCAACGCTCGGGCTTCGCCGTAGGTTTTGACTGAGCGAATCTCGATCGATGGGTAGTCGCGCCGGATGATGCCTTCCAGTGCGTGACGACTTGGCAATACCAACACGCGCTTGGCCAACTGCTCCAGCGACTGCACCTGCGGCTCGCCGACCCGCCCGACAAACACCCAGCCGGCTCCGCCAAAGGCATGGCTGAAGTCCAGATAGACTTTGCGCTCATCACTCATGGCTAACGTCGTGCTCATGTCGGCTTCACCGTTCTCCAGTCGTGCAAGCATGTGATCGGTGGAAAACGATTCCTGATGCACGAACTGCAAACCGGTCATCACACTGATGCGCTGGAGCACATCGTTGTTCAAGCCGCTCCAGTGCGCATGCTCATCCTGGAACAGGTACAGCGGATACTGCACGGACGCGACGATGACCCGCGGATTATCACGAATCCATTGACGCTCATGCTCATCGAGTTCGACAGGCTGAACATTGTGTGTCCGGGCATCGTCACGCAGCGCCAGTTGCGCCGCCACACTGCTGCCCATTCCCGTCAGCATTGCCAATACAAACAGCCAGCCAAGCGCCGGCTTAACATCTCGAAAAAACCACATTGCCACTTCCTTCGTGATCGACTCACCCGTCCTTCGTGGGTGAAAACCCGAGCAGTGTGGCAGCAGAAACAAAAAAGCCCGTCAGGAGACGGGCTTCAAAATGTGACAGCTTTTGCTGGCTTAAAGCGGCTTGCCGCGGTTGCCATGCTGGCTGACAAAGGCTTGCACGGCTTTCAGCTCGTTTGGCAGAACGGTGCAACGCTCATTTCGCTCAAACAAATCAGAAAGATGTGCAGGTAGTTCGAGAGCTTTTCCTACACCGGCTTTTTCCACCGCGTCCGGGAACTTGACCGGGTGGGCCGTACCAAGGATCACCATCGGGATGTCCAGGCTGCGACGGCATTCGCGTGCAGCTTTAACGCCGATGGCGGTGTGCGGGTCCAACACTTCGCCGGTCTGCTCGTAGACTTCGGCGATGGTTTCGCAGGTTTGCGCATCGTCTACGGCCAGCGAGTCGAACAGTTTGCGCGCTTCGGTCCAGCGCTCCTGCTCGACGCTGAAGCTGCCGTCCTTCTTGAACGAGTCCATCAGGCCGGCAATCGCCGCACCGTTGCGACCGTGCAGGTCGAACAGCAGACGTTCGAAGTTCGACGACACCATGATGTCCATCGACGGCGACAGCGTGGCGTGCAGGGTTTCCTTGACGTACTGGTTGCCGCTCATGAAGCGGTGCAGGATGTCGTTGCGGTTGGTGGCGACGATCAACTGGTTGATCGGCAGGCCCATGTTGCGCGCCAGGTAACCGGCGAAGATGTCGCCGAAGTTGCCGGTCGGCACCGAGAACGATACCGAACGCGCCGGGCCGCCCAACTGCAGCGCTGCGTGGAAGTAGTAGACGATCTGGGCCATGATCCGCGCCCAGTTGATCGAGTTCACCGCCACCAGACGCGTGCCTTTGAGGAAGCTTTGGTCGGCGAAGCTCGCCTTGACCATTTCCTGGCAGTCATCGAAGTTGCCTTCGATGGCGATGTTGTGGATGTTCTCGCCGAAAATCGTGGTCATCTGGCGACGCTGCACTTCGGACACACGGTTGTGCGGGTGCAGAATGAAGATGTCGACGTTTTCGCAGTGCTTGCAGCCTTCGATGGCGGCCGAACCGGTATCACCGGAGGTGGCGCCGACGATGACAACGCGCTCGCCGCGTTTTTCCAGCACGTAGTCGAGCAAACGACCGAGCAGTTGCAGGGCGAAGTCCTTGAACGCCAGGGTTGGGCCGTGGAACAGCTCCAGCACCCATTCATTGCCGTTCAACTGACGCAGCGGCGCGACGGCACTGTGGGCGAACACGCCGTAGGTTTCTTCAAGAATCTTTTTGAAATCGGCGTCAGGGATGCTGCCGGTCACAAACGGGCGCATGACGCGGAAGGCCAGCTCGTGATACGGCAGGCCGGCCCACGAAGCGATTTCTTCCTGGGTGAAACGTGGCAGGTTTTCCGGGACGTACAGACCGCCGTCGGTCGCCAGACCAGCCAGCAGGACGTCTTCGAAATTCAGGGCCGGTGCCTGGCCGCGGGTACTGATATAACGCATGATTTCAAACCTTCGGTTTGAGCTTCAAGCTACGAGCTACAAGCTGCAAGTAAAAGCCAGACTGCTTTTCTCTTGCCGCTTACCGCTCGAAGCTTGCAGCTGCTTCTGTTTAGTTCAGGTGCTCGACGCGGATCCGCACAACCGGACCGTTAACGCCGGCCAGGGCTTCCAGAGCGGTGATTGCATCGTTGATGCGCTGCTCGACCACACGGTGGGTCAGCAGGATCATCGGCACCAGACCGTCGTGTTCCTCGACTTCCTTCTGCATGATCGACTCGATGTTGATGCCGCGCTCCGAGAGGATGCTCGCCACCTGAGCCAGTACGCCCGGATGGTCCTTAGCCTGAATGCGCAGGTAGTAAGCGCTTTCGCAGGCTTCGATCGGCAGGATCGGATGGGCCGACAGCGAGTCTGGCTGGAAGGCCAGGTGCGGCACACGGTTCTCCGGATCGGAAGTCATGGCGCGAACCACGTCGACCAGATCGGCGATCACCGACGAGGCGGTAGGCTCCATGCCAGCGCCGGCGCCGTAGAACAGCGTCGAACCGGCGGCGTCACCGTTGACCATCACCGCGTTCATCACGCCGTTGACGTTGGCGATCAGACGATCGGCCGGGATCAGCGTCGGGTGTACGCGCAACTCGATACCGGCAGCGGTGCTGCGGGCCACACCAAGGTGCTTGATGCGATAGCCCAGCGCTTCGGCGTAGTTGACGTCAGCGGTGGTCAGCTTGGTGATGCCTTCGGTGTAAGCCTTGTCGAATTGCAGCGGAATACCGAACGCAATGGACGCCAGAATCGTCAGTTTGTGCGCGGCATCGATGCCTTCAACGTCGAAGGTCGGATCGGCTTCGGCGTAACCCAGCGCTTGCGCTTCGGCCAGCACGTCTTCAAACGTACGGCCCTTCTCGCGCATTTCGGTGAGGATGAAGTTGCCGGTGCCGTTGATGATCCCGGCCACCCAGTTGATGCGGTTGGCAGACAGACCTTCACGGATCGCCTTGATCACCGGAATGCCACCGGCCACAGCCGCTTCAAACGCCACGATCACGCCTTTCTCGCGTGCCTTGGCGAAAATTTCATTACCGTGAACGGCAATCAGAGCCTTGTTCGCGGTGACCACATGCTTGCCATTCTCGATGGCCTTGAGTACCAGCTCGCGGGCAACGGTGTAGCCGCCCATCAGCTCTATGACGATGTCGATCTCAGGGTTTGTGGCCACTTCGAAGACATCGTTGGTAATCGCAATACCGGTCGTCTGGAACTGAGGCTTTGGCGTGCGCATGGCAATTTGTGCCACTTCGATCCCACGCCCGGCACGACGAGCAATTTCCTCGGCGTTGCGCTGAAGTACGTTGAAGGTACCGCCACCGACGGTCCCTAACCCACAGATGCCTACTTTGACCGGATTCACTGTGAACTCCCCATAAAACGGCCGACGCAGGGTCGGCCGGAAAACAACCGCGTGCTCGCGGTTCTCTATTAATGGCCCGGCAATGCTGCTGCCGAGCCATGATCGTCAAAGGCTGACCGTGACGATGCGAATTACTTCGCGCCCAGCGCCAGTTTGGCGACTTGTGGCGCAGGCTGGTAGCCCGGAATGACTTGTCCGTCGGCCAAAACGATGGCCGGTGTGCCGTTCACGCCGATCGACTGACCGAGGGCGAACTGTTTGGAAACCGGGTTCTCGCACTTGGCGGCCTTGATTTCCTTGCCATCGACCATTTTGTCCATGGCGGCTTTCTTGTCTTTCGAGCACCACACGGCTTGCAGTTGTTCGTCACCCGGCGAGCCGAGGCCCTGGCGCGGGAACGCTACATAACGCACTTCGATGCCGCGCTTGTTCAGCTCAGGCACTTCGGCGTGCAGCTTGTGGCAGTACGGGCATGTGGTGTCGGTGAACACGGTGATGTGCGATTTGGTCTCGCCGATAGCCGGGTAGACCACGGTTTCGGCGACCGGAATGGCGTTGACCAGTTTGGAGACGCCCAGGCGTTCGGTCTTCTCGGTCAGGTTGACCGGTTTGCCGTCCTTGAGCTGGAACAGGTAGCCCTGAACGATGTACTGGCCATCGGCGCTGGCGTAGAGCACGCGGCTGCCTTTAAGTTTGACTTCGTACATGCCTGGCAGCGGACTGGCGGTGATGGTCTCTACCGGGACTTCGAGCTGGAGGTTTTCCAGGCTTTTACGAATGGCTTTGTCGGCCGCGTCATCGGCGACGGCAAAGGTGCTGACCAACGCAATGGCTGCGGCGGCGAAAATCTGGGTCAGACGCATGAGAACTCCTGAAGGCGGACAAATGAAACGGTCAGAACGCCCGTGTCGAAACACCGGGTCACAACCGTCCATCGTGCAAACCGGCAAAGCCTAACACATAAGGTCACGGTGGCCGAATGCGCCTGTCGTCGCTCATTACACCCACCCCATGTAGGAACTGCCGAAGGCTGCAATCTGTTGACTTTGTTTTTCATTGAATCAAAAGCAAGATCAAAAGATCGCAGCCTTCGGCAGCTCCTACAGGGAGAGTTGTGTGTATTCAGCCTCTTGGGTTGTGTTTGGCGTGCAGGTCTTGCAGGCGGGCGCGGGCGACGCGGGTGTAGATCTGGGTGGTGGAGAGGTCGCTGTGGCCGAGCAGCATCTGCACCACGCGCAGGTCGGCGCCATGGTTGAGCAGGTGCGTGGCAAACGCATGGCGCAAGGTATGCGGCGACAGCGACTTGCCGATTCCGGCGACCTTGGCCTGATGCTTGATGCGGTGCCAGAAGGTTTGGCGGGTCATCTGCTCGCCACGCTGGCTGGGGAACAGCACATCGCTGGGACGGCCGCCAAGCAGTTCACCACGGCCATCGCGCATGTAACGCTCGATCCAGACGATCGCCTCCTCGCCCATCGGCACCAAGCGCTCTTTACTGCCCTTGCCCATCACCCTTAATACACCCTGACGCAGGTTGACCTGCTCCAGTGTCAGGCTGATCAGCTCGGTCACCCGCAGCCCGCAGGCGTAAAGCACTTCGAGCATGGCGCGGTCACGCTGGCCGATGGCGTCGCTCAGATCCGGCGCCTTCAACAGCGCTTCAACGTCGGCTTCCGACAGAGATTTGGGCAACGGCCTACCCAGTTGCGGCATGTCGACGCGCAAGGTCGGGTCGACGCTGATGATCTTTTCCCGCAGCAGATAACGATAAAAGCCACGCACACCGGAGAGAAACCTCGCCGTCGAGCGCGGTTTGTAGTTCTGCTCAAGGCGCCATGACAGGTGATCGAGGATCAGCTCGCGACCGGCGTTGACCAGCTCAAGGTCCCTCTCCCGCAACCAGCCATTGAACAAGGCCAGATCGCTGCGATAGGCGTCGCGAGTGTTGTCGGACAGGCCTTTCTCCAGCCATAGAGCGTCGAGAAATTGGTCAATCAGCGGGTGGTCGATAGCTGGCATGGGGACTCAAGACACGCAGGCACAAGCACGGCGCGCAAATTTGAAGTGAACGTTAGAAATGGCCGCTAGTCTTTCATAGCCCGCTATTTCAAGGAACAGGGAGCATCAATGAACGAGCAGCAAATTCTTTTGGCATTTGGCGCCATTGGCGTGGCGGCGCTGGGCTGCCAATGGTTGGCCTGGCGCTTGAAGCTGCCAGCCATCCTGTTTCTGTTGCTGACCGGGATTCTCGCAGGCCCGGTACTGGGCTGGCTCGATCCGCAGGAAATGTTCGGGCCACTGCTGATGCCGTTGGTATCGCTGGCCGTGGCGCTGATTCTGTTCGAGGGCAGCCTGACCCTGCACCTGTCGGAGTGGAAGGAGATTGGCAGCGTTGTTCATCGATTGGTGACCATTGGCGCGATCTCGACCTGGATCGTCATCGCAGTCGCCACGCATTATTTACTCGGCTTCGACTGGATGTTGGCCATCCTTTTCGGCAGCTTGACGCTGGTCACCGGGCCGACAGTGATCGTGCCCATGCTGCGCGTGGTGCGACCGAAGGCCTCGATCGCCAATATTCTGCGCTGGGAAGGCATCGTCATCGACCCGATCGGCGCCCTCCTCGCTGTCGTGGTTTACAGCTTCATCATTGCCAGCGCTGAAGGCCATGGCCTCAAGCAAAGCCTGCTGACCTTCGGCGGCGTGATCGTGTGTGGCGCCGCGTTCGGCATTGTCGGCGGCTGGCTGCTCGGCACGGTGATTCGCCGTCAGTGGCTGCCGGAGTACCTGCATAACCTCGCCTCGCTGGCGGCGGTGCTGGGTATTTTCATCGCGTCCAATGAGGTCATGCACGAGTCCGGATTGTTGGCGGTGACGCTGATGGGCATGTGGCTGGCCAACATGAAAGGCGTGGATGTGCGGCACATCCTGCACTTCAAGGAAAACCTCAGCGTCTTGCTGATTTCCGGGCTGTTCATTCTGTTGGCGGCGCGGTTGGATCTGAACGCGCTGATCGGCCTGGGTCCACTGGTGTTGATTCTGTTGTTGGTGATTCAATTGATCGCCCGGCCGCTGAACGTGGTGCTGAGCACGGCGGGTTCCAGCCTGAGTTGGCGTGAGCGTGCCTTGCTGTGCTGGATCGCACCTCGGGGGATTGTTGCGGCCGCGGTGTCGGCCATTTTTGCCATTCGCCTGGATGAGGCCGGCCATGAAGGTGCGCTGTTGCTGGTGCCGCTGACCTTTGCGGTGATCATCGGTACCGTGGTGCTGCAAAGTGCTACCGCGCGGCCGCTGGCACGATTGCTCAAAGTTGCCGAACCTGCGCCAAGCGGTTTCCTGATCGTCGGAGCCAACGCACCTTCACGCTTGCTCGGCAAGTCGCTGCAGCAATTGGGCAGCCGCGTGCTGCTGACCGATTCAAGCTGGGAAAACATTCGTGCGGCGCGTATGGAAGGGCTACCGACCTATTTCGGCAACCCGGCTTCGCAACATGCCGACGCGCATCTGGATCTGGTCGGGCTGGGGCATTTGCTGGCGCTGTCGCCGTCGGGTGAGCTCAATACACTGGCGGCGATGCGCTTTCGCCATGACTTCGGTCATCAACGCCTGTTCGGGCTGGCGAGCGGTCAGGAAAGCCGTCGTAGCGACAAACACCGCGCAAGTCTTGAGCATCGCGGCAATCAGTTGGGCAGCGAGGCGTTCACTTACGCGAAACTGGCCAGTCAGATGGGCCAAGGGGCCGAGCTATACAGCACGACGCTGACGGATGGCTTTGGTTGGGAAGACTACTGCGCGCTGCATGGCAATCGGGCGACCCTGCTGTTCATGCGCGATGACAGTGGCTGGGTGCATGTGGTGACGCCGGAAACTACGTTGAAGCCCGGATCGGGGTGGACGTTGCTGGCGTTGATTCTGCCTGAGGCCAGCAGCGCTTCTTAAACAGAATCGCGAGCAGGCTCACTCCTACAAGGGAACGCATTCCAACTGCAGGAGCGAGCCTGCTCGCGAAGGGCGCTGCCCGGATTCAGATCAGGCAGCAAAACCCGGGAGCACCGGCACTGGACGCTTATCGTCGTCAATCGCGACAAAGCTGAACTGACCGTGGATAGCCTTCTCGCGGCCATCGCAACTCATGCTTTCAACAAACACTTCCACCTCGACCTTGAGGCTGGTGTTGCCGACCTTGATCACTTTGCCTACCAGCTCGACGATCGAGCCGGCCGGAATCGCGTGGTTGAAGTCGATGCGATCGGTGGACACGGTCACCAGCGGCAAACGGCAGAAGCGTGTGGCGGTGATGAAGGAGACTTCATCCATCCATGCCAGCGCAGTGCCGCCGAACAGGGTGTTGTGGTGGTTGGTGGTCGGCGGGAAGACGGCTTTGGTGACGCGCGTTACCGAGAGTTCGGTACGGCGTTCGATTTCCTGGTCGCGGGTAGACATGGGAGATGACTCGTAAAGAGCAGACAGCAAATCGAAAACAAGATCAAAAGATCGCAGCCTTCGGCAGCTCCTACAGGATAAGGGCAGTTAAATTCAGGCAACAAAAAAGCAGCCCGTAGGCTGCTTTTTTCTGCATCGGAACCTGGACTTAAGCCAGTTTTTCCTTGATGCGAGCTGCTTTACCCGACAGGTCGCGCAGGTAGTACAGCTTGGCTTTACGTACGTCACCGCGACGTTTAACAGCCATGCTGTCGATCTGCGGGGAGTAGGTCTGGAAAGTACGTTCTACGCCAACACCGTTGGAGATTTTACGAACGGTGAACGCACTGTTCACGCCGCGGTTACGCTTGGCGATTACAACGCCTTCGAACGCTTGCAGACGGGAACGATCGCCTTCCTTCACTTTCACCTGAACGACAATAGTGTCGCCTGGGGCGAAGGTAGGTATTTCTTTGGTCATCTGCTCTGCTTCGAGTGCAAGGATGATTTTGTTGGTCATGCTGTGCTCCTAAGGTAAATCAACTGATCTACCATCGATACGTTGTTAACTATCGTCCCGCTCGCGGATGTATTCCTCGAGCAGCTTCTTCTCTTCTCCAGAAAGCGAGCGGCTTTCCAGAAGATCGGCGCGTCGTTCATAGGTCCTACCAAGGGACTGCTGTAAACGCCAACGCCGGATATGCGCGTGATTGCCACTTAGCAACACGTCGGGAACACGCTGATCCGCATACACCTCAGGTCGGGTGTAGTGCGGGCAATCCAGCAGACCATCCGTAAAGGAATCTTCCTCAGCGGAATCCGCATGCCCTAAAGCTCCAGGCAGCAGTCGTGTAACCGCATCGATCAGGACCATGGCCGGCAACTCGCCGCCAGACAGTACATAGTCGCCAATCGACCACTCTTCATCGACATGAGCCTCAATAAAGCGCTCGTCAATGCCTTCATAGCGGCCGGCAATCAGGATCAATGCATCCGATTGTGCCAACTCGCGTACCGCCGACTGATTCAGTTGACGGCCTTGGGGGGACAGGTAAATAACCTTCGCCGCCTCCCCGGCTGCTGCCTTGGCCTGAACCAGAGCATCTTCCAGGGGTTTGATCTTCATCACCATGCCCGGACCACCGCCAAACGGGCGATCGTCCACAGTGTGATGCCGATCCGTCGTGTAATCCCGCGGGTTCCAACAGGTCAGCTGCAAGAGCCCCTGTTTGACCGCTCGACTGGTGATGCCGTAGTCGCCGATGGCGGAAAACATCTCGGGAAACAAACTGATCACTTCTACGCGCAAGTTAGCCACGCTTAGAAGTCCGCGTCCCAATCCACCTTCATCTCGCCCGCGGCCAGATCGACTGCCAACACACATTGCTCCGTATAGGGCAACAAGCGTTCGCGATCATCCAGGCTGCCAGCGCAAGGCTTGACTACCATTACATCATTGGCGCCGGTTTCCAGAAGATGGTCGACTTTCCCGAGCATTTGCCCCAGTTGATCGATAACCTTCAGACCTTCCAGCTGGTACCAGTAGTACTCGCCGTCGGTCAATTCAGGGAACAGGTTGCGCGGCACGCAGATCTCATAACCGGCCAGAAGACGAGCTTCTTCACGATCATCAAGACCCTTGAGCTTTGCGACCAGGAACTTATCGCTCCCGCGTCCACTGACCAGCTCGACCTGTTTGACATTGCCTTCACGCTTGAGCGTCCAGGTTTTGTACTGCAACAGGTTTTCAGTCGGATCAGTAAAGGAATAAACCTTCACTTCGCCGCGAACGCCATGAACAGAATAAATTTTGCCAATAACGATCAAATCATCGGCAACAGCAGGCGTCGCGTTCATATTGCTCAGGCCGCAGCCTTTGCAGATTCCTTCAGCAACTGAGCAACACGCTCAGAAGGCTGTGCACCAACGCTCAGCCAGTAGGCTACGCGCTCTTGGTTCACGGACAGACGGATTTCCTGACCACGGGCAACAGGGTTGAAGAAACCAACCTGTTCTTTGTGGGAGCCGTCACGCGGGTTACGCGAGTCGGTTACGGTCAGGTGGTAAAACGGGCGCTTTTTGGAGCCGCCAAGGGCAAGACGGATTGTTAGCATGTGAACATCGTTCCTGTAGTCGGTGCTGCAAATCTAAATGCACAGCGGGCATGGGTGCCCGAAAGGCCGCATATTCTAAGGAATATCCGGACTTTTGCAAATGACTTTTTCCGGCGCCTATGGCATGCCGTGCAGATTTGCATATAGAGCCGTCGATGAAAACGGCCAGTCAGCTCCCGCCGAGTGCGGGTTTGCTGTTGATCCCGCGTCCTTGCGGGGCCTGCGCCGGTGCGACGACCGGCCAGTTTTTTACATTTTTGGCATACCGCCGCCGGGCAACATACCGCCCATGCCGCGCATCATTTTCGCCATTCCGCCTTTGGCGGTGAACTTCTTCATCATCTTCTGCATCTGCTTGTGCTGCTTGATCAAGCGACCGATGTCCTGCACCTGAGTGCCGGAACCCATGGCGATCCGGCGTTTGCGCGAACCGCTGATCAGCTCAGGGTCGCGGCGCTCGGCCGGGGTCATGGAATTGATGATGGCTTCCATCTGCTTGAATTGCTTCTCTGCAGCATTCTGGGCATTGCCCATTTGCGACAGGTTGACGCCGCCGATGCTCGGCAGTTTGTCCATGAGGCCGCCGAGGCCGCCCATGTTCTTCATTTGTTGCAGCTGATCGCGGAAGTCTTCGAGGTCGAAGCCCTTGCCCTTCTTCAGCTTTTTGGCCAGTTTGTCGGCCTTGTCCTTGTCGAGGGTCGCTTCAGCCTGTTCGATCAGGCTGAGCACGTCGCCCATGCCGAGGATCCGCGAAGCAATACGCTCAGGGTGGAACGGGTCGAGCGCTTCGCTCTTCTCGCCCATACCGATGAACTTGATCGGCTTGCCGGTGATTGCGCGCACCGACAGTGCGGCACCGCCACGGGCGTCGCCGTCGACCTTGGTGAGGATCACACCGGTCAACGGCAGCGCGTCACCGAAAGCCTTGGCCGTGTTGGCGGCGTCCTGACCGGTCATGGCGTCGACCACAAACAGAGTCTCGACCGGGTTGATCGCGGCGTGCAGCGCCTTGATCTCGCCCATCATCTCTTCGTCGATGTGCAGACGACCGGCGGTATCGACGATGACCACGTCGATGAATTTCAGCTTGGCTTCTTTAATAGCCGCGGTGGCGATGTCGACCGGCTTCTGGCTCAGGTCGGACGGGAAGAACGTCACGCCGATGTCGCTGGCCAGGGTTTCCAGTTGCTTGATCGCAGCAGGACGATAAACGTCCGCCGACACGACCATGACCGACTTCTTCTTGCGCTCTTTAAGGAAGCGCGCAAGTTTACCGGCGGTGGTGGTTTTACCGGCACCCTGCAGACCCGCCATCAGAATGACGGCAGGCGGCACAGCGCTCAGGTTCAAATCTTCGTTGGCCGCGCCCATCAGGCTTTCGAGTTCGGCCTGGACGATCTTCACGAACGCCTGGCCCGGCGTCAGGCTGCGCGACACCTCGGTGCCGACAGCGCGTTCCTTGACCGAATTGACGAAGTCCTTGACCACCGGCAGGGCGACGTCGGCTTCGAGCAACGCCATGCGCACTTCACGCAGGGTGTCTTTGATATTGTCCTCGGTCAGCTTCGCCTTGCCGGTGACATGGCGCAGCGTCTGCGAGAGACGGTCGGTTAAGTTTTCAAACATTGCGCGATCCTTTCAGGCCCTGTGTAGACCGGGATAATGGCGGCCCAGACCGGAATCAACATGTGCTCGGCGAGCCTGCGGCGTGGGCAGGTCGCGGATTATAGCGAAGACTGCGTCTGGCGGACACCTCGCTGTCAGCTTCCTGAGTCTTTCGTGTCATGGCGGTTCTATGCCAAACTCAGCCCCTTTCGGGCTTGCCTAACAGGATTTATGCTCCCCTTGTCACCCAGTTTGCTGACCACCCTCGCCGCCGCCCTTCTATACGCCGCTGCGACCTTTTATCAGAGCACCCGTCTGGCCACCGGCGCCAAGGCGAACAAGCGCCTGCTGGTTACGCTCGGCATCCTTGCCGTGCTGGCCCACAGTGCCAGCCTGCTCACGCATTTGCTGACACCGATCGGTCTGGGCCTGGATTTCTTCAGCGCCTCCAGTCTGATTGCGGCGGCGGTGATCGCCCTGACCCTGATTGCCTGCTCGCGGATCCCGGTGGAGAACCTGCTGGTGCTGCTGTTCCCGCTCGGCGCGATTACCGTGCTGCTGGCGCAGTTCGCGCCGGCCGGTACGGTGCAGATCATCGATGAAGAGCCGGGCATCCTCGCGCACATTCTGTTGTCGATCCTCGCTTACGGCATGTTCACCATCGCGGTGTTCCAGGCGCTCCTGCTGCTGGTGCAAGACCACCAACTCAAGCACAAGCACCCGTCCGGGCTAATCAAGAACTTCCCGCCGCTGCAAACCATGGAAAGCCTGCTGTTCGGTTTCCTCTGGGCCGGCTGGACGCTGTTGTCGCTGTCGCTGATCTCCGGCTGGCTGTTCGTCGAGAATCTGTTTGCCCAGCATCTGGTGCACAAGACCCTGCTCGCGTGCCTGGCCTGGATTGTCTTCAGCGTGCTGCTGTGGGGACGCAATCGTCTCGGCTGGCGCGGCCACAAGGCGATTCGCTGGACCCTCGCCGGTTTCTGTCTGCTGATGTTGGCGTATTTCGGCAGCAAACTGGTTCGTGAATACATCCTGCACATCTGACGGGCGGCATAAATGGACGGTTTGCCCATAGGGCCGATGCTTGCGGTATTTGTCCTGCTGATTTTGTGGTCGGGGCTGTTTACCGCCATCGAAAACGCGCAGCAACATCTACTCGCACAACGCACCGCCTCGCGCGCTAGCGATAAACCGCTGGCGAAGCTGAGCTTCCCGCTCGACAGTCTGATCCTCTGCAACACCTTGTGCCGTGCGCTTGCGGTCGTGATTGCGACGTTGCTGGCAATTTTCCTCTGCGAAGAAAACGGCCCTTGGGCAGCATGCCTTGGCGCCGGCGCTATTTTGCTGGTGTTCGCCGATTACTTCCCGCGCACCGTCGCTAAGCGTTATCCGGACGCCGTACTGGCTTTCGGCAACTCTTTCCTGGCCGTGCCGCTGAAGCTCATTTACCCGATTGCCTGGCTGTTCAGTCGCATCAGTGGCTTGCTGATGAGCCCGTTTACACGCAAGGCACAAGTGGTGCAGCAGAGCGAAGATGACTTGCCTGCCGACCGTTACGACGACCCGGAGCACCCGGTGCACGCGCATCCGGTTTCGGGGATCCACGCGCTGGACAACATCACCGTCAATGACATCCTGGTGCCGCGCAGCGATGTCGACGGTATCAATCTCGACGATTCGATCGAAGAGATCATCGAACAACTGCGCCACAACAAACGCACGCGCCTGCCGGTATTTCACAGTGACATCAATCAGGTCGAGGCGGTGCTCAATACCCGGCAGATCCGTCATCTGCTGAACAATGGTGATCTGACTATCGAAGCGCTGTTGGCGGCCAGCTACGAGCCTTATTTCGTTCCGGAAAGTACGCCGTTGCAACTGCAACTGTTGAACTTCCACAAGCAACAGCGGCGACTGGGCATGGTGGTGGACGAGTACGGCGAAGTGCTCGGCATCGTCACACTGGAAGACATTCTCGAAGAAATCGTTGGCGAGTTTGAAAGCGAGCACAGCCTCGATAACCCGCATATTCATCCACAGGCTGATGGCCGAATGGTGATTGACGGGGCGGCGTCGATCCGTGAATTGAACAAGTGCCTGGGCTGGCACTTGCCCAGCGATGGGCCGAAGACGCTGAATGGTCTGGTGACCGAAGCGCTTGAGACCATCCCGGACAGTGCGGTTTGCCTGAAGATTGGGCGGTATCGGCTGGAGATTCTCGAGACTGAGGATAATCGGGTGAGCAAGGTGTTGATCTGGCATACCTCTTCAGTGCCAGCTCTGGTGCCTGTCAGATAAAATCAAAAGATCGCAGCCTGCGGCAGCTCCTACATTTGGAATGCGTCCCCATGTAGGAGCTGCCGCAGGCTGCGATCTTTTTGCTCTTGTTCAATCGTTAGCCCCCTTCCTATAATCGGATCAGCTTACCCAAGCTTCGCCGAACCGCGTGCTTACCCCGCACTAGACCGGTTTTGGCCATTTCCGCTGTACTCCGACGACTGTTCCTACTCGAAACAGCGCTCGCGCCTCATCCCACATCCCTGGGTGTTCGACCATAATAATTCGCTCCAACGGAGCTCATGACTGTCAGGGATCACCGCATGACGACCAGTACCGCTTACAGCGACACCGCGCCTGCCCAACCGACCAATTCGGCCACGCGCGTGGCCACGGCGAGTTTTATCGGCACGGCCATCGAGTTCTACGACTTCTACGTCTACGCCACCGCTGCTGCACTGGTGATCGGGCCGGTGTTCTTTCCGCAGACCTCCGGCACCGCACAGATGCTCTCGGCGTTTCTCACTTTCGGCATTGCCTTCCTCGCGCGACCTCTGGGCTCGGCGTTGTTCGGCCATTTCGGTGACCGTATCGGGCGCAAGTCCACATTGGTCGCCTCGTTACTGCTGATGGGTGTTTGTACAACATTGATCGGCGTGCTGCCGGGTTACGCCAGCATCGGCGCCTGGGCACCGATCCTGTTGTGCGTGCTGCGCTTTGGTCAGGGTTTGGGATTAGGCGGTGAATGGGGTGGCGCCGCGCTGCTGGCCACGGAAAACGCACCGAAGGGCAAACGGGCGTGGTTCGGCATGTTCCCGCAGCTCGGCCCTTCGATTGGTTTTCTCGCGGCCAACGGCTTGTTTCTGACCTTGGCCATGACGCTCGATGATGAGCAATTCCGCAGCTGGGGCTGGCGTATTCCGTTTCTGCTCAGCGCCGTGCTGGTGATGGTCGGTCTGTACGTGCGATTGAAACTGCACGAAACCCCGGTGTTCGCCAATGCCATCGCCCGTCAGGAACGGGTAAAAATGCCGCTGGTCGAGCTGTTCAGCCAATACTGGGCGCCAACCCTGCTGGGTGCGGCGGCGATGGTGGTTTGCTATGCGCTGTTCTATATCTCGACGGTGTTTTCCCTGAGCTACGGCGTGTCCACGCTTGGCTACAGCCGCGAAACCTTCCTTGGACTGCTGTGTTTTGCCGTGCTGTTCATGGCTGCCGCCACGCCGTTGTCCGCTTGGGCAAGTGACCGTTACGGGCGCAAACCGGTGCTGATCATCGGTGGCGTGCTGGCGATTCTGTCGGGGTTTCTCATGGAGCCGTTGCTGACGCAGGGTTCAACCTGGGGCGTCGCGCTATTCCTGTGCATCGAGCTGTTTTTGATGGGCGTGACATTCGCGCCGATGGGGGCGCTGTTGCCGGAGCTGTTTCCGACCCACGTGCGTTATACCGGCGCATCGGCGGCGTATAACCTGGGCGGAATTGTCGGGGCCTCGGCGGCGCCGTTCTTCGCGCAAAAACTGGTGGCGATGGGCGGCTTGAGTTACGTCGGCGGGTATGTGTCGGGGGCGGCAGTGCTGAGTCTGATTGCGGTGCTGTGTTTGAAGGAAACGCGGGATAACGATCTGAATCAGGTGGCCTGATAGACCGCCATCGCGGGCAAGCCTTGCTCCTACAGATCAGCGTCGCAACGCGACCTTATGTAGGAGCAAAGCTTGCTCGCGAATGCCGCGACCCGATTTAGAGTTCTACGACAACAGCCTGAGCAGCACGGGTCGCTTTGGCACGAGCAGCCTCGATCGACTCATCCCGCGCCAACGCCACGCCCATGCGGCGCTGACCGTTCACTTCCGGCTTGCCAAACAGGCGCAACGCCGTGTCCGGCTCGCTCAACGCCGCACCCAGATTGGCGAATGCCGTCTGAGTCGACTGCCCTTCCACCAGAATCACCGCCGAAGCCGATGGGCCGAACTGACGGATCAGCGGCACTGGCAGGCCAAGAATGGCGCGGGCGTGCAGAGCGAACTGCGACAGATCCTGCGAAATCAGCGTCACCAGACCGGTGTCATGCGGACGCGGCGAGACTTCGCTGAACCATACCTGATCACCTTTGATGAACAGCTCAACACCGAACAGGCCACGGCCACCCAGCGCCTCAGTCACCGCTTTGGCAACACGCTCGGATTCCGCCAGAGCAATCGGGCTCATGGCTTGCGGCTGCCAGGATTCCTGGTAGTCGCCCTTCTCCTGACGGTGACCGACCGGCGCGCAGAATGTGGTGCCACCAACGTGACGCACGGTCAGCAGAGTGATTTCGTAGTCAAAATCGATGAAGCCTTCGATGATTACCCGACCTTTGCCGGCGCGACCGCCCTCTTGCGCGTAATCCCAGGCTTTTTGCACGTCATCGGTGCTGCGCAGCAGGCTCTGGCCTTTGCCCGACGAGCTCATCACCGGTTTGACGACGCAAGGGAAACCCAGGTCCTCAACCGCTTTGCTGTAGTCCTCGAAGGTGTCGGCAAAGTGGTACGGCGAAGTCGGCAGATCCAGCTCTTCGGCGGCCAGACGACGGATACCCTCACGGTTCATGGTCAATTGCGCAGCGCGAGCGGTCGGGATCACGGTGAAGCCTTCGGCCTCCAGTTCGACCAGCGTGGCGGTAGCGATGGCTTCGATTTCCGGCACGATGAAGTGCGGCTTCTCGGCTTCGATGACTGCACGCAGGGCAGCGCCGTCGAGCATATTGATCACGTGGCTGCGATGGGCAACCTGCATGGCCGGCGCGTTGGCGTAGCGGTCAACGGCGATCACTTCAACGCCCAGGCGTTGCAATTCGATCACCACTTCCTTGCCCAACTCACCACAGCCACACAGCAATACGCGGGTCGCGGTCGGCGACAATGGAGTTCCGATACGGGTCATCTCAGGTCCTCAAAGAAGCGGATCATCGAGGAAAGCGACGCCAGACGCGCTTTCCATGGGGAGAAAGCGCGGCATTTTACATGAACGCGAGGGTTTGGCTTCAGCTGGCGACAGCCTGTTTGCGCTCGCGCCAGGCCATGATCAGCCAGACAGCAGTAACGCCGGCGAATCTCGAGGCCAGCGCGGTGATGATGACTGGCGGCGTCATCAGATCGATCATGCCGAAAAAGATGAAGGTATCGAGGGGAATGCTCAGCGCCGAACTGATCCACAAGCGGTCACGCAACGGCCGTTTGGTAACGCTGAACACCAGCCAATCGATGATTTCGGACACCGCGAACGCCGTGGCGCTGGCCAAAGCGATGGAGGGATCGGAGGTGACATAGGACAGCACCAACGCCGCCAGCATCGCCACCAGCGCGCCATGACCGAAACGGGTTTGCACCATATCGCGCAGTATGAAGACCAAGCCGCCCCAAGCCGACCAGATGATGTCCAGGTGCGGCGCGGTGGAGAAGGCGAAGTTGATCAGCACGACACTGCTGATGTAGGCGATGAGGAAAATCATGGGGGTGACCTGGCAGATTGGCGAACAGATTACTTGAGGAGAAGAGTTCGGCCAAGTCGGCGAACAAATTGTATACATCTATCAAACCTGACGACTTACCTGGGCGAGGGAGCTTGCTCCCGCTGGAGCGCGAAGCGGCCCCTCTTTTGATCCTGAAAAGCGAGGTCTGCTGCGCAGCCCAGCGGGAGCAAGCTCCCTCGCCACAAAGACTCTCCAGCCAAACCATCAGCGCTTGGCAGGGATCATCCACACCAACCCACTCGCCTTCGCCCGTTCATGACACAACCCCAGCACCACCCGGCGCTCGTCATTGTTCATGCGGCTCCAGCGCGTGATCTCTTCGACCGTACGCTGGCAGCCCGTGCAGATATCTTCCTCATCCAGCGCGCAGATATTCACGCACGGCGAGGCGACCGGTCTTTCGGGTGTAGTCATTCTTCCTGCTCAACCAGATCACGCGCATAACGCTGGGAGTTATGCACATAGTGCGCGGCGCTGGCTTCGAGCATTTTCTTCTGCGGCTCGGTCAGTTCACGCACAACTTTGCCCGGCGAGCCCATCACTAGCGAACCATCAGGGATTTCCTTGCCTTCGCCGATCAGCGAATTGGCGCCGATGATGCAGTTCTTGCCAATTTTCGCGCCGTTCAAAATCACCGCATTAATGCCGATCAGGCTGTAATCGCCAACCGTGCAGCCATGCAGCATGGCGTTGTGGCCAATGGTCACGCCGGTGCCGATGGTCAGCGGATAGCCCATGTCGGTATGCATCACTGTGCCGTCCTGCACATTGCTGTTCTTGCCGATCAGGATCAGTTCGTTGTCACCGCGTAACACGGCGTTGAACCAGACGTTGGCGCCCTCTTCCAGTTTCACCTTGCCCACCAGCACGGCATTGGGGGCGACCCAGCTCTGTGGATGGGTGTCGACACGGGCGTCGCCCAAGCGGTATTTCATCTTGTTTTCCTCAGGGCTCACGGTGATTGGCCATTCGAACGATGGCTTCAGCCGTTGATGCTTCAGGTATTGATAAAGCTTTTCGGCGGCTGGTGCAGGCTGATTTTCGCGTCATAGAGCAGGTTGATCAACTCGACGATCATGATCGCCGTCAGCCCCCAGATCTTGTATTCACCGTAACGGTAACTGGGTACGTACCAGCTGCGACCCTGGTAATCGATGCGATGGGTATGTTCGCGCGGGTCTTTGCGAAAGAACTCCAGCGGTACGCTAAATACCGCGGCGATTTCAGCATCGTTGGGCTGGTACTCGACAAAATCGGGGATCACGCCGACATAAGGCGTAACTTTGATGCCATGCAGGGAGATCAGCGGACTTAGCGGGCCGATGATTTCAACCAGTCCGGGCGGCAGGCCAATTTCCTCTTCGGCCTCACGCAAAGCGGTGAAGATCAAATCCGGGTCTTCCGGATCGCGACGCCCACCGGGGAAGGCAACTTCGCCGCCGTGGGTCGAGAGCCCGCTGGCACGCAGGGTCAATACCAGCTCCGGCTCGTCACTGCGGGTGATCGGCACCAGAACGGCGGCCTCGGGGAAACGTTTGTCGGTCTCCAGCGTGCGCGGTGTGTGGTTGCTTACCCGATGCAGTAGCTCGTCCAGCATGAGTGTTCTCGATCTGTGCCTTACCCCGCATCATGCACCAATCAATGCGAGCGCCCAAGCCCCCGAAACCTGCCGTGTCGCGAAACGACAACTTGCCGACCGACACCGCTGCACGCCAAGATAGGCGTAGCATTCAGGAACCCCAGCATGAAATTTTGCAGCCAGTGCGGTAACCCGGTCACCCAGCGCATTCCCGAAGGCGATTCGCGGCTGCGATTTGTCTGTGATAGCTGTCAGACCATTCACTATCAGAATCCCAACATCGTCGCCGGTTGTGTCGCAACCTGGGGCACGAAGGTGTTGCTGTGCCGCCGCGCCATTGAACCGCGCCTCGGCTACTGGACGTTGCCCGCAGGTTTCATGGAAAACGGCGAGACCATCGAACAGGCCGCCATCCGCGAAACCGCCGAGGAAGCTTGCGCGCGGGTGCGCAACCTGAGCATCTACACATTGATCGACGTGCCGCACATCAGTCAGGTGCATGTGTTCTTTCGCGCCGAGCTGGTCGATCTGGACTTTTCTGCCGGCCCCGAGAGCCTCGAAGTGCAACTATTCGACGAAGCCGACATTCCTTGGGACGAGCTGGCTTTCCGCACGGTGGGGCGTACCTTAGAATGCTTCTTCGCTGATCGGCGTGTTGAGGAGTATCCGGTTCGTTCGGAATCGATTCCGCCGTTGGTGCAGCCTGTCATTATTTGATTCGGTGATGGCACCGGCTAGAAGATCAAAAGATCGCAGCCTGCGGCAGCTCCTACATAAAACCTGTTTGCGTCACTTCTTGGGGAATCGTTTCAATGCGCTGGTTGCTTGCCCTGTTCTGCCTGTCGTTCGTTACCGTCTCCCAAGCGTCATTCGTGACCACCGTGACGCCTGCGAATACCCCGCTCATCGAAAAAGTCCTGGTACTCAAATCGGCTCATCAACTGCAGTTGATCGCCGACGG
Source organism: Pseudomonas sp. TH08 (assembly GCF_016651275.1). NCBI lineage: Bacteria > Pseudomonadati > Pseudomonadota > Gammaproteobacteria > Pseudomonadales > Pseudomonadaceae > Pseudomonas > Pseudomonas sp. TH08. The sequence continues at coordinate 393,743 of NZ_JAEKEE010000005.1, read as the reverse complement.
CAAGCCGCTGAAGACCTATCGCATCTCGCTGGGCAAAGGCGCGAAAAAAGGTCCGAAACTGATTGAAGGCGACAAGCGCACACCGGAAGGTTTCTATTGGATCGACTGGCGCAAGACCAGCGACAAATTCAACCTGTCGATGCATATTTCCTACCCGAACATCAGCGATTCTGCACGCGCCCGACGTGAAGGCGTCGAACCAGGCGGGATGATCATGATCCACGGCACCCCGGATTCGGAAGAAACCCCGGAAGACCTGTTCCACACCCTCGACTGGACCGACGGCTGCGTCGCCATGCGCAACGTTGATATGCGCGAAGTGTGGAGCCTGGTGCCGGACGGCACGATGGTCGAAATCCGCCCTTAACCTGTGGCGGGGGATTTAGCGAAACGTCGCACCGCCCCGATGGGTGGCGAAGCCGCCCCCGCTTTCCTACTGCCAGACTGAGTTGGCAGGGTTTGCGACTGCTGCGCAGCCGATCGGGGCGGTGCGACGTTTCGCTAAATCCCCTCGCCACAGAGTGCTGATTCAGCCCTTACCACCGGTCGGCATTAAAAAATAAATCAAAAGATCGCAGCCTGCGGCAGCTCCTACACGGGTGATACCACTCTCGACCGTAGGAGCTGCCGCAGGCTGCGATCTTTTGCTTTTATAGCCCACCTTTAATACCACTTCAAACCACACCCACTAGAAGCCGCTATTTCATTAGGCTAAAGGCCAATTACCTGCGTTGACATGGTATTCAAGTGGTATTAATTTCCGCCCCACAAGCGAGCCACAACAATCCTATACTCGCGCCGGAAATGACCGCCATGCACGATCTCCAGACCCTACGCCCCAACGACTCCCAGCCGACGCCGCTGTACCTGCAACTGGCGCGCAACCTGGAAGCGGCGATTCATGCCGGGCAGTGGAAATCCGAGCAGGCGATGCCTTCGGAGCGCAATCTCAGCGAACAGTTGGGCATCTCCCGCGTGACCGCGCGCAAGGCGCTGGAAGTTCTGCTCGACCAAGGTCTGATCCGTCGCCTGCAAGGTTCCGGCACCTTCATCACTCCACGTTTGGAACAACCGTTGTCGCGCCTGTCGGGCTTCAGCGAAATGCTCCGCCTCAAGGGTTTCGTGCCCAGCTCGCAGTGGCTGGAGCGGGAAATCACCCTGCCGACCCACGAAGAACTGATACGCCTGAGCCTGTCGCCGAACGACAAGGTCGCGCGCATGAAACGCCTGCGCAAAGCCGACGACACCGTGATGGCCATCGAGATGAGCACCCTGCCCGCTTCGATCATGCCGAAGCCGCAATTGGTCGGCGACTCGCTCTACGAATACCTCGACGGCATCGGCAAACCGATCGTTCGCGCCTTGCAGCACATTCAGGCGATCAACGCCTCGGACGAATTCGCCGCGCTGGTCGGCATCGCACCCGGTACCGCGATGCTGCTGATGACTCGGGTCGGCTACCTGGAAGACAACACGCCGATCGAAGTCACCGACACCTATTGCCGCAACGACTACTACGACTTTGTTGCAGAGCTGCGTAGATAAAGAGCTGCGTCGTTAATCCGGCGAAGCCGTCAAACAGCGAGAACCGAAATGTCTGAAGACAACATCCTCACCGCCCACGGCTGGGTTCGCGGCCGGCTGATTCACGAACACGGCAAAGTCGTGTCGATCGAAGGCGTGCCTTGCGATCCAGCCGACAATGACTTGCCTTATCTGCTGCCGGGCTTCATTGATCTGCACGTTCATGGCGGTGGCGGCAAAGACATCATGGAAGGCGCCAGCGCTTTCGAAACCATCACCAAAACCCACGTGCGCTTCGGCACCACCTCGCTGCTGGCCACCACCATGACCGCGCCGAGTGCCGAGATTTCCAGCGTGCTCAAGGATGTCGGCGAGTTCTGTGAGCAGCGCCCGAAAGGCGCCGCCCGAGTGCTTGGCGTGCACCTCGAAGGCCCGTACATCAATCCCGGCAAACTCGGCGCACAACCGAATTTCGCCCACACCGCGTTAATGGCCGAAGTCGAAGAATATCTGGCACTGGCGCCGATCCGGGTGATCACCATCGCCCCGGAAATCGCCGGCCATGACGCATTGATTCGTGAACTGAGCAGCCGTGGCGTGCGCATGCAGATCGGTCACACCCTCGGCAGTTACGAGGAAGGCGTCGCCGCACTCGACGCCGGCGCCACCAGTTTCACTCACTTGTACAACGCCATGAGCCCGCTGCATCACCGTGAGCCGGGCATCGTTGGCGCAGCACTGGCCCACGCCAAGTTCGCCGAGCTGATCCCGGACTTGCTGCACGTGCACCCCGGCGCGATCCGCGTGGCCCTGCGCTCGATCCCGTGCCTGTATTGCGTCACCGATTCGACCGCCGCCGCCGGCATGCCCGACGGTGAATACAAGCTCGGCAGCCACACCGTGACCAAATGTTTGGGCGGCGTGCGCCTGCCGGACGGCACGCTGGCCGGCAGCACCCTGACCATGGATCAGGCGCTGCGCAACCTGGTGAAGATCGGTCTGCCGATCGCCGAAGCCTCGCAACGTCTTTCGCAATTCCCCGCCGATTACCTCGGCATCACCGAACGCGGGCGCCTTGCACCAGGCGCCTGGGCCGACTGCGTGCGGCTGGATCGCTCACTCACACTGACCGCCGTCATGGTCGAAGGAGAAGACATTGACTTCAAAAATGCTTGAAGAGGCGCTGTCCTCGTTCGAGGCCGTGCAAGCCCAACTGCAACAGCTTGACCCGCAACTGATCGAGATCGCCGGGCGCCTGCGCCGTCAGCCGCCGCAAGTGGCGATGACCGTCGCGCGCGGCAGCTCCGACCATGCGGCGAGCTACTTCGCCTACCTGACCATGCAGCAATTGGGTGTGCCGGTGGCGTCGTTGCCGATGTCGGTGGTGACCATGCAGCAGGCGCCGTTGAAGGTCAGCGGTCAGGTGGCGTTTGCGTTCTCGCAATCAGGTCAGAGCCCCGATCTGGTCAACAGCCTGCGTCTGTTGCGCAAACGCGGCGCGTTGAGCGTGTCGATGGTCAACGCCGCCGATTCGCCGCTGGAAGCGGCGTGTGAATTCAGCGTGCCGCTGCTCGCCGGTACTGAAAGCAGCGTCGCCGCGACCAAGAGTTTTATCGCCACCCTCAGCGCCAGCGCCCGTTTGATCGCGCACTGGAAAGAAGACAGCGAATTGCTGGAGGCGCACAACGCCCTTCCGGAAGGCCTGCGTGAAGCGGCCAAACAGGACTGGAGCGCGGCCATCGAAGCGCTGCGCGATTGCCAACGTTTGATGGTGATCGGCCGTGGCGCCGGTTTTGCCATCGCTCAGGAAGCGGCGCTGAAATTCAAGGAAACCTCGGCGATTCAGGCCGAAGCGTTCAGCAGCGCCGAGGTCCGTCACGGTCCGATGGCGCTGATCGACGAGCACTACCCCCTGCTGGTCTTCGCACCACGTGGTGCCGAGCAGGCGGGCCTGTTGAGCCTGGCAGCGGAAATGCGTCAGCGCGGCGCCCGCGTATTGCTGGCTGCACCGGACGATGTCAGCGAACGCGACCTGACCCTGAGCCGTGCGGAACACCCGGCGCTCGACCCGATTCTGGCGATTCAGAGTTTCTACGTGATGGCCGCAGGTCTAGCCGTGGCCCGTGGCATGGACCCGGACCAGCCACGCCACCTGAGCAAAGTGACCCGAACGCACTAAGCCCGAATGACTGCACACCTGATGAGACCGAGCCATGCACAACAACAATAAAGAGCTGACCCTCAGCGCCCCGCTCAGCGGCCCGGTGCTCACGCTCGCCAAAGTCCCGGACGCGGTGTTCGCCAGTGGCGCGATGGGCGACGGCATTGCCATCGATCCCATCAACGATACGCTGTACTCGCCGTGCGCCGGGGTGATCATTCACGTCGCGCGCACCGGCCACGCCCTTACCGTGCGTGCCGACAACGGTGCGGAAATCCTCCTGCACCTGGGCCTCGACACCGTTGAACTGAACGGCGAGGGCTTCTCGATGCTGGTCAAGGAAGGCACGCGAGTCAGCAAGGGTCAGCCGCTGTTGCGCTACGACCTGGACAAGGTCGGGCGCCAATGCAAAAGCCTGGTAAGCCTGCTGATCCTGACCAACAGCCAGGATTTTCAGGTACGGCCGATCACGCTCAAAGCGGTGAAGGTGGGCGAGCCGTTGCTGCACATTGTGGCGCGCAACAGTTCGGCGCTGGATGCGGAAGAAGTCGACGGGCCTGAGGTTCACGGTCATGTCTTGGTGGCTCATCGCGGCGGTTTGCATGCGCGCCCTGCCGCGTTGATTCGTCAGACCGCGCAAGGTTTCAAGAGTCGGTCGCGACTGCATTTCGCCGGCAAATCGGCGCCTTGCAACAGCCTGATCGGTTTGATGGGGCTGGCGGTTGGCGAGCAGGATGAAGTGCAGGTCAGCAGTCAGGGGCCGGACGCCGAAGCCGCGCTGCAAGCCTTGCTCACGGCATTGGCGACTGCCTTGCCGGATGACCATCACGCTGCCACACCGGTAAGTGTTGCGCCTCTTGAACGCGCGGCCGAGGCTGGCGTTTTGCACGGCGTTTGCGCCGCGCCGGGACTGGTCGGGGGGCCGCTGTTCCGCTTGAACGCGATCAGTTTGCCAGTGGACGCAGGTGATCATGACCCGGCACAGCAACTGCAAAACCTCGACACCGCACTGAATCAGGTTCGCTGCGAAATCGACAGCACCCTTACCCAAGCCAAGAAGCACAAGAATGCCGACGAAGAAGCGATTTTCGCCGCGCATCTGGCCTTGCTGGAAGACCCGGCGCTGCTCGACGCTGCGCAACAGTCCATCGATCAAGGCACTGCGGCGACGCACGCGTGGAGCCAGTCCATCGATGTGCAGTGCGAAGTGCTCCAGCACACCGGCAGCGCGCTGCTGGCCGAACGCGCCAACGACTTGCGCGATCTCAAACAACGCGTACTGCGTGCCCTGCTCGGCGAAGCCTGGCATTACGACGTGCCGGCCGGTGCAATCGTCGCCGCTCATGAACTGACGCCGTCGGATCTGCTGCAACTGAGCGCGCAAGGTGTTGCGGGTCTGTGCATGGCTGAAGGTGGCGCAACTTCGCATGTGGCGATTCTGGCGCGCGGTAAAGGTTTGCCGTGCATGGTGGCGTTGGGTTCGGTGTTACTCGATCAACCCCAGGGCCATGCGGTGGTGCTTGATGCCGATGGTGGGCGCCTCGAGCTGGCACCGAATACCGAACGCCTGGCCGAAGTTCAGCAAGCGCAAATTGACCGCCGGCAGCGCCGCGATGCTCAACAAGCCAAAGCTCATCTGCCGGCCGAAACCCGGAATGGCGTGCACATCGAAGTGGTCGCCAACGTTGCCTCAAGCAGCGAGGCAGCTGACGCATTCGCCAACGGCGCCGATGGTGTCGGCCTGTTGCGCACCGAGTTTCTCTTCGTTGATCGCCAGACCGCGCCGGACGTCGAAGAACAACGCACCGCTTACCAAGCCGTGATCGATGCCATGGGCGACAAGTCAGTCATCATCCGCACCATCGACGTCGGCGGCGACAAGCAACTCGACTATCTGCCACTGCCGGCCGAGGCCAATCCGGTACTCGGTCTGCGCGGCATTCGTCTGGCCCAGGCGCGTCCGGAAATCCTCGACCAGCAACTGCGTGCGCTGCTGCAAGTCAGCCCATTGCAGCGTTGCCGGATCCTGTTGCCGATGGTCACCGAAGTCGATGAACTGCTGCACATTCGCCAACGCGTCGACGCCTTGTGCATCGAACTGGGCGTGAGCCAGCGCCCGGAAATCGGCGTGATGATCGAAGTCCCCGCCGCCGCGCTGCAAGCCGAACAACTGGCCGAGCACGCAGACTTCCTCTCGATCGGCACCAACGATTTGTCGCAATACACCTTGGCCATGGATCGCGATCACGCCGGTTTAGCCGCCCGCGTCGACGCCCTGCACCCGGCGCTGCTGCGATTGATCGCCATGACCTGCGAAGGCGCGGCCGTGCACAAACGTTGGGTCGGCGTCTGCGGCGCCCTCGCCTCCGATCCGTTGGCGACGCCAGTGCTGATCGGCCTCGGCGTGACTGAACTGTCGGTGAGCCCGGTGCAGATTGGTGAGATCAAGGATCGCGTGCGCCAGTTGCACGAAGCCGAATGCCAACGCCTCGCTCGCGACCTGCTCAAACTGAGCAGCGCCGCGGCGGTACGTCACGCCTGTCACCAACATTGGCCTCTGCGCTAACAAAAACAAAAAGGACAAACGCCATGTATCAACTCTTTATCGAAGGCCTGCAACGCCTCGGCCGTGCGCTGATGCTACCGATCGCGATCCTGCCGATTGCCGGCCTGCTGCTGCGGCTGGGTGACACCGACCTGCTGAACATCGCGATCATCCACGATGCCGGCCAAGTGATCTTCGCCAACCTGGCAATGATCTTCGCCATCGGCATCGCCGTCGGTTTCGCCAAGGACAACAACGGCACGGCGGGCCTTGCCGGGGTGATTGGTTATCTGGTGATGATTTCCACGCTGAAGGTACTCGACGCAAGCATCAACATGGGCATGCTCGCCGGGATCGTCAGTGGCCTGATGGCGGGCGCGCTGTACAACCGCTTCAAGGACATCAAGTTGCCGGAGTACCTGGCGTTCTTCGGCGGGCGCCGCTTCGTGCCGATCGTCACCGGTTTCGCCGCAGTCGGTCTGGGCGTGGTGTTCGGCTACATCTGGCCGCCGATCCAGCACGGCATCAACAGCTTCGGCGCTCTGATGATGGAAAGCGGCAGCCTCGGCGCCTTCGTCTTCGGCGTATTCAACCGCCTGCTGATCGTCACCGGCCTGCACCACATCCTCAACAACATGGCGTGGTTTGTCTTTGGCAATTTCACCGATCCAACCACCGGGGCTCTGGTGACCGGCGACCTGTCGCGCTACTTCGCCGGCGATCCGAAGGGCGGCCAGTTCATGACCGGCATGTTTCCGATGATGATCTTCGGCCTGCCTGCCGCGTGCCTGGCGATGTACCGCAATGCTCTGCCGGAACGGCGCAAGGTCATGGGCGGGATTTTTCTGTCGATGGCCCTGACCTCGTTTTTGACCGGGGTGACCGAGCCGATCGAATTCGCTTTTATGTTTCTGGCGCCGCTGTTGTACCTGCTGCACGCCCTGCTGACCGGGTTGTCGATGGCGATTACCAATGCGTTGAACATCCATTTGGGATTCACGTTCTCTGGTGGTTTTATCGACATGATTCTCGGCTGGGGCAAGTCCACCAATGGTTGGCTGGTGATTCCGGTGGGTCTCGCCTATGCGGTGATCTACTATTTCGTGTTTGATTTCTGCATTCGTCGTTTCAATCTGAAGACGCCGGGGCGTGAGGATGTGGCTGTTAGTGAAAAAGCCGTACTGACCGAAAATGAACGTGCCAGCGCTTACATCAAGGCACTCGGCGGCGCGGAGAATCTGCTGACGGTGGGCGCTTGCACTACGCGTCTGCGACTGGAGATGGTCGATCGCAACAAGGCTTCGGATGCTGATCTGAAAGCGCTGGGTGCGATGGCGGTTGTGCGTCCAGGTAAAGGTGGCAGTTTGCAGGTGGTTGTCGGGCCGATGGCGGACAGCATTGCAGATGAGATTCGTCTGGCGATGCCTGCATTGGGGCGTGCTGTTCTGGTTGAAACCGCTGTTATTGATGAGCCGAAAGTTGTAGCCGTTGCCGGTTCCGAGGCGCAGCAATGGCTGAACGCGTTGGGCGGCGGTGACAATGTGCTGCAACTGGATTGCATTGCGATGACGCGGATTCGCCTGCAATTGGCGGATGGCAAGGCGTTGTCGGAAGCGCAGTTGAAGGATCTGGGTTGTCACGGTGTCAGCCAGCTGGATGGCGGGGTCTGGCATTTGCTGGTGGGGGATAAGGCCGCGAGTTTGAGTGGTGCGATTGATGCTCTGGTCAATCGCAACGAGGTCAGCGCCAAGGTTTAAATCAGAGCCCCCTCTGTAGGAGCTGCCGAAGGCTGCGATCTGTTGATCTTTAGAAGCAAACCAAAAGATCGCAGCCTCGTTTCAGTCGACAGCGCCTATAGAGGATTCAGCTTACTTGGCGGCGATACACTCAATTTCCATTCGAGCATCGTAGGCCAGTTGATTACCGCCAAATGCACTGCGCGCGGGGTACGGTTTCTTGAAGTAGTCCTTGTACACCTCATTGAACGCTGGCCATTCCTTGATATCAGCCAACATCACCGTGCACTTGATCACGTCTTTCAATTCATAACCATTAACTTGAAGCGTGTGCTTGATGTTATCCAGTGCCTGGCGCGATTCAGCTTCGATGCCGCCAGGGACCACTTTGTCAGACCCTGCCTTGTCGCCGATTTCCCCCGAGGTGTAGAACACATTGCCTGCACGCACACCATCGGAAAACGGCAGATTGAAACGCCCGGAATCATAGAATTGAACATTGCCTCCGGCGCCGGAATTCCCCCGTCCCGCGTCCGCACATCCCGTCAACGTCACCGCTAAAACGCTGACTGCCATCCATAGAAGTTTTTTCACTGTTCCATCCTTAGTCCAATCGAATATCGGGCACACGTGAATGACCGACTCAACGGCCATCAATCAAAACCCGTCCTTACAAGAACTTCCTGCCCGGCTAATGAGCTGGAAACAGCAAGCCGGCCAGCATGGTAGCGAGGACTCCCGTGCAGTAGTCGCAAATACACAACCGGTGGCAATTCAGAGCCCCCCTATGAGGGGCAAGTAGAAAGCCCCGTTACCTGCGGCACTTCTGTCACGTTCGTAAATGCGCTTCGCCAGCAAACCTGTCCCACAGGAGAATGAATTTCAAACTGCGGGAGCGAGCTTGCTCGCGAAGAACGACGATGTGGCTGGCTGATGGCTCAGGTTTGTGGATCGACTCGATCCAGTGCGCGGTTTACTGCGAGTTCGGCGAGCACAATGATTTGCTGGATGGCCAGTGCCGTGCTGCGTTGCAAGCCGCCTAGCTCGGTTGCGAAGTTGCTGGCCATGGCGTTTGCTGAGGCCAACGATTCACAGGCGTGGGCGAGCAGGCTTTCGGTGTCGACGCTGGGGCGACGAGGAACATGGTGCTCGGCTGTCGGGGTTTGGCGGGTTCGGGGCTGAGGTAGAAATCGAGGGCGCGTTTGATGGCTTCGCGGTTTCGGACCATTTCTTCAGCGCGGAGGATTTCTTCGAGTGGGGTTGTGGTTTCGTGGGGTGGATCTGGAACAACTTTATCGGACATAAAAACTCTGCTCGCAATTGGAGCCATCCGTAACCATTTCTCACGTGGCAAAGGGTGGCAGCTATGTGCGGAGTGAAAAACCGGTGAGCAGAAAACCGGCCAGACCGAAGTCTGCCCGCACACAGCTGCCATAACACAGCAGCAGATTGAGTTGGCGCCAATTATCGTAGTGTCGGCGCTAGTTGCAAGCTTTCCGGGGATCTCACGCCCGATCGCTGAATTGGCAGCGACAGGCAAAGACTAGAGAGCAGGCGTCCGACGGACAACCTGAAAACCTTGTGGGAAGGTTCGGCGAATTCGACACAGATTTAAACAGATCCAATTTCCTTGGGGACTGGACTGGCCCCATCGCCAGCAGGGCTAGCTCCCACAGTTGGATTGGGTGCATTCAGACAGAGATTGGTCAGATGGCAGGCCGCCATCGCTGGCAAGCCAGCTCCCACAGGGATTGAGGTATTTCTGCGATTTTTTGGTCGGCTGTAAGGTCGCTATCGCGAGCAGGCTCACTCCTACATGTTGGACTGAGTGCCTCTGCAAGAAACAGGTCGGCAGTAAGGCCTGCTCCCAAAGTTTCGATTTGCGAACACCCCGCGGCAAAGCCGCCCCACTCAACAGGATGAGCGTTAGCTCGGCTGTAGCTCTTGATCTCAGAGCCCGTCGGAAGGCTGAGTGGAGGGATTGATCCGGGGGTGGGAGCGAAGCGACGTTTGGCGCAGCCAAACACATCGAGAGGAGGTGCAGCGCAGCAAACCGTAGGCGATGCGCCCGGATCAATCCCGCAGCGAAGGAACCCGAGCCCCAGCGAGGGCCGTACGTCAGGGTAAAGCCTTTTGGGTTACCTTTTCGGCGTTTGGAAAAGGTGACCCGCCGTAAGGGCGGAACCCTGAGCGGCCGTTACCGCAGAAATGGATATGTACCCGGTCAGTCAGAACATCATTACCTGAACAGGCGCCATCGCTGGCAAGCCAAATCCCACACCAGAAATGCAATCACCCCGTGAGAGCGGGCTTACTCGCGAAGGGCGTTGACGCGGTGAGCCTGATGAATCAGGTTTGTGGGTCGACGCGGTCCAGTGCTCGGTTTACTGCCAGTTCGGCAAGCATGACGATTTGCTGGATGCCCAGTGCCGTGCTGCGCTGCACACCGGTCAACTCGTTGGCAAAGTTGCTGGCGGCGGTGCTAGCCGAGGCCAGGGATTCACAGGCGTGGGCGAGCAACGTTTCGGTGTCGATGTTTGGCTGCACGAGAAACATCGTGCTGGGCTGGTAGGGTTTTGAAGGTGGCGGGCAAAGATAGAAGTCGAGGGCGAAAAGGTGGCAGCTATGCGCAGGGTGGAAATACCGATAAGTAGGCAACCGGCCAGACCGAAGTCTGCCCACGCACAGCCGCCATAACACAGCAGCAGATTGAGTTGGCGCCAATTATCGTAGTGTCGGCGCTAGTTGCAAGCTTTCCGGGGATCTCACGCCCGATCGCTGAATTGGCAGCGACAGGCAAAGACTAGAGAGCAGGCGTCCGACGGACAACCTGAAAACCTTGTGGGAAGGTTCTGGTCTTTTCACACACAATTAAACATCCCGAATTGAAATACACCCTGTGTAGGAGCTGCCGCAGGCTGCGATCTTTTGACTTCGTCCTTTCAACATCAAAAGCAAGATCAAAAGATCGCAGCCTGCGGCAGCTCCTACAGGTGAGCGGGTGCATTCAGGAATGCAATCGCCCCCACAATGTCGGTACTGTCAACTGTCAGGTCTGACAGTTGACCGCCTGGACTGAAGTTAATACGTTGATGCAATCAGGTCGTTTTCAAGTCGTAGCCTCGATGACCCTGCACTCAATTCATAAAGGATGACTGCGACATGGCAAAGAAAATGACGGATGCAGAACAACGAGAACACCTGATAAAAACCTACAGAGAACTCGATGCAAACCAGGACGGAAGCTTAACCATCGAGGAATTCACCAAAGGAACCAAGGGCTACGGCAAGATACTCAGAGAATCAGTCTGGAATGAATTCAATGAGAATAAAGATGACAGCCTCAGCCTGGACGAATATCTGGATAGCGAAAACACAAAACCCACTGAATAGTTACTACCAAGCCGACATCGCTGGCAAGCCAGACTCCCACAGGGATTGGGTACATCTGCGGGTGATTTGTTGGCTGTGAGGTCGCTATCGCGAGCAGGCTCACTCCTACAATTGGATTGAGTACATCTGCAAGAAACTGGTCGGCACTAAGGCCAGCTCCCACAGTTTCGATCTGCGAACACCCGGCGGCAAAGCCGCCCCACTCAACAGGATGAGCGTTAGCTCGGCTGCAGCTCTTGATCTTGATCCACCGGCCCCGTCGGCAGGCTGAGTGGAGGGATTCATCCGGGGGGTAGGCGCGCAGCGCCGTTCGACGAAGTCGAACACATCGAGAGGAGGTGCAGCGAAGCAAACCGTAGGCGATGCGCCCGGATGGATACCGGAGCGAAGGAACCCCGAGCTTTAGCGAGTGGGCCGAACGTTGGGGCACAGACCTTTGCTTCCTTTGGGGCGTTTGCCAAAGGGAGTCGGCCGTCAGGGCGAAACCATAAGCAGCCATTACCGCAGAAATGGATATGTACTCGGTCAGAAAGAAATCCATCGTCTGAACGGGCGCCATCGCTGGCAAGCCAGCTCCCACAGTGGAATGAGGTCGCCCGGAAAAATCGCAGGCAACAAAAAACCCGCAGACAATCACTCATCTGCGGGTTTCCTGTTTCAGCAGCAAAAAGATCAGAAATCTTCCAGCCGCCACACCTCATAAGCTGGCGTCTCGTAGGGATGACTAAGCTTCAAAGCCGCCACAACAGCAACGATCAACTCATCCGCCACCACCAGCTCAACCTTCCACTCCTCAACCCGCTCAACCTGCCCCGCTTCGCCAATAAACGGCTGACTGCCGTCCAAAGGTCGAAACTGGCCCAGACCAAGCACCTGCCAAGCACAGTGATCATAGTCACCAATCCGCCCACCACCGGCAGCGAACACAGCCCCTTTGACCACCTCGACATGACTGTCAGGAACAAAAAACGCCAGCTTGTACACAGGCCTTAGTTAACCCAGACGCGCGCATTACGGAACATACGCATCCAGGGTGCGTCCTCGTTCCAGTCTTCCGAACGCCACGAGTTCTGCACCGCACGGAACACACGCTCCGGGTGCGGCATCATGATCGTCACGCGACCATCACGGCTGGTGAGACCGGTAATCCCGCGCGGCGAACCGTTCGGGTTGGCCGGATAACGCTCGGTGACCTTGCCATGGTTGTCGACGAAACGCATCGCCACGCAACCCGACAGATCCGCTTCCAGCAGGGCTTCTTCGCTGGAGAACTCGGCGTGACCTTCACCGTGAGCGATGGCGATCGGCATACGCGAACCGGCCATGCCCTGCAGGAAGATCGAGTTCGATTCCTGGATCTGCACCATCGCCACGCGCGCTTCGAACTGCTCGGAGCGGTTGCGCACGAAGTGCGGCCAGAACTCGCTGCCCGGGATCAGTTCGTGCAGGTTGGACATCATCTGGCAACCGTTGCACACGCCGAGGGTGAAGCTGTCGTTACGCTCGAAGAAACCCTGGAACGCGTCGCGGGCGCGGCTGTTGAACAGTGCCGACTTGGCCCAGCCTTCACCGGCGCCGAGAACGTCGCCGTAGGAGAAACCACCGCACGCCACCAGACCTTTGAACTCGTTCAGGTCGACACGGCCAGCGAGAATGTCGCTCATGTGCACGTCGATCGCGTTGAAACCGGCGCGGTCGAACGCAGCGGCCATTTCCACCTGACCGTTGACGCCCTGCTCACGCAGCACGGCAACCTGTGGGCGGATGCCTTTCTTGATGTAAGGCGCGGCGATGTCCTGGTTGACGTCGTAGCTCAGCTTGACGCTCAGGCCCGGATTGTCTTCTTCCAGCAGCACGTCGAACTCTTGTTCGGCGCAGTCGGCGTTATCACGCAGACGCTGGATCTGGTAGCTGGTTTCAGCCCACTGACGTTGCAGCAGACGACGCTGGCCTTCGAACACGGTGTCACCGTTGAAGGTGATGTTGATCTGGCCATTGTTGATCGGCTGACCGATCACCGACACGCAGTCGCCCAGACCGGCAGCGCTGAACTGCGCGAGGATGTCCGGCGTGGCGTCCTGACGAACCTGGATCACGGCACCCAGTTCTTCGTTGAACAGGATCGCGGCGATGTCGGCAGTGGTTTCTGCCAGACCGTCGAGGTTAAGGCTCAGACCGCAGTGACCGGCGAAGGCCATTTCCACCACGGAGGTCAGCAGACCACCGTCGGAACGGTCGTGGTAAGCCAGCAGGTGACCGTCGGCGTTGAGGCCCTGGATCACCGCGAAGAAGGCTTTCAGGTCTTCGGCGTCATCGACGTCCGGAGCCTGATTGCCGAGCTTGCCGTGGGTCTGTGCAAGGATCGAAGCGCCCATGCGGTTCTGACCGCGACCGAGGTCGATCAGGATCAGGTCCGTGGTGCCTTTGTCCATGCGCAGTTCCGGGGTCAGGGTCTGACGAATGTCAGCCACTGGCGCGAAACCGGTCACGATCAGGGACATTGGCGAGGTCACGGTTTTTTCTTCGCCGTTGTCGCTCCAACGGGTGGCCATGGACATCGAGTCCTTGCCCACCGGAATGGTGATGCCCAGCTCAGGGCACAGTTCCATACCGACCGCTTTCACGGTGTCGTACAGACGCGCGTCTTCGCCCGGGTGGCCGGCAGCCGACATCCAGTTCGCCGACAGTTTGATGTCGGAGATCTTGTTGATGCGCGATGCGGCAATGTTGGTCAGGGTTTCGCCGATGGCCATGCGGCCCGACGCCGGAGCGTCCAGCAGTGCCAGCGGAGTACGCTCGCCCATCGCCATCGCTTCACCGGTGTAAACGTCGAAACTGGTCGCGGTGACGGCAACGTCTGCTACTGGCACCTGCCATGGGCCGACCATCTGGTCACGGGCCACGAGGCCGGTGATGGTGCGGTCGCCGATGGTGATCAGGAAGCTTTTGCTCGCCACGGCCGGGTGATGCAGAACGCGTTCGATGGATTCGCTGATGTCCAGGTTCGACGGATCGAAGTCATCGCCCAGTTCAGCTTCACGCACCACCGAACGGTGCATGCGCGGGGCTTTGCCCAGCAACACTTCCAGTGGCATGTCCACCGGGTTGTTGCCGAAGTGGCTATCCGTGACAGTAAGCTGCGGTTCAGCGGTGGCTTCACCGACTACGGCAAACGGGCAGCGCTCGCGTTCGCAGATCGCCTGGAAGCGCTCGAAGTCTTCAGGGCCGACGGCCAGAACGTAACGTTCCTGGGATTCGTTGGACCAGATTTCGTGCGGGGCCATGCCCGGCTCGTCGTTTGGAATGTTGCGCAGTTCGAAACGGCCACCGCGGTCGCCGTCGTTGACCAGCTCCGGGAAGGCGTTGGACAGACCGCCCGCGCCGACGTCGTGGATGAAGCTGATCGGGTTCTTGTCGCCCAGTTGCCAGCAACGGTCGATGACTTCCTGGCAGCGACGCTCCATTTCAGGGTTTTCACGCTGCACGGAAGCGAAGTCGAGATCCGCCGAGCTGGTGCCGGTGGCCATGGAGGAGGCAGCGCCGCCACCCAGACCAATCAGCATCGCCGGTCCGCCGAGCACGATCAGTTTGGAGCCAACGACGATCTCGCCTTTCTTGACGTGTTCTTCGCGGATGTTGCCCATGCCGCCGGCCAGCATGATCGGCTTGTGGTAACCGCGAACTTCGTCACCGTGCGGGGTAGTGATCGACTGTTCGAAGGTACGGAAGTAGCCAGTCAGGGCCGGACGACCGAATTCGTTGTTGAACGCGGCGCCGCCGAGCGGGCCTTCGATCATAATGTCCAACGCGGTAACGATACGCTCAGGCTTGCCGTACGGCACTTCCCAAGGCTGTTCGAAGCCCGGGATTTGCAGGTTGGACACGGTGAAACCGGTGAGGCCAGCCTTTGGCTTGGCACCACGACCGGTTGCACCTTCGTCACGAATCTCGCCACCGGAACCGGTCGATGCACCCGGGAACGGAGCGATTGCGGTCGGGTGGTTGTGGGTCTCAACCTTCATCAGGATGTGCACCGGCTCCTGCACCGCGCCGTACTGGCGGGTCTCAGGGTTCGGGAAGAAACGGCCGGCAACGTTGCCGACGATCACCGAGGCGTTGTCCTTATAAGCCGACAGAACACCTTCGCTGTGCATCACGTAGGTGTTCTTGATCATGCCGAACAGGCTTTTTTCCTGGTTCTCGCCATCAATATCCCAACTGGCGTTGAAGATCTTGTGGCGGCAATGTTCGGAGTTGGCCTGGGCGAACATCATCAGTTCGATGTCGTGCGGGTTGCGCTTCAAACCGTTGAAGGCGTCGACCAGATAGTCGATCTCGTCTTCGGCCAGGGCCAGGCCCAGTTCGGTGTTGGCCTTTTCCAGCGCGGCACGACCGCCGCCGAGGATGTCGATGGCGGTCAGCGGCTTCGGTTCGGCGTGGCTGAACAGACCGGCAGCCTGTTCGAGGTTGGCCAGAACGATCTGGGTCATGCGGTCATGCAGGACGTCGGCAATCTGCTGGGCTTCGGCTTCGCTGAACTGACCGGCCACATAAAACGCGATGCCGCGCTCCAGACGCTGGATCTTGCTCAGGCCGCAGTTGCGGGCAATGTCGCTGGCCTTGCTCGACCATGGCGAGATGGTGCCGAAACGCGGCAACACCAGAAACAGACGGCCGGTCGGCTCTTGAACCGGAACGCTTGGACCGTACTTCAGAAGGCGCGCAAGCACCTGCTGTTCGTCGCCGGTCAGGACGCCGGTGACTTCGGCGAAGTGAGCGAATTCAGCATACAGGCCACTGACAGCTGGAACCTTCTGGCTCAGTTGCTCAAGGAGTTTGCTGTGGCGAAAGGCAGAAAGGGCAGGAGCGCCGCGCAGGATCAACATCTTCGGGACAGCCTCGGGAAGGGGTGTGCTTTGAGGCCGTGCATTCTAGCCTAAACCGCCCTCAACATCACCCGAAACGCTACGCACGGTTGCACTCGACCACCAATCTGTGTTTCTGCCTTCAGAGTCAGGTAAATCGACCCAATAATGACGTCTTATTTTTACTGTAACAAAAAGCCGCACAGCCCCATTCCCGCAGGGTTTCGCTCGGTTTTGTGATCGCTAGCAGACTCGCCCCGCGCTGTCGAGATATGGCGCCCGCAGCCGTTTGCGTATACTGCGCAAATGTTTTTCCCAACGGCTTTGCGTCCGCGGTACGCCAAATGGCTGATCGCAACCGGACTCTTCCTGGTGCTCGGTGGCTGTGTTGATAAACCCAACACACTCGAGCGCGTAAAGGAGGATGGCGTGCTGCGGGTGATTACCCGAAACAGCCCGGCCACCTACTTCCAGGATCGCAGCGGTGAAACCGGCTTCGAATACGAGCTGGTGAAGCGTTTCGCCGACGATTTGGGTGTGGAACTGAAGATCGAGACCGCCGACAACCTCGATGACCTCTTCGATCAGATCGGCAAACCGAACGGCCCGGTACTGGCCGCCGCAGGTCTGGTCAGCAGCGAGGAGCGCAAGAAGCAGGTGCGGTTCTCCCATTCGTATCTCGAAGTCACCCCGCAGATCATCTACCGCAACGGCCAGTCACGGCCGACCGACGCCGGTGATCTGGTCGGCAAGAAAATAATGGTGCTCAAGGGCAGCACCCACGCCGAACAACTGGCCGAGCTGAAAAAGAAATACCCCGGCATCGAGTACGAAGAGTCCGACGCGGTTGAAGTGGTCGACCTGCTGCGTATGGTCGATGAAGGTCAGATTGACCTGACCCTGGTCGACTCCAACGAAGTGGCAATGAACCAGGTCTACTTCACTAATATCCGCGTGGCCTTCGACCTCGGCGACGCCCGCAGTCAGAGCTGGGCCGTGGCTCAGGGCGAAGACAACAGCCTGCTCAACGAGATCAATGCCTATCTGGACAAGGTGCAGAAAAACGGCACCCTGCAACGCTTGAAGGACCGCTACTACGGCCACGTCGATGTCCTTGGCTACATGGGCGCCACCACCTTCGCCCAGCACCTGCAGCAGCGCTTGCCCAAATACGAACAGCACTTCAAGAACTACGCCAAGAAAGAGAAGGTCGACTGGCGCCTGCTGGCCGCCATCGGTTACCAGGAATCGCTGTGGCAGCCGGCGGTCACGTCCAAGACCGGCGTGCGCGGTTTGATGATGCTGACCCAGAACACCGCGCAGGCGATGGGCGTATCCAACCGTCTGGATCCCAAGCAAAGCATCATGGGCGGGGCCAAGTACCTGGCCTACATGAAGGATCAGCTCGACGACTCAATCAAGGAACCGGACCGCACCTGGTTTGCCCTAGCGGCGTACAACGTCGGCAGCGGCCATCTGGATGACGCACGCAAACTGACGGCCAAGGAAGGCTTGAACCCGGACAAATGGCTGGATGTGAAGAAGATCCTGCCGCGCCTGTCGCAGAAGCAGTGGTACAGCAAGACGCGTTATGGCTATGCCCGAGGCGGCGAGCCGGTGCACTTTGTGGCGAACATTCGCCGTTATTACGACATCCTGACGTGGGTGACGCAGCCGCAGCTTGAGGGCGATCAGGTGGCCGAGGGCAACCTGCATGTGCCCGGCATCGACAAGTCCAAACCGGCGCAAGAACCCGCCCCGCTCTAACAAACACCCCAAAAAATGTGGGAGCGAGCCTGCTCGCGAAGGCGTCGTTTCAGTCGACATCATTGTTGACTGATACACCGCTTTCGCAAGCAGGCTCGCTCCCACAGGTGTTATGCCTCGGCCTTTAACCTTTCAACGCAGCCGCCAGAATCAGGGCTTTCATTTCGGATACAGCCGACTTGAAGCCCACGAACAGCGCATGCGCCACCAGCGCATGGCCGATGTTCAGTTCGTTGATACCCTTGATCGCTGCTACCGCTTCAACGTTGTGATAATGCAGGCCATGACCGGCATTGACGATCAGGCCCTGGGCCAGACCAAACGCCACACCGTCCGCCACACGCTTCAATTCTTCAGCGACTTCAGTCGGCGTCTCGGCATCGGCATAACGCCCGGTGTGCAGCTCGATGGCCGGCGCACCCACGCGCTTCGACGCGGCAATCTGCCGCTCGTCCGCATCAATGAACAGCGACACTTCGCTGCCGATTTTCGACAGACGCTCAACCGCTGCCTTGATGCGCTCTTCCTGCCCCGCGACATCCAGACCACCTTCGGTGGTCAGTTCCTGACGGGTTTCCGGCACCAGGCAGATGTGTGCCGGACGGATGCGCTCGGCGAACGCCATCATTTCTTCGGTGACGCCCATTTCGAAGTTCATGCGGGTTTGCAGCACATCCTTGAGCAGCAGCACGTCGCGCTCCTGAATGTGCCGACGGTCTTCGCGCAGGTGCACGGTGATGCCGTCGGCGCCCGCCTCTTCAGCGTCCAGCGCAGCTTTGACCGGATCCGGATAGCGCGTGCCACGGGCCTGACGCAGGGTGGCGACGTGGTCGATGTTCACGCCAAGAAGAATGCGATTGCTGGTGGTCACGGATGCGCGCTCCTGAAGAAAAAGATTCGGCGCACAGCATACACGGGGCTAGGGCTTGCGAAACAGTTCGCGACTGACGAGGGGACGACCGCCGAGGTGCACGGCAAGTGCCTGGCGCATCAAGCGCTTGGCGGCAGACAGCGCGCCGGGGGCGGTCCAGTCGGCGTCGGCCATGGCCAGTAGTTCGACGCCGTTGAACAGACCGGGTTGCAGCAGAAAGACTCGCTCCAGACCGGCATCCACTTGCAGACGATAGAGACCGTCCTCGGCAATGGGTTCGCCGTGGATATCGGTGTTCAGGGAAAAGCCGTAACCGAGATCGTCCAGCAGCCGCCACTCGAAAGAACGCAGCAACGGCTCCAGCGGGCGGCCTTCAGCCAAGGCCAGCAAAGTGGCGGCGTAGTGATCGAATACACCCGGGTGCGGATCTTCGGCAGGTAGCAAACGGATCAGCAATTCATTCAGATACAGGCCACTGAACAGCGCCTCACCGTTGAGCCACGCCGAAGTGCCGGAACTCTCCATGCGCCCGACATTCTTCAACTCGCCCTTGCCGCGAAACTCCACTTCCAGCGACACAAACGGCCGTGCCAGTGTCCCGGCTTTGCCCCGCGCACTGCGCAATACCGCCCGCAGCCGACCTTGCGGCGTGAGGAAATCCACCAAGGCACTGGTTTCGCGGTAAGCGCGCGAGTGCAGGACGTAGGCGGGTTGGGCGGGAGGCGGGTTTTGCGACATGAGCCGAAAGATCTCTGAAGATCATTATTTGTGGCGAGGGAGCTTGCTCCCGCTGGGTTGCGAAGCAGCCCCAAGTTTAGCGACTTGATTTATCAGGCATACCGAGGCGCCTGATTTTACGACTGCTTCGCAGCCGAGCGGGAGCAAGCTCCCTCGCCACAGAAGCCCGCCCACACCGTGAAAACGTGTATTACAGGTCGCCGTAGCCCAGCGAACGCAGCGCGCGCTCGTCGTCGGACCAGCCGCCCTTCACCTTGACCCACAGGTTGAGCATGATCTTGGAGTCGAACAGCAACTCCATGTCCTTGCGCGCTTCGGTGCCAATGCGTTTGATGCGCTCGCCCTTGTCGCCAATGATGATCTTCTTCTGACCGTCACGTTCAACGAGGATCAAGGCGTGGATGTGCAGGGTTTTGCCCTGCTGCTTGAATTCTTCGATCTCGACGGTGATCTGGTACGGCAGCTCGGCGCCCATCTGGCGCATGATTTTCTCGCGGACCAGTTCGGCGGCGAGGAAACGGCTGCTGCGGTCGGTGATCTGGTCTTCCGGGAAGAAGTGGTCGTTCTCCGGCAGATGATCGGCAATGACCTTTTCCAGCGCTTCGAGGTTATGCCCGTGCTGCGCGGAAATCGGAATGATCTGCGCGTTCGGCAGTTGTTCCTGCAACCAGCTCAGGTGCGGCATCAGCTCGGCTTTGTCTTCGATGCGGTCGGTCTTGTTCAGCGCGACGATCAGCGGGCCGGTGACGTACTGCACGCGTTCCAGCACCATCTGGTCTTCGTCGGTCCACTTGGTGCGGTCGACCACGAAGATCACCACGTCGACGTCTTTCAACGCCGCCGAAGCGGTCTTGTTCATGTAACGGTTCAGGGCCTTTTCGCCACCCTTGTGCATGCCAGGGGTGTCGACGTAGATCGCTTGCACGTCGCCTTCGGTCTTGATCCCGAGCATGTTGTGGCGAGTGGTCTGCGGCTTGCGCGAAGTGATCGCGAGCTTTTGGCCGAGGATGTGGTTCAACAACGTCGACTTGCCGACGTTGGGACGGCCGACGATGGCAACATAGCCACAGCGAGTTGCGTTTGTATCAGTCATTGCCATTCTCCACGCCCAGGGCAATCAGTGCTGCGGCGGCCGCTACCTGTTCGGCAATACGACGGCTCACACCCTGACCTCGGCTTTTTTCATTCAGTAAGACAACTTCGCACTCGACGAAGAAAGTTCGGCAGTGCGGCTCGCCCTGGATATCCACGACTTCGTAGCGTGGCAGATCGCAACCGCGCGATTGCAGATGTTCCTGCAGGCGGGTTTTCGGATCCTTGTTGGTATCGACCAGCGTCAGGCCTTCAAACTCACCGGCCAGCCAAGCGAGGACACGCTCGCGCGCCATATCCATGCCGGCGTCGAGGTAGATTGCACCGATCAATGCTTCGAGGGCGTCAGCCAGAATCGATTCGCGACGGAAGCCGCCGCTCTTCAACTCACCGGAACCCAGACGCAGGTAATCACCGAGATCAAAACCGCGAGCCAGTACGGCCAGCGTCTCACCTTTTACCAGCCGCGCGCGCAAACGCGACAGCTGGCCTTCGCGGGCCAGCGGGAAGCGATCGAACAGCGCCTCGCCAGCGACGAAGTTGAGGATGGCATCGCCAAGGAATTCCAGGCGTTCATTGTTGCGCCCGGCAAAACTGCGGTGCGTGAGGGCCAGCAGCATCAGCTCCTGATCCTTGAAGGTGTAACCGAGCTGGCGCTCGAGACGGCTAAGAGAAACGCTCACGGTTTACCCACGCTGAGTTCGTGGCTGGATTCCACTGCCATCGCCGGGATACGGCGCAGGCCTGGGACAATTAACGCTGTGTTCAAAAATTAAATCCTGGCTGTTAGCTGCACGCCGCGAAGCCGATTGTGTCGACTCCAGAAATGCATTCGGCGCTGTGTTCAACAGCGCCGTGTGTGATTACTTGATCAGGCCAACCCGCGAGAAATTCGGCAGGTGACTGAGTTTCGGTTCCGGCCAGCTCATCCAGACCGCGAAGGCCTTGCCGACGATATTCTGGTCGGGAACCATGCCCAGCAGATCCTTGGGAATGTTCGGATCATCCCAGTAGCGACTGTCGTTCGAGTTGTCGCGGTTGTCGCCCATCATGAAATAGTGCCCGGCCGGTACGGTCCACGTATGGTCCGGAGTGGCGCGGTAGCGGCTCATTTCCTTGCGGATAAGGTGCTCGGCTTCGCCGAGTTTTTCCTTGTAGAGCTCAGCGCTGCCGAGGGTGCCCGGCTCGGAGCCGACCAGTTGCTCGGCAATCGACTCGCCATTGACGAACAGACGCTTGTCAGCGGTGTAACGCACGGTGTCGCCCGGCAGGCCGACTACACGCTTGATGTAGTTGACGTTGGGGTCGCTCGGGTAGCGGAACACCATGACATCGCCACGCTGCGGGTCACCGACTTCGATGATTTTCTTGTCGATCACCGGCAGGCGGATCCCGTAAGAAAACTTGCTCACCAGAATGAAGTCGCCAACGTCCAGAGTCGGCTTCATCGAACCGGACGGAATCTGGAACGGCTCCACGAGGAACGAACGCAGCACCAGAACGATGAACAACACCGGAAAGAACGACTTGCCGTATTCAACCAGCAGCGGCTCTTTGTTCAGTTTCTCGACCACCACGACATCGGGTTGGCTGACACTGCCTTGATAAGAGGCAATAGCAGCACGCCGACGCGGCGCCAGGAACAACAGATCGAGCAACGCCAACAGGCCGCAGACGAACACGGCGATGACCAGCAACAGCGGGAAATTTAGTGACATAGGACCTAACTATCCAACCTGAGCACTGCAAGGAAGGCTTCTTGTGGAATTTCCACGTTGCCGACTTGCTTCATGCGTTTTTTACCGGCCTTTTGCTTCTCGAGCAGTTTCTTCTTACGGCTGACGTCACCACCGTAGCATTTGGCCAATACGTTCTTTCTGAGTGCCTTGACGGTTGTCCGTGCAACGATCTGACCACCAATGGCAGCCTGGATAGCCACGTCGAACATCTGACGAGGAATCAGTTCTTTCATCTTCTCGGTCAACTGGCGACCTTTGTAGTGCGAGTTGTCACGGTGCACGATCAATGCGAGAGCATCGACCTTGTCGCCGTTGATCAGCACGTCCAGTTTCACCAGATTAGCCGATTGGTAACGATCGAAGTGGTAGTCCAGCGAAGCATAGCCACGGCTGGTGGATTTGAGGCGGTCGAAGAAATCGAGGACCACTTCGTTCATCGGCAAGTCGTAAGTGACCTGCACCTGATTGCCGAGGAACAGCATGTCGACTTGAACGCCGCGCTTCTCGATGCACAGGGTGATGACGTTGCCCAGGTGCTCCTGAGGCACAAGGATATTGGCACGCACGATTGGCTCGCGCATGTCCTCGATCGACGACACATCTGGAAGCTTCGACGGGTTGTCGACGTAAATCGTTTCACCGGTTTTCAGCACCAGCTCGAAGATTACCGTCGGCGCCGTGGTGATCAGGTCCAGATCGTACTCGCGCTCGAGACGCTCCTGGATGATTTCCATGTGCAGCATGCCGAGGAAGCCGCAACGGAAGCCGAAGCCCAGTGCGTCGGAGCTTTCCGGGGTGTATTGCAGCGACGAGTCGTTGAGGGTCAGTTTCTGCAGCGCTTCGCGGAAATCCTCGAAGTCGTCGGAGCTGACCGGAAACAGACCGGCGTAAACCTGTGGCTGGATGCGTTTGAAGCCTGGCAGCACTTCAACGTCCGGTGTCGAGCTCAGGGTCAGGGTGTCACCGACCGGTGCACCGTGAATGTCCTTGATGCTGGCGATGATGAAGCCCACTTCGCCGGCCTTGAGGTCAGCGGTCGCGGTGTGCTTCGGATTGAACACGCCAACGCTGTCGACCAGGTGGATCTTGCCGGTGGACTTGACGAGGATCTTGTCGCCCTTCTTCACGCGGCCATGACGCACGCGCACCAGAGAGACAACGCCCAGGTAGTTGTCGAACCAGGAATCGATGATCAACGCTTGCAGCGGATCTTCGATGTTGCCGGTCGGCGCAGGAATGGTGTGCACCAGACGCTCGAGCACTTCGTCGACACCCAGGCCGGTTTTGGCGCTGCAAGTGACGGCGTCGGTGGCGTCGATGCCGATGATCTTCTCGATCTCGTCCTTGACGCGATCGGGATCGGCCTGCGGCAGGTCGATCTTGTTCAGTACCGGCATGACCTCGAGGCCTTGCTCGATGGCGGTGTAGCAGTTGGCCACGGACTGGGCTTCAACACCCTGACCGGCATCGACCACCAGCAAAGCACCTTCACACGCGGCCAGGGAACGGCTGACTTCGTAGGTGAAGTCGACGTGGCCCGGGGTGTCAATGAAGTTCAGCTGATACTTGATGCCATCTTTGGCAGTGTAATAAAGGGTGACGCTGTGGGCCTTGATGGTGATCCCGCGTTCACGCTCCAGATCCATGGAATCCAGTACCTGGGCTTCCATTTCACGCTCGGCCAGGCCGCCGCACATCTGGATGAAGCGATCGGCCAGCGTCGACTTGCCATGGTCAATGTGGGCGATGATGGAGAAATTGCGGATATGACTCAAATCACTCACGGATCAACACTCAAAAAGGCTGCAGGCATAGCCCGCCGAAAAATAGCCGGGAATTGTACCTGATACACGGCGCAAGCGTCACGTTCGCCTGTCACCCGGATTGCATGCAAAAACGCCCCGATCTGTCGACCGAGGCGTTTTCAGGGTTAAACGAGGGATGAAAGCTTGTTCATCAACCGGCTCGTCTGAGCAGCCAGACACCCGCCAACGCACAGACTCCCGCCGGCACCAGCACTGCGAACAGGGGCGAGAAACCGAACACCAGGCTCGATGGACCGAGCAAATCCTGCACGATGCGGAAGGTGAAGCCCACCAGCACGCCGGTAAATACGCGTTGGCCCAAGGTCACCGAACGCAGCGGGCCGAAGATGAAAGAAATCGCCATCAACACCAACGCGGCAGTGACCAGCGGCTGCAACACCTTGACCCAAAATGCCAGCCAGTAGCGGCCGTTGCTCAGGCCCTGCTCCGACAGATAGTGGATGTAGCCCCACAAACCACTGATCGACAGCGACTCCGGCGCCATGACCACGGTGCTCAGCAGTTGCGGGCTCAAGGCCACGTCCCACTGCTCGCTCGGGGTATTGACGACTTCAGTGCTGCGCTCATGAAACAGCGTGGTGGCGACGTCGGTAAGCTGCCATTTGGTGCCGTCGAATTCAGCCTTTTTGGCGAAACTCGAACTCAACAGATGGCGCTCCTTGTCGAAGTGATAGCGGGTCACGCCATACAACAGACCGTTCGGCTGAACGGCGTTGATGTGGATGAACTCCTCACCCTGACGGTGCCACATACCGTGCTTGGCACTTTGTGCGTCGCCGCTGCCCTGGGCCAGCGAGCGATTGGCCTGAGCCATGCTTTCGGTGGCCGGCGCAACGTATTCGCCGATCAGCACGCCGGCCAGCATCAGCACCAGCATCGGTTTCATCACCGCCCAGACGATACGACCGATCGACACGCCAGCGGCGCGCATTACGGTCAGTTCACTGCTGCTGGCCAGGCTGCCGAGGCCGATCAGACAGCCGATCAACGCCGCCATCGGCAACATTTCGTAGAGTCGGCGCGGCGCGGTGAGTAATACAAAGCTCAGCACATCAACCAGCGTGTAGGTATCGCTGACGTCGCCCATCTCATCGATGAAGGCAAACAGCGTCGCCAGACCGAGGATGATCGCCAGCACGGCGATGATCGCCATGAACACGCTGCTGCCAATGTAGCGGTCGAGTTTAACCACGGGCCACCTCCAGCGCAGCGGCACGACGACTGGCCATTTTCAAGCGCAGCGGCTCCCAGTACAGCAGGCCGAGACCGATAAACAGGAAGATCGCGTGCACCCACCACAAGCCGAGGGCCGGCGGGATCTTGCCCTTTTCGAGGGCGCCGCGGGCGGCAATCAGGATGGTCAGGTAAGCCATATAAAGAAGAATCGCCGGCAGCAGCTTGAGGAAACGCCCCTGGCGCGGGTTCACGCGCGACAGCGGCACCGCCATCAGGGTCACGATAAAGACCAGCAGCGGCAGGGACAAACGCCATTGCAGTTCGGTTCTGGAGCGAATGTCATCGCTGCTCAGCAGGGTTGATGTAGGCATGGCGTCGCGGTCTGTGACCTCTTCGCTGACGTCCGGCTTGGGCAACTGCACGCCATACGTCTCGTAATGAATCGCCCGATAATCAGCCTGGCCGGGGCTGCCGTCGTAACGGTAGCCGTTGTCGAGAATCAGGTAACGGTTGCCATCCGGGCGCACTTCCTGACGACCCTTCTCGGCCACCAGCACGGAAATCCCGCGATCCTTCTGATCGGCACCGAGGTTTTTCTGCGAGATGAATACGCTGCCAAGGTTGATGCGATCGTCGCTCAGAGTTTCGGTGTAGGTCACCCGAGTACCGTCGCGCAGCGCCTGAAAACGACCCGGTTCGAGGGTGTCGAATTCGGTCAGCGCGTCCTGTTTGTTCAGCAGCAGCTGGAACTGGTTGGCACCTTGCGGGGCCAGGCCGAGGCTCAGCCATGCCACCACCAACGCCACCAGCGTCGCTGGAAACAGGGTCATGCGAAACAGTTTCTGCTGGCTCATGCCGGTGGCCGAGAGCACGGTCATTTCGCTTTCGAGGTACAGGCGACCGTAAGCCAGCAGGATCCCGAGGAACAGGCCCAGCGGCAGAATCAGTTGCAGGAAACCCGGCAGGCGATAGCCCATGATCAGGAACAGCGAGCCCGGATCGAGCTGGCCGGCAGCGGCCTGAGCGAGGTATTTGATGAAGCGACCGCTCATGATGATGACCAACAGCACGGCACTCACGGCGCTGAGGGTCAACAGGACTTCGCGGGACAGATAACGGAAGACGATCAAACCAGACACTCCAGGGTTGTCAGGCTAAGGCGGCCAAACAAGCAAACACATCGACCGGCCCGCAACGCAGAGCCGTCGAAAAAAGATGCGGCATTATCCTGTGATTGAGGGCGCCTGTCACTGCGCACACTCATCTGCGTATGCAAACCGTTGAAGTTAGTCCAACCGAGGGTTGTCAGGCGCGGGGAGCGAGGTTCAAACTGCGGCCCTTGTCGCAGGCTTTGGCCTGCGCCTCTTCTATCTATAAGCAGGCGACTGCGAACACCGTCGAACGCCTGCGTGTTGACCATTCATTCAGGGATCCGGACATGGAACTGGTTGTAAAAAGCGTTAGCCCAGAAACGTTGAAAACCGCCACCCTGGTGGTTGCCGTCGGCGAAGGCCGCAAGCTCGGCGTCGCTGCCAAACAGCTCGACGAACTGAGCGGTGGCGCGATCAGCGCCGTACTCAAGCGTGGCGATCTGGCCGGCAAGGTCGGCCAAAGCCTGCTGCTGCACAGCCTGCCGAACCTCAAAGCCGAGCGCGTGCTGCTGGTCGGCGTGGGCAAAGATGAAGAATTGGGCGACCGTCCGTTCCGCAAAATCGTTGCCGCCATCCTTAATACCCTGAAAGGCTTGAACGGCAGCGACGCTGTGCTGGCGCTGGATGAAATTATTGTCAAAAACCGCGACAGCTACGGCAAAACCCGTCTGCTGGCGGAAACCCTGGTGGATGGCGAATACACCTTCGACCAGTTCAAGAGCCAGAAAGCCGAACCGCGCGCGCTGAAGAAAATCACCCTGCTGACCATCAAGGCCGCGCAAGCCGAAGTGCAACGCGCCGTGGCCCACGCCACTGCAATCGCCAATGGCATGGCTTTCACTCGCACCCTGGGCAACCTGCCGCCGAACATCTGCCACCCGACCTACCTCGGCGAACAAGCCAAGGATCTGGGCAAAGAGTTCAAGGATCTGAAAGTCGAAGTCCTCGACGAGAAGAAGATCAAATCCTTGGGCATGGGCTCGTTCTACGCCGTCGGTCAGGGCAGCGCTCAACCGCCACGCCTGATCGTCATGCAATACAACGGTGGTAAAAAATCCGAGAAGCCATACGCACTGGTTGGTAAAGGCATCACCTTCGACACCGGCGGCATCAGCCTGAAACCGGGCGCCGGCATGGACGAGATGAAGTACGACATGGGTGGCGCAGCCTCCGTGTTCGGTACTCTGCGTGCGGTGCTTGAGCTGAAACTGCCGATCAACCTGGTGTGCATCCTCGCCTGCGCGGAAAACATGCCGAGCGGCAACGCGACTCGCCCGGGCGACATCGTCACCACCATGAGCGGCCAGACCGTGGAAATCCTCAACACCGACGCCGAAGGCCGTCTGGTGCTGTGCGACGCCCTCACGTACTCCGAGCGCTTCAAGCCACAAGCGGTGATCGACATCGCCACCCTGACCGGCGCTTGCGTCGTCGCGCTGGGCGCACACACCTCGGGCCTGCTGGGCAACAATGACGAACTGATCGGCCAACTGCTCAGCGCCGGCAAGGCTGCCGATGACCGTGCCTGGCAACTGCCGCTGTTCGATGAGTACCAGGAGCAACTGGACAGCCCGTTCGCCGACATCGCCAACATCGGTGGGCCGAAAGCCGGCACCATCACCGCCGCGTGCTTCCTGTCTCGCTTCACCAAGAACCTTAATTGGGCGCACCTGGACATCGCCGGCACCGCATGGACCAGCGGTGGCAAGGACAAGGGTGCCACTGGCCGCCCGGTTCCGCTGCTGACCCAGTACCTGCTCGATCGCGCCAAAGCCTGAACCCGCTGATGGGCGGTGGCGTCACTTTCGGGTGATGCCGCTTGCCGCTCTGGAACCGCAATGACCAAAGTCGACTTCTATATCCTGCCCAGCGCCGATCCTTCGGCACGCCTGGACTTCGCCTGCAAGCTCACCGAAAAAGCCTGGCGCATGGGCCACCGCATCTACCTGCATTGCAGCGATGCGGCCCAGCGTGACGATCTTGATGCGCGTCTATGGGCATTCAAGGGCGAAAGCTTCGTGCCCCACGGCCCCGCCGACCGTGAACCGGATGGCTTGATTGTTCTGGGGTTGGGCGATGACTGCGGTCAGCATCAGGATTTACTGGTCAACCTCGACCTTAAAGTGCCGGCCTTCGCCAACAAATTCGCCCGCATAGCGGAAGTAGTGGTCGAAGATCCGACGATTCGGGCAGCCGCGCGGGAGAGTTTCCGTTTCTACCGCGAACAGGGCTATCCTCTGCAAGATCACCGTTTACAGCGACTCTGAGCACTCCAATGGACACTCCGAAACCGCAGCAAAAGCCGACACACCTGCTGGACGATCTCGAATCGATCCGTCAGTTGCTCGGCGACGACAACCTGCAACCACCCCTGCTGACCGATACGGTCGAAGATGGCGAACAGGAACAGATTCCGATGTTGTTCGACGCGGTCGGCTCCGAGCCGCCAGCCGTCGAGCCGCCTCCGGCTCCCGCCCCGAAGCCCGCTGCGCAACCTGCCGCGCCTGTGGATAAAGGCCCGGACGCCCTGCTCCACCTCGACAGCGAACTGCGCGCCGCCGCGCAATTGATCATGCAAGACGTGATCGATGACTTCGCCCCGCACATCGAAACCGAGATCAAACGCCGCCTCGACGCGCGCCTGGAACGCCTGCTCAGCCAATACGAATAACCCGGCTGGATCCCCTGTGGCGAGGGGATTTATCCCCGTTCGGCTGCGCAGCAGTCGTCAATCCTGTAATTGCGCAGCGTGATTGAAATCTTGGGGCCGCTGCGCGGCCCAACGGGGATGAATCCCCTCGCCACAAAGGCTCACCCTGACATTAGAGTCCCTGCCCCGCTCGCCCTGCGCCCCATGCCCCGCTATACTTCCCGGCTTTTCCTGAATAAATGCCAATAGGGTCCCGCCGCGCATGGATAAGACCTACCAGCCGCACGCCATTGAAACTTCCTGGTACAACACCTGGGAGTCCGAGAACTATTTCGCACCGCAAGGCGCGGGCGATTCCTACACCATCATGATCCCGCCGCCGAACGTCACCGGCAGCCTGCACATGGGGCACGGTTTCAACAACGCGATCATGGACGCCCTGATCCGTTTCCGCCGCATGCAGGGTCGCAACACCCTGTGGCAGCCGGGCACCGACCACGCCGGTATCGCCACGCAGATGCTGGTCGAGCGTCAACTCGAAGCCCAAGGCCAGAATCGCCATGATCTGGGCCGCGAAAAATTCCTCGAGAAAATCTGGGAATGGAAGGATCAGTCCGGCGGCAACATCAGCCGTCAGATTCGCCGCCTCGGCTCGTCCGTAGACTGGAGCCGCGAGCGCTTCACCATGGATGACGGTCTGTCGGAAGCGGTAAAAGAAGCGTTCGTGCGCCTGCACGAAGACGGTCTGATCTATCGCGGCAAGCGTCTGGTCAACTGGGATACCAAACTGCACACAGCGATCTCCGACCTCGAAGTGGAAAACCACGACGAGAAAGGTTTCCTGTGGAACCTGAAGTACCCGCTGGCTGACGGCGCGAAAACCGCTGAAGGCAACGATTTCCTGATCGTCGCGACCACCCGTCCGGAAACTATGCTCGGCGACTCCGCTGTGGCTGTTAACCCGAACGATGAGCGCTACAAAGCCCTGATCGGCAAGTTTGTCGAGCTGCCGCTGGTCGGCCGCCGCATCCCGATCATTGCCGACGATTACTGCGATCCTGAATTCGGCACCGGTTGCGTAAAAATCACCCCGGCCCACGATTTCAACGACTACGAAGTCGGCAAGCGCCACAACTTGCCGCTGCTGAACATCTTCGACAAGAACGCCAACGTGCTGCCGGCTGCTCAGGTGTTCAACCTCGACGGTACGCTGAACGACAGCATCGACGGCGCGATTCCGGCTGAGTACGCAGGTCTTGAGCGTTTCGAAGCGCGTAAGCAGATTGTGGCCGCGTTCGACGCCGCCGGCCTGTTGGTCAGCGTTGACGATCACAACCTGAAAGTGCCGAAAGGCGATCGCTCCGGCACCGTGATCGAGCCGTGGCTGACTGACCAGTGGTACGTGTCGACCAAACCGCTGGCCGAACCTGCGATTGCTGCCGTTGAAGATGGCCGCATCCAGTTCGTGCCGAAACAGTACGAAAACATGTACTTCTCGTGGATGCGCGACATCCAGGACTGGTGCATCAGCCGTCAGCTGTGGTGGGGCCACCGGATTCCGGCCTGGTACGACGAGTCGGGCAAGGTCTACGTCGGCCGCGACGAAGCCGAAGTGCGCGCCAAGCACAACCTCGGCCCGGACATTGCGCTGCAACAGGACAACGACGTTCTCGACACCTGGTTCAGTTCGGGTCTGTGGACCTTCTCTACCCTCGGCTGGCCGGAAAAAACCGAATTCCTGAAGAAATTCCACTCCACCGACGTGCTGGTGACGGGTTTCGACATCATCTTCTTCTGGGTTGCCCGGATGATCATGCTGACGATGCACCTGATCAAGAACGAGGACGGCACGCCGCAGGTTCCGTTCAAGACCGTGTATGTGCACGGTCTGGTGCGTGATGGCCAAGGCCAGAAGATGTCCAAGTCCAAGGGCAACGTCCTTGACCCGCTGGACATCATCGACGGTATCGAGCTGGAAGAACTGGTGCAGAAACGCACCTCCGGCATGATGCAGCCGAAACTGGCGAAGAAGATCGAAAAGCAGACCCGCGACGAGTTCGCCGACGGCATCGCGAGCTACGGCACCGACGCCCTGCGCTTCACTTTCTGCTCGCTGGCCTCGACCGGTCGCGACATCAAGTTCGACATGGGTCGCGTCGAAGGCTATCGCAACTTCTGCAACAAGATCTGGAACGCCGCGCGTTATGTTCTGGACAAGGGCGAAGACTGCGGTCAGAACGGCGAAGCCTACGAGCTGTCGCTGGCAGACCGCTGGATCATCTCGCAACTGCAACGCACCGAAGCAGAAGTGACCCGTCAACTCGATCAGTTCCGTTTCGACCTCGCCGCCCAAGCGCTGTACGAGTTCATCTGGAACCAGTACTGCGACTGGTACCTGGAACTGTCCAAGCCAGTGCTGTGGGACGAGAACGCGCCGGTTGAGCGTCAGCGCGGCACCCGCCGCACGCTGGTTCGCGTACTGGAAGTGGCGCTGCGTCTGGCGCACCCGTTCATGCCGTTCATCACTGAAGAAATCTGGCAGCGCATCGCGCCGCTGGCTGGCATTCAGGGCAAGACGATCATGCTGCAACCGTGGCCAGTGGCCAATGAACAGCGCATCGATCCGGCCGCCGAAAACGACATCGAATGGCTCAAGGAACTGATGCTCGGCACGCGTAACATCCGTGGCGAAATGAACATCGGCCCGGGCAAACCACTGCCGATCTACCTGAAGAACGTCAGCGCGGAAGACCAGCGTCGTTTGACCGAGAACGAGGCGCTGCTGAAGAAGCTGGCGCGTCTGGAATCGATCACCGTTCTGGCGGCAGGCGAAGAAGCACCGCTGTCCGCGACTGCGCTGGTTGGCGAGATGGAAGTGCTGGTGCCAATGGCCGGTCTGATCGACAAGGGCGCGGAACTGGCGCGTCTGGACAAGGAAATCCTGCGTCTGCAGGGCGAAGTCCAGCGTGTTGGCGGCAAACTGTCCAACGCCGGTTTCGTTGACAAGGCCCCGGCCGAAGTCATCGAGAAGGAGCGCGCCAAACTGGCCGAGGCAGAACAAGCCTTGGGCAAGCTGGCCGAGCAACACGCGCGGATTTCCAGCCTGTAACGGCAAACCGCAATGAAAGAGGGAGGCCCTGGTGGCCTCCCTTTTTTATTCCAGATCACCGCAAATCCCCTGTGGGAGCGAGCCTGCTCGCGAAAGCGGTGGATCAGTCAGCTAATTTTTTGACTGACAATCCGTCTTCGCGAGCAGGCTCGCTCCCACAGTTTCAACGGCGTTGCCCTTAGATGTGGGACAATACCCGCCACTTTCAGCCATACCCGAATCGACCACGCCCATGAACGCCCCCCGCACACCCAAACCTGCGCGCAAGAAGCCTGACACCGCGACCCCGGCCAAAGCCGTTGAGCCGCGTGAGAAGGCCAGCCTGCATCCGCGCAATCGCCATCAGGGTCGTTACGACTTCCCGGCGCTGATCAAAACCACGCCGGAACTGGCGAAGTTCGTGATCACCAACCCGTACGGCAAGGAAAGCATCGACTTCGCCAGCCCCGATGCGGTGCGCGTGTTCAACCGGGCGCTGCTCAAGTCGTTTTATGGCATCCAGCATTGGGACATTCCGGCCGATTATCTCTGCCCACCGGTCCCGGGGCGTGCCGATTACGTGCATTTCCTCGCTGACCTGCTGGCCAGCATGAACGACGGCAAGGTGCCGCGTGGAGCAATCGTCAACGTGCTGGACATCGGCATGGGCGCCAACTGCGTTTATCCGCTGATCGGTAACAGCGAATACCGCTGGCACTTCCTCGGCTCGGAGATTGACCCGACGGCCGTGGCTGCCGCCCGAGCCATCGTCCAGTCCAACGACCTGAACAAGGTCATCCAGCTGCGCCAGCAGGAAAACCGCAAGCACATCCTCATCGGCTTGCTGGAACCGGGCGAGCGCTTCGACCTGACCATGTGCAACCCGCCCTTCCACGCTTCGATGGACGAAGCGACCAAGGGCAGCGAGCGTAAATGGCGAGCCTTGGGCCGCGCCGATCCGAAACGCAAACTGCCGGTGCTGAACTTCGGTGGCCAGTCGGCTGAATTGTGGTGTGAAGGTGGCGAAGCACGCTTCGTGACACAACTGATCGCCGAGAGCGCGAACTTCCAGCACAAGGTATTGTGGTTCAGCACGCTGGTGTCAAAAGCGTCGAACCTGCCAGCCATCGAAACCGCCCTGAAAAAGGCCGGCGTGCTGGAAAGCCAGGTCGTGGAGATGTCGCAAGGTCAGAAGCAAAGCCGTTTCGTCGCCTGGACCTTCCAGACCAAGTCTGAACAGCAGATCTGGCGCCGCGAGCGCTGGACCCGCTAACGCAGCGCAGCCCATGTGGGAGCGAGCCTGCTCGCGAAAGCGGTGGGTCAGTCAATATTGAAGGTGACTGATCCAACGCTTTCGCGAGCAGGCTCGCTCCCACAATGGTTCAGGGCCAAATGCCAAATCGCAAGCACAAAAAAACCGTGCCCGGATCACTCCGGTGCACGGTTTTTTATTGCTGCGTCTTACTTGTTCACAGCGTCGGTCAGGCCTTTGGCCACAACCAGCTTGATCACTTTCTTCGCAGGGATTTCGATGGCAGCGCCAGTCGAAGGGTTACGGCCAGTGCGGGCAGGACGCTCGGTCACTTTCAGCTTGCCGATACCTGGCAAGGTGATTTCGCCGCCGTTTTCCAGCTGATCGGCAACGATTTGGCCCAGTTGGTCCAGAGCGTTACGCGCGGTGGTTTTCGGCGCGTCGATAGCTTCAGCGATGTCGGCGATCAGTTGGTCTTTAGTAAGAGCCATGTAGTGTTCCTTCCCTATCAAATTCATATGGATTGCAGAGTGCAGTGTCAGCCATCGAGCCCGATCTTCTGGATCTGGCACCCTCGGCGATAACCACGACGAGTCGGGTTATAGATACCGAAATCAGGGTTTGGTTCGACCTGACAAATGCTGATTGCACGCTTAACGCAGTGACTTCGCGTAAGACCGGGCAAAACTAGCACAGAGACGGGGAAATATCCGCCTCTAGCTACCCATTTGGTCAGCTTTATTGCTCTAAACCGGTAAAAAACTGCATAAGCCCGGCCGCACGACCCGGTTTTGCCGTTCAGCACCCGCCAAAACCAGTGGTTGCGGTACACTGAGCGCTTTTTCGGGGGAGCCCGCCCTCCTCCCTTCCACCAGCCGAGAAGCCCATGCCGATCCGTCATTGCATCGTCCACCTGATCGACAAAAAACCCGACGGCACGCCCGCAGTTCTGCACGCCCGTGACACTGAACTGGCTGAGTCCGCGGCCATCGAGAACATGCTCGCCGACCTCAACGAGAGCTATAACGCCAAACAGGGCAAAGCCTGGGGTCTGTTCCATCCGGAATCCGGCGCGTTCCCGTTCAGCGGCTGGCTGAAGGAATACATGGAAGGCGGCAAGGACTTCACCGCGTTCAGCAAAGTCGCGGTCGAGCATCTGCAAAAGCTGATGGAAGAGTCGAACCTGTCGGTCGGCGGCCACGTGCTGTTCGCCCACTATCAGCAAGGCATGACCGATTACCTGGCGATCGCCCTGCTGCACCACAGCGAAGGCGTGGCAGTGACCGACGAACTGGACGTGACCCCGTCGCGCCACCTCGACCTTGGTCAGTTGCACCTGGCGGCGCGGATCAACGTCTCCGAGTGGCAGAACAACAAGCAGTCCAAGCAGTACATCTCGTTCATCAAAGGCAAGAACGGCAAAAAAGTTTCGGAGTATTTCCGCGACTTCATCGGCTGTCAGGAAGGCGTCGACGGCCCGGGCGAGACGCGCACGTTGCTGAAGGCGTTCAGTGATTTCGTCGAGAGCGAGGATCTGCCGGAAGAGTCCGCCCGAGAAAAAACCAAGACCCTGGTCGATTACGCCAGCAGCCAGGCCAAACTCGGCGAACCGATGGGCCTGGAAGA
This sequence comes from Pseudomonas sp. TH08, assembly GCF_016651275.1. Classification (NCBI taxonomy): domain Bacteria; kingdom Pseudomonadati; phylum Pseudomonadota; class Gammaproteobacteria; order Pseudomonadales; family Pseudomonadaceae; genus Pseudomonas; species Pseudomonas sp. TH08. Next base: position 358,543 of record NZ_JAEKEE010000005.1, on the reverse strand, counting down.
ACTCTCCGAGCTGATCGACGAAGAGCGCCCAAAGGCGTTCTACGATCACATCCGCAACAAGGATTACGGCCTGTCGCCAGAGATTCCGGCGGACAAACGCACGCTGAATCAATTTCGTCGCTTCACCGGTCGCGCCGAAGGCCTGTCGATCAGCTTTGAAGCGCACCTGCTGGGCTCGAAGATCGAGTACGACGAAGAGGCTGGCACCTTGGTGATCAAAGGCCTGCCGACGTCGCTCACCGATCAGCTGAAGCGTCGCAACTGATGCTCGGCAATGTGCTGAAGAAGGTTGCGCTGGTTCTGCTGGTGGTCGTGGTGTATCAGAACTGGGGCAAGATCGAGCGAGTGTTCAATCCGTCGCAGATGGTTGCTGAGCAGACGCGGGCGCAGGCCAACGTCGTGCTATATACCACCGACTGGTGTGGCTACTGCAAGCAGACCAAACGTTTTCTCGACAGCAAGGGGATTCCGTTCAAGGAGTTCGATATCGAGAAGGATGCCGAGGCGCGCAAGGCGTATGAGGCGCTGGGTGGGCGTGGGATTCCGCTGATCGACGTGAATGGCACGTTGATTCGCGGATTCGATCCGGACGAAATCCTCGCTGCCCTCAAATAACGCACTCCCCTGTGGCGTGGGGATTTATCCCCGTTCTGCTGCGAAGCAGTCGCAAACCCTTTGAATGCGGTTTGCCTGCTGCACCTTCGCCACGGGTTTGGGGCCGCTACGCGCCCCAACGGGGATAAATCCCCTCGCCACAATTTCTCCTCTCACCACCAAGTCAGGTGCGACTTGTTGATCAGCGGGCTTCGATGCGGAAACCGAAACGCGGGAAGTGCACGTGCACCACGCCGCCACGCTCATCCTCGCGACGCACGATCAACTCTTCACGACCGGCAAACAGCAACTCACCCACCACCGGATCAACCCCGTAATCCGTCGCCGAGATTGCCACCTGCTGGCCAGCCTTGAAGCCGTTCGGGTCAACGAACTGTTCATCCGGCAAAGCCGCTGGCGTCGCGTTGCGCGCCACTTCAAGCGCCTCTTCAGAAGTCATAGCGCTGGCCGCGCCATGGCCAAATCCCAGTACTCGACCCAACCAGGCGGCAACCGCCGGATACTCATCTACCAGCGGCGCCGTGACGTGCGTGGCCTTGAGGAACCACAGTGGATGCGCCAGGGCGAAGTCGGCAATCGACGGCTCGCCGAACAGGAAGTCGCCCTGCTCGCGCTGTAGCTGTTGCTCCAGGCGCGCCATGATCGTCGGCCATTGATGTTTGGCTTGTTCAGCGGACAAACGCGTGGCGCTGCCGCCACTGAACAGACCGGCGCGGTCGGCCATAAATGCCTTGATCGCTTCCGGCGGCAGCTTGCCGAAACGCACGGCCACCGACTCCGGCTGGAACACCAGGCTGACCGCGTGCTGGAACACCACCGAGTCAGCCCACGCGGCGAAACTGGCAGCAGTCATTTCCTGACCTTCAGGGAAGAACGCTGGCAGGGCTTTCTCCTGCTCCAGACGGCGGGCGATCAACGAAGTGTCGCAGTAAATGTCGGCGCCGATTTGCAGCACAGGTGTCTTGCGATAACCACCGGTGAGTGCTGTCAGATCAGGCTTCGGCATCACTGGCGAAATGTGCACCGAGCGCCACGACAAGCCTTTGAAGCCCAGCAGCAGGCGGGCTTTTTCAGCGAATGGGGAGGTCGGGTAGTGATGGAGAATCAACTCGGACATGCTCGGCTCCGCCGCTCAGAAAGTGAACCAGCAGCTTAGCGTGCATTTTGTTAGCAGCCTACAGATCTGCCTGATGGGAACCCATCAGTCAGATTGATAAGACGCGACCAGGCATTCCTTGGCGCTCTTGCGCAGTTTTTTGATCAGCCGTTCCTGGCGCAGAGCATCGCTTTTATCGCGGCACAGCTCGGTGTACACCAATGCCATGGCCGGGCTGGAGAGGAAGAACCGCGCGCCCTTGCCACTTTGATGCTTGGCGAAACGGCGCTGCGGGTCATCGCTGATTCCGCAGTACAGCGAACCATTGGCTGCGCGAACGAGGTAGACGAACCAGGACTTGCTCACCGGTTCGGCAACATCGACAGATTTTTCGCTAAGGCTGGTCACTTCGGGATCAAGACGTGTAGGAAACAGGCCGCGATCTTATCAGCGACCGGCCTGAAATGCCTTCAGTCCCTTCAGCGCTTGTGCGCGCACAGCGTTGCGCACCAGCGGCGTCCAGCCCAGCAGCAGGCCTTTGAAGCCCAGAGCCTGACGCGACCAGCGCCACAGGTCGAAGTGGTCGTGGTGCTCGCAGATCTTGCCGTCACGGAAAACGAAACGGGCCTGAATATCGTTGATGACGATGTTGCCAGTCTGGCTGAACAGATAGGTCGCGACCCAATGCGCGCCGCCGCTGCGTTCATCGGCGCGAACGTTGTCGAAGGTCAGCGAAAAGTCTTTGGCGCGGGTGGTGAGCATGCGCCACATGTCGCCGGCATCGCGCCCGCGCAATTCACCGAAGGCCGGGTCGCTGAACACTACATCGTCGGTGTAGCAGGCGGCCATGGCCTCGGCATCGAGACGTTGGAAGGCTTGATAGAAGCGGGTGATCAACGCGGCGTGGGCTTCACTCATGGGCAATCTCCAAAAGAGGTACAGATTGCCAGCACGATAATCCGCAATGGACGGAAACACTATCGGCATTCGCCCACCGAATACCAACAACACCGAAAACCAATGTGGGAGCGAGCCTGCTCGCGAAAGCGCTCGATCAGTCAACACAGATGTTGAATGTTCAATTGCCTTCGCGAGCAGGCTCGCTCCCACACTGGTAAGCGGTGTTTAAATCTTCTCGCTTTGCACCTGCACGTAGAGCGCACGCCCGGCACCCAGCCCGGCGATGATCGCACCGGTACCGATAATGCCGAAGATCCAGCCCACCGCATTCCAGCCACCGGTCCAGTCATGCACCACGCCGACTGCGAACGGTCCCATTGAGGCCAGCGTATAACCGAAGCCCTGGGACATGCTCGACAGGTTCGCCGCGACATGTGAATCCCGCGAACGCAACACGATCAAGGTCAGTGCCAGACTGAACGTACCGCCCTGCCCCAGACCCAGCAGAATCGCCCAGCCCCACAGACCTTCGATCGGCGCGTACAGGCAACCGAACAGGCCGCCAAGGGTCAACGCCATCACCACCACGATCGCCAGACGCTGATCCTTGCCACGCGTCGCCAGCCACGGTGCCGCCAGAGAACTCGCAAGCTGGATGATCACCGAACCGGACAACACCAGCCCCGCTTGCGTCGGCGTCAAACCACGACCGATGAGGATCGACGGCAACCAGCCGAACACGATGTAAGCCAGCGACGATTGCAGGCCCATGTACAACGTCACCTGCCACGCCAGCGGATCGCGCAGCAAACCGCGCACGCGATAGGCAACATTATGTGCGCCATGCTTCTGCCCGACTTGTGGCAGCCAGAACACTGCCGCAATCAGCGCCGGGATCACCCAAAAGCCCAGGCCAACAGCCCAGCTCCCGCCAAAGTGCTCGCTCAACGGCACACTCGAACCCGCCGCCATCGCCGCGCCCAGGCACAGCGCCATGGTGTAGACGCCGGTCATGGTGCCGGCGTGTTTGGCGAAGTCGCGTTTGACGATGCCCGGCAGTAATACGCCGACAATGCCGATGCTCGCGCCGCCCAGCACGCTGCCGGCGAACAGGCCGATTTCACCGAAGTTGCTGCGCAGAATAATACCGCCCGCCAGGGTCAGCAGAATCCCCAGCACCACCCGCTCGGCACCGAAACGTCGCGCCAGGATCGGCGCCAGCGGGGCAAACAAACCGAGGCACAGAACCGGCAGCGTGGTCAGCAAACCTGCTTGAGCTGCCGACAAACCGAGGCTCTTCGACACATCGCTGAGCAACGGCGCCATGCTCGACAGCGCCGGACGCAGGTTCAATGCGACCAGAATCAAGCCCAGCAACAACAGCCACGGCCGCCGAACCAGCGGATGGCTTTGTTGCACTTGCTCGTCATCGGCCTCGGCGTCGATCAGCAGCTCTTCAAGTTTCGGGGGTGTGGATATCTCGTTGCGGGACATGGATTTCTCGGTTTCAAGGTTCATTGATCAACTGCCTCGACAAGGCTTTGGCCCGTTCCGGGTCGCGTTGCTCGACCGCATCGAGCAATTCGATGTGCAGGTCGAACACTTCCTGACGGCGCGGGACGATGTTCAGGGTCTGGCGCAATTGCGCGCCGACGATGCTGGAGAAATAGCGATACAGCTCGCTGAGGGTCGGGTTGTGCGCGGCGTCGACCAGACGGCGATGGAACACCAGATCGCAGGCGATGTAGGTATCGAGATCGCCGTGGTAATGGCTGCCGCTGGTGCCGAGCGCCTCACGTAATGCGGCAAGGTCCTCGTCAGTACGACGCAACGCCGCCAGGCCGATGGCTTCGACTTCAAGGATGTGCCGGGTTTCTCGGGCCTGCTCCAGCGAGCAGCGCGACAGCGCTTTGAGCGTATCGAGCGGATCGACCAGCGCGCGCAGGTAACTGCCGTCGCCCTGGCGGATCTCGATCAACCCGGAAAAAGCCAGCACGCGCATGGCTTCGCGCACGGTGTTGCGGCTGATGCCCAGCTCGGCGCACAGCTCCGGTTCGGTCGGCAAACGCTCGCCGACCTGCCACGCACCGCTGTTGATGCGCTGACGGAGTTGATCCAAAGCCTGGTCGACCAGAGATCGTTTAATGAGTGGAGAAATGTCTGACATAGGATTCGCCCTTTCATCCAATCATAGGATGAATTTTCTGACATGTTAGTCAGACCCGTGTAGGACAGCAACCACCTAGGGTCAATTGGAGACACATGGAGCGGCATTTTCGATTGGTCAAAATTACCCTTTAAGGGTAATTTTAGGGAAAGGTTCAAGATTTTTTATGGAGAAAAACACACCCCACTACAACTTGGCGGTGATCAAGGAGGATGTCAGAAGGCTCGGGATAAACGCATTTACCAGGACCGCTCGCAAAAGCGGTCGAGACATAGGCCTGAGTCTCAAGGAAATGCAGGACGTGGTTTTCGAACTGCAAAACAGGATGCTGTACAAATCGATGACGACTTATGGCGACTATCGGATTTGGCAAGACGTGTACCACATCACTTCGCATGATCTGGAGATCTACATCAAGGTCACTTATTGCTCAGGCGGTGAACCTCCGGTGATCTCCTTCAAGGAGAAAAAACCATGAACACTAAACAATGCTTCAGTTGCGGAGCACCTGAAGGAATGCGGCACTTCGAAGGTCGTGCCGAAACCATGAGCGTAAAAGGCATTGAGCGTCGTCTGGATGATTTGTCTGGATGGGAGTGTCAGACATGCGGGGAAGTCATATTCGACCCCGATAGCGCATTACGCTACTCGAATGCGAGTGACGAACTCGTCATTGCTGGCCGACAAATCATTGGTAACGAGATGAAGCGCATCCGCCGCAAGCTGCATCTGTCACAAAAGGAAGCGGTGCTGCTGTTGTCAGGTGGCGGACACAATGCGTTTTCACGATACGAGCGCGGCGACTCACTCCCACCTAAGGCCTTGATAGTGCTGATGCGGCTGCTTGATCGTCACCCCCACCTGCTCACCGATGCGCGCGCTTTGGGCGAAGGAGCAGATTTGAGAGGATTCAAGGACATAGTGCACGCAGAACAGGCAACGCTCTCTGTGTCATGACGCGAAAATCATAAAAAACCCGGCACAAGGCCGGGTTAGTTTTAAACATCCACCATCAATGCAAAATCTGACTCAAGAACAACTTCGTCCGCTCGTTCTGCGGGTTATCGAAGAAGTCATTCGGCGCCGCCTGCTCAACGATTTCGCCCTTGTCCATGAAGATCACGCGATTGGCCACGGTGCGGGCGAAGCCCATTTCGTGGGTTACGCAGAGCATGGTCATGCCGTCTTCCGCCAGACCGATCATGGTGTCGAGCACTTCCTTCACCATCTCCGGGTCGAGCGCTGAAGTCGGTTCATCGAACAGCATGATTTTCGGTTTCATGCACAGTGCGCGGGCGATCGCCACACGCTGCTGCTGACCGCCGGACAGTTGCCCCGGGAATTTATGCGCCTGCTCCGGAATGCGTACGCGCTCCAGATAATGCATGGCGATTTCCTCGGCCTTGCGCTTGGGCATCTTGCGTACCCACATCGGCGCCAGGGTGCAGTTCTGCAAAATGGTCAGGTGCGGGAACAGGTTGAAATGCTGGAACACCATGCCGACTTCGCGGCGGATCGCTTCGATCTGCTTGAGGTCGTTGGTCAGTTCCACGCCGTCGACGACGATGCGGCCCTGCTGGTGTTCTTCCAGACGATTGAGGCAGCGAATCGTGGTCGACTTGCCGGAACCCGACGGGCCGCACAGAACGATACGCTCGCCCTGTTTGACGTTGAGATTGATGTCTTTCAGCACGTGGAACTGGCCGTACCACTTGTTGACGCCCTGCATCTGAATAATGCCTTCAGGGCCCACTGGCTTTTTGCTTGCTTCGCTCATTTACAGAGAACTCCTAACGCTTGTGGCCAGTGTCGAGCTTGCGTTCCAGATGCATGGAATAGCGCGACATACCAAAACAGAAAATCCAGAACACCAGGGCGGCGAACACGTAGCCTTCGGTGGCCATGCCCAGCCATTTCGGATCGGCAGCGGCTTGCTTGACGCTGTTGAGCAGGTCAAAGAGGCCGATGATGATCACAAGACTGGTGTCCTTGAACAGCGCAATGAAGGTGTTGACGATGCCCGGGATCACCAGTTTCAAGGCTTGTGGCAGGATCACCAGGCCCATCGAACGCCAGTAACCGAGGCCCATCGCCGCCGCCGCTTCGTACTGACCTTTGGGGATCGCTTGCAGACCGCCGCGCACCACTTCAGCGACATAGGCCGACTGGAACAGGATCACGCCGATCAGTGCCCGCAGCAACTTGTCGAAGTTCATGCCTTCAGGCAGGAACAGCGGCAGCATCACCGAGGACATGAACAGCACCGTGATCAACGGCACGCCGCGCCAGAACTCAATGAAGGTCACGCAGACCACGCGGATCGCCGGCATGTTCGAGCGTCGCCCCAGCGCCAGCACAATCCCCAGCGGCAAGGCACCAGCGATACCGACGGTAGCGATCACCAGGGTCAGCATCAGACCGCCCCATTGGCTGGTCGCGACGTTGGTCAGGCCGAAACCACCGTGCAGCAGGATGAACGCAATGATCGGGTACAGCACCAGGAAGCTCAGCCCGTAGATCGCTTTATGCGGTACACGCGAGATGAACAATGGCGCCGCGCCGAGGACCGCCAGCCACACGGTCAGGTCGACCCGCCAGCGCAGCTCCGGCGGGTAATAGCCGTACATGAACTGGCCGAAACGCTGTTGAATGAACACCCAGCAAGCGCCGTCCTTGGTGCAGTCGGCGCGGGTGGTGCCGACCCAGTTGGCATCGATGATTGCCCAACTGAGGATCGGTGGCACCACGAGGTAGATCAGGTAGAACGCAAACAGCGTCAGCAAGGTGTTGAGCCAGCTGGAGAACATGTTCGCGCGCATCCACGCCACCACGCCGATGCTGCTGCTCGGTGGGGGCATGTCGGGTTTGAAAGTATGGGTAGTCATGCGCGTTTCCTCACCGCTCGATCAGCGCAATGCGCTTGTTGTACCAGTTCATCAGCAGGGAAATGCTGATACTGATCGCCAGGTACACGCTCATGGTGATGGCAATGACTTCAATCGCCTGACCGGTCTGGTTGAGCACGGTACCGGCGAACAGCGAAACCATTTCCGGGTAACCGATACCCGCCGCCAGCGAGGAGTTCTTCGCCAGGTTCAGGTATTGGCTGGTCAGTGGCGGAATGATCACGCGCAGGGCTTGCGGGATGATCACTTTGCGCAGGGTCGGGCCGTTGCGCAGGCCGAGCGAACGCGCCGCTTCGGTCTGGCCATGGCTGACCGACTTGATCCCCGAACGCACGATCTCGGCGATGAACGCCGCGGTGTACACGGTCAGGGCCAGCGTCAGCGCCAGCAGTTCCGGGATCAGCACCCAGCCGCCAACGAAGTTGAAGCCTTTGAGCTGAGGCATTTCCCAGTGCAACGGGGCACCGAAGATCAGCGCGCACAGTGTCGGAATCACCACCAGGATGGCCAGGCCTACCCAGAACTTGTGAAACGGTACGCCGGTTGCTTCGAAGCGCTTGTTGGCCCAGCGGCACATCAGCACGATGCCGACGATGGCCACCAGGACGCTGATCACGAACGCCCAGAAACCGTCAGCTGCCTGTGCGGCCGGCATGTTCAGGCCACGGCTGCTGACGAAGAAAGTGTCACCGAAGTTATGACTGGCACGCGGTCCCGGCATGGTCAGGAATACCGCGAAGTACCAAAAGAGGATTTGCAGCAGCGGCGGAATGTTGCGGAACACTTCCACATACACAGTCGCCAGTTTGCTGATGATCCAGTTCGGCGACAGCCGTGCCACACCGATGATGAAACCCAGCAGTGTTGCCAGAACCACACCGATAACCGTCACCAGCAAGGTGTTGAGCAGGCCGATGACGAACACCCGGGCATAGCTGTCCGATTCGGTGTAGTCGATCAGGTGTTGAGCGATGCCGAAACCGGCACTGCGCTCCAGAAAGCCGAAGCCGGATGTAATGCCCCGGTGTTGCAGGTTGGTCTGGGTGTTATCGAACAGATACCAACCCATCGCGACCACCGCCACAACGGTGATGATCTGAAACAGCCACGCACGCACTCGTGGATCGCTGAGGCTGAACCTCTGCTTAGGTGCGCCGATTGAATTTTGCATGAAGTGCCCCGCAAGAAATGGAACAGAACATCACCCGGCGGTTGGCCCGCCGGGTGATAGAACCATTAGCGCACTGGTGGTGCGTACTGAATGCCGCCGTTGTTCCACAGGGCGTTCAGGCCACGGTCGATTTCCAGCGGAGTGCTCTTGCCGAGGTTTTTCTCGAAGATTTCGCCGTAGTTACCTACCTGGGAAACAATTTTTACCACCCAGTCCTTCGGCAGTTTCAGATCCTTGCCATATTCACCGTCGCCACCGAGCAGACGAGCAACGTCCGGGTTCTTGGTGGATTTGGCTTCTTCCAGCACGTTTTTCGAAGTGACGCCGGCCTCTTCTGCGTTGAGCAGCGCGTAGCCGACCCAACGCACGATGGCCAGCCACTCGTCGTCGCCATTACGCACGACCGGGCCCAGAGGTTCTTTGGAAATGGTTTCCGGCAATACCACGTAGTCTTTCGGCGAAGCCAGTTTGCTGCGCTGCGCGAAAAGCTGGGATTTGTCGGAAGTCAGTACGTCGCAACGACCGGATTCCAGCGACTTGGCGCTTTCATCGGAGGTGTCGAAAGTGATCGGGGTGTACTTCAGGCCGTTGGCGCGGAAGTAGTCGGACACGTTCAGCTCGGTGGTGGTACCGGCCTGAATACAGATGGTCGCGCCGTCCAGTTCCTTGGCACTTTTCACGCCCAGCTTGTTGTTGGCCAGGAAGCCCACGCCGTCGTAGTAAGTGATGAAGCCCGGGAATTTCAGGCCCATGCCCGCGTCACGGGAGCTGGTCATGGTGGTGTTGCGCGACAGGATGTCGATCTCGCCGGATTGCAGCGCGGTGAAACGCTCCTTGGCGTTCAACTGGCTGAATTTGACCTTGGTCGCGTCGCCGAAAACAGCAGCAGCCACAGCGCGGCAGACGTCAGCGTCGATCCCGAGGATCTTGCCGGTCGCGTCCGGTACCGAGAAGCCCGGCAGACCGTCGCTCACGCCACATTGCACGAAACCTTTCTTCTGCACGGCATCCAGGGTTGCACCCGCCTGAGCGAACCCGCTGACGCCGAGAACTGTTGCTGCAGTCACGATCGCCAGGGTGGATTTCAACATCTTCATTCAAACCTCCAGTTTTGCTCTTGTTGTGTCGGAGCTTGAGTCCAGCCGCACCCTTTTGAGGCGTTGTTGACCCGTGTTGGCTTTTTTTAGGGTCAACCGACGTAAGACCTTCGCTATGAGTCTAGTAGGAGAAAATCCACATCATGGACAACTCACTTCTCACCAAATCGGCCGAACGGGCTGTAGCCCTTTCACATTCGCTAAGCCCGTAGCGGCCATTGGCGAACATCCATCACCGGATTCGTTGCTATCCCGTCGCGAGTCGTACACTGATAGTGTTACCGCCAGGCGAAGGACGCTTTGTACAGAAACCTCCATAGCAAACGCCGTACCACACCTGCAGCTGAAGCGTTTGAGCGACAGGTCAATAGCAAAACTTGTACCCTTGCGACATCTTCTTAACGGATCAACCCGACGCGCACTCGAATCACGCACTTAATGAGAGCGCCCGCACATTTTTGGAGCAGCCATGACCGAGCCCTTGATTCTTCAGCCTGTTAAGCCCGCAGATGCCTGCGTGATCTGGCTGCACGGCCTCGGCGCCGACCGTTACGACTTCCTGCCGGTGGCCGAGGCGTTGCAGGAAAGCCTGCTCAGCACGCGCTTCGTGTTGCCGCAGGCACCGACCCGTCCGGTGACGATAAATGGCGGATATGCCATGCCGAGCTGGTACGACATCAAGGCCATGAGCCCGGCCCGGGCAATCGACCGTGACGAGCTGGAAGCGTCCGCCGATCGCATCATCGAATTGATCGAAAACGAGCGCGCCAGCGGAATAGACGCTTCGCGAATTTTCCTCGCGGGTTTTTCCCAGGGTGGCGCCGTGGTGTTGCACACCGCGTTTCTGAAATGGCAGGGGCCGTTGGGGGGCGTCCTGGCGCTGTCGACGTATGCGCCAACATTCAGCGATGAACTGCAATTGTCCGCCAGCCAGCAACGCATTCCGGTGCTGTCGTTGCACGGTCAGTTCGACAACGTTGTGCAAAACTCGATGGGGCGCAGCGCCTACGAGTATTTAAAGCACCATGGTGTCACCGTGACATGGCAGGAATACCCAATGGAGCACGAAGTGTTACCCGAAGAAATTCGCGATATCGGCGTGTGGTTGAGCGAACACCTGCGCTGACTTTGCGATCAATTCCTGCCCTTTGATCATCACACTACGCCGCGCCCGTTTCTTGCATTACACTGGCCGGCGTACATTCCTTAACCAATTGATGAGATGACCGTGCTCGAAGCACTCAAGAAAATGTTCGGTAAAAGCGAGGCTGAGCAGCTCGCGCCAGTTCCCAGTGCGCCGTCGCACGCCCCCGGTCATCGCACCGATGCGCCTCAGGCCGACCGCCCCGCTCCCGTAGCGGCACCGAAGCAAGAGCCAACACCCGCTCCGGTCGCGCCAATCGCCGCCGAGCCTGTGCGCAGCGAAGCGCCACAACCGGCCAAACCGCGTCGCGAACCGAAGCCAAAGGCACCGGTCATTCCGTGGAAACTCGAAGATTTCGTTGTCGAGCCACAAGAAGGCAAAACCCGCTTCCACGATTTCAAGCTCTCTCCAGAACTGATGCACGCCATCCAGGATCTGGGCTTTCCTTATTGCACGCCGATTCAGGCGCAGGTGCTGGGCTTCACCCTCGCCGGCAAAGACGCCATTGGCCGCGCGCAGACCGGTACCGGCAAAACCGCCGCGTTCCTGATCTCGATCATCACCCAACTGCTGCAGACCCCGCCGCCAAAAGAACGCTACATGGGTGAACCCCGTGCGCTGATCATCGCGCCGACCCGTGAGCTGGTGGTGCAGATCGCCAAGGACGCCGCCGACCTGACCAAGTACACCGGCCTCAACGTCATGACGTTCGTCGGCGGCATGGACTTCGACAAACAGCTCAAGCACCTCGAAGCGCGTCATTGCGACATTCTCGTCGCCACCCCGGGCCGCTTGCTCGACTTCAACCAGCGCGGCGACGTGCACCTGGACATGGTCGAAGTGATGGTGCTGGACGAAGCCGACCGCATGCTCGATATGGGTTTCATCCCACAAGTCCGCCAGATCATTCGTCAGACCCCGCCGAAAAGCGAACGCCAGACCCTGCTGTTCTCCGCGACCTTCACCGAAGACGTGATGAACCTCGCCAAGCAGTGGACGACCGATCCGTCCATCGTCGAAATCGAAGTCACCAACGTGGCCAGCGAAAACGTCGAGCAGCACATCTACGCCGTGGCCGGTGCCGACAAGTACAAACTGCTCTACAACCTGGTCAACGATAATGGCTGGGAACGGGTGATGGTCTTCGCCAACCGCAAGGACGAAGTCCGCCGCATCGAAGAACGTCTGGTACGCGACGGTGTGAATGCTGCGCAGTTATCTGGCGACGTGCCGCAACACAAACGCATCAAGACCCTGGAAGGTTTCCGCGAAGGCAAGATTCGCGTGCTGGTGGCCACCGATGTTGCTGGTCGCGGGATCCACATCGACGGCATCAGCCATGTGATCAACTTCACCCTGCCGGAAGTCCCCGACGACTACGTGCACCGCATCGGCCGTACCGGTCGCGCTGGCGCCGATGGCGTGTCGATCAGCTTCGCCGGTGAAGACGACTCCTACCAGTTGCCGTCCATCGAAGAAAAACTCGGTCGCAAGATCAGCTGTGAAACACCGCCAACGCATCTGTTGCGCGCGGTCGAGCGCAAGCGTCCGCAGTAAGCGACGTTTAAAAGAAAAGCGCAGCCGGCAACGGACTGCGCTTTTTTTTCGCCCGGCGTTTCATCAGGTGCTTGCGGGAGATAACTAAATGTCCATAATGGACAAATTAGTTTACATACAGACTCCGGAGCCTGACATGTCCAGTACGCCCTACGTGATCGACCAACTTCAGGCCCGTGAGCTACTGGCGCGCATCGACGTGCCGCAGATCCTGCGCAAGCTGTTCCGCGACCTGGCCGCCGGACACGCCGTGCAACCGGCGCAACAACTGGTGGAATTCCCGCAGGGTGCAGGCGACTTCATCAATTATCTGGGAGTACTGGCTGAAGACGGTGTGTATGGGGTGAAGACCTCACCGTACATCGTTCGCGAGCAAGGCCCGCTGGTAACGGCGTGGACGTTGTTGATGTCGATGCAGACCGGTCAGCCGTTGCTGCTTTGTGATGCCGGTGAACTGACCACCGCACGTACTGCTGCGACCACGGCTGTGGCGGTCGACGCCTTGGCTCCGTTGAACGCTACCCGACTGGCGATCATCGGTAGCGGCAAGGTTGCCCAAGCGCATCTGCACTATGTGAAATCGCTGCGTGACTGGCAGAGCATCAGCGTGTATTCGCCATCGCTTACTGAAGACCGCGAGACTCAGGCGCTGTTGAAAACCATCGCACCGAACCTGAAGATTGCCGACAGTCGCGACGCAGCCATCGCCGAGGCCGACGTGATCATGCTTTGCACTTCATCCGCAGGCCCGGTGATCGACCCCGGCGACCTGAGCAAACCGGCACTGATCACCTCGATCAGCACCAACGCCCCGCGTGCACATGAAGTCCCGCCGAACAGCCTCAACGACATGCAGGTGTTCTGCGACTATTGTCTGACCACGCCGGGGTCGGCGGGTGAGATGTTGATTGCCAGTGAACAGCATGGCTGGAGCAAGGATTCAATCATCGGCGATTTGGCGGATCTGCTCAGCGAAAAAGTGCAGCGCCCCGATTACGACCGTCATGTATTTTTCCGCTCAATCGGCCTGGGTCTGGAAGACATTGCCCTGGCCAATGCGGTTTATCACCTGACCCACTAACACCAAAATCCCCTGTAGGAGTGAGCCTGCTCGCGATAGCGGTTTTACATTCAACATTATTGTTGACTGATATACCGCTATCGCGAGCAGGCTCACTCCTACAGGAGATCTGCGTTTTTTCGATATTGAGTACTAACTGGAGACCTTCATGAGCCAGGCAGATTTCATCATCATCGGCGGCGGGATTGCCGGCGCTTCCACCGGGTTCTGGCTGTCGCCGCACGGCAAAGTGATCGTGCTCGAACGTGAATCCCACCCGGCCTATCACTCCACCGGGCGCTCGGCTGCGCTGTACACCGCCGCTTACGGTACCCCGCAGGTACGCGCACTGACCCAGGCCAGTCGCGAGTTTTTCGATCATCCTCCGGCCGGTTTCTGCGAACACCCGCTGCTGACCCCACGCGGCGAAATGACCGTGGATTTCACGGGCGACGCCGCCGAACTGAACAACCAATACCTCAGCGCCAAAGCCACGGTGCCGGAGATGCAGTTGCTCAGCGCCGATGAAGCCTGCGCGCGGCTGCCGATCCTGCGTCGGGAAAAAGTCCATGGCGCAATCTACGACCCGAGCGCCAGCGACATCGACACCGACGCTTTGCACCAGGGCTACCTGCGCGGCATCCGCCGCAATAACGGCGAAGTCCATACCGATTGCGAAGTGCTCGGCCTGAGCCGCGACGCCGAGGGCCTCTGGCAGGTGCAGACCAATGGCCAAACCTTCAGCGCACCGGTAATCATCAACGCCGCCGGTGCCTGGGCCGACAAGATCGGCGCACTGGCCGGGGCCAGATCGTTGGGCCTGCAACCGAAACGCCGCGCCGCGTTCATCTTCGCCGGGCCCGAAGGCGTCGACATTCATCACTGGCCGATGCTGGTCAGTCTCGATGAATCCTTCTATATGAAGCCCGACGCCGGCATGTTCCTCGGTTCGCCAGCCAACGCCGACCCGGTCGAACCCCACGACGTGCAGCCGGAAGAACTCGACATCGCCATGGGCATCTATCAGATCGAGGAAGCTACCACGCTGACCATCCGCCGCCCGACCCGCACGTGGGCAGGTCTGCGCAGTTTCGTCGCGGACGGCGACTTGCTCAGCGGTTTCGATCAGCAAGTGCCGGGGCTGTTCTGGGTTGCGGCGCAGGGCGGTTACGGTATCCAGACGTCCCCGGCGATGGGCCAGGCCAGTGCGGCGCTGGTGCGCGGCGAACCTCTGCCCGAGCAATTGCGCCAGTTCGGACTGAGCAGCAGCATGCTCTCGCCTGCTCGACTCGCCTGAGCGCCGGTTCGGATGACGCGCCCAACGGATTGCGGCACACTCGCAGCGCCTCCTGATCACGGGGGCGCTGACGCTGCCTGGAGCTCCACTGTCATGACCGCCCCCGAACTCGACCCGGCCCTGGATAACTTCCGCGCCATCGCCGACGCCATCGCCACGCTGTTCTTTCCCCACGCCGAAGTGGTGCTGCACGACCTGCGCACGCAGAAGGTCGACTACATCGCCAACAACCTGTCCAAGCGCGAGATCGGTGACGATTCATCGCTGGAAGACATGCTCAGTGAGGATGTCAGCGACAGGAACATCGGCCCCTACGAAAAGCTCAATTGGGACGGACAGAAGATTCGCAGCCTGAGCACGGTGCTGCGCAACAGCGAAGGCCTGCCGTTGGCAGTGCTGTGCATCAATCTGAATATTTCGCTGTTCGAGAACGCCAAGGCTGCGCTGGATCTGTTCCTGTCGCCGAGCAAACTGATTCCGCAGCCCGATTCACTGTTTCGCGATGACTGGCAGGAGCGCATCAACACGTTCCTGCATGCCTGGCTGCGCGAGCGGCAGTTGAGTCTTAATCTGCTGACTCGCGACCACAAGCGCGAACTGGTGCTGGCGCTACACGCCGAGGGTGCGTTCAAGGGCAAGAGCGCCTCGAACTATGTGGCCAATGTGCTGAACATGGGGCGGGCGACGGTGTACAAGCATTTGAAGGAAATGAAGGGCTAGAGATCTTCATCGATAGTTCCGGCCTCTTCGCGAGCAGGCTCGCTCCCACAGGGGATTTGTGAATGCCAGAGATCCAGTGTGGGAGCGAGCCTGCTCGCGATAGCGGACTATCAGTCGCCGTAGATGTCGGACTTGAAGTACTTGTCGGAAATCTTCTGGTATTCGCCACTCGCGCGAATGCCATCAATGGCGCCGTTCAACTGGCTGACCAGTTCAGTATTGCCCTTGCGCACTGCAATCCCCGCGCCCTCGCCCACGTACTTCGGATCCTTCAACTCAGGCCCGACAAACGCATAACCCTTGCCACGCGGCATCGAGAGAAAGTCATTCAGCGGAATGGTGTCGGCAAAGATCGCATCGAGACGCCCCGCCGCCAGGTCCATGTAGATTTCTTCGTTGTTGCTGTAGCGCTTGACGTTGATGCCCTTCGGCTCGAACACCTCGGTGGCGTAACGATCGGTGGTGGTCGCGCGCTGCACGCCGACGTTCTTGCCCTTGAGGCTGGCGTACTGATCATCGACCGTGGCGCCGTCCTTCATTACCAGACGCGACGAGGTGAAGTAGTACTTGTGGGTGAAATCCACTGACTTCTTGCGGTCTTCGTTGATGGTCATCGACGACAGCGCCATGTCGATTTTCTTCACCTTCAGCGACGGAATCAGACCGTCGAACTCACCCTCGACCCACACGCACTTGACCTTCATCTGCGCGCACAGGGCATTGCCGATGTCGTAGTCGAAACCGACGATTTCGCCTTGGTCGGTTTTCGAGGCGAAGGGTGGGTAAGCGGCTTCGATGCCAATGCGCAGGGTTTGCTCGGCGGCGAACAGGCTGGCGCTTGCCAACAGGCTCAGGGCCAGACCGGTGATGAGGGGGAGTTTCTTCATGTTCGTTCTCTCGCGGGTTGTTGTTGGTTTGGCAAGATGAAGAAGAGCAGCTGCGAGCTGTTAGCTACGAGCGGCGGGACGGAGCATTTTTTGTACTTATAAATCCATATTGGACTTGCATGTACATTTCGTCAATCGCACATGAAGGCGTGTCCGCTGGTTTTTCTGGTGATGCAAATGACGTCATCGCGAGCAGGCTCACTCCTACAGGGGAACGCATTCCAACTGTAGGAGTGAGCCTGCTCGCGATGACTGACTTGAGGGCAACGCGGGTTTTACTTGTTCCAGCGATCCGCGGCGGCATGATCACTGTCGCGCCCTTCAACCCAACGCGGCCCGTCGCTGGTGTTTTCTTTCTTCCAGAACGGTGCACGGGTTTTCAGGTAGTCCATGACAAACGCGCAGGCGTCGAAAGCGGCCTGGCGATGGGCGCTGGCGGCGCCGACGAAGACGATAGGCTCGCCCGGCTCCAGCGCGCCGATGCGGTGCAGCACTTCCAGCTTCAGCAGCGGCCAGCGCTGTTCCGCTTCAATGGCGATTTTACCGAGGGCTTTTTCGGTCATGCCCGGATAGTGCTCAAGGAACATCCCCGCCACATCCAGCCCATCATTGAAGTCGCGCACGTAACCGACAAAACTCACCACCGCGCCGACGCCGACATTGGCCGCGTGCATTGCGTTGACTTCAGCGCCCGGATCGAACGGCGTGGCCTGCACGCGAATCGCCATGGCTCAGCCTCCGGTCACGGTAGGGAAAAACGCCACTTCGTCGCCATCGACCACCGGTTCATCGAGTTGGCATAGATCTTCGTTGCGTGCACACATCAGGTTCTGCTCGCTCAACACTTCAGCGCCGTCACGCTTTGCCAACTGTGCCCTCACGTCATCGACAGTGGCGAAATCGCCTTCGACCTTTACCGAATCCACGCCCAGCGCTTCACGGTAACGGGCAAAAAATTTCACGGTCAGGTTCATGGCTGCTCCGCTTGAAAGTGCCCACTCTTGCCGCCGACCTTCTCCAGCAGGCGCACACTTTCGATGATCATGCCGCGATCGACGGCTTTGCACATGTCGTAGATGGTCAGCGCGGCGACGCTGGCGGCGGTCAGCGCTTCCATTTCGACGCCAGTCTGCCCGGACAGTTTGCAGCGGGCGACGATGCGCACGGCGTCTGCGCCTTCAGCACTGAGTTCGACTTTGACGCCAGTGAGCATCAGCGGGTGGCACAGGGGAATCAGATCGCTGGTTTTCTTCGCTGCCTGAATGCCGGCAATGCGCGCCACGGCGAACACATCGCCCTTGGGATGGCCGCCGCTGACAATCATCTGCAACGTTTCGGGGAGCATGCGCACCAGCGCTTGAGCCGTCGCTTCACGGAACGTCACGGCTTTTTCAGTGACGTCGACCATGTTGGCGCGACCTTGGGAATCGAGATGAGTCAGCACGGGATTACTCCTGATCAGGAGCGTGGATTGTAAACCTGCGGGTCAGATTTCCGCATCACTGATTGTGAAATCACCGTTGTACCCTGTGGGAGCGAGCCTGCTCGCGAAAGCGGATTCAGATTCACTATAAATGTCGACTGATACACCGCATTCGCGAGCAGGCTCGCTCCCACAGGGGATATGCATTTATCCATAAAAAACCGGGCGGCTTTGCGGCCGCCCGGTTTTGTGTGGAGAGTTACAGGTGGGTTTCGGCGTATTCAGCCAGGATCGAGCGAGGCACCCCTTGCAGGGTGATGTGCACACCGTTGGGGAAATCCTTGAAGCGTTCAGTCAGGTAGGTCAGCCCGGAGCTGGTCGCGGACAGGTAAGGGGTGTCGATCTGTGCCAGGTTACCCAGGCATACCACTTTGGAACCGGCGCCGGCACGGGTGATGATGGTTTTCATCTGGTGCGGCGTAAGGTTCTGGCATTCGTCGATCAGAATCAGGCTTTGCTGGAAGCTACGACCGCGAATGTAGTTGAGCGATTTGAACTGCAGCGGCACTTTGCTGAGGATGTAGTCGACGCTGCCATGGGTGTTTTCGTCATCCATGTGCAAGGCTTCGAGGTTGTCGGTGATGGCGCCCAGCCAAGGCTCCATTTTTTCCGCTTCGGTGCCGGGCAGGAAGCCGATTTCCTGATCCAGCCCCTGCACGCTGCGGGTGGCGATGATGCGGCGATAGCGTTTGCTGACCATGGTCTGCTCGATCGCAGCGGCCAGCGCCAGAATGGTTTTACCCGAACCTGCAGCACCCGACAGATTGACCAGGTGGATGTCCGGATCCAGCAGCGCGTACAGCGCCAGGCTTTGATAGATGTCGCGTGGTTTGAGCCCCCACGCCTCTTGGTGCAGCAACGGTTCCTGATGCAGGTCGAGAATCAGCAAGCGGTCTTCTTCAATCTCCTTGATCCAGCCAACGAAGCCCTGCTCATCAATGATGAACTCGTTGATGTGCACCGCCGGCAGGTTGTCGATCAGTTGCACCTGGTGCCAGGTGCGGCCATGGTCCTGACGGGTTTCGACCTTGCTCACGCGGTCCCAGAACGAGCCGGTCATGTTGTGGTAGCCGTTGGGCAGCAGGGACACGTCATCGACCAGTTGGTCGGTGCTGTAGTCCTCGGCCGCGATTCCGCAGGCGCGTGCCTTGAGGCGCATGTTGATGTCTTTGGTTACCAGCACCACAGGTTTTTGCGGATCGCGGGTGTGCAGGTCGATCAGTTGGTTGATGATTTTGTTGTCGTTCAGGTGCTCGGGCAGAATCAGGTTCGACTCAGCCTGCTTGCTCATCAGAATTGACAGCAAGCCCTTCGGTCCGCCCTTGCCGCGCTGGATCGGCACACCCAGTTCGACGTCTTCCGGGGAAGCATCGCCCAAGGTCTTGTCAATCAGCCGGATGGCCTGACGGCATTCGGCGGCCACGCTGTGATGCCCGCTCTTGAGCTTGTCCAGTTCCTCAAGCACGGTCATCGGGATCGCGACGTGGTGTTCTTCGAAATTAAGCAGGGCGTTTGGATCGTGAATCAATACGTTGGTATCGAGTACATAAAGGATTGGCTGGTTGGAAGAAGGGCTACGTCCGTGATCATCCATACTCGGTCACCTTTGTCAGAGCCAGTAGACGCAATACCTGGGCGGTGCTGCGCCTCGAAGTGACTGCCGAAATCTCACCTGCGGAGATTGAAGTGACTGCAAACAAACGGGTCTTGGAAGACGCCACCTGTGTTGCAGGTTTCGGCGGTCTGTCTTCGTAATACTCCAAAACCGATGACATAAAAAAGTACTTTGACGGTTTTTTTAAGTTTATTTTGCAGAGTGACGAAAAGCCCTTGGCGGACTGCCCAGACCCCGCTAAAGTCGGAAGTCCGCCTGCATCGAATTCCGCAAAAAAATCACTTCAAGCCCAATGTTTCCGGGCTTTTGCCGTTTCTCAGCGAAACGCGTCCTGACAGTCTTCCCAACCAATCCCACTTTGCGCCGTTTGCGTGATCAGCCATGGCATCGACGTCTTCACCGCGTCCTGCTTGACGTTGAAATTGATCACCCCGTGCCGCCACAACAACATCAGCGTCAGCACCCGATGCGCGCTCGGGGCACCCTTGAGTTTGCCGGCGCCGTCCTGGGCATCGATGTCCCACAGCGCCACTTGCAGGCCCTGAGAATTGAAGAAACCTTGCGCATCGCTGCGGCGCTGGCCCTCCGGGGGGCGGAACAGCGGCACGTAGTTCTCCGGCAGCTTGTTCCTGACCAGATCAGCGCTGCGGCGCACCGAGTCCTGCCAATCCTGCCAATGACTGTGGGAGCGAAACTCCCAGCCCTGCACGCCCACGCACTGTTGCGAGAACGCCGCTTGCAGGCTGCTCACAGAACGCTCGGCCAGGCGTGCCTGAATGTCCTTGCCCAAAACAAAGAACGTACCGCTCAGGTTCGACTTGCGCAGGTATTCAGTCAGCCAGTCGGTGTTGTCCGGTTGCACGTTGGCGGCACTGTCGAAGGTCAGCAGAAACAGCCGATCGTGCATGTCTTCGCCGTTGCGCTCGTAGTCGCCGAAACGATCGAATTCGTTGCTGGTCTGCGGCGACAGCGCGGCCTTGCGCATCAACTCATCCAGATACTGCAGATGGAAGATCCGGCTCGGTTCGGCCCACTTGGTGTAATAGCTGTCATCGCTGACCACGAATTTGGCGGCTTGCTCGCGCAGGGTCGGCAGGTCTTCGACGAGGAAGCAGAACGAGGCATCCTGATCGCAGCTTTGCTGGGCGTAGTTGTAGTTGGCCAACAAGCGCTGCCAGAGGCGTTGGCGCAGGCCGTTGATCGCGTCGATATTGACCGTACGCAAGCCCAGACGCTGGGCCAGGGCGGCCTCGTCCATCGATTCGGTGCCGAGCAGGCCACGGGCGAACATGAGGATTTCCGCCCGCGAGGCGACGTCGAACAGCGTCGGGCTGGTCAGTTGCTCCGGCCAGGTGCTGCGATCCAGCGTCGCCACATCGCCCGGCGCCGCAACGGCACCGAAACTCAACAGCCACGCGGTGAATAAAAGAACAATGCGCAAAGGGGCGTCTCCATAACAAAACCCGCGCGGCACTATAGCTGATAAGGCACGACGCCGACCCTGTAGGAGTGAGCCTGCTCGCGATAGCAATAGATCAGTCACCACAATGCTGAAAGTCATACCGCTATCGCGAGCAGGCTCACTCCTACAGGGATCGCGGCAAGCCGTCGATCACCTATCACGCTCATAGCTGGAGTCAACTCGGCCAACCCCCTAGAATCGCCCCCACGATTAAAGGAGACGACTTCATGCTGATGGTGATTTCCCCCGCCAAGACCCTCGATTACGAAACACCGCCGGCGACCCAGCGCTTCACTCAGCCGCAATACCTCGACCATTCCCAGGAACTGATCCAGCAACTGCGCGACCTGACGCCGGCGCAGATCAGCGAACTGATGCACGTGTCCGACAAGATCGGCGGGCTCAACGCCGCGCGTTTCGGCAGCTGGACGCCCGCGTTTACGCCAGAGAACGCCAAGCAGGCGCTGCTCGCGTTCAAGGGTGACGTTTATACCGGTCTCGACGCGCAGTCCTTCAGCGAAGCCAATTTCGACTATGCGCAAAAACACCTGCGCATGCTCTCCGGCCTCTATGGCTTGCTGCGCCCGCTGGACCTGATGCAACCGTATCGCCTGGAAATGGGCACCAAACTGGCCAATGCCCGTGGCAAAGACCTCTACGCCTTCTGGGGCACGCGCATCAGCGAATGGCTGAACGAGGCACTGGCCGATCAGGGTGACGACGTGCTGCTCAACCTGGCGTCCAACGAATACTTTTCAGCGGTCAAACGTACAGCCTTGAACGCACGGATCATCAACACCGAGTTCAAGGATCAAAAGAACGGCCAATACAAGATCATCAGCTTCTACGCGAAAAAAGCCCGTGGCCTGATGAGCCGCTTCGTCATCCAGGAAAAAATCAACGATCCAGCCCAGCTCAAGCAATTCGATGTGCAGGGTTATCGCTACAGCGCCGAGCAATCGAAACCCGATAATCTGGTTTTTTTGCGCGACCACGCCCCCGAATAAAGCATGCCCAATGCACGACTCTTTCTATAAAGAGTCGTGCACCTCGCACGATGTCAAAAATCCCTCGCCGTTTTTCGCCATTTTAATGGCGCCAGTTTTTCATCCCTGTCTTTTCTAAGATTTGTTTCACTCGACACTGATCATTTTTTTCAGTAGTGGCACCTAATTTTTTTCACAGTAGTGGCACAAAACTATCTACTGCGATTAATCGCCTATATATAAAGGGCGAAAGCAAAAGTGCTATCAAATTGAGACCAGTGCCATCTTTGACAATATTTCAAGAAATTTCAGATTTCGCGATGAGTGGACAGGAACTATGTCCAAATGCATAGCTCATACCACCGGTAACGATTCTCGCCGAGTTTGTACGAGATAACTTACGTTAGGCAGATAGCCATGTAACCAAGTTGTCACAGCAACTTGACTAGATGACTAACCAGTCTGAAAACAACTAGATGGACAGGAGATATGCATCATTAATATCCCCTGCAAGGCCAAGGCCGCGCCCCTATAAACGTGCTCGCCTGAGCACCAAACCGCTTGATCCACGGGCTTTTCGCCTGACATCGAGCGCGCAAGACGATTGCACCAGAGTCTTCCACAAGGAAGATCCGCTGCATAACAGGGCACGTCATAACTATAAGGCCTGGTTGCGCACATCTTGAGTGCAATTATTTAGACACTCGGAACTTCGTATGCCTGCACACGGCATTGTGGCGCCTGTAAGCCGCACTTTCGAGTGCACTAGTGAACGCTGAACACCATTAACTCCGGCCTTCTAAGGCCTGATATATACAGAGGTAATTGCGATGCGCATCAGCATATTTGGTTTGGGTTACGTTGGCGCAGTGTGTGCCGGTTGCCTGTCTGCACGGGGCCATGACGTGGTTGGCGTTGACGTTGCCAAAGACAAGATCGACATGATCAACGCTGGCAAATCCCCCATTGTTGAACCGGGCCTGGGCGAACTTCTGCAACAGGGTATCCAGACCGGTCGTCTGCGTGGCACGACCAACTTCGCCGAAGCGATTCGTGACACTGACCTGTCGATGATCTGCGTGGGTACGCCGAGCAAGAAGAACGGCGACCTGGAACTGAACTACATCGAAGCGGTATGCCGCGAGATCGGTTTTGTCCTGCGTGAAAAAACCACCCGTCACACCATCGTTGTGCGCAGCACCGTACTGCCGGGCACTGTTGCCAACGTGGTGATCCCGATTCTCGAAGACTGCTCGGGCAAGAAAGCCGGCGTTGATTTCGGCGTCGCGGTCAACCCTGAGTTCCTGCGTGAATCCACCGCCATCGCCGACTACGACCTGCCACCGATGACCGTCATCGGCGAGTTCGACAAGGCGTCGGGCGACGTTCTGCAATCGCTGTACGAAGAACTCGACGCGCCGATCATCCGCAAGGACATCGCCGTCGCCGAGATGATCAAGTACACCTGCAACGTCTGGCACGCAACCAAAGTGACCTTCGCCAACGAGATCGGCAACATCGCTAAAGCGGTCGGCGTCGATGGCCGTGAAGTGATGGAAGTGGTCTGCCAGGACAAGACCCTCAATCTGTCCCAGTACTACATGCGCCCAGGCTTCGCCTTCGGTGGTTCGTGCCTGCCAAAAGACGTGCGTGCTCTGACCTATCGCGCCGGTTCCCTGGACGTCGAAGCACCGCTGCTCAACTCGCTGATGCGCAGCAACGAATCGCAAGTGCAGAACGCTTTCGACATCGTTGAAAGCCACGACAAACGCAAAGTCGCCCTGCTCGGCTTGAGCTTCAAGGCCGGCACCGACGACCTGCGCGAAAGCCCGCTGGTGGAACTGGCCGAGATGCTGATCGGCAAGGGTTACGACCTGAGCATCTACGACAGCAACGTCGAGTACGCCCGTGTTCACGGCGCGAACAAAGACTACATCGAGTCGAAAATCCCGCACGTATCGTCCCTGCTCAACGCGGACTTCGATTCGGTAATCGACAACTCCGACGTGATCATCCTCGGCAACCGCGACGAGAAATTCCGCGCGCTGGCCCAGCAAGCACCGCACGGCAAACAGGTCATCGACCTGGTCGGCTTCATGGCCAAGGCCACCGACGCCGGTACGCGCACCGAAGGTATCTGCTGGTAAGGCAGCCCTGTAGGAGCTGTCGAGTGAAACGAGGCTGCGATCTTTTCGGGAACACCAAAATCCCAAGCGAAAGATCAAAAGATCGCAGCCTTCGGCAGCTCCTGCATGTCCTTGCAAGTTTTTGTAAGCCTGCCTTAACCCCATCGGGCCCGGCCCGAGATAGAGACGGATGCAGATTATGCACAGGCTAAAACACGGCCTACTTCAGGCCGCCGGTTGGCTGTTCTACCTAAGTTTGTTGATGGGCCTGGCCTTGATGCTGCCCACGTCCACATTCGACTCCGAGTCGAAGGACTTCATTTTCCTGATTGGCGCCGTGGGTATCTGGCGCTACTCGATGGGCGCAACGCACTTTGTGCGCGGCATGATTTTTCTCTACATCGTTTACCCGCACCTGCGCCGCAAAGTGCGCAAGCTGGGTAAAGCGGCGGATCCGTCGCATGTGTTTCTGATGGTCACCAGTTTCCGTATTGACGCGCTGACGACTGCGCAGGTCTACAGCTCGGTGATCCGCGAAGCCATCGACTGCGAACTGCCGACCACCGTGGTCTGCTCGATCGTCGAAATGTCCGATGAGCTGCTGGTGAAAGCAATGTGGGCGCGGATGAATCCGCCAGAACGCGTCAAACTCGACTTCGTGCGCATTCCCGGCACCGGCAAACGTGATGGCCTGGCCTATGGTTTCCGCGCGATCTCCCGTCACCTGCCGGACGACCGCGCCGTGGTTGCCGTGATTGATGGCGACACCGTGCTCGGCGAAGGCACCGTGCGCAAGACCGTGCCGTGGTTCCAGCTGTTCGGCAACGTCGGCGGCCTGACCACCAACGAGTTCTGCGAAGTGCGCGGCGGCTACATCATGAGCGAATGGCACAAGCTGCGTTTCGCCCAGCGCCACATCAACATGTGCTCGATGGCCCTGTCCAAACGCGTACTGACCATGACCGGCCGCATGTCGGTGTTCAAAGCTTCAGTGGTAACCAACCCGGAATTCATCGCCGACGTTGAAAGCGACTCGCTGCAACACTGGCGCCTGGGCCGTTTCAAGTTCTTGACCGGCGACGACAAGTCGAGCTGGTTCAGCCTGATGCGCCTCGGCTACGACACCTTTTACGTGCCTGACGCGGCGATCAACACCGTTGAACACCCGCCGGAAAAAAGCTTCATCAAGGCCAGCCGCAAACTGATGTTCCGCTGGTACGGCAACAACCTGCGCCAGAACTCCCGCGCGTTGGGTCTGGGTGTGAAACGCCTCGGCGCCTTCACGTCGGTGGTGTTGTTCGACCAGCGCGTATCGATGTGGACGTCGCTGCTCGGCCTGACCGTGGCGATCATCGCCAGCTTCAAATACGGCACCGCGTTCATCCTCGTTTACCTGCTGTGGATCGGCATCACCCGCCTGATCCTGACCCTGCTGTTGTCGTGCTCCGGTCACCGGATCGGCCCGGCTTATCCAGCGATTCTTTATTACAACCAGATCGTCGGTGCGCTGGTGAAGATCTACGTGTTCTTCCGCCTCGACCAACAGTCCTGGACTCGCCAACCCACATCCCTGACCCGTGATCTCGCCAGCTTTCAACGTTGGTTCAACACCTGGTCGTCTCGGACCATGACCTTCTCCGCCGGCAGCATTTTCGTCGCCGTGCTGCTGATGATGGTCTGACCCGCCCCTATTGAATTAACAAGGAAATCGCCCCTATGAATACCGCCGTCAACGCCAACGTAGTGCATGAATCCGAAGCCCAGCGCCAACACGCCCGCGTGAAAATCCCGGCCAAGCTGCGCTTTTTCGGTCCCGACCGGACGCCGGTTGAAGCGCGGGTCATCGACCTGTCTGCCGGTGGTCTGGCGTTCAACGCCGGGCAAATGCCACTGACTATCGGCGAGGTGTACAAGGCGCGTCTGCAATTCGTCATCGACAACCTCGGCCTGGCCATGGACGTTGAGCTGCAAGTGCGCTCCTACGACCGCCAGACCGGCCGTGTTGGCTGCCAGTTCCAGAACCTTGAGCAGCAGGACATTTCCACCCTGCGCCACTTGATCACGTCGCACCTGGCCGGCGACATCGTCAGCATCGGCGAAGTGCTGGCGACTCTGCAGCGCGACAACTTCACCAAGGCACGCAAGGTCAAGGACGGCGGCTCCGGCATGACCCCGTTGGGCCGACTGAAAGCCGTGACGTTCAGCGCTGGCATTTTCGCAGTCGGTCTGGTCGCGGCGGGTTTCATTTTCAAATCGGTGTACGGCATGTACTTCGTCAGCCATGCGCAAGCCGGTCTGGTCAGCGTGCCGGGGATGAACATCACCATGCCGCGCGACGGCACCGTGCAAAGCCTGGTCAAGTCTGACGGCGTTGCAGCGAAAGGCGCGCCACTGGCGACCTTCAGCACCAGCATGCTCGACGTGCTCAAGGGCCATCTGGACGAAGACCAACTGGCCCCGGCCAAGGTTGAAGAACTGTTCGGCAAGCAAATGACCGGCACCCTGACCTCCCCTTGCGACTGCACCGTGGCCCAGCAACTGGTGGCCGACGGTCAATACGCGAGCAAGGGCGACGTGATCTTCTCGCTGGTGCCGCGCAACACCCAGGCCACGGTTGATGCGCGCTTCTCCTATCGCCAGTTCGGCGACGTGCGTCCGGGCACCCCGGTGAGCTTCCAGATCGCCGGCGAAGACAAAACCCGCACCGGCAAGATCGTCAGCAGCACCAGCCTGAAAAGTGCTGACCTGTCCTCCGACATCCGCGTGCAGATCCAGCCTGACGAGCCGCTCGACAGCAGCCTCGCCGGTCGCCCGGTGGAAGTGAACAGCGACCGTGGACCGAACCTGAACTGGCTGATCGACAAAGCCATGGCTGCCGGTCTTTAAGTCGAGGACATGCCTGTGACTACTCCACCCATCCTGAAAACACCGCGATCCCTGTGGGAGCTGGCTTGCCAGCGATTGGATCGCCGCGGTATGCCTGATGCACCGAGTTGCTTGCATCGCGAGCAGGCTCACTCCTACATGGGAACGGTGTGTGCCTTGGCATTGGCGGTCAGTCTGGCCGGTTGCGCCGGCCTGCCCGATCAGCGTCTGGCCAACGAAGCGCTCAAGCGTGGCGACACCGCTACCGCTGCGCAGAATTATCAGCAACTGGCCGATCTCGGTTACAGCGAGGCACAAGTCGGCCTCGCCGATATCCAGGTCGATAGCCGCGACCCCGAGCAAATGAAACAGGCCGAAGCGACTTACCGCGCCGCCGCCAGTGTTTCGCCGCGTGCGCAGGCGCGTCTTGGTCGCCTGCTGGTGGCCAAACCCGGCTCCACCGAAGCCGAACACCACGAAGCCGAAAGCCTGCTGAAAAAAGCCGCCGCCAATGGCGAAGGCAATACGTTGATCCCGCTGGCGATGCTTTACCTGCAATACCCGCACAGCTTCCCGAACATCAACGCGCAGCAGCAGATCGATCAGTGGCGCAAATCCGGTTACCCGGAAGCGGGTCTGGCGCAGGTGCTGCTGTATCGCACCCAAGGCACTTACGATCAGCACCTGGATGACGTGGAAAAAATCTGCAAAGCCGCGCTCAACACCACCGACATCTGCTACGTCGAACTGGCCACGGTCTATCAGAAACGTGCCCAGCCGGAGCAACAGGCCGAGCTGATCAAGCAGCTGCAGGCCGGTCACGCCCGTGGCACCGTCACCGCGCAGCGCGTCGATTCCGTGGCCCGTGTACTGGCCGATTCGACCCTGGGCAAGACTGACGAGAAAACCGCGCAGTCGTTGCTCGAGCCGATTGCTCCGGGCTACCCGGCGTCGTGGGTGACCCTCGCGCAATTGCTCTACGACTACCCGGAACTGGGCGATGTCGACCAGATGATGAAGTACCTCGACAACGGCCGCGCCGCCGACCAGCCACGCGCCGAGCTGTTGCTGGGCAAGCTCTACTACGAAGGCAAAATGGTTCCGGCCGACGCCAAAGTTGCCGAAGAACATTTCCAGAAAGCCGTCGGCCGCGAAGTCGCCGCCGACTATTACCTCGGCCAGATCTACCGCCGTGGCTACCTCGGCAAGGTCTATCCGCAAAAAGCCCTCGACCATCTGCTGACCGCTGCACGCAACGGCCAGAACAGCGCCGATTTCGCCATCGCCCAGCTGTTCTCCCAAGGCAAGGGCACCCAGCCCGACCCAGTCAATGCCTACGTGTTCAGCCAATTGGCCAAGGCACAAAACACCCCGCAAGCCGATGAGCTGGCGACCACCCTCGCCGCGCAATTGCCGCCCGAGCGCCTGGCCCAAGCCCAGCGTCTGCTGCAACAGGAGCAAGCCAGCCGTGGCGCTCTGAACCAGAACACGCTGCAACTGCACGCCCTGCAAGAAGAAGACGGCGAGGAAAAATTATGAAGTTGAATCCATTCGTGAAGGCCGGTATTGGCCTCACCTTCGCGCTGATCTGGTCTTGCCCGACACTGGCCGCGATGACTGAAACCAAAAACTTCGGTCTCGAAGTGAAAATCACCGGCCAGTCCGAAGACGACCGTGACCTCGGCACCGCACCCGGTGGCGACGTCAACGGCGTGGGCCTCGACCTGCGTCCATGGGTCTACGGCGAAAGCGGCGCGTGGAGCGCCTACGCCATGGGCCAGGCCGTGACCTCGACTGACATCATCGAGACCGACACCCTGCAACAGTCCGACACCGACGGCACGCAGACCACCGACAACGGTGATCGCAAGACCAAGAAAAACTACCTGGCGATGCGCGAGTTCTGGGTCGGCTACAGCGGCCTCACGCCGTATCCGGGCGAAATGCTCAAGTTCGGTCGCCAGCGTCTGCGCAATGACGATGGCCAGTGGCGCGACACCAACATCGAAGCGCTGAACTGGACCTTCGACACCACCCTGTTGCGCGCCAACGCCGGTGTTGCCGAACGCTTCAGCGAATACCGCACCGACCTCAAAGAGCTGGCGCCGAAAGACAAGGATCGCCTGCACGCCTACGCCGACGCCGCTTACCAGTGGACGCCGGGGCAATGGGTCGGCATTCGCGGTCACCACACACACGATGACGGCAAACTCGATTACGCCGAGCCGGGAGTCCCGCGTGACTCGCTCGACAAGACCCAGAACGGCGACATCAGCTGGCTCGGCCTGACCGCCGACAGCGACGCCTACAACTGGCGCAATACCAACACCGTCAACTACTGGGGCAGCATCACCGGCATGAGTGGCGACCGCGACACAGTCAACCCGCTGAACGCCGACGGCAGCGCTCCAACCCAAGCCAAACGCAGCGAAGACGTCAACGGCTGGGCCACTGACATCGGTGTGCGTCTGCGCCTCGATCCGCAATGGCAAGTCGGCGGCGCGTATGCCCGCGCCAGTGCTGATTACGAGCAGAACGGTCTGGAAAGTAACCGCTCCAACTACACCGGTACTCGCTCGCGGGTTCACCGTTTCGGCGAAGCCTTCCGTGGCGAAATGAACAATATGCAGACCGCGACGCTGTTCGGTTCGTGGATGGTCAACGACGAATACGACGCCAGCCTGATCTATCACAAATTCTGGCGTGTCGACGGCAACAAGCCGGTGGGCAGCAACGGCATCAACGCGGTGGAAAACAACACCGACGATGCGACCGGCGCGATTCTGTCCAGCACCTCTTTGCCGCTTGAAGACGGCAACAAGGATCTCGGTCAGGAGATGGACCTGGTCGTCACCAAGTACTTCAAGCAAGGCCTGTTGCCGGCGGCGTTGAGCCAGTCGATCGACGAGCCTTCTGCCCTCGTGCGTTTCCGTGGCGGTGTGTTCAAGCCGGGCGATGCCTACGGCAAGCAGGTTGATTCGTACATGCACCGCGCGTTCATCGACGTGATCTGGCGCTTCTGATGCAAACCGCCAAGGGAGTGCCCGACATGATCAGCACCAGGATAGGCTCACTCAGCCTGCTGGCCGGCGCGATGCTGCTGGCCAGCGCCGGCGCCTTCGCCACGGTTGAACCGGTCGCACCGCAACCGGGCAAGCCGGCGACCATGGCCAAAGAGCTGCAACAGGCCAAAACCTACACCGTCAGCAGCGCGCCAACCGACGCGTTGAATCTGGCCGCGCCGAAACTGCCGGACATTTCCGGCTACACCGCCGAAGCCGCTGCCGCGAAGATCGTCCGCAACAAACCGGGCAAGATCAGCGTGCGCCGGATGATGCAGGAAGACGCGCTGAAGGACTTCATCGGCGGCGACAACAAGATGGCCGAATGGGTAGTGCGTCAGCACGGCATCCCGCAAGCGATCTTCGTCGACGACGGTTACATCAACCTGAAAGAGCTGGCGCAGAAACTGCCCAAGCAGTACTTCAGCGAGACCTCGCCGGGCGTGTATCTGTCGAAGTTGCCGATCGTCGTCGGCCGTAAAGGCATCCTCGAAATCGATGGCCAGACCCAGGAATTGCGCCTGTCGCAAGAAGCCGGCTCGTTCCTCGTCAACGATGGTCAGTTGTTCGTGCGCGACACCAAAATCACCGGCTGGCGCGAGAAGGAAAACGGCCCGGCCACCTTCCGTTCGCCGAAGGAATTCCGTCCGTTCCTGCTGGCCTGGGGTGGCACCGAGACCTACATCGTCAACAGCAAGATGGCCAGTTTCGGCTACGCCAACAGTAAGTCGTACGGCGTGAGTATTTCCCAGTACACGCCGAACATGGCGAAGGTGCTCAAGCGTCCTGAGCCGACAGGCTGGATCGTCGGTTCCGAGTTCTCGGACATGTGGTACGGCTTCTACTGCTACGAGACCCGCGACTTCGTGGTCAAGGGCAACACCTACAAAGACAACATCGTCTACGGCATCGACCCGCACGACCGTTCCCACGGCCTGATCATTGCCGAGAACACCGTGCACGGCACCAAGAAGAAGCACGGGATCATTATTTCCCGTGAGGTCAACGACAGCTTCATCTTCAACAACAAGAGCTTCGACAACCACCTCTCGGGCCTGGTGATCGACCGCAACAGCGTCAACAACATCGTTGCCTACAACGAGATCTACAAGAACCACACCGACGGCATCACGCTCTACGAGTCCGCCGACAACCTGCTGTGGGGCAACAAGGTCATCAGCAACAAGCGCCACGGCATTCGCATTCGTAACAGCGTGAACATCCGCCTCTACGAAAACGTCGCCATGGCCAACGGTTTGACCGGCGTCTACGGCCACATCAAGGACCTCACTGACACCGACCGTGACATCAAGCTCGATCCGTTCGATGCGCAGGTGTCGCTGATCGTCGTTGGCGGTGAACTGGCAGCCAATGGCAGCGGCCCGCTGTCGATCGATTCGCCGTTGAGCGTCGAGCTGTATCGCGTGTCGATGCTGGCGCCGACCAAATCCAGTGGCATCAGCTTCAACGGCATCCTCGGTGAGCGCCAGGATGAAATTCTCGACCTGCTGGTGCGCCAGCAGAAAGCCGTGCTGATCGACCCTGTCGAACGCCAGACCGAAATGCAGGACTGAGGATAATTTTATGCACCCACACTTGATCAAATTACTCAGCCTGTCGGCCCTGACCGTGGGCATTCTCGCGGCCAGCAACGGCGCCCGCGCCGATGAAGGTGCCGCTGCCACGCCGCCAAAGTTCAGCGCCGAACCGTGCTGCAACCTGTGCCCGGCTGCGCATGACGCGAAGAACTACACCACGCGTTATCAGCAGAACTTCACCACGCTGGTGCAGGCGCAGGGCGACTGGTTGTTCCGCACCCAGGAAGACCTGCGCACCGAGTTCAACACCACGCCGGCCGGCTACAAACGCCTGCAACAGTTGCACGATGCGTTCAAGGCCAAAGGCGTTGAACTGGTGATCGTTTACCAGCCGACCCGTGGCCTGGTGAACCGCAACAAGCTCAACCCGCAGGAAAAAGCCGCGTTCGATTACGAGAAGGCTTTGGGCAATTACAAGACCATGCTCGGCCGTTTCGCCAAGATGGGCTATGTGGTGCCAGACCTGTCGCCGCTGACCAACGAATCGCTGCCGGACACCCTGCCCGCCCACGATTTCTACTTCCGCGGCGACCAACACTGGACGCCATACGGCGCGCAGCGCACGGCAAAAATCGTTGCCGAAAAGGTCAAGCAGATCCCGGCCTTCGCCGACGTGCCCAAGCGTGAATTCGAGACCAAGCGCTCAGGCCGCATGGGCAAGACCGGCACCTTGCACAACATGGCCGGGCAACTGTGCGGCACCAGCTACGCGATCCAGTACATGGACCAGTTCACCACCGAGCCTAAGGGCGAGGCTGGCGACGGCGACCTGTTCGGTGATTCCGGCAATCCGCAAATCACCCTGGTCGGTACCTCGCACAGCGGCAAGAACTACAACTTCGCCGGCTTCCTCGAAGAAGCCATCGGCGCCGACATTCTCAACGTCGCCTTCCCCGGCGGCGGTCTGGAAGGTTCGATGCTGCAGTACCTCGGCAGCGACGAATTCCAGAAGACCCCGCCGAAGATTCTCATCTGGGAATTCTCGCCGCTGTACCGCCTCGACCAGGAAACCATCTATCGCCAGATGATGTCCCTGCTCGACAACGGCTGCGAAGGCAAAGATGCACAGATGTCCGCCAGCACTACGTTGAAAGCGGGCAGCAAACAAGAACTGCTGGTCAACAGCAAGAACCTGAACCTGCAGAACAGCAGCCATCAGGTCGACATCCGCTTCGCCGACACTTCGGTGAAAACCCTGCAAGCCACCCTCTGGTACATGAACGGTCGCCACGAGGACATCAAGATCGAGAAACCGGAAACCTCCGACACCGACGGTCGTTTCGCCTTTGAGTTGCGCACGGACGAAGACTGGGCCTCGCAAAACCTGCTGGCGGTCGAAGTTCAGGGCCCGGAAGCGGGCGCCGCGCCACAGAAAGTCGAAGCGAAAATCTGCAAACGCAACGTATTCCCGGGCGCTGGGCCACAAACCGCTCAGGTCGGGCAATGAGGTCTGCTATGCGAAATCCGAAATTGAAATCTTTATTGGCCCCCACCCTGTTGAGCCTGGCGATGTTCGCCGGAGCGACTCAGGCCGCCGCGCCACTGCGTCCACCGCAGGGTTACTTTGCGCCTGTGGATAAATTCAAGACCGGTGACAAAAGCGAAGGCTGCGATGCAATGCCGGCGCCGTACACCGGCCCGTTGCAATTTCGTAGCAAATACGAAGGCTCGGACAAGGCCCGTTCGACACTGAACGTGCAGTCGGAAAAAGCCTTTCGTGACACCACCAAAGACATCACCACGCTGGAACGCGGCACCGCCAAACGCGTGATGCAGTTCATGCGCGATGGTCGTCCGGAACAGCTCGATTGCACGCTGAACTGGCTGACCGCGTGGGCCAAGGCTGATGCGTTGATGTCGAAAGACTTCAACCACACCGGCAAGTCGATGCGCAAATGGGCGCTGGGCAGCATGGCCTCTTCGTACATTCGCCTGAAATTCTCCGACTCGCATCCGCTGGCGCAGCATCAGCAGGAAGCGCAGGTGATCGAAGCCTGGTTCAGCAAAATGGCTGACCAAGTCGTCAGCGACTGGGACAACCTGCCGCTGGAAAAAACCAACAACCACTCGTACTGGGCGGCGTGGTCGGTGATGGCGACTTCCGTCGCAACAAACCGCCGCGACCTGTTCGATTGGGCGGTCAAGGAATACAAGGTCGGCGCCAATCAGGTAGATGCCGACGGCTTCCTGCCAAACGAACTCAAGCGCCAGCAACGCGCCCTCGCCTATCACAACTACGCCCTGCCGCCTCTGGCCATGATCGCCAGTTTCGCCCAGGTCAACGGTGTCGATTTGCGTCAGGAAAACAACGGCGCGCTGAAACGCCTGGGTGATCGAGTGTTGTCGGGGGTGAAAGACCCGGATGAATTCGAGAAGAAGAACGGCAAAGAGCAGGACATGACCGACTTGAAAGAGGACATGAAATTCGCCTGGCTCGAACCATTCTGCACGCTCTACACCTGCCCGGCGGATGTGATCGAGAAAAAGCGCGGCATGCAGCCGTTCAAGACCTTCCGCCTCGGCGGGGACCTGACCAAGGTCTACGACCCGTCCCATGAAAAGGGCAACAAAGGTTCGTAAGGCAAAACCCTGTAGGAGTGAGCCTGCTCGCGATCCGGTCTGACATTCAACATTGATGTCGACTGACACGCCCTCATCGCGAGCAGGCTCACTCCTACAGGGGGTCAGTGTCAGGTTTTAGATTTGTGAGTTGGCCCTCCAGTTTTACGTGGGGGTTTGGGGGGGCTTTGGCCCTTGACTGTTGGTTCAAACATGGAGAGATCGGGATGGTATTTTCATCCAACGTGTTCCTGTTTCTGTTCTTGCCGATCTTTCTCGGCTTGTACTACTTGAGCGGGCAACGCTATCGCAACTTGCTGCTGCTGATCGCCAGCTACGTGTTCTATGCCTGGTGGCGCGTGGACTTCCTCGCGCTGTTCGCCGCCGTCACGCTGTGGAACTACTGGATCGGCCTCAAAGTCGGTGCCGCCGGTGTTCGCACCAAACCGGCCCAGCGCTGGTTGCTGGCCGGCGTCGCGGTGGATCTGTGCATCCTCGGCTACTTCAAGTACGCCAACTTCGGCGTCGACAGCATCAACGCGATGATGACGTCGGTCGGTCTTGAGCCGTTCATCCTCACCCACGTGCTGCTGCCTATCGGTATCTCGTTCTACATCTTCGAATCGATCAGCTACATCATCGACGTGTATCGCGGCGACACCCCGGCCACGCGCAACCTGATCGACTTCGCCGCGTTCGTGGCGATCTTCCCGCACTTGATTGCCGGCCCGGTTCTGCGTTTCCGCGACCTCGCCGATCAGTTCAACAACCGCACACACACCCTCGATAAATTCTCCGAGGGCTGCACGCGGTTCATGCAGGGTTTCATCAAAAAGGTCTTCATCGCCGACACCCTCGCCGTCGTTGCCGACCATTGCTTCGCCCTGCAAAACCCGACCACGGGCGACGCCTGGCTCGGCGCGCTGGCCTACACCGCGCAGCTGTATTTCGACTTCTCCGGTTACAGCGACATGGCCATCGGTCTGGGCTTGATGATGGGTTTCCGCTTCATGGAAAACTTCAAACAGCCGTACATCAGCCAGTCGATCACCGAGTTCTGGCGCCGCTGGCACATCAGCCTGTCGACCTGGCTGCGTGACTATCTGTACATCACCCTCGGCGGTAACCGTAAAGGCACGCTGATGACCTATCGCAACCTGTTCCTGACCATGCTGCTTGGCGGTCTGTGGCACGGCGCGAACATCACTTACATCGTCTGGGGCGCCTGGCACGGCATGTGGCTGGCGATTGAAAAAGCGCTGGGCCTGAACACCTCGCCGCGCAGCCTCAACCCGATCCGCTGGGCGCTGACTTTCCTGCTCGTGGTCATGGGCTGGGTGATCTTCCGTGCCGAGAACCTGCACGTTGCCGGGCGCATGTACGGCGCGATGTTCAGCTTCGGCGACTGGTCGCTGTCGGAACTCAATCAGGCCAGCCTCACCGGCCTGCAAGTGGCAACTCTGGTTGTTGCGTACGTGACGCTGGCGTTCTTCGGTCTGCGTGACCTGTACACCAACCAGCCGCCGGCCAAGATCAAACCTGAAGTCAACGTCGAGGCCAACGGCCCAGCGACGGCGACCCCGGGAATGATCAAGGCAGCGCCTGGCGAAAACCCGGCGAACATCCATGAGCCTGGCTACACCGTCGGCGTCGAAGCCCAGGTGCAACCGGCCTACTGGAGCGCGGACTGGTCGCGCTACGTGATGCGCGGGCTGATCCTGCTGCTGTTCATCGCCTCGATTCTCAAACTCTCGGCGCAAAGCTTCTCGCCGTTCCTTTACTTCCAGTTCTGAGGGATCTGACATGACCCGCTCATTACGCATCTTCTACATCGCCCTGTTCCTGGTGACCCTGTTGGTCCTCGGTCTGTGGTCGGTACGCAGCTTCTTCGGCTTCAGCACCAACGCTGATGCAACGGTGCTCAACGGCCGCTGGACCAAGGCTGTGGAAACTCACTACGACGATGAATTCCCGATCAAGCGCCTGGGTACCAATCTCTGGGCCGCGCTGGATTTCAAACTGTTCAACGAAGGTCGTCCGGGCGTGGTGCTCGGTCGCGATCAGTGGTTGTACAGCGATGAAGAATTCAACCCGATCGTCAACGAAGAGCTGAACCTGCAAGGCAACTACGCGCTGGTCGAAGGCGTGCGCCAGACCCTCAAAGCGAAAGGCGTGAAACTGGTGATGGCGATTGTGCCGGCCAAGGTTCGCCTGTACCCGGAACATCTCGGTGACGTGAAACCGGCGAGCATTCACGCCAACCTTTATCAGGATTTCCATAACCGCGTCGCGGCCGACAAGATCCTCGCCCCTGACCTGCTCAAGCCCTTCCAACAGGCCAAGCAGAACGGTGAGCAAGTATTCCTGCGTACCGACACGCACTGGACGCCGGAAGGCGCCGAGATTGCGGCGAACACCCTGGCGAAAACCATCGCCGACAAGTTCCCGCTCAGCGGCGAGCCGCAGCGCTTCGTTACCACGCCGGCCGAGAAGGTCACGCACAAGGGCGATCTGCGCTTGTTCCTGCCGCTCGATCCGCTGTTCGAAAACCTGATGCCGGCGCAAGAGCCGCTGCAAAAGCGCAACACCGTCGCAGCCGGCGATCAGCCTGCCGGTGACGACGCGATGTTCGCCAGCAATGAAGTGCCGGTGGCACTGGTCGGCACCAGCTACAGCGCCAACCCCAACTGGAACTTCGTCGGTGCACTGAAACAAGCGCTGCACAGCGACGTGGTGAGCTACGCCGAAGACGGCCACGGGCCGATCCTGCCGATGCTCAGCTACCTGAAAAGCGATGACTTCAAGAACAGCCCGCCACAGGTGCTGATCTGGGAGTTTCCTGAACGATATCTGCCTGTGAACAACGAAATCGGCGACGCCGACCCGCTGTGGGTCGCAGAGCTTAAACAAGCCGGCGCGCGCCAACAAAACGTAGCAATCAACACTAAATCCGAGACGCCCGATCGGGCGCAAAACTGAAAGAGAGGTAACACCATGACTTTCACGACTACTCCTCGTCGTCTCGCTAAAAGCTTCGCTCTGGTTGCTGGCCTCAGCGTGCTTTCCGTGCCTGCCTTTGCCGGTGGCGACGCCGCGCTCTACGGCCCGACCGCACCGAAAGGCTCGACCTTCGTCCGTGTCTACAACGCCAGCAACGCGGAAATCAGCGCCACCGTGGGCAGCACCAACCTGAGCGACGTTGCGCCACTGGCCAGCAGCGACTTCAGCTTCATGCCGGGCGGTGATTACAGCGCCAAGGTCGGCAGCCAGACCCTGCCGGTAAAACTCGCCGGTGACCATTACTACACCCTGGTCAACAACGCTTCCGGCGCGCCGCAACTGATCGAAGAACCGCCGTTCAAGAACAAGCAGAAATCCCTGGTGCGTGTGCAGAACCTCAGCGACAAGCCGCTGACCCTGAAGACCGCCGACGGCAAGACCGACGTGGTGCCGAACGTCGCCGCCAAGGGCCGTGGCGAACGTGAAATCAACCCGGTGAAAGTCAGCCTGGCGCTGTACGAAGGCGACAAGAAAGTCGGCGACGTGAAGCCGGTCGCGCTGGAGCGCGGTGAGGCCGCGGTGCTGTACGTCACCGGCAGCGGCAGCAGCCTGTCGCCAGTCTGGGTAAAACGCCCGGTGTCGACCCGCTAACAAATTTCCCGAACTGACGCAGCTCCCTTTGTAGGAGTGAGCCTGCTCGCGATATCGGTTTCACATTCACCGAATGTGTTGATTGACCCACCGCAATCGCGAGCAGGCTCACTCCTACAGGGGATCGCAGTGACCGTTCGGATACGAGACAAAAACAAGAGTGAAACGACACAGCGTTCGTGCCTCTAACCAATCGATTTTATGGAGTAAACAATATGATTCCGGTGATCTTGTCAGGTGGTAGCGGTTCACGTCTTTGGCCGCTTTCGCGTAAGCAGTTCCCTAAGCAATTCCTCGCCCTGACCGGCGAACACACCCTGTTCCAGCAGACCCTCGAGCGCCTGGTGTTCGAAGGCATGGACACCCCGATCGTGGTCTGCAACAAGGATCACCGCTTCATCGTCAACGAGCAGTTGAGTAACCGCAATCTGGAATGCCAGCGCATCCTCATGGAGCCGTTCGGCCGCAACACCGCGCCAGCCGTGGCGCTGACCGCGATGATGCTGGTCAATGAAGGTCGCGACGAGTTGATGCTGGTACTGCCGGCCGACCACGTGCTGGAAGACCAGAAAGCCCTGCAACGCGCCTTGGCGCTGGCCACCGTCGCTGCCGAAAACGGTGAAATGGTGCTGTTCGGCGTGCCGGCAACCAAACCGGAAACCGGTTACGGCTACATCAAATCCACGGCTGATTCGCTGCTGCCCGAAGGCGTCAGCCGCGTCTCGCACTTCGTCGAAAAACCCGACGTCAAACGCGCCACCGAATATGTCCAGTCGGGCGGTTATTTCTGGAACAGCGGCATGTTCCTGTTCCGCGCCAGCCGCTTCCTCGAGGAGCTGAAAAAACACGATCCGGACATCTACGACACCTGCCTGCTGACCCTGGAGCGCAGTGAGCAAGACACCGACACCGTCACCCTGGACGAAGCCACCTTCGCCTGCTGCCCGGACAACTCCATCGACTATTCCGTGATGGAAAAAACCCAGCGCGCTTGCGTAGTGCCGTTGACCGCAGGCTGGAGCGATGTCGGTTGCTGGTCGTCGCTGTGGGAAGTCAACGAGAAAGACGCCAACGGCAACGTCACCAAAGGCGATGTGGTCATCCAGGACAGCAAGAACTGCATGATCCACGGCAACGGCAAACTGGTGTCGGTGATCGGTCTGGAAAATATTGTCGTGGTCGAAACCAAGGACGCCATGATGATCGCCCACAAGGACAAGGTCCAAGGCGTCAAGCAGATGGTCAACACCCTCAACGAACAGGGCCGCAGCGAAACCCAGAACCACTGCGAAGTCTATCGTCCGTGGGGTTCGTATGACTCGGTGGACATGGGCGGGCGTTTCCAGGTCAAGCACATCTCGGTCAAACCGGGCGCGTGCCTGTCACTGCAGATGCACCACCACCGCGCCGAACACTGGATCGT
The DNA here is from genome assembly GCF_016651275.1 of Pseudomonas sp. TH08. Classification (NCBI taxonomy): domain Bacteria; kingdom Pseudomonadati; phylum Pseudomonadota; class Gammaproteobacteria; order Pseudomonadales; family Pseudomonadaceae; genus Pseudomonas; species Pseudomonas sp. TH08. The sequence goes on along the minus strand of NZ_JAEKEE010000005.1, from coordinate 319,096 downwards.
GGTCAGCGGTACTGCCGAAGTGACCTGCGACGAAAACGTGTTCCTGCTCTGCGAAAACCAGTCGACCTACATCCCGATCGCCTCGGTGCATCGCTTGCGCAACCCGGGCAAGATCCCGCTGGAAATCATCGAAGTGCAATCGGGCTCGTACCTGGGTGAAGACGATATCGAACGTTTCGAAGATATCTACGGTCGCTCCACCCCGATCGAACGCGGCGTGTCGGTGAAAACCATCGCGCAGTAAACCGCTCAGCAAGACAAAAAGCCCTCGCCCAGCCCACTGCGTCCCCTATCCGCAGTGGGTTGGGCGGGGGCTTTTTTGAACGTTACTGAGCTGAACAGTGTTCCACTTTTTTCGACATCGTCCCGATTGATCAATACGAAGTAGCGCTTACTGACAGTTTTTTCCTCCGTAGTTGAGTGAGGACATAAGCCCAAAAATCTCTTTCTCCGATTCAACATTTTTACGCGGCGCTAATGTTTATGTTTTGCGACTCTCGCCACATCGATTCGGGCAGTTGCTTTAACCGTGTGGGCGTGCCCGGACGGTAACCGCTTGCTTGCTCATCGTCCTCCGTACCTTCGGTTTCTCCATCACACTGGCAAAGGACTTCGATCCTCCGAACAGTTTTCGTTCTCTGGAATAAACCCCGATCGTTGCCGCCCCCTGACTGCTCTGGTAGTGGATATCCCAAGTCTTGGTTTTGGGTTCGTACTTCATGAAAGCGAAAGCGGTCAGTTCCGTTACGACCTTGCCACCTTCATTATCGAAGCCATAATCCATGTATTCCATGGCAGCACTCATACCCATTCCATGATCGGCTGATGACAAGCGATTGTACTGGTCTGCCTCTTTTTCCCCTCAACATGCCGGACCCTCAAAGTGTTGTCATTCAGCTGATCGACGGTCAGCGAGCAACCACTGAACCCGGGCGTAAAAACGTATTCGGGCTCGGTCCCCTTCGGATGCATCGGTATGTCGATATAACCACCCTGAGCCACCCAATAACCTGACACGGCGCTGGATTGGTCAGGTATTTCGCCGCCAGGAATATCGACAACCTTGATCGCATTGAACTCACCGCGTACAGGGCCGCTGTAACTTATTCGCTGCATGGAAAATATCAAGCTGGCGCCACCCTGCGTCTTCGCGAGTTGCGCAGCGATGTCCTTGGAGTACCCAGCCTTTTGGGGCATGAACAAGTCGGTATTGATGGTCTGTTGACTGAACTGTGGAATCGTTAGCGCGTTGCGAATATTGGTCGCTTTGGCGGTGAACGGCACCGAGTTGTGCGCTTTACCTGCATCAACAGGAACAGCACCTGGAATGTCTCGATCCGCGCCTACCGCGAGCACAGGCGTCCATAAACCGTTGGCCTGTTTTTTCGGGTTTCGGCTCCATCCGCATCCTTGTAAGTCAGCGGATTATTGCGCACCATCCGGTACAGATTAAGGCCGTCTATTGCCCCCGCCGGGTCAGGATTAAGCCAGCGCTGGAACCACGGCATGTAATAGCGGTAACCGTAGTAGTACAGCCCCGTCGCATCCTGCTCCTTGCCCGAATAACGAATGGTTTTGTAACTGACTTCGGTGTCCTTGCTCCACGCCGTCTCACCGAACGGGTGAAATGTTTCCTGACTGATGATCCGGGCATCTTCGCCCAACTCCAGACTGGTCGATCCCAAATGATCAGTGAAGCTGTACCGATAGCGGTCATTGGAACCGCTCGGCGGTGCGCTTTCCCAATGCAGCACGCGCACACTGTTGAGCCCGCCATCGGCGATGATCACTTGCAGTTGTTCTGCAGTGCCGGTGTCGCTGCGCAGTTCCAGTCCTGGCAAATAACGCACGTCGGTAACCAGGCCACGGGCGTTTGTCTGCAACGAGCGAGTCTTGCGCACCCGCAGACCCGCTCCGTCATAGAGATACTGTTCAACGTCATTGCGGCCGCTGCCCCGTTCAACCGGAGTCACCGACCGCAGTTGATTGCGCAGACTCCACGTCAGTGGCCGCCCTGCCTCCAACGCCCGCAAATTGCCTTTAGGATCGAATGCCGCTGCGATTGCCTCTTCAGTGGGCGGTACATCATCTTGGTAGGGCAGACAGCGATTGCTGAATCGAGCAGCTTTCAGCTTGCGGCCATTACGCGCGCCCACATGAGTCAACTCCAGCAGATTGCCAGACTCATCGTAGCGGTAGATCTGCCGGTAGTTGCTCAGCGCCGCCGGATCGACACGATCAATGGACGCTGGCCCCTGGCTTGCAGTGCCCGCCTCCCAACCGGTCGCCTCTCGCAATTGGTAGCGACTGTCGTAAATAAACCGGCTGATCGGATCGATGCGTTGATTGCCGAAATAACGGATCGGCAGGGCCTTGTCCTCGATGCTCAGCACGTTGCCCATCGGGTCATAGTCATAGAGCAAATGCTGTAATGCTTCACCACCGTATCTGGCGGCGCAGCGCGTCAGCAAGCGACCGTCTTCGGCTCGATAAGTCAGTGTCGTCACTACGCCATTGTCCGCGACTTGCTGCGTTACTTGTCCGTCGGCGTTGTAACGGATATCACTGAACAGCGTTCGGGGTTCGGATTGATGCCTCAGTTGCAGGTGCGTAGCCCGCAAACGCCCATCGAGCGTCAACTCACTGCCTTGACGATTGCCCCGCGCATCGACTTGATCGAGCACCTGACCCAGTGGCCCGAAGCGCCAACGGCTTGTAGCGCCCTCGCCGGGTTCAAGCAACCGTGTACGGTCTTCAATCAGTTCAGGCCAGTCCGGGAAAACCAGGTCCTGGGTGAAGTGTCGGGTGTTTTCGATGCATTGGCCGCTGATCGCAAAGGTTTCGAACAACACACTGCCCGCAGGATCATCATGACGGACCAACTGGCCGAGCTGATTTTTGCTCGGATCACCGGCACCGGGCCGGCCATACATAAAACGCTCGACGCACCGCTTCGGCGTCGATGAGCCCTCTTCGAACATCGCCACCGGGCGCAGCAACGAGTCATGCTCAATCTCGCGAAGGGTTTCCCGACTGTCCCAATCGAGCAGCACTTGCGCACCCATACCGTACAACGCGACTTGCGTGCCGGCATCAAAACTGTTCGAACTCACCACCTGGCCGCTCAACGTGTAAACCGTGGCCAGATTGGCTGGGGTCAGTGGATCGGTCTTTTGCAGCGCCCACAAACGCGGATCCCACTGCGCGACGGCACGCCCGGCCGAGTCATGCAAAGTACGGTGGACGCGGGTTTGAGCGGGGCAACTATCATCGTCGCGCCAATAGTCGACCGTGCGAATCAACAGCCCACGCGGGTCGCTCGCCAAAAGCGTTGGTGTGTTGTGATGCGCGCCCATAAGTTTCGCTCCCTATGACAGCCCCATTGGGTCCCTGCGAAGACATCAAACAGCTCGAACCCCTGGATGCCAACTGTCAGAAATTACAGTTCCGACCAGCGGTGCATTTGCATGACACGCGAATGTCCATTCCGGCAGCCCTTCGGTAGGATGGTGGCCACGTGTTCAAGGAGCGTACAAACATGTTCATCGGCATCCTGCTGGTCATCACCTGGCTGATCCTGTTGCTGCGCTATCCGGCCAAGGCCTTGCCGGTCTCGGTGGCGGCGGCGATTGGCCTTGGCCTTGTAGCCGTTTGGGTGGTGTGGCTGGACAACCGCGAGATCAAGCAACTGGCACGCCTTGAGCTGCGCATCGCCTACGCGCCTGAGCAGTGCCCGGCTGATCGCCCATTGCAGTTGAAGATGAACAACGGCAACAGTGTGCCGCTGACCGAACTGCGCTGGCGCATTGCAGCCTATGCACCGGGTGACACGGTCAACCTCGCTGACAATCAGTACACCGCCCCACGCTATCGTGGCCCCGGTGAATTGCAGGCTGGCGGCAATTGGGAAGACTGTCTGCCAATGCCGCCACTGCGCCCCGGTTATCGTCCGCAAACCCTGGAATTTCGCGCCGAGCGCTTGCAGGGCAGTTTTTCCGACTGATCTCCCTCCCCCACTTTTTGCACAAGGAATGCGCCATGCCCGTTGCGTTGATTACCGGTTGCTCCAGCGGCATCGGCCGCGCCCTCGCCGATGCGTTCAAAGCCGCCGGTTTCGAAGTCTGGGCGAGTGCGCGCAAGGCTGAAGATGTGGCGACGTTGAGTGCGGCGGGGTTCACCGCCGTGCAACTGGACGTCAATGACGGCAAAGCACTGCAACAACTCGGCGAGCGGATCAACCAGCATCACGGCGGCCTCGATGTGCTGGTCAACAACGCTGGTTACGGCGCCATGGGGCCACTGCTCGACGGCGGCGTACCGGCCATGCAGCGCCAGTTCGAAACCAATGTGTTTTCGATTGTCGGTGTCACCCGAGCGCTGTTCCCGGTGTTGCGCCGAGCCAAAGGGCTGGTGGTGAATATCGGCAGTGTTTCCGGTGTGCTGGTCACGCCGTTCGCCGGAGCCTACTGCGCGTCGAAAGCGGCGGTGCATGCGTTGAGCGACGCATTACGCATGGAGCTGGCACCGTTCGGCATTCGGGTGATGGAAGTGCAACCGGGGGCCATTCAATCAAGCTTCGCCAAGAATGCCGGGCACGAGGCCGAGCAGTTGATCAACAAGCAATCGCCATGGTTTCCGCTGCGTGAAGGGATCCGCGCGCGGGCCAAAGCGTCGCAGGACAACCCAACCCCGACCGGCGAGTTTGCCGCCGTATTGTTGAAAGCCGTACAGCAGAGCAAACCGCCCCGACTGATCCGCATCGGTAATGGCAGCCGGGCGTTGCCGTTGCTGGCGGCGTTGCTGCCCCAGGGTTTGCTGGAGACAACGCTGATGAAGCGCTTCGGCTTGCGCGGGCAGCTCTGATTCACCCCGGTGAAATTGCCAAATCAGTCGATCCACGTAGAATGCGCCGCACTTGAAGCGCCCGACGCTTCAAGTGAACTCGATAGCGCATGGAATCGCTGACGCAAGCATCGAAGCAAGGGAATTGCTGAACACTGATATCCCCCCTCCCCCGACCGATCCTTCTCGGAAACGGCCGCTGCTTTGTTGAACTGCCTGACGCGAGCCCTGCTTTACGCTCCAATCCAGATCAGGAAACATCTTGTGAAAGTTTTCAACGTATTGCCTCTGGCACTGCTCACCGTGCTGGCTGGCTGTGCAAGCAAAGAAACGTCCCTCAATGACACCCTGCCGCTACTGACCCTGCAGGACGTACTGCCGACGGTCACGGCCAATGAACACTGCAATGCGCAAATGGACAGCGACATTCTGTTCGGCATCGGCTTCCAGATGTACGAGGACCAAGAGTTCGACAACGCCAAGACCTGCATGGTCATGGCCGCGCCGAAACACCCGCGCGCGTTTTGCTACCTGTCGATGATTGCCGCTCAGGATGAACAACTGACCACCGAGCAGCGCAACCGCCAAGCCTTCAACTACACGGCTTACGCGGCGAAGCAAAACGACTGGTGCGCAGAATACGGCCTGTATCAGGACTACAAATACGGCAACTCCGGGGTCAAGGCAGATGCGGCGCTGGCCACTCGCTGGCTGGAGCGTTCGTCGTTGCACGGTTATCCCGAGGCGCAGAAGGACCTGATCGAGCAGTACGAGGAACAAGGCAATCTGGTCGCGGCCTACGCCTGGACGAAGATCATGGCCAAAGCCGATGACACCACGGCAGCCGACGCCCTGAAAAGCAAAATGGCCGCTGCGCAGATCGCCGAAGGCGACAAGCGTTACAGCGAACTGACCACTCAGGTCACCAGCAAGGAAGCCATGTACGCCGAAGCGCGGGAAGAAGACGTCGGCCGTTACTCCGCCGAGATCTATCAGGAGTATCCGGACACCTTCAAGGGCATGTCGTCCACCGAGCGTTACGACTACGTGAAGCAGACCATGTACACGGCGATCAAGCAGCCCTTCACCAAGAGCCGTGGCCACGTGCTGAGCTATATCGTGATCGATCGCGCCGCCAAGCTGAAAAAGTCCTACGCGGATATTTCGCAGGACCCGCGCATCGTCTCCCTCATGGAAGATCCAGAGTTGTCGGTCGGTGAAACCATCGAGTCCGGTCTGTTGGTGGTCAAAAAGTTCTACAACTGAATACAAACCTGTGGCGCGGGAGCTGGCTCCCTCGCCACAAACAGCTTCGTTGATACCGGTTATTCGCTGGCGCCCTGATTCACCACCACCGTGCAGGTAATCCCCGCCGCCAGCAAAACACCCTCCGGCACTTCATCGATGTGAATGCGCACCGGCACGCGCTGGGCCAACCGCACCCAGTTAAAGGTCGGGTTCACGTCGGCGATCAACTCGCGGCTTTCCGGGTTGTCGCGGTCGTAGATGCCACGCGAAATGCTTTCCACATGACCCTTGAGCACCTCGCCGCTCATCAACTGCATGTCGGCCTTGTCGCCGACTTTCACGTGCGGCAGTTTGGTCTCTTCGAAGAAGCCGTAAACCCAGAACGAGTTCATGTCGACCACGGCCATTTTCGCTTCGCCGATACGTGCATAGTCGCCACGATGCACATTGAGGTTGGTCACGTAACCATCAACCGCCGCGCGCACTTCGGTGCGTTTGAGGTTGAGCTCGGCCGCTTCCAGTTGTGCCTGAGCGTGTTGATAGTCGGCCAGTGCGGCGTCGGCGATGTTGCTGGCGTCGTCGCGGTTTTCCTTGGAGATCACCAGGTTGTCGAGGTCGGCGCGCCGATGGGCGTTGACCTTGCGCATCTCCCACGTCGACTTGCGTGAAGCGACCAGCGACTGCGCCTGTTTGACGGCGATACGGTAATGCTCGGGGTCGATCTGCATCAGCAAGTCGCCCTTTTTCACCAGTTGGTTATCGCGCACCGGCACGTCGATCACTTCGCCGGTGACGTCGGCGGCGACGTTGATGATGTCGGCACGGACGCGGCCATCGCGAGTCCACGGCGTGTTCATGTAGTGCTCCCACAACGTGCGGCCGATCCACAACGCAAGGGCCAGCACCAGCAGGGTCGCAAGCAGGCTGAAAAACTTTTTCATCAGGGCCTTCTTCAGAGATAGAAAGTCAACGGTAAACAGTCAGCGCCATCGCGCCAAACAGACAGGTAAACAGGCTCAGGCGCAGCAGCGCCGGGTGCCAGAAAAAGCGATACAGGTCGAACCCCGACAAAAACCGATCCACCGCCCAGGCCAGTGCCGCAGCGATGAAAAACATCAGGGTCATGGTCGGCATGTACACGCCGTGGAAGGCGATTTCACGAGGCATGGGCAAGTCCTTCGGGCTTGGCGGGAGCAAGCGCGGCAAGCGGTGATTGCGGGTCGAGCAACGAGGTGCGGATGAAGTGCAGATAGCTCTTCACCCGGCGCAACGCGGAGGTATCGAAGTGCGGCGCGAACGGCTCATCGGTCGCTGCAACTCGGCTGATAGCATGATCGACAGCAACCAGTGCGCGTTCGAGATTGCTGGCGTTCGGTTGCAGAAACAGGCGTACCAGCGCACGCCCCATCACGCGGATCGCCTGGCGCCACGGCTGCGATTCGGCATAGGCCGGGTGCACCGGGAGAATCGCCTGTTCTTTGCGCAACTCGATTATCGCGTGGCCGACTTCCAGCACCACGAACATCCAGCGCAGCAGGTTCTTTTGCACCTTCGGTTCCCCGGCCGCGAGACCGTAGGCCTGATGCAACAAGTCGCGGGTTCGGCTCTCGAAACTCGAGGCCAGGCCTTTGAGTTTGCCGCTGATCGCGTAAACCACTTGGCCGCGCAGATCCTGCTCCAGACGTTTCCACAACCAGCGGCTGTTCGGCGGCAGAATAATCGCCCCCGCGGCAGCGCAGACCAGCATGCCCATGACCATAGCGATGTAGTCGTTGATGAAGGTGTAGGGGTTGTAGACAGTCAGGTTGTCCGGCACCGAACCGGTACTGAAGAAGATCAGCAAACCGAGGCCGACACCGGCGTATTGCGGCCGCGACGTGAGGAACGAACCGAGCACGATCACCGGCGCGAGCATCACGCACAGCAGCGGGAAACCGTCGATCCACGGGAAGATGAAAAACATCTCGACGAAGCCGATCAGCGCACCGAGGAAAGTGCCGCAGGCCATTTGAAATGCCATGCGTTTCGGGTTCGGCGTAGCGGCGGAGAGGCCCACGGTAGCAGCGGCAATCAGGGTCATCGTCGCGCCGCTTGGCCATGCGGTGGCGACCCAATAACTGCCCAGCACAACAAGAATGAACGAGGCGCGAATGCCCGACGCGGCCGCAGCCCACCAGTTGGTTTGCGGGGTGAAGGGCTCGTCCCAGCGCTCGCGTTCGTGGCGGTGATCGGCCAAGGATGCGTGGGTCTGTGCATAACTGTGCAGGTCGTCGACGAAGCGGTAGAGCAACTCGTAGGCGGTGTGGAAATCCAGCTGTTCGGCTTCGCTCGGGTCGGTGTCCTGAAAGATCCCGCGCAGGGTTCGCACGCGTGTCGGCAAACCTTCTTTGTAGGTCGCCAGCGCTGCCGCCAGACGCGCCGCATCGGGGCTGGTCAGGGCGCGACCGCTGAAACCGTCGAGCACTTCGGCGAGATCCTGCAGGCCCGGTCTGATCGCCGCGACAACATGTTCTTCGCCATTGACGCGCAGGCGTTCGAGCAATTGATGCAAGGCGTTGAAGCGCGTGGTGATGCCCATGAACTCGCTGTTCAAACGGCTGAGTCGACCGTTGCGCCGACGCATGTGCGGATCTTCGAAAACGGTCACGCTGCGCAAACCTTCAATGCCTACCGCTTCGGCGATGAAGCGTACGTTGCTGGCCTCGAACGCTTCGGCTTTGCTGCGCCCGCGCAAACCATCGGTGACAAATAGCGCGAACACACCGAAGCGCTGATACAAGGCATTGCGCATCGCCGCGCTGGCGGTTTGCGGCAGGATCGCCGCGCTGATCACGGTCGAGCAAAGAATCCCCAAGGAGATTTCCAGAACCCGCCATACCGCCGCCATGAACGCGCCGTCCGGATGCGCCAGCGCCGGCAGTCCGACCATCGCGGCGGTGTAGCCGGCGAGGACAAAACCGTAGGCGCGGAAGTTACGGCAACGCGCGGCACCGGCCGAGCAGATGCCGACCCAGATCGCCAGTGAGCCGAGGAACAGTTCGGTGTTTTGCGCAAACAGCGCGATCAGCGTGACCATCATCGCCGAACCGGCCAACGTGCCGAGGAAGCGATAGAAACTCTTGGCGAACACCTGACCGCTCTGCGGCTGCATGACGATAAACACGGTGATCATCGCCGTGCGCGGTTGCGGCAGCTCCAGCCGCATAGCCAGCCACAACGTGAGGAAGGCGGCGACCAATACTTTGAAGATGTAGACCCAGGTCACGCCATCGCTGCGCGCCCAGTCAAAGAAACCCCGACGCCATTCCAGGGAGTAGAGCCAGCGCAGAGGTGCGGGCAAGGGAGTCATTAAATCCTGCTCAATGAACGAGAATTGAAGAATTTGCTACGGCGTACACAGCCCCTGTGGCGAGGGGATTTATCCCCGACCGGCGGCGCAGCCGTCGTGAAACCAGTGAATGCGGTGAGCCTGAAAAAATGCGGTGGATGGTTTTGGGGCTGCTTTGCAGCCCATCGGGGATAAATCCCCTCGCCACAGGAACTCACCCTCCTCAGGTGTGTGTTCACCGCAGCAGCGCCGGGGTTTTCGGGGCTTGGGTTTTTTCGGCAGTCGGTACGTCGTTGCCGGCGCCGAGGCCGCCACCCAGCGCCGTCACCAATTCAGCATGGGCACTGAGGCGCGCCGCTTGCACCTGCTGCTGCACTTGCTGCTGCTTGAACAACAGCGTCTGCGCATTCAGCACATTGAGGTAATCGGTGAGGCCACGCTGATAAGCGATCATCGCGATGTCGTAAGTCTTTTGCGCCGTGGCCACGGACTCGGCGGCGAACCCCTGCTGCTTGTCCATCGACTCACGACGGATCAACTGGTCAGAGATGTTCTTCAGCGCATTCACCAGCGTCTGGTTGTAATGTGCGACGGCGATGTCATAACCGGCCGACGCTTCACCCAACTCGGCACGCAAACGCCCACCGTCAAAGATCGGCAACGAGATCGCCGGCCCGACGTTGTAGTTGAGTTTCTTGCCGGTCAAAAACTCCAGGGCACCACCACCGGTGGCCATGTAACCGAGGCTGCCGACCAGATCGACGTTGGGATAAAAACCGGCATGCGCCACGTCGATCCCGCGTGCCTGCGCCGCCACTTGCCAGCGACTGGCGACCACATCCGGACGCTGGCCGAGCAGTTCCGCCGGTAACGCCGACGGCAATTTCAGCGCAGCACTCAGCGACAGGGTCGGCCGCTGCAACTGCGCGCCCTCGCCCGGCCCTTTCCCCGCCAGCGCGGCAAGCTGATTGCGACTGAGGGCAATGTTTTCATCCAGCGCATCGATTTGCCGATGGGTTTCCGGCAACGGCGTTTGCGCCTGGCTGACCTCAAAATGCGTGCCGATCCCGCCGTCCAGACGCTTCTGCGCCAGATCGAGAATCTGTTGTTGCTGCTTGAGCGTCGCCGCAACGATGTCGCGCTGGGCGTAATGCAGCGACAGTTCGATATAGGCGCGGACGATGTTGTTCTGCAATTCCAACTGGGCCAGTCGCGCTTCGGCGGCGCTCATGTGCGCCAGGTCCACAGCACGTTCGCTGGTGTTGCTTTCACGACCCCAAAGGTCGAGCGCGTAGCTGAAACCGAGCGCGGCGTTGTTATCCCAAGTGGTGGTGTTGGCCAGCTCGCCCGGGCCGTAGAACTGATCGGTCGGCCAGTTGTGGCGCTTGAGCGTCGATTCGCCATTGATCTGCAACGACTCGGCCGCTTCGGCGACGCCGGCCATGGCCTTGGCCTGACGCACGCGCGCAGCGGCCATGGCCATGCTCGGGCTGTCTTGTACGGCGAGCTCGATCCAGCGGTTCAGTTGCGGGTCGCCGTAGGCTTGCCACCATTGCCCGGTGGGCCAGTTTGCATCGCGGGCGGCGTGGGCAATGGCGTCGTCGGTGGCCAGCGTATTGGCTTCCAGCGCTTTGCCCTGCGGGGCAATGCCTTGGGTTGAAATGCAGCCGCTGAGACCGAAGATTAAAGCCAGAACACTGAGCGGCAAAAGCGCTCTGTTGATGCGACGCGGCACAGCTGCGAATTCCTGAGAAGAGGGGACATCGAGGGTTCCTCTGTAGGAGCTGCCGCAGGCTGCGATCTTTTGATCTAGATTCCCTTAAACCAAAATCAAAAGATCGTCCGAACGCGGCCCGAGCCTGCGGCAGCTCCTACAGGGATCGGCGCAATTCTAGGGGGCGCCCTCAATGGCGATAAGCTGGGATTCTTGTGAATCTTTGTTACCGTTAACGAGATAATCCCTTGGTCGGGGGTCTCAGCCCCCGAAACTTCGTGTCACAATTTGCCATCTCCCTTGAGAGCACCCCATGGACACTTTGCAAAACATGCGCGCCTTCTGTTGCGTCGCCGAAGCCGGCAGCTTCACCGCCGCCGCCGTGCAACTCGACACCACCACCGCCAACGTCTCGCGCGCGGTCTCCAATCTGGAAGCCCACCTGCAAACCCGCTTGCTCAACCGCACGACCCGGCGCATCGCCCTGACCGAAGCCGGCAAGCGCTACCTGTTGCGCTGCGAACAGATCCTCGCCTACGTCGAAGAGGCCGAAGCCGAAGCCAGCGACGCCCACGCCCGCCCGGCCGGGCAGTTGAAAGTGCACACCATGACCGGTATCGGCCAGCACTTCGTCATCGACGCCATCGCCCGCTACCGCAAAACCCACCCGGACGTGACCTTCGACCTGACCCTGGCCAACCGCGTGCCGGATCTGCTCGACGAGGGCTACGACGTCTCCATCGTGCTCGCCAGCGAACTGCCGGACTCAGGCTTCGTCTCGCAACGCCTCGGCATCACCTACAGCATCGTCTGCGCCTCCCCGGCCTACGTGAAAGCCAACGGCTGCGCACAAAAGCCCAGCGACCTGCTCAACCACGCCTGCCTGCGTCTGGTCAGCCCGGTGATCCCGCTGGAGAAATGGGCCTTTGACGGCCCGGAAGGCCAGGAAATGGTCACCATCAACAGCTCACCGTTTCTGGTGAACTCCGCCGACGCGATGAAAACCGCGATCATCAGCGGCATGGGCCTTGGCGTATTGCCGGTGTACGCAGCGATTGAAGGGTTGCGCAACGGCACTCTCGTTCGCGTGATGCCGAACTACCGCTCACAGGAGCTGAACCTGTACGCGATCTACCCGTCGCGGCAATATCTGGATGCGAAGATCAAGACGTGGGTCGAGTATTTGCGCGGGTCGCTGCCAGAAATATTGGCGGCGCATCAGGCGGAACTGGCCGCTTACGAGCTCAGCGGCAGCCTCGCCGGGGCTCGCGTCGCCAACTGATTTCGGTGATTTGCAGGGTGGGCAGTCTGCGAGAAATTGGCTAGCTGTCCGGCAGCCATCGCTGGCAAGCCAGCTCCCACAGGGTTCGCGTGGCCAGATGATTTTTTAAACACATTACCGTCCCTGTAGGCACTGCCGCAGGCTGCGATCTTTTGATGTTGATGTTTAAAAATCAACAGATCGCAGCCTACGGTAGCTCCTACACAAGCATGATTTCGCGGATATTTCCGACGTGTTTTGCAGGTTGCTCGTCGGAAGAGCGGTGGGTAGGGTTTGGATGTCGCTGACGATTCAGCGACCGGACTTGGTCGTCCGGGTTTAGAATGGCGCACTTTTTAAGCTTGCTTAATGGCGAGTTGTGCGTGGGAGGGCTTCGGCCCTGCCGGGTTTCCATTCCCTGGTCGACCAACCCGCGTACAGTTCGCCACCTTTCTGCTTGGTCGCAGTGTCTGGCGAACTCCACATCCCGAATGGAGTTTCACCATGATCAAACACACCCCTAATCCGCCTGAAGCGGAAAACACCACACCCTACGAATTCCCCGGCTCGAAGAAATTCCACGAAGCCGCCGAGCGCGCCCTCGACCACTACTTCCAACCCAACGCACTAACGTTGCGCTCACACAAACCCAGCACCATGTTCCAGGTCGTCAGCGACATGGATAACGAGAGCCTGCTGGCCCACGCCTGCGAATCACTGGCCTCGGCCAGCATCATGACCAGCGATATTGCCGCTTATGTGGATACGCCGCAGCGGCATACGATCCTGGCGATCCAGCAAATCATCATGCTGGCAGAGCTGGCGGTGAATCGCGTGCTGGATAACGTCGACGTGACACCACCAGCGCCACGCAGCTGATCCCTGTGGGAACGGGCTTGCTCGCGAAAGCGGTGTCTCAGCCAACATCATCGCCAAATGACACATCGCCATCGAGGGCAAGCCCGCTCCCACAGTTTGAACCAGATTCACCCGCCAGAGACTGGTCGGCTGTCAGGCCGTCATCGCGAGCATGCTCACTCCTACAATTGGATCGTATGCATTCTGCTAGAGACTGGTCGGCTGCCAAGCCGCCATCGCTACCAAAAAAACGAGTACACCCCAAACGCGGCGCATGCCGCCCCACTCAACACGATGAGCGTTAGCTCAAGTACCGCTCTTGATCTGAAAGGCCCGTCGGCAGGCTGAGTGGAGGGATTGATCCGGGGTGGGAGCGCAGCGACCGTTTGGCGCAGCCAAATGCATCGAGAGGAGGTGCAGCGAAGCAAACCGTAGGCGATGCGCCCGGATCGATCCCGCAGCGAAGGAACCCGAGCCTAAGCGAGGGCCGTACGTCAGGGTAAAGCCTTTTTGGTTACTTTTTCGGCGTCTGGAAAAAGTGACCCGCCGTAAGGGCGGAACCCTAAGCCGCCATCCCCCAAAAAACGGATATTCACCCAAAAAACCACCAACACGGTCGGCCCAAAGGCCGCCAAGAAATGTTAGCTTGCTTGCAATCAAGCCCGTCGAGCCCTCAGCAATGAAAAAGACTGTCCTGGCCTTCAGCCGCATCACCCCGCCAATGATCGAGCGCCTGCAACAAGAGTTCGACGTCATCGTCCCCAACCCAAAAGCCGGCGACATCAACGCCCAATTCAACGAAGCCCTGCCCCACGCACACGGCCTCATCGGCGTCGGCCGCAAACTCGGCCAGGCCCAACTCGAAACCGCGACAAAACTCGAAGTGGTCTCCAGCGTCTCCGTCGGCTACGACAACTACGACCTCGCCTACTTCAACCAACGCGGGATCATGCTCACCAACACCCCCGACGTCCTCACCGAAAGCACCGCCGACCTCGCCTTCGCCCTGATCATGAGCAGCGCCCGCCGCGTCGCCGAACTCGACGCCTGGACCAAAGCCGGCCAATGGCAAGCCAGCGTCGGCGCTCCCCTCTTCGGCTGTGACGTCCACGGCAAAACCCTCGGCATTGTCGGCATGGGCAACATCGGCGCCGCCATCGCCCGCCGTGGCCACCTCGGCTTCAACATGCCGATCCTCTACAGCGGCAACAGCCGTAAAACCGAACTCGAACAGCAACTCGGCGCACAATTTCGCAGCCTCGACCAACTGCTCGCCGAAGCCGATTTCGTCTGTCTGGTCGTGCCACTCAGTGACAAAACCCGCCACCTCATCAGCCACCGCGAACTGGCCCTGATGAAACCAAGCGCCATCCTCGTCAACATCTCCCGTGGCCCGGTGGTCGACGAACACGCGCTGATCGAAGCCCTGCAAAACAACCGCATCCGCGGCGCCGGTCTGGACGTCTACGAAAAAGAACCGCTGGCCGAATCGCCACTGTTCCAGCTGAAAAACGCCGTGACCCTGCCGCACATTGGCTCCGCAACTAACGAAACCCGCGAAGCCATGGCCAACCGTGCCCTCGCCAACCTGCGCAGCGCCCTGCTCGGCGAACGCCCGCAGGATCTGGTCAACCCACAAGTCTGGCGCGGATAAAGAAACGGGCAAGTGCAAACATGCACTTGCCCGTTCCAACTGACTACACAACTTGAAATTCAACAACAGCCCCACTCAAACTTCAGCGCTATAAGCTCTCCATACTTATAAAATAAACGATAACCTGTTATGGAGAGTAAAAACCTTGAACACACTGACAACCGAAAAAATCATCCGCTACAGCAAGGTTATATTGATGGCTTATATCAGCTTCTTTGGCCTGCTGGTGATGATTCACAACTTCACCGACTATAATTCAAACTACACGTACGTGTCTCACATCCTGAGCATGGATACCACCACTGCAAGTGAGAGCATCAAGTACCGAGCCATCGAATCACCGATGATTCATCACCGAATCTATTGGTTCATCATCACGATGGAGGTCACGTACACCGTGTTATGCCTGATAGGCACCTATCAGTTGTATCGCAAGATCAACGAATCAGCCGAAGCATTCCATGAGGCCAAGAAGTTCTCGATCATGGGCATACTGGTTGCAATATTCATCTATTACGTATGTCTGCAAACTGTCGGTGTCGAATGGTTCGACATGGACACTTCGCAAACCTGGAATGCCAAGGACTGGGCACGTCATATCGTTGATTTCATTTTCCCGGTAATGATTTACATCACACTGAAAGTCGAGCGCTGACGTTCAGCGCTCATTCATTTCAAGCCAACTTTCCCTGCACCGGTGATATCACCGCCTTCGGTTTACGAAACACCAGCACATTCCCCAGCATCACCAACACCAGCCCGACCAGCGCCGGCGCAGTCCACTGATAACCTTCGGCAAACGCCGAAACGTTAAGGGCGACCACCGGGAACAATACCGTGCAATATGCCGCGCGCTCCGGGCCCATGCGCCCGACCAGCGTCAGGTACGCAGTGAAGCCGATCACCGAACCGGGAATAACCAGGTAAAGCAGTGCACCGACGTAACGCGGCGACCAGTCCATGTCGAACGGAATGCCCTTGACCAGGCACCACATCGACAACATCGCCGCGCCATACGCCATGCCCCAGGCATTGGTGGTCAACGGTTTCAGGCCGGCCTTCTGTTGCAGGCTCGACAGCATGTTGCCCGCCGAAAAACACAACGTGCCACACAGTGCCAGACCCAGGCCCAGCAAGGTCTGCGGGCTGGCGTGATGCCCGGCCAGCTCTGGCCAGAACAGCATGCCCAGACCGAACAACCCCAGTGCTCCGCCCATCAACACGTTGCGAGCGATGCGTTGACCGAAGAACACCCGCGCATTGAGGGCGTTCCACAAGGTTGCCGTGGAAAACACCACCGCCACCAGACCGCTCGGAATCCACTGGCTGGCGGTCAGGAAGCACATGAAGTTCACGCAGAACAGGCACAGCCCCTGCGCCACGCAAATCAGATGCCCGCGGCGATTCATCGGTTGCAGCCGACGACTCAGCAGCAACAACACGAACAGGATCAACGCGGCGAGGCCGAAGCGATAAACGATCGACACCGGAATCGCCACCACCCCCAACTGCCATTTCAAGGCAATCCAGGTGGTGCCCCAGATCAGCACGGTCAACAGATACAACGACAGATTCATAATCGAGAACTCCCGAAGGCAATGCCAAGCGCTGTTGTGGCGAGGGGATTTATCCCCGAAGGGCTGCGAAGCTGCCCCAAAAACTTGTGAGCGCTACGCACTCAAGCGGGACGTTGCGACAAGCTCCCTCACCACAAGGTTTGCGCTGAATTGAGAATCAGGGTGCTGCACCGAAGGTTGGAGCGCTTGCACAATCTTGCGCTTTTGTCGGCCGGCTGGCTGGCAGCGCGACGCCTACGGAGTAGGATGCAAGGCGTTGGAGAGAACCGATCATGACCGCAATCGATAGCCTGCAAGTCTTTCAAGCCCTTAACCGCTCGCAGAACGCTCGCCTTGTGCACAGCGCCGAGCTCGGTGACGGCTTGTCTGCAGCGCTGTGGACCAACCACCACGACGCCCAGGAATACGAAGCGCCCAGCCACCACACGCTGTCCTGCTACATCGCCGGCGGCACCGGCACGTTTCGTCGTGGTCAACCGGGCCTCAAGGGTGGGCCGGACAAATTGTGCATTCTGCCGGCCGATCACCAATCGGGTTGGGTGATCAATGGCGACATTCGTCTCGCGCACCTGTATTTCAGCGCAGAACAGTTCGCCCTCGGTTGTGTCACGTTGCTTGATCGCGAACCCCGAGAAATGCAGTTGCGCGAGCAGACCTTTCTCGAAGACCCGCAGCAGGCTCAACGCTTTCGGCAGTTACTGACGCTGAACTGGGACGAACCCGCTGAACGTCTGCTGACCAGCAGCCTCGCTCACGAACTGATCAGCCACACATTGCTCAGCCAGGTTGGCGCGCGTCAGGGCTTGCGGCTGAAGGGCGGCCTCGCACCGCATCAGCGTCGGCAATTGGTCGAGTTCATCGACAGTCAGTTGGCCGAACCGATCAGCCTTGGGCAACTCGCCGGTTTGTGTGCGTTATCGGAATATCACTTTGCGCGAATGTTTCGCGTGAGCTTCGGTTTGCCGCCGCATCAGTACGTGCTGGCGCGACGCTTGAGTCGAGCGCGGGAGTTGTTGCGCAGCACGGCATTGCCGTTGGGGGAAATTGCGCTGGCCTGTGGGTTTGCCAGTGCGAGCCACTTTACCAATCGCTTCAAGCAGGTGTTGGGTGGGACGCCTGGCGAATATCGCCAGGCGTTTTTGCGTTAGAACCGAAATCCTTGCTGTCTGTCAGGGCCTCATCGCTGGCAAGCCAGTTCCCACAAAGTCCTCGGCCGTTGGAGAAATTTGTGCTCGACCAAAAACCTGTGGGAGCTGGCTTGCCAGCGATGAACGATGACGCGGTTTCGGCTCAGAACTCCAAGGTGCTGGACAAGGAAATCTGCCGCGAATCCCCCATCGACACAAAGAACCGGCTCGCCGCCGAGGTGTAATAAGTGCGATCAAACAGGTTCTTCACGTTGAGCTGAAACTTGACCTTCTGCCCCTCGACTTTGGTGTCATACGTGGCAAACGCATCGGCCACGGTGTAGCTCGGCAGATCAAAATCATTCACCGCGTTGCCCGGACGTTCGCCGACATAACGCGCCCCGGCGCCGACGCGCAATTGATCGCCACCGATCACACTGCCGAAGTCATACACCGCCGACAATGAGCCGCTGTTCTTCGCTACGTTCTGCAAACGCTTGCCTTTGTAATCCGGGTCTTCGGTGACTTCGGCATCGGTGTAGGCGTAGCTGCCGATCATGCTCCAGCGCTCACTCAGTTGACCGCTCAGATCCAGTTCAAGACCACGCGAACGCACTTCGCCGGCGGCGCTGTAGATCGTCGTCGGGCCTTCAGCGTTGGCCACCAGCACGTTGCGTTTCTTGATGTCGAACAGCGCGATGTTGCCGGTGATTCTCCCCGGCAGATCCAGTCGCGCGCCCAACTCCCACGACTTGGCTTCTTCCGGCGCAATGCTGCCGTCGAGCACCGTGCTGCTGCCACTCAGCGGCGCGATCGTCGAGTTGGGTTTGAACGATTCGGTGTAGCTGCCGTAGAACGACAAGGCGTCGGTGTAGCGATAGACCAGACCCGCACGAGGTACCCATTTCTGCCCGTTGCTGTCGGTGTTGGCCTTGAACGGCACGCCTTTGCCGGCGTACTGGTCGTACTCCTGAAAGCGCCCGCCCGCGACCAGAATCCACTGATCGGTGAGGTGAATCGAGTCCTGCATGAACACCGAATCGCTGCGCAGTTCATCGGTCTGCGCGCTGTCGGCGGCACTGACCGTGGTGCCTGCGACTTCACGGCCATAGACCGGATTGACGTAGCTGAAGGTGCTCAGGCTTTTCTGGCGGATCAGGTCGGCGCGGTAGATCTTGCGGTACTCGTCGTCAACGCCAAACACCAGGTCATGCTGCATGCCCAGCACATTGACTTTGCCTTCGAGGCTGGCCGTGGTGAAACGGTCGGTGCTGATCGCGTTTTGCGTGCCGTCCATGCTGCGGGTCAGCGTGCCTTTCTTGGTGTCGATAGCGGTTACGCGCACTTGACTGGCGTCGTAGGTTTCGCGGTTCCAGCTGTAGCCGAAGTGAGCTTTCCAGTCGTCATTCAGTTCATGGTCAGCTTCGAAGTGGTACAGATCCGAGCGGCCTTCCATGTTGTTGAACGGCTCGTCGAGGCGCTCGTTGCGCGAGATGTCCAGTGGGTGATTGGTGCGCGGATCGATCAGCGTGCCACGGTCGAACGGCGTGAGAAATTCACGGTGTTCGTAGCCGAACGTCAGCTGGGTGTTTTCGCCGAACCAGGCCAGCGAAGGGGCGATCAACGTTTCACGGTGGGTGCCGAAATTGCGCCAGTAATCTTCATCTTCGTGATCCAGCACCATGCGATAGGCCAGCCCGGAATCGCCCAGTGCGCCAGTGCTGTCGAAGGTGCCGCCGCTGCCGTTCTTGCTGTCGCCATAGGTCGAACCGCGCAAGGTCAAGGCGTTGTACTGGGCCAGTTGAGGCTTTTTGCTGACCATGTTGACCACGCCGCCCGGGTCTTGGATCCCGTAGAGCAAGGAGGCTGGCCCCTTGAGCACTTCGACGCGATCGACCGTGGCGTTCATGCCACGGCCCTGCACGATCGGCATGCCGTCACGCATGATCGAGCCGTTGCGGTTGTCGCCGAAACCACGCGTCATCACCGAATCCTGGGTGCTGCCCAACGTATTCCCTTGAGTGATACCGCTGACGTTGGCCAGCGCATCGTCGAGGTTGCGCGGCGCCTGATCGCGGATGACCTGCGCCGGGATGACGTTGACGGTCTGCGGGGTTTCCTGCAACGACGCCGAGGAGCGCATCACCGAACTGGTTTCCGGCGGCTGATAACTCATCGAATCATCGCGCATCGAGGTGATGGTGGTGGCGCCGAGGTTGAGCGCGCCCTCGGTCGGTTTTGGCTCCAGCGCCAGAGTGTGGCTGTCGGTACGACGGAAGCTCAGACCCGAGCCGCTGAGCAGCCGTTGCAGCGCTTGCTCGGCGCTCATCTGACCATTGACCGCAGGGGCAGTGAGACCGTAAGGCGCTTCATCGGTGTAGACCACGCTTTGCCCGGTGACCCGACTGAAGTCGCTCAGGGCTTGCGGCAACGGCTTGGCACCCAGTGCGAAATTGAACTGTTTCTGCGCCTGACTGCTGACGGTTTCAGCCGCGAGAGCGACGCTCATCGGCAACAGCGCCAACGCCGAAAAACTCAACGCCGACACGCCCAACCACTGTTTGACCGAACCCGATTTTGCCCTGGACTTCATTGCTCAATGACCTGTGTAGAACCGCAACGGATGCGAATGACTCGCAGTTTCAGTCACTACACGGATGGGACTCGGGTTTACCTCACCACAAATCTGAAAATATTTTTGGAGGTGTGTTGTCGGGCCCGACGCCTTCGCGAGCAGGCTAGCCCCCACAGGGATTTTGTGTCGATAACAGATCCAGTGTGGGAGCGAGCCTGCTCGCGAAGAGGCCAGTGGCCTCAACGCAAAATAATCAGATGCCCCAACACCTGATGCTGCTCAAACCCCAACACCCCTTGCAGGGAACTCAACACAGCCTGCGGATCCTTGCTCGGGAAACTGCCACTGACCTTGCGCGCTGCCAGCTCATCGTTGAGCAGCACGATCCGTCCGGGGTAATACCGGCGCAAATCTTCCACGACATCCGCCAGCGTCGACTTGTAGTAAGTCAGCCAGCCCTGACGCCAGGCCAGTTGCGCCTCACTGTCCACCGCATGCAGTTTTTGCGCTGCGCCCTGACCGTAGGCGACTTGCTGCCCCGCTGTAAGAATCTGCTGTTCGCCTTGACGATCCGCCTTCACACCAACGCGACCCGACAACACCGTGACCTGCGCGCCGTGCGGCTGCAGACGCACTTCAAATTGCGTCCCGAGCACCCGCGCCTCACCTTTTTCCGCTGCTACTACAAACGGATCACCCGTGTGCGTGACGCTGAAAAAACCGGCACCGCGACGTAACTGAACATGCCGCTCACCTTTGCTGAAATCCACGGCGATGGCGCTGTCGGCATCGAGGGTCACTTGCGATTGGTCCGCCAGGGTCACCGTGCGGATCTCGCCGGGTGCCGAGACATAATCAGCGCCCAGATCGTCGGCCCAGCGTTGCGGTTGCCATCCCGTACCGAGGCTGACCATCAGCAGCAGACACGCCGCCATCGCCAGCGCCCCCGACCAACGCAGCAGCGGCGTACGACGCGGACGCTCCATGGCATTGAGATAACCCTGCAACGCCAAGGCGTCTTCAGCGGCCAAAATCTGCGCCGGGCCTTCGCTCAATTCCCACACGACCTGGGCCTGGGCGTACGCCTCGGCATGCGCCGGATCTGCACGCAGCCATTGGCTGAAAATCAGTTGATCGCCAGCACTCGGTCGATCATGCAACAGGCTCAGCCAGGCAAAAGCCGCCTGCTCCTGAGCGGGCGTCGGGCTGACGCGGTCGATGTGAGTCACGGTGCTTTCCCTGGCGTGCGTGGCGCGGGTTCGCGCAGGCTGGCCTTGCAGGCCTCGAGGGCGCGCATCATATGTTTTTCCACGGCACTTTGGGACAGGCCCATGGCTTTGGCGATTTCCGCGTATTTGCGACCGTGGATGCGATTGAGCAAAAAGATCTGCCGCGTGCGCTCGGGCAACGCGCGCAATGCCGCTTCGACATGGCGCAGATCATTGCCCGCTTCTAGCGCGGCTTGCGGCTCGCTACCGTGACTGTCCGGCGCGTCCGGTTGCCAGCCTTCGTTGACGCGCGTGCGCGTGCCTTCGCTGCGCAAATGGTCGATGGCAATATTGCCGGCACAGCGCAGCAGATACGTGCCGAGTTCCTCGACCTGCACCAGCGGCCGGCGCCAGAAACGCAAGAACAAATCCTGCACCAGATCCGCCGCCGTCGCCCGGCAGCCGACTCGCCGGTTGACCAAGGCTTCCATTTGCGAACGCTGGGACAGGAACACCTGAAGAAAATGCGCACGCGCGCCACGCGGCTCGTCGTCGCGTGAATCCGGCGGCAGACCGATCAGCATTTCAGCTCAGCGCCCATGCGACGACCGGACTGGCCAACAGGCTCGCAGCGGCCAACGCCAATGCCAGACGCGGGCGGTAAGGCAGCAGCAACACCAGCACGAGGGCGCTGAGCATCAACACCGCGAACCAGTCGACCAGACCGAAACTCCAGCCGCCCGCCGCCACCGCCGCCCACAGCGACAATGCCAGCAACGACCAGCCAACCAGTTTCAAGGCCTGAGCGCGGCGAACAGACGGTTTGTTGCCGAGCAATTCATCGTGGTGCCGAGGCATCGACAGGCACAGTGCGCTGAACCCGGCGTAAGTGAGCAATAGCGGCAACAACATCAGTTTGCCCCTTGCTCAAGCGAGACCGGCCGACTGGCTTCGCGCGGTGTTCTTTTGACCCTGACGGTGTTGCCGGCGCGGTGCATTTTCATCGCCGCCCAAACCAGCAACAGGCCTGTTGCGAGACACGTCAGGTCGAACCCCGCCAGCGCCCAATCGCCCTGCGCCAAGGTGGCCGCGAGATTCCACGGAGTCAGCGCATTGATCAGCGGCAGCGCAATAAACAGCAGCGCGCCGAACGCAAGTTGCTCAACCCAAGCCCTGCGCCCCCGACGCAGCAAGGCATGCACAACACTCAAACCCCAGGTGATGAAAAATGCATTCACTTCCCAGTCCGCACGCTCGGCCATACTCACTGGCAGTAGACGGTTGGCGAGGAAAAACATCGCCACCGCCGCCACCAGGCCGCTCATGCTGGCAATGTTCAGCACTTCTACCAAACGCAGTTCGAACGGCATGACGCCGCTCTTGGCGTGTTTGAGCTGACGCTTGCCGAGCCAGATCACCAGGCCGGTGCCGATCATCGCCGTGCCGGCCAGACCGCAGATGAAATACAGCCAACGCAACAGCGGACCGGCGAAGTGCCCCATGTGTAAGCCATAGAACGTCCCACCCACCGCCATCGCCGCCGGTTGATCAGGTGTGCTGCCGAGCATTTCGCCAGTGACACCGTTAAAGGTCACGGCACTGCCGAAATCGTGGACGATGCGATCACCCGCCCGGGACAACACTACCGTGGCATTGGCATCCCCCGGATTGTTCACCGAAAGCCGAGCAGTGTGGCCGCCTGACCATTGCTCGCTGGCTTTGCTCAACAGCGGCGCCATGGCTGCCAGCGGCGCAGCGACATTCGCCCGTTCCGGCGTCTTCGAGGCCGGGAAAACTTCGTCATAGAACGTGCGCACGTCACTGCCATAGGACGCCACGATGCTGGCGGGCATGACCATCGACATGAAAATCACCAGGCTGCTGTAGGTGATCATCAAGTGAAACGGCAACACCAGCACGCCCACGGCGTTATGCCCGTCGAGCCAGGAACGCTGGCCTTTGCGCGGTCGGAAGGTGAAGAAGTCCTTGAAGATTTTCTTGTGGGTGATGATCCCGGTGATCAGTGCGACAAACATCACCATGGCCGCGATGGTCGACAGCCAGCGTCCCCACGGATAAGGCATCTGCAACTGGAAATGAAAGCGGTAAAAGAACTCGCCGCCCATGCTTTCGCGGCCCTGCACTTCAGCGCCGGTTTGCGCGTCGAGGGTTTTCGATTCGAAGCGCCCGCGCTCGCCGTTTTTTGCCGGTGCCTGCTGCCAACGCACCGAGAGGCCGGGATCACGGGCATCGGGCAAATCGATCAGCCAGCGTGAGGCGCCGGCCGCATGTTGTTGCAGATAGTCCTCGGCCAACGTCAGGCTGGTTTCGGCATTGACTGATCGCGCCGCAATTTCCGGCTGCATCCAGTGACTGATTTCATCCTTGAAGTAGGCCAGGGTGCCGGTCAGGAAAATCGCGAACAACAGCCAGCCGAAGATCAGTCCCGTCCAGGTGTGCAACCAGGCCATCGCCTGACGAAAACCCTCTTTCATGCGTAACCCAAGCCGCGCGCCGCGCCAGAGACAGTTGCCAGAATCACGCTCGGCACCAGCAAACCGACCCACGCCGACCACGCGGTGCGGCAGGCGAAGCACCAGAGCACAGCCACCAGATAGACCAGAAACGAAACGGTCATGCCGGTCACCACGGCTTCGGCGCGGTTCATCGGCAACCACAGCGTCAGCGTGACACTGGCCAGCGCCGCTACCAGATAACCACCAAACACCGCCGCCAGCACCCGCGAGGTGACGGCCAGACGATAGGACATGGGAAGTGTGGCGAGTTTGGCTTTCATGTTTCGACCCTGAAACGAAAATGGCCGGCCGACAAGCCGAACCCACAGGCGAGCAATATTAATGATAAATATTCTCATACGCAAAAGCATCTGATTGCCGGCCAGGGTCTTCGCCCACTACAATGCGAACAGTTCTTGTTCTCTAACGCATGCTCTCAACCGCGTCACGAAAGCGCCCGGAGTCATACCGTTGTCGTCCGCCCATCCTGTCGAATCGCTCTACCAGGCCCACCACAGCTGGCTCACCGGCTGGCTGCGGCGCAAAATCGGCTGCCCGGACAGCGCAGCAGATCTGGCGCAGGACACGTTCATCAAGGTACTGACCGCCCGCGAACCACCGGTAATCATCGAACCACGCGCGTTCCTCACTACGCTCGCCAAGCGGGTTTTGTTCAATCATTACCGCCGTCAGGATCTGGAACGCGCCTATCTCGACACGCTGGCGCAGATGCCGGAAATGGTCGCGCCGTCGGAAGAACACAAAGCAATCATCCTGCAAACCCTGATCGAGCTGGATGAGTTGCTTGATGGCTTGCCGCGTCAGGTCAAACGCGCGTTTTTGCTGGCGCAGGTCGACGGCCTGACGTATCCACAGATCGCTGCAGAACTGGACATATCTGTAGCCACGGTCAAACGTCACCTGAACAAAGCGGCGCTGCGCTGCTACTTCGCGCTATGAACCGCACTGCGGATTTTTCCTCGCTAGTGGCCGAGCAGGCAGTGCACTGGCTGATGGAAATGCAGCAAGGTGCATTCACCCCGCGCCAGCAACAGGCGTGGCAGCAGTGGATGGATGCTCACAGCGAGCACCGACGGGCGTGGGAACACATTCAACGGGTCAACCAGCGCTTGCGTGGTGTGTCTTCGCCGCTGGCGCATGCAGCGTTGAACGCGCCGAAGTCCGGCAGCCGCCGCCAGGCACTGAAACTGCTGCTGATTCTTGGCGCCGGTTCGGCAGTGACCTGGGGCATGCGCGAGCACAATCCACTGCCGTCGCTGCTCGCCGACTATCGCAGCCCGATTGGCCAACGGCGCATGGTGGCGTTGGATGCGGGCGGTCAGTTGCAACTCAACACGGCCAGTGCGGCGGATGTCGATGGAGCGCAGCGGCTGATCCGCTTGCTCGAAGGCGAAATCCTCCTGACGGCCAGGCAACCGTTCGAAGTGCGCACGGCTCAGGGCATTCTGAAAACCCAGGGCGCGCGCCTCAATGTGCGGCAGTTTGCCGATCGCACGCAGGTGGCGGTGTTTGAAGGTCGGGTCGAGCTGGCCGCCAGCGGACGCCCGCCAATGCTGCTGCCCGTCGCCCGGCAACTGAACTTCACCTCGACGTCGGTCAGCGAAGCCAGACCGTTGGACGCCAACAGCGGTGCCTGGGCCGACGGCATGCTGGTGGCAGCGCACATGCGTCTGGGCGACTTCCTTGATGAGCTTGGACGTTATCGTCGCGGGCAGTTGCATTGCGACAAGAACGTCGCCGACTTGCTGATCTCGGGGACTTATCCACTGGATGACAGTGAGCGGATTCTTGATCTGCTGGAAATCAGTCTGCCGGTGAAGGTGAAGCGCTTTACCCGTTATTGGGTGACCGTCGAGGCACGGGTTTAACCCGCAAAGATCAAAAGATCGCAACCTGCGGCAACGCCTACCTGGGTGGACGCGTTTGCAATGCAAGCGCTGCCGCAGACTGCGATCTTTTGATCTGCAAAAAAATAAATGAGCCGTTTTTCAGATCTGGCGTGACAGAGAAGGAAAGCCCCCTTGATTCAACCTTCTCAGGATCACCCATCATGCACCCCACCCGCCTCACGCCACTGGCGCGCACCCTGCGCAATCTCGTTCTCGGCGCCAGCCTGAGCTTCAGCGCCCTGCCCGCCGCACTGGCTGCCGACGCCAAGGCGTATCACATCGCGCCGTCGTCGCTGGAAAATGCTCTCAACCAGTTTGGCCGTGAAGCGGGCGTGCTGATTTCCTTTGGCTCGCAAGTCACTCGTGGTGTGCAAAGCCGTGGTCTGGAAGGCAGTTACACGCCGGAACAAGGCCTCAATGCGTTGCTTGAAGGCACCGGCCTGCAAGCGCGCGCCGAAGGCAATAACGCCTTCAGCCTGCAACCCTTGAGCGAAGCGGCACTGGAACTGGACACCTCGAAAGTCGTCGGCGACTGGCTCGGTGACGCCGCGCAAATCAACGTCTTCGAACATCCCGGTGCCCGCGACGTGATCCGCCGCGAAGAATTTGAACGTCAGGGCGCGACTCAAGCACGCGATGTGCTCAACCGCATCCCCGGCGTCAACGCCCCGGAAAACAATGGCACCGGCAGCCACGACATGGCGCTGAACTTCGGCATTCGTGGTTTGAACCCACGCCTGGCGGCACGCTCTACCGTGCTGATGGACGGTATTCCGGTGCCGTTCGCACCTTACGGTCAGCCGCAGTTGTCGTTCGCGCCGATCAGCATGGGCAACATGGACGCCGTCGACGTCGTGCGTGGCGGCGGCGCGGTGCGCTACGGCCCGCAGAACGTCGGTGGCGTGGTCAACTTCGTGACCCGCGCAATTCCCGATGAGCCCACCGTCAAAGGTGGCTTGCAGACTGAAACCAGCCCATCGTCGAGCCATGACGGCTTCAAGACCAACGCCAATCTGTTGGCCGGTGGCACCGCCGATAATGGTCTGGGTGGCGCATTGCTGTATTCCGGCACCCGCGGCGGTGACTGGCGTGAACACAGCGACACCGAAATCGACGACCTGATCCTAAAGGGCAAATACCAGCTCGACGAAGCCAATAGCTTCAATGCCATGGCCCAATATTACGAAGGCAAGGCCGATATGCCCGGTGGCCTGAACGTCGCCGAC
The DNA here is from genome assembly GCF_016651275.1 of Pseudomonas sp. TH08. Taxonomy (NCBI): domain Bacteria; kingdom Pseudomonadati; phylum Pseudomonadota; class Gammaproteobacteria; order Pseudomonadales; family Pseudomonadaceae; genus Pseudomonas; species Pseudomonas sp. TH08. Next base: position 292,052 of record NZ_JAEKEE010000005.1, on the reverse strand, counting down.
TACGATGCTGATCCCTATCAGTCGACGCGCCCCAAAGACCAGTTCTGGGGCCGACGCACGATGTTCAACTTCGGCTATCGCTATCAGGAAGATCGCCGCGAGTTCACCGCCAACACCTTCTTCACCAAGACCTTGCGCAGTGGTTATCTGGATCAGGGCAGCTTCCTCTCGCTGTCGCCACGCGAGTACTGGGTACGTGGCCTGGAAACCCGTTTCGCCCAAGGCTTCGACCTCGGCCCGACCAGCCACGAAGTCGGCGTCGGCTATCGTTACATCAACGAGGCCGGTCACGAACTGCGCTATCGCACACCGATCGCCAGCAATGAATACCCGACCACCAATAGCCGCAACGACCGTGATACGCGCGGCGGCACCGAGGCCAATGCGTTCTTCGTCGATGACCGCATCGACATCGGCAAATGGACGATCACCCCGGGCGTGCGCTACGAGATGATCGAGTCGCAACAGACCAACAACCTGACCAACGTCAAATACAAGGGTGACTACAACACCGCGCTGCCGGCACTGAACGTGCTTTACCACCTCACCGACAGCTGGAATCTGTACGCCAACACCGAAGGCTCGTTCGGCAGCGTGCAATACAGCCAGATGCCCAATCGTGTGAGCAGCGGCGAAGTGAAACCGGAGAAGGCCCGCACCTGGGAACTCGGTACTCGCTACGACAACGGTGCGTTGCGCGCGGAAATCGGTGCGTTCCTGATCAACTTCGATAACCAGTACGAAAGCAACCAGACCAATGACTCGGTGATCGCCCGTGGCGAAACCCGTCACCAGGGCATCGAGACCAGCGTCAACTACGCGCTGGATGACTTGAGCCCGGCGCTGGCCGGCTTCGATGTCTACGCCACGTACGCATTCGTTGACGCGACCATTCGCGAAGATGGCCCGAACAAAGGCAATCGCGTGCCGTTCTCCTCGAAACACAAAGGCACGATTGGCGTGGGTTACACCGAAGGGGCGTGGAAGCTCAATCTGGACAGCAGCTTCCAGAGCGACCAGTTCGCCGACAACGCCAACACCACCAAAGAAAGCGCCGATGGCAGCACCGGCAAAATCCCGGGGTACATGCTGTTCAGCAGCCGCGCAGGCTACGACTTCGGCCCGCAGTTATCGGATTTGAACGTGGCAGTGGGCGTGAAGAACATCTTCAACACGCAGTACTTCACGCGCTCGTTTGATGACAACAACAAAGGTAAATATGTGGGGGAACCGCGCACGGTTTATGTGCAAACCTCGGTAGCGTTCTGATTCAGCCAGCCAACTGCCCGCTCCCACATTGGAATGCCTTCCAACCTGTGGGAGCGGGCTTGCTCGCGAAGAGGCCTGCCCAGTCAGACCTGCCATCACTGCCCTTCTCTCACTCTGGACTTGGCCCAAGTGTCGATTGCAGATTCTCGGCAATCAATCGGCCTTTGACCTGTTGCTCGTAGTCGTATGCACAGGCAATCAGATCGCGCTCACTCCACAGGCGACCGACAAATATCAACGAGAACGGTTGGCCCTGTGGATAAACGCCACTGGGAACAACCACGCCCGGAATCCCGGCAATATTGATCACAGAGGCGGTCGTCGCGTCCATGAAGCCTTCATACACATCACCCAAGGGCTCGAGCATTTGCGGAAACACCATCGCGTCCAGATTATTTTCATCCATGACTCGATTGAAAATGCGCAGATAGTTTTCGCGAAGATTGGCAAACCCGGAAAGATCCGGCGCAACCGTCGGTGTCTTGTAAGAGCCGGCGAGCACCGGTAACTGGGTCGTATAGTATTCAAGCGGTCCTTGCGCCTCGAACAGATTGACGCCAATCCGGGCCTGTAATTGCTCAAGTGAATGAACTTGCGCACTGTCCCCAAGGTTCTTCAGGTAAAGATCCAGATCATAGGCATGAGCATCGGAGCCGCGAGCGTCATAGTCACCATCAGCCGGTGCCATTTCAACTAACCCGGAACCGGCGAAAGGGTCGTCGACCAAAATAGCGCCCAGTGCTTCAAGCTGTTTTACCGCCTTGTAATACTGCTGTTTTGTCGCCCTTGGCAACGTTGCGAAAGACCCACTCCAACCCGCACCAAACAAGCCGATGCGTTTGCCCTTGAGGGCTCCCGGTTGCAAGCCTGATGAATAACCTTGTTGAGGGATGTTGCCAAACGACGCCGTGGTTTTAGGATCGTCCAGCGTATAGCCCGCCAAGACGTCCAACGTCATTGCCGCATCCCGCACATTGCGGGCGATCGGTCCCACCACATCGCGTGTCGATCCCGCTTGTGGAATGACGCCGGAATTTGGGATGAGACCAAATGTGGGCTTGATACCAACCAGGCTCTGCGCACCGGCGGGATTTTGAATGGAGCCGCCGGTTTCCTCTGCCAGCCCCACCACGGCAAAGTTGGCTGCGACAGCCGTCGCAGTGCCAGCAGACGAGCCACCCGGCGACCAGGAACGATTGAGGGCGTTGTAAGTCACCCCGGCCCAACTGTCATTGGCGTTGGCAGGATTTCCAGAAAAACCGGCACGTTGGTCTTGCCCAAAATGATCGCGCCGGCCGCCCGCAGACGCTGGACGACAGCAGCATCACGCTCAGGTATGAGGTCCATACCTCCAGCCTTTGATGAAAGAGGAGCGTAGCCCGCCGTAGAGGCAAACCCGGCCATGTCTATGGTGTCCTTCACGACTACCGGAATGCCCGCCATTGGCTCTAGCTGTTCTCCTGCACGGCGCCTGCGATCAATATCGCGAGCTTCATCCAGTGCTTTCGAGTTCATCGCGGTAAAGGCGTTGTAGTAAGGATTGTATTGATCAATACGAGACAGAAAGGCTCGTGTCAGTTGCTCGGATGTATAACGTCCTTGTGCAAAGTCTTTATTAATTTCAGAAATAGTCAGTTCCCTGACATCGACTTCGTTGCCGTGAGCATAACTTGCGCACATCCCAAGAACCGATGTGGCAAACATCGCAAGTAAAAGCCTGCGCGAGCTCCCAGTAGCATATTCCATTACAGCCTTCCTTGATCCGTACAACTTATTAATTCAGATATTCAGCCCTCTTGTTTAAAACGTCTCGCCGCAGGATAAATCAAAGACAACACTGTATGCGTTTCAATACAAAGACACGATTCACTCTCGGCTCCAGCCTATAAGCTGACTTTAACTAACATTAAAAACCGCAAACAAAAACGGGCCTGCATTCGCAGGCCCGTTCTCATTGGGTTGGCTTATAAAATCAGCGTATCAGCTGTTGATCGCTGCCTGTTCGTTCTCATCAAACTCTTCCGCCAACAGCTTGTCGTTGGCCTTGCCGGTGAATGGCACCACAGCGGCGCGTGGTTTACCTCGCAGTTTGCCGAAAAGGTGCTCCAGGGCGTGCTCGAGTTTTTCGGCGGCGCCGTCGATCGCCTGTTCCAGCGAATCGGCTTTGTGGGTCACGGAAATCGGTTGATGGCCTTTTGGCCGTGCTTCCAGTTGGCAGCGCATGTCATGGGGACCAGGTTTGTCACCGTTCTCGTCGCTCAGGTGGACTTCGACACGGGTCAGGTCTTCTTCATAACGTTCGAGCGTGCTCTCAATGGTTGTACGTACCCACTCCTCCAGTCGTTGACTACTTTGAATATGGTTATCGCTGTTGACTTGGATTTGCATAGTTCATCCCTTATTTCAGCTAGCTCGCGAGGGGCCTTGAATTGAATTTCCTGACCCCTTGGTTACAACAATCGGCCCGACTGCCAAACATTTCAACCCCTGAAAAAAGAAAAATATTCATTCGCAAAAAAAGCCGGACAACCAAGCAAAGCGCTGGTAAGGTCGGGAGTTGGGTCGCCTCGCAACCCTGCAAAATTTGCTCACAATTGCCCGTCATTCAACGGGTGCAAACTGCGAAAAATCCCCGCCTCTTCGACCAGCCAATCATGCACCGCACGCACGCCCGGATGGCTCAACGCCCCCGGTGCATAGAGCAATACGTAACGTTTGTGGTTAGGCACTGACAGCCCGAACGGCACGATCAACGTCCCTCGTTCCAGCTCATCATTGAGCAGCGTGCGCCGGGCAATCGCCACGCCCATACCGGCAATCGCCGCTTCGATGGTCAGATGATTCCGATTGAAGGTATGCCCGCGCCGTACGTCGGCCCCTTCAAAACCGATCGCATTCAGATAAAACTCCCACTCCGCATATTCGTAACTGCCGCGCCAGGCAGTGATGTCGTGCAGTAACGGGAAATGCAGCAGGTCCGCCGGGCCATGCAGCGGCGGACGTCCGCGCAACAGACTCGGCGCACACACCGGGAAAATCTGCTCGTCGAGCAAGGCTGTGGATAACAACCCTGGATAACTGCCGTCGTTCAGATCAATCGCCAGATCAAAGTCGCCCTCATGCAACGGCACGCTGCTGTCCTCGGCGACCAGCCGCAACTGGATGTCCGGATAGCGCTGTTGCAAGCGTGGCAGACGCGGCGTCAGCCATTTGCTGAGGAACGACGGAATCGATCGCAGACGTAAAATCCCGCTGATCATCCCGGCGTCGAGTCGGCGCAGCTCCGCATCAATGCTGCCGTACGCCTCGTTGACGGTAATGGCCAGGCGTTGCCCTTCCGCACTCAGCTCCACGCCGCGCGCGCGCCGGTGGAACAAGCGAAACCCGAGACGCTCTTCCAACTGACGAATTTGCTGGCTGACCGCCCCCGGCGTGATGTGCAGTTCTTCTGCGCAACGGGTAAATGACAGGTGCCGCGCGGCACAGGAAAACACCTGCAGCCAGACGTAGGTCTGGGCATGCAATTGACGACTCATCGTTTAGTCCTGCTAAAGGCTTACTTAGGAAGTTTCGTTAGTCACGTCGGACCGAGGTAGGCAGTATCGCCGACATTGCGCTTGTCCTACAAAAAATGGCGGCGATTCCTCTACCATTCCTTGTAAGGCTTTAGCATGGCTATCAGTGTTTTCGATCTCTTCAAAGTCGGCATCGGTCCGTCCAGCTCCCACACCGTCGGCCCGATGCGCGCCGCTGCAACCTTCGCCCAGGCGCTGATCGACCAGCATTTGCTCAACGATGTGCGCCGTGTCGAAATCCGTCTGTACGGTTCGCTGTCGGCCACCGGCGTCGGCCACGCGACCGACCGTGCCACAGTCATGGGGCTGATGGGCGAATGGCCGGACAGCATTGATCCGTCGACCATCGATCCACGCATCCAGCAACTGCGCGAAACCGGATCACTGTCTCTCGCGGGTCAAAGAGACATTGCCTTCAACTGGCAAAGCGATCTCCTGCTGCTCGACGAGAGCCTGCCCTACCACCCCAACGCCATGTCGCTGACAGCCTTTGGCGAAAGCGCCGAGCTGTTCACGCAGACGTACTATTCGGTGGGTGGCGGTTTCATTATCGAGGCAGCGGAAGCCGAATCCGGTGTCGCGCCGGCCGGCGACGTGGTGTTGCCGTATGATTTTTCCAGCGCCGCCGAGCTGCTGTCACTGTGCAAGAAGCACAACCTGCGCGTGTCCGAACTGATGATGGCCAATGAGCGCGCGTGGCGCACTGACGCCGAAATCCGCCAAGGGCTGCTGCACATCTGGTCGGTGATGCGCGAGTGCGTCGAACAAGGCCTGCGCCACGAAGGCATTCTGCCCGGCGGCCTGAATGTGCCGCGCCGCGCGGCGAAACTGCACCGCAGCCTGTTGGAAATCGGCAAGCCGAATGTGATCAGTTCGACTCTGTCGGCGATGGAGTGGGTCAACCTGTTCGCCCTCGCGGTCAACGAAGAGAACGCTGCCGGCGGGCGCATGGTCACCGCGCCGACCAACGGCGCAGCCGGGATCATTCCGGCCGTTCTGCACTACTACATGAAATTCAACCCTGAGGCGTCTGACGATGACGTCGTCGCGTTCTTTTTGGGCGCGGCCGCCGTCGGCATTCTGTGTAAGAAAAATGCCTCGATTTCCGGCGCCGAAGTTGGCTGTCAGGGCGAAGTCGGTTCGGCCTGCGCCATGGCCGCTGCCGGTCTCGCCGACGTGCTCGGCGCCACGCCAGAGCAACTGGAAAACGCCGCCGAAATCGGCCTTGAGCACAACCTTGGCCTGACCTGCGACCCCGTCGGTGGCTTGGTGCAAGTGCCGTGCATCGAGCGCAATGCGATCGCTGCGGTGAAGGCGATCAACGCCACGCAAATGGCCCTGCGCGGCGACGGCAACCACTTCATTTCCCTCGACCGGGTGATCCGCACCATGCGCGATACCGGCGCCGACATGCATGACAAATACAAAGAGACTTCACGGGGCGGCCTGGCTGTGAACTGGGTGGAGTGCTGAGGCGCATTCCCTGATCGCCCCGGCAGGCCACACCCGACGGCCTGCCAACCGTGAGCCCGAGCAAGAATAATAACGAGGCGATAACGATGACCGATGTACGTACACCTGCTGCCGAAAATCCCGCTGTAGACCTGACAGGCAAATCCGCAACGGCCCACAAGGGCTGGAGCAAATCCGACACCACCTGGATGCTTGGCCTGTACGGTACCGCCATCGGTGCCGGCACTTTGTTCCTGCCGATCAACGCCGGTGTCGGCGGTTTCTGGCCGCTGCTGATTCTCGCCGTGCTGGCGTTCCCGATGACCTTCTTCGCCCACCGTGGCCTGACCCGTTTCGTCCTGTCCGGGCGCTCCGGGGACATCACCGAAGTGGTCGAAGAACATTTCGGCATCGGTGCCGGCAAGCTGATCACGCTGCTGTATTTCTTCGCGATCTTCCGATCCTGCTGGTTTACAGCGTGGCGCTGACCAACACCCTGAGCAGCTTCCTCGAACACCAACTGCACATTGCCCCACCGCCACGGGCGATCCTCTCGCTGGCGTTGATTCTCGGCCTGATGGCCATCGTCCGTTGCGGCCAGAACGTGATTGTCAAAGCCATGAGCGTGCTGGTTTATCCGTTCGTCGCGGCGTTGCTGCTACTCGCGCTCAGCCTGATACCGAACTGGAACGGCGCGTTCTTCGCCAGTGCGCAAGAAGCAATGCCGATGTCGGTGTTCTTCAAGACAATGTGGCTGGCGATCCCGGTGATGGTGTTCTCGTTCAACCACTCGCCGATCATCTCGGCCTTCGCGGTTGATCAAAAACAACGCTACGGCGATCAGGCCGAACGCAAGAGCAGCGGCATCCTCGCCATGGCGCACGGCATGATGGTGGTGACGGTGATGTTCTTCTGCTTCAGTTGCGTGCTGGCATTGTCGCCGGCGGATCTGGCAGCGGCGAAGGCGCAGAACATTTCGATCCTGTCGTACCTGGCCAACCACTTCCAGACCCCGGTCATCGCTTATGCAGCGCCGCTGATTGCGCTGGTGGCGATCACCAAATCCTTCCTCGGCCACTACATCGGCGCCAGCGAAGGCTTTCAGGGCATGATCGTGAAAAGCCTGCGCGGCCGTGGCAAGGTAATGTCGGCGAGCTGGCTGAACCGCGCGACTGCGCTGTTCATGATCCTCAGTTGCTGGGCTGTAGCGACGTTCAACCCGAGCATTCTCGGCATGATCGAAACCCTCGGCGGGCCGGTGATTGCCTGCCTGCTGTTCCTGATGCCGATGTACGCGATCCGCCGCGTGCCGGCCTTGCGCCAGTATTCGGGTCAGGCTTCCAACGTGTTTGTGGTGCTGATCGGCCTGATTGCACTGTCAGCGATCATCTATTCATTCCTGCCCTGAAAACGCGCCATAAAAAAAGGCGAGCCAAGCGGCTCGCCTTTTTTTTCGCCGTGTTCATTGTTCGACAAATTTCCCGGCATGTCCCTTGCAAACTCCCCCTGTAGGAGCTGTCGAGTGAAACGAGGCTGCGATCTTTTGACCTTCATGACCGAAATCAAAACATTGAAGAGCAAAAGATCGCAGCCTGCGGCAGCTCCTGCATGAGTAACCAGTACAGGACACGGAATGGCCGATGGTCTGGTATGGCGAACCAACCCGATCACGGCCGGTCAACAACTGCACGTTCAATCAGGCGGTGACGCATCATGGACAATCCTTTTCAGATCATTACCGATGCTTTCGCGCCGGACTATCAGATCAACCTGAGCATTCAGGGCCTGGACGGCAGCATCATGCTGACCCTGTCCAACAGTGGCCGCATCGTGGCCAAACGGATGATTAGCGCCGAACAGCGCAACGACCCCAAACGCCTCAAGCGTCTGGTGCAAAGCATTCAATTCGGCATCGCCATCGAACAGGGTCACAGCGCCATGGCGATCCTCGAAGCGATGACCAGCGGCGACGGACTCACCCCGCCACCGCCACAATCGCTCGACCAGCCTCGGCAAGTCGCCGGGCTTTAGAGTTCACCCTTCTCGACCTCGGGATGTTCACCAGAACCCGCACCTAACTTGCGCTGCGGTTTCTCGATCTTCACCGAGGGAAATTGTGACGAAGCGTAACGCACCACCAGAATCGAGAACGCCAGCAGCAGAATCCCGCCGCACAGGTAGATGATGCCCATGTCCGGCGGGTTGTGGTGCGAAACGTTGGAGATCAGCAGGCGCGTCAGCGCAGTGATCGCCACGTAGATCAGGAAGCGCACCGGCATGTGGTTGGTCTTGAAATAAATCCCGACCATCGCCCCGAGTTCCAGATAGATGAACAGCAACAGAATGTCATCGATCTTGATGTGGCCTTCCTCGAGCATCCCGAGAAACTCCATCACCGCCGCCCACGCCGTCACCGCACCGATGGCGAACAACGCCAGGTAGTGGAAGGTTTCGACGAACAGGTTGCCCAGGGACTCGGCCAGTTGATGCACGTTTTGCCGCAGTTTCTCGGCCCAGTTTATTTTCACGATGATGTTCCTTAGCCCGATTCGAGCGGATGATGCGTGTTGGACGTGACGGTTTTCTGCACGTTTGCAGTTTCATGCAGAAAAGAGGCCACGCCATCATGGCGAGCCGCCACCAAACCCGCGCCGTGGCGTTTAGTCGCACCGCGCCCCGCGCCTGCAGGAGTGAGCCTGCTCGCGATGGCCCAACACTGCCTCCCTGACAAACCCCAAATCCGGTCTACATTGAAAAGCCACTACCCATGGCGCAGGGATTCGCTTATCCTTTTCGCTGTATATGGATACAGTAGTCGTCAAGACAACTTAATGTGAAGGCATGTGAGGTGGTGAATGGCCGTCGAAGTGGTATACCGCAGCAGCCGAGATCTGGAGCGCTTGTTCATGGATAAAGCCGAAGCTGACCGTCATGACAAAATGCTCGAGCTGGCCGAATATCTGGCCGATGTGTTGCAAAAAGCCGTTCCGTCGCTGACTGAACAGCAAGTGGAAGAAGCCGGGATCTACATGGCGAAGAATCGCGATGTGTTTGCCCGTGCGTTCAAGAGCCAGCCTGACGCCCTGTCGGAACTGCTCAACGCACCGGCAGAGGTAGTGGCTGTGGCTGACGTTGCTGATGCGGCAGAACCGGCTGAAGCGCCAGTCAAACCTGCAAAAGCGGCGAAAGCAGCCAAGTAACACCGTTCAAATCGGAAAGATCGCAGCCCTGCAGGAGCTGCCGAAGGCTGCGATCTTTTGATTTTCAGCGATACAACACTTTTTCCGCCAATTCATCGGCTACCCGCGCCGGTGAACGCTTCTCCGCCTGCGCATGGGCAAACACCTCGGTCAGCCGAGAGCTGATTTTCGACAGATGCGCGGTAATGGTCTGTAGCTCCTCGCCCCGATGTTTCAACGAGACGTAAATCAGCCCACCGGCATTGATCACATAATCCGGCGCATACAGAATCCCGCGCCGCTCCAGTTGATCGGCCACGTCCAGATGCGTCAGTTGATTGTTAGCCGAGCCCGCCACCGCCGAGCAGCGCAGTTGTGTGACGGTGTGACTGTTGAGTACACCGCCCAGGCCGCAGGGCGCGAGAATGTCGCAAGGCGTACTGAGCAATGCATCATTGGCAATCGGATGCGCATTGAGCTGCTCCATCGCCAGTTGCACCTTGCCATGGTCGATGTCACTGACCAACAGCTCGGCGCCCGCCGCGTGCAGTTGCTCGGCCAGTGCAAAACCGACATTGCCCAAGCCCTGAATAGCGATGCGCAAGCCTTCGAGGTTATCGCTGCCCAAGCGAGCCATGGCGGTCGCGCGAATCCCGGTGAACACGCCCATTGCCGCGTGTGGCGCCGGGTCGCCCGCCGACGTGGTGCTGGTGACATGCTGAGTCTGCTGGGCAATGCAATCCATGTCCGCGACCGAGGTGCCGCTGTCGATAGCGGTGATGTAACGGCCGTCGAGCTGATCGATGCAACGGCCGAAGGCTTCGAACAGCGCACCCCGGTTCTCGACATGTATCGGGCGCACGATCACCGCAACACCACCGCCCTGAGGCAGGCCCGCCAGCGCGGCTTTGTAGCTCATGCCCTGAGCGAGGCGAATGGCATCTTCAACGGCGGATTCATCGTTGGGATAGGCAAGGTAACGGCACCCGCCCAGGGCTGGCCCGAGGCGACTGTTATGAATGGCAATGACCGCCTTCAACCCGGAAACCGGGTCAACGCTAAGGTGCAGCGATTCCAGGCGAGTGCTTTGCATGAGAGCAAACATCGTTGGGCTCCCGAATCACTTCTTGTAGAACGCCAGTATAGGCTTGCGCCCGAAAATTGCTGGAGCGCACCGGAATAAGCGCCCGAGAGTACAAGTGCTTTGTGGCATAAACCCTCAAGGGCAAAGCCTGACACTGGACGGATGGCGCGGACAGGGCTAAAACGAGGCATTCTCCGGAGATTTCAATGAGTCCGCGTCAACGATTTTTCGAGTGTCTGCACCGCTCACCGCCCGCGCTGTTTGAAGCCGCGCTGTGGATCGCTGCCGAACACGAAAAAGACGTCGATCCAATGGCGCTGCTGCACGATTTCAAAGAGCTGCAACAGCGCGTGAGTTATGGCCTGCCGATGCTGCCGGTCAGTGAACTGGCACAACCGTTGTTGCGGCGCATGATTGATCTGGGTTTTGCCCAGGATGACTTCCTGCCGTTGCGCCCACAGGCAGCGTTGCTGCACAAAGTCTTGCAGACGCGACGCGGTCAGCCCCTGACCCTGGCGTTGATTGCTCTTGAGCTGGCACGCGGCCTGGAAATTCCACTGGTCGGCGTCAACTTCCCCGGACACTTCCTGTTGCGGGTGCCCGGCGCCGATCACTTGCTCGACCCTTGCGGCGGCCGACGCCTGTATCCCAATGACTGTCGCGAGTTGCTGCAGCGTCAGTACGGGCCGAACATGAAGCTCAACGCCGAGCATCTGCTGACCGCCTCGCCAGTGCAGATGCTGCAGCGTCTGTCGCGCAACTTGCGCCAGTTGCATCTGACGCATGATGACTTCATTGCCGCACTGATCGACGCTGAACGCGTACTCGAACTGGGCAACGCCGCTGCCGCCGATTACATGGCGCGAGCCAGTCTGTATCAACGGCTTGATTGCCCGAATGCCGAACGCTTTGACCTGGAACATGCGCTGCTGCTCAGCGATGATCCGATCCAGCGCCTGCGCCTGACCGACCGGCTCAGTCACCTGCCGCCTAACTCTGTCGTCCATTAACAGCAAAGATCGCAGCCTGCGGCAGCTCCTACAGGTTTCACGCGAATCCCAATGTAGGAGCTGCCGCAGGCTGCGATCTTTTGATCTTCAGGATTTTATAGATTCCCCAACCGGTGTAACCGCAGTGACATCCAGAGGCGAGCGCACCTGGATAATCAGCAGCGCGGCGATGACGGCGGGAATCGCGCAGAAGAAGAAAATCTGCTCAACCGGAATGTGCATCGCCAGCAGCAGGCTGCCAAACAACGGTCCGAGAATCGAACCGAAGCGCCCTACTCCCAACGCCCAACCTGTGCCTGTGGCGCGTACGTGCGCCGGGTAGAAATTACTCGCAAACGCGTTCAACGTCAGTTGTCCGCCGATGATGCAGAACCCGGCGGCGAAGACGCAGGCCACCAGATAACGTGGATTGTCGTGATTGAGTCCAAGCAGAATCGTGCACAGCGCCGCACCCGCCAATACCCCGGACAACAACCGCACCTTGCGTTTCAAACGGTCGGCGAACCAGGCCATGCAGATCGCGCCCACGGTGCCGGCGAACAGGAACATCGAGGTCACCAGGTTCGCCTCGTTGAGTGTTAAACCGCTTTCGAGCAACAGCGTCGGCAGCCAGCTGATCATGAAATACAGCAGAATCAGACTGACAAAAAACGTCGCCCATATCAGCAGCGTCGGCCGTGCATAGCCGTTGCGGAACAACTCGACCACGGTCAGTTTGCTGCCCTGCTCGCTTTCGTTCTGCTCGACTGTTGCAGCAGGTGGCTGCCAGTCCGGTAGCATGCGTGCGGTCACCTTGCGCAGTCGCGCATACGGTGGCGCATCACGCAGCAAACGTGGCAGTGATTCCGGCAGCATCCACCAGAGGAACGGAAACAACAGCAACGGCGTGACGCCGCCGGCGAGAAACACCGCTTGCCAGCCAAACTGGTCGATAAAACCCGCCGCGACAAATCCACCGGCCGCACCACCGAACGAGAAGCCGCACGCGGCCAGCGTGACCATCAATGTACGCAGGCGCGGCGGTGAGTATTCCGACATCAACGCCATTGCACTGGGCATCGCTCCGCCCATGCCGATGCCGCAGATGAAGCGCGCAATCATCAACGTGTTGAGAGAATCGGCGAACACCATCAGCACGGTGAGGCTGGCGTAGATCAGCACGCAGGCGAGCAGAATACGCCGCACACCGAAGCGGTCGGCCAGTGGTGTGACCGCCAGAGATCCGATGGTGAGACCGAGCAGGTTGGCGCTGAAAACAGGCCCGAATGCCGACTTTTCCAGCCCCCAGTCCTGCGCCAGTGCGGGCACCACGTAGCCGAGTACCTGAGCGTCATAGCCGTCGGTGACCAGTAGTAAGGCGAGCAGGATCAACAGTAACCACTGATAACGGGACACAGGACGGGCGTCGAGTGCCGCCCGGAAGCTGGCAATCTGGTTGTGCATCGCAAGGTACCTGTTTTGTTTTTATGATTATGTTTACGACGGTGATCCTTTGTAGGAGTGAGCCTGCTCGCGATAGCGATGGGTCAGTCTGATTAGTGTCTGACACACCCTCATCGCGAGCAGGCTCACTCCTACAGGTTTACGGGGTGTCTGGCTGATTGGCCGGGTGCGCCCTGATAAACGCCGGGTGCTCCGCTGCCAACGCTGACACACGGCGAATCTTTGGATAAGCCTCAAGACTGACGTTGAACCGCTCAGCCGCATACAACTGCGGAATCAAATACACGTCCGCCACACAGGGCCTCTCGCCAAAGCAGAAACCGCTATCACCGATCAACTGCTCCACCGCCGCCAGCCCTTGGCTGATCCAGTGGTTGATCCACTCCACCACCTGCGGTTCGTCGTGCCCCAACTGGCGCAGTCGATTGAGCACGCTGACGTTGTGCAGCGGATGCACATCGCAACCGATCACTGCCGCCACGCCACGCACCTGTGCGCGAGCCGCAAGGTCTTCAGGTAACAGCGGCACCTGTGGATAACGTTCCTCCAGGTACTCGATGATGGCCGGCGATTGAATCAGCAGCTCACCGTCATCGGTACGCAGCGCCGGCACGCGGCCCTGTGGATTGATCGCCAGATACGCCGCTTGCCGATGCTCGCCACCCGGCGGCGCGATCAGGTTGATCGGCAGCGCCTGATAATCGAGGCCCTTGAGTGCCAGCGCGATGCGCACCCGGTACGACGAGGTCGAGCGGTAATACGTGTAGAGATCCATGATCCGCTCCTGTCAGCGCGCCGCCAGCACTTTGCCGCGGCATTCACCGAAGCCGATGGAGGCAAAACCGTCGCTGGCGCAACGGGCGCGCAGGATGATTTCGTCGCCGTCTTCAAGGAACTTGCGCACTTCGCCAGAAGCCAGTTCGATCGGCTTTTTACCGCCTTCGGTGATTTCCAGCAGGCTGCCGAACTGACCGTTTTCAGGGCCGGACAAGGTGCCCGAACCGAACAGGTCACCGGGCTGCAATTGGCAACCGTTGACGCTGTGGTGCGCGACCATTTGCGCGACGGTCCAGTACATGTAGCGGGTGTTGCTCAAGGTCAGGCGATGGGCCGGCAGATTCTGTTCGCGCATACGCTCGGTGAGCAGTAACACCTCCAGTTCGATGTCGAACGCACCGCCGTCCTGATCGCGTTTATCGAACAGATACGGCAATGGTTGCGGATCACCTTCAGGACGCGCCGGTTGCGCGGTGCGGAACGGCTCAAGCGCTTCGGCAGTCACCACCCACGGCGAGACGCTGGTGATGAAGCTCTTGGACAGGAACGGACCCAGTGGCTGATATTCCCAGGCCTGGATGTCGCGCGCCGACCAATCGTTGAGCAGGCAAAAACCGGCAATGTGCTCGGCGGCGTCCGCAATGGCAATCGAGTCGCCCATCTCGTTGCCTTGACCGATCCAGATGCCCAGTTCCAGTTCATAGTCCAGACGCGCGCAGGGGCCGAAGGTCGGCTCAGTCTGCCCGGCCGGCAAGGTCTGACCTTTCGGCCGACGCACGTCGGTACCGGAGGCGCGCACAGTGGAAGCGCGACCGTGATAACCGATCGGCACATGCTTGTAGTTCGGCAACAGCGGGTTATCCGGGCGGAACAATTTGCCGACGTTCTGCGCGTGCTCGATGCCGACGTAGAAGTCGGTGTAATCGCTGATGCGAGCTGGCAGATGCATTTGGCAATCGGCGGCCAGCGGCAGCAGTTTCGCGCCTTGGGCTTCGATGTTGCCGCGTTGGGTGCTGCCTTCGCTGAACAATTCGAGCAGACGTTGACGTAGCGCGACACGCGCATCGCGACCGAGGTCAAAGAACGCGTTCAATTGGCCGCCGTGCATGGCTTCAACTGCACTGCGAGCAACGCCGTCAAACAGACCAGCTTCAAGTGCCACTTGCAGGTCGAAGATGTGCTCGCCAATCGCCACGCCCGCGCGCGGCGCTGAACCGTTGAGGCTGAATACGCCCAGCGGCAAGTTCTGCAGCGGAAAATCGGTGTGGCCGTTGGCCGAAGCGACCCAACTGCGGGTGATGGAATTCTGCGTCATGGGTTATCTCCGGGTCGGGTCGAACGTGGCGGGCAGCGTGGCCCAGCAGGCGTCGTAATGGGGTTGCAGTTGTGGGCAGTCGAGGGCGAAGCGGCTTGGGCGCAACACTTGGCTGGTCTCGAACATGAAGGCCATGGTGTTGTCGATCTTCGCCGGTTTGAGGTCGGCGTTGATCGCTTTGGTGCAGGTTTCGCCATCCGGGCCGTGGGCGCTCATGCAACTGTGCAGCGACGCACCGCCGGGCACGAAGCCTTCGGCCTTGGCGTCGTACTCGCCCTGGATCAAGCCCATGAACTCGTTCATCAGGTTGCGGTGGAACCACGGCGGACGGAAGGTGTTTTCGGCGACCATCCAGCGTGGCGGGAAGATCACGAAGTCGAGGTTGGCCAGACCGTGCACGCTGGTCGGCGAGGTCAGCACGGTGAAGATCGACGGATCCGGGTGATCGAAACTGACCGTGCCAATGGTGTTGAAGCGGCGCAGATCGTATTTGTACGGGACGTTATTGCCGTGCCACGCGACCACGTTGAGCGGCGAGTGGTTGAGCTCGGTAGCCCACAACTGGCCAAGGAATTTCTGTACCAGAGTGGTCGGTTGTTGCAGGTTTTCGTAAGCGGCGACCGGGCTCAGGAAGTCGCGCGGATTGGCCAGGCCGTTGCTGCCGATCGGCCCCAGATCCGGCAGGCGCAGTGGCGCGCCATGGTTCTCGGCGATATAGCCGCGCGCCTGTGGGTCGAGCAGTTCAACACGAAATTTCAGCCCGCGTGGCAGCACGGCGATTTCCAGCGGCGCGACTTCCAACACACCCAATTCGGTGGCGATACGCAGACGTCCGAGTTGCGGCACCAGCAGCATTTCGCCGTCGGCGTTGAAGAACACGCGTTCCATCGAGCGGTTGGCGGCGTAGTTATAGATGCTGATGCCTGCCGGCTTCTCGGCGCCAGAATTGGCCGCCATGCTCACCAGGCCGTCGACGAAGTCGGTCGGTTCGGCGGGCATGTCCAACGGGTTCCAGCGCAGGCGATTGGGCGTCACTTCACCCAGCGGACCGCCGGCCAGTTGTCGCTCGAGTTTGACGAACGCCGGGTGATTGGCCGACGGCTGAATGCGGTACATCCAGGTGCGCCGCGCTTCACTGCGGGTCATGGTGAACGCGGTGCCGGAAAACAATTCGGTGTAAAGACCGTAGGGGGCCTTTTGCGGGGAGTTCTGGCCGACGGGCAGCGCGCCGGGCAACGCTTCAGTACTGAATTCGTTGCCGAAACCGGACTGATACGCCAGCGTCTGAGCGGTTGAATCGAGGTTCATGGAGCCTCCTGAACAGGGAGTCGGCAGTGGCCCATCGCTCTGGCTCAGAGGTTTCGGCACGCCGGGGTTGTTATTATCGTAATTCGATTACGCATAACGTAATTTGCTCGCTATCCAGCGTCAAGCTATAAAGACGCCCATTCGTTTTGGAACACGGCCGCACCATGGAAAAAACCAGCGACAGTAACGGCAAACAGAAAGTCCGCTCCGCCGAAGTCGGCACCGACATCCTCAAGGCCCTGGCCGAGTTGTCACCCTCGACTTCGCTGTCGCGCCTGGCCGAACATGTGCAGATGCCAGCCAGTAAAGTGCATCGCTACTTGCAGGCGCTGATCGCCTCGGGATTCGCCGAGCAGAACGCCGCAACCAACCATTACGGTCTCGGCCGTGAAGCCCTGCGCGTAGGCCTGGCCGCACTCAACAGTATGGACGTGCTGAAAATTGCCGCCCTGCCATTGGCCGAACTGCGCGACGAACTCAACGAAACCTGTTTCCTCGCGGTGTGGGGCAATCAAGGCGCGACCGTGGTGCACATTGAGCCTGCGGTGCGTGCGGTGACGGTGGTGACGCAATTGGGCTCGGTGTTGCCATTGCTCAGCTCATCGACGGGACTGGTTTTCAGCGCTTATTTGCCGCATCGGGAAACCGATGATCTGCGCGAGCGGGAAATCACCGTTGGCGATCATCCGCTGAAGGACGAGAAGGCCTACGCGACGCTATGCGAACAGATCCGCGAGCGCGGTCTGCATCATGTCCACGGCTTGCTGATGCCGGGCGTCGATGCGTTGTCGGCGCCGGTATTCAATGCGGTCGGGCAAGTCGCGGCGGTACTCACCATCGTCGGCCCGACGTCACTGTTTCACGCTGACGAAAACGGCCCGGCGGCGCAGCGCTTGTTGGCGGCGACGCGGGCCGTGAGCTGGCGGATGGGATTCGAGACGCCTGCGTCCTGAAAGTGCAGGCAGGCGCCTCGATTACTGGCTCAACCGATCAGTCGCGTGGTGCTTTCCACTCGGTGAGGCGGAACGGCGACTGCGGTGACATAGCTGATGCCAACGGGAACACCGGTTACCGACGAGAGCAGGCTCGCGTAATCGTTGATCCGAGACAGCAGCCCGATCGCGCTGGCAGAGCTGCCGACGCCGGCGATGTTGCCGATATAAAACAGGATGGCCGCCCTCCAGGCGCTGGCAAAATAAGCATTGGCTACTTCTTTATCACCGTCCAGTGAGGCCGAAATACCCTCAACGATCGTATACGCGATGCGCAGCACACTCACCACCGCGCCCACTGGAGGCACGAACAACGAGACAACATCCAGAGCGATGCCAATCAAAATCTTGGCATCGACCCATACCGCCTCCCAGGTGCTGGTGGTTTGATAAGCCACGTCAGCCCTGAAACGCGTGATCATGGCCTCGTACTCGTTTTTGAACTCGTCGCCTACCTTATAGGAGCCGTGCAATTTGGGGGGCTGTGCGTGTGCCCCCCGTCTTTGTAATTATCTGTGAGTTTTTTAACAGCCTTTTGATCCTGGAGACTGACCATTCGTAAAACATGACTTTTAAAGGTGTAGTCTTTAAGCCGCGTCGATAACTGTTCGACAGGAAAGAAATCATTCCCGTCAGGGGTACCCGGCACATAGACAACAGACTGCAGGCGCCCGTTAAATTTGCGACTGAAGACATATGCGCCGTGAACTTTCCTGTAGCTCAAGGTGAAATGAAAAACGCCCTCGTCCGGTACGTCTACAGCGCCTGCTGTGTACTGATGGGTGCCGCGAATATTGCTGTCAAGACCATCGATAAGTGTTTTAAGCCAACTGAAATCTTCATTGGATATCGTGCGCCTGATTTTCTGGGCAAGCGCTGCAGTGAGCATTTCGTTCTGCTTCAGCTCTCGGTAACACAGCTCCTTCAGAGCACGACGTGGTGTCGAGAGGAATTGATTTTTAAGATACTCGTCGTAACGTTCACCGGGTTTCAGATCAATAAGATCATTGATGACCTGTGCATTTAATGCGCTCACTGCACCACTACCGGAGAACCGGGCAGTTCGAAGGTAATTTCTTATCTCATGTATTGCTATGGATATCCCTGGAACGACGACGCTCACTATTTTTTCAAAAATCGTGATATCACTGTGCCAAATCTGCCACTGGATGAACAGATTGGTGAGCGTCATTTCTGGAACATTATGAATCTTGACCATGACATTATTCGGATCGAAGACTGGAACCTTAAGTTTTTTGTTACTCCAGTACTGGGCGAATGTGTTCATCACCAGTTCACGGGCAAACTCCTTGAATGGCACGATTTTCAGATCGTCTTTTGCGACGTTTTGAATAGCCTTGAACTCTGTATGCAATCGAACGGATAACCCTTGGTCCTCCGCCGAGGCTTTCCTGAACCATTGAGGTGTATAGGCCTCTATTTGCTTCGCTTCCCAATCAAGGGTATTTTCCACCGTATTTTCCAATGGATAATCTTCACGGCGGATCGGAAATTTAAAGCTATACGGGTCAATCCAGCGTGGAGCCCAACTGTCCCCCGTAACTTCAGCCACCATTTTATTTACATCAGACAGCACTGCCTGAGACTTCAAATACTCCCAAATTTCATCGTCTTCGACCCATTTTAATAACGCATACCTCATGATTGTGGTATCGGGAAATTCAAACCATTCCTGCCCTGTTGGAAAACCCGGCGCAAAAAGCACGGTAAAAGGATCTGTACCCAATTTTGAAAAATACTTCAAGTCTTTGAACGGTTGATATTTCTCACCGAGCTGGATATATCCGGACCCAAAAGAAAGATCACCAAAGTTATAGCGATTAACCATTTCATTGGCACGCTGGCTCACGCGCTTTTGCAGAACCTCGCCAAACAACGACAATGCGATCGTGTTACCTTGGACTTGTCGAAGCGCTTGCGAGACTTCAGGTTTCGAGTAAACGGCTTGCCTTTCGTCGTTATATCGCACGCGCACGTTCAACGCTTTGATCGACTTAGGCAGTTCAGAGGCTGTCCACTTAGGATTATAAGGCTGATTTTCCACAGCCATTTCAAATTGCCCTTGTTGATCATGCACGCCGTACATGAACGCCTGGGTGAGCGTTTTGCGCTCCTTGGTCTCAATCTTCTGACCATTCGTAACATTCATTACATGTCGGACATTGACGAAGACGCTATCGGGATCAATCCGAATGTCCTTACCCGGCGAAATGAATTCCTCTACTTCTTTTTTTGCAAAGTCTTTGAGCGAGGCGAATCCCTTTGTTACTTCATGGTATTTGACCTCGCTCTCAAGCAGGCGCTTTTGCAATGCCTCATAAACCTCCTGATTCGTCGAACCGGCATTCTGTAGCCAGATCGGCCACCTGTTTTTTTGCGCCCGTCGAACAAGAGCTGCCTGGCGAGCCTTCGCCTGGCCAAGCATCTCCGGTAGCGCCTGTGCAGACGTCACTGACGCGACAACCGCATCATAATTCGAGTCAGGATCAGTAAATTGAGCCAGCTGCGTCACAACATCACTGCAGGATTTTTCAATGTCGTTATCGCTGATGCGTGCAAACAGATCGGCTTCAACTTTCAAATATCGGAATTCGGGTGCGGCTGGAAAATTTTCTCGCTCTTTGGTTGCGAGCGACTGCAAGAAAACCTCACGACTGTCACCGGACATCAGGCGTTGCTCAAGCGTCCGATGCAGCTCAGCAGAGGAGGAAAATCTTTCGACTCCATGAGTCGGGGAGTACAGCACGATGGCCGTATCGGCCCGAGGAACAAGCTCATCCCGGATAGCCGCTTGGAGTGGGATGGCGAACATTGAGTTCTGCACATTATAAGCGTCTCCCCGGCTACCGATAAATACGCCATACCAAGTACCGCGCGAGCCTGGCTGAAGCGTATAGCGGATACGTTGAAGTTCATCCCGACTGATACCACCCTCATCAGCAAGAACTTCGATTTCATTCATGAAAAGGTTGGATTGAAGTCCGCCAAGGGTCGTTTTTCTCGAATTGGAAAACCGCCCTTTGCTTTCGGCTTTTTTCGCCCAGTACTCTTGCAGCTCCGCAACATAGTAGTCTGACAATTTTAGGAACAGGTGCGTAAGTAACTTTTCAACTGATACCAGAGGGACTGCAGTAAGTAAATGTCGAGGATCGGTTGTTAACGGAGTGCCGTAAATCGCGTAATACTGGGCATCGTACACCGGCGCCCGGCCACGCTGAAGACAGTCACTCAACACTTGAAACAGGCTTCCTACCGGCTCCATTTGCTTTGGTTTGACATTGCCACGAACATTGATATTGATGACGAGTTGATCGAACCCAGGCACAAATTCGCCAAGTGCACGTCGTAAACAGGCCCGTAAAATAACATCAAATGCAGGCATGTCTTTCAAGTGACCCGTCAGTGCGCCCAGCGCCTCACCCACTTTACCGAATCCAGCGTTATCTAGACTACGAACTTCCATTTAAAAATCCCTTTTCAGTTTGACCTACAAACATCCGAATGACATTTGTTTCGCTAACTCAAACTAAACCGGGAACTTCTCGAAAAGATACTCGGAATACTTTTCCAATCTTGTACACCACCCAGACTGAACCATTAAAGCAAACAGTCTGAATCAATTATTTTACATACCGACACCACCATCAACTTAAACTGATGACCACCTGCGTCCGACGCTTACATCCAGTCATCTTTAAATATTTCATACACGAGTTCAAAAATTATTCAGCACTGGCTTTTTTCTTTATACAAAGCAGTTATCCCAAAAAATTGGCCTTGACGAACAGTCCAGGAAGTTATTGAAACCGACGCGTTAGCGGTTCATTTAAGACGCTGCCAACGAACCACTTCGAAAGACGCTCCATGCAAAAATACTAGAACACCATACCCAATGACTTGGCGCTCGCGACCGCTTGGGTTCGTCGTGCCACCCCCAACTTCCCATGTATGCGTCTGGCGTGGGTTTTTACCGTATGCAGAGAAATAAACAGCTGATCGGCAATTTGTTGATTGGAATATCCCTTGGCGATCAGGCCTAAAACTTCCAGCTCACGGAGACTGAGCAGTCCGCTACCACTCAGGATATTGGCACCGGGCGATTTCAGTGGCTCGTTATCCAGGGCTTTCAACAGCCCAGGCTGGCGCAGATTCAGTTCACGCAACGCTTGATGCAAACAGTGATGACTGGTCAGTTCCAGCCCCTGCTGCAAATGACGCCGCGCCATAGGCTGATCGCCTTGCATAAAGGCAACCTCGGCCAACGCCAGTTGAAGGTCGGCTTCCAGCGAAAGCATCTTGCGTTGATGCGCCGCCTCCAGCAAACGCTGGAGGAGGCCGAGCGGGTTGTGCGCTGTACGCAAGCCAACTTGCGCAAGGATCAGCAAGTATTCAATCCGTGGGATCAACTCAAGTGTTGCGGGTGGCGCCTGCAAAGCGTTGGATCCTTGATAATGTCGCAGCAGCCGTGTCATCGCCTCACATGCCAGTTCGGGACGTCCTTGCTGTAACCAGAACTGGCTGCTGACCTGTAACAGCACACCCCGATAAACCGTTTCCGGAATTTGCCGCTGCTGCATCAAACGCTCCGCGTCGCGCAGCCATAAGAACGCCTTTTGATAATCCGCCCTGTTGGCAGCGAGTTGCGCCATTCCCAGATAGCCATACAAAACCCGCTTGTCTTGATTGCGTTTGCAATCCTCCAGCCCTGCCTGAAAAAACTCGGCCGCCGAGGCATCAAGCCCCTGACTCAGCGCAAGGCGCCCGCGCCGCAGAGCGATCCTTCCCAGCAGCGGCGTCAGCCTGTTCGGTTGCCTGTCGAGTAAATCATGCACACCGGCCAAAAGGCTTTCTGCCCGAGGCGCCGCACCGCGCTGCTCAAGCAATTGCCCGTGATCGAGTTCAAGCAGCGCTTCGAATGCCAGCGAGCCTTGCGCCCGTGCCAGACACAGCGCCTGGCGGTTATGCCCACGCGCTGCGTCCAGCTCACCGCGTAACAGCGCTTGTTGAGTCATTCCGGACAAACACATCACCCGCGCAGTCCAGTAATCGGGATCGAGTGCCTCCAGTGCCTGCGAAAAATGTCCGTGAGCGCATTCCATCTGCCCCGTCAAATGGAATAACCAACCCTGCAACGTTTGCCAGCGCGCAATCAGTTGCCGCTCAAGTGACGCCGACGGTTGTGGCATGAAACGCGCCAGATGCGCGATGCACTGCGCCGCCTGTGCAAACCGCCCGGCAAACAACAGTGCTGCGGTAAACAACCCGACCAGTTGCGGCGAGCTGAGGGTCAACTCTTCCCCTTGATGCTCATGCAAGTGCAGCAACAGAACCACGGTCTGGTCTTCGAAGAGCTGCTCGAAGCTGAAGTGTTGCAACAGACTGACCGCCACTTCGAATTCCTCGGCAAGCAGGGCCTGTTCAAACGCCGAGCGCCAATCTTTGCCGACCGTAAAGAATTGACAGGCGCGACGATGCCAGGAGCGCCCCGCCGGCCACTGCGCGTCGCGCATGACTTGCGAGAGTGGCGCAAACACCTGCTGCCATTCAGCCGATTCATGCCACGGTTCGATGAAGCAGCCAAGCATTTGCAGCGTGCGCAGGTGCTGCGCGCCCTCCCCGGCACCAAACAAGTGCTCACATAATTCGTCGTTGAAACGCGGCAAATGTGCGAGCACCCGCCAGACCTCGGCCAGCTCCGGCGTCAGACTGCTGAAGAGTTCGTGTTGCAGATAATCCAGCAACTTGTCGACCCGTTGCTGCGGCTGAAGACCTTGCGACCAATCGCACTTTTGCAGAAGCGCCATACGCACACCGGCGCACCAGCCACCCGTGCGCTGGACAATGCGCGCAGCGACACTGGCAGCCTGCTCCGGCGACAAATGCTGCAAGGAGCAGGCGATCTCGTCTTGGGTGAGGGCCAGCGTCGCACTCTCGCATTCATACAATTCATCATCGAGCAGCAGACGCGGCCAGTTGCATTGTGGACGTCGGCGAGTACCGATCCACCAGGTGAGTGCCGGACTGCTGATGGCAAGCAGACGGTCGAGCAGAGCGTCCAGCGCCGCATCCGGCAAGCGGCAGTAATCGTCGATAAACAACCAGGTCGGCTCAGACCAGCGACTCAGCGCCGCGATCAGAGCGGGTTCCGTTGTTTCGGCCAGCCCCAACGCCTGCGCCAGACGCAGACAAAATTCGCTGGTACTCAATGCCGCCCCCGCCAGCGGCAACCAGCAGACTTCGCAGTGTGGTGGCGCTTGCAGCAAGCACTCGGCAAGCAGCGCACTCTTGCCACTGCCCGCCGGTGCGCAGATCAGCCTGACCCGCGCCATCGACTCAAGCAACGGCTCGCTTAAACGCGCACGCGGCTGATGATGGGAAGAAAGCCTGGGGAGAAATCCGCGGCGATCCAGGCACGGCGTCATGGCGGTCATCGAGTGAGCCTTTTTATCGTTGTGCACTCACCCTAGCCCTCTGCAGGCACCTTGTTGACGAGTATTCAGCACGCTGATTAACGCCCATAAAAAAGGCGACCGGGTGGTCGCCTTGTGTTTCGCCAATGAATCCAGACCGTTACCGCACGCCCTCGGCGCGCAAGGCCGATGGGGTGTAGTCGGCCGCCTTGGCTTCAAAGCCGAACTCGAAGCTGTGCTTCTCTTCGTTCTTCATCCCCAACGCAATGTAGCGACCGGCAATGATGTCGTAGAGCGCTTCGAGGGTGTAGGCCTGTGCCTGATGATCGTAGTAATACTGCGCGTGACCTTCGGCGACGCGCCACAGTTGCCCGCGACCGTCGTAATGGTCGACCAGTGCCACCTGCCAGCTGTCTTCGTCGATGTACATGTGGCGCTTGGCGTAGATGTGCCGCTCGCTCGGTTTGACCGTGCCGATCACTTCCCAGACGCGATGCAGTTCGTAGCGCGTCAGATCCTGATTGATGTGCCCGGCCTTGATGATGTCGTCGTACTTGAGCTTCGGCGAGTCGAGTTTGTAGCTGTTGTAGGGAATGTACATTTCCTTCTTGCCGACCAGTTTCCAGTCGTAGCGATCCGGAGCCCCGGAGAACATGTCGAAGTTGTCCGAGGTGCGCAGGCCATCGGCCGCCGTGCCCGGGCCGTCATAGGCCACTTGCGGTGCCCGACGTACGCGGCGCTGACCGGCGTTGTAGATCCACGCCAGACGTGGTTCCTTCACCTGGTCGAGGGTTTCGTGAACCAGCAGCACGTTACCGGCCAGTCGTGCTGGCGCGGTCACCGACTGCTTGAAGAAGGTCAGCACGTTGGCAGCCTGTTGCGGGTCAAGATCCTTCATCAGTTGCGGCACGGCGATCTCTTCTTCGAAGCGGATCGGCGTGTAGCTGCCGTTGGTCTGCGGTGTGACCTGAGTGATGATCCGTTTGACGTTACCGCCGTGATAACGGGTGATGTGGTTCCACAACACTTCAACGCCATTCTTGGGGATCGGGAACGCGTAGTAGCGATTGCCGGTGAAATTGGCCAGGCCGTTACCATCGTTGATCGTGGTCACGTTGAGGGCGCTGCGCTTGGCCGACTCGTAGATTTCCGCTGGCACGGCGACGGTTCGATGAGTCGGGTAGACCGGAATCTTGTAGGTTTCCGGGTAGCGCTTGAACATCGCCACCTGGCCCTCCGAGAGCTTGTCCTTGTACTTGTCGACGTTGGCCGCGGTGATGGTGAACAGCGGCTTTTCATTGGCGAACGGATCGGCGAGGAAGCCTTTGCTGTCGACCGCCCCGGCGTTTTTCGGGATGCCGCCGGTCCACGCTGGAATCGAGCCATCGGCGTTGCCGGCCTTCTCGGCGCCGAGCGGCGTAAGGCTGGTGCCGAGTTTGTTTGCCTCATCCGGCGACACCGCGGCCATTACGTTGGCCGCCAGCAGACTCAGGGCCAGCACACCGCATTGCAGAATCATTTTGCGCATTGCATTCATCCTTCTCGGGCAGATCAGAAGTTCACGCCGAAGCTCAGAGCGACGAAGTCACGGTCTTCGAGGACGTTGTAGTCGCCACCGAAAAAGTCGGTGTAACTGAGGCTCGCGGTATAGGTGTTGCGGTAATCGGCATCGACGCCAACGCTGATCGCTTTCGCGCCTTCGTTGAACAGGCCGTTGGGCCCGTAACCGGCGACGTCATGCGACCACGACAGGTTGGGTTTGAAGTTGACCCCGCCAATCACGTTGGCGTAATCGAGGATCGCCCGGGCGCGGTAGCCCCAGGACGTCGAGGTGACAAAACCATCGGTGTCGCCCCCAAAACCGTACTGGCCGTATACCGAGTCACGGCCATAACGCAGCTGACTGCGCGGCTCCAGACCGCCGACGTGAACCACCGCGGCTTCACCGACCACGGTCAGTCGCTCGGCGCCCAGGACTTGATCGAAGAAGTGCGTCAGCGTGCTCTGCACTTGCGTCACTTCTTTACGGCGATAGCCTTTGTTGTCCGCACCCGGCGCGGTCGACAGTGGCGACGCTGCGCCGCCGGCAATCGGGTTGAGCAGCGCCAGCGTCAGGTCGTTGGTGTTGACCTGCACCGGAGCATTGGGCCGGTAGCTGATCTCGCCAGTCCACGCGGTGCCGGTGGGCAGCGTGGTGGAGAAACTCGCGCCGTACAGGCGAATGTCTTCCGGGTATTCGAGGTAATACTGGCCGCGCCCGAGCATCACGCTCTGCGCCAGCCCCGCGCCGCTGCCTGGCGCCAGACCGTTGGCAATGCCGACCATCCCCGGCAATGCCGCCAGCGTCGAAAGCCCGGCAGTGGTGGTGCCCACGGTTGGCGTGCGACTGTGGTAGTTCATGAAATAGAGGCCGTATTCGGTGTCGTCGCCGAGCCAGCGCAGCGCCGTGCCCCACTGCCCGGAGTCGCGCGCATCGCGGTCACCACCGCGAGGTACCACGACGCCTTCACGGGTCACCTGAATGCCTTGGCCGAAAGCCTGGGTCAGCGGCACAAACGGCGCGATCGCCGGGTTGCCGACGGTGTAGCCGTTGTTGCAACCGTCTGCCGCCACGTCGACACCGAAGAAGGTGCCGCAGTTGTCGAGAACGGTCTGATCCCATTCCAGCTGGTAGAAACCTTCGACCGACAGCTTGTCGGTGAGGCTCTGGGAACCGAACAACATGTTCACCGGAATCAGGCCTTCCTTGATCTCCGCGCCGGGCCGGCGAAACGCCGAGACGTCGATCGGATTGATGCTGTTGATCGAGTTGCCGATGAAGGTACTTTCGCCCCAGCTCACCACTTGTTTACCGGCACGCACGGTGCCCGGCAGGTCGGCGATGGAGTAATTGTGATAGACGAATGCGTCGAGAATCTGCGCGCCGGAAGACTTGGCGCCCTCCTTGCGGCCGCTGTCGCTGATCTGCTTGAACTCGCGGTCTTCGTCCTTGAGTTCGAAGTCGTACCAATACTTGCCACGCACGAACACCCCGGTGTCGCCGTACTTCAGCTCAAGGTCGTGAATGCCTTTGAAGATTTTCGAGAAGGTCTCGCCCTTCTTGAAATTCAAGCGCCCGTCATCACCGGTCGAGGATTGCCCGGTACCACCGTTGACCGTGCCGACCAGCGACTTGTCGGCATCGCGCATCCCCCAACTCGCACCGACCGACAGCGAGGAGTCGAACGTGCCTTCGATTTCGCCGATGTTGAACGAAACCGCGTGCGCCTGGGCACAGCAACCCAGAGCCACCGCGGCAGTCAGCGCCTGCGGTGTGAAGATGGCGCGCATTGTTTTTGTTGTCATGCGTCTTCCCCGGTGAGTGACAGAAGGCCTCACCCTACTGCCGCCGACACAGGACGATAAGCGCACCAAGGAGGTATTCGCGTTGTCGCTCGAAAGGATGAATGCCCGCACTGGACGGGGCTTTGCGCGGGCCATGCGTCAGCTGGATGGCGGATCATCAGTGCAGCGCATGGTGCTCAGCGAGCCATCTTGACTGTTGCATGCCCCGTAACAGTGCATGTCCGGAATCGCTATTTTTCCTACAGGCCGAAGTGCTTATTCTGAGCGGGCTTTCACGGGACACGCCGTAAAGCGTGATGCCAGCTACGCTGAGTCACTGAAGCGATTGGCAACAGATTTCAGATGAATCGAAGTGTTCGATTTATCGCCCCGGTGTTCACTGACGTTGATTTGTAGCTCCTTGATCCAACGTCTTACCTTGGCCGCTGCGTTTGCAGCGGCCTTTTTTATGCCCGCCGTTTTACCCTCCTCGCCTGCAATCGTCGGAAAACTCCCCCTGTTACTGTAGGAAATCTCTTTTTAACCTTCTAATCCCAAGCAATAAAATCGCGTTCACGATTATTCATACAACCAAGCAGGTCATTACTGACGAACGATGCAGATACGTCCGCTCGAAAGCTGATGCAGGTTAATCGCTCCGTAAAATCCGAATAACTTGCAGTGAGTAAAACAATATTGGAACAAAATCTTGTTGAAGGCGCGGTAACAAAAATCGAAAGAAAAGGCGCTGCTGCCGACCTCGTCATGATTCAACGCCTTCACGCCATTCTGGAAAGGCAAGCTTAAGACGACTGATACCGATCGCCGGTTCTACTCGCATGCACTTCGAATGATGGAGCGGTTCAGAGCGTTGGGGATCGCTGACGACTACATTCCTAAAAATAATCCGTCCCTTTGGAATAACATCCATGCAGCCACACTTGAGGAATTCAAACTGAGCAACGACGAGGTATTGCGCTATACCGCCGAGGCAATTGACGCTGCGAAAAAGCAGGAACTGAAAGCATTTGAATGCGTCAGCGGATCGAAGAGTTCGATTGCAAAACTGGAACAAGCTGTCAGGCAAGAAAACCTCAGAGACTTGCTATCAGTTTTGGCCATCGGTTTGGCATTTCCCTCCATCGATACATTGTTCGGACGTTATCGATTTGAAGTCATCGCGCGAGGAGAACTGTGTAAAACGTACGAGCAGTTATTTCATGAAGGCGTGTTGGCTGAGGGCAATGAGGCTGTCGCCATTCCGGGCCCAAACTGGAGAGTTCCGGAATTCATGATTGATAAAAGGTACGAGGAGTAATAGAAGAAGCCTCGCTGCATCCAGTACGCGGCGAGGCTCAAACGACTCTTAGAGCGAATACTTCTGCAAATTCGCCATCATTTCCTTCAGCGCTTCAATATTGTCCTTCGGGTGCGCCGCCCCTTCGAAATCACAGATCTGCTGCCAGTGCGCCGCTACATCCTCCGGCGAGAAACCCACTCGCGGATCAAACCCGGCACCCAAACTACGTTCCCAGCGCACCTTGCCCATCCAGCCACCACCGACTTCGAACAACCCGGAAGTCTCCTGGCATTGCTCGCTCGCCAGATACACCACTAACGGGCTGACCAGTTCCGGCTTCAGTTGCTCGAACACTTGCGGCGGGATCAGGCCTTCGGTCATGCGCGTGCCGCCGGTAGGCGCGATGGCGTTGACCAGAATGTTGTTCTTGCGACCTTCGATGGCCAGGGTGCGGGTCAGGCCGTAAAGGCCGAGCTTGGCCATGCCGTAGTTGGATTGGCCGAAGTTGCCGTAGATGCCCGAGGTCGAGGCGGTGAAGATCACCCGGCCGTAGTTTTGCTCGCGCAGATGCGGCCACGCGGCGCGGGTGACTTTGTAGGCGCCTTCGACGTGGACGCGGTAGACCAGGTCCCAGTCGGCGTCGTCCATTTTGTGGAAGGTCTTGTCGCGCAGGATGCCGGCGTTGTTGACCACCACGTCGACGCGGCCAAAGACATCGAGAGCGTTCTGCACCAGCTTGTCGCCGTCGGTGACCGAGTCGTGGTTGGCCTCGGCAATGCCGCCGGCTTCGCGAATTTCTGCGACCACGCGGTCGGCGGCCGAGGCATTGGCACCTTCGCCCTGCGTCGAGCCGCCGAGGTCGTTGACCAGCACTCTGGCGCCCTGTTTGGCGAACAGCAGTGCGTGGGCGCGGCCAAGGCCACCACCGGCTCCGGTGACGATCACGACTTTATCTTCGAAACGCACAGACTCATTCATCGAGGCAACTCCAGCAGGCCAATGGGACATTGACCCCGAGTGTCAGGCACGGGGCGTGGTGTCACAACGAACACGGCTGGGGCTGAATGGTGTGCGATAAGGTTGGGGGATAGTGAAGGCCACATGAGAGTTTTTGTGGCGAGGGAACTTGCTCCCGCTCGGCTGCGCAGCAGTCGCAAAACGTTACTTGCAGGTTTCCTCTGAAAATTCGATCACAGATTCAAGGGCCGCTTCGCGCCCCAGCGGGAGCAAGCTCCCTCGCCACAACGGTTAACCCGGCCAAATGTCGGAACGGGGAACATTTGATCTTCAGGAGCAGGCGACTTTGCGTGGCGGCAGCACCAGACGCTCACGAAATGCCAGGTAGTGCTTGAGCACCTGCACCGGCGCTTCGGTTTGCGGATAGTGACCGATACCCGGCAACAGCACGGTGTCCGCGTCCGGAATCAGTTCGCGATAGCGTTCGACCATGTGCGCACCGGAGATCGGGTCGACTTCGCCGTCGATCACCCGCAAGGGGATTTCGCCACGCTGCATCGCCGCGACCCAGCGATCTCGCTGCACCCGGCGTTCCGGAATGTAGCCGATCAACTTGTGCATGATTCGCGGGCCGTGATTGCTGTCGACCAAGCTCCAGAAATCGTCCAGTTCGCTTTCGGTCGGCGCGGTCTGTGGGCCGAAGATATGTCGAAAGCTTTTCACCAGACCATCGCGAGTGAACGCGCGCCCGATCATCCAGCCCAGTGGGCTCAACAGCAGTTTTTGCATCAGCACCGGACGATGGGTTTCGGGGAACAGCCCGCCGTTGAGAAATACGCAACTGGCGATATCAATGCGATCTTCGTAATGCCGGGCGAGCAATTCCTGCGCGACGCTGTCGCCATAGTCATGAGCCAAAATATGCAGCGGTTGCTCGATTTGCAGATGCGCGAGCAGCGCCTGCTGCAGATCGGCCTGCTCCAGCAAGCTGTAGGTGTGATTGAGCGGCTTGGCCGAATCGCCGAAACCGAGCATGTCGCAGGCAATCACCCGATAACGCTGGGCCAATGGCTGCCACAGGTAATGCCAATCCCAACTGGCGGTCGGGAAGCCATGGATCAGCAACAACGGCTCACCCTGCCCTGTCGTCCAGTAACGAATGGGCTGGCCACGAAAGACAAACGTCTGGCTGCGTTTACGCCAGACACACAGAGGAATCTCGGCAAGAGGCATTAGAGTTTATATCCGGGGTCTTGTTTATCGAGTTTGCGCAGCAGCGCTGGCCAGGCCAGCGCGCCACCCATGCCTTGAGCACTTTTGGTGACGCCAGCGATCATCGCTTTGGCACCCGCCAGAATTTGCGGTTCGATGGCGATGAGTTCAGCACCACCGGTCTGTGCCATGACCTGAATGTCGCAGGCACGCTGGAAGGTGAACATCATCAGAAAGGTGTCGGCGATGGTGCCGCCACAAGTCAGCAGACCGTGGTTGTGCAGCATCAGGAAATTGTTCTCACCGAGGTCGGCCTGCAAGCGCGCCTTTTCTTCGTGGTTCAGCGCCACGCCTTCATAGGCGTGATAGGCCAGGCTCGACAGCACGAACAGCGACTGCTGGCTGATCGGCAGTACGCCCTGCTTTTGCGCCGACACCGCGACACCGGAGGCGGTGTGCGTATGCAGCACGCAAACCACATCGTGCCGCACTTCGTGTACGGCGCTGTGGATGGTGTAACCGGCGGGATTGATCTCGTACGGGCTGTCCATGAGTTTGTTGCCCGCCTGGTCGACTTTCACCAGGCTCGACGCGGTGATTTCATGGAACATCAGACCGAACGGGTTGATCAGGAAATCTTCGGTGCCCGGCACTTTCGCGGAAATGTGCGTGAAGATCAGATCGTCCCAGCCATGCAGCGCGACCAGACGATAACAAGCGGCGAGATCGACACGGGTCTGCCATTCCGCAGCACTGACCTGGTCTTTGACATTAAGGGACGATTGGACGGGGGCTACGCTCACTGTATGCACCTCTGCGTTCTTATTGTTCTGCACGTGTGAGCAGTCTAGTCAGGCGCAGGCAATCGCGTAGTTGCATTGGCAGCCAGCTTGATGACTGACCGAGTCAGCCATGCAAACTCCTTGGATCCATGTCAAAGCAACGACGCCAACAAAGGTGCAGCGAACAGATTCAACAACCCGGTGAGTACCATCACCAGCCCCGCGACCGACCCCTCTTCACCGCCCACTTCATGGGCGCGACTGACGCCGGCACCATGCGCGCCGACCCCGAACAGCGCCCCCGCGCCAAGGCACTGCGCAGCGGCAGCCACTTGAGCAGCACGCCACCGAGCATCGCCCCGATCACCCCGGTGAACATCACGAACACGGCAGTCAGTTCCGGTACGCCACCCAGATTCTGCGCGAGCGGCATGGCAAACGGCGTGGTGATCGAACGCGGTACCAGCGACATTGTTACCGAGCTGTCGAGCGCCAGCGCTTTGGCCAGACCGAACGACGTCGCGATCGATGCCGTGCTGCCGGCCACCATGCCCAACATCAACGCCGACCAATGCCGCACCAACAGACGGCGCTGTTGCCAGATCGGTACGGCGAAGGCCACGGTCACCGGCCCGAGGACCAACATCAGCCAATGGGTGTTGCTCGAGTATTCGGCGTAAGCGGTATGCAGTGGCACGGCCAGCGCGAGCAGCAGCGCCGGCACCAGAATCAGCGGCGACAACAGATAACGCCCGGTGCGCCGATAAATCCAGCGGCTGAACAGGTACGCCAGCAAGGTGAAGGCGAGCCAGAACATCGGCATCCATTCAAGCTTCATGGGAACGCCTCATACGCACGGCCAGTTCCACGGTGAATGCTGTAACCAGCATCACCATCAATGTGCTGGCGGCAATCACCAGGAGGATTCGCCAGCCGTCATTGCGCAACAGCGTGCCGTAGTCGAGCAGGCTCATCAGCGCCGGAATAAAGAACAGCAGCATTTCGGCCATCAACAGTCCCGCGCCCAATTGCAGCGCCGCCGGTTTGACCCAGCCGAGAGCGAAGGCCAGCAACAGCAGCGCCATGCCGATCACACCACCGGGAATCGGCCACGCCAGCCACGCGGCGAGTTGGCAGCCGAGCAGGTACAGACCGAGCAGTACGGCGAGTTCAGCGACTAAACGGGAAAGATGCTTGAGGGTTACGGCGTTCATGGTTTTTGCTCCTGACAGGGGCTTATTTTACGAAGCGACCTGCCATCCCTGAAGCGAATTGTTAGACTCAAAGCCATTCCAAAACGGAATCAGGACGATGGAATTCAAACAACTGCGCAGTTTTGTCGAAGTCATGCATCAGGGCGGGTTTACCCAAGCGGCGAAGACCCTGCACATCAGCCAGTCGGCGGTGAGCAAACAGGTGGCGCAGCTGGAACAAAGCCTCGGCACGCCACTGCTTGAACGGCTGGGCTCACAATTGCGCCTGACCGCCGCCGGCAGCGTGGTGCTGCAACGCGCCGAAGGCATGCTGCGTTTGCGCAATGAATTGCTGGTGGAACTCGACGATCTCAGTCATCTGGCGCGCGGTGAATTACGCCTCGGTTTGCCATTGCTGGGCAGCGACGCACTGTTCGCCGGGCTGTTTGCCGAATATCGCCGGCGCTACCCGAACATCAGCGTGCAGTTGCTGGAGGGCGGCAGCCGCAACATCGAACAAGCTGTGCTCAACGGTGAACTGGAATTGGGCGGTAGTCTGCTGCCGAAAGATCCGCAGTTCGACTGTCAGCCGTTTTGCGACGAGAAACTCGACGCGCTACTGCCGATCGATCATCCGCTGGCAGATCGAGGTGAAATCGGCCTGGAAGAATTGGCCGATACGCCATTCCTGCTCTATCAGCGCAGCTTCGTGCTCAATGATCGATTGCTGCAAGCGTGCCAGCAAATGGGCTTTACGCCGAAGGAAGGCGGGCGAAGCGGTCAGGCGGATTTTCTTGCGGCGCTGGTCGCCGCCGGGCAAGGCGTGGTGCTGCTGCCCAGTGTCGTCGCGCGCGGGCTGGTGCGGCCAGGCGTGGTGCGCCTGACCTTGCGCGCGCCGGATTACCTGCGCTGGGACATCGCGTTCATCTGGCGTAAGGGCGCCTATCTGTCGAATGCCGCGCAGGCGTGGCTGGCCCTCTTGCGCGAGCGCCCGATCAGCCCTTGAGTACGTCGATCAACTGCGCCAGCCAAGGCTCGGCGTCGGTTTCCGGGGTCACGCTTTCGCTGGCGTCGATGCGCAGCATGTCCTGCACTTCGCGCACGCCCAACTCTGCGAAGAGTTCGCGCATCTGCTCGCCACCACCGCAGAAGGTGTCGCCATAACTGGCGTCGCCGAGTGCAATGACCGCGCCCGGCAGACCGCGCCAGGCGGCGGGCAATTGATCGCGGATAGCCGAGTACAACGGTTGCAGGTTGTCCGGTAACTCGCCCATGCCGGTGGTCGAGGTCACCGCGAGGAATGCCTCGGGAGCGAACGCTTGTATGTCCGCCAGGCTGGCGCGCGCGTTGTAGAAGGTTTCAAAGCCAGCGGCTTTCAGCAGGTTCTGGGCGTGGCGGGCGACTTCTTCGGCGGTGCCGTAGACCGAACCGGAGAGGATGGCGACTTTCATCAATCTGATCCTGAAACTGAAAAAAATGAGCGGCGATAGTAACAGCCCGGGCCGCAAAGCTGCGATTGGATCTCAACTGGCCCTAATGGCCAGTAGACAGCGCCGGCGGTTCTTCTAGAATGCGAGCCTTCGGCAATTCTGAATGGACTCACAGATGATCAATGCCAATCTGCTGCAAATGGTGATCAATGCTTCGAACGATGGAATCGTGGTGGCAGAAAAGGAAGGCGAACAGGACAACATCCTGATTTACGTCAACCCGGCCTTCGAGCGCATGACGGGTTACAACAGCGAAGAAATCCTCTATCAGGACTGCCGCTTTCTGCAGGCCGGAGACCGCGACCAGCAAGGGCTTGAGCTGATTCGCGAGGTGCTGCGCAACAATGGATCGTGCCGGCAGATCCTGCGTAACTATCGCAAGGACGGCACGCCATTCTGGAATGAGCTGTCGCTTTCGACAGTAAAAAATGCTGACGACGGCATGACGTACTTCGTCGGTGTGCAAAAGGATGTGACGGTTCAGGTCAAGGCTCAGCAGCGCGTCGCGCAACTGGAAGCCGAGGTTGCAGCCCTGCAGGCAGAGCTGGCCGCACTGAAATCGACGAACGGTTCAAACAAAACAGCGAACTAATTGTCATTAACTACAATCACCAATGACTTTGTAACTATTTCTTTCGAGCGAGCCATGCAACGCGACGCCCTCCTCACTCAGGATGAGCTGGATTTTATCCAGACCATGCAGCACAACCCGCAGCTAAACGTGCGGGATGCGACGTCGAGTCTGCTGGTTAATGGCGGTTCGCAAATTCGTGATCTGCTCACGCGCCTGGCCGCTCATGAGCAAGTGACCATTCAGGCCAACTTCGAAAATCAGCAGATGACCTTCCCCCTGCACCTGGTGGAAGACGAGTTTCACGCCCTGCATTTACGCTTGGGTGTGCCGAGCATCTACGAAGATGGCCCGATGGTCCGCCCTTGGCGACTGGCCCTCGAAGAACCGGTGGCGTTGGAAAATGCCAAAGGCCAACCCGGCACGATGTGGGTGCATGAGGTTTCGCACAAAGGCGTGCTGCTCGAAATGCGCAACAAGACCAAGCCACCCAAGCACTTTGCGCTGTGGTTCAGCCCTTCCGGTTATGAGCGAATTTCACTGCGTGGCAATTTCGAGCGCGAAACCGAGCACGGTTTCCATGCCTACGAACTGAGCCAGACCGATGCTGATGAAACCGAGCGCCTGCGCCAGTTCATCCTGCAACAACACCGCCTGACCCACCCCGCCCTGCACACCTGAGTTTCAGGTATCGAGTTTTCCTGCGAGAAACTGCGTCAGCCGCTGACGCATCGTCGCCCCCTCATTGCCCAGGCAACCGATCGAAGACCCGGCCAAAGTGTCCTGCGCCAGGTCGGCGGCATCGCCGGCCAACAACACCTGACAATCCAGGCTCAGCGCCAATCGATTCAGGCGCCGTGATAACTCCGCAGCCGGTGCATGATTGGAAAACAGCACCAGCGCCTGGGGTTTGATCTTTTCGCAGACCAACATCAATTCGTCGAACGGCTGGCCGGCCGTCAACACCCGCACTCCCGAGTCGCTGCCACTCAAAAACAGCGCAGCCACCAGCAACTCCAGCTCCCGGCACTGCCCGGCCAACGCACTGACGATAATCTTGCGCGGCTGTGCTGTGCGTAACGCAATGACTCGCTGCAGCACCCGCGTGCGCAGGTAGCCATCGAGAAACAACCATTCACTGGTTTGCCCGAAACTGTCCTGGCGCTGCAGCAATTGCCGCCACAGTGGCAGCAGAATGTCCTGGAACACCACTGGCAACGAATACGAAGAAAAGATCTGCCCGTAGACCCGATCCAGCTCAAGATCATCGAACGCACTGACGGCACGCTGCACTTGATGCTGCCATTGCAGGTAATCGGCCTGCACCCGATCTTCGGCAATGTAGTTGGCCAGCACTTTCAGCGGCTCGGTCTTGGCGAGGATCTTGCCGATCTTGCTGACGGCCACGCCACGGTCGATCCATTCGACGATGCTGCGCACGCGCTCGATATCGGTCATCGAATACAACCGATGCCCACTTTCGGTGCGCGTCGGTTCAATCAAACCATAGCGCCTCTCCCAGGCACGCAGGGTGACCGGATTGACACCGGTCAGCCGCGAGACTTCGCGTATCGGGAACAGGTCTTCGCGCTCGAGCGCTACAGATGCCTGCGAAATAAGGCTTGAGTCCGTCATGACAGGCATGTGGCTATCGACGTCCATGTGAGTAAATTGGATCCCATTGTAGTTGCAATGCTCCATAAAGGTTCATGCGACGAACTACGACGAAAGTCGCTGGTTAAATCGCGAAAATCAGGAATAATCCTTGCTTGTAATAAAACGCAGGCCACTACCCCGGCCTGCGTCTGGCGAAACTCCTACCCGGAGCAACGCGTTCGTAATACGGAGATACACAATGTCTACTTCCCCCGTCACGCTGATGGTTGCGCGTCGCGTCGCCGATGGCCGCTATCAGGATCTGATCGCCTGGCTGCGCGAAGGCGAACAACTGGCCACCGACTTCCCCGGCTATCTCGGCTCTGGCGTGCTGGCTCCGCCGCCTGGCGATAACGAGTTTCAAATCATTTTCCGCTTCGTCGACGAACAGACTTTGCATGCCTGGGAGCATTCGGCTTCCCGCACTGCGTGGCTCGATCGCGGCAGCGATCTGTTTCTGCACCCCAAGGAACATCGGGTCAGCGGCATCGAGGGCTGGTTCGGTGCAGCCGGTCAGCGGCCACCACGCTGGAAACAGGCCGTGGCCATCTGGTTGGCATTCTTTCCGGTTTCGCTGCTGTTCAACTTCGTGCTCGGCCCGCTGCTCGGCGATATGAGCCTGCTGCCGCGGGTTTTTATCAGCACTTTGTGCCTGACGCCACTGATGGTTTACTTCTTTATACCGTTGTCGACGCGGTTGCTGGCCAATTGGTTGAACAGTGTTCCAACAAGGCCTTTGCCTGCCTCGCCTTCAACGCAAAACCACTAAAAGATCGCAGCCTCGTTGCACTCGACAGCTCCTACAGGCTGGGTGGACGCTCCCTATGTAGAAGCTGCCGAAGGCTGCGATCTTTTATGGCCCGCCGCTGTTATAGTTTTTGCTCTACCCGCGACGCGAGCTGTTCATGACCACCACTTCCGCCCCGATCCTCATCACCGGTGCCGGCCAACGTGTCGGTCTGCATTGTGCGCAGCGTCTGCTCGAAGATGGCTACAGCGTCATCTTCACCTACCGCACTGAACGCCCCGGCGTACAAACACTGCGTGATCTGGGTGCCATCGGCCTGTTCGCCGACTTCTCCAGCGAAGCCGGCATCCTTGCCTTCATCGGCGAACTCAACACCCACACCGACAGCCTGCGCGCCATCGTCCACAACGCCTCAGAATGGCTGGCCGAAACCCCGGACAGCGAGGCCGAAGCGTTCACGCGCATGTTCAATCTGCACATGCTTGCGCCGTACCTGATCAACCTGCACTGCGCGGAGCTGCTGCAACGCTCGACGCCTGCCGACATCATCCATATCAGCGACGACGTCACGCGCAAGGGCAGCAGCAAGCACATCGGCTATTGCGCCAGCAAAGCCGGGCTCGACAGCCTGACCCTGTCCTTCGCCGCCCGTTATGCGCCGGCCATCAAGGTCAACACCGTCGCGCCGGCCCTGCTATTGTTTAACCCCGACGACAACGCGGCGTACCGCGCCAAAGCCCTGGCCAAATCCGCGCTGGGCATCGAACCGGGCAGCGAAGTGATCTATCAGAGCCTGCGCTACCTGCTCGACAACCCGTATGTCACCGGTACGACCCTGACCGTCAACGGCGGACGGCACGTCAAATAACGCCGCCCCGAGAGGATCTTGCATGCCACTGTCCCTGCCCGAAAACTACCGCGAAATCCTTATCGGCCTCGGTGAAGACCCCGACCGCGAAGGTCTGCTCGACACCCCGGTACGCGCGGCCAAGGCCATGCAATACCTGTGTCACGGCTACGAACAGAGCGTTGACGAGATCGTCAATGGCGCGTTGTTTGCCTCTGACAGCGACGAGATGATCATCGTCGCTGACATCGAGTTGTACTCGTTGTGCGAACATCACCTGCTGCCCTTCATCGGCAAGGCCCATGTGGCTTATATTCCGACAGGCAAGGTGTTGGGCCTGTCGAAAATCGCGCGGCTGGTGGACATGTTCGCGCGGCGCCTGCAGATTCAGGAAAACCTCACCCGGCAAATTGCCGATGCGGTGCAACAGGTCACCGATGCCGCCGGCGTCGCCGTGGTCATCGAGGCCCAGCACATGTGCATGATGATGCGCGGCGTGGAAAAACAGAATTCGACGATGAACACCTCGGTCATGCTCGGCGCCTTCCGCGAGTCGAGCAACACCCGCCAGGAGTTCCTGCAATTGATTGGACGGAGCAAGTAAATGCCACAACTTCAGCCGGGAATGGCGCGCATCCGGGTCAAGGATCTGCGCTTGCGCACCTTTATCGGGATCAACGAGGACGAGATCCTCAACAAGCAGGATGTGCTGATCAATCTGACCATCCTGTATGCCGCGCAGGAAGCGGTGCGCGATAACGACATCGACCACGCACTGAATTACCGCACGATCACCAAGGCGATCATCGCCCACGTCGAGGGCAACCGCTTTGCGCTGCTCGAACGCCTGACTCAGGAATTGCTGGATCTGGTAATGAGCAATGGTTCGGTGCTGTACGCCGAAGTCGAAGTCGACAAGCCGCACGCACTGCGTTTTGCCGAGTCGGTGTCAATAACGCTCGCGGCGAGCCGCTGAGCTTCAAGCTTCGAGCCGCAAGCGTTAAGCTACAGCCACCCACAATCCAAACTTGCAGCTTGAAGCTCGCCGCTTGAAGCTGTCTCGAAGAGACCTCCATGACCGAGCAACAACGCCTCGAACTCGAAGCCGCCGCCTTCCGCCGGCTGGTCGCCCACCTGGACAGCCGCAAGGACGTGCAGAACATCGACCTGATGAACCTCGCCGGGTTCTGCCGCAACTGCCTGTCGAAGTGGTACAAGGCCGAAGCCGACGAGCGCCAGATAGACGTCAGCCTCGATGACGCCCGCGAAGTGGTTTACGGCATGC
Source organism: Pseudomonas sp. TH08 (assembly GCF_016651275.1). Classification (NCBI taxonomy): domain Bacteria; kingdom Pseudomonadati; phylum Pseudomonadota; class Gammaproteobacteria; order Pseudomonadales; family Pseudomonadaceae; genus Pseudomonas; species Pseudomonas sp. TH08. Next base: position 252,852 of record NZ_JAEKEE010000005.1, on the reverse strand, counting down.
CGTACGCCGAGTGGAAAGCCCAATTTCAGCAAGAAGCCAGCGCCGAACAACAAGCGGCGTTCGCCAAAGGAAAAACCCATGAGTGACCTGAACACCCTGCGCGCCAGCCTCAAGAGCGGTGAACACGCTTTCGCCGACACTCTGGCGTTTATCGCCGCCGGGTATGACTACCAGCCGCAGGCGTTCAACAACGGTGGAGTGGATAACGCGGCTGGGCAGAACGAAGGCTCGTGCAAGACCCTCGGTCTGGCGCTGCTGGAAGGTCTGAGCGATGAAGAAGCGCTGCTGGCGTTTGGCGAGCATTACCGCTCGGTGGTGGCGACGCCTGAGGGCAGTGATCACGGCAACATTCGAGCGTTGATCGCTCATGGCCTGGCCGGTGTGAAATTCACCGCACAGCCCCTGACCCGCCGCTGATCACAGAACCAACCACAATCCCCAGTGGGAGCGAGCCTGCTCGCGAATGCGGTCTATCCGTTGACTCATGTGCTGAATGTGAGACCGCTTTCGCGAGCAGGCTCGCTCCCACATTCGATGTGTGGGCTGTGAATAACGGACACAAAAAAACCGGCCAATTGGCCGGTTTTTTTATGCCTGCGATCTTAGAACGAAGCGTTCTGCAGACCGTCCAGGTAACGCTCGGTGTCCAGTGCCGCCATGCAGCCGGCGCCAGCCGAGGTGATGGCCTGACGGTAAACGTGATCAGCCACGTCGCCGGCAGCGAAGATGCCTTCGACGCTGGTCGCGGTAGCGTTGCCGTCACGGCCGCCCTGCACCACCAGATAACCGTCTTTCAAGGTCAACTGACCTTCGAACAACGAAGTGTTCGGGGTGTGGCCGATGGCGATGAACACGCCGTCGACAGTGATTTCGTCGAAGCTGCCGTCGTTGTTCTTCAAGCGCGCACCGGTCACGCCCATGTTGTCGCCCAGCACCTCGTCGAGGGTGGCGTTCAACTTGAGGATGATCTTGCCTTCAGCCACGCGAGCGTTGAGCTTGTCGATCAGGATCTTCTCGGCGCGGAAGGTTTCGCGACGGTGGATCAGGGTCACGGTGCTGGCGATGTTGGCCAGGTACAGCGCCTCTTCAACCGCGGTGTTGCCGCCGCCCACTACAGCCACTGGCTTGTTGCGGTAGAAGAAACCGTCGCAGGTTGCGCAGGCCGAAACGCCTTTGCCCATGAACGCTTCTTCCGACGGCAGGCCCAGGTAGCGAGCGCTGGCGCCGGTGGCGATGATCAGGGCGTCGCAGGTGTAAGTCGCGCTGTCACCGGTCAGGGTGTAAGGCTTGGCAGCAAAGTCGACGGCGTTGATGTGATCGAAAACGATCTCGGTTTCAAAACGCTCGGCGTGCTCGCGCATGCGCTCCATCAGGACTGGACCGGTCAGGCCATGGACGTCGCCTGGCCAGTTGTCGACTTCGGTAGTGGTGGTCAGCTGACCGCCAGCCTGCATGCCGGTGATCAGCAGTGGCTTGAGGTTGGCACGGGCCGCATAAACCGCAGCGCTGTAACCGGCAGGGCCGGAACCGAGAATAATCACTCGCGAATGACGGACTTCAGACATGACCTGCTCCTGTTGACCGGGCCGAAAAACGGGCACGGATCGCCGGACTGCCGGCGGGAATAAAAAAGGACCGTGGAAAACCTTGGGGAAGGTTTGAGCTCGACAGTCCTGTAAAAAGTTGGGTGCAGCGTATCGAGGGGCGCAAGATTAAGGAAATACGGTTTAACAATCCAGCTCATAGGTCGTCTCTATGCCGACAGACTGACGAGATGGACGTCTTTGTTACAGTGAATGTCGATCGCTTTAGCGCGCTTTCGCAGCCTTTGCAAAGTCGGTAAGGTCGGCGCGTTTTCCTTTGCTCGGAGCACCTTATGCCCGCCCCTGTTCTGTCCGGCCCGCAATACCTGCGCGAAGGCCTAAAACTGGTCCTCAGCCCCGGCCTGCGCCTGTTCGTGTTGTTGCCGCTGGCGATCAACCTGGTGCTGTTCGTCGGATTGATTTATCTGGCCGGCCACCAGTTCAGCCTCTGGGTCGATACGCTGATGCCGTCGCTGCCCGACTGGCTGAGCTTCCTCAGTTATGTCCTTTGGCCGCTGTTTGTCGTGCTGGTGGGGCTGATGGTGTTTTTCACCTTCACCATGCTCGCTAACGTGATAGCCGCGCCTTTCAACGGTTTCCTCGCGGAAAAAGTCGAAGTGGTGGTGCGTGGTACCGACGACTTCCCGGCCTTCAGCTGGGGCGAACTGGTCGAGATGGTTCCCCGTACGTTCGCTCGGGAAATGCGCAAGCTCGGCTACTTCCTGCCCCGCGCCCTTGGCCTGTTCATCCTCTCGTTCATTCCGGTGGTCAACATCGTCGCCGCGCCACTGTGGCTGTTGTTCGGTGTGTGGATGATGGCGATCCAGTACATCGACTACCCGGCGGACAACCACAAACTGGGCTGGAACGAAATGCTCGCCTGGCTGCGCCAGAAGCGCTGGCAGAGCATGAGTTTTGGCGGCATCGTTTATCTGGCGCTGCTGATTCCGGTGGTCAACATCCTGATGATGCCCGCCGCTGTAGCGGGCGCGACGCTGTTCTGGGTGCGTGAGCGCGGTGCCGAGAACCTCGTGACTCAGCGCTGAACCGGCAACAGACCGCACGTCACAAATCCATCATCCGAACGTCACAAGCACGACATGGCCTCAGCCGACACTGAGGTCATGACGACAGCTCTACATATCACCCTCATCAGCGAAACCTTCCCACCGGAAATCAACGGCGTGGCCAATACCCTTGGCCGCTTGTGCGATGGCCTGCGCGCGCGCGGGCATCAGGTGGAACTGGTGCGGCCGCGTCAGGCCGGGGATCCGCAGCGCAGTGAAGATGATGCGCTGCTGCTGTGCCGAGGTTGGCCGCTGCCGGGGTATCCGGGGTTGCAGTGGGGGCAGTCGTCGATGCACAAACTGCTGCGGCGCTGGAAACGCCAGCGCCCGGATGTGCTGTATATCGCGACCGAAGGTCCGCTGGGGTTGTCGGCATTGCGAGCGGCGCGACGGTTGGGAATATCGGTGGTCAGCGGCTTTCACACCAATTTTCAGCAATACACCAGTCAATACGGCCTGGGTTTGCTGACCCGGATGCTCACGCATTATCTGCGCTGGTTTCACAATCGTTCGGCGCTGACCTTGGTGCCCAGTGTCAGCCAGCGGCTGGAACTGGAGCGGCGCCATTTCGAGCGGTTGGCTTTGTTGTCGCGAGGGGTCGACAGCCAGTTGTTTCATCCAAGCAAACGAATGAACGCCTTGCGTGAACAGTGGGGGCTCGGCGAACGCGATACCGCCGTGATCCACGTAGGACGACTCGCCCCGGAGAAAAACCTCGGGCTGCTCAAACGCAGTTTCGAAACTCTGCGCAGCACTTATCCACAGCGCAATCTGAAACTGATCGTGGTCGGCGACGGGCCGCAACGTGTTGCGCTGGAAAAGGAATTGCCTGAGGCGATCTTTTGCGGGGCGCAGCGCGGCGAGGCATTGGCCGCGCACTATGCGTCGGGGGATGTCTTTGTGTTTCCAAGCCTGACCGAAACCTTTGGCAATGTCGTGCTGGAAGCGTTGGCGTCGGGGCTGGGCGTGGTCGCTTACGATCAAGCGGCGGCGGCGCAGCATATTCGCCATGGCTACAACGGTGTGCTGGCGATGCCCGGGGATGAACAGGCGTTTTGCGAGGCGGCGGCGTGGTTGTTGGAGGAGGAAGAAACGTTGCGCTGTGTGCGCCTGAATGCGCGGCAGCATGCGAGTCGCCAGGGGTGGGCGGCGATTATCGAGCAGTTTGAAAGCCATTTGCGTGGGGCATGTTTGGGGGAGTTGGTGGTGCCAGGGGCCCAGACACTGCCCTGAATCTTTGCCGACCTGACAACCGCCTTCGCGAGCAGGCTCGCTCCCACAGGGGATCTTCAGTGAACACAAAATTTTGTGAACACCAGAGAAACCTGTGGGAGCGAGCCTGATCGCGAAGGGGCCAGTGAAGGCGCTGGTTAAACCAGCGTCATCAACGCCTCACGGCTGAACGGCAAAATGTCCTGCTCACGCCCTTCACGGACTTTCAGCGCCCAGTCCGGATCGACCAGCAGCGCACGCCCCACCGCCACCAGATCGAATTCCTCTTTGTTCAAACGCTCCAGCAGGTTTTCCAGACTGGCCGGTTGCGCGACTTTGTCGGTATTGACCATGAACTGCAGAAACTCGCCGTCCAGACCCACACTGCCGACGGTGATGGTCGGTTTTCCGGTGAGCTTGCGCGTCCAGCCGGCCAGGTTCAGCTCGGAGCCGTCGAACTCAGGCTCCCAGAAGCGGCGCGTCGAGCAGTGGAAAATATCCACGCCGGCGTCAGACAACGGCTTGAGAAACTCACCCAGCGCTTCGGGGGTTTGCACCAGGCGTGCGGTGTAATCCTGCTGTTTCCACTGCGAGAAACGGAAGATGATCGGGAAACCTTCGCCGACCGCTGCACGCACCGCCTGGATCAGTTCGATGGCGAAACGCGAACGGTTGGCCAGGCTGCCACCGTATTCGTCGGTGCGCTGGTTGCTGCCTTCCCAGAAGAACTGGTCGACCAGGTAACCGTGGGCGCCGTGGATTTCCACGCCATCCATACCCATGCTTTGCGCATCTTTAGCGGCCTGAGCGAACGCGGCGATGACTTCCTGAATGTCTTGTTTGGTCATGCCGTGCACCACGACCTGACCATCCTTGAGTTTTTCCGTCGGGCCGTAAGCCGGCACGCTGGCGTCCGGTTCGGTGCCGATGCGGCGCACGCTGCCGACGTGCCACAGCTGCGGAACGATCTTGCCGCCTTCAGCATGAACGGCGTCGACGACTTTTTTCCAGCCGGCCAAGGGCGCGTCACCAAAGAATTGCGGCACGTTCGGGTAGCCATTGGAGGCAATGTGGCCGACGGTGGTGCCTTCGGTGATGATCAGGCCGACACCCGCCGCCGCACGACGACGGTAGTACTCGATGACTTTCGAATCAGGCACGCCACCCGGGGAGAAAGAGCGAGTCATCGGCGCCATGACCACACGGGTCGGCAGTTCGAGGGCGCCGAGGTGGAACGGTTTGAACAAGGCTTGAACCGGCATTGGAAGGCTCCACAGGGAATGACTTTATGACGGCGATAATATTGACTCGAGAATCCCTTGAACAGCACTATTGATTTGGGTGATTAAGGATTAGAAGACGCAAAGCAAAAGATCGCAGCCTTCGGCAGCTCCTACATGGGGTTTTGAGGTCACCTGTAGGAGCTGCCGAAGGCTGCGATCTTTTGATCTTGCTTTATCAGCTCAGCGCTTTTTCAATCGCATGAACAATGGTCGGATCATCCGGCGCCGTACGCGGCGAAAACCGCGCCAACACGCGGCCGTCCTTGCCGAGCAGGAATTTCTCGAAATTCCAGGTGATGTCACCGGGAAACTCCGCGCCCTCGCCCGCCAGCAGACGGTAAAGCTGATGCCGTTCGTGACCGTTGACTTCGAGCTTGCTCGACAACGGAAACGTCACGCCATAGTTGAGGCTGCAGAAATCCTGAATTTCCTTTTCGCTTCCAGGTTCCTGACCAGCGAACTGGTTGCACGGCAGGCCCAGCACACTGAAACCTTTGCCTTTGAACTGCTGATAGAGGTTTTCCAGCGCCGCGTACTGAGGCGTCAAGCCGCATTTGGAGGCGACGTTGACCACCAGCACGACTTGGCCCTTGAAAGGCGCCAGCGGTAGCTCCTGACCATCCAGGGCTGTCAACTTAAGGTCGTGAAAAGCACTCATGACGAACTCCAGGATTCCGATGTTCTTCTCGAAACAGCCACTTGGCGAGGCCACCAAGGACAGCCGCGGACTAAAAAGGCGCCCGCGGGCGCCTCTCCAGTTCTCGAAAGCTTAGCGCAGAAATCAGTGGTGATGGCCACCTTCGCCATGGACGTGGCCATGAGCGATTTCTTCCTGGCTGGCGTCACGGATGTCAACGATCTTCACTTTGAAGTTCAGACGCTGACCGGCCAGTGGGTGGTTGCCGTCGACAGTTACGTCGTCGCCGTCGAGGTCACGAATGGTGACGATCTGCATCTGGCCGTCCGGCGCCGAAGCGTGGAACTGCATGCCGACTTCCAGCTCGTCAACACCTTCGAACATGCTGCGGCTCAGGGTGCTGACCAGTTCAGCGGCGTATTCGCCGTAAGCGTCTTCCGGTTCAACGGAGACTTCCAGCTCGTCACCAACAGCTTTGCCATCCAGAGCTTTTTCCAGGCCCGGGATGATGTTGCCTGCGCCTTGCAGGTAGACCAGCGGAGCGCCGCCGGCGGAGCTGTCGATGACCTCACCAGCGTCGTTGGTCAGGGTATAGTCGATGGAGACAGCCTTATTGGCGGCGATCAGCATGGGGCGAGACCTTTTGCATAAGAATATAGAAAGGCCAAGTTTAGCGAAGCAATCGCTCGAAAGCGAACACAACCCGGACAAACGGGTTTCGACGATTAGCGGTTTCCATCAGGATGCAGACGGCCATTGGGTGGCCGAGCTTTCCTGTGGCCACACCCAACACCTGCGTCACCAGCCGCCCTGGCAATCGCGCGCCTGGGTCCTTGACCCGGCGCAACGTATTGAAAAAATAGGCCAACCCTTTGCCTGCGGTTGGTGCGCACAAGGCTCGGTTAGCGCTAACCTTGGCGACTGAATTTCGGCAGATCGTCAGCTATAGACGGCAGCCATTGCCATGCACCCTTAGAGAATTCGCATGCAAACTTTTTTTATCGCACCCACCGATTTTGGCGTGGGTCTGACCTCCATCAGCCTCGGGCTGGTACGCACGCTGGAGCGCGCCGGGCTGAAAGTCGGTTTCTTCAAGCCGATTGCCCAGCCGCATCCGGGCGACACCGGCCCTGAGCGCTCGACCGAACTGGTGGCGCGTACTCACGGTCTGAAACCGCCGCAGCCGCTGGGTCTGGCCCACGTTGAGCGGATGCTCGGCGACGGTCAGCTCGACGAGTTGCTCGAAGAAATCATCGCCCTGTATCAGCAAGCGGCCGTCGGCAAAGACGTGCTGGTCGTCGAAGGCATGGTGCCGACCCGTAGCGCCAGCTATGCCGCGCGGGTCAATCTGCATTTGGCCAAAAGTCTGGATGCGGAAGTCATTCTGGTCTCGGCCCCGGAAAACGAAGTGCTCGCCGAATTGTCCGGCCGCGTCGAATTGCAGGCGCAGTTGTTTGGCGGCCCGAAAGACCCGAAAGTCCTCGGCGTGATCCTCAACAAGGTCAAGACCGACGAAAGCATGGAAGCCTTCGCCGCGCGCCTTAAAGAACATTCACCGCTCCTGCGCAGCGGTGATTTCCGCCTGCTCGGCTGCATCCCGTTCCAGCCGGAACTCAATGCGCCGCGCACCCGCGACGTTGCCGACCTGATGGGCGCGCAAGTGCTCAACGCCGGCGACTACGAAACTCGCCGGATGACCAAAATCATCATTTGCGCGCGCACCATGCGCAACACCGTCGAGTTGCTCAAGCCCGGCGTGTTGGTGGTGACGCCCGGCGATCGCGACGACATCATCCTCGCGGTCAGCCTCGCAGCGATCAATGGCGTGCCGCTGGCCGGCCTGTTATTGACCAGCGATACCCTGCCCGACCCGCGCATCATGGATCTGTGCCGTGGCGCCTTGCAGGCCGGTTTGCCGGTGTTGTCGGTGAGCACCGGTTCTTACGACACTGCCAACCTGCTCAACGGTTTGAACAAGGAAATCCCGATCGATGACCGCGAGCGCGCGGAGATCATCACCGATTTCGTCGCCAGCCATCTCGACGCCAACTGGCTGCACCAGCGTTGCGGCACACCGCGAGAAATGCGCCTGTCGCCCGCCGTGTTCCGCTATCAGTTGATCCAACGCGCGCAAGCGGCGAACAAGCGCATTGTCCTGCCAGAAGGCAGCGAGCCGTTCACCGTGCAAGCAGCGGCGATCTGCCAGGAGCGCGGGATTGCCCGTTGCGTATTGCTGGCCAAACCGGAAGACGTCGAAGCCGTGGCTCGCGCGCAAGGCATCGTGCTGCCGCCGGGCCTGGAGATTCTCGATCCGGACTTGATCCGCGAACGCTACGTCGAGCCGATGGTTGCGCTGCGCAAGACTAAAAGCCTCAACGCACCGATGGCCGAGCAGCAACTGGAAGACACCGTGGTGATCGGCACCATGATGCTCGCACTGGATGAAGTCGACGGCCTGGTTTCCGGCGTCATCAACACCACCGCCAATACCATCCGCCCGGCCTTGCAACTGATTAAAACGGCGCCGGGCTGCACGCTGGTGTCATCCGTATTCTTCATGCTGTTCCCCGAGGAGGTGCTGGTTTACGGTGACTGCGTGATGAACCCACACCCAAGCGCCGCCGAACTGGCAGAGATTGCCCTGCAAAGCGCCGACTCGGCCGCAGCGTTCGGCATCACTCCGCGCGTGGCAATGATCAGCTATTCCAGCGGCGAATCGGCCACGGGCGAAGAAGTCGAGAAAGTCCGCGAAGCCACCCTGCTCGCCCACGAACAACAGCACTCGCTGCTGATCGACGGCCCGCTGCAATACGACGCTGCCGCCAACGCGGACGTTGCCCGGCAACTGGCGCCGAACAGCCAGGTGGCCGGTCGCGCCACCGTGTTCGTGTTCCCCGACCTGAACACCGGCAACACCACCCACAAAGCCGTACAGCGCAGCGCCGATTGCGTCAGCCTCGGCCCGATGCTGCAAGGCCTGCGCAAACCGGTGAATGATTTGCCGCGCGGCGCGCAAGTCGATGACATCGTCTACACCATCGCCCTCACTGCGATTCAAGCCGCCAACCGACCTATGGATGTGTAAATGCTGGATTTTCTACCTGCACCACTGCGCGGCGTGATCGCCTCACTGTTGTTGGCGCTCAATACGATTCTGCTCTGCTCGTTTCTGTTCTGCGTCGCACTGGTCAAGGCCTTGCCGTTCGCCTTCACCCAGCGCATCGCCGGCTGGCTGATGTACCACACTCATGAAGCGTGGATCAGCAACAACAAGGGCTGGATGAACCTGGTGCGCCGCACGCGCTGGCACCTCAGCGGCCTGCAAGGGCTCGACTACCAGCACTCGTACCTGATCACCAGCAACCATCAGAGCTGGGTCGATATTCTGGTGCTGCAATACGTGCTCAACCGTCGCATTCAGCCGCTGAAGTTCTTCCTCAAGCAAGAGCTGATCTGGGTGCCGGTGATCGGCCTGGCGTGGTGGGCACTGGGCTTTCCGTTCATGAAGCGCTACTCCAAGGCTTACCTGGCCAAACACCCGGAGAAGAAAGGCAAAGACCTGGAAACCACGCGCAAGACCTGCGCGAAGTTTCGCAACAACCCGGTGGGCATATTCAACTTCGTCGAAGGCACGCGCTTCACCGAAGGCAAGCACGCGCAGCAGCAATCACCGTTCAAATACTTGCTCAAGCCCAAGGCTGGCGGCATTGCGTTTGTGCTGGATGCGATGGGCGAGCAGTTGGAGTCGATCGTTAATGTGACGATTCATTATCCGGGCGGCCGCCCAGGCTTCTGGGACTTGTTGTGCGGCAATGTGCGGGATGTGGTGGTGCACTTTGAAGAGCTGAAGATCCCGCAGCAATTCATTGGCAAGAACTACGACCAGGACGGCGAATATCGCCTGCAGTTCCAGGGCTGGATCAATCAGCTGTGGCTGGACAAGGATGCGCTGCTGGAGCAGATGCACCGCGAATACCCGAACAAGCGCTAGTCCCCTGTAGGAGTGAGCCTGCTCGCGATGGCGGTGAATCAGATCATAAATATTGAATGACACACCGCTATCGCGAGCAGGCTCACTCCTACAGTTTTGACCGCGTTGGCCCGAAATAAAAAGCCCGCCGATGATTGCTCATCGGCGGGCTTTTTCTTGCAGCTTGAAACTAGAAGCTTGTCGCTGCTTTATTGCTTAGATCGCGCCGCGTTTACGCAGCAGATCCAGCACTTGCTTGACGCTTTCTTCCAGACTCAATGCCTGCGTGTCGATCACCAGATCGGCGTTCAGCGGCACGTCGTACGGGAAGGATTCACCCGGGATGTTGTCGCCACCGGCGGCATACAGACCTTGCGGATCACGCTCGGCGCACACGGCTGGGGAGGCCTGAACGTAGACCGTCAACAGACGATCCTTGCCGATCAGTTCCTTGGCCTGTTCACGCCCTTCGGCGCTAGGTGCCACGAATGCGGCCAGGGTCAGCAGACCGGCTTCGTTGAACTGACGCGCCACGTGCGCGGCACGGCGCCAGTTCTCGGTGCGACCAGTGCGATCCTGCGGCAGACCTTTGTTGAGGTCGTGACGCAGATTCTGGCCATCCAGGACAAACACCGCACGGCCCATGTCGAACAGCTTACGCTCGACCGCATAAGCCAGCGTGCTCTTGCCCGCGCCCGAGAGGCCGCTGAACAGCACGGTGGCCGGTTGCTGGCCGAAGCGCTGAGCACGCTCTTCAGTGGCAACATGCGCCAGTTTGCCGTGATGCGTGGCGGTGCCATGCGTCACTGGCTGCGCGACGATCATGCCGGCGCCAACTGTGCCGTTGGTCAAACGGTCGATGATGATGAACGCGCCAGTAGTGCGGTTGCTCTCGTAACCGTCGAGGGCGATCGGCGCGTCCAGCGCGATTTTCACCTTGCCGATTTCGTTGAGCTGCAACGCGCTCGCCGGGCCTTCTTCCAACGTATTCACGTCGACCTTGTTGACGATGCTGGCAATCGAGCCTGGCACGTAACTGGTCGCGCGTTTGATGTCGTATTTCTTGCCCGGCAGCATCGGCTCTTCAGCCATCCACACCAGCATCGCTTCGAAGCTGTCGGTGACCGGCGGCACGTTGTCGGCATGCACCAACAGGTCGCCACGGGAGATGTCGATTTCATCTTCCATGGTCAGCGTCACGGCCTGACCTGGGCCTGCATGCTCCAGTTCACCTTCGAAGGTGACGATGGATTTCACGCGGCTGCTCTTGCCCGATGGCAGCACAACCACCTCGTCGCCTTTCTTGACGATGCCGCTGGCCAGCGTGCCGGCGAAACCGCGGAAGTTCAGGTTCGGACGGTTGACGTACTGCACCGGGAAACGCAGATCGGTGAAGTTGCGGTCGCCCGCGACTTCCACGGTCTCGAGAATTTCCATCAGCGACTGGCCTTTGTACCAAGGCGAACGCTCGGACTTGTTCACCACGTTGTCGCCCTTAAGGGCAGACATCGGCACGAAGTGCATGCTGGTCGGCTTCATCTTCAAGCCTTCGGCAAACTTCAGGTAGTCGGCCTTGATCGACTCGAACACACCTTCATCGAAGTCCTTCAAGTCCATCTTGTTGATGGCGACGACGATGTGTTTGATCCCCAGCAGGGACGCAATGAAGCTGTGGCGACGGGTCTGGGTCTGCACGCCGTAACGCGCATCGACCAGAATGATCGCCAGGTCACAGGTGGATGCACCGGTGGCCATGTTGCGGGTGTACTGCTCATGGCCGGGGGTGTCGGCGATGATGAATTTGCGTTTGGCGGTGGAGAAATAGCGGTAAGCGACATCGATGGTGATGCCCTGCTCACGCTCGGCCTGCAAGCCGTCGACCAGCAATGCCAGGTCGATGTCGTCACCGGTGGTGCCGACTTTCTTCGAATCGCGGGTGATCGCTTCGAGGTGATCTTCGTAGATCATTTTCGAGTCGTGCAGCAGGCGCCCGATCAGGGTGCTCTTGCCGTCATCGACGTTACCGCAGGTCAAAAAGCGCAGCAGCTCTTTACGTTCGTGCTGGCCCAGGTAGGCGAGGATGTCCTCGCTGATCAAATCAGATACATGCGACATGACAGCCCCTTAGAAATAGCCTTGACGTTTTTTATCTTCCATCGAGCCGGCGCCATCGTGGTCGATGACACGGCCCTGGCGCTCGGAAGTTCGCGTCAGGAGCATTTCTTGAATGATGTCCGTGAGGCTTTCGGCCTCGGACTCCACGGCGCCCGTCAACGGGTAGCAGCCAAGGGTACGGAAACGCACTTTCTTTTTGACGATGCGCGCTTTGTCTTCGTCGGACAGGTGTTCGAGGATGCGCTCGTCGTCGATCATGATCAGCGTGCCGTTCTTCTCGATCACTTCGCGTTCGGCGGCGAAGTACAGCGGCACAATCGGGATGCCTTCGAGGTAGATGTACTGCCAGATGTCCAGTTCGGTCCAGTTCGACAACGGGAACACTCGGATGGATTCGCCCTTGTTGACCTTGCCGTTGTAGACGTTCCACAGCTCTGGACGCTGGTGTTTCGGATCCCAGCGGTGCTTGCTGTCGCGGAACGAGTACACACGCTCTTTGGCGCGGGATTTCTCTTCATCGCGACGGGCACCGCCGAATGCTGCGTCGAAACCATGCTTATCGAGTGCCTGCTTGAGGCCCTCGGTTTTCATGATGTCGGTGTGCTTGGCGCTGCCGTGGGTGAACGGGTTGATGTTCTGCGCCACGCCATCGGGGTTGATGTGGGTGATCAAGTCCAGGCCCAGTTCTTCGACCATCTTGTCGCGGAACTTGTACATTTCCTGGAACTTCCAGCGGGTGTCGACGTGCATCACCGGAAACGGCAGCTTGCCCGGGAAGAACGCCTTGCGTGCCAGATGCAGCATCACGGCGGAGTCTTTACCGATGGAGTACAGCATCACCGGGTTATCGAACTCGGCGGCCACCTCGCGGATGATGTGGATGCTTTCCGCCTCCAGCTGTTTCAGATGCGTCAGTTTGTCGACCATGGCTACTCACGAAAACTTTCTTATGAACGGCCAGCGGGCCGTGTTCGAGCGGGGAATCCTAGCACAGCGGCCTTCTTCTAATCAGGACGCAAGCTAGAACGAAAGGGCATATGAATATGCCTGCCAGTTCTGCCGAGCAGTGCCCTTGTGGGAGCGAGCCTGCTCGCGAAAGCGGTGTGCCGGACACCTTTGTATTGAAGGTTTGATGCCTTCGCGAGCAGGCTCGCTCCCACAGGGATTTGTGGTGGATTCAGATCGGGTTCGGGCAGTCGATGAAGATGTGTTCAACGGCGAAGCGCTTCGCCAGGTAGTCGCCCAGTGCCTGCACGCCATAGCGCTCGGTGGCGTGGTGGCCGGCGGCGATGAAGCTGATGTCGTTTTCGCGGGCGCTGTGAAAGGTCTGCTCGGAGGCCTCGCCGCTGAGGAACAGGTCGACACCCGCCGAAACGCCATGGTCGATATACCCCTGGCCGCCACCGGTGCACCAGCCAACCCGGCGGATCATCGGGCTGCCTTCGATCAACAGCGGCTCACGGCCCATGACTTCCTGCACCTTGCGGGCAAAGTCGCGCGCGGTCATCGGCTCCTTCAACGAGCCGACCAAGCCGACGATTTTCAGGTTATCGGGATCCAGCGGGCCTTCGACGGTGATGTCCAACTGACGCGCCAGTTGCACGTTATTGCCGACGTCCGGGTGCAGATCCAGCGGCAAGTGATAGGCGAGCAGACTGATGTCGTGCTTGAGCAAGGTCTTCAGGCGACGCTGCTTCATGCCGGTGATGCACGGGTTTTCGCCTTTCCAGAAATAACCGTGGTGCACCAGCACCAGATCGGCCTCGGCTGCGACGGCAGCGTCCAGCAACGCCTGACTGGCAGTGACACCACTGACGATGCGCATCACCTGCGGCCGGCCCTCGACCTGCAAGCCATTGGGACAATAATCGGCAATTTTTGCACTGCCCAGGTAACGGTCGGCTTCTTCGACGAGGGTGCTGAGGGCGACGGCCATGAAAGACTCCTAAATATCCCGTTCAGAGGCACGCGCGGCCTCGTATAATGCGCGACATTATGGGCGGTCTGACCCCGCCTGCAACTTTTCCAGGACGTGCTTAATGTTCAAGGCGCTGCGTTTTATGGGCTGGCCGCTGTTGGCCGGTGTGCTTATCGCTCTGTTGATTATTCAGCGTTACCCGCAGTGGGTCGGGCTGCCGAGCCTCGACGTCAACCTGCAACAGGCTCCGCAAACCACCAGCGTGCAGCAGGGGCCGGTGTCCTATGCGGATGCGGTGACCATCGCGGCGCCTTCGGTGGTCAACCTGTACACCACCAAAGTCATCAACAAGCCAGCGCACCCGCTGTTTGAAGACCCGCAGTTCCGGCGTTTCTTCGGTGATAACTCGCCGAAGCAGAAACGCATGGAATCGAGCCTTGGTTCGGGTGTGATCATGAGCCCGGAAGGCTACATCCTGACCAACAACCACGTTACCAGTGGTGCGGATCAGATCGTCGTGGCCTTGAAGGACGGTCGCGAAACCCTCGCCCGGGTGATTGGCAGCGACCCGGAAACCGACCTCGCGGTACTGAAGATCGACCTGAAAACCCTGCCAGCGATTACCGTCGGTCGCTCCGACAACATCCGCATCGGTGATGTCGCACTGGCCATCGGCAACCCGTTCGGTGTCGGTCAGACCGTGACCATGGGCATTATCAGTGCCACCGGGCGTAATCAGTTGGGCCTGAACAACTACGAAGATTTCATCCAGACCGACGCAGCGATCAATCCGGGCAACTCCGGCGGTGCGCTGGTCGACGCCAACGGCAACCTCACCGGCATCAACACGGCGATCTTCTCCAAGTCCGGCGGTTCGCAGGGTATTGGCTTCGCCATCCCGGTGAAACTGGCGATGGAGGTGATGAAGTCGATCATCGAGCATGGTCAGGTGATTCGTGGCTGGCTGGGCATTGAAGTACAGCCGCTGACCCAGGAGCTGGCCGAATCGTTCGGTTTGTCCGGGCGTCCGGGGATTGTCGTCGCGGGGATCTTCCGCGATGGCCCGGCGCAGAAGGCTGGCCTGCAATTGGGCGACGTGATTCTGAGCATCGATGGCGAACCTGCGGGTGATGGTCGCCGTTCGATGAACCAGGTGGCGCGGATCAAACCGACCGACAAAGTGACTATTCAGGTGATGCGTAATGGCAAAGAACTGAAGCTCACCGCTGAAATCGGCCTGCGTCCACCGCCGGCACCGGTGCAGGAAAAAGAAGAGTAAAACTTTTTTCGCGCGGTTCGCGCGAATAAAAGACATTCTCAAAAGGCATGTTATATTGTTTCAATTCTAGGAATTGGAACAACATAACATGTCGTCTCGAACAAAGGCTTCCCTGCTGAGCCTGAGCCTTGGTTTACTGGTCGATCCAGTCTTCGCCGAAGAACCGCAGCCCCTCGAACTCGACGCCATCAGCGTCACTTCCGACTACGAATCGCCGACCGGACCGGTCAAAGGCTACCGCGCCACGCGCTCCTCCAGCGCGACCAAAACCGACACCGCGATCCGCGATATCCCGCAAGCGATCAGCGTTGTACCGGCCAGCGTACTCAAGGATCTGGGCAGCACCAGCGTCGAACGCGCGCTGGATTTTGCCGGCGGTGTGTCGAAGCAAAACAATTTTGGCGGCCTGACCCTCTACGAGTACAGCGTGCGCGGCTTCACCACGTCGGAGTTCTATAAGGACGGCTTCAGCGCCAATCGTGGTTATCCAAGCACGCCCGACGCCGCCAACATCGAGCGCATCGAAGTGCTCAAAGGCCCGGCGGCCAGCCTGTATGGTCGAGGCGATCCGGGTGGTACGGTGAACATCGTCACCAAGAAACCAGAGCCCGACGCCTTCACCACCCTGCAAACCAGCGCCGGCAGTTGGGATCGCTATCGCACTGCACTGGACGTCAACACGCCGCTGGATGATCAGGGCGATGTGCTCTCGCGGATCAACCTTGCGGTCGAGGATAACCACAGCTTTCGCGATCACGTCGATAGCCAGCATGTGTTTGTCGCACCTTCAATCAGCTGGCAATTGAATCCGGACACGTCGCTGTTGGTTGAAAGTGAAATCGTCCGCCACAACTCCACTTTCGACCGTGGCATCGTTGCGCCGAACAATAAATGGAGCGGCGTCTCACGCTCGACCTTCCTCGGCGAACCCAACGACGGCAACATCGACAACCACAACAACCTGTTGCAGGCGACCCTCGAACATCACCTCAATGACAGCTGGAAACTGCGTCTGGCCAGCCATTACAAGGAAGGCAAACTCTGGGGTGATGCCTCCGAGTCTCGCCCGTTGAACGCTGACGGCCACACCGTCAATCGCCGCTATCGCGAACGTGACACAAACTGGCACGACAGCATCACGCAGCTGGAACTGCGGGGTCTGTTCGACCTTGGCCCGTGGCAACACGAACTGCTGATCGGCACCGAGTACGAAAACTTCCGCAAGAACGAACGCGTCACCACGATTGCTGGCGGCCCCTACGCGATCGACATCTACAACCCGATCTACGGCCAGCCGAAACCCAACGGTGCACGCTCGGGCACGGATACTTTCGAACACGTCGAAAGCCATGCGCTGAACCTGCAGGATCAAATCGTCTTCAGCGACAAACTGCGCGGGATGTTCGGCGCGCGCTTCGAGCATTTCGACCAGCGTATCGACGACCACAGCCGTAACGCCAACAGTCGCCAGAGCCACGATGCCCTGACCCAGCGCGTCGGTCTGCTCTATCAGCTGACGCCCAATACCGGGCTGTTCGCCAACGCCTCGACCTCGTTCAAACCGAACAACGGTCTCGACGCCGCGGGCAAATCCTTCGATCCGGAAGAAGGCGTCGGCTATGAAGTCGGGATCAAGAACGAGTTGTTCGACGAGCGCCTGAGCAGCACCCTCGCCTTCTTCCACATCGACAAGGAAAACGTCCTCGCCCTCGACCCCGGTACCGATACCAGCCGCGCGATGGGCAAAGCGCGTAGCCAGGGCTTCGATCTGCAAGTGACCGGACAAGTCACTGACGCGGTGCGGGTGATCGGTGCATTCGCGTACATCGACGCGGAAGTGACCGAGGGCGACGCGGTCATCCCAAAAGGCAGCCGCATTCTTGGCGTGGCCAAACGCAGCGGCAGCCTGCTCGGTGTTTATGAATTTCAGGATGGCCCTTTGCGGGGCTCGGACGTCGGCGCAGCGTTCACTTATGTCGGCGACCGCTCTGGCGAATCCGGCAGCGATTTTGAATTGCCGGCCTACCACACCGTTGACCTGCTGGCCCATTACAAGGCCAGCGGCAACGTCACCGTCGGCCTGAACCTGAACAACCTTTTCGACGAAAAGTATTACGAGCGCTCCTACAGCAACTACTGGGTCAACCCCGGCGAGCCGCGCAACTTCACTGTCAGCCTGACCCTCAACCTGTAAAAGGACGTCACCATGCGACACGGCAAAACCCTTGTACTCATCGCCGCACTGTTCGCCGGCCAGGTCTCGGCCCACGGTCTGTGGACTGAACAACGTCGCGGCAATATCGAAGTGATCTACGGCCACGGCGCCGAAGACAATGCCTTCAAGGCCCGGAAGATCAGCGGCGCCTGGGCTTATGACGCCAGCGGCAAGATGATCCCGGTCACGGTTGAACGCTTGGCAGATCACGCTCGCCTGAAACCACTGAAAACACCGGCGGTGATGGCCGTGGCCCTGAACAACGGCATGTGGTCGCAAACAGCGGACAAGAAGTGGATCAATGAAGGGCGCAGCAAAGTGCCTGGCGCCATCGAGGCGACGCAGACGTTCAAATACAGCCTGGCGATTTACCAGCCGGGGGCGAAGTTGCCGAAGCTCGATCAGATCAAACTGCTGATTGTGCCGGAGGTTGATCCACTGACCGTGGGGCCGGGCAATTCATTGCCGGTGCGGGTGTTGCTCGATGGCAAACCGGTGGCGGGTGTGAAGTTGATTGGTGACTACCGCAGCGCACCGCACACCCTGAGCACCGAGACGGATAAGGATGGCCGTGCGCAGGTGCTGGTGAGGAACGAAGGCTTGAATGTAATTGCCGCGCAGGTTGAAGTGCCGGTGAAGGACAGCCCTGATGTCAACAGTCGCGGCCTGTTCACCTCACTGACATTCCTCGGCGAGCCGCATCACGAATAACCACCACAAATCCCTGTAGGAGTGAGCCTGCTCGCGATGGCGCCGGGTCAGTCAGCATAAATGTTGAATGTCCATCCGCTATCGCGAGCAGGCTCACTCCTACAAAGGAAAGCGAGGCTTTAGAGCTCGCCGAGGCCGTCGATCAGCGCCTGATTCTGCTCAGGCGTACCCACCGAAATCCGCAGGAACTGCGCAATCCGCTCCTGCTTGAAGTGCCGCACAATCACGCCCTGCTCGCGCAATTTAGCCGCCAGCCCCGCCGCATCATGCTGCGGATGCCGGGCGAAGATGAAGTTGGCCGCCGACGGCAGCACTTCAAAACCCTTGGCCTGCAACTGCGCGATCACCCACTCACGGCTCTCGATGACTAGACGGCACGTCTTGTCGAAATACTCGCGATCTTCAAACGCCGCAGCAGCACCGACATTCGCCAGACGATCCAGTGGATAAGAGTTGAAGCTGTTCTTGATCCGCTCCAGCGCTTCGATCAGATCCGCATGCCCCACCGCCAGACCCACCCGCAGGCCCGCCAGCGAGCGCGACTTGGACAAGGTCTGCGTCACCAGCAAGTTCGGATAATGATCCACCAGACTGATCGCGGTCTCGCCGCCGAAGTCGATGTACGCCTCATCCACAACCACCACCGAATCCGGGTTGGCTTTGAGGATTTGCTCAACCGCATCCAGCGCCAGCAGGCAACCGGTCGGCGCGTTCGGGTTAGGGAAAATGATTCCGCCGTTCGGCTTGGCATAGTCCGCCGGGTTGATCCGGAATTGCGCATCCAGCGGCACTGCGTCGAACGTGATGCCGTACAACCCGCAGTAAACCGGATAAAAGCTGTAGCTGATGTCCGGGAACAGCAGCGGCTGATCGTGTTGCAGCAAACCGTGGAAAATATGCGCGAGCACTTCGTCCGAACCGTTGCCGAGGAACACCTGATTGCTCTGCACACCGTAATACCGGGCGACCGCGTTTTTCAGCAGGTCACTGTTCGGATCCGGGTACAGACGCAGGTTGTCGTTGAGCTCGGTCTGCATCGCCGCCAAGGCTTTTGGCGATGGGCCGTACGGGTTTTCATTGGTGTTGAGCTTGACCAATTTGGTCAGCTTTGGCTGTTCGCCTGGCACATAGGGCACCAGATCCTTGACGAACGGGCTCCAGAATTTACTCATGCTCATTCCCCCTGCCCTTGAAGAAAGTCTTCGTCTTTGATGCGGTATTCGGCGCTGCGCGCGTGGGCGCTCAGCGACTCGCCACGGGCCAGCACGGAAGCGGTTTTACCCAGCTCGGAAGCACCGGCCTCGGAGCAGAAGATGATCGACGAACGTTTCTGGAAATCGTACACACCCAGCGGCGACGAGAAACGCGCAGTGCCGGAGGTCGGCAGCACGTGGTTCGGGCCTGCGCAGTAATCGCCCAGCGCTTCGGAGGTGTGACGGCCCATGAAGATCGCGCCAGCGTGGCGGATCTGCGGCAACCAGGCTTGCGGGTCAGCGACCGACAACTCCAAGTGTTCCGGGGCGATGCGGTTGGCGACTTCGATGGCTTGGGCCATGTCCTTCACGTGAATCAGTGCACCACGGCCATTGATCGAGGTTTCGATGATGGTCGCGCGGTCCATGGTCGGCAGCAGTTTGTCGATGCTCGCGGCGACTTTGTCGAGGAACTCGGCGTCCGGACTGACCAGAATCGCCTGGGCGTCTTCGTCGTGCTCGGCCTGGGAGAACAGGTCCATGGCGATCCAGTCCGGATCGGTCTGGCCGTCGCACACCACAAGAATTTCCGAAGGGCCGGCGATCATGTCGATACCGACCTGACCGAATACGTGACGCTTGGCGGTGGCGACATAGATGTTGCCCGGTCCAACAACCTTGTCCACTTTCGGCACGCTCTCGGTCCCGTAGGCCAGCGCAGCAACTGCCTGCGCGCCACCGATGGTGAACACACGATCGACGCCGGCGATGCACGCCGCCGCCAGCACCAGTTCGTTGATTTCACCGCGCGGCGTCGGTACGACCATGACCACTTCGGTCACGCCGGCCACCTTGGCCGGAATCGCGTTCATTAATACCGACGACGGATACGACGCCTTGCCGCCCGGCACGTACAGGCCGGCGCGATCCAGCGGCGTGACCTTCTGGCCAAGCACGGTGCCGTCAGCTTCGGTGTAGCTCCAGGAATCCTGTTTCTGTTTTTCGTGATAGCTGCGCACACGGGACGCGGCTTTTTCCAGCGCTTCGCGCTGCGCCACGGTGATGCGAGTCAGAGCCAGTTCCAGGCGCTCGCGCGGCAGAATCAGGTCGGCCATCGAAGCGACTTCAAGGCCATCGAATTTTTGCGTGAACTCGACCAGCGCCGCGTCACCACGCTCGCGCACAGCCTTGATGATGTCCAGCACGCGCTGATTGACCGAGTCGTCAGACACACTTTCCCAGCTCAGCAGATGATCCAGATGATGCGCGAAATCCGGGTCAGCAGCGTTGAGTCGGCGAATTGCAGTCGTTGCGGTCATAGCGAGAGCCTCATAGGAATGGCAAAAACTCAGGCGCCCTAACTTAGCAGTCGTTTCCGCTTGGGCACCTGAGATTCTGGCTATGAGGCGGATAGACGGGCGCAACTTAACGTCGCGCAGGTAAATCAGCCGCGGTGTCGAGACTCCACTGCATTGCGCAGGGTGTCGATCAACGCCTGGATTCGGGCGTGTTGCATTTTCATCGAAGCCTTGTTGACCACCAGGCGCGAGCTGATCGTGGCGATCAGTTCCTGAGGTTCCAGGCCGTTGGCGCGCAGGGTGTTGCCGGTGTCGACCACGTCGATGATCTTGTCAGCCAGACCGATCAACGGTGCCAGCTCCATCGAGCCGTACAGCTTGATGATGTCGACCTGACGGCCCTGCTCGGCATAGTAACGCTTGGCAACGTTGACGAACTTGGTCGCCACGCGCAGACGACCCTTGGGCTCCGGCGCGCCGATCTTGCCGGCGGTCATCAGTTTGCACTGAGCGATTTGCAGGTCCAGTGGCTCGTACAGGCCCTGGCCGGTGTATTCCATCAGCACGTCTTTACCGGCCACGCCGAGGTCGGCCGCGCCATGCTCGACATACGTCGGCACGTCGGTGGCGCGCACGATCAGCAGACGAACGTCGTCCTGGGTCGTGGGGATGATCAGCTTGCGGCTCTTGTCCGGATTCTCGGTCGGCACGATGCCCGCTTCGGCGAGAAGCGGCAGGGTGTCGTCAAGGATGCGGCCCTTGGACAGTGCGATGGTCAACATGGGAAACGTCAGTCCTTATCAAGGTACTCATGTCCGGTCGCAATCGGCGCCGGACACACATCGAGCCGGAAACCGGCTCGACTCATAATCTCAGTGGACACGTCCGTGTGTCCCAATGCAGCGATTAGCCCGGAACGCGACGGATCTTGGCGCCCAGCATCTGCAGTTTTTCTTCGATGCACTCATAACCACGGTCGATGTGGTAGATGCGGTCGATCAGGGTATCGCCTTCGGCAACCAGTGCCGAGATCACCAGGCTCGCCGAAGCACGCAGGTCGGTGGCCATGACTGGCGCGCCCTTCAGTACTTCAGTGCCGGTGACGATCGCGGTGTTGCCTTCGACCTGGATCTTGGCGCCCATGCGGTGCAATTCGTACACGTGCATGAAGCGGTTTTCGAAGATCGTCTCGATCACTGCGCCAGTGCCTTCGGCAATCGCGTTGAGCGAGATGAACTGCGCCTGCATGTCCGTCGGGAAAGCCGGGTACGGCGCGGTGCGCACGTTGACCGCTTTCGGACGCTTGCCGTGCATGTTCAGCTCGATCCAGTCTTCACCGCTGGTGATTTCTGCGCCGGCTTCACGGAGCTTTTCCAGTACCGCTTCAAGGATGGTCGGATCGGTGTCCTTGACCTTGACGCGGCCGCCGGTGACCGCAGCGGCCACCAGGTAGGTGCCGGTTTCGATACGGTCAGGCATGACTTTGTAGAAGCACGAACCCAGACGCTCCACGCCATCGATGGTGATGGTGTCGGTGCCTGCGCCGGAAACCTTGGCGCCCATGGCGTTGAGGAAGTTCGCCAGGTCAACCACTTCAGGCTCACGGGCAGCGTTCTGCAGCACACTGCGGCCCTTGGCCAGAGCAGCGGCCATCATGATGTTCTCGGTACCGGTCACACTGACGGTATCGAAGAAGAAGCTTGCACCGCGCAGGCCACCTTCAGGCGCCTTGGCCTTGATGTAGCCGCCTTCGACGTCGATCACTGCGCCCATGGCTTCAAGACCACGAATGTGCAGGTCGACCGGACGCGAACCGATGGCGCAACCGCCAGGCAGTGCGACTTCGGCTTCACCGAAACGGGCAACCATCGGGCCCAGCACCAGGATCGACGCACGCATGGTTTTCACCAGTTCGTACGGCGCGATCAGGGTCTTGATGGTGCGCGGGTCGATTTCGACGCTGAGTTTCTCGTCGATCACCGGCTCAATGCCCATGCGACCGAACAACTCGATCATGGTGGTGATGTCGTGCAGGTGCGGCAGGTTGCCAACGGTCACCGGGCCATCGCACAGCAGGGTGGCAGCCAGGATCGGCAGGGCAGAGTTCTTTGCCCCGGAAATGCGGATCTCGCCATCAAGACGAGCGCCACCGGTAATAATCAATTTATCCATAAGAATCTCGACGCCCTTAGGCTCAGGTGCGCTCGGCCCAGGCCGCGCTGCTGAAAAATTTCATAGTGACCGCATGGATGCTGCCATCGGTGATCCATGGGTTCAAATGGGCATAGATCTGCTGCTGACGCTTCACCGGGCTCAACGCCGCCAGTTCATCGCTAATCACGTTCAGCTGGAAATTGCAGCCTTCGCCCTCAACTTCTACCAACGTTCCGGGCAGCTTTCCTTCAAGGAAGCTCTTCACTTCTACGGCCTGCATGCTCAACCTCAATCGGCGCCCTGTGCGCACGGGTCGGACATCATACAAAAAAGCCCCGCGCCTGCGAACCCCGCATGGCAGGACTCTGACGGGGGGCTTCTTTATAGATGTGGGTTCAGGGGTGCGCCAACAGTTCGGTCAGTTCACTGACCTGAGCGATTTCGCGCATGTCTTCAGGCATTGCGCGGATGCTGACGGCCTTGCCGGCTGCCTCGGCATCGCGCATGAAGCACAGCAGCAACGACAAACCGACGCTGCTGGACTTCTTCACCGCCGAGCAGTCGATCACCAGCGAAGACGCTTTGCTGGACTTGATCAACGCCTGGCCTTCCTTGCGCAAGCCAGGGCCGGTGCGGTAATCCAGCACGCCGCTGAGCAGAAGCTCGTCGACATCACTCATACGAACTGCGGCCTCACTCATTGTGCTGGGTTCTTTTCGGTGGATTCCTTGGCCTTGGCCACTTCACCGGCCCAACCATTGATGGTCTTGTCCAGATCGTTGCCATTGCGCTGCATCGCGTCGGCGAACTGATCACGGAACAGCTTGCCAATGTTGATACCGTTGATGATCACGTTGCGCAGCTTCCACTCGCCGTTGATCTTCTCCAGCGTGTACTGCACTGGATAAATCGCGCCGTTGCTGCCCTTGACGGTCATGTTGACGCTGGTGCGATCGCCCGACTCATCCTTGGCAGGATCAACGGTGATGCCCTGGTTGTTGTACTCGAGCAAGGCGTTGCCGTAGAACTGGAACAGGCCTTTCTTGAAGTTTTCCTGGAAGGTCTGCATCTGCACCGGCGTAGCCTTGCGCGAATACTTGACCGTCATGATGCTTTTGGAAATGCCTTCGGCATCCACCACCGGCCCGACAATGCTGTTGAGCGCCGCGTAGAAATCAGTCGGATCCTGCTTGTATTTCTCTTTGTTGGCAGCCAGGTCGGCCAGCAACCGGCTGGTCGTGTCCTGCACCAGATCATGTGCCGAATGTGCCGCCACGGCGTTACCCATCAACGGCAGAGCCGCCAGTAACACCAACAGGCTGCGTCGCAAGATAGAGATCATTCAAAAGCTCCTCATTTGGCGTCTTTGCTAACGGTATTGAGCAGGAATTTACCGATCAGGTCTTCCAGTACCAGTGACGACTGCGTGTCGTGAATGGTTCCACCATCCTTCAGCGGTTTGTCTTCCCCGCCTACGCTGATACCGATGTACTTCTCGCCCAGCAGACCAGCGGTCAGGATAGACGCTGTGGAGTCGGTCGGCAGGTTGTCGACCTTTTTATCCACTTGCAGCGTGACCCGACCGGTGAAGCTGTCACGATCCAGATCGATCGCCGTGACCTTGCCGATGGTCACACCGGCCATGGTCACTTTGGCTCTGACCGTCAAACCGGCGATATTGTCGAAGTAGGCATAAAGTTTATACGTGTCGGTGGTCGACGTCGGAGACAGGCCACTGACCCGCAACGCAAGCAGCAACAAAGCCAGGATCCCTGCCAGCAGGAACAGGCCGACACCGATTTCCAGGGTGCGGTTTTGCATCAGAAATCTCCAAACATCAAAGCGGTCAGAATAAAGTCCAGGCCGAGCACTGCCAGCGAGGCAAACACCACGGTCTTGGTGGTGGCACGACTGATCCCCTCGGAAGTGGGCTCACAGTCATAGCCTTGGAATACGGCGATCCAGGTCACTACGAAGGCGAAAACGATACTTTTGATGACACCGTTGAGCACATCACTGGTGAAGTTCACGCTGTTCTGCATGTTCGCCCAGTAGGAACCTTCATACACGCCCAACCAGTCGACAGCTACCCACGAACCACCCCAAATGCCCACCACGCTGAAAATCATCGCCAGCACCGGCAGGGAAATGAAGCCGGCCCACAGGCGTGGGGCAATGATGTATTTGAGCGGGTCGACACCGATCATTTCCAGACTGGAAAGCTGTTCGGTGGATTTCATGTTGCCGATTTCTGCGGTCAGCGCCGAACCGGCACGCCCGGCAAACAGCAGCGCTGTCACCACCGGCCCCAGTTCACGCAGCAAGGTCAGGGCCACCATCTGCCCCACCGCCTGCTCCGAACCATAGCTCGACAGAATGCTGAAACCCTGCAGCGCCAGCACCATGCCGATGAAAATCCCGGAGACGACGATGATCACCAGCGACATCACGCCAACCGAATGCAGCTGTTTGACCAGCAGGCCAAAACCGCCGCTTATACCGCCGCGCCCGAGCAAGGCGTGAAACAGGAACAACGTCGCCCGACCGAACACCGCAACGGCGTCGATCGCGGCCTCGCCGAACTGGCGTACGCGTTCTAATAATGAAATTCTGCGCATCAACGCTTCCCCAGAAGATCTGCGCGGTAATCCGTCGCTGGAAAGTGATACGGCACCGGGCCATCGGGGTTGCCGGTCATGAACTGACGAATACGCGGTTCGTCCGAGTTCATCAGTTCATCCGGTGTGCCCTGCCCCAGCACCTGACCATCACCCACTACATAGATGTAGTCGGCAATGCTCGCGGTTTCGGCCAGGTCGTGGGACACCACGATACTGGTGATCCCCAAGGCATCATTAAGCAGACGGATCAGGCGCACGAGTACGCCCATGGCGATCGGGTCCTGGCCGACGAACGGTTCGTCGTACATGAGAATCTGCGGATCGAGGGCAATTGCCCGGGCCAGCGCAACACGACGCTTCATACCGCCGGACAGCTCGTCGGGCATCAGTTCGATGGCGCCTCGCAAACCGACTGCCTGCAATTTGAGCAGGACGATGTCGCGGATCATCTCTTCCGGCAGCTCGGTATGAACGCGCAGGGGGAAAGCCACGTTCTCGAAGACATCGAGATCGGTGAACAGCGCGCCGCTCTGAAACAGCACGCCCATGTGCTTGCGCGCATCGAACAGATCGCTGCGCGAGAGCTTCGGCAGGTTCTGGCCGTTGACCCAGACTTCACCGCTGGTTGGGCGCAACTGTGCGCCCATCAACCGCAGCAGCGTGGTCTTGCCACAACCGGAAGGCCCCATGATGCCGGTGACCTTGCCGCGCGGGATGCGGATATCGACGTTATTGAAAATGCTGCGCGCACCGCGCTTGAAGGAGACTCCCTTCAGCTCGACCGCGTAGGCGTTATCGGCACTCATCTAAACTCCTTGCGATGCAGCCTCTCACTCGGACGCCGGGCTTTCCTGGGAAAGCACATACATCCACGGCAGGCCGAACTGGCGGCGAACTATATCACTGCAACAGCCACGCGCCCAAGGCTTGTGCCGGACCGTATTCAGTGATTTGACAGGCTCTGGACATCTTTTCGAAGCATTTGGTAACGAGGAATGACAAAGCACGACGAACTTGCGTGAGGCTTTGCAACATAACCGCTATAATCGCCGCCTTTTCATCGGGCTATACGATTTCTGACATGAGCCAATCCAGCGACCTGATTCAATCGGCACAACGCACCATCCAACTCGAAGTGGAGGCCGTACAAGGCTTGTTGCCCCATATCGACGCCGATTTCGTACGCGCTTGCGAGATGATTCTGGCCAGCAAAGGCCGTGTAGTCGTGGTCGGCATGGGCAAGTCCGGGCACGTCGGCAACAAGATTGCCGCCACCCTGGCCAGCACCGGCACCCCGGCATTTTTCGTACACCCGGCCGAAGCCAGTCATGGCGACATGGGCATGATCACCCGCGATGACGTGATTCTCGCCCTGTCCAACTCGGGCTCGACCAACGAAATCGTCACCCTGCTGCCGCTGATCAAACGCCTGGGCATCCAGTTGATCAGCGTCACTGGCAACCCGCAGTCGCCGCTGGCCAAGGCTGCCGAGGTCAATCTCAATGTTCACGTCGAACATGAAGCCTGCCCGCTGAACCTCGCACCGACTTCATCGACCACCGCCGCGCTGGTCATGGGCGATGCCCTGGCCGTCGCGCTGCTCGAAGCACGCGGCTTTACCGCAGAAGACTTCGCCTTTTCCCATCCCGGTGGAGCCCTCGGCCGTCGCCTGTTGCTGAAAGTCGAGAACGTCATGCATGCCGGGCAGGAACTGCCGCAGGTACAACGCGGCACCCTGCTCAAGGATGCGCTGATGGAAATGACCCGCAAGGGTCTGGGCATGACCGCCATCCTTGAAGCCGATGGCAAACTGGCCGGGATCTTCACTGACGGCGACTTGCGTCGCACCCTGGATCGCAGCATCGATATCCGCAGCGCCACCATCGACCAGGTGATGACGGCTCACGGCAAGACCGCCCGGCCCGAAATGCTCGCTGCCGAGGCCCTGAAAATCATGGAAGACCACCGAATCAACGCATTGGTAGTTGTCGACGAGGAGGATCGCCCGATCGGCGCATTCAACCTTTCCGATCTGCTGCGCGCAGGAGTGATGTAATGAGCAACGATCTGCTGCAACGCGGCAAAGCGATCAAACTGGCGGTCTTCGACGTCGACGGCGTTCTCACTGACGGGCGCCTGTATTTCCTTGAAGACGGCAGCGAATTCAAGACGTTCAACACGCTCGACGGCCAAGGCATCAAAATGCTGATGAATGCTGGCGTGCAAACCGCCATTATCAGCGGCCGGAAAACGCCGGTGGTTGAGCGTCGGGCGAAAAACCTGGGCATCCCGCATCTTTTTCAGGGACGCGAAGACAAATTGGTCGTTCTCGACGGTCTACTCGAACAACTGGGCCTAAGCTATGAACAGGTCGCCTACCTCGGTGACGACCTGCCTGACCTGCCGGTGATCCGCCGCGTCGGTCTGGGCATGGCGGTCGCCAACGCTGCCGATTTCGTCCGCGAACACGCTCACGGCGTGACCCGCGCCCGTGGTGGCGAAGGTGCCGCCCGCGAATTCTGCGAATTGATCCTGCGCGCCCAGGGCTGCCTTGATGCAGCCAATGCCGCGTACTTGTGAGCCAAACCATGTTTAGCAAAAAATTTCGCAATTTCCTGCTGTTCGGTTGCATCGCTGCGATTTTCGCAGCGGTCGGCTATTGGAACATCAGCCCGGAACGCTTCCTCGACAAGCCGCCGGTCTCTTCGACCGAAAGCCCGATCGACTGGTATGCAACCAACACGCACACCCTGCAATACCTGCCAGACGGCAAGGTGCAGTATGAAATGACCTCCGACAAAGCCGAGCACGTCAAGGCGACCGACATTACGCTGGTCACCAAACCCGACCTGAACATGTACCGCGGCACCGATTTTCCGTGGCACGTGACCAGTGAACGCGGCGAAGTGAACTCGGGCGGCACTCAGGTTGAATTGATCGATTCGGTGCGTATCAAACGCACCGATGAAAAGAAGCGTGATCTGTTGGTGACCTCTACGCGCATGACAGTGTTCCCACAGGAGCAATATGCGCAGACCGAGCAACCCGTTAGAATCGACGGCGCTGGCGGTGTATCGACTGGCGTTGGAATGAAAGCGTATCTGAAGGACAGCAGGATACACCTGCTATCGAACGTAAGAGGACAGTATGAGGCTCGTTAAAACCCTCCCTATTTTGCTCAGTCTGGGCGCAGCACTGGGAAGCGTGAGCGCCTGGGCTCTGCCGAACGATCAAGAGCAGCCAATCCGCATTCAGGCCGACGATGCCCAGCTGGACGACAAGAATGGCGTTGCCACCTATAAGGGTGACGTGATCATCACTCAGGGTTCGATGAAGGTGACCGGTAATACCGTGACCATCACCCGCACCCCGGCAGGTGATATCGACGTGGTGACCTCGGTGGGCAACCTGGCTTACTTCGAGCAGTTGCAAACGGCTGGCGATACCAAACCGGTTCAAGGCTGGGGTGTCACCATCCAGTACCATGCCGCGCAAAACCGCGTCGTGCTGATCGACAAGGCCAAAGTTGTCGACAAGGACAACAACGTGACCCAAGGCGAGAAAATCGTCTACGACACGGTGAAAAAACTGGCCAGCGCTGGCCGCGCTACCGGCAGCAAAGTCACCGAAGCGCGTCCGCGCATTGACATGGTGATTCAGCCGAAGCCGAAAAACGACCAGAAAAAGGCCCCGTAATGGCAACTCTGAAAGCTCAGCATCTGGCCAAGGCGTATAAAAGTCGTCAGGTCGTGCGTGATGTCAGCCTGTCCATCGACAGCGGTCAGATCGTCGGTCTGCTGGGCCCTAACGGCGCCGGCAAGACCACCTGCTTCTACATGATCGTTGGCCTGGTCCAGGCTGATCAGGGTCGCGTACTGATCGATGATCTGGACGTCAGCCACCAGCCAATGCACGGCCGCGCCAAGGCCGGCATCGGCTATCTGCCGCAAGAAGCGTCGATCTTCCGCAAACTGTCGGTAGCCGACAACATCATGGCCATCCTCGAAACCCGTCAGGAGCTCGACAAGGCCGGCCGTCGCAAGGAACTGGAAAGCCTGCTGCAGGAATTCCACATCACACACATCCGCGACAACCTCGGCATGAGCCTGTCCGGTGGTGAGCGCCGCCGTGTGGAAATCGCCCGCGCGCTGGCCACTGCACCGAAATTCATCCTGCTCGACGAACCGTTCGCCGGTGTCGATCCGATCTCGGTCGGCGACATCAAGCAGATCATCCACCATCTCAAGGCCAAGGGCATCGGTGTACTGATCACCGACCACAACGTGCGCGAGACACTGGATATCTGCGAAACCGCTTACATCGTCAACGACGGCCAACTGATCGCCGAAGGTGACGCCGAGACCATCCTCGCCAACGATCTGGTCAAGGAAGTGTATCTGGGTCACGAGTTCCGCCTCTAAGCGCGACAGTGCCCGGTGCGCCGCCGGGGCGCTGTATCGGTTCAAGCGCAATTTAATACGCTTTAATTGTTACAGCGCTCTAGGCAAACACTTCAGTTTCAGGCATATAATTTGCTTAAGTTTGGCGCTTCGGCGCCCTGTAGTGGATGGCGCATAGCGCCGGCGAATAAGGTGTTAAGCCCCTGCCATGAAACCATCGCTAGTCTTGAGAATGGGCCAGCAGCTGACGATGACACCGCAGCTGCAACAGGCCATCCGCCTGCTCCAATTGTCGACCCTGGATCTGCAACAGGAAATCCAGGAGGCTCTGGAATCCAATCCGATGCTCGAACGCCAGGAAGAAGGCGAAGACTTCGACAACTCCGATCCTCTGGCCGACAACACCGAACAGAAGCCCAACACTGAGATCCAGGAACCCTCCTATCAGGAAACCGCACCGACGGTGGACAACCTTGAGGACGGCGACTGGAGCGAGCGCATCCCCAACGAACTGCCGGTCGACACCGCCTGGGAAGACGTCTACCAGACCAGCGCCAGCAGCCTGCCCAGCAGCGACGATGACGAGTGGGACTTCACCACCCGCACCTCCGCCGGCGAAAGCCTGCAAAGCCATCTGCTCTGGCAACTGAACCTCGCACCGATGTCCGACACAGATCGCCTGATCGCCGTGACCCTGATCGATTGCATCAACAATCAGGGCTATCTGGACGAAACTCTCGAAGAGATCCTCGAAGCGTTCGATCCGGAACTGGACATCGAGCTGGACGAAATCGAAGCCGTGCTGCACCGCATCCAGCAATTCGAACCGGCCGGCATCGGCGCGCGCAATCTCAGCGAATGCCTGTTGTTGCAATTGCGCCAACTCTCGGCCAAGACTCCTTGGCTGGCGGAAGCCAAACGCCTGGTCAGCGATTACATCGACTTGCTGGGCAGCCGCGATTACAGCCAGTTGATGCGCCGCATGAAACTCAAGGAAGACGAACTGCGCCAGGTCATCGAACTGGTGCAAAGTCTCAATCCGCGTCCGGGCTCGCAGATCGAATCCACCGAAGCCGAGTACGTCGTCCCTGACGTTATCGTGCGCAAGGACAACGAGCGCTGGCTGGTCGAGCTGAATCAGGAATCGGTGCCACGCCTGCGGGTCAACGCGCAGTACGCCGGTTTTGTCCGCCGCGCCGACACCAGCGCCGACAACACCTTCATGCGCAATCAGTTGCAGGAAGCTCGCTGGTTCATCAAGAGCCTGCAAAGCCGCAACGAAACCCTGATGAAAGTAGCCACCCAGATCGTCGAGCATCAGCGCGGTTTTCTGGAGTACGGCGACGAAGCCATGAAGCCGCTGGTTCTGCACGACATCGCTGAAGCGGTGGGCATGCATGAATCGACGATCTCCCGGGTGACCACGCAGAAATTCATGCATACCCCGCGCGGTATTTATGAACTGAAATACTTTTTCTCCAGCCACGTCAGCACCTCCGAAGGCGGTGAATGCTCGTCCACGGCGATCCGCGCGATCATCAAAAAACTGGTTGCGGCGGAAAATCAGAAAAAGCCGTTGAGTGACAGCAAGATCGCTGGTTTACTGGAGGCACAAGGCATTCAGGTGGCTCGCCGCACCGTCGCCAAGTACCGCGAATCCTTAGGGATCGCGCCTTCGAGCGAACGCAAGCGGTTGATGTAAGCCACGTTACAGCGTTCCAGTGGCAGGCTATCCAGCCTGCCGCTTTATGCACTGGCAACGAAGGAGAAGCTGTATGCAAGTCAACATCAGTGGACACCAACTGGAAGTGACCCAACCTCTGCGTTCCTACATCGAGGAAAAACTCCAACGACTGGAACGACATTTCGACAAGATCACCAACGTGCAAGTCACGATGTGCGTCGAAAAGCTGAAGCAGAAAATCGAAGCCACCTTGCATATACCCGGCAGCGAAGTGGTCGCCAATGCGGAAGATACCGATATGTACGCGGCGATCGACTCACTGACCGACAAGCTGGACCGTCAACTCAAAAAGCATAAGGAAAAGACCCAGAGCCTGCTCCAGGGCGCCACCGGTCGATAACCCCCCACTCCATGATCCGACTTGAAAGTATCCTGACCCCCGGCCGTTCCCTCGTGAACGTGCCGGGCGGCAGTAAAAAGAAAGCCCTCGAACAAATTGCCAACCTGATCGCCCGCGAAGTGCCGGATCTGGAGATGCAAGATGTCTTCGAGGCCCTGATCGCCCGTGAAAAACTCGGTTCCACCGGTTTTGGCAACGGCATCGCCATTCCTCACTGCCGCCTCAAGGGTTGCCAGTCGCCTATCAGCGCCTTGATGCACCTTGAAGCGCCGATCGATTTCGACGCCATCGACGGCGCGCCGGTTGACCTGCTGTTCGTATTGCTGGTCCCGGAAGCCGCCACCGATGCGCACCTGGAGTTGCTGCGTCAGATCGCCAGCATGCTCGATCGCAAGGACGTACGCGATAAACTGCGCAGCGCTGCGAGCAACGAAGCCTTGTACCAGGTCGTACTGGACGAGCAAAACGGGCAGTAATCATGCGCTTGATCATTGTCAGCGGCCGTTCCGGCTCGGGTAAAAGTACCGCCCTGGATGTCCTTGAGGACAACGGCTATTACTGCATCGACAACCTGCCCGCCGGCTTGCTGCCGGAATTGGCCGAACGTGCCCTGATCCACACTGAGCTGGCGCAACCGCTGGTGGCCGTGTCGATTGATGCGCGCAACCTGCCAAGCCATCTGACACGGTTTCCCGAGCTGCTTGAAGATGTCCGCAGCAAACACATCCAGTGCGATGTCCTGTATCTGGATGCTGATGAAGAAACCCTGCTCAAGCGTTTTTCCGAGACTCGCCGTCGCCACCCGCTGAGCAACGCCAACCGCTCGCTGGCCGAAGCGATTCAAGATGAAACAGCCCTGCTCGGCCCCATCGCCGACCTCGCCGATCTGAAGATCAACACCACCAGTCTGAACCTGTACCAGTTGCGCGATACCATCAAGCTGCGGCTGCTGAATCAGCCTGAGCCCGGCACGGCGTTTCTGGTCGAGTCATTCGGCTTCAAACGCGGCATGCCGGTGGACGCGGATCTGGTGTTCGACGTGCGCTGCCTGCCCAACCCTTACTGGAAGCCGGAACTGCGAGCGCAATCGGGGCTTGATGCGCCAGTGGCCGACTATCTGGCGGCGCAGCCGGAGGTCGAAGAAATGTTCCAGGACATCTTCACCTACCTGCACAAGTGGCTACCACGCTTTGCGGCGAGCAACCGTGCTTACGTCACCATCGCCATTGGCTGCACCGGCGGGCACCACCGCTCCGTCTACCTGACCGAACGCTTGGGTCAGGCCCTGCAGAAAACCCTGAAGAACGTCCAGGTTCGCCACCGCGACCTCACTTAAAGGATTCACACCGCGATGCCTGCTCTGGAAATCGAAATCATCAATAAACTGGGTTTGCATGCCCGCGCGTCGGCCAAGTTTGTTGGCGTTGCCGGGCAGTTTCCGGATTGCACAATCAGAGTGGGCCGTACGCCGGAGACCACGGTCGACGGTAAAAGCATCATGGCGATGATGATGCTCGCCGCTGGCAAGGGCACGAAAATTTATCTGAGCACTGAAGGTGAGCAGGCTGACGAAGCCTTGCAGGCATTGGTGAATCTGATCAACGACTATTTTGGCGAAGGCGGCTGATCGCCTGTGGCGAGGAGCTTGCTCCCGCTCGGCTGCGTAGCAGTCGTCAATGCGGTGCAACTGGCAGATGGCTAATGGGGCCGCTTCGTAGCCCAGCGGGAGCAAGCTCCCTCGCCACAATTCAACTCAACCCAACGCGGTATCCATCACCATCATCAGACAAAACCCGATCAACAGCCCAAGACTGGCTAATTTGTCATGACCATTGCGTCGCGACTCCGGGATGACTTCGTGGGTCACCACCAGCAACATCGCCCCCGCCGCCAACGCCAGACCCAATGGCAACAACACCTGCGCCAGGCTGACCAGCCATGCACACAACAGCGCAAACACCGGCTCGACCAAGCCTGATGCCGCCCCGATCAGGAACGCCTTGACCCGCGACATTCCCGCCCCGGCCAACACCAGCGCAATCACCAGACCTTCCGGCACATCCTGCAGGGCAATGCCCATCGCCAGACTGTCCGCGTCGGGCATGCCGCCGCCGGCAGAAACGCCGACAGCCATGCCTTCAGGGATGTTATGGGCAATGATGGCGAACACAAATAACCAGATCCGCGGCGGAATAACCGGGTGCTCGAGCGTACCGACAAGCATTTCCGGCGAGGCGCCCGACAGCTTGCGGTCAACCAGATAGAGACCGAATGCCCCCAGCATGATGCCGAAGCAGATCAGGCCACTGGAACCCCACGCCGTCAGACCCAGGCTTTCGGCGGCGGCGATACCCGGTACGATCAGCGAAAACGCGGTCGCTGCCAGCATCACCCCGGCACCAAAGCCCAACAAGGTATCGCTGAGTGCTTGCGGCATGCGCCGAATGACCAGCACCGGCACAGCGCCGAGCGCCGTGCCGAGGGCGCAGATCGCCCCGCCTTGCAACGCCCGCGACAGTCTCGGCTCCAGATCCAGCCATTGTAGTCCGTGAGCGACCAGCAAGGTCATACCCGCCAACAGCAGCAGCGATCCCACTGCGTAACGAAACATACGCCCACTTCCGATCGCCAGTGTTTCAGTGCCCATAGTCAGCCTTGGATTGTTTTTATAGGAGACTTAAACCAGTGCGGCCTGATAGCGCGCAGCCACTTCAGGCCAATTGATCACGTTGTAAAAAGCGTTGATGTATTCCGGGCGACGGTTCTGGTAGCGCAGGTAATAGGCGTGCTCCCAGACGTCGAGGCCGAGAATCGGCGTATTGCCATTCATCAATGGGCTGTCCTGATTACCGCTGCTTTCCACGATCAGTTTTTTCTCCGGGGTCACGCTGAGCCACGCCCAACCGCTGCCGAAACGGGTCAGTGCGGCTTTGGTGAAGGCTTCCTTGAAGCTCTCGAGACCGCCCAGATGTTCGTCGATGGCCTTGGCCAGCGCGCCGTCCGGTTTACCGCCGCCGTTGGGCACCATGACTTCCCAGAACAGCGAATGGTTGGCGTGACCACCGCCCTGATTGATCACCGCTGCACGAAGTTTTTCCGGCAGTTGCTGAACGCTGGCGACGAGTTTTTCCACCGGCCACTCGGCGTACTCAGTGCCTTCTACCGCCGCGTTGAGGTTATTGATGTAGGTCTGGTGATGCTTGGTGTAGTGGATCTCCATGGTCTGCGCATCGATGTGCGGTTCGAGGGCGTCGTAGGCGTAAGGCAAGGCAGGCAGGGTAAAAGCCATTTCAATGGACTCCATGGTGATGTGGGGCAGGCGCGCGGCGCGCATTGCCGGTATCCGGGTGCAACAGGCGCTGGGTGCGCGGGTATTCGCCGTGCTCGCTGATGAAATTCAGCAGTTCGACGTAAGTTTTGCTGCTCTGGCGCAGCGCCGCTTCACGCAGTGCCGGGCGCAGGCGCTCGTCCTGCATGGTCTGCAACAGCCGTTGGTGGATGGCACAGAGGTACTCGGCGCTTTCCTCCGGCTGATTCAGGCGCAGGTGCAAGTCGGCCAGGTTATGGTGGGAGATGACGCAGGCCGCCACCGCTTCGTCGGCATCCGCCCAGCGTTCGTACAGCACTTGTGCCAGGGCCAGGGCTTGCAAGTAAGCCTCGCGGGCGTCGATCAGTTCGCCCAGCATGAAGCAGCGATTGGCCCGTTCGATCGTGCGTTTCCAGTGCTCCATGGTGAGCCTCCAAAGCGGTTGCGGTGCTTACACGCCGCCGGCGGTGAGTTTCTCGGGATTGAGCAACTCTTCCAGTTGGCTGCGCGACAGATCGGTGTGTTCCAGGGCAACGTCGATCACTGCACGACCTTCCTTGTAGGCCTGCTTGGCGATTTCCGCGGCTTTCTGGTAGCCGATGATCGGGTTGAGCGCGGTGACCAGAATCGGGTTGCGCGACAACGCTTCTTTCAAGCGCGATTCGTTGACCTTGAAGCTGGCGATGGCTTTGTCACCGAGCAGGCGGCTGGAGTTGGCCAGCAGTTCGATGCTGCTCAGCAGGTTCTGCGCAATGATCGGCAGCATTACGTTCAACTCGAAATTGCCCGACTGCCCGGCGATGGTGATCACCGAATCGTTGCCGATCACTTGCGCGGCGACCATGGCGGTGGCTTCCGGAATCACCGGATTGACTTTGCCCGGCATGATTGACGAACCCGGTTGCAAAGCTTGCAGTTCGATTTCGCCGAGGCCCGCGAGCGGCCCGGAGTTCATCCAGCGCAGGTCATTGGCGATTTTCATCAGCGACACGGCGATCGCTTTGAGTTGCCCGGAGGCGGCGACGGCAGTGTCCTGCGAGCCAATCAGCGCAAACAGGTCCTTGCCCGGGGTGAATTGCACGTCGGTCAGTTGGCTTAGTTGACGGCTGAAACGTGCGGCAAACTCAGGATGTGCGTTGATCCCGGTGCCGACCGCTGTGCCGCCCTGCGCCAGCGATTGCAGACTTGGCAGCAGATCCTGCAGATGGCCAATGTTGGCCTTGAGTTGTTGCGCCCAACCGTTGAGCACCTGACTCATGCGTACCGGCATGGCGTCCATCAAATGGGTACGGCCGGTTTTGACGTGGTGATGCACCTGCTCGGCTTTGCGCTCGATCACTTGCACCAGGTGCAACAGCGCCGGCAGCAGTTGTTCGTGCAGGGCCAGCGCGGCGCTGACGTGGATGGTGGTGGGGATGATGTCGTTGCTGCTCTGGCCGCAGTTGACGTGATCGTTGGCGTTCACTGGCTCGTCGAGCAGGCGGCTTGCGAGTGTTGCGATCACTTCGTTGGCGTTCATGTTGGAGCTGGTGCCGGAACCGGTCTGGAAGATATCCACCGGGAAATGCTGCATGAAGTCGCCTTCGAGCAAGCCTTGCGCGGCGTCGCTGATGGCTTTGCCCTGGGCGGCGCTGATCTGGTTGAGTTCGACGTTGGCGCGGGCAGCAGCGGCTTTGGCGAGGATCAGTGCGCGGATGAATTGCGTCGGCATCGGTTTGCCGCTGATCGGGAAGTTATCCACTGCGCGCTGGGTCTGCGCGCCGTAGAGAGCGTCCACTGGCACCTGCAGTTCGCCCATGCTGTCGCGCTCAATACGTGTCTTGGTCATCGGTAAATCCTTGGACTAATTCAATGAGAGGAATCGAGGGAAGCAACTCGCAGGTAGCGAGCTGCCAGGTGTAGCGTTGCCAGCGCTTGAGCCGGCAGTTGCACAGCGACAGACGCTCCATTTCACGCAATGGACGCCACGCTTGATCGAGACAGAGGCTGCGCCAGTGCCACGGCAACGCGATGTCGGTGGCGGTGTCGAGCAGCAAGCGGAAGGACGTTTCGGCGACCGTCCAGGGTGAGGTCGCGGTGCAACAAGACAGGTACCGGCCTTCGGCCAGGTAATGTTCGATCAGGCGCGGTTCGTCAGAATCCATCGCGCAACGGATCTGGCGACTCATCCAGCGCCAGCTTTCGAGGTACGGCTGCTCGTGCAAGGCAGAACTCATGATCCGAGGCTCATCCGATAATGAGATTTATTATTAGATGATAATGAGAACCAAAACAAGAGCGCGCGTTTTTGTAGGAGCCGAGCTTGCTCGCGAAGGCGTCGTGCCAGTCGACCTCAATATTGGCTGACACGACGTTTTCGCGAGCAAGCTCGGCTCCTACAAGGGCTTGGCTGCAGGCATGAAAAAGGCGCGGCATCCGGGAGGATGGCGCGCCTTTTTGTGTGACGGCTGGGGTTTTAGCTGCCCGCGACAGTCATCCGTTCGATCAACACCGAACCTGTGCGGATATTACTGCGCAGCTCAAGGTCGTTACCGACCGCGACGATCTGTTTGAACATGTCGCGCATGTTGCCGGCGATGGTCACTTCCTGCACCGCGAACTGAATTTCACCGTTCTCGACCCAGAAACCCGCCGCACCGCGCGAATAATCGCCGGTGACCATGTTCAAGCCATGGCCCATCAGCTCAGTGACCAACAACCCACGACCCATGCGCTTCAACAGCGCTGCCTGATCTTCGTCGCCATGGGTGACAAACAGGTTGTGCACGCCGCCCGCGTTCGCCGTGCTCGGCATGCCCAGTTTGCGACCGGAGTAAGTGCCGAGGATGTACGACACCAATTCGCCTTTTTCGACGAACGGTTTAGCGTAGGTCGCCAAACCATCGCCATCGTAGGAAGCGCTGCCCATTGCGCGCATCAGGTGCGGCCGCTCGTCGATGGTCAGCCACTCAGGGAACAGCTTCTGCCCCAACGTGCCTTCGAGGAATGACGATTTACGATACAGACTGCCGCCGGATACCGCCGAGAGGAAACTGCCGAACAAACCACCGGCCAGTTCTGCGGAAAACAGCACCGGCACTTCGCAGGTGGGTACCGGACGTGCGCCCAGACGGCTTGCCGCCCGTTGCGCCGCACGTTGGCCGATGCTCACCGGATCCGCCAGCAAGGTGCCCTGACGGCTCACGTCGTACCAGTAATCGCGCTGCATCTGGCCATCGGCCTCGGCAATCATCACGCAGCTCAGGCTGTGCCGGGTCGAGGCATAACCACCGACGAAACCGTGGCTGTTGCCGTAAACGCGGCAGCCTTGATGGGTGCTGAGCGTGGTGCCGTCGGCGTTCTTGATCCGCGCATCGGCATCAAATGCCGCCGCCTCACAGATAAGCGCTTTCTCGATGGCCTGCTCCGGGGTGATGTCCCATTCGTGGAACAGATCAAAATCCTGCAGATCCTTGGCCATCAACGCCGCATCGGCCAGGCCCGACGCTTCGTCCTCAGAGGTATGCTTGGCGATGGCCAGTGCGGCGGCGACAGTCTCGCGGATCGCATCCGGCCCAGTCGCAGACGTACTGGCCGAACCCTTGCGCTGACCGACGTACAGCGTGATGCCAAAGCCCTGATCGCGGTTGAACTCGACCGTCTCGACCTCGCGCTGACGCACCGACGTCGACAGCCCTTGTTCCAGCGACACCGCCACTTCGCAAGCACTGGCGCCCTGACGCTTGGCTTCGGCGATGATCTGCTCGACCTGTTCCTGCAGTGCCGGCAATGCCTGCGGGCCGACGCTTTGAACTGCACTCATGCTCATCTCCACTCAAATTCTGCTTTCGGCTGGGGCCATCGAGCGACCGGGCCGGACAAGCGGCCCCCGACTGGTTATCATGGCGGCGTTTCTTTGCGGACTGCCACCATGGTTGATTCTTACGACGACTCCCTCGATACGGGAGAAAAAAGCAAATCTCAGGTCAAACGCGAGCTGCATGCTCTGGTTGACCTTGGCGAGCGCCTTACAACACTCAAGCCTGACTTGGTGGCAAAACTGCCACTGACCGACGCGATGCGCCGTGCCTTGGCCGATGCGCCCAAGCACACCGCGAATATCGCGCGTAAACGGCACTTGCAGTTCATCGGCAAACTGATGCGCGATCAGGACACTGACGCGATTCTGACCTTGCTCGATCAACTCGATGCCTCGACTCGTCAGTACAACGAGCGTTTCCATAACCTGGAACGCTGGCGTGACCGCCTGATCGCTGGCGATGATGCCGTGCTGGAGAAATTCGTCGTCGAGTACCCGGACGCCGATCGCCAACAATTGCGTTCCCTGATCCGTCAGGCTCAGCACGAGGTTGCGCAAAACAAACCTCCTGCTTCCAGCCGCAAGATCTTCAAATACATCCGTGAGCTGGACGAGACTCAACGCGGCCTGCGTTGATATTCGTCACCGGGTGGTCGCCCTGTGCGCCACCCGCAGTTCCACCTCTCTTTATGCGCCCGTGCCACCCACGGTGATCGCATCGATTTTCAGCGTCGGCTGGCCAACACCCACTGGCACCGATTGCCCATCCTTGCCGCACGTACCCACACCGCTGTCCAACGCCAGATCGTTACCGACCATCGACACCCGGCTCATCGCCTCGGGGCCGTTGCCGATCAACGTCGCGCCTTTGACCGGCGCGGTGATCTTGCCGTCTTCGATCAGATACGCTTCGCTGGTGGAGAACACGAATTTTCCGCTGGTGATGTCGACCTGACCACCGCCAAGGTTGGCGCAGTAAATGCCCTTCTTCACCGAGGCAATGATTTCTGCCGGATCGCTTTCGCCGCCGAGCATGTAGGTATTGGTCATCCGTGGCATCGGCAGATGCGCATAGGATTCGCGACGACCGTTACCAGTGCGGGCCACGCCCATCAGACGCGCGTTGAGCTTGTCCTGCATGTAACCCTTGAGCACACCGTTTTCGATCAGCGTGGTGCATTCGGTCGGGGTGCCTTCATCATCCACGCTCAGCGAGCCACGACGACCACTCAAGGTGCCGTCATCGACAATGGTGCACAGTTTCGACGCAACCATCTCGCCCATGCGGCCGCTATACGCCGAACTGCCTTTGCGGTTGAAGTCGCCTTCCAGGCCGTGACCGACCGCTTCGTGCAACAGCACGCCAGACCAGCCCGAACCCAGCACCACCGGCAAAGTGCCGGCCGGCGCAGGAATCGCTTCGAGGTTCACCAGCGCCTGACGCAGCGCTTCACGGGCATAACCCATGGCACGGTCTTCAGCGAGGAAATAACGGTAGTCGGTACGCCCGCCGCCGCCGTGACCACCGCGCTCGCGACGGCCATTCTGTTCAACGATCACGCTGACATTGAAACGCACCAGCGGTCGCACATCGGCTGCCAGACCGCCGTCGGTGGACGCCACCAGAATCCGTTCCCAGACCCCGGCCATGCTCACGCTGACTTGTTGGATACGTGGGTCGAGAGCACGAGTGGCAACGTCGATGCGCTTGAGCAGCTCGACTTTCTCGGCGCGGCTCAGCACTTCCAGCGGATTGTCCGGCCCATAAAGTTGTGCGACATCTTGTGTGGTGAACGCCTGGACGGTGCCGTTCTGCCCGGCACGCGAGATCGAACGTGCGGCGCGGGCCGCAGCGCCGAGGGCTTCGAGGGTGATCGCATTGCTGTAAGCGAAGCCGGTTTTCTCACCGGACTGCGCGCGCACGCCAACCCCCTGATCGAGGTTGAAGCTGCCTTCCTTGACGATGCCATCTTCCAGTGCCCAGGACTCGGAGATCTGTCCCTGGAAATACAGGTCGGCCGCATCGATGCCCGGGCCGGCCAGATCGCCGAGCACGCCTTGCAGGCTCTCGATCGTCACACCGCCGGGGGCCAACAGGTGATCACTGACTGAGGACAACAACTCGCTCATAGGTTTACGCCTTAAATTCGTGTTCTGAGGCAGGTCGCTGTGCGCCCTGCGAGAAAAACCGCCGATGACGCGTCACCGGCATCCGCGCCCTGATGGACGCCTGTTCATTACTATCGCGCTCGGCCAACAACACCGCTTCGCCTTGATCCTGACTGGCCAGCACGCGGCCCCACGGGTCGACAATCGCCGCATGCCCGAAGGTTTCCCGCGGGCCCGGGTGGGTTCCGCCCTGCGCTGCCGCCAACACGTAACACTGAGTCTCGATGGCCCGCGCGCGAATCAGCACATCCCAGTGCGCCGCGCCGGTCACCGCGGTAAACGCCGACGGTGCGGTAATCAATTCGGCACCCGCGGCGCGCAACTCGCTGTACAGCTCCGGAAAGCGCAGGTCGTAACACACCGTCAGACCGACTCGGCCAACCGGTGTGTCCGCCACCACCACGCCACTGCCATAAGCATAGTCATCGGATTCACGATAACGACCGCGATTGTCCGCTACATCGACATCGAACAGATGCAACTTGTCATAGCGTGCTACGAATTCGCCGTGTTCATCGACCAGCAGTGAACAGGCGTGCGACTTGGCGTCGGGTTGATCGACCGGCGGCAGCGGCAATGTGCCGCCGACTATCCATAACCTGAGGTCGCGGGCGGTCTGTTTCAACCATGGCAGGATCGGACCTTCGCCAAGCGCCTCGGCGCGGCCGATGTCGGCGATGTCACGGCGGCCCATGGCAGCGAAGTTTTCTGGCAGCACGGCGAGCTTTGCCCCCGCCGCCGCTGCTTGTTCGAGCAGGCGTCGGGCCTGAGCCAGATTGGCCAGCACATCACTCTGGCTGACCATTTGAATCACCGCCAAAGACATGGCCGCTCCTCGGAATCTGCAGATAACGGTATGAGCGGCCGCAGGCTGCGATCTTTTGATCTGGTTTTAAAAACAACATCAAAAGATCGCAGCCTGCGGCAGTTCCTACATAGGGGATAGGATCATGCTACTCAAAAAGGTTTGTCGAAGGTGATTTTCGGTTCTTTCCATGGGCCTTTGACGGTGTATTTGACACTGGCAAAGCGCGCCACGCGATCACCGATCAGCTTGTCGATCAGGAACAAGGCACCGCCGACCGCCGGTGCCCCGACGAGCAACGCAGCAATCGGCAGGTTATTGGTCACCGGCAGCGTCACCAACAACTTGGCGTCGACCTGTTCAGCCACCAGATCCAGCTTGCCGTTGAGTTCAATATTGCTCGACGGCCCGGTCAGGCGAATCGGTTCTTTCGTATCGTAAACACCGTTGGTCGCCACCAGCAGACCTTTGACCCGGTCGTAGCTCAAGCCCTTGCCGAACAGGTCGGAGAAATCCAGGCGCAGGCGACGGCCAATCGAGTTGAAGTTGAGCAGACCAAACACGCGCAACGCCTGTGCACCGCCCTCCACTTCGACAAACTGGCCCTTGTTCAGTGACGCATCAAGTGTGCCGGAGAAACGCTTGGTCGCCAGCCATGCCGGCGAGCCCGGCCAGCGGCCGTCAACATCCATGTGGAATTCTTCGCTGGTCACACTTGGGGCAAAGCCCCAGCCCTTGAGCACATCGGCAAGGTTTTTGCCGCTGATGCGGCCCTTGAACCAGCTATTGGTGGCACCCGGCGCACCTTCCCAACCGCCGTTGCCCTGCAACAGAATGCCTTTGAGGCCCATGTCGAGATTGTTCAGGGCGATGCCTTTGGCGGTCGGACGCACTTTCAGCGACCAGCCACCGACCAGATCCGCGCCGAGAAACAATTGATTGATGGTGATATCCAGTGCCGGGATTTTCGTCGGATCGACCGAAGCCAACGGGTCCGGAGCGTTCTCGTCAGCCTGCACCGTCGGGTCCGGCGCCGGCAGTTTCACATACTGCAGATTGACCGCAATCGGCAAACCCTTGGCGTCCGGCAGGCTGGCCGTACCTTTGGCCTGCTGACTGTCGAGGGCCAGTGCCCACGCCCCCGGCTTACGGTTGACCTGAACCGAAGCCTGATCCAGCGTGGTGCCGAACGCGGTCAGCTTGCCGACCTTGAAGTCGGCGCTGCTGAGCAATTTGTTGGCGCTGCCGCCCGGATCCTGCCCGGCGTACTTGTTGACCAGATCCTGCCACGGCGCCACGTCCAGCTCCGACAGCACACCGCGAATGCGCAGGCCTTTGGCGCCCGGCAGCACCGCTTCGCCGGCACCGAGGAACAATTCGCCGCGACCGTCGGCAAAGTTGCTCGGCGGCGCCGCAAAGGTGAAATTGGCCAACTGGTCGTAGTTGACCCAGTAACGACGCTCCTGCCCTTGCAGGGTCATGCGGAATACGGTGTCGCGACCGACCTCTGCTGCCATGCCGAACGGAGCCGGCAGATCCACCGCTACTCCTTTCAAGCTGGAACTGACCATCAATTGACTGTCAGCACCGTCCAGATTCAATTGCAGCTGG
Source organism: Pseudomonas sp. TH08 (assembly GCF_016651275.1). Classification (NCBI taxonomy): domain Bacteria; kingdom Pseudomonadati; phylum Pseudomonadota; class Gammaproteobacteria; order Pseudomonadales; family Pseudomonadaceae; genus Pseudomonas; species Pseudomonas sp. TH08. Next base: position 209,421 of record NZ_JAEKEE010000005.1, on the reverse strand, counting down.
TAAGGAATCGTCCCCGACACCGGCAACGGTTGAGTCACGCCGAGCCAATCGGAGAGTTTCTTGACCTCGACCTGACCCGACGCAGCAACCCGGGTTTTCAGTTTGCCGGGGCTACCATCGGCAAAAATCTGTGCCGTGACCGGCTTGTCGAACGCCCGCGCCGTGATGTTCTGGCCGCTGAGCCCCTTGGCGCTGTCAAAGCGGAAATCACCCTTCAGTTGAGTCAGTTCGAGCTTCGGCTCAGCCAGTTTCAGCCGCGCGTTGGCGGTTTTGAAATCGACGAGGATTTTCGGCTGATCACCGCCCTTGTCCAGCGGGATGTCGAGCTTCAGCTTGCCCTGCAGGTCACCCGCGCCTTCCCAACCGGCGAAAGTTTCACCGGTACCAATCGGCGCATCCTGAAGGATCTTCAGCCCATCACCCAAGCCACCGGCAAAGGCACCGTCGAGGAACATATGCGTATGTTGGCCGGCGGCCACATGGGGAATATTGACGAAAACATCGCTGACCTGAGTGTCGAGCAGCTGCCCCTTGCTGGCCAGAATCCGCACGCCGCTGTCTTCGATAAAGACATCACCGCTGACTTTGCTGACATGCGGCCAACCTGGCTGGAACGCCAGTTCGGCATCATGCACTTTGAAGAACAGGCTGATGCTGCGGTCGGCTTCCCCGGCATTCTTGCTCAGCGAACCCTGATACTGGAAAAAGCCCTGGTCCACGGCCCCTTTGAGGATCGCCGTGCGCAGCCATTCGTCGAGCGCCGGGCTCAGTACTTGCGGCAGGTACTTGGCGGTGTAGCGACCATCGCCATCGACCAGGCCGACCCGCAAGTCCATGTAGTCTTCCTGGCTGTGGTCGAAATGCAGGCGAATCAGGAAGTCGCCGGCAATCTTGCCCTCTTCGCCCAGCACTTTCAGGTACGGCGCAATCAGGGTAAAACCGTCTTTATCGAGCTTCCAGGTCAAGCGCGCGTTGGCCTGAAGGTATTGCCATGGCTTGGCGAAAATCGGGTCGAGGTGCAGGACAAAATCCTTGCTGTCCATGCGCAATTCGCCGCCGTCGAGGTTGCCGCTCAGGCTGCCACTGACATTTCGTGCGGCCGGCGCGCCGTGATAAGCGTCGAAACCGACCTGATCCAGATTGGCAGCGAAGCCGAATTTGCTGCCGTCAGTGGCGCCGGGGCGGAAATCCAGCAGCACATTGCGCAGCCCACCGGTGACTTTCAGATGATCGACCGCCGTGGCGAAACCTTGCGGCAACGGCCCCAGCGCATTGAGTAGTGGTGTGATCGGGGTCAGGTCGAGGCGATCGGCCTGCATGTGCCAGAGCTCGTCAACCTTGTCGGTGGCACGAGTCTGTTGCAATTGGATATGCGACTCCCAACGGTTTTCGCCAAAATTCATCGCCAGCGAATCGAGGGTGACGGTCGCCCCTTCGGCACGGTTCTGGTAGTAGGCGTTCAGCGCCAGATTGTTGATCTGGATCGGCTTGCGATCCGCATAAGCACCGGTCAGTTGCGGCGCGTTCACACGAACCGCAGCACTTTGCAGAGTGCCCTCGGCCCAGTTGACCCAGAGCTCGCCACCGGCCTTGATCTCGGAGAAATTCCACTGCCGGGTCAGACGTTCGGGCAGCCATTTCGCCCAATCGCTTTGCGGCAAGCTGGCATAGCCTTCAACTGCACTGTCCTGCCATTGGCTCGGACGCATGCGTGTGCGCAGGGTCAAGGCGACCGGCTGGCCGTCGGGCAGGGTCAGACGCGCATCAAGACGCTGGCGGCTGGCACCGGTCTTCAGATTGAGGCCGACATAAGTCAGCGTGAGAGGCGCGTGATCCAGTGGCTGCAAGGTCACCTGACTGTCGAGCACCGACAGCTGTTGAATCATTTGCGAGCGATTGAACAGTTGCTCCGGATCGAACGGTTGATCCTTCTGCACCGGCAGACCTTCCAGCGACCAACTGCCGTCTTCGCCTTCCTTGAGGCTGATCTTCAGACCATTGAGCTCGAGGTGGGCAATACGCACTTCACGGGCCAACAGACTGGCCCATAGATCCGGCACTGCCCGCACGTGATCCAGACGCAAGGCATTCGCGCCGTCGCCAACCATCACGTCATGAGCCAGCAGGATCGGCGCGAAACCGCTCCAATTGCCTTCCAGTTCGCCGATCTGCAACGGCATACCGAGGGCAGCACTGGCCTTGTCTTCAATTTCGGTGCGGTATTCGGCGACCAGCGGAGTCAGTTCGCGGCCGAGACTGACGTACAACGCCATCAACACCAGAACCAACGCGCACAGGCCCAGTCCCCAACGGGTGAGTGCGCCCAAAATGCGTGTCAGACGTTCCATGTCAGTTGGCTCCCATGGCAAAAAAACTGCGAAAAGCTGAGGCCAGCCGCGGTGGAAAAAGTGTGACGCAGGGGATCAGAGCAACACCACGTCATATTGTTCCTGGGAATACATGGTTTCCACCTGGAAGCGTATGGTGCGGCCGATAAAGCCTTCAAGCTCGGCGACGTTACCGGATTCTTCATCGAGCAAGCGATCGACTACTTTCTGGTTCGCCAACACCCGATAACCCTCGGCCTGATAGGCGCGGGCTTCGCGGAGAATCTCTCGGAAAATCTCGTAACAGATGGTTTCCGGGGTTTTCAGTTTGCCGCGCCCCTGGCAACTGCTGCACGGCTCGCACAGCACCTGCTCAAGACTTTCGCGGGTGCGTTTGCGGGTCATCTGCACCAGGCCCAACTCGGTGATCCCGATGATGTTGGTCTTGGCGTGATCGCGTTCCAGCTGTTTTTCCAGGGTCCGCAGCACTTGGCGCTGATGCTCTTCATCTTCCATGTCGATGAAGTCGATGATGATGATGCCGCCGAGATTACGCAGGCGCAGTTGACGGGCAATCGCCGTGGCCGCTTCGAGATTGGTCTTGAAGATGGTTTCTTCGAGATTGCGATGACCGACGAAAGCGCCCGTGTTGACGTCGATGGTGGTCATGGCTTCCGCCGGATCGACCACCAGATAACCACCGGATTTCAGCGGTACTTTGCGCTCAAGGGCCTTCTGGATTTCGTCTTCAACGCCGTACAGGTCGAAAATAGGCCGTTCACCCGGGTAATGTTCCAGACGATCGGCAATTTCCGGCATCAGTTCGGCGACGAACTGCGTGGTTTTCTGGAAGGTTTCCCGCGAGTCGATGCGGATTTTTTCAATTTTCGGGCTGACCAGGTCGCGCAATGTGCGCAACGCCAGGCCAAGATCTTCGTAGATCACACTTGGTGCACCGATGGTTTTGATCTGTTCGTTGATCTGGTCCCACAGACGTCGCAGGTAGCGAATGTCCATGAGGATTTCATCGGCGCCGGCCCCTTCGGCGGCGGTACGCAGAATAAAGCCGCCAGCCTCTTTGATGCCTTCTTTGGCCACGCAATCGCTGACCACTTGCTTGAGTCGTTCACGCTCGGCTTCGTCTTCGATTTTCAGGGAAATGCCGACGTGGGCGGTGCGTGGCATGTACACCAGATAGCGCGACGGAATCGACAACTGCGTGGTCAGCCGCGCTCCCTTGGAGCCGATCGGGTCTTTGGTGACTTGCACCACCAGACTCTGGCCCTCGTGCACCAGCGCGCTGATGCTTTCCACCGCCGGGCCTTCACGCAGGGAGATTTCCGAGGCATGAATGAACGCAGCGCGGTCAAGGCCGATGTCAACGAACGCCGCCTGCATACCCGGCAGCACACGGACGATCTTGCCTTTATAGATGTTGCCGACGATCCCGCGTTTTTGTGTGCGCTCGACGTGCACTTCTTGCAGCACACCGTTTTCGACCACCGCCACGCGCGATTCCATCGGCGTGATGTTGATCAGAATCTCTTCACTCATGGCAGGATCTCGTTCAGGCATGTTCACGATAATGGCCGCATCTTGATTCGTACGACGCTCATTGCGCGTTCAGGTTTTGCCAACAGGGTATGCCGAAATGGCCCAACAGTTCTGCGGTTTCGCAAACAGGCAGCCCGACGACCGCCGAATAGCTGCCATTGAGCCCCGCGACAAACACCGCGCCGAGGCCCTGAATGCCGTAGCCGCCGGCCTTGTCCCGGGGTTCGCCGCTGGCCCAGTAGGCTGCTGCTTCTTCACGGCTGATCGGCCGGAATCGCACCAGACTGCGCACCACCCGTGATTCGCAGCGGTCGCCTTCAAGCACGGCGATGGCGGTCAGCACTTCATGTTCCTTGCCGGACAACATCATCAGCATGGCGCATGCATCGGCTTCGTCCACTGGTTTGCCGAGAATTTTGCCGTCGAGCACCACAGCGGTATCGGCACCCAGCACACAGAATGGTTGATCGGACACGACCGTGCGCCGTCCGGCCTCGGCCTTGCCACGCGCGAGGCGTTCAACGTAGGCCGAGGGCGATTCTGCGGATAACGGGGTTTCATCGATGTCCGCGCTGATGGCGGCGAATGGAACGCCGATCTGCGTGAGCAATTCACGTCGACGCGGCGATCCGGAGGCGAGGTAAAGCGGCTTCATCAAAACATCTCCCTGTTCAGTGCCTTGCTTCACCGGCTCAATTGATTTTGTAGCGTCGGCGCAATCCACGCAAAGCGAAGCTGACCCACGGCCAGAGCAAGGCACTGACCAGTGCCGGAAGCACCAGCGCCAGCGTCGGCTGACGGTTGCCGGTCAGGGCACTGAGCCACAATTGCACAAGTTGCGCGAGGCCGAAGATCACCAGGATCACCAGACACTGTTGCCACATCGGGAACATCCGCAGACGTTGTTGCAACGACAGCACAAGGAAGGTGATCAACGTCAGAATCAAGGCGTTCTGGCCAAGCAGCGTGCCGTACAGCACGTCCTCCGCCAGCCCCAGGCAAAACGCCGTGACCATGCCAACCGTGTGCGGCATGTACAGCGCCCAGAATGTCAGGAGCAGCGCCAGCCACAGCGGACGCAGGATTTCCATGAATTGCGGCAACGGCGAAACGCTGAGCAGCAGGCCAATGGCGAATGTCAGCCAGACCATCCAGCCGTTACGCGAGGCAGTCGCTCCAACCATTATTCTTGTCTCCCGGTGGTGGCAGGCGCAGTGACCGGCGGTTTCGCCGCCGGCCGCGCTGCAGGCTGGGCCGCTGGAGGTTTACTGGCCGCTGGAGGCTTGGCCGCAGCGGGCGGTTTGCTCGCTGGCGGTTTGGCTGGCGTGGCACTGGCGGCAGCGGCAGGAGCCGCGGGAGTAGCGGGCGTCGCAGCAGCGGCTGCAGGAGGCGGGGTCACTGTCTTCGGCACGGTCGCCGGAATCACCGGGCCGCCGCCAAAGGCATCAAGATTTTCCTGTGCTTGCGCGGCATCGTTGACGCGCTCTTCAGCGGTGCGGTTGTCGCTGAACACCAGAAGCAGGTAACGGCTGCGGTTCAATGCGGCGGTCGGCACGGCACGGACGATGGCGAAGGGCTGACCGGAATCGTGGATCACTTCCTTGACCGTGGCCACCGGATAACCGGCCGGAAAACGCTGACCGAGGCCCGAGCTGACGAGCAGATCGCCTTCCTTGATGTCGGCGGTATCCGCCACATGACGCAGTTCCAGGCGCTCCGGATTGCCGGTACCGCTGGCAATGGCCCGCAGACCATTACGGTTCACCTGTACAGGAATGCTGTGTGTGGTGTCGGTCAGCAACAATACACGCGAGGTGTACGGCATCAACTCGACCACCTGCCCCATCAAGCCGCGCGCATCGAGCACCGGCTGACCCAGCACCACGCCGTCGCGCTCACCTTTATTGATGATGATGCGATGGGTGAAAGGGTTGGGGTCCATGCCGATCAACTCGGCCACTTCGACCTTTTCGTTAACCAGCGCGGAGGAATTGAGCAACTCGCGCAGCCGAACGTTCTGCTCGGTGAGGGCGGCAAGCTTCTGCATGCGACCCTGCAACAGCAGGTTTTCGGTCTTGAGTTTTTCGTTTTCGGCGACAAGCTCGGTGCGGCTGCCGAACTGACTGGCGATCCCTTCCCACAGCCGTCCGGGCAGGTCGGTGATCCAGTAGGCGTCCATTAACACCAGCGACGCTTGTTTGCGCGCGGGTTTGAGCAGGTCGAAGCGGGCATCGACCACCATCAGCGCGACCGACAGCACGGCCAGCACCAACAGGCGCACACCCAACGAAGGGCCTTTGGCGAAAAGCGGTTTAATAAGCCGCTCCTCCCAGGCAAATGTTCTGTTTATTCATACGGCATCAAACCGGCCTGGATGAAGACTGACAGAAGATAAACGCCAACAGGCAGCACTGCAAAGTGCTGCCTGCGCGCTCACCCACGTTATGCACCCAACGAGTTATTCGCTGGAGAGCAGGTCCATGGTGTGTTTATCCATCATTTCCAATGCACGGCCACCGCCGCGAGCAACACAGGTCAGCGGATCTTCGGCAACGATCACCGGCAGACCGGTTTCCTGGGCCAGCAACTTGTCCAGGTCACGCAGCAGCGCGCCACCACCAGTCAGCACCAGGCCACGCTCGGCGATGTCGGAAGCCAGTTCCGGCGGCGATTGCTCCAGCGCGCTTTTCACGGCCTGAACGATAGTGGCCAGGGACTCTTGCAGAGCTTCCAGCACTTCGTTGGAGTTCAGGGTGAATGCGCGTGGAACGCCTTCGGCCAGGTTGCGACCGCGGACGTCGACTTCGCGAACTTCGCCGCCCGGGTAGGCCGTGCCGATTTCCTGCTTGATGCGCTCAGCGGTGGATTCACCGATCAGGCTGCCGTAGTTACGACGCACGTAAGTGATGATCGCTTCGTCGAAGCGGTCGCCGCCAACACGCACGGATTCGGCATAGACCACACCGTTCAGGGAGATCAGCGCGATTTCGGTAGTACCACCACCGATATCCACGACCATCGAGCCGCGCGCTTCTTCTACCGGCAGGCCGGCACCGATCGCAGCCGCCATTGGCTCTTCGATCAGGAACACTTCACGCGCACCGGCACCAAGGGCCGATTCACGGATGGCGCGACGCTCAACCTGAGTGGATTTGCACGGAACGCAGATCAGCACACGAGGGCTAGGCTGCAGAAAACTGTTTTCGTGAACCTTGTTAATAAAGTATTGCAGCATCTTTTCGCAGACGCTGAAGTCGGCGATCACGCCGTCCTTCATCGGACGAATGGCAGCAATGTTGCCCGGTGTACGGCCGAGCATGCGCTTGGCCTCGGTGCCGACAGCAACGACACTTTTCTGGTTACCGTGTGTCCGAATGGCCACAACCGATGGCTCATTCAGGACGATACCGCGCTCGCGCACGTAAATAAGGGTGTTGGCAGTGCCCAGGTCAATGGAAAGATCGCTGGAAAACATGCCACGCAGTTTCTTGAACATGGGAAAGGGACCCTAGGCAACGCGTGGGTAAAAAAGTGCGGCAAACTCTAACAACGACAGGGATTTTGGGCAAGGCGCCAATATGTTAAATTGGCCGCTTTTCTGTGCACCAAGCCCCACAATCGCGGCCTTATGACCGTAGAAGTGCGGTAGTGTTCCGACAATCTAACACACGGACGCCGTCCGTTCTGTTTTCCACAGGAGAATCCCGATGGCGCTAGAACGCTCCGACGTGGAAAAAATCGCTCATCTGGCCTGCCTTGGCCTCAATGATGCCGATCTTCCACACATTACTTCCGCTCTCAACAGCATTCTCGGTCTGGTCGACGAAATGCAGGCTGTTAATACCGACGGAATCGAGCCTCTGGCCCACCCGCTGGAAGCCAGTCAGCGCCTGCGCGCCGACATCGTGACCGAGACCAATCATCGCGAGGCCTATCAGTCCATCGCACCAGCGGTCGAAAACGGCCTGTATCTGGTTCCGAAAGTCATCGACTAAAGGGAAAGAGCCTGCAATGCATCAAATGACTCTGGCCGAGATCGCCCGCGGTCTCGCCGATAAAAAGTTTTCCTCCGAAGAGCTGACCAAAGTCCTGCTGGCGCGTATCACCCAGCTCGATCCACAGCTCAACAGTTTCATCAGCCTCACCGAAGAGCTGGCCATCGAGCAGGCGAAAGCTGCCGACGTACGCCGCGCCAACGGTGAGAGCGGCGCGCTGCTCGGTGCGCCGATCGCTCACAAAGACCTGTTCTGCACCCAGGGCATCCGCACCAGTTGCGGCTCGAAGATGCTCGACAACTTCAAGGCACCGTACGACGCCACCGTGGTCGCGAAACTGGCTGCGGCCGGTGCCGTGACCCTGGGCAAGACCAACATGGACGAATTCGCCATGGGTTCGGCCAACGAGTCGAGCTGGTACGGCGCGGTGAAAAACCCGTGGAACCTGGAACACGTACCAGGCGGTTCGTCCGGTGGTTCGGCAGCGGCAGTTGCCGCTCGTCTGTTGCCGGCGGCGACTGCCACCGACACGGGCGGTTCGATCCGCCAACCGGCGGCGTTCACCAACCTCACCGGCCTGAAACCGACCTACGGTCGTGTTTCGCGCTGGGGCATGATCGCTTACGCCTCCAGCCTCGATCAGGGCGGCCCGTTGGCGCGCACTGCCGAAGACTGCGCAATTATGTTGCAGGGTATGGCTGGCTTCGATCAGAACGACTCCACCAGCATCGATGAGCCGGTTCCGGATTACTCCGCAAGCCTCGGCGATTCGCTGCAAGGCCTGCGCATCGGCGTGCCGAAGGAATATTTCAGCGCCGGTCTCGACCCGCGCATCGCCGAGCTGATCCAGAACAGCATTAAAGAGCTGCAGAAGCTCGGTGCCGTGATCAAGGAAATCAGCCTGCCGAACATGCAGCACGCGATTCCTGCGTATTACGTGATCGCCCCGGCAGAAGCGTCTTCCAACCTGTCGCGTTTCGACGGCGTGCGTTTCGGCCACCGCTGCGAGAACCCGCAAAACCTGATCGACCTGTACAAGCGCTCGCGTGGCGAAGGCTTCGGCCCGGAAGTCCAGCGCCGGATCATGGTCGGTGCCTACGCGCTGTCCGCCGGTTACTACGACGCCTACTACCTGAAAGCGCAGAAGATTCGTCGTCTGGTGAAGAACGACTTCATGGCTGCCTTTAATGAGGTCGACATCATCCTCGGCCCAACCACGCCGAACCCGGCCTGGAAGCTTGGCGCCAAGAACAGCGACCCGGTCGCCGCCTATCTGGAAGACGTCTACACCATCACCGCCAACCTCGCGGGCCTGCCGGGCCTGTCGATGCCGGCCGGTTTTGTCGACGGTCTGCCGGTTGGCGTGCAGTTGCTCGCGCCGTATTTCCAGGAAGGCCGTTTGCTCAATGTTGCGCACCAGTATCAGTTGAACACTGACTGGCACACCCGCACCCCGCAGGGGTTTTGAAACTGCTGCGCTCGGTAATGCTGCGTTGAAAACTGGCTCGTAATGCTCATTGACTAACGTCAACTCCGCTTACTCGCCAGTTTTCGCCTTGCCTTACCTTCGCTCGCGACGTTTCAAAATCCCCAGCAAAAGGCTAGGAGACACACATGCAATGGGAAGTCGTGATCGGGCTGGAGATTCACACTCAGCTCACTACCCGGTCGAAAATCTTTTCCGGTAGTTCCACCACGTTCGGCTCCGAGCCGAACACCCAGGCCAGCCTGATCGACCTGGGCATGCCTGGCGTTCTGCCGGTGCTGAACCAGGAAGCCGTGCGGATGGCGGTGATGTTCGGTCTGGCGATTGACGCCGAGATCGGTCAGCACAACGTATTCGCCCGTAAAAACTACTTCTACCCGGATCTGCCGAAGGGCTACCAGATCAGCCAGATGGAATTGCCGATTGTTGGCAAGGGCCACCTGGACATCGCTCTGGAAGACGGCACGGTCAAACGCGTCGGCATTACCCGCGCGCACCTGGAAGAAGACGCTGGCAAAAGCCTGCACGAAGAATTCAACGGTGCCACCGGCATCGACCTGAACCGTGCCGGCACGCCGCTGCTGGAAATCGTTTCCGAGCCGGACATGCGCAGCGCCAAGGAAGCCGTGGCTTACGTCAAGGCGATCCACGCGCTGGTGCGTTATCTGGGCATTTGCGACGGCAACATGGCCGAAGGCTCGCTGCGCTGCGACTGCAACGTATCGATCCGTCCGAAAGGCCAGGTTGAGTTCGGCACGCGCTGCGAGATCAAGAACGTCAACTCGTTCCGTTTCATCGAGAAGGCGATCAACTCCGAAATCCAGCGTCAGATCGAGCTGATCGAAGACGGCGGCAAGGTCATTCAGCAGACCCGCCTGTACGATCCGAACAAGGACGAAACCCGTCCGATGCGTTCGAAAGAGGAAGCCAACGACTACCGTTACTTCCCCGATCCGGACTTGCTGCCAGTGGTCATCGAAGAATCGTTCCTCGGTGAGGTGCGTGCCACCCTGCCGGAACTGCCACCGCAGAAACGCGAGCGCTTCCAGGAGCAATTCGGCCTGTCGGTCTACGACGCCAACGTGCTGGCCACCAGCCGTGAGCAAGCGGACTACTTCGAAAAAGTCGCCGCCATCGGTGGCGACGCCAAACTGGCGGCGAACTGGGTGATGGTCGAGTTGGGCAGCCTGCTCAACAAGCAAGGCCTGGACATCGACGAGTCGCCGGTTTCCGCCGAACTGCTGGGCGGCATGCTGCTGCGCATCAAGGACAACACCATCTCCGGCAAGATTGCCAAAGTGGTGTTCGAAGCGATGGCCAACGGCGAAGGCAGCGCAGACGAGATCATCGAAAAGCGCGGCCTGAAGCAGGTTACCGACAGCGGTGCGATCTCGGCGGTGCTCGACGAGATGCTCGCGGCCAACGCCGAGCAAGTTGAACAATACCGCGCGGCAGACGAAGCCAAGCGCGGCAAGATGTTCGGCTTCTTCGTCGGCCAGGCGATGAAAGCTTCGAAAGGCAAAGCCAACCCGCAGCAAGTGAACGAACTGCTGAAAAGCAAGCTCGAAGGCTGATGAAAATGGGGCCAGTCTCAAGGACTGGCTCCGATCCCTGTGGGGACAATTTTCTGTGGCTTATGGGGTTTTGTGGTGAGGGGATTTATCCCCGATGGGCTGCGAAGCAGACCCAATTCTTGTGTACTCGGCATCTGGGGCCGCTTCGCTGCCCAACGGGGATAAATTCCCTCGCCACAAAAGCTCACGCCTGCACTAGTTTCGGGAAACCTTTGAATGAAGCGTTTGTTCATCAGCTGCGCCCTGCTCTCCTTGCTGGCCGGTTGCGCCAGCACCGACATCATCGACCCGCACGGTTACGACCAGAGCGGCGTCGCCTCCTACTACGGAGCCAAACACCACGGTAAACGCACCGCCAGTGGCGAGCCGTTCAACCAGAATTCCCTGACTGCCGCCCACCGCCAACTGCCGTTCGGTACGCGGGTGAAGGTCACCAACCTGAAAAACGATAAGTCCTGCGTGGTGCGCATCAACGACCGTGGGCCGCACACCCGTGGGCGCTTGATCGATGTTTCACGCGAAGCCGCCGAACAACTCGGTATGCTCGGCAGCGGTACCGCGCGGGTTCGCGTGCAAGCCCTCGACGACTGATGGAGCGCCAACCATTTTCGGACTGACCGATTTACCGCTGATCAGCGTGATCGAACTGCTCGCCGGCCTGTGCCTGCTGATCTTCGGTGCCGAGTTGATGGTGCGCGCAGCGGTGCGTCTGGCTGAACGTTTGCACGTGCGCCCGCTGATCATCGGCCTGACCATTGTTGCCCTCGGCAGCAGTGCCCCGCAGATGGCGGTCAGCGTGCAAGCGGCGCTGGCGCACAACCCCGACATCGCCGTCGGCAGCGTACTCGGCAGCAGCATCTTCAATATCCTCGTGACCCTCGGCCTGTCGGCGCTGATCATTCCGCTACGCGTGTCGCGGCAACTGGTGCGCCTCGACATTCCGTTGATGATCGGCGCCAGCCTGCTGGTGTTTGTGTTGGCGTGGAACGAAGAAATCGGCCGTCTCGACGGCGTTATTTTGCTTTGCGCGCTGGCCCTCTACCTCGGTTTGCTGCTGCGCCAGTCGCGGCACTCGACGCGACCGCATGCGGAACAGACTGAAACCGCGCCGACCTCCTGGATCGGCAGCTCGCTGATGATCATTGCCGGGCTGGCGATGCTGGTCTTCGCCGGGCATCTGCTGCTGGGCGCCGCCGTGGTGGTGGCCACGGATCTGGGCTTCTCTGAACGGGTGATCGGCCTGACCGTGGTCGCCGTCGGGACGTCACTGCCGGAACTGGCAACCTCGCTGATCGCCGCACTGCGCGGGCAACGGGACATTGCGGTAGGCAACGTGATCGGTGCCAACCTGTTCAACTTGCTCGGCGTGCTGGGTGTCACCGCACTGATCGCGCCGACGCCGCTATCGGTATCGCCAAATGCGCTGGATTTTGACCTGCCGGTGATGCTCGGCGTCGCCGCGCTGTGCCTGCCGGTGTTCTATTCCGGCTACCGCGTGACCCGCGCCGAGGGTTTGCTGCTGCTGGGTTTGTATCTGGCTTACGGGCTGCACGTGGTGTCGTTCACCACCGGCATGCCCCTGGCCGGCAAGCTTGAGCGCCTGATGCTGTTTTACGTTCTGCCGACGCTGCTGACGTTTCTGCTGTTCACGTCGATCCGCGCCTGGCGCCGCCAACACCACAAGAGTGATAAACCATGACCGAATCGAAGCAGTCCGGGGTTGAAGTCCGCCGCCAGGTAATGGGCGATGCGTTTGTTGATCGGGCGTTGGGCAACGCCACCGAGTTCACTCAACCGCTGCAGGATTTCGTCAATGAACACGCCTGGGGCGGTGTGTGGAATCGCGAAGGTCTGCCGTTGAAAACCCGTAGCCTCATCACCCTCGCGGCGCTCACTGCGTTGAAGTGCCCGCAAGAGCTGAAAGGCCACGTGCGCGGTGCACTGAACAACGGTTGCACGGTGGACGAGATTCGCGAGGCGCTGCTGCATTGCGCGGTGTATGCCGGTGTGCCGGCAGCGATTGATGCGTTTCGGGCGGCGCAGGAAGTGATCGACACCTATCAGAAGCCCGAGTAATTCAGAGAGGCTGAAATAGCTTTCGCGAGCAGGCTCGCTCCCACATTGAAATGCGTTTCAACTGTGGGAGCGAGCCTGCTCGCGAAGAGGCCCGAAAGAACAACCAAGCTTCAGGCTAGATCCACCCACCCCACTGCAAAACGAAGATGCCGATATTGGTGGTAATCGCCGCCATCAGCGTGGTCAGCACAATAATCGCCGCCGCCAACTCATGATTGCCCTGCGCCGCCCGGGCCATGACGAAACTTGCCGCCGCCGTCGGACTGCCGAAGTACAGAAACAGAATCCCCAACTCCGCCCCGCGAAAGCCCCACAGCCAGGCGCCGAGCGTCGCCAGCAGCGGCAAACCGATCATCTTCACCAGACTCGAACTCAGCGCCATGCTGCCGCTCTTGCGCAACGCCGCCAGTGACAGAGTGCCGCCGATGCAGATCAGCGCCAGCGGCAGCGTGGTCTGCGCCAGATACTGACCTGAGGTTTCCAGCCATCCCGGCAAACCGATCTTGAAATAAGCAAACGGCGCCGCCGCAATCACGCTGATGATCAACGGGTTGCTGAACACGCTTTTGCAGATGCTCCACGGATCAGACTTGATCACCGGGCTGTACACCGCCAGCACGATGGTCGACAGCGTGTTGTAAAACAGGATCACCAGCGCCGCGAGAATCGCCCCGAGGGAAATACCGTAATCGCCGTACATGCTCGCGGCCAGTGCCAGACCGATCACGCCGTTATTGCCGCGAAATGCGCCTTGGGTATAGATGCCGCGGTCTTCGTGCGGGCATTTGAAAATCGCCCAGCCCCAGGCCAGGGCAAAACTCACCAGCGTGGCGAGGGAAAAGTAGATCAGCAGCGCCGGTTGCAGTGCTGCGTGCAGGTCGGCGTGCAGAATGCCGAGGAACAGCAGCGCCGGCATCGTGACGTTGAACACCAGCGACGAGGCGGTGTGGATGAAGTTGTCGTTGATCCAGTCGATGCGCTTGAGCAGCACACCGAGAAACAGCATGGCAAACACCGGCGCGGTGATGTTCAGGGTTTCGAGGAAAATTGCCAGCATGCCGGAGAGCCTTGGGTGAGCGTCGTTAGGGGGCAATGATAAGCCACTCGATCCTTCGGCGCCTGTCGGATCGCCTTCGCGAGCAGGCTCGCTCCCACATTTGATCGCATTCGCACAGACAGAACGCGGTCGAATGTGGGAGCGAGCCTGCTCGCGAAGAACGGTAACGCGGTCTCAAGTAATCGGCGCTGGGTTGAACAACGTAATGTCGTTATGCAACTTGTGCTTCTCCGCCCACGTCTGCTGTTTGCCGCTGGCAACATCCAGATAGTAGTGAAACAACTCCCAACCCAATTCCTCGATGGTCGCCCGCCCAGTGGCAATCCGTCCGGCGTCGATATCGATCAGATCCGGCCAACGCTGCGCCAGCTCCGTACGCGTCGAGACCTTCACCACTGGCGCCATCGCCAACCCATACGGTGTGCCACGCCCGGTGGTGAACACGTGCAGGTTCATCCCCGCCGCCAACTGCAACGTGCCGCAAACAAAATCACTCGCCGGCGTTGCGCAGAAAATCAAACCTTTCTGCTTGAAGCGCTCCCCCGGGCCAAGCACACCATTGATCGCGCTGCTACCGGATTTGACGATCGAGCCCAGCGATTTCTCGACAATGTTCGACAGCCCGCCCTTCTTGTTCCCCGGCGTGGTATTGGCGCTGCGATCCGCTTCTCCCTTGGCCAGGTAACGGTCGTACCAGTCCATCTCGCGCACCAGCTCCTCTGCGACGGTCTTGGTCTCGGCGCGGGAAGTCAGCAGATAAATCGCATCGCGCACTTCGGTGACTTCGGAAAACATCACCGTCGCCCCGGCGCGCAACAACAGGTCCGAGGCATAACCCAGCGCCGGGTTGGCGGTGATGCCGGAGAAGGCATCGCTGCCGCCGCACTGCATGCCGAGGATCAGCTCGGACGCCGGCACGGTTTCGCGGCGGCGCTGGTCGAGTTTCTTCAGGCGGACTTCGGCCAGTTGCATGATCTGCTCGATCATCTCGGTGAAACCGTGACTGGAATCCTGCAAGCGATACAGCCATGGATCGCTGAGATCAACCGACGCATCATCCTCATGCATCACCTGCCCGGCCTGCAATTTCTCGCAGCCCAGACTGATCACCAGCGCCTCACCACCGAGGTTCGGGTTGCGCGCCAGATTGCGCACGGTGCGAATCGGTATGTAGGCGTCGGTGGCGGTAATGGCCACGCCGCAGCCGTAACTGTGGGTCAGTGCCACCACGTCATCGACGTGCGGGTACTTCGGCAGCAACTCTTCCTTGATGCGTTTTACCGCGTGATCGAGCACGCCGGTGACGCACTGCACCGTGGTGGTGATCCCGAGAATGTTCCGCGTGCCGACGGTGCCGTCGGCGTTGCGATAGCCCTCGAAGGTGAAGCCTTCCAGCGGTGCTTGCGCGTCCGGCACCTCGGTGGACAGCGGCAAGCTGTCCAGCGGCGGCGCGGTGGGCATGCGCAGTTGATCTTCCTTGACCCAACTGCCACGGGGGATCGGCTGCAACGCGTAGCCAATGATTTGCCCGTAGCGAATTACCTGGCCGCCCTCGGGAATGTCTTCCAGAGTGACCTTGTGGCTCTGCGGCACGAAATCCACCGTGACCAGGCCATCGGGGAATTCAGTACCGGCCGGTACACCCTGGTCATTGACCACAACCACTACGTTGTCCCGCTCGTGCAGGCGGATGTAGCGCGGCGAGTCGGAATGTTCAATCAACTGCATGACGCCGCTCCTCAGGAATGCGCTTGAGACAATTTACCGGTGGCTTCAGTACCGCCGTTGGTTGGCGGCTCTTTGAGTACCACACGTTTGATCGGGCCAACGATGACCAGATAGCTGAACACAGCGACCAGTGCGTTGGCACCGACAAACACCAGTGCCCATTTGAACGAACCGGTGGAACTGATGATGTAGCCGATCACGATTGGCGTAGTGATCGACGCGATGTTGCCGAAGGTGTTGAACAGGCCACCGCTCAGACCGGCGATCTGTTTCGGCGAGGTGTCGGAGACCACCGCCCAGCCCAATGCGCCAACGCCTTTGCCGAAGAAGGCCAAAGCCATGAAGCCGACGACCATCCACTCTACGTCAACATAGTTGCAGGCAACGATACTGCTCGATACCAGCAGACCAGCGATGATCGGCGCTTTGCGGGCAAAGGTCAGTGAATGGCCCTTGCGCAGCAGGTAATCGGAAATCACTCCGCCCAGCACGCCGCCGATGAAACCGCAGATCGCCGGCAAGGACGCGATGAAACCGGCCTTGAGAATGGTCATGCCACGCTCTTGCACCAGATACACCGGGAACCAGGTCAAGAAGAAGTAAGTGATGCCGTTGATGCAGTACTGGCCCAGATAAACGCCGAGCATCATGCGATTGGTCAGCAATTGACGGATGTAATCCCACTTCGGACCGTCAGCCTTTTTGCCTTGCTTGACGTCCATGTCGACCATGCCGCCGTTGTCGGCAATGAACTGCACTTCCGCTTCGTTGGCCATCGGGTGTTGGCGCGGGCTGTGGATAACCTTCAGCCAGATGCCTGAAAAGACGATGCCGAACACGCCCATGACGATGAACACGTGCTCCCAACCGAAGGAGTAGACGATCCAGCCCATCAGCGGTGCGAACAACACGGTGGCAAAGTATTGCGCCGAGTTGAAGATCGCCGAGGCGGTGCCGCGTTCAGCGGTCGGAAACCAGGCCGCGACGATGCGGGCGTTGCCGGGGAAGGATGGCGCTTCAGCCAGCCCCACCAGAAAGCGCAGCATGAACAGCGCAACGATGGCCGTGGACATGCCGAACTCACCGACAAAGCCTTGCAGCACGGTAAACAGCGACCAGGTGAAAATGCTCAGCGCATAGACTTTTTTCGAGCCGAAACGATCGAGCAACCAGCCACCGGGAATTTGCCCGGCGACGTAGGCCCAACCGAATGCGGAGAAGATATAACCGAGGGTGACCGCGTCGATACCGAGGTCTTTTTGCAGGCTGGACCCGGCAATGGCGATGGTCGCGCGGTCGGCATAGTTGATCGTGGTCACCAGGAACAGCATGAGCAAGATCAAATAGCGGACGTGAGTAGGCTTGGACGATTGCATGTAGATGTACTCCCACTGATTATTTTTATGCGCGGGTGAATCTTCTTTGGTCTGGCTTTTGTGGGAGCTGGCTTGCCAGCGATAGCATCAATGCGGTGCGACTGACATACCGAGTAGCCCGCATCGCTGGCAAGCCAGCTCCCACAGGTATTGCTGGATCAGGAACCGATGTAACTGGTCTTCACGACCGTGTAGAACTCTTGCGCATAGCGGCCTTGCTCACGGGATCCATAGGATGAACCTTTACGCCCACCGAACGGAACGTGGTAATCCACGCCAGCCGTCGGCAGGTTGACCATCACCATCCCGGCCTGGGAATGGCGCTTGAAGTGGTTGGCATACTTCAGCGAAGTCGTCGCAATACCCGCCGACAGACCGAACTCGGTGTCGTTGGCCATTGCCAGCGCCGCGTCGTAATCGGCCACGCGAACGATGTTGGCGACCGGGCCGAAGATCTCTTCACGGCTGATGCGCATCGACCCTTCGCTGTCGGCAAACAGCGTCGGCGCGAGGAAGTAACCTTCGGTGTCGCAGGTCACCAGACCGCCACCGCTGACCAGACGCGCACCTTCGGACTGGCCGATGTCGATGTACTTCATGTCCTGCTCAAGCTGCGCTTGCGAGACCACCGGACCGATGTCGGTGCCGGATTTCAGCGCGTGGCCGACCTTGATCGACTTCATGCGCTCGGCCATGGCTTCAACGAACCTGTCGTGAATCCCGGCGGTAACGATCAAGCGGCTCGATGCGGTGCAACGCTGGCCAGTGGAGTAGAACGCGCTCTGTACCGACAGCTCGACCGCTTGCTTGAGGTCGGCGTCGTCGAGAATGATCTGCGGGTTCTTGCCGCCCATTTCCAACTGCACTTTGGCCTGGCGCGACACGCAGTTGACGGCGATCTGCCGACCAACGCCGACCGAGCCGGTGAAGCTGATGCCATCGACTTTCGGGCTCTGAACAAGCGCGTCGCCAACCACACGACCGCTGCCCATCACCAGGTTGAATACGCCGGCCGGGAAGCCTGCGCGGGAGATGATTTCAGCCAGCGCCCAGGCGCAGCCCGGGACCAGATCGGCCGGTTTCAGCACGACGCAGTTGCCGTAGGCCAGAGCCGGGGCAATTTTCCACGCAGGAATGGCAATCGGGAAGTTCCACGGGGTGATCAGACCGACCACACCCAGCGCTTCGCGGGTGACTTCAACGTTGACGCCCGGGCGCACTGACGGCACGTAATCGCCGGAGAGGCGCAGGCATTCACCGGCGAAGAACTTGAAGATGTTACCGGCGCGGGTCACTTCGCCGATGGCCTCAGGCAGAGTCTTGCCCTCCTCCCGCGCCAGCAAGGTGCCGAGTTCTTCGCGACGGGCGAGGATTTCCGTACCGACTTTATCCAGCGAGTCGTGACGGGCCTGAATACCCGAAGTCGACCAGGCCGGGAATGCGGCGCGAGCAGCATCGATGGCAGCGTGAACCTGAGTCAGGTCAGCCTTGGCGTAGTCGCCGATGGTATCGCTCAGCTCGGACGGGTTGATGTTGGCCGAGTAATCGGCACCGGCAACCCATTCACCGTTGATGTAGTTGTCGTAGCGCTTTGCATTTGTCACTGGGCAGCCCTCAAAACTAAAAGCCTTTACGCAAAAAGCCGCTGATTGCTCAGCGGCCTCGGTTTTATCGGGTGTTACTGCGCACCTTGCTTGTCGATCAGCGCGGCGAGCATTTCGTACTCTTCGCCAGTCAGATCGGTCAGCGGCGCCCGCACCGGGCCAGCGTCATAGCCGGCGATTTTGGCGCCTGCCTTGACGATGCTCACGGCGTAACCGGACTTGCGGTTGCGGATGTCCAGGTACGGCAGGAAGAAGTCATCGATGATCTTGCCGACGGTGGCGTGATCTTCACGAGCGATCGCGTGGTAGAAATCCATCGCGGTTTTCGGAATGAAGTTGAACACCGCCGAGGAATAAACCGGCACGCCCAGTGCCTTGTAAGCAGCGGCGTAGACTTCGGCGGTCGGCAAACCACCGAGGTAGGTGAAGCGATCACCGAGGCGGCGACGGATCGACACCATCAACTCGATATCACCCAGGCCGTCCTTGTAACCGATGAGGTTCGGGCAGCGCTCGGCCAGACGTTCCAGCAGCGGCGCGGTCAGGCGGCAAACGTTGCGGTTGTAGACAACCACACCGATCTTGACCGATTTGCACACGGCTTCAACGTGGGCGGCAACCCCATCCTGGCTGGCTTCGGTCAGGTAGTGCGGCAGCAGCAACAGACCTTTGGCGCCCAGACGCTCGGCTTCTTGAGCGTATTCGATGGCTTGACGAGTCGAACCGCCAACGCCGGCGAGAATTGGCACGCTGGTCGCGCAGGTGTCGACGGCCGTCTTGATGATTTCCGAATATTCGCTGGCAGCGAGGGAGAAGAACTCACCGGTGCCGCCCGCAGCGAACAATGCCGAAGCACCGTACGGCGCCAGCCATTCCAGACGTTTGATGTAGCCGGCGCGATGGAAATCGCCCTGCGCGTTGAAATCGGTTACCGGGAAAGACAGCAGGCCGGTAGAGAGGATGGACTTCAGTTCTTGTGGATTCATTATTCGAACACCCTGGTAGCAACGTTTTTTGTGATTGGACCGTTTCAGCCTTCGCCGAAGTTGTAGGTCATCGTACAACTTAAAAAATAACCGTCAACTGCATTTCATCGTTGCGGGCGATTTTTTGTCGGACAGGATTCTTTCTTGACGTAGGAAATTTCTCGGCTAGGCTCGATTTAGCTGTATATACATACAGCCAAATAAGAATCTACCGACGACATATCAAGGAGAAAGAAATGTCCGGACTTCACCCGAAACCTCAGGAAAAACCCAAACCGGTCATCGCCCGTTTTGATGCTCTGTTTACTGAAACCGGCATCGCATTCAGCGCCGACAATGCGCATCTGGTGCTGCACATCGCCGACGCTCACAGCGATGTCGAACCGGTCGCTGCCCTCCCCGGCAATGCCTTGAAAGGCAGGCCGCAAGCACGCTTCGAGGGCGGTGAGCACACGGCTATCGGCGATAACACGCTGTTGCGCTTTGTCGAAAATGCGCAACCGCTGCTCGCGCAAAATGTGCCATTGCATCTGCCCAATGGCCTGTCGCTGACTTACGGCCAGGTGCTGGCACTGGGCGGTGATTTCTACGGCATTCCTGATCGCCCGGTCAGCGAAGGCGCCACCCCGGTGGATCGCCTGCAACGCTTCAACGCAGCCTTCGACTCCCTTGCGGTACTGCCTGCCGCGCGTGCCGAAGCCACACAGATTCTCGCGGTCATGCAAAAGGAGATCGACGCGGTTAAACAGGCAATCAAGGACGGCAAACAACCACACGAAGCCTACGATGCGCTGGGAGATACGTTGTCCGAAGAGTGGAACAAGATCACCGGCGGCGGCAGTTTCGTCTCCGCGCTGTTCCCGCTCGGGCGTTACCTGAAACTGGCGGCCAACAATGCCGACCATTTTGGCGAATGGGCGAAGCTTGCCTACATCGCCGGGCACACCGCAGCGCTGCAAACGGCTATCGCTGCTCGCGCCAATCACGATGAACAACAATTGGAACGGGCCTACGCCATGAACGCGTTTGCCGACCACTTCCTCACCGACCTGTTTTCCTCCGGCCACTTGCGGGTGCCGCGCAAGGAACTCGCTGCGGTGGTGACCCCGAGTGATCTGGGCTCGCTGATCACCCGGTTCATGCACGACGAGGACAGCAAGTTCGGTCTCAAGGTGCGCAACGGGCATGGCGATCAATGGCGGGCCTATGGCGACAAACGCTACTTCGACGCGACCGACGCCGACAACCGCACTCAAGTCAATCAAGCGGTACAGACCTCCGCCGACGAGGTATTCGCCGCCTACCTCAGCGGCAACCTGCCCGCGCCTTCGGCGTTCACCGCACTGCAACGCCTGCCGGACCTGACGGCGGTGTTGAATCCGGCGAACAACTTTTCACCACTGTTCCGCACCGAGGGCAGCAAGGTGCTGCGCCGCAAGGACGTCAACAACCTCAACGACAGCGCCACCGTCGACGACTGGTGGGGCTGGAGCACTTACCTGCTGCTCAAGGACTACCACCCGACCGGCAACGTCAATTAAGGAGAGATGCAATGACGATCAAATTGAAACTCGAACTGGCCTCGGGCCAATCGCTGAAGGGTGCGCCGCTGGAACTGTTGCTCAAAGGCCAGTCGATTGCCCGTGCAACCGTGGATGCCCAAGGCTACGCAGTCTTTGATGCCAAACCCGCCGCCGGCCCCCTCGCCGTAAGGGTCGATCGCTCAATCCTGCCGCCACACTGACACCCCCTCCTGTAGGAGCTGCCGCAGGCTGCGATCTGTTGATCTTGCTTTTAAAAACAAAGTCAAAAGATCGCAGCCTGCGGCAACTCCTACAGGGGGCTTTGAAATGGCTGGAAATGAACGGTTTAAAACACGCTTTGCGAAAGGCTTTTACTGTGAAGCACCGCCGTGAATGGATCACGGCCCACTTCGCACGGAGAGCGACCCCCTCATGATTTTTGCCTCGCCAACACTCCCGCAATGTCTGCCGCATTCGCCAGAAACGGCCACCGTGAACATGTCCCTGCTGAGCGACGACCTGATCATTCAGGTGCCGGACTCAACCGACATTCCAGCGAACTGGGAGGTGTATCCGATACTTGGGGCTGACCCCGAAGAGCCCGACTGGGAGGGCCGGCAACAAGCGACCGGCATTTGGCACGACGTCAGTGAAGACGCTTTGAAACTCAATGGCATCGAGTTGCGCATCCCCAGGGACGCACTCGAAACGTACCTGCATCAGGAGATCGAACTGCGCTACAAATTCGTCGATGAGTCCAGCATGGACCCATATTCTGAACCTCTGAGACTCACCATCGAAAGTTGATGATCAGCCCTGCGCCTGTGCCTCTTCATGGGCCTGGCGCAGTCTTTCGCGGCTGTTGGTCAAATGCAGTCGCATGGCCGCGCGGGCGGCATCACTGTCCTGACGGGCAATCGCTTCGTAGATTTCTTCGTGCTCACGGCTCAGGCGGTGCATGTAGTGCTGCTGATCATCATGCGCCAGACGCGCCGAATTCAGCCGCGTGCGCGGAATAATACTGGTGCCGAGGTGAGTCATGATGTCGGTGAAATAGCGGTTGCCAGTGGACAGCGCAATTTCCAGGTGGAAGGCGAAGTCCGAGGCCACAGCATCGCTGGCGTGGGCGACACTGTCGTTCAAGGCATCGAGGGCGGCGCGCATGGTTGCCAGTTGCTCGGGACTGCGGCGCTGCGCGGCGAGGCCGGCGGATTCCACTTCAAGACTGATGCGTAGTTCGAGAATCGCCAGCACATCACGCAGGGTGACGACGGTGGCCGGATCGATGCGGAAACCACTCGGGCTTGGCGTGTCGAGAACAAAAGTGCCGATGCCGTGACGGGTTTCCACCTGGCCGGCAGCTTGCAATCGGGAAATCGCTTCACGCACCACGGTACGGCTGACGCCATGGGCTTCCATGATCGCCGACTCGGTGGGCAACTTGTCGCCGCGCTTGAGCAAGCCGTCGCGGATCTGCTCGCTGAGCACCGTAACCAATTCCTGTGCCAGGCTGCGGCGCTTGCGTGGGAGGCGCGGGGTGTCGATCAGGTTTTCCATGGTCTGCATCTTGTCTCGAAAGTTCGGCTTGAAGGCATCATAGCTCAAGCGGGTTGTACGATCACTTCTCGTCACACGTTGCCTTTGCAGGAGCCGGGCTTGCTCGCGAAAGCGCCGTGTCAGTCAGCCCATGATTTGGCTGGTATGTCGCCTTCGCGAGCAAGCTTTGCTCCTACAAGTGTTATGGGCTGATCAGGCAGTGACGGTTTGCTCGACAAGGTGGCCGTTGTCGATGCGTACATGCCGTGGGTGGAATCGTTTCAAACTGCTGCGGTGGCCGACACTGACGATGCTCAGGCCCGGCAACTGATCGATCAGCGCCTGATACAGCGTCGCTTCGTCTTCTTCATCCATCGCCGACGTGGCTTCGTCCATATACAACCAATGCGGTGCATAGAGCAGCGCACGGGCGAAGGCCAGTCGTTGCTGTTCACCCGGCGAGAGCATGCGTTGCCAGTGATTGGCTTCATCCAGGCGCTTGACCAGATGCGGCAGACGACAGGTTTGCAGAACCTGTTCGTAACGCTCCGGCGCATAGGTGTCACCCGGCTGTGGATAACTCAGCGCCTCGCGCAGCGTGCCGATCGGCAAATACGGCTTTTGCGGCAGGAACAGATAACGCGCCGCCGGCAGCCGAATACTGCCATGCCCCGCCGGCCACAAATGTCCCATCGCCCGTAGCAACGTCGACTTGCCGCTGCCGGAGCGGCCGCTGAGCATCAACCGCTCACCGGGCTCAACGGTCATGTCGGCACTGGTCAGCAGATGACGACCGTCAGCCAGATCCAGCCCGAGGTCGTGTACCTGCAATTCGCTGCCCTGATTTTGCACATCGATGGCCGGTGGGCGCTCTTCATTATCGGTCATGGCCTGGCGGAAACTCAGCAGACGATCACAAGTGGCGCGCCAGGAAGCGAGGCTCTGATACGCACTGATAAACCAGCTGAAGCTCTCTTGAACATTGCCGAATGCCGAACTGATCTGCATCAGTTCACCCAGCTCGATTTTGCCGGCGAGGTAACGCGGCGAGGCCACAATGAACGGGAAGATGATAGCGGCCTGGCTATAACCGGCGGTGAAGAACGTCAGGCGTTTGGACACTTTCATGATGTCCCAGAAGTTGTGCCAGACATTGCCGAAACGGGCGCTCAAGCGACGATTTTCGTTCGGTTCACCGTTGTACAACGCGATGCTTTCGGCATTCTCGCGAATCCGCACCATGGAAAAACGCAGGTCGGCTTCGAAGCGTTGTTGTTGGTTGTTCAGACCGATCAAACGACGACCGATCAAATGCGTCAGCCAACTGCCTACCACGGCGTAAACCAGCACGCACCAGAACATGTAGCCGGGAATGGTGATGCCATAGACTTCAATGCTCCCCGACACGCCCCAGAGAATGATCGAGAACGACACCAGACTGACGATATTGCGTAGCAGTCCAATGCCCAGTTCAAGGGTGTTGGAAGTGAAGTTGTTGAGGTCTTCGGAAATCCGCTGATCCGGGTTGTCGGTGTAACCGCCCTGCTCCAGCTGGTAGTAATTCTTGTCGGCAAGCCAACGGGAAAAATGCTTTTCGGTGAGCCAGGCCCGCCAGCGAATCGTCAGCATCTGGGTCAGGTAGAGCCGATACACCGCCCCGACAATCGCCACCGCCGCAATGCCGCAGAAATACAGAATCAAGCGCCAGAACGCCGCTTCATCCTTCTTCTGCAGAGCGTTATAGAAATCCTTGTACCAGGTGTTGAACCACACCGAGATGCCCACGCTGAGCAGCGAGAGCGCGATTACGGCAATCAGCAACGTCCAGGCCTTGCCCTTCTCTTCACTGCGCCAATAAGGCGTGATGATCGCCCACACCTTACGAAAAAACTGCCCGCGCACAGCATCGTTGACCGCGGAATATTCAGCGTTCTGATTCATGGATAAGGCTCGATATAGAAAAGAACAGACACGCACCGATCATAGTAGATCGGTGCGTTTTATCGCGAGGGCTGGCGATAGTCGTTCAGCGCAGGTTCAGCGACGAACCGGGCGCTTCTGCAGTTTGCGCTGCAGAGTGCGACGATGCATGCCCAGGGCGCGGGCAGTGGCGGAGATGTTGCCTTCGTGCTCGGTGAGCACGCGCTGGATGTGTTCCCACTGCAAGCGGTCGACCGACATCGGGTTTTCCGGCACCAGACTGTCGAGGTCGGCGTGCTCGGAAAGCAGCGCGGCCAATACGTCGTCGGCGTCGGCCGGTTTGCACAGATAGTTGCAGGCACCGCGCTTGATCGCTTCGACCGCCGTGGCAATGCTCGAATAACCGGTGAGGATCACCACGCGCATTTCCGGGTCCAGTTCCAGCAGCTTGGGCAGCAGCACCAGGCCGGAGTCGCCGTCCATTTTCAGGTCGAGCGCGGCGTAGTCCGGCAGATCAGCCTGGGCGATGGTCAGGCCTTCCTCGGCGGAACCGGCGGTGCTGACGCGAAAACCACGGCGGGCCATGGCACGAGCCATGACGCGGGTAAAGGTTGCGTCGTCGTCGACCAGCAGCAAATGCGGCAGTTCTTCGCCTTCGACTTGGATTTCGTCACTCATGTTGGTCTCCTCGGGCGCCGTGGGGCAGGCGCAGCTCGGTGAGCGTGCCGCCTTCCTCATGACTATAGAGTTTCACTGAGCCGCCGGCGCGTGTCACGCTGGCCTTGCTCAAAAACAGGCCCAGGCCGAAACCTTTGCCCTTGGTGGTAAAAAACGGTTTGCCGATCTGCTCGGCGATGGCCAGCGGCACACCGGCGCCGTGGTCACGAATGCTGATGGTCACGTTTTCCGCGTCCCAGTCCAGCGTCACCTTGAGGTTTTCCGGGCAGGCGTCGGCGGCATTGTTCAGCAGATTCAGCAGCGCCTGAGTCAGATCCGGCGGCGGCGCCATGCGTGGCACCGTGCCTTGGCCCAGGCGATGAAAGCGATAACTGGCTTCCGGGCGCATCAGGTGCCAGCGGTTCAGCGCTTCGTCGAGCCATTGGGTGACGTCCTGCATTTCGACCGCGAGACGACGATTGGCCTCGGCGGCGCGCACCAGTTGCTGCAAGGTCTCTTTGCAGAGTTTGACCTGATCCTGCAGCACCTTCAGATCGTCCTGCAACATCGGGTCGGGATGATCCTGCTGCATCTCCTTGAGCAGCACACTCATGGTCGCCAGCGGCGTACCCAGTTCATGCGCGGCACCGGCAGCTTGCGTGGCGACGGCGAGCAATTGCTGATCGCGCAGGCCTTCTTCACGGCGGATCGCCCGTAATTCTTCCTGACGGCGCAGCTCTTCGGCCATGCGCGCGGCGAAGAACGTGATCACCGCAGCGGCCAGCGCAAAGCTCAGCCACATGCCGTAGATCTGCAGGTTTTCGCGAGCGACCGGCAGGGTCTCCAGTGGATAGAAACGCGTGAGCATCACCGTATACAGCGCCAGCGCGATGCCCGACAGGATCACCGAATAGCGCCACGGCAGCGTCACGGCGGCAATGGTCAGCGGCACCAGATAATACGAAACGAACGGGTTGGTCGACCCGCCGGAGAAATACAGCAGCGCGCTGTGGATAACCAGATCGCAGGCCAGTTGCAGTGCGTATTCGAGTTCGGTCACCGGCCACGACGTGCGCAGCCGCACGGCAGTGAACACACACAGCAGAATCGAGCAGCCGAGGGTCATCGCCAGTTGCACCCACGGCAACGGCAACAGTTGCAGCCAGTAGGCCAGGCCCACGGAACCGGCTTGCGCGGCGAGCACCAAAGTGCGAATGAAAGTCAGCCGCCAGAGGTTCTGGCGAGTGGCGGAAGTCAGTTGTACGGGGGCGAGCATGAGCTCTCCTGATGAGCGCTCCAGGCGGATCGCACGGAGTATAACCAAGCCACGGCCTCGAGAGGCGAAAGTGCGGCAAACGACCACATGGCGTGGCCAGAAAAATCGTCTACGCCGAACCCGACTCCTCAATGAGTTGAGTCCAATTGTGGCGAGGGGATTCATCCCCGATGGGTGGCGGAGCCGCCCCAAATCATGCGACCTCATTTAACCAGACATACCGCGTCAGCCTGATTTGCGACTGCTGCGCAGCCGAACGGGGCGGTGCGACGTTTCGCTAAATCCCCTCGCCACAAGGGCTCTCTCAGTCCAGCCTTTGCCATGTGTATAGAAGTTGTAACTGGGCGAACCGGAGCATAGAAGCTAGAGTCTGATGGTTTCACGCAGGCCCCCGAACCATCACCTGCGCCCTCATCAAGGAGCCTTCATGCACACATTTCGCCGCAGCGCCGCCCTTCTCGCCCTGACCGTCGGCAGCGTCGCCAGCCTTCCGGCCCTGGCCGCCGATGAGCTGCACTACAACCAGATTTCCCTGCGCGCCGAAGTCAGCCAGGAAGTCGCTCGCGACCAGATGATCGTGACGCTCTACACCGAAGAGCAAAACACCGACCCGGCCAAACTCGCCGCCGACGTCAGCACTACCATGAACAAGGCACTGGCCCAGGCCAAGCAAGTCAAAGACATCACCCTGCGCCAGGGCAGCCGCAACAGCTACCCAATCTACGACACCAAGGGCCAGAAAATCACCGGCTGGCGTGAACGCGCCGAACTGCGCCTGGAAAGCTCCGACTTCGCCGCCCTCTCCAAACTCACCGGCGAACTGCTGGGTGACCTGAAAATGGGCGGCATGGACTTCGCCATCGCCGACCCGACCCGCAAAGCCAGCGAAGACGCGCTGCTCAAAGAAGCCGTCAGCGCCTTCAAGGCCCGCGCCCAACTGGCCACCGATGCACTCGGCGGCAAGGGCTACAAAATCGTCAACCTGAACCTCAACAGCAACGGCTACCCACAACCGTACCTGCGCGCCCCGATGATGATGAAAGCCGCCGGCATGGATTCAGCGCCAGTGACGCCAGAAGTTGAAGCCGGCACCAGCCAGGTCAGCATGACGGCGGATGGTTCGATTGAAGTGTTGATGCAGTGATTTGATTTGGGCTGAATGAAAAACCGGCGATCAGACAATGATCGCCGGTTTTTTTTATGCCTGGGATTTGTGGTGGAAGATCCGACGCCTTCGCGAGCAGGCTCGCTCCCACATTTGGAATGCGCACTCCTGTGGGAGCGAGCCTGCTCGCGAAGAACGATAACGCGGTCTCAAGTCTGCGGATCAACCCGATCCAGCGCCCGATTCACCGCCAACTCAGCCAGCATGATGATCTGCTGAATCCCCAGCACTGTGTTGCGCTGCAGACCGCTCAGCTCATTGGCGAAGTTGCTGGCCGCAGCACTGGCGGAGGCCAGTGATTCACAGGCGTGAGCGAGCAGGCTTTCGGTGTCGACATTGGGACAGACCATGAACATCGTGCTCGGTTGGCGCGACTTCGTGGGTTGGGGGCAGAGATAGAAATCGAGGGCGCGTTTCATGGCTTCGCGGTTTCGGGCGAGGTCTTCGTCGCGTATGGCTTCGTCGAGAGGGGTTGGTTTTTCTTCGGGGGGATCGGGTACAGGCTTAGTCATTGGAAAACCCTATTTTGCAAATGGATGCCAGCACCTGCCGTTTCTCACGCGGCGAAGTGGGTGGCAGCTATGTGCGGGGTGAGAAACCGGAAAAATAGGAAACCGGCCAGACCGAAGTCTGCCCGCACACAGCCGCCATAACGCATTTGCAGGCAGCGAGTACGCTGGCGGCGATTATGCGGATACGTAGACCGAATAACTAATTTTTACCGGGTTCTCACACCCGATCGCTGAACATTCAGCGACATCCCAAGCCTAGAGAGCCCACGTCCGACGGACAACCTGAAAACCTTGTGGGAAGGTTCCGGCAATTCGATACACATTTAAACAGCCCAAAGTAATCGGGTGACCGAGTGGGCCTCTTCGCGAGCAGGCTCGCTCCCACAGTTTGGACCGAGTACATCTGCCAGAGATTGGTCGGCTGTCAGGCCGCCATCGCTGGCAAGCCAGCTCCCACAGGTAAGCAACAGCAAGATCAAAAGATCGCAGCCCTCGGCAGCGCCTACCGGGGAGACAAGTACACCCACCACGCGGCGCAGCCGCCCCACTCAACAGGATGAGCGTTAGCTCGGCAGCAGCTCTTGATCTTGATTCACGGGCGACATCGGAAGGCTGAGTGGAGGGATTCATCCGGGGGTGGGAGCGCAGCGACCGTTCGACGAAGTCGAACACATCGAGAGGAGGTGCAGCGCAGCAAACCGTAGGCGATGCCCCCGGATGGATCCCGGAGCGAAGGAACCCCGAGCCCCAGCGAGCGGGCCGCACGTAGGAGCAAGCCTTTTTTTGCTTACTTTTTTGAGGCGTTTGTCAAAAAAGTGAGTCGCCGTCAGGGCGAAACCCTAAGCAGCCGTTACCGCAGCAACGGATATGCCCCCAACAAAAACCCCCACATATACCGAGATAGACACTCCCACAGGAAAAACGATATTTCCGGACACCCCCAAATCCCCGCTACCCTCAAAAAACCACCACCTCCAATATCCCCGGGGACTCCATGCCAAGATCCACCCTCAAACCGCTCCTGATCTCCCTGGCCCTGGCCACAACCGCCCCGATCGCCCACGCAGCCACCACCCTGGTCTACTGCTCCGAAGCCAGCCCCGCAGGCTTCGACCCCAGCCAATACACCAGCGGCACCGACTTCGACGCCTCAGCCGAAACCGTCTTCAACCGCCTCACCCAATTCCAGCGCGGCGGCACCGACATCGAACCCGGCCTGGCGACAAAATGGGACGTCTCCAGCGACGGCCTGCAATACACCTTCCACCTGCGCCAAGGCGTGAAATTCCACACCACGGAATATTTCACCCCGAGCCGAGACTTCAACGCCGACGACGTGCTCTTCACCTTCCAGCGCCTGCTCGACCCAGACAACGCCTTCCGCAAGGCCTACCCCGCCGAATCCCCCTACTTCACCGACATGGGCCTGAACACCACGATCAAGTCGGTGGAAAAACTCGACGAGCAAACCGTGCGCTTCAACCTCAACAACGTCGACGCGGCCTTCGTGCAAAACCTCGCCATGAGCTTCGCCTCCGTGCAGTCGGCCGAATACGCCGCGCAACTGTTGAAGGAAGGCAAAGCCGCCGACCTCAACCAGAAGCCGATCGGCACCGGCCCGTTCGTGTTCAAGCGCTACCAGAAGGACTCGCAGATCCGCTACGCCGCCAACAAGGCCTACTGGAAACCCGAAGACGTCAAAATCGACAACCTGATTTTCTCGATCACCCCCGACGCCGCCGTACGCCTGCAAAAACTCAAGGCCGGCGAATGCCAGGTCAGCGGCTACCCACGCCCGGCCGACATCGAAGTCATGGAGAAAGACCCGAACCTGCGCGTACTCAAACAGGCCGGGTTCAACCTCGGCTTCCTCGCCTACAACACCACCCACGCGCCCCTCGACCAGCTCAAGGTACGTCAGGCGCTGGACATGGCCATCGACAAACCGGCGATTATCAAAGCCGTCTACCAAAGTGCCGGCCAACTGGCGCAAAACGCCTTGCCGCCCGCGCAGTGGTCTTATGACCCGAACATCAAGGACGCTCCTTACGACCCGGTGAAAGCCAAGGTACTACTTAAAGAAGCAGGGGTTGCACCGGGTACTACCATCAACCTTTGGGCGATGACGGTGCAACGCGCATCCAACCCCAATGCACGGATGTCGGCGCAGATGATCCAGCAGGATTGGGAAAAAATCGGCATCAAGGCCAACATCGTCAGCTACGAATGGGGCGAGTACATCAAGCGCGCGAAAAATGGCGAACACGACGCGATGATCTATGGTTGGACAGGTGACAACGGTGACCCCGACAACTGGCTCGGTGTGCTCTACAGCTGCGCCGCAGTGAAAGGCAGCAACTACGCCAAATGGTGCGACCCGGCCTACGACAAACTGGTGCAACAGGCCAAGGTCTCTACCGATAAAACGCAACGGGTAAAACTGTATCAACAGGCGCAACTGATCCTTAAACAGCAGGTGCCGATCACCCCGATTGCCAATTCCACGGTGTTCCAGCCGCTGCGCAAGGAGGTCACGGACTTCCGCATCAGTCCGTTTGGTCTGACGCCCTTCTACGGCGTGGGTATAAATAAGTAACACCAAGCCCCAAGGCGGCGCGCACAACGTGACCGTCGCACCGTTTTGGGGCTTCGTTTGCACCGTAAAAACCACTCGCAAACGGTCAAATGCGTCAGAAGTTATACAGATGCGACATTAAGGTACGTTCGTGCCACGGTTTGAGGCTGGCAGTCGCTCTGCATCTTGCAATGGGTATGGCC
Source organism: Pseudomonas sp. TH08 (assembly GCF_016651275.1). Taxonomy (NCBI): domain Bacteria; kingdom Pseudomonadati; phylum Pseudomonadota; class Gammaproteobacteria; order Pseudomonadales; family Pseudomonadaceae; genus Pseudomonas; species Pseudomonas sp. TH08. The sequence continues at coordinate 178,291 of NZ_JAEKEE010000005.1, read as the reverse complement.
CCTGCATAAGTATCCGCAGGCACGACTCACGAGGTCGTACCTCAAATCAAAAAATGACAACAAATCATGAGGCCAACATGCTTAAACACGCGGTCATTCCGTTTTTAGTCGGCGCAGGCTTGTTAGCCTCCGCACCTTTCGCATCCGCTGCGACTAACCTGGTGTTCTGCTCCGAAGGCAGCCCGGCCGGTTTTGATCCGGGCCAGTACACCACCGGAACCGACTTCGACGCCTCAGCTGAAACCATGTTCAACCGTCTGACCCAGTTCGAACGTGGCGGCACCGCCGTGGTTCCTGGTCTGGCGACCAAGTGGGACATTTCCGAAGATGGCCTGACTTACACCTTCCACCTGCGCGAAGGCGTCAAGTTCCACACCACCCCGTATTTCAAGCCGACTCGTGAGTTCAACGCCGACGACGTGCTGTTCACCTTCAATCGCATGATTAACAAGGATGACCCGTTCCGTAAGGCGTACCCGACCGAATTCCCGTACTTTACCGACATGGGGATGGACACCAACATCACCAAGATCGATAAAGTCGATGACCACACCGTCAAGTTCACTTTGAAAGAAGTGGATGCCGCGTTCATCCAGAACATGGCCATGAGCTTCGCTTCGGTTCAGTCCGCCGAGTACGCAGCCCAGCTGCTGAAGGAAGGCAAGCCTGCCGACATCAACCAGAAGCCGATCGGCACCGGCCCGTTCGTATTCAAGAGCTACCAGAAAGACTCGAACATCCGCTACACCGGTAACAAGGACTACTGGAAGCCTGAAGACGTGAAGATCGACAACCTGATCTTCGCCATCACCACCGACCCGTCGGTGCGTATTCAAAAGCTGAAAAAGAACGAGTGCCAAGTCACCCTGTTCCCGCGTCCAGCCGACCTGAAAGCGCTCAAAGAAGACAAAACCCTGAAGATGCCTGACCAGGCTGGCTTCAACCTGGGCTACATCGCCTACAACGTGATGGACAAGGTCAAGGGCAGCAACGAGCCGAACCCGCTGGCTGACCTGCGCGTCCGTCAGGCACTGGACATGGCCGTGAACAAGCCGCAGATCATCGACTCGGTTTACCAGGGCGCAGGCCAACTGGCCGTTAACGCCATGCCGCCGACCCAGTGGTCTTACGACACCACTATCAAAGATGCCAAGTACGACCCTGAGAAAGCCAAACAGCTGCTCAAGGAAGCCGGCGTCAAGGAAGGTACCGAGATCGTTCTGTGGGCGATGCCGGTACAGCGTCCGTACAACCCGAACGCCAAGCTGATGGCTGAAATGCTCCAGTCCGACTGGGCCAAGATCGGCTTGAAAGTGAAGATCACCAGCTACGAGTGGGGCGAGTACATCAAGCGCTCCAAAGGTGGCGAGAACCAGGCCATGATCATTGGCTGGAGCGGTGACAATGGTGATCCGGACAACTGGCTGAACGTGCTGTTCGGCTGCGACTCGCTCAGCGGCAACAACTTCTCCAAGTGGTGCGACAAGAAGTTCGACGGCCTCGTCAAGGAAGCCAAGCGCACAACCGACCAAGGTAAGCGCACCGAACTGTACAAAGAGGCGCAACACGTCCTCAAAGATGCAGTCCCAATGACACCTATCGCTCACTCGACGGTGTATCAACCCATGCGCGCCAACGTGCAGGACTTCAAGATCAGCCCATTCGGCTTGAACTCCTTCTACGGCGTCAGCGTCAGCAATTGAGTTAACGCAACGGCGACGTTTTTGACGTCGCCGTTGCTTTATCTGCCGGAAAGTTAGGAATTTGCCTACATCCAATTCCATTGCGGACGACTGCAATGGTGGGGGATGTGTCGCCCTTTCCTACGAGGTTTTCAGGCTTTTACGTATTTACTGCCAGGCCCACGGCCTCTACCGTCGGGTTCTGACCAGTGTCTGCGTGGGCCAACGGTTTGCTGTACGTATTGGATTGAACGCAATGCGACCACAACGTTTCAGGACGAGACGCGGTGCATTGCATAACACTAAAAAAGAGGGAGCGTCATGCGCCATACCTTGGTTTTTTCCGCATTGCTGGGCGCCGGTCTGTTGGCCGTCTCGTCCGCCAGTTTCGCCGCCAGCAAAAGTCTGGTGTTCTGCTCAGAAGGCAGCCCGGCAGGTTTTGATACCGCGCAGTACACCGCAGCCACCGATAACGATGCGGCCGAACCGATCTACAACCGTCTGGTCGAGTTCGAAAAAGGCGCGACCAATGTCGTACCGGGCTTGGCGACCAATTGGGACATTTCCGAGGATGGTCTCAAGTACACCTTTCACCTGCGCGAAGGTGTGAAATTTCATACAACGCCGTACTTCAAGCCGACCCGTGACTTCAACGCGGACGACGTGTTGTTCACGTTTAATCGCATGCTCGATCCACAGCAGCCATTCCGTAAGGCCTATCCAACGGAGTTTCCTTACTTCAACGGGATGAGCCTGAACAAGAACATCGCCAAGGTCGAAAAGACCGGGCCGCTGACCGTGGAGTTCACGCTCAACAGCGTCGACGCCGCGTTCATCCAGAACATCGCCATGAGCTTCGCCTCGATCCTGTCCGCCGAATACGCCGACAAACTGCTCGCCGAAGGCAAGCCAAGCGACATCAATCAGAAGCCGATCGGCACTGGCCCGTTCGTGTTCAAGAGTTATCAGAAAGACTCGAACATCCGCTTCAGCGGCAACAAGCAGTACTGGGATCCGAGCCGGGTCAAACTCGACAACCTGATCTTCGCCATCAACACCGATGCTTCGGTGCGCGTGCAGAAACTCAAGGCCGGCGAGTGCCAGATCACTCTGCATCCCCGCCCTGCCGATGTTGAAGCGCTGAAGGCCGACCCGAAACTGCAACTGATCTCCAAGCCGGGTTTCAACCTCGGTTACATCGCCTACAACGTCCGGCACAAACCGTTTGACCAGCTTGAAGTGCGTCAGGCGCTGGACATGGCGGTGAATAAACAGGGGATTCTCAACGCTGTTTATCAAGGCGCCGGTCAACTGGCCGTCAACGCCATGCCACCGACCCAGTGGTCCTACGACGACACGATCAAAGACGCCGCCTACAACCCGGAAAAAGCCAAAGAGCTGCTCAAGGCTGCCGGCGTCAAAGAAGGCACCGAGATCACCCTGTGGGCGATGCCGGTGCAGCGCCCCTACAACCCCAACGCCAAACTGATGGCCGAAATGCTCCAGGCTGACTGGGCGAAGATTGGTCTGAAAGTGAAGATCGTCAGCTACGAATGGGGCGAGTACATCAAGCGCACCAAGAATGGTGAGCACGACATCAGCCTGATCGGCTGGACCGGTGACAACGGTGACCCGGACAACTGGCTGGGTACGCTGTACAGCTGCGACGCCATTGGCGGCAACAACTACTCCATGTGGTGCGACCCGGCTTACGACAAGCTGATCAAAGAGGCCAAGGTCGTCACCGACCGCGACCAACGCACCGTGCTTTACAAACAGGCCCAGCAATTGCTTAAACAGCAAGTGCCGATCACGCCTGTAGCCCACTCGACGGTCAACCAGCCGTTAAGCACACGGGTTGAAGGGTTCAAGGTGAGCCCCTTCGGCCGCAACGTGTTCTCGGGTGTCAGTATCGATTAACCCAACCGATTAGCCGCAACGCTGAGGGGCGCCGTCTAGCCCCTCACGCAAGCGCTTTGCCGAAATTCGCCAATCCGGCCTTTGGCAAACGTTTGCGATGTGTGAATGAGTTCTAAACCAATAACCGGCCAACCTAAAAAGGCCGGCATAAAAAGAAAGTAAAGGAGCTTCACCCATGAAACTGAGCAGCACCGCGATACTGGCCCTGGCCATCAGCAGCATCACCGCCACGGCTTATGCTGAAAATGTGAGTCAGGAGTTTGTCCCAACCACATTGGCCGGTAGTAGCGCCCAAAGCGAGGCCAAAGGCTTTATCGATGGACAAAGCCTGGGCGGCACCACGCGTAACTGGTACGCCAACGAACTGAAACGTCGTGATGACACTTTCAGCTACGTGAAAAACAGCGACAAGAACACCTCGCCAGTGGTCAAAACCGCCACCCCGCGTCGAATCAACTGGGTTCAAGGCACTATCGTCAACTACACCTCGGGCTTCACCCAAGGCACCGTTGGCGTTAGCACTGAAGTGGCGGCTTACAACGCCATCGTTCTGGACCGTGACCGCAAGGACATTGCCGGCGGTTCCAACCGTACGCTGGCTCACTCCGATGGTGACGCAGTAGACCAGTGGAGCAAGCTGGGTCTGGCCAACGTCAAGTTCCGCGTCTCGAACACCACTCTGACTGCCGGTCGCCAGAACTTCAGCACGCCGATCGTTGACGTCATCGGCAACCGTCCGCTGCCTTCGAGCTTCGAAGGTATCAGCCTGCACAGCGAAGAACTGAACAACCTGTCGTTCGACCTGGCCGGCTTCGACCGCGTCTCGCCACGTACCGAGCAGAGCCTGTCGAAATTCCGTTCCGAATACTCGGCCACTGGCGTTGAAACCGACAAGGTCTACACCGGCGGTGTGAACTACCAGCCGCTCAAAAGTCTGAAAACCAGCCTCTATGTAGCCAACGTCGAAGACTTCTGGAACCAGTACTACTTCGGCGCCACCCACGAACTGGGCGACAGCCAGGTACTGAGCCTGACCACCGGTCTGAACTACTACAAGACCATGGACGAAGGCAAAAAGCTGATGGGCGACATCGACAACGATACCTACTCGTTGTCCTTCGGCCTGACTCACCAGGCCCACAGCCTGACCTTCTCGTACCAGCAAGTGAACGGTAACGAATACTTCGACTACCTGCACGAAACCAACGGCATCTACCTGGCCAACTCCCTGCTGTCGGACTTCAACGGCCCGAACGAAAAATCTTTCCAGATCGCCTACGGCATCAACATGGCCGAATACGGCGTACCGGGCCTGAAGTTCAACATCTACCAGGCACGTGGCTGGGGTATCGACGGTACTCACTACACCGGCACGGCTTACACCGATCCAGGTGCCAAGCGCGGCGACCTGAGCCTGATGGACGGCGAAAGCCACTATGAATACGGCATCGGCGCGGCTTACGCAGTGCAGAGCGGCCCACTCAAGGCCACCGCGATTCGTGCAACTTACACCACGCACCGCGCCAGCGAGCACCAGGCTGACGGCAACATCAACGAGTTCCGTCTCGTGACCACCATCCCGTTCAACATCCTGTAAAAAACGCCAACCGAAGGCTGACTCATGAAGAGTCGGCCGTTCGGTTTTTTGTCTTCAACCGATTGCAGAGGGTTATCGATGAAAATGCTTCCCCTACGTGCGGCCGTCGCTGCCGCGTTGTTGAGCGCCGCCATCGGCGTCTCGGCCAAACCCTTGGTGGTCTGCACCGAAGCCAGTCCGGAAGGCTTCGACATGGTCCAGTACACAACTGCAGTCACTGCCGATGCGGTGGCCGAAACCATTTTCAACCGCCTGGTCGACTTCAAGCCCGGCACCACCGAAGTGGTTCCGGCGCTGGCCGATTCCTGGGAAATCAGCGATGACGGCCTGACGTACACGTTCCACCTGCGCAAAGGCGTCAAGTTTCACACCACCGACTACTTCAAGCCGACCCGCGACATGAACGCCGACGACGTGCTCTGGAGCTTCCAGCGTCAGCTGGACCCGAATCACCCGTGGCACAAACTGTCGAGCGTGGGCTTCCCGTACTTTGAAAGCATGGGCTTCAAAGAACTGCTGAAGAACGTGGAAAAGGTTGACGACAACACCGTCAAATTCACCCTGACCCGTCGCGAAGCACCGTTCCTGGCTGACGTGGCCATGCCATTCACCGCGATCTACTCCGCTGAATACGCCGACCAGTTGCTCAAGGCCAACAAGACCGGCGACCTCAATAACAAGCCGATCGGCACCGGCCCGTTCATCTTCCAGCGTTATGCAAAAGATGCCCAGGTACGCTTCAAGGCCAACCCGGAATACTTCCGAGGCAAGCCGCCGGCCGATGCGCTGATTCTGGCGATCGCCACCGACAACAACGTGCGCCTGCAGAAGCTCAAGGCCAATGAGTGCCAGATCGCCCTGTATCCGAAACCGGATGACATCCCGAGCATCAAGAAAGACAGCAACCTGAAAGTCGAAGAACTCGACGCAATGACCGTCTCGTACATCGCCATGAACACCCAGCACAAGTACATGAGCGACGTGCGAGTGCGCAAAGCCATCGACATCGCTTTCGACAAGGAAGCCTACGTCAACGCGCTGTTTGGCAAAGGCAACGCGACGGTCGCGGTCAACCCGTACCCACCCACGCTGCTGGGCTACAACCACGACCTGAAGAACCCGCCACGCGACCTCGACGCCGCCCGCAAGCTGCTCAAGGAAGCCGGGGTACCTGAAGGCACTGTGTTTACTCTGTTTACCCGTAACGGCGGCGGCCCGACCAACCCGAACCCGATGCTCGGCGCACAAATGATGCAGGCTGACCTGGCGAAAGTCGGGATCAAGATCGACATCCGCGTCATGGAATGGGGCGAGATGCTCAAACGCGCCAAGGCCGGCGAGCACGACATGGTTTCGGCCGGATGGGCGGGCGACAACGGCGACCCGGATAACTTCCTGACGCCTATGCTCAGTTGTGAAGCGGCCAAGAATGGCGAGAACTATGCACGCTGGTGCAACGAGAAATTCCAGACACTGCTGGATGAGGCACGGGCTAAAGTAGATCCGGCGGAACGCGCCAGGCTCTACGAACAGGCACAAGTGCTGTTTAATCAGGATCAGCCATGGATCAGCATGGCCCATACCAGGATGTTTACCGCAATGCGCAACAACGTAGAGGGCTACCACATCAGCCCTCTCACCACTAATAACTTCGCCACCACTCAGGTGAAGTAGATAAGAAACTCCCGGTTTCCCTGACCGCAGGGAAACCGGGCACGCCTAACCGGCTGATGAGGTACCACACAAGATGTTTAGTTTTATTGCCCGCCGACTGGGGTTGTTGATCCCCACGTTTTTCGGCATCACCTTGCTGACTTTCGCGTTGATTCGCATGATCCCTGGCGACCCCGTGGAAGTGATGATGGGCGAACGTCGGGTCGACCCCGAAATGCACGCTCAGGCAATGGAACGCCTAGGTCTGAACAAGCCGCTGTATGCCCAGTATCTGGACTACATCGGCAAACTGGCCCACGGCGATCTCGGCGAATCCCTGCGTACTCGCGAGAGCGTATGGACCGAGTTCACCTCCCTCTTCCCGGCGACCCTGGAACTGTCCATGGCCGCCCTGCTGTTCGCCGGCATTCTCGGGCTTCTGGCCGGGGTGATCGCGGCACTCAAGCGAGGATCCCTGTTCGACCATGGGGTGATGGGCATCTCCCTGGCGGGGTATTCGATGCCGATCTTCTGGTGGGGCCTGATCCTGATCATGTTCTTCTCGGTGAGCCTCGGCTGGACACCGGTTTCCGGGCGCATCGACCTGCTCTACGACATCGAGCCGCGCACCGGTTTCATGCTCATCGATACGCTGCTGGCCGATGACGTCGGGGCGTTCTTCGATGCCCTGCATCACCTGATATTGCCGGCTATCGTGCTCGGTACCATTCCGCTGGCAGTTATCGCGCGGATGACCCGTTCGTCGATGCTCGAAGTACTGCGCGAAGACTACATCCGCACCGCCAAGGCCAAAGGCCTGTCGCCGTCGCGCGTGGTGTTCGTCCACGGTCTGCGTAACGCGCTGATCCCGGTACTCACCGTGGTCGGCCTGCAAGTCGGCACGCTGCTGGCCGGTGCGGTACTGACCGAAACCATCTTCTCGTGGCCCGGCATCGGTAAATGGCTGATCGAAGCCATCGGCGCCCGCGACTATCCGGTCGTACAAAACGGCATCCTGTTAATCGCCTGCCTGGTGATTCTGGTCAACTTCGTAGTGGACATCCTCTACGGCTTTGCCAACCCACGCATCCGTCATCAGCGCTGAGGTCAATACCATGAGCACTCCAACATCCTCAGTAGCCACCGCTGCTTCCAGCGCGGATCAAAGCCTGCTGTACCCATCGCCGTACAAAGAATTCTGGCAAGCCTTCTCGAAGAACAAGGGCGCGGTTGCCGGCCTGCTGTTCATGCTGCTGGTGATTTTCTGCGCGCTGTTCGCCCCTTGGGTCGCGCCGCACAACCCGAGCGAGCAATACCGCGACTTCCTGCTGACGCCGCCGGCGTGGCTTGAAGGCGGGCAGATGCAATTCTTGCTCGGCACCGATGAACTGGGTCGCGACCTGCTGTCGCGCCTGATCCAGGGTTCGCGCCTGTCGCTGCTGATCGGCTTGTCGTCGGTAGTGATGTCGCTGATTCCGGGGATCCTGCTGGGTCTGTTCGCCGGTTTCTTCCCGAAAATCCTCGGCCCATCGATCATGCGTCTGATGGACATCATGCTGGCCCTGCCGTCCCTGCTGCTGGCTGTGGCGATTGTCGCCATCCTCGGCCCTGGCCTGATAAACACCGTGATCGCGATTGCTGTGGTTTCGCTGCCGTCCTACGTGCGTCTGACCCGTGCAGCCGTCATGGGTGAACTGAACCGCGACTACGTCACCGCCGCGCGTCTGGCCGGTGCCGGTCTGCCACGCCTGATGTTCATCACCGTGCTGCCGAACTGCATGGCACCACTGATCGTTCAGGCAACCCTGAGCTTCTCCTCGGCAATTCTCGATGCTGCGGCTCTGGGCTTCCTCGGCCTTGGCGTTCAACCGCCAACCCCTGAGTGGGGCACCATGCTGGCCTCGGCCCGCGACTATATCGAACGCGCCTGGTGGGTCGTCAGCCTGCCTGGTTTGACCATTTTGCTCAGCGTGCTGGCAATCAACTTGATGGGCGACGGCTTGCGCGATGCGCTGGACCCGAAACTCAAGAACGCCGCCTGAGGAGATTCCCATGTCACTGCTAGAAATCAAGAATCTCAATGTTCGCTTCGGCGACAAAACCGCCGTGCCGGTGGTCGATGGTCTCGACCTGAAAGTCGACAAAGGCGAAGTACTGGCCATCGTTGGCGAGTCCGGTTCGGGTAAGTCCGTGACCATGATGGCGCTGATGGGACTGATCGAGCACCCGGGGATCGTCACTGCCGACGCCCTCAACTTCGACGGTAAAAACATGCTCAAGCTGAGCAATCGCCAGCGTCGGCAGATCGTCGGTAAAGACCTGGCGATGGTCTTCCAGGATCCGATGACGGCGCTCAATCCGAGCTACACCGTCGGTTTTCAGATCGAAGAAGTGCTGCGTCTGCACCTGAAAATGTCCAGCAAGCAAGCGCGCAAACGTGCGATCGAACTGCTGGAAAAAGTTGAAATCCCCGGCGCAGCCAGCCGCATGGACGCCTACCCGCACCAACTGTCCGGCGGTATGAGCCAGCGCGTCGCAATCGCCATGGCGATTGCCGGTGAGCCGAAACTGCTGATCGCTGACGAACCGACCACGGCGCTCGACGTAACGATTCAGGCACAGATCATGGATCTGTTGCTGGCGTTGCAGAAAGAACAGAACATGGGCCTGGTGCTGATCACCCACGACCTCGCGGTCGTCGCTGAAACTGCCCAGCGCGTGTGCGTGATGTACGCCGGTCAAGCCGTTGAAGTCGGTCAGGTGCCGCAACTGTTCGACATCCCCGCGCATCCGTACAGCGAAGCGCTGCTCAAGGCGATTCCCGAGCACAGCCTCGGCGCCTCACGTCTGTCGACGCTGCCGGGCATCGTCCCGGGCCGCTATGACCGTCCGCAGGGTTGCCTGCTGTCGCCGCGCTGCCCGTACGTGCAGGACAGCTGCCGCGCGCAACGCCCCGGCCTAGACCCGAAAAGCCACAGCCTCGCCCGCTGCTTCTACCCGTTGAACCAGGAGGTGGCGTAATGGCCGTCGTACTTACCGCCCGCGACCTGACCCGTCACTACGAAGTCTCCCGTGGCCTGTTCAAGGGCCACGCGACCGTGCGCGCCCTCAACGGCGTGTCGTTCGAACTGGAAGCCGGCAAGACCCTCGCGGTGGTCGGCGAATCGGGCTGCGGCAAATCCACCCTCGCCCGCGCCTTGACGCTGATCGAAGATCCGTCCTCAGGCTCTTTGAAAATCGCCGGGCAAGAAGTCGCTGGCGCCGACAAGGCCCAGCGCAAGCAACTGCGCAAAGACGTGCAGATGGTCTTTCAGAGCCCGTACGCATCGTTGAACCCACGGCAGAAAGTCGGTGACCAGCTCGGCGAACCGCTGCTGATCAACACCAACCTGAGTGCTGCCGAACGTCGCGAGAAAGTCCAGGCGATGATGAAGCAGGTCGGCTTGCGCCCAGAGCATTACCAGCGCTATCCGCACATGTTCTCCGGCGGTCAGCGTCAGCGTATCGCTCTGGCTCGGGCGATGATGCTGCAACCGAAAGTGCTGGTGGCGGATGAGCCGACCTCGGCATTGGACGTGTCGATTCAGGCGCAGGTGCTCAACCTGTTCATGGATCTGCAGCAGGAGTTCAACACCGCGTACGTGTTCATCTCGCACAACCTGGCGGTGGTGCAACACGTGGCCGACGACGTGATGGTGATGTACCTCGGTCGCCCGGTGGAACTGGGTCCGAAAAACGCCATCTACGAGCGCCCACTGCACCCGTATACCCAGGCGCTGCTGTCGGCGACCCCAACCATTCACCCGGATCCGAACAAGCCGAAAATCAAGATCGTCGGCGAACTGCCCAACCCGTTGAACCCGCCTTCAGGCTGCGCGTTCCACAAGCGCTGCCCGTATGCGACCGAGCGTTGCAGCACTGAAGAGCCCGCCCTGCGTGCGCTCGACAATCGGCAGGTGGCTTGCCACTACGCCGAGCAATTTCTCGACGGCGCTGCGTAAAAAGATCTGCGGACAAACACAAAACCTGTAGGAGCTGCGGCACGCTGCGATCTTTTGATTTTTAGAATCAGGATCAAAAGATCGCAGCGTGCCGCAGCTCCTACAGGGGATCGTGTTTTACCCGGGTTTAAAGTGTTAACCAAACCCCTTCCACCTCGATTGCGCATCAGTCGAGGCAGAAGGGGTTTTCTTTGCGGGCAGCCCCCGCAAAATTGCACGACAGCCGCCATACTGGCTCAATCAAGCCAGGCAGACACGCTAAACGGCCGTAACCTTTCATACCCAAGGAGCAAGACATTGGACAAGGAACTTCCAACGGATTTTGAACAGTTCGTCGAGACACTGACGCGCTTGAGCAGCAAAAACGGATTGACCCTTGGACGGCTCAATCGTCAAGAGCTGGGGGTCATGCTCTTGTATATCAGTGCCGCGCTCAACCCCGGCGAACGCTACAGCGAGAGGGACGCGACCGCGCGGCTGGATCAATGGAAAACCCAGTACGCCCCCATGCTGCGCAGCGATGTGGTGGAGCTGCGGCGTACGCTGATTGACGGCCATTACTGGATGCGGGAACCCGACGGACGCGGTTATGAACTCGCTGCAGCCATTGCCTGCCACCCACTATTCATCCGTCTCATTGAGGAGCGTCTGCAAATGCGCATCGCCGAACAGCTGCTGACGGCTGCCCGCGCCCGCGAGGAGCGCAAGAAAGCAGCGCTGCAAGGCTGAGGAGATCAGGGAGGAGCGCGCCTGGCGTTCTCCTCCCTGATCTGGCCTATTGCACTCTGACGAAGATGGCCTGCTCGGCAAGTGCGATCTGCGCATTCGCGGCGTGAAGCTCGGGGGCCCATCGGACAAAGTTGCTCAGCACCCGAACCTGTCCGGTACTCGGCAGCAGCAGGTGCATATAAAGTCCGCTGTCGAACGAAGGAGCGACGACATCGTCAACGAACACGCGCAGAACCGGCTGACGCAAAACAATGCCGCAAGCACTCAACCGTGAATTGCGCGACAGCAGATAATTATCGTGGCTGTCGAGCACTGGCGTCTGGGCAAGTGCTGTCGCGACACGATCGTACAGAACCGCCTCGCTGCAACCGCCAACATCGTCGACCGCCATCAAGCGGGCGCTTCCTTCAACGACGTAGTGCAGCAGAAATCGCTCGCCCTGCAGAACGCTGCAAGCGTGCTTCAAAAAGGCCACGATCCAGGCGACTGTCTGATCGCAGCCACTGACCATGCCCTCGGGCCGGCTCAGCACTGTCTTCGTCTGCTCACCGGTGTGCACCGGCAAGGGTCCGAGATTCTGCGGGTCCAGCCACGCGGCGCAAGCCTGCAAGCGGCCCTCCGCCGCCTTGAAGTGCGCTGCCGACTCCATCGATAACCCGGGCTGTGGCACCGCAGGGCTCTGCGCCGGCAGATGGGCACTGAACTTGAAGCGGTCAATGATCGAGCCGGGCAACTCAGCGTCATCACCGTGTAACAGCTGATGCTTGACTGCCGCATTGAAACCGTCCAGATACCCGAGGATATTGTCCTGCTCCATTCCCTGGCGATGCAGGTAAAACAGACTCCACTGTTCAAAGCCGAATTGCGGCAGCCATGTAGAGTTTTGAGCAGTGAGAAAGAACCGCTCGGTGATGGAGGCGGCCAGTTCGCTGCTCATCGTGTCATGCGACCAGTCGAAGCCCGACCCGGTGATGCCGTATTTTTCCCGGTCATTCCAGATGGGCGTCAGCGGATCGCAGTACCAGACCTGCGCACGGAACGTGTCCGGCCGAAAGGTCTCGATGAAATCCAGGCTCTCTTGCACCGTGTCGAGAGTTTCCCCTGGAAAGCCGATGATGAACGAGGCGTGAGTCGCAATGCCAACCGAGCGGAATGCGCTGATGGCCTGTTCATAGTTCTTGCGGCGTGACGTCTTGCGCATCAGCGCAAGCATCTTGTCGGAAGCCGACTCGATACCCAGAAAAACCCCTTCACACCCTGCGCGCGCCATCAATGCAATGGTTTCCGGATCACCCTGATCAGAGCGGTAGAAGGAGTTCCACTTAAAGTTGTACTGGTTGTCGATCATCATCTGCATGATTTCCCGGAATCGCTGCTTGGGCACATTGAATGTGTCATCCAGGAACGTCAGCGTATCCACGGTGCCAATCGCCTTCACCGCGTCCAGTTCGCGTTCTACATCGCTGGTGGACAAATAACGGTATTTGCCGGCTCGCTGGGGAAACCCACAGAACGCACAGGCGTACGGACAGGATTTGGCGGTACGCGTGGACAGAAAACGTCCGATGCCGCGCGGTTCGAACAACCTGTAATTGACGAAGTTTTCCTTCAGTTCGTTGTATTCCGGCTCATCCGCGCCGAACACCCACGTATCGTCGTCCAGCGCTGCCGTGCGGCTCAAGCCGATAACCGAACGGTTTTGGTTGAGCGCCTCCAGCACCTGGCGAAGCGTGTCTTCACCTTCATTGCTGTTGATATAGATATCACCGCCAAGAACATTCAGGTAATCACCGAGCATCTCGCGATCGTGCGCCTTGAACAAACCACTGATATAAGGGCCGCCGATGATGATCTGCACCTCGGGGGCACAGGAGCGCACAAAGTCCACGATTTCCTGCACCGGATGGGGCATCACATAGAGGGTCGTGGTGATGACCACCGTGTTAATCGTGCCGGACGCGAGTTTATGCGCCAGGACGTCCTTCTCGTTCTGAAACAGATTGACGTAGTCAAAGGCGATGCCATGCTTTTCGAGGTAGGTACCCAGCACCATCACCACCGGCCATAGAAAGTCGGCATTGTTCAGGTTCAGGTTTGCCAGCCCTTGCCGCTCACGTGTCTTGTTCAGCACGCCCAATGCATGAAACCGCGAGCCCTCGTAATTGACAAACGCCAGGCGTAAATCACGTTTCGCTGCCGCTTCAGGTGCTAGTTGATCGAGCATCTGACAATAGTCGTCAAACGAGAAATCATTGAAGCCGATGATCATGCATTTTTTGTTTTGCATCGGGTCACTCCTCCCTGGAATGGAACGTGCGAAAGCTCGCGCCTATGCTCCTTGAGTGGTTCAGCCGTGGGACGCGGCCCAACGTCGCGTATCAGGAATGAAGTCCGCGATATTGGTATAGGCGCCGGCCTCCAGGCACTTGTCGACGAACAGTTGCCCCACCACAAGATCCAGAACACCCAGCCCGAATGGTGAAAAAATCAGCGGGCGCGAGCGGTCAATCAAGCTCGGGTTGTTGAGAATGTGCGCGAGCGTGCCATGCACGAATGAGCGGTCGCCGTATTTCTGTTCTGCCAGATGGGGCGAGGTATTGGCCTTCATGCAATGTTCCACATCATCGAACACGTTGAACGCCTGCCAGATGATGTCCGGGCTGATATCGCGCAGTGAGACATTCAGAATGATCTGACCGGGGGCGAAGACATCGTCTCCCGACACGTAAGGCGTGCCGGCGTTGGTGGCGAAAACAACAATGTCGGCAGCGCTGATCGCAGCCTTCAAGTCCTCGACGAAAAACGCTGGCTGACCCGTCCCCGCCTCAACGTGGTGACGAAGCTCGGTAGCGGACGCTGCATCCAGATCGCAGACGGTGACCTGATCGAACTTCCAGCCATCGGCCATGAAAAAATCAAAGATCGCGCGGGAGATCACCCCGGCGCCAACGAATGTAATTTTCAGTGCTTTCTTCGGATCTGCCGCCAACGTCCTCGCGGCGACCACCGCTGAAGCCGCAGTTCTGGCCGAACTGATTTGCGAAGCTTCGAGGCAAGCTACCGGGTAACCCGTTTCATAATCGTTGAGCAGCAGAACGGCTGAGGCGCGCTGCAGATTTCGCTCGATGTTCTTCGGGTAACTGGCAATCCATTTGATGCCCGAAATGGGCGTGTCATTGGCAATCGCAGCAGGCAAGGCAATGATCCGATCCGATTGACGCTCCTCGAACTTCAGGAAATAGCTGTCGGGGTTGTTGGTCAGGCCAGCGTCGTGCTGCAGGTAAGTCTCTTCGACCAGACGCAAAATGTCCTGGCGCAACGACGGCATCAGGTTGGCGATCTGCGAACCGGAAACGACGGTCAATGCATGGGATGACAGGTGTTGGGAGTCTTTCATGGGAGGTCTCATTGAATGGCTTCGTGTTTTGGAATCGCTGTGTCACGAGCGCTTACTTCGGACTCCAGGAGACAGAATTGATCTAACGTTTCGTTCAGCAGGTGTTTTAGTTTCAACATGTTTTCAGGCGAAATTCGGTCGGCCTGGTACTGCAGCTTGATAAAGCAATGGTCAGCCGTGACTGGCACCCACATGAACAGTGGCCAAGGCTGATAGTCGGGCAACTGAACCTGGGAGACGGCGATACCTTCCAGATTCCAACCTTCGAACGGGCTCTCGGCACCGATGTGAATTGGCAGGCTCTGGCTGATGTCGGATTCAGCCATGATTTCGCCGATCGAAAGACCGACGCTGTCGAAAGTTTCATAGAGTGAATCCGCGACATTGAGAATGTGAGCCTGCAACGACAGTTTCGAATCGACACGTACCCGTAACGGAATACGCGCAGACAGATAGGCGACAACGGTTTGCGTGCCTTCCGTCCAGCGCGGCGTCACATTGGTCTGAATCAACAAATCGTCAGAGGCGCAAAAATGTCCGAGCGCGATAGACGCCGCTGCGGTGTAAACCACAAAGGGCGTGACATCCAGCGCATGACAGAGTCGGTTGATGGCCCCATGGACCTCCGCACCGGGGGTCATCACATCGAAGGTCGATTTGCCTTGCGCGCTCTCGCCGGTCTGCAAGTCCGGTATCAAGGGAATGTTCGCGTCCTTGAGATACTCACGCCAGAACTGCGCCTGGCGCTGATGCTCATCATGTTCCAAAGGCATTGCCAGCGTTTCATGATCGAAACCGAGTGGCTCCAGCAACGGCTCCGGGGCGGCGGATATCGCGCCGTTGTAGGCGGTCGCCAGATCGTCGAGGATCACTTCCAGCGACCATGAGTCGACAACGATGTGATGAATGATCAGCGCAAACAGATGACGATCATGTCCGAGCTTTTTCAGGTAGGCCCTGAACGGTATGTCCACCTTCAGGTCAAGCGGTCGCCGGCACAGGTCCTCGATGCAGTCCTCCAGCCGCGACAACTCGAACGGCTCGCTGTCGACGCTCAGTACATCGCGCACTTGCACTCCGGGAAACCGTCGCGCGCCATCGGGTGTTTCGTGGAAGTGCGATCGTAACTGTTCGTGACGATTGACCACCGCATCCACCGCGCGGCTGAACTGGGCAATGTGCAACGGCCCATCCAGCACAAAACCAATGCTTACGCAGGCTGTTTCCGCAAGATCGTAAGCACTGGATGCGCTCCAGTAATACCGCTGATAAGGATTCAATCCTTTACCCGTCATCTCCTACTCCTTGATCAGACAGGCCATTTGCGCCAGCGTGGGAGCGCCAAACACGCGCTTGAGATTGATCTGAATACCACTGCGTTTCATCAGAGCGACGAGACGCATCGCCAGAAGAGAGTTGCCGCCCAATGCAAAGAAGTTCGCCTCACGGTTATCGATCGGGCGACCGAGAATCTGCGCCCAGATCAACGCCAGGGATTCCTCCTGAGGGCTCATTGCCTCGACAATTCCACCTTCCTCGGTCAACTCGCCCAACCGCGCGATCAACGCTGCCCGATCGACTTTGCCGGCCGGATTGCGCGGTAGCTCATCCAGAACGAGGATACGCGCCGGCATGAAGTAAATTGGCAACTCGGCACTGATTCTAGCCCTCAGCTCAGCTTCCAGCTGCGTGCCGTCAACCTTGTCCGCCGGGGTCACAAAAAGCGCGATTTTCACACCCACGGTGTCAGCATCGACGCAACAGGCATGGCAACTTCGAATTCGCCGCGTCGCCATGGTGCAGGCCTCGATTTCCGCAAGCTCGACGCGATTTCCGTTGATCTTGACCAGATCGTCCTTGCGGCCCTCGAACAGGATGTCTGCGTTCACATCGCGCCTGGCGAAATCGCCAGTGCGAAAGCTCAGGCTGTCATCACCGTCCAGGCCACGGACAAACCGTGCATCGCTCAAGTCCGGATTGTCCAGATAGCCCAAGGCAACACTCACCCCGCTGATGTAGATCTCGCCGAGTTCGCCGTCCGGTACTTCTTCCAGCGTCTCGTCAAGCAAGCGCACGGTGACGTTGGAAATTGCCTGGCCAATATTCGCTGGTGAGGTCTCGAGCTCGCACAGCTTGACCGTTGTCGCGACTGTTGCTTCGGAAGGTCCGTAGGCGTTGATCAGACGGATTCTGCCCGCCCAGTTTGCAATCACTTGCTTACTGCACCTCTCGCCGGCCACGATCAATGTACTCAGGCTGATCGGCAGCTCGGCCGGCAGCAGCGACACCAATGATGGCGGCAACGTGGCGACGTCGATCCGACGATTGCACAGCAGGTCTTGCAGGCAGTCGAAGTCTCGCAGCTCATGGTCGCTCGCCGCGACCAGACAGCCGCCGGCAGACAAAGTCATGACGATTTCGGCGATGATCGCGTCGAAACAGACAGGAGAAAACATCAACACCCGACTGCCCTGCGTGATGCCATACGGTAGAGCATGACGCGCAAGGTTCGGGATGCCCCGGTGTGAAACCAGTACCCCTTTCGGTTGCCCGGTAGAGCCCGAAGTGAAGATGACGTACGCCAGGTCTTGTGGCGTTATCCGCGGTTGCTCGAAGTGCAGGGACTGCGCGGCATCGCGGACCTGACCGAGCGTCACAACCTTTTCAGCAGCCAGAGCGCGATTATCGCCGACCCTGTACCCGTCAGGGACCAGAACCAGCTTCGCAGTGGCAGCGTCCAGCTGCACGGACAAGCGCGCTGGCGCGGCGTCCAGGTCCAAGAGGACGAAGGCTGCGCCACTCTTCATGACGCCCAGCAAGGCCACCAGCAGATCCTTGCCGCGCGGACAACCAATGGCAACTATCGCGCCGGCACCCATCGCGTTGTGTGCCAGATAGGCAGCGATCCGCTGACTGTCTGCGTCCACTTCGCCGTAGGTATAAGAAACACCACCCTCTTCTATAGCCGGTGCATCCTTGAGATCGTGGCTGACGCGGATCCATTGATCGAGAAAGATCTGGGTTTGCGCGATATTGCCTGGGGGAAATTGTAGTAGTGACAAGCTAGGTTCCTTCCGCTCTGAAAAAACATCAACCAACGCACCGCCGAGACTCAACCCACCATCGCGTGTTGATACATCTGGCTGCCAAAGTTGGCGTCACACCACTTATCCGAATAGATCGTTTCGAGATACCGTTCGCCCATATCGGGACTGATCACGACAACTTCGTCGCCCGCTGGAATCTGTTTCCACAGGCGTTTGAGCGCGACCAGAACGGTGCCCGTGGAACCACCTACCAGCAGGCCGTAATCCAGCGCGACACTACGGCACATGCGGATCGTCTCGACTTCATCAACGAACTCGATATGCCCGACCAGATCCCGATCGAGAATTTCCGGGCGCCGACTCGTTCCCAAACCGGGAATCAGGCGTTTCTTGGGCACTTCCTGAAAGTTGATCGACCCTACGGTATCGACAGCAATCAGCTTTACGTCCGGCGCATGTTCACGCAGATATTGTGCGCAGCCGACAAGTGTTCCGGTGGTGCCAGCACCGACAAACAGCCACTTGCAGTTGGGATGCTGCCGCAGGATTTCCGGCGCAGTCCTGTTGTAGTGCGCCAGCGGATTGGCCGGGTTGGCGTACTGATTGGTCCAGAAATACCTCGGATCCTGACGGATCATTTCCTGAATCAGAGCAATGCGCGCACCGAGAAAACCGCCGTTGCGATCGCGGGTGTCGCAAACAATGACTTCGGCCCCATAAGCCTTCATCAGGTTGACACTGACCTGATTGACGTTGGGATCGGTTATGCAGGTAAACGGATAACCGCGCTGCGCACAGATCATCGATAACGCGACACCGAGGTTTCCCGAGCTGGACTCGATAACTTTTCGCCCGGGCGAAAGCAGCCCCAGGCGCTCACTCTCCTCAATCAGCGAGATTGCAGTCTTGAGTTTTATCGACCCGGCCGGATTCAACCCTTCTATCTTCAGGTAGACCGGTACATCACCAATAAAGTTATCCAGCTTGTGATACTGATTCGCACTGTAAATTTGCATCATGCTCGAGGTATCCATTTCCAAGAGAAGACATTCGACGCGCATGGAAAACAATCCGTTGTTTAAGATCGGCCATTTGCGCAACACAGAACTTTTCGGGGTTGAAGTTGAGTTCGATCAGAAAATCATCTGCCGGAACCAGACCGAGCACCAAAGGAAACTCTGACTTCTCGACCCACTGCAGATTGCTGAGCCGGTAGCGATCACCGACCGGCAGGTTGTCCTGAAGCTCGAAGTTCTCGACCACCAGAACGGTATTGAACAATGCCTCCTGGCCAAGGCCGGCAGCACTCTGGAAATGACTCATCGATATATGGCCTTCGTCCTGCAGCGCTGCACTGCTGCGCTGCAACTGCCGAAGAGCATCGGCAGAGAGCGGCGCCTGTACATCAACCTTGCACGGGACGATTGAGGTCATGAGTCCGATGATGTCTTGCGAGCCCTCAAGATCTGCAGGCCGTCCCGAAATCGCCCAGCCGAAAACCGGCGCGAGACTTTGCGTGTTTTCTGCCAGGATCTGCGCCCAGATACGCTGGAATAGCACCGCTACAGTCACACCCAGCCCGCTGCAGAAACGCTCGATGCCGCCCGACAGGTCGCGCCCGAGGTTGAAGCGGTAGACGTTATGATCCGCAGGCGAGGACGGCTGATAGGCAACCGGACTGGAGAACAGAGTGGGGCTGACGCCCGCCAGATAGCGTCGCCAGAACGGACGCGTCTGCCGTTCGTGCTGATTGGCCAGCCACTCGATGTAATCGCGATAGACATGACTGAACACCGGCTCGGGCTGAACGCCGCAGATCATCTGATCGTAGAGGGCAAACAGCTCCTTGATGACCTTGGCCACACACCAGCCATCCAGAAGGATGTGATGATAGGTCCAGATCAACTTGTGGTTCTGCGAATCCCGGGACAGCAACGTGAAGCGGGTCAGCGCGGGTGTCGCCAGATCAAAGATTCGCGAGCGATCGTCGTGCATCAGGCGCTCATGCTCCGTCGCCCCGCCTCCCTGTGCAATGACCTGCCAGCTGCAAGTTGCTTCTTGCACCACGTATTGCACCGGGCCCGCCACCGCATCCCAGAAGAACCCCGTGCGCAGGATCGGATGCCGCTCGGCCAGCAATTGCCAAGCCGCTTCCAGCACGCTTATGTCGACCTCGCCGTTGATGTCCATGACGTACTGCAGGGTATAGGTGTCGTCATCGCTCATCAGGTGCTGGAACAGGATCCCCTCTTGCGTCGGCGACAAGGGGTAGATATCCACCGGTATGGCTCCGGCGCTGGCAATCAGCGACTGCAACTCATCATCAGTCAGATCGACATCCGGATAGTCGCCGGGCACGCGTACCACGGCGCCTGCTGTGCAATGCTCAATGATTTCCGTCAGTGCATCGACGTAGTGTGTCGCAAGATTTTCGGCCTCCTGCGGGGACAGGATACCGTCGTCGAAATACCAGTCGATTTCAAATCGCCCCTGGGCAATCCGTGCCTCGATCTCCAGTGCATGCTGGCGTCCGTTACGCGCATCTACCGACACCTGATCGACCAGACTCAAGACCTGGGCAGATGGCATCGACACATCCGGATCGTCAAACGACACGTTGTCCCACTGCCCGAGGTAGTTGAACTGCACCATGGGTTCGGCAGCAGGAATCACCCGGGACTCATTAAACAGATAACGCAGTAACCCATACCCCACACCTCGTTGCGGGATGTCCGCGAGTGTGCGCTTGGTTGCCTGAATCAGGCTCCCAAGCCCCTCTTGAGGATCATGTAGGCACACCGGGAACACCGACGTGAACCAGCCGACCGTGCGAGATACGTCGACGCCTTCCAGGATGCTTTCGCGACCATGTCCTTCGAGGTTGATTGCAATGTCCGGACTCGCACGCCAGGCGGAAAACGCCCGGACCAGTGCCGAGATCAGGATGTCATTGATGCGGGTGTTGTAAGCAGCAGGCACCTCCCGGATCAGTGCGCTGGTCGCTGCACTGCTCAGGCCCCGGGACAGTATTGCGGTGCGACCTGACGCTCGCCGGTTCAAGTCAAAAGGTATCGCGGCCGGAATCCTTTCGATGACCCGTGACCAGTAGGCAGTCTGCGCCAGAACATCGCTCTTGAAGGCCTGTCCGTCACTCGCCAGCTGCTGCGCCCAACCACGAAACGAGGTGACCTGTGCAGGCACCGCAGTGCCTGCACAGAGGTGCAGGTAATCCTCGACGAGAATGCGCAGGGACACCGCATCGACCACCAGGTGATGCGCCACCAGCACCAGCAGACTGGCATCGGGATCCGGGGTGCGGAACAGCAGCGCGCGAAACAGATCACCCTGTTCGAGGTCGAGACCGGACAGGGACTCATCCAGCACGGCCCGGACACGCCCCAGCGATTGATCGATCGGTGCAGTCAGTTGCACTGTCCTGCAACTCGACTGCGCATCACCCGGACTGACCGGAATGGTCTGGGCGTATCCTTGATCGACTTTGAACTGCGCACTCAGTACCGGATAGCGCTCCAGTATCTCGCGAGTCGCCATTAGCAAGGTGTCGGCTGCAACGGGACGGTGAATCTCGATCGCTGTGCCGAGACACCAATGGGCAGCATTGACCAGTTGCTGTTCGGCAAACCAGCGCTGTACCGGCACCAGCACAGTTGCGCCGGTCGGCGGATGGTTTTCCCCGCAGGCCGCACTGTGCAGCGGCCGCACGGCCTGTGCAATTTCAGATAGTGATCGACTGGCAAAGATGCGATCAAGATCAATCGTCATCCCCTCGCTTCTCAGACGTGCAATGAGTTGCAGCGCGCTGATCGAGTCACCGCCTGAAGAGAAGAAATTCTGTTTCAGGGTAATCGTGTCACTGCCAATGATCGCACGCGTGGCAGCCAACACCCGTGTGTCGAAAGGCGTGTGTTGCGAGGAAGCCGGGGGCAGATCTTTCGCAGCCGCTGCGTCATCTCCGACCACAGGAACGCCTTGCCAGTACTGCCACTCCTGCATGGGGCGCTGTGCTTCACAGATATACGTCAGTGCACTGAGGAAATGTTCACACAGCGCCTCTGCCCGCTCTCTGGAGACATGCTCGGGATCGCGAATGAAATCGACAGTGATGCCATCGTCGGTACTGAGGACTTCAACGGCAAAGGCAAACTCGGTGAGGTCCGTCACCTGCGCGAGTTCGACCGTGACGCCGGGGGCCTCCAGCGCAGCCCAGTTTGCCAGCGTCTCGACGTTGAGCACCGTATCAAAAGCGCCATTGGCAAAACGCGAACGCGTACTGAACAACGTATCGTTCATGGAAATCGATTCGAAGCGAAGCAACTCGGCAATGCGTCCACTGACGGCTTGCAGGCTGACCTCGGGGCTCTGCGCCGCCGCCAGTGCCAAGGGCATCGGCAAGGTATTGGCGTACATCCCGATGTCATCCAGGCCAACCCCGGTGTCGGCGCGCCCCGAGACGATCATTCCGAACAACTGGTGCTGCCCGCCGTTTACTGCATTGAGCGCCATGGCCCAGGCCGTTGCCGCAACAGAAGCAATCGTGACCCCGGCCCGGCCACACAAACGCACGATGGCTTGTTCAAGAGTCGTGGACAGACGTCTTTCGAAGAGTTGATGTTCCACCGGTTTCAAGGAAGGCTCGGCAATCTTGTCGGCTACGCAGACCGGCACCTCGAAAGGCTTGAGGAGATCCGACCAGAGCTGTTGGTCCTGCGGTTGCAGGTGGAATTTTTCATGACCGTCGATATAGGTTGCAAATGCATCCGGCGCCGCCGGCGAATCCGAGAAGACTTCGCTCATCAGCGAAAAGATCGAAGCACCATCAAGCACGAGATGATGCGCACTGAGGACAAACTGATAGTTGTTGCCCCCCAGATGGAACAGGTGCAATCGATACAGCGCGGGCTGATCCAGCTCGAAACCGCTTTGTTTGTCCTCTATGAGGAAGTCTGCCATGTACTGGCGCTGCTGCACTTGATCGAGGTGCAGAAGACTGGTCCGCGACCATCTCAGTGGAGCGTCCTCGGCAACGACGCGCACCGGCTGGCCTGACGGCGCCAGAACGAACGCGCTACGCAACAGTTCATGATGTTGATGAGCCTTGCGCCAGCCCTCTTCCAGCGCGGCGCTGCCATCGGGCAGCACCATACGGAACGAAAACTGCAGAACGTAAGTGGTGCGATGACGGGCTCGCAGCGACTGAACGTAAATACCCTTCTGTGCCGGCGAAACCGGTTTGAACGATGATGAATCACCCTGCGTCTGTTGCGGGTCCGGATGTTTTACGCCCCCGGCAACTGGGTTGCCGGTCTGGGCCCTCGCCACCTTGAGCAGCCCGAGCGTGGACGGGTTCCGGAAGATATCGCCCAACGTGAAGGCTTGTCCCAAGGCCTTTGCCCGTGCAATGAACTGCAAGGCGAGAATCGAATCGGCACCCTGTCTGAAAACATCGTCGGTGGGCTGCAACGTCGGGTTACGCAGCAAATCACGCCAGGTCTCGAGCAGTTCCTGTCCGCCGCCAGACGCCGTTGCCGCAACGTTTTGTAAGGTGTCGGGGGGCGGTGTCTGATTGGCGATGGCCGTGAGTTTTTTCTTGTCGATCTTGCCATTGGGCGTCTCGGGCAGAGACGACTGAACGCGAAACTCGGATGGAATCATGTGTTCCGGCAATAGCTCGCGCAAATCGAGACGCAGCGTGTCGAGATCGGTTGCGATGCCCTCTTGCTCGACGAGGAAAGCTGTCAGAAAGGCTCGAGTGTGCGAAGTGTTGAGCACCACTGCCGCCTGTTTGATGTAAGACAAACGCAGGATGCCGAATTCGACCTCACTCAGCTCGATCCGGTGGCCTCGCACCTTGACCTGATCATCGGTTCGACCGTGATAGTGAAAGACACCCTCTTCATCACAACTGACGAGGTCGCCGGTCTTGTAGGCTCGCTGACCGTCGGCAATGACAAACGCCTTGGCGGTCAGGTCGGGGCGACCGATGTAGCCCAGCCCCACCGCGATCCCTTCGACGTAGAGCTCCCCGACCTCACCCACGGGCAGCGCCACCTGGTCAGCGTCGCGCACCACCAGCCGAACACCGCGTACCGCCCGCCCGATAGGAATTGCGTGATCGGCAGAAGGCATCCGGGTGATGACGTGGTGGGTCACATCGTCACTGCACTCAGTCGGCCCATAGGCATTGACCAATGGCACATTGGGTTTGGTCGCCAACCAGCGTCGGGCAAGCGAAACGGGCAGCACTTCGCCCGTAGCGACCAGGCAGCCAAGACGATCGAAGCGCGCATTCTGCGCATCCACACTGATCGCATCCAGAATGGCCAGCAGATGGCTCGGTACCACCTGCAGGATATCGATTTCGTCGTGCACGATCCGCGCACCCAGGCGATCCAGATCCAGAAACTCCGAACGGGTCAGAATTGCCGTACGTCCGGCGCAGATGAGCGGCGCGAGGAATTGCCAGACGGAGATATCGAAACTCTGTGGTGCTGTTTGCGCCACGTTCGGGGCCTTGTGCATCCCCAGGTCTTCGACCTTGGCCAGCAGGTGATTGAGCATTCCCGCATGATGGACCATTGCCCCCTTGGGCATCCCGGTGGAGCCGGAGGTGAAGATCACATAAGCAAGGCTGTCGTCCTTCAATACGCAGCGCTTGAACGGCGCCCCACCCTTGAGTTCTTCGAGCCGGTCCGGCATGGCCAGAAGAGCAATACCGTCGAACAGCAACTGGCTGTTGTTCTCCGTTATCAGGTAACGGCAATTGCATTGCTCCAGCATGTAGGCCCGCCGATCGAGCGGCAGTGTGCGATCCAGCGGCAGATAAGCGGCCCCGGCCTTGAACAGGCCAATCATCGAAACCAGAAATCCAAGACCCCGTTCCAGACCGATGGCAACAATGTCGCCGGGCCTGACAGATGCCGCACTCAGCATCCGGGCGAAGCCGTCGGATATCTCGTCAAGATCGTGATAGCTCAGGCTGTCGCAGCCATCCGAAGCTGCAATGGCGCCAGGCGCCCGCCGAACCTGGTCGGCGAATAAATCCAGAAAATTGTCCATATCATCCATGTCTTATGGTCTAAATTTCGGTGTTTCCGAGTGTCAGGCACCTTCTCTAAGGTATTTCTTGACCCCCCAATGCCAAAGCAATCGAGACAACAGCAAGAAGGCCAGAGTCGCCAGTACAGCGCCCGACAAAGACCGTCCCGTCGTCATTCCCATTGCTGATTGCGCGGGCACCTCCATGATGAAAAAGACAGGGACTACAGTCATGATCACGACCTGGATCCACTCCGGGTACGCGCCGGATGGAAACCGTCCGGTCGTCAGAAACATAAACAACAGGTGGGAAATGTTGCCGGTTTTCTTGGTCCAGAACGCCAGGCTGGCAATGCTGAACCAGACCGAATAAACCAGCGCACACGCCAAGACCATGAAGACCACGAAAGCGCCGAGCGTTTGCAAGGTCAGTTGCCCTTGCGCGTGGCTGCCACCCAGCATCAGGCCCAGCCCCAGCAGGACCCCGAAGATATGCCACAGGCGCAACTGCCCAAAGGCCAGAATGGTTTGAACATCAATCGGTTTGGACAAGTAAGTGTCAATTGACTTGCTGATGATCAACTTCGAGGCGGCCTCACAGTTGGGCAACACCACCATTTGTACAAAAGAGCGAATAAGAATAAATGCACCATACAAGACAATCGACTGCTGTTTATTCCAACCACCAATTGTCTCGACATTCCCAAAGAAAATCTCAATGACAACGTAAACAGACAACCCCAGTAGAGCGGTATTCAACAGACTGACAAAGACCGGAACGCGATCTTTCATATTCGCCTGCAACCTTGCTGTTAGAAGCGCCTTGACTGCGCTCAGCGTCTTCATTATCCGAACACCGAATAACGTTTTACACCTTTGGCCCAGATAAAATTAGCCAACAATGAAAGTGCAACAACCAGCACAAACTGAAAGATCAATCCGCTAACCAACTGTTCGCTTGTCAGCTCGCCCATGATGATTCTGATTGGAAAGCTGATAATATAAGGAAAGGGTGACCACTCAAGTACCGACTGCATCCAGCCCGGATAAAGCGTCAACGGTGCGAGGACACCACCAAACAGCGTAAGCATGTAAGTCAACACCAAATCGAAGGCACTTGCCTGATCGGACCAGAACGCCGCCAGCCCGCCGATAAAATAAAGTAAATAGTTGATGGCGAAACCAAGTATTACGCCAAGCAGTGCAGGGAGCAGATAGCTCAAGTGCAAATACTTACCCGCTTCGGAAAACACGAACACCCCAGCCACCAGGAAAAATATCGGGATGACTCTGACCATCGCCGAAGCCATTTCGCCTAGAAAGTAATAGAGAGCAATATTGAAAGGTTTTAAGAGAAAACTGCCAATATCACCCGAATGGATGTCGTTCTCTACTTCTTCAGCAGCCGTACTGGAAACGATTTCGCCCACCAGAAACACCAGCGCAAAGTAAGCGGCAAACCTTGCCGGGGTAAACCCTTGCAGTGCGGCATCCTTTGCAATGCCCATCCAGATGACCATCATGAACAACGGCACCAAAGAGGCGAGTACCAATACAAACAGCTCTGCGCGGTGCGCAACCTTGCGACGAATGGCTGTGCGTGCAACGCCTGCAACTTTCAAGGCAAACCGGCTCACGCGACACACTCCCCGGGCGCACCCTTGACCTTCTGCCCGGCGTCGGCCTGCGAGGCCATGAACAGCTTCAGCAGCGCCTCTTCGATCGGTGGATCACCGATCGAAATGTCGATGACCGGCTGCTCGGCCAGAACCCGCGAACAGACTCCCACAACCTCGGCAGCCGGCACCAGCAACTCATGCACAAAGCCGTCTGCGGAGCGCACCAGACCGTATCGACCAAGCGCTGAAGCCATAACACTTTCAGACAATTCCACAGTGATGATGCGGTGATCCGACATGCGTTTACGCAACGACTCCAGGGTGTCATCGAAGGAGATCTTGCCATCGGAAACGACAACGACTCGCTCACAAAGGGCTTCAATATCCTGCATGTAATGCGAAGTAAGCAGCACGCTTACATTGCGTTCGCGACTGTAGTCTTGAATAAATGAACGAACTATTTTTTGCACCCCGACATCGAGCCCGATAGTCGGCTCGTCGAGAAAAAGCACCTTGGGATCATGAAGTAATGATGCTACCAGCTCACACTTCATTTTCTCGCCAAGTGACAGGGTTCGCACCGGCGCTCTGGCCAACTTCGACACTTGAAGCAACTCATCCAGATAGCCATAGGTCTGTTTGAACTGCTCATCGGGAATTTCGAATATCTTCTGATTGAGCCGGAAAGTTTCCATGGCCGGCAAATCCCAGATCAACTGTTGACGTTGCCCCATGATCAGCGAGATGGATTTGAGAAATTCCTTGCTGCGCAGTTGCGGCTTATAGCCGAGAACCGATATTTGTCCGGCAGTCGGATAGAGCAGCCCCGACAGCATTTTCAATGTAGTGGTTTTACCTGCGCCATTCGGACCGAGAAAGCCTACGACCTCACCCTGTTTGACAGTAAATGAAATATCGTCAACAGCGGTCTTTTCGGAGCTCTTGGGAGATACCAGACTTGTCAGCCAACCGAGCGGCCCTTCCGAGCGCTCTTTAATCAGGTAAGTCTTGGACAAATTTTTTACACTAATACAATCCATTGCGTGCGAGACCTTGAAGAAAATGAGCTATCCATTGCGCATATCGTTTCAACGCCGGCTTGAATATCACGCGCTGATCCACGTCGTCAAGAAACGTTATTACACATTTAAATTTTGAATTCGCAGCAGTAATTTATTATTGCGCTTATCGACGCGTGATTGTCGTCTCGCGCAAGCTCATAAAGCAATGGAGCCAGAATCGATGAAAGTAACGCGAGAGGCTCTAGCCTGCGGTTCTTTGCTTTTTCAATGTTTGTCAATGGATTAGAAACTAATCGATAGTGACTTCAGCGTCGAGAGCAAAACGCGTGGTCACGCAAAAGAAGAGTGAAACTACAAACGAAGGGGAAAAGCCGTACAGAAAAATCCTACACCGTGATTTTTTTGTTGAATACCCCCTTCTCCCTCGATTGCGCATCAGCCGGGGAAGAGGGGGTTTTCCATTGCGCGGGATTTACGACTGGCTGTCGTCATCGCCGGTGTCGGGGTCGGTGTCGGTGTCCGGCTCGTCCGTGGTCGAATCATCGTCGTCCTTGCTACCACCTTGGTCCTGATCGCCCGGTTCGGATTCCGACTTGGCCAGCATGATCACACCGGCGTGGCCGTGGGCCGCATTAAATCCTTGTGGTGGCGTGGCGGTACTCGCCCAGGCCGCCGTGGTGCCAAGCGTCAACATCACCAAAACCTTAAGCAACAGCACAATGCGTTGAAAAATGCTCATAGCCATTTCCATCCTTTCGTGGTTGTAGCCTGGGGTGCCGATCCGGCGCTGAATGAAATCTAGTTCCGATCAGCGAGGTTCACCAGATAGGACGCTAACGTCTCCCCGGAAATGCCCGGGTTCGCCAGAACACTTGTGAATAACCGCTATAACCGAATCAACTAAGCGAGTTCGTGCCGTCTCTAGCGATCAGTGCCTTGGCCTTGCTTGATGAGCGCGTCGCGAAGTAGATCAGCGGCAAGGTCAACAACGCCAGCGCAGCACTGGCAATCCACACGCTGTGGCCGCCGAAGTGCCCATACAGCTGACCACTGACTACCGGCGACAGCAGCGCACTTGCGCTCCAGCTCATGAAAAACAGGCCAAAATACTGGCCGCTTTTACCACCCTGCGCATGCTGCATGACCAGCACATTCAACGGCGGCATGAACAGCGCCTCGCCCAATGTCCAGATTACCGTCGACAGACAGACGTAAAGCAGCGAGCTGCCCAACGGCAACATGCCCAGCCCGCTGGCCAGCAACACACTGCCGGCCATCAGTTGCGCCCGCGCACTCCAGCGTTCGCCCCAATGGGCCAGCGGAATCTGCAGGGTAACCACCAGCAGCGCATTGATGCCGAACTGCCAACCAATGGCTTCGGTGCTCAGCCGATAGTAATCACGCAGATAGTTGCCGAGCGTGCTGTAGACCGTGTCGAACGCCATGCCGAGCACGACCGTCGCGGCCAGCAGCCAGAGGAAAGGTTTGTCGCGATAAGGCAAGCCTGAACCGGCTTCGGTTTTTGCCTCGACGCTCAGCAGCGGTCGCCGCCAGGTCGTACGGACAAACCAGAGCAAGGCCAGCACCGTCAGCGCCGCACTGGCAAAGAACACCCAACGAAAATCAACCTGCGCCAGCACCCCGCCGGCAACGCCAGCGGCGGCCATGCCAAGGTTTCGCGCGACCCGGCTCAGGGCTTGTGCGCGAGCGCGTTGCGCAACCTCGCAATACTCCATGATCAAGCGCTGATGCAGCGTTCGAATCGCCCCGTCGAGTACACCGCTGAACAGCAGCAACGCGCCGAGCCACGGTATATCGGTGGTCAAGCCCAATGACAGCAGAGTCCACGCCGACAGAAAAAACAGCGCCGCCGTCAGCCGCGCCGTCGGAAAACGGTCACTGAGCAAACCACCAACCATCGAACCGACCAGCAGCCCAGCGCCGTAACCGGACAACAGCCAGCCGACCGTTTCAATCGCCAGCCCCAACTCCTGCCGCAGGTACAGCGCCATGAACAGCTTGACCATGCTGCTCAGCCGATTAATGAACAGAAGCGCGGCGAGCACCCAGGCCATCACACCGAAATAACCGTTGATCCGCAGCATATGAGCCAATCGACTCGTCATTCCATTGACCTCTTGAAGCCGCCTGAGTGAACCGGAACACTAACGATCAACACGCCAGTTGTCGCGCCTCTGAACGCCTGAAACCACAAAATCGGAACCACCCTACAACCCCTGTAGGAACTGCTGAAGACTGCGATCTTTTGACTTTGCTTTTCAAGACCAAAAGATCGCAGCCTTCGCCGGGCTGAGTTGGATCGAGTGCATTCATTTGGAAAATGAGCGGCTGGCAGGTCGCTTTCGCTGGCAAGCCAGGCTCCAACAGGGATTGGGCAGTCTGCAAGACATGGGGTGGCTGGCAGGCCGCTTTCGCGAGCAGGCTCGCTCCTACAATTGGATCGTATGCAATCTACTAGATATGAGGCGGCTGGGAGGTCGCCATCGCTGGCAAGCCAGGCTCCCACAGGGGTTGGGTGGAGTCTGCAAGACATGGGGTGGCTGGCAGGCCGCCTTCGCGAGCAGGCTCGCTCCTACAATTGGATCGTATGCAATCTGCTAGATATGGGCGGCTGGCAGGCCGCCTTCGCGAGCAAGCTCGCTCCTACAATTGGATCGTATGCAATCTGCTAGATATGGGGCGGCTGGGAGGTCGCTTTCGCTGGCAAGCCAGGCTCCCACAGGGATTGGGTGCAGCCTGAAGGGAATGGGGCGGCTGGCGGGACGCTATCGCTGGCAAGCCAGGCTCCCACAGGGATTGGGTGCAGCCTGAAGGGAATGGGGCGGCTGGGCGGGCGCCTTCGCGAGCAGGCTCGCTCCTACAATTGGATCGTGTGCAGCCTGTAAGGAATGAGGTGGCTGGCGGGACGCCATCGCTGGCAAGCCAGGCTCCCACAGGGATTGGGTGCAGCCTGCAAGACATGGGGCGGCTGGCGGGTCGCCATCGCGAGCAGGCTCGCTCCCACAAAAAACCAACAGCAAAACACCCATCACCCCTGCTCCTCACCACTCAACAGGATGAGCGTTAGCTCGGCAGCAGCTCTTGATCTTGATTCACGGGCGACGTCGGAAGGCTGAGTGGAGGGATTGATCCGGGGGTGGGAGCGCAGCGACCGTTTGGCGCAGCCAAACACATCGAGAGGAGGTGCAGCGCAGCAAACCGTAGGCGATGCCCCCCGGATCGATCCCGGAGCGAAGGAACCCCGAGCCTCAGCGAGCGGGCCGAACGTAGGAGCAAGCGTTTTTTTGCTTACTTTTTTTAGGCGTTTGTAAAAAAAGTGAGTCGCCGTAAGGGCGAAACCCTAAGCCGCCATCACCGAAAAAACGGATATACACACAAAACCAAACCAACAAAAAAGCCCCCAAGGCCTACACCTAGGGGGCTTCAGATAAACCAGCTAAAAGCTTAGTGATGCTCACGCGTCGCACGGAATTTCACATCCGGCCAACGCTCTTCCATCAACGCCAGATTAACCCGCGTCGGCGCAAGATAGGTCAGATGACCACCACCGTCGACAGCCAGGTTCTCCACAGCCTTGTTGGAAAACTCCTCAAGCTTCTTCTTGTCGCTGCATTCGATCCAGCGCGCGGAATACACAGTGATCGGCTCATACGAGCACTCAACCTTGTATTCCTCTTTCAAGCGGCTAGCGACCACATCGAACTGCAGCACACCCACAGCACCAAGAATGATGTCGTTGCTACGCTCCGGGAAAAACACCTGAGTGGCGCCCTCCTCGGCCAGCTGTTGCAAGCCCTGACGCAGCTGCTTGGATTTCAGCGGATCACGCAAACGCACACGACGGAACAATTCCGGGGCGAAGTGCGGAATGCCGGTAAAGCCCAGGGTTTCGCCTTCGCTGAAGGTGTCGCCGATCTGGATGGTGCCGTGGTTGTGCAAACCGATAATGTCACCGGCAAAAGCTTCTTCCAGCTGTTCGCGCTCAGAGGAGAAGAACGTCAGGGCGTCGCCGATGCGCACGTCCTTGCCGGTGCGCACGTGGCGCATCTTCATGCCTTTCTCGTACTTGCCGGAGCAGATACGCATGAAGGCGATGCGGTCGCGGTGTTTCGGGTCCATGTTCGCCTGGATCTTGAAGATGAAGCCCGAGAACTTCTCTTCGACCGGCTCGACGGTACGCTCGTTGGCCACACGGGCCAACGGACGCGGCGCCCAATCAACCACAGCATCAAGCACGTGATCGACACCGAAGTTGCCCAATGCCGTACCGAAGAACACCGGCGTCAGCTGACCGTCGAGGAACTCCTGCTGGTTGAACTCGTGGCAGGCGCCCTGCACCAGTTCAAGCTGCTCGATGAAACGCTCGTACTCGTCACCCAGATGCGCACGAGCTTCGTCGGAGTCGAGTTTCTCGATGATCTTGGTTTCGGTGCGTTCGTGACCATGACCGGCGGTGTAGACAATGATGTAGTCATCGGCCAGGTGATACACGCCTTTGAAGTCGCGGTAGCAACCGATCGGCCAGGTGATCGGCGCAGCCTTGATCTTCAGAACAGCTTCGATCTCGTCGAGCAATTCGATCGGGTCGCGGATGTCACGGTCGAGTTTGTTGATGAAGCTGACAATCGGCGTGTCACGCAGACGGCAGACGTCCATCAGCGCGATGGTCCGTGGCTCGACACCTTTACCGCCGTCGAGAACCATCAATGCCGAGTCCACCGCCGTCAGGGTGCGATAGGTATCTTCGGAGAAGTCTTCGTGGCCCGGGGTGTCGAGCAGGTTGATCATGTGCTCGCGATACGGGAACTGCATGACCGACGTGGTAATGGAAATACCCCGTTGTTTCTCCATCTCCATCCAGTCGGATGTCGCATGGCGATCGGATTTACGGGATTTCACCGTACCGGCCACAGCAATCGCCTTGCCCATCAACAGGAGCTTTTCGGTGATCGTGGTTTTACCGGCATCGGGGTGGGAAATAATGGCGAAAGTGCGGCGTTTCGCGACTTCGGCGGCCTGGTTGGTCATGGGAAATCGCCTGGCGGTGATTCAAAAAAGGGCCGCGATTATAGCCCAAGTCAGTGCAATAACCGAACCGTTGAGCACATTAAGGGTGGCC
The DNA here is from genome assembly GCF_016651275.1 of Pseudomonas sp. TH08. Taxonomy (NCBI): domain Bacteria; kingdom Pseudomonadati; phylum Pseudomonadota; class Gammaproteobacteria; order Pseudomonadales; family Pseudomonadaceae; genus Pseudomonas; species Pseudomonas sp. TH08. Next base: position 145,428 of record NZ_JAEKEE010000005.1, on the reverse strand, counting down.
AAATGCTGCCTCAGATGGGAACCTTTTAAAGCTCGGAGACGTCCATCCCCTGTTACGACATTTCGTCAGGGGCTGAAAAATCAGCAAGTTAGCCTGACGAGGCTGCGCTCATGGCTCGCTTTCAGACCGCTTTTTGCCGGTGCTGAGGGAGCTGCTTCTCGCGAACGTTTTTCCCGGCAGCCAAGGTTTGGCATGCCACACGGGATTGCGCTCGCCGACTATAAAAAAGGAGTCCGCCTGTGGCTATCCGCTATGGCAAAGGGCTGATGGGAGGTGCGGTTGTAATCGCGCTCTTGGCCCTGCTGGTCCACTGGATCGGCATCAACACGATCGAACACTACCGCGACGATTTGTTGTTTTACCTGCAAGCTCATCTGATTCTCGTCCTCGCTTCAATGCTGGCCGCCCTGGTCGTGGGCATCCCCGCCGGTATCTTTCTCAGTCGCCCGACCATGGTCGGCCGCGCTGAACGCTTCATGCAGATCTTCAATATCGGTAACACCGTGCCGCCGTTGGCCGTACTCGCGATTGCCCTGGGGATTCTCGGCATCGGCAGTGGTCCGGCGATCTTCGCTTTATTCCTCGCCTCGTTGCTGCCGATTGTGCGCAACACCTATGAAGGCCTGAAAAACGTCCAGGGTTCGCTGAAAGAAGCCGCTGTCGGCATCGGCATGACCCCGCGTCAGGTGCTGTGGCAAGTCGAACTGCCCAACGCCGTACCGATCATCATCGGTGGTGTGCGTGTCGCGCTGGCGATCAATGTGGGTACCGCGCCGCTGGCGTTCCTGATCGGCGCCAACAGCCTCGGCAGCCTGATTTTCCCCGGCATCGCCCTGAACAATCAGCCGCAACTGCTGCTCGGCGCCGCGTGTACCGCGCTGCTGGCCTTGCTGCTCGATGGCGTGGTCACCCTCGCCAGCCGTCTCTGGCTGGAACGCGGTTTGCGCCCGACTTAAGGCTTTTGCGAAGGAATACCTATGAAACGATTCAGCTTGATTCTAGGCCTGATGCTGAGCAGTGCCCTGCTGTTCGCAGGCATTGCCCAAGCGGCAGAAAAACCAGTGATTCGCATCGGTGCGCGAGTCTTCACGGAACAGACACTGCTGGCCGAAATCACCTCGCAATACCTGCGCAGCAAAGGCTACGACACCCAAGTCACGGGTGGTCTGGGCAGCAATCTCGCTCGCAGCGCCCACGAAAGCGGGCAACTCGACATGCTCTGGGAATACACCGGCGTGTCGCTGGTGGCCTACAACCATGTCACTGAAAAACTCGACAGCGCAGAGTCCTACGCACGGGTGAAAGAACTCGATGCGAAAAAAGGCCTGATCTGGCTGACGCCGTCGAAATTCAGCAACACCTACGCCCTCGCCCTGCCTAAAAAAGTCGCCGAGGAATATCCGCAGATCAACAACATCAGTCAGTTGAACGAAGTGCTGCGCGCCGAAGCCAAGACCAATCATCTGGTGGCGCTCGATACCGAATTCGCCAACCGTTCCGACGGCCTCGACGGCATGGTCAAGCTCTACGACATGAACCTGACCCGCAAGAACATCCGCCAGATGGACGCGGGCCTGGTCTATACCGCGCTGCGCAACGGCCAGGTCTTTGCCGGGCTGGTCTACACCACCGACGGTCGCTTGAACGCCTTCGGCCTCAAGCTGTTGGAAGACGACAAGCATTACTTCCCCGACTACACCGCCGCGCCGGTGGTACGTCAGGCCTACCTCGACGCCCACCCGAAACTCGCCGAGCAACTCAAACCGTTGGCCGAACTCTTCGACGACGAAACCATGCGTCAGCTCAACGCGCGGGTCGACGTCGATCACGAAAGCCCATCGAAAGTTGCCGCCGATTTCCTGCGCCAACATCCGTTGAATTAAGAGAGGAGAAGTCATGGAATTCCTGAACGCCTTTTCCCATCTCGACTGGCAGCAGGTGATGCACCTGACCTGGCAGCACATCACCCTCGTTGGTATCGCCGTGACGTTGGCGATTGTCGTTGGCGTGCCGCTGGGCATTCTGATGACGCGTTTCCCGAGCCTTGCCGGCCCGTTGCAGGCCAGCGCGACGGTGCTGCTGACCGTGCCGTCGATTGCCCTGTTCGGTTTGCTGCTGCCGTTCTATTCCAAGTTCGGCCAGGGCCTCGGCCCGATGCCAGCGATTACCGCCGTGTTTCTTTATTCGCTGCTGCCGATCATGCGCAACACCTACCTCGCCCTGACCGGCGTTGAACCGGGCATTCGTGAAGCTGCACGTGGCATTGGCATGACGTTCGGCCAGCGCCTGCGCATGGTTGAGTTGCCTATTGCGGTGCCCGTCATCCTCGCCGGCGTGCGCACGGCCGTGGTGATGAACATCGGCGTGATGACCATCGCCGCGACCATCGGCGCTGGCGGCCTCGGTGTGTTGATCCTCGCTTCAATCAGCCGCAGTGACATGTCGATGCTTATCGTCGGCGCGCTGCTGGTTAGTCTTCTGGCTATCTTCGCTGACCTGATTCTCCAATGGCTGCAACGCTCGTTGACTCCAAAAGGACTCCTCAAATGATCGAACTTCAAAACCTCAGCAAAACTTTCCAAAGCAACGGCAAAGATGTCAAAGCCGTGGACTCGGTGAGCCTGACCGTCAATGAAGGCGAAATCTGTGTGTTCCTCGGGCCATCGGGTTGCGGCAAAAGCACCACGCTGAAGATGATCAACCGCCTGATCAAACCCACCTCGGGCAAGATCCTGATCAACGGCGAAGACACCACCGACCTCGACGAAGTAACCCTGCGCCGCAACATCGGCTACGTGATCCAGCAGATCGGTCTGTTCCCCAACATGACCATCGAGGAGAACATCGTCGTCGTGCCGAAGCTGCTCGGCTGGGACAAACAGAAATGCCACGACCGCGCGCGCGAACTGATGAGCATGATCAAGCTTGAGCCCAAGCAGTATCTGCATCGCTACCCGCGTGAGTTGTCCGGTGGCCAGCAGCAACGGATCGGCGTGATCCGCGCACTGGCGGCGGATGCGCCGCTGCTGCTGATGGACGAGCCGTTCGGCGCAGTCGACCCGATCAACCGCGAGATGATCCAGAACGAGTTCTTCGAGATGCAACGCGCGCTGAACAAGACTGTGATCATGGTCAGCCACGACATCGACGAAGCGATCAAACTCGGCGACAAGATCGCGATCTTCCGCGCCGGCAAACTGCTGCAGATCGACCACCCGGACACCCTGCTGGCGCATCCGGCGGACGATTTCGTGAGCAATTTCGTCGGTCAGGACAGCACGTTGAAGCGTCTGTTACTGGTGAAGGCCGAAGACGCGGCCGACAACGCGCCGTCGGTGAGCCCGGAAACCCCGGTGGCCGATGCGCTGGAATTGATGGACGAGCACGATCGCCGCTATGTCGTGGTCACCTGTGCCGAGAACAAGGCGCTGGGTTACGTGCGTCGTCGCGACCTGCACCGCCAGACTGGCACTTGTGCGCAGTACCTGCGTGAATTCAACGCGACGGCGGCCTACGACGAGCATCTGCGCATCCTGTTGTCACGCATGTATGAGTTCAACCGCGCCTGGTTGCCGGTGATGGATGCCGAGCGGGTGTTCCTCGGCGAGGTGACGCAGGAGTCGATTGCGGCTTACCTGAGCTCGGGTCGTTCGCGCGGGATGAAGACCAGCATCGTCTCGCCGGCTGAAGCGGTAGTCGCCTAAAAAATACACACCCTGTGAGAGCGAGCCTGCTCGCGAAAGCAAAATGTCAGTCGGCGATGATGTCGGCTGGGAAAATGCCTTCGCGAGCAGGCTCGCTCCCACAGGATTCGTGTGATTTTTTCTTCACTCATGAGGCGGAAAAGAATCTCAACACTTGAGAACAGCACAGTCGACCTTAAACAGTCTGCGAAACAGCCAAAATCCCCCTCACACCGTCCTCACGCCGCCAACGTCGCCGATGTTGTCGCCATCACACTTACCCACGACTTCGCTGACAAAAGCGGCGAACGTGCAGGTATTTTTAACACTCTAAAATTCCTGGGGAACATCTGCCCGTCATCTCGGTCGGCTACAAAGAGTGCTGAAAGCGACGCACGTCAGAAGCGTGCAGAAACGCGACATTTTTAGTTGATCTCAGGCCCCTCACCCCCTAAAGTTCGCGCCGAACGTCCATGCTGGAAACGATCCATCCGGCTCAAGTACTGACGACGAGACAGCAAGGCCAAGGGCAGAGCCCCATGGCCTTTTTGCTTTCGGCGACATGCCTTGGGAAGTAGGCGAACCAAAGTGGGGATACGGAGGACGTTCATTTGCACCCATTGTTTTTACACGTTTGCCCATAGGAGCTCCCAGCATGTCGATCAACGTCGAAGATTATTTCGCGCGCGCCACTTTTGACAAAATGAAGGCGTTCGCCGACAAGCAAGAAACCCCGTTCGTGGTGATCGACACCGCGATGATCAGCCAGGCCTACGATGACCTGCGCGCCGGTTTCGAATTCGCCAAGGTCTATTACGCAGTCAAGGCCAACCCGGCCGTCGAGATCATCGACCTGCTCAAAGAGAAAGGTTCGAGCTTCGACATCGCCTCGATCTATGAGCTGGACAAAGTGATGGATCGCGGCGTCAGCGCCGACCGTATCAGCTACGGCAACACCATCAAGAAATCCAAGGACATCCGCTACTTCTATGAGAAAGGCGTGCGTCTGTTCTCCACCGACTCCGAGGCCGACCTGCGCAACATCGCCAAGGCTGCACCGGGTTCGAAAGTCTATGTACGTATTCTGACTGAAGGCTCGACCACCGCTGACTGGCCACTGTCGCGCAAATTCGGCTGCCAGACCGACATGGCCATGGACCTGCTGATCCTCGCCCGTGACCTCGGCCTGGTGCCTTACGGCATCTCGTTCCACGTTGGCTCGCAACAGCGCGACATCAGTGTTTGGGACGCAGCGATCGCCAAGGTCAAAGTGATCTTTGAACGCCTGAAAGAAGAAGATGGCATCCACCTCAAGCTGATCAACATGGGCGGCGGCTTTCCGGCCAACTACATCACCCGCACCAACAGCCTGGAAACCTACGCCGAAGAAATCATCCGCTTCCTGAAAGAAGACTTCGGTGATGACTTGCCGGAAATCATTCTCGAGCCGGGCCGTTCGCTGATCGCCAACGCCGGCATTCTGGTCAGCGAAGTGGTGCTGGTTGCGCGTAAGTCGCGCACCGCCGTCGAGCGCTGGGTGTACACGGATGTGGGCAAGTTTTCCGGCCTGATCGAAACCATGGACGAAGCGATCAAGTTCCCGATCTGGACCGAAAAGAAAGGCGAGATGGAAGAAGTCGTCATCGCCGGTCCGACCTGCGACAGCGCCGACATCATGTACGAGAACTACAAGTACGGTTTGCCACTGAACCTGGCGATTGGTGATCGCCTGTACTGGTTGTCGACCGGTGCTTACACCACCAGTTACAGCGCAGTAGAGTTCAATGGCTTTCCGCCGCTGAAGTCGTTCTACGTGTGATCAGCCTGTAACTCAACGAAAGCCCTTGACCTGTCATGGGCTTTTTTGTGCCTGACATTCCACTGTAGGACCTGCCGAAGGCTGCGATCTTTTGATTTTTCTTTTTGAAGATCAAGATCAAAAGATCGCAGCCTGCGGCAGCTCCTACAGGAGTGATTTGTAGCGGTGAGCGTACTCGGCTGCCAACGCCTGAATCCTTGGATCGGTCGCACTGGCCAGAGCTTCACTGGCCACCCGCAGGAAATTCAGATTACCGCCGGCCAATGCCTTCTCAAGCCACATGACTGCATCATCGATGCGACCCTCATCCGCCAACACCGCCGCATAACTGAACTGCCCGCGAAAATCACCACCCTCAGCCGAGCGCCGATACCAGTCACGAGCCGCGACCGGATCCGCCGGGCACACCTGCCCTTCTTCCAGATAGCGTCCCAGCAGATTCATCGATTTCGCATGGCCCAGTTCAGCCGCGCGCCGATACAACGACAGCGCCTGCAGATGATCCACGGCGACACCACGCCCGGTCGCCAGCAGATTCGCAAGGTTATACATCGCCCAGTCCAGCCCGGCCTCGGCGGCGATTCGGTAATGCCGCGCAGCAATCGCAGCATCCGCCGCACAGCCCCAACCATGCTCATGGCATCGACCGAGCATGTTGCGCGCCATCAGATGGCCGCGTCCGGCAGCGATGCCGAACCAGCGCAGCGCCAACGGCTGATCCTGCGCTATGCCTTGGCCATCCAGCAGGATCTGCCCGAGCAGCGCCTGCGCTTCGAGGACATTGGCCCCCGCCGCCAGCAAAATCGCCTGCGCGGCACGGGCCGGGCTCTCTGCGAGCATGGCGTTGAATTGCGCGCCGTCGAGGACTTCCTCGCGGCGCAAGCGAAAGTCTGTCACTCAGACCTCGACCCAGCGACGCAGCAAATTGTGATAAGTGCCGGTAAGGCGGATCAGCGAGGGGTGATCAGGCATGTCTTGAGTGAGCTGCTGGATCGCGCCGTCCATCTCGAACAGCAACGCACGCTGGCTGTCTTCGCGCACCAGACTTTGCGTCCAGAAGAACGACGCATAGCGTGCGCCGCGAGTGACCGCGTTGACCTTGTGCAGGCTGGTGCCGGGGTACAAGACCATGTCGCCGGCCGGTAGCTTCACCCGTTGTGTGCCGTAAGTGTCCTGGATCTCCAGTTCGCCGCCGTCGTAATCCGCAGGCTCACTGAAGAACAGCGTCGCCGAGATATCCGTGCGTACGCGCTCGATACTGCCTTTCGGTTGGCGCACCGCGTTGTCGATGTGGAAGTCGAAACTGCCACCGGCCGTGTAACAGTTCACTAACGGCGGGAATACTTTGTGCGGCAACGCGGCGGACATGAACAGTGGATTTTTCCACAACCGCTCAAGCATCGCTGCACCGATTTCCTTGGCCAGCGGATGGCCTTCGGGCAACTGCAAATTGTGCTTGGCCTTGGCCGACTGGAAGCCGGCAGTGATCTTGCCATCGGCCCAATCGGCCTGTTCCAGCGCCTCGCGGATGCGCTGCACCTCGTCTTTGGCGAACAGTCCGGGGATGTGCAGCAGCATGGCGATGTCACCTGATGGCAAAGAGGCGGCAATGGTATTGATTCTTATTGGCCGTGTAAAACCCGAGAGACGAATGAACTGGCAAAAACCGTAAGGTTAAAATGTAAAGAATGTAAATTCAGTGCAGTTAGCAATGTTTCGCAATTGATACGAATACCTGTTTACCCTATATTCCGCCCCCTCAAATCCTTGGGGAGGGGAATTTCAATGGCACGTCAACACGCACAATTACCAGTCAGTTCACCACGTTTGCTCGCCTCTGCAATTGGCGTAGCGATTACCGCCAGCTCTGCAGGCCACATGGTGTTCGCTGCCGAAAAAACCGACAGCAAAGCCTCTGGTAATGCCATCGCCCTGGACGCTACCGCCATCACCGGCGAAACGCAGGACCCGACGTCCTACCAGGTCGAGAAAGCCTCCTCGCCCAAGTACACCGCACCGCTGGTCGACACGCCGCGCTCGGTAACGGTAATTCCGCAACAGGTTCTGAAAGACACCGGCGCCCTGAACATGCAGGACGCGCTGCGTACCGTGCCAGGCATCACCTTCGGTGCCGGTGAAGGCGGCAACCCGCAGGGCGACCGCCCGTTCATCCGTGGTTTCGACGCTCAGGGCGACACCTACCTCGACGGCGTGCGCGACACCGGTTCGCAGAGCCGCGAGATCTTCGCCGTGGAAAACATTGAAGTCAGCAAGGGCCCGAACTCAGCCATCGGCGGTCGTGGCGCAGCCGGCGGCAGCATCAACCTGGTCAGCAAGAAAGCCCATCTGGGCAACTCGTTCGACGGTGGGTTCACCTGGGGCTCCGACCAGACCCAGCGCTACACCCTCGACGGCAACTACCAGTTCAGCGACACCGCCGCCGGCCGTCTCAACCTGATGAGCCACGAGAGCAACGTTGCCGGTCGCGACAAGGTCGATTACGACCGTTGGGGTATCGCCCCGTCCCTGGCCTTTGGCCTGGGTACCGACACCCGCGTCAACCTCGATTACTACCATCTCGAAAGCAACGACACCCCGGATTCGGGCATCCCGTACACCATTCCAACCGGTGGCTCGGCGGCGCGCACCAAGTCCAACCCGGACAAACCGTACTCGGGTGGCGACCACAGCAACTTCTACGGTCTGGATCGCGACTTCCGCAAGGGCCGCACCGACACCGCGACCTTCGCCATCGAGCATGACCTGAGCGACTCGCTGACGATCAAGAACACCCTGCGTCACGGCACCAGCATGCAGGATTACATCCTCACTCAGCCGGACGACAGCAAGGGCAACGTCAACAATGGCAGCGTCTGGCGTCGTGCGAATACTCGGGTGAGCAACACCGAGACCACCACCAACCAGACCGACCTGTTCGGCAACTTCTACGTCGCCGGCTTCAAGAACAGCTTCTCCACTGGCGTTGAATACACCCGGGAGGAAAGCCAGAAGTCCTCGTACAACGTCAACACCGACACCACGCCACGCACCAGCGCCGCGACCACCAACTGCACCCCGTCGATGATCGGCGCATCGAGTGGCTACAACTGCACCTCGCTGTCGAACCCGAACCCGAACGATCCGTGGAACGGCGCGATCTCGCGTAACTACGCCGGCACCGACACCAAGGCCAACACCTACGCGCTGTATGTGTTCGACACCCTGGAGTTGAACGAGCAGTGGCTGGTGAACATGGGTCTGCGCTACGACCATTTCGACACCGACTACAAGTCGTATACCGCTGCCGGCGCGACCACGGCCAAGGGCGATGACACCAGCGAGTTCGTTACCGGTCAGTTCGGCATCGTCTACAAGCCGGCAGAAAACGGCAGCATCTATGCCTCCTACGCCACCTCGGCGACGCCACCGGGCAATACCCTCGGTGAAGGCATGGACGGCAACCCGTTGGGCGGCGCCACCGATCGCAGCGGCAATCTGCTGAGCAGCGACATGGAGCCGGAAACCACCAAGAACTACGAAATCGGTACCAAGTGGGATCTGTTGAATGATCGTCTGTCGCTGACCGCCGACATCTTCCGCACCGAGAAAGAAAACGCTCGTGTGCAAGTCGATACCACGTCGTACGAAAACGCCGGCAAGACCCGCGTGCAAGGTGTCGAACTGTCGGCCAGCGGCAAGATCACTGACAAGTGGCAAGTGTTCGCCGGTTACGCCTACATGGACAGCGAGCAGGTGGATGGCGGCCCGCTCAACCGCGCCACCGACGGTAACGAACTGCCGAACACACCGAAAAACAGTGCCAGCCTGTGGACCACTTACCAGGTCACGCCGAAGCTGACCATCGGTGGCGGTGCGTTCTACGTTGATGACGTCTTCGGCAGCGTGGCCAACACCACCATGGTCGATTCGTATGTACGTTACGACGCGATGGCAGCTTACAAGCTGACCAAGAACGTCGACCTGCAACTCAACGTGCAGAACCTGACCAACGAAACCTACTACGACAAAGCCTTCTCGACCCACTTCGCCAACCAGGCGGCGGGGCGTACGGCACTGCTGAGCACCAATTTCCACTTCTAACCGATGTGGAAACCTGTGGGAGCGAGCCTGCTCGCGAAAGCGGTGGGTCAGTTAAGTAGAAGCTGACTGACACGACGCCTTCGCGAGCAGGCTCGCTCCTACAGGGAATGCGCTGCAAGGCTCGGCCCCGTTCATTCAATTGAGCGGGGCTTTTCTGCGTAATAAAGAACGCTTCTCGATAACCCACGGCATAATGCGCGCCGTGAAGACAATTTTCGAACGGATGGCGAGTGACGTGTTGAAGAAAACCCTGTTCCAGTTGCACTGGTTTTTTGGCATCACTGCAGGCCTGGTGCTGGCCCTGATGGGCATCACCGGTGCGACCTATTCGTTTCAGGATGAAATCCTGCGGGCGCTGAACCCCTCCGTGTTGCAGGTGGAAAAACAAGTCGCCGGCGTGCTGCCGCCTGTCGAACTGGTGGAGCGCATCGAAGCCACTTCGGGCAAGACCGTCTCGATGCTCTGGGTCGAAACCGACAGCGGGAACGCCGCGAAAGTGTTCTTCACCCCGCCCAAGGGCGAACGTCGCGGCGAGATGCGTTACTTCGACCCGTACACCGGCGAATTCATGGGCGATGCCGTCGGCCAGGATTTCTTCGGCCTGATGCTGCAACTGCACCGCTTCCTCGCGATGGGCGATACCGGGCGCAACATCACCGGCGCCTGCACGCTGATCCTGCTGTTCTTCTGTCTGTCTGGTCTTTACCTGCGCTGGCCGCGTCAGTGGAACCACTGGCGTGTGTGGCTGACCCTCGACTGGAAGAAAAAGGGCCGCGCCTTCAACTGGGATCTGCACTCGGTGGCCGGCACCTGGTGCCTGTTGGTCTACCTGTTGCTGGCGCTGACCGGGTTGTCGTGGTCGTACGAGTGGTACAACAAGGGCCTGACCAAACTGCTTTCCGACGCCCCGCAAAACGAGCGCGTGCGCGGCGGTCGCGGCCCGGCTCCAGAAGGCCCGGCACCAACTGCCGACTACGCGGCGATGTGGAGCAGCATCTACAGCGCCGCCGGCCCGGGCCTTGCTGCCTACAACATCCGCATGCCAGCGGTGGCCGGCCAACCGGCGACCGTGTTCTATCTGCTCGACAGCTCACCCCATGATCGCGCCCTGAACCAGATCACTCTCGACCCGGCCACCGGCATCGTCAAACGCGTCGACCGCTACGCCGACAAAAGCTTCAAGGCGCAATTGCTGACGAGCATTTACGCGTTGCACGTCGGCAGCTATTTCGGCCTCGTCGGGCGGATCATCGTTACCGTCGCGGCGGTGTGCATGCCGCTGTTCTTCATCACTGGATGGCTGTTGTATCTGGATCGTCGGCGCAAGAAAAAGCAGATCAAGGATGCCCGCAAAGGTCTCGACCAACCGGCCGGCGATGCGTCGGGGTGGCTGATCGGTTTTGCCAGCCAGAGCGGTTTTGCCGAGCAACTGGCGTGGCAGACCGCCGGCCAATTGCAGGCCGCCGGGTTGCCGGTAAAGGTGCAGCCACTGGCGAATGTCAGCGAACAGGATCTGCGTGAATCAAACAACGCGCTATTCGTGGTAAGCACGTTTGGCGACGGCGAAGCGCCGGACAGTGCGCGTGGTTTCGAGCGCAAGGTGCTGAGCAAAGCTTCAGCACTCGACAACCTGAACTACGCGGTGCTCGGTCTTGGCGATCGTCAGTATCAGCACTTCTGTGGCTTCGCCAAACGCCTGCATCAATGGCTGAGCGATCACGGTGGCAAGACCTTGTTCGCGCCGGTAGAAGTCGACAGTGGCGATCCCTACGCCCTGCGCCACTGGCAAACCCAACTCGGCCTGCTCACCGGCCAGGCTCCGGTCGATACCTGGCAAGCGCCGAGCTACGACAACTGGACACTGACGCGCCGCGAACTGATGAACCCGGACAGCAGCGGTTCCCCGGTTTATCTGTTGGGCCTGAGCGCACCGAATACCAGCAGCTGGCTGGCCGGTGACCTGGTCGAAGTGCTGCCGCGCAACTGCCCGTGGGTCATCGAGCACTTCCTCGACGGCCTCGGCATTCGTGGCGAGACCTCGGTGAAAATCAACGGCCTCGACGAGCCGCTGGAAGTCGCGCTGGCCTCGCGTCAATTGCCTGAGCACCGCGCGCACCTGGTCGGCCTGCATGCGCAGGCGCTGGTTGATGCGATGGTGCCGCTGAACATGCGCGAATATTCAATTGCCTCGATTGCCGGCGACGGTGTGTTGGAGCTCATCGTGCGTCAGGAGCAGCATGCCGACGGCAGCCTTGGCATCGGCTCCGGCTGGCTGACCGAGCATGCGCCAGTCGGTGGCAGCATCAGTTTGCGCGTGCGCCGCAACAGTGGTTTCCACTTGCCGAACGAGCCGCTGCCGATGATTCTTTTGGGCAACGGCACCGGACTGGCCGGGCTGCGCAGTTTGCTCAAGGCGCGGATTGCCGACGGCCAGCAGCGCCAGTGGTTATTGTTTGGCGAGCGCAATCGTCAACACGATTTCCTCTGCCGCGCAGAGCTGGAAGAGTGGTTGATCAACGGTGATCTGGCGCGGCTGGATCTGGCGTTTTCGCGCGATCAGGCAGAAAAGATTTATGTGCAGGATCGCTTGCGCGAATCGGCTGACGAATTGAAAAAATGGTTGGCTGACGGTGCCGTGATCTACATCTGCGGCAGCCTGCAAGGGATGGCTTCGGGCGTTGATCAAGTGCTCAACGACATCCTCGGTGCCGCCGAAGTCGAGCGCCTGATCGAACAGGGCCGCTACCGCCGCGACGTCTACTGACCCCACACATGCCCGTGCAGGAGCTGCCGCAGGCTGCGATCTTTTGATCTTGCTGTTAAAAAACTAAAAGATCGCAGCCTGCGGCAGCTCCTACACGGGGTATCTGGATCACACTGGCTGCAGTTTTTTCTCGAATACCGCCACCCCATTCAAATCCCGCAACACCACACTCATCTCCCCGCTCTGCCCTTCAATATTCACTTCGCCAAAAAACTGAAACCCGGCAAACGGCGACGCGTTTTGCGTCGGCGGTGCCTTCTCGAACACCACCTCCGGGCCAAAGGTTTTATCCAGCGGATTAGGCCCGAAACTCCCGGCATTCAAAGGCCCCGCAACAAACTCCCAGAACGGTTCGAAATCCTGAAACGCCGCGCGATCCGGGTGATAGTGATGCGCCGCGCAGTAATGCACATCCGCTGTGAGGAAGACGAAATTGCGCACCTGCTGCGCACGCAGGTAACCAAGCAGTTCGGCGACTTCCAGCTCCCGTCCTTGCGCCGGACCGGGGTCACCATTGGCCACTGCTTCCCAACGCGCCACACCCGGACTGACCTCGCCATCCGGCACGCCAAGGCCGATCGGCATGTCGGCGGCAATGACCTTCCACTGGGCTTTCGATTTCTTCAGTCCGCGCTTGAGCCAGTCCAGTTGCTCACGCCCCAGAAAGGGTTTCGCCGCGCCGAGGTTGTCGTCATTGGCGCCGCGATAACTGCGCATATCGAGCACGAACACATCGAGCATCGGCCCGTAACTGAGCTTGCGATAAATCCGTCCGCCCGCGTCGGCGGCCTGCAAGCGCATCGGCGAATATTCCAGCCAGGCTTTTCGCGCGCGACCGACCAGCTTGTGGATATCTTTCTCCTGATAACGCTCGTCGAGCTGCTTTCCCGGCGACCAGTTATTCACCACTTCATGGTCATCCCACTGCCAGATCTGCGGTACTTCGGCGTTGAAACGACGGATGTTTTCGTCCATCAGGTTGTAGCGGTAGTTGCCGCGATAGTCGTCGAGGGTCTGCGCGACCTTGCTCTTGGCTTCGCTGGTGAGGTTGCGCCAGATGCGACCGCCTTCAGTGGTGAGCTGCGCCGGAACCGGGCCGTCGGCGTAGATGGTGTCACCACTGTGGATAAAGAAGTCCGGCAGACGCAAACGCATGGCCTCGTAGATGCGCATGCCGCCGATGTCCGGGTTGATGCCGAAGCCTTGGCCGACAGTGTCGCCGCTCCAGACAAAACGAATGTTACGCCGTGCCGTCGGAGCACTGCGCAGGTGCCCCAGCCACGGCTCGCTGGCGACGCCGGTGCGGGCGTCCTTGAAATACACCCGATAGAAGATTGCCTGATCGGCGGGCAGCCCGGTCAGTTCAACACGGGCGGTGAAGTCGCTGCGGGCATCGGCGAGCGCCGAGACCAACCGGCGTGGATTGCGAAACTGGCTGCGCGCGTCCCACTCGACCACCATATGCGCGGCGCGGTCGCTGCGACTCCAGATCACCGCGCGATCGCCTTGCAGGTCGCCGGACTGCACGCCGTCGGTGAGCTGCGGACGATCCTTCACCGACGCAATCACCGCCGGCGCCAACCCTGGCAGCAACAACCCGGCGCCGATCCCTTGTACGACACGCCGACGACCCACATTGAAATCGCTCATGGTGTTCTCCCTGAAAAAAGGAAAACTTAAGCACGCCTGTATGAACTCGCCATGACACCACTAACCAATGTAGGAGCTGAGCTTGCTCGCGAAGGAGCCATGTCAGTCAACATCATCGTTGAACGGCAGACCGCTTTCGCGAGCAAGCTCGGCTCCTACAAGGGTTTTGTGTTGTCAGTCAGGCTTTGGTGGGTTCCAGCGCCAGCTCGACGGCTTCCGGGCGTTTGACGGTTGCATAGACGACGGCGGTCAGCAGGCTTCCCGCGACAATCGCCAGCAAATACAGCAGCGCATGGTTGATCGCATTGGGGATGGCCAGCACAAACAAGCCACCGTGCGGCGCCATCAGTTTGCAGCCGAAGTACATCGACAACGCCCCGGTCAGCGCGCCGCCAGCGATGCTCGCTGGAATCACTCGCAGCGGATCTTTTGCGGCAAACGGAATCGCGCCTTCGGAGATAAAGCACAGCCCCAGCACCAGCGCCGCTTTACCCGCTTCGCGCTCGGTCTGGGCGAACTTGCGCCGCGCTATAAACGTTGCGATGCCCAAGCCAATCGGCGGCACCATACCGGCGGCCATGGTCGCGGCCATCGGCGCATAACTCTGCGACGCCAGCAGCCCCACCGAGAACGCATACGCCGCTTTATTGATCGGGCCGCCGAGGTCGACGCACATCATGCCGCCGAGCAATACACCGAGCAGGATCGCGTTGGTGGTGCCCATGCTGTCGAGGAAATGCGTGAGCGCCGCGAGCATGCCTGCGACCGGTTTGCCCACCACGTAGATCATCACCAATCCGGTAAACAGACTGGCGAACAACGGGATGATCAGAATCGGTTTCAGCGCTTCAAGACTTTGCGGTAACGCGACATAACGACTGATCGCTTTCGCCGCATAACCGGCGATAAAACCGGCAAGGATCCCGCCGATGAATCCGGCGCCCAAGGTGCTCGCCAGCAATCCACCGATCATCCCCGGCGCCAGGCCTGGCCGGTCGGCAATCGAATAGGCGATGTAACCCGCTAGCAGCGGCACCATCAATTTGAACGCGGTCTCGCCGCCGATCTGCATCAGCGCCGCCGCCAGTGTGCCCTCTTCCTTGAACGCGGTGATGCCGAACACGAACGACAGCGCGATCATCAAACCGCCCGCAACGACCATCGGCAGCATGAACGACACGCCGGTCAGCAGGTGTTTGTACACACCGGTTTTCTCTTGCCTGGCCGGTGCTTTTCCGTCACTCGCCGCGCTTTCCACAACACCTTCGGCCAAGGCCTTTTTCAGCGTGGCTTCAGACTGCTTCAATGCGATGCCGGTGCCGCAGCGGTAGATTTTCTTGCCGGCGAAACGCTCGGTGGCGACTTCGATATCCGCCGCCAGTAACACCACGTCAGCCTCGGCAATCGCCGCGGCGCTCAGCGGGGTCTTTGCGCCCACGGAGCCCTGGGTTTCGACTTGCAATTCATAGCCCAGACGCTTGGCGGTTTGCTGCAAGGCTTCGGCGGCCATGAAGGTGTGCGCAACACCGGTCGGGCACGCCGTGATGGCGACGATGCGTGGCGCGCGCGCTGCATCGGCAACCGGTTCAGCCGCGCGGGCAACGTAGACTTCAGCCTCTTCAGCCCCACGACGCAGCACTACTTCAACATCTTGCAGCGCCTGTGCCGGAGCAATCTGGAACACGCGTTTGCCGACGAAGCGCGTCATGTCGACCGCGCCTGTCGCGACCAACAAAACCCACTCCGCCGCCTCGATCGTTGCCGCCGACAACTCGCGTTCCGGGTGCGCCGCATCGACCACTTCAACACTGGTGCTCCAGCCCTGACGTTGCGCCGCCGCATCGAGCAACCGCGCGCACAGCACACTGGTGACCATGCCGTTCGGGCACGCCGTAACAATGGCTAACTTCATGACAAACCCTCTTATTGTTCTGTCAGGGGGCGCACGCGCACGCCCTGTTCGAGCTGCGCCAGTTGCGCGGCGTCGTTAATGCCAAAACCGATCTGCGTCACCGCCATCGCGGCAATCGCCGTGGCAGTGCGCAGGGTTTGCTCCGGCGTGTCGGCGCTGAGCAGACCGTGAAGCATGCCGGCCAACAGCGAATCACCAGCGCCAACCGTGCTGGCGACACTGACTTTCGGCGGCGTGGCATGCAGCGCCGAGCCGACGCTGAACCAGTTCACGCCGTCAGCGCCGTGGGAAATCACCACGTGCTCGATGCCTTGCGCATGCAAGCGCGCCGCTGCTTGGGCTTCGGCCGCATGGGAAACCACCTCGCAACCCAACGCATCAGCGAGTTCTTCGGTGTTCGGTTTGATCAGCCACGGGCCAGCCTTCAGGGCCTCGCGCAGGGCTTCGCCGCTGGAGTCGAGGGCGACTTTCAGGCCGAGCTGGTTGAGCCGTTCGATCAGTTCACGCAACCATTGCGCAGTGACGCCGCGCGGCAAACTGCCGGCGACCACCACCGCATCATGCCCCGGCGCCATCTGCACCAGACGCTCGAGCAACGCTTGTTGCGCGGCGGCATCGACCACCGGCCCCGGGCCGTTGATGTCGGTGATGCGACCATCCTGTTCAGCCACCTTGATGTTGCTGCGCGTCTCACCGGGCACGCGAATAAACGCGTCGACAAAACCACGTTTGGCAAACAGGGTTTCGAACGCTTGCAGATTGTCTTCACCGAGAAAGCCGCTGACCGTCAGTTGATGACCAAGATCGGCCAGCACCTGTGCGACGTTCACACCTTTGCCGGCGGCATGGGTGTGCATCTCTTCACTGCGATTGACCTGACCGGCCGCCAGTACCGGCAACTCCACCGTCAGATCCAGCGCCGGGTTGAGGGTCAGGGTAAGAATCTTGGCCATTACAGGGCCTCCACTAATGCGCGCACTTCGTTGGCGCTGCCCACGGCCAGGGCGTGTTGAGCAAGGGTTTGCGCCTGGGTCAGGCTGAGTTCGCGGATGCGCGCTTTCACTTCGGCAATGCTGCGGCCGGACACGCTCAGCTCATCGACACCGAGGCCGACCAGCACCGGCACCGCCAACGGATCTGCGGCCAGTTCGCCGCACACGCCGACCCATTTGCCATGGGCATGGGCCGCGCGCACGGTGATGTCGATCAATTGCAGTACCGCCGGGTGCAAGCCGTCCGCCTGCGCCGACAGCGTTGGATGGCCACGGTCGATGGCCAGGGTGTACTGGGTCAGGTCGTTGGTGCCGACGCTGAAGAAGTCGACTTCCCTGGCCAGCACCGGCGCCAGCAAGGCGGCGGACGGCACTTCGATCATGATCCCCAGTTGCAGGTCAGCGACCGGGATTTCCAGACGCAGACGCTCGGTCATGTCACGGGCCTGGCGCCACTCTTCAACGCTGCCGACCATCGGGAACATGATCCGCAGCGGACGGTTGTCCGCCGAACGCAGCAAGGCACGCAATTGCGCTTCCATGATCTGCGGACGCTGCAAGGTCAGGCGAATACCGCGCACACCGAGGAACGGATTCTCTTCCTTGGCGATCGGCCAATACGCCAGCGGTTTGTCGCCGCCGACATCCAGCGTGCGCACCACCAGCGGCCGACCGGCGAGGCCGTCGAGGACGCGGCGGTATTCAGCTTCCTGGGTGGCTTCGTCCGGCGCTTGCGGATGGGCCATGAAAATCAGCTCGGTGCGCAGCAGACCGATGCCTTCGGCGCCCTGCTCCACCGCGCTGATCACACCGGCGCTTTCACCGATGTTGGCGAACACTTCAACGGCGTGACCGTCGGTAGTGTGTGCCGGTTGGTGGCGTTGTTCGGCGGCAATCTTCAGGCGTTGCTCGCGGGTGTCGCGTTCTTCGGCGGCGCGTTGCAGGGTCGCCGCATCGGCGTCGACGTGCAGGCGACCGCGTTGGCCATCGAGCAGCAACGGCGTGCCCGGCGCCAGCAACAACACCGCTGCGCCAGCGCCGACCAGTGCCGGAATGCCGAGAGCACGGGCGACGATTGCACTGTGCGCCGTGGCCCCGCCGCGAGCAGTCAGTATCCCCGCCACTCGTGCCGGATCGAGCCGCGCCACATCGGATGGGCCGACCTCGTCCATCACCAGAATGTACGGTTGCTCAGGCTCGCTCGGGGTTGCGACGCCACACAGTTGCGCCAGCACGCGGCGGCCAATGTCACGCAGATCCGCCGCACGTTCGGCGAGCAAGGCATCCTGCAACGATTCCTGCTGCTTGGCGGCCGCTTCGATCACCGCCATCCACGCCGCTTCGGCGCTTTCACCCTGCTTGAGGCGCGTGTCGACTTCGTCGGTGAGTTCCGGGTCGTCGAGCATCTCCTGATGGGTGATGAAAATCTCGCGGATCGCTTTGGCTTTGCTGCGTTCGATCAAGCCTTGAATGTCGTTGCGCACATCGGCCAGCGCTTGCTTGAGGCGCTCACGCTCGATGGCGGCGGACTCGCCACGCAATGGGTAATCGATGCTTTGTTGCACTTGAATGTGCGCCGGGCCGATGGCGATGCCCGGTGCTGCCGGGATCGCTTGCAGCAGGCTGCCGGAGGCCGGAGCGATCAGCACTTCGGCGATGTCGGCAATGACTTCGCGCTGTTGGCTGATGGCGGGCAGCGGCTCGACTTCTTCACCGAGGCCTTCTTCGATGGCGGCGAGCAGTGCCGGCAAGGCATCGGCGGCGATGCTCGGTTCGGCAATCAACTCCAGCACCTGACCGCGACGGGCGCCGAGGCTGAGCAGTTTGCTCAGGCTCTTCACCGACACGGCGCTGTCCTGGCCATCGACGATGCGCACACGGATTTCGCCATTAAAACTCTTCGCCAATTGCGCGAGGATCTTCGCCGGGCGCGCGTGCAAGCCGTGGGCGTTGGCCAGCGCAATGCGTGCACTCGGCCAGTCAGCGGGCAGTTCACCGCCGAGCACTTCGAGGACTTTGCGGCTGCTGGTGGCCCGACCGAGTTCGTGGCCGCGACCTTCAATGAGCAGCGCGCACAAGCGCTCAAGCAAGGCCTGATGCGCTTCGCCGAGACTGGCCAGGCAAAACAGACCGCTCAGCGGCTGACCGAGGTAGCGCATCGGTTTGTCCGGCGTCACGAAGGCCAGGCCGGGGCGTTTCACCGTTTGCTCGCTGTGCAGCCACCACAAGCCATCGCCCAACGGCAGCGCCTCGACTTGTTGCAGCACCGCAGAAAAACCGTTGCTCACACAATCGGCCTGACGCAATAGACGCGCACCACGCCAGACCAGCTCTTCGAAATCGTCGGCAGACACGCCGAGACCGATCATCTGCGCGTCCAGCGCCAGTTCCTGCGGCGCACCTTGCAGCAGTTTCAGCAGCGCTTCGGGCGAACTGGCGCGACGCAGGGCCTGGCCCAGATCAGTCTCGCCGAGGGCGCGGGTCAGCAGTTGCAGCAGACGCAGGTGTTCGTCGGATTTGGCGGCAATGCCGATGGCCAGATAAACGATCTGGCCATCGCCCCAATCCACGCCCTCGGGAAACTGCATCAGGCGCACGCCAGTGGCGAACACTTGATCGCGGGTTTCCGGGGTGCCGTGGGGAATGGCGATACCTTGACCGAGAAAGGTCGAGCCCTGGGCTTCCCGGGCCTGCAATCCGGCAAGGTAGCCGTCGGCGACCAGACCATCGGCCACCAGATGATTGGCCAGCAATTGCAGGGCGGCGGGTTTATCCACGGCCGATTGGCCCATGGATATCTGCTCTATAGTGAGCTCGAGCATGCGATCTCCTTTTTGGCATCGGATGACGCCAGGTATTGTTTTGAATGGTTGCAGCTTAGGCGCTCTAACGCTTCGCTTTTCAGCGGCAGTTTTGGCGGTTTCACGGCAGAACCGGCCAAAGGCGTCTAAAACGTAGAAAATACGCTTGCTGAAACGTTTAATCTAGATTGATCGGCACGTTACTCGATAATGTTCCATCCTTGAAGTCCAACTTGTCGGATGCGTTGCGACAATAGTCGCCTGCCCTTATCGGGTAGGATTGGCGAAAATGTTGCGGCAAGCTCGCAAAAACAAGGAAATCCCGGGTTGAAACTCAGTGATATCGCGCGGTTGGCCGGAGTGTCCGTGACCACCGCCAGCTACGTCATCAACGGCAAGGCCGAACAGCAACGCATCAGCACCGCCACTGTCGAGCGGGTGCGCGCAGTGGTCGACCTGCATGGCTTTACGCCAAACCCACAAGCGGCCGGGTTGCGCAGCCGCCACACCCGCACGTTGGGTTTTATTCTGCCGGATCTGGAAAACCCCAGTTACGCGCGGATCGCCAAACTGCTGGAGCAAGGGGCGCGGGCGCGCGGCTATCAGTTGCTGATCGCCAGTTCCGACGATGCACCCGAAAGCGAACGGCAATTGCTGCAACTGTTCCGCGCGCGTCGCTGCGATGCCCTGATCGTCGCCAGTTGCCTGCCGGCCGGGGACGACAGTTATCGTCAGTTGCAGGCCAAAGGCTTGCCGATCATCGCCATCGACCGGGTCATGGAACCGGAGCATTTCTGCTCGGTGATCAGCGACGACCGCGAGGCCAGTCTGCACCTGACTCAGAGCCTGCTCGATGCACAACTCAAGCAAATCGTGCTGCTGGGTGCTCGCCCGGAGTTGAGCATCAGTCAGGAACGTGCCGCCGGTTTCAAACAAGCGCTGGTCGACTTCAAAGGCGAAGTGCTGGTCGAGCACGCCGAATCCTTCAGCCGAGAATGCGGCCAGCAACTGATGGAAGAACTCCTGCAACGTCTGGGGCATTTGCCGGACGCGCTGATCACCACTTCCTACGTGCTGTTGCAGGGTGTGTTTGATGCACTGCATGACTTCCCGCTCAAGTCACGACCGCTGCGCCTTGGCACCTTCGGTGATACGCAACTGCTCGACTTCCTGCCGCTGCCAGTCAATGCCATGGCCCAGCAACACCAGTTGATCGCCGACAAGGCGCTGGAACTGGCGCTCGCAGCCGTTGAGCAGTCGGAGTACAAACCGGGTGTACAGGCCATTGCGCGTACCTTCAAGCAGCGCATTCACCGAGACTGAGCCGTGGAGCTGATCGACAGCCACACCCACCTCGACTTCCCCGACTTCGACGCCGATCGCTCGGCGTTGCTGGCCGAAAGCCGCGCTCTAGGAGTGCGGCGGATGGTGGTGCTCGGGGTCTATGAGGGCAACTGGCAACGGGTGTGGGATCTGGTGCAGAGCGACCCGGATCTGTACGCAGCGTTCGGTCTGCACCCGGTGTATCTCGATCAGCATCGTCCCGAAGATTTGCCGACACTGGGTGATTGGCTGACCCGGCTGCACGGTCATCGGCAGTTGTGTGCAGTGGGCGAAATCGGTCTGGATTACTTTATCGAAACACTCGACCGCGAGCGGCAACAAGCACTGTTCGAGGCACAACTGCAACTGGCAGCGGACTTTGAATTGCCAGCGCTGATCCATGTGCGACGCAGCCACGCAGCGGTTATTGCCACGCTTAAACGCTTCAAGCTCAAACGCGCAGGGATCATCCACGCTTTCGCCGGCAGCCGCGAAGAAGCGCGTGAATACATCAAACTCGGTTTCAAACTGGGGCTTGGCGGCGCACCGACCTGGCCGCAAGCCTTGCGCATGCATCGCGTGCTGGCGGAGTTGCCACTGGAATCGATTGTGCTGGAAACCGACTCACCGGACATGGCGCCCGTCATGTTCCCCGGACAACGCAACAGCCCGGCGCACTTGCCGGCGATTTGCGCGGCGCTGGCCGAGCTGATGAGTCTTTCCCCGCAACAACTTGCCGCCGCCAGCACGGCCAACAGTTGTGAAGTATTTGGCTGGTAGTCAATCGGCGTGAGCCTTGGCGGCTTCGAGAAGCAGAGTCAGGTGCTGACGTTGGCGCGCATAACGCACCACCACGAAGTACACGAAGATCGTGATCAGTGAAGCATTCAGTTGTTCGGTGACGCTGAGCAGCCCCACCCACTCCATCACCAACGCCACCAGCAGCGCGGTACACACTGTCACCGAGGCAGTGAAGCGCAACAACGCCAGTGAATCGAGCGATTTGAAGCGCTTGATCTGTTGCGGGCAGCGTAGCTCCAGAGCTTTTTGACAATGCTCGCAACTGAACGCCTCGTTGATCGAGATAGCATTGAGCTGCCAGGGTTTGAGGGCCAGAGTGGTCTGGCAATGGGCACAGCGGCCCTGGACTCCCAGGGTTGCAACAGACATGTGCAGTCTCCTCTACGCGATCAGATGAACCGGAATACTGGCTCATTGATGACGGAAAGCCAGTGCCGGGAGAAAAACAGGATTCGGCCTACGACTGAAAGTGTAAAAGTATTACAAAAGTTTCTGATAACACCCTGCCCCTTGAGGAGGGAATCTTTGTGGCGAGGGGATTTATCCCCGATGGGCTGCGCAGCGGCCCCAAAAAATCGAAGACACGTTAGATAAATTTCTAACTCAGGCATTGGGGCGCTTCGCGCCCCATCGGGGATAAATCCCCTCGCCACAAAGGCTCACTCTTACAGGGAGAATGGGCGCAATTCAGACGCGGAAGGCGCTGATCAGCTGTTTGAGTTCCACGACCTGCGCCGACAGCGCGCGGCTGGCATCTTCGGTCTGGTGCGCGCCGTGTGCCGTGCGCTCGCCGGCGCGGTTGATCTCGACGATATTCTGATCGATGTCATGGGCTACCGCTGTTTGCTGCTCAACCGCCGCGGCGATCTGCTGGTTCTGGTCGACGATCATGCCCACCGCGCCGAGGATGTTTTCCAACGCCTGCTGAACCTTTTCCGACTGCCCTACCGTGCCATTGGCCATTTGATGGCTGACGCCCATGGCCTTCACCGCCGCGCCGACACCGCCATGCAGTTTGGCGATCATCTTTTCGATTTCTTCGGTTGATTGCTGGGTACGTTTGGCCAGCGTGCGCACCTCGTCTGCGACCACCGCAAAACCGCGTCCCTGCTCCCCGGCGCGGGCGGCTTCGATCGCGGCGTTGAGCGCCAGCAGGTTGGTCTGTTCGGCGATGCTCTTGATCACTTCCAGGACGCGGCTGATCGATTGGCTGTCACTGGCCAGTTGGTTGATCACCAGCACCGATTGATCGATCTCGCTGGCCAGCGCAGCAATGCTGCCCTGCTGGGACTCGACCAGACCACGACCACTGATGGTCTCGTCATTCACGCTGTGGGCGCTGCTCACCGCTGCAGCAGCACTGCGCGCCACTTCCAGAGACGTCGCCGACATCTGGTTCATTGCCGTCGCCACTTGCTCGATCTGTGTACGCTGCCCGGCGACGGCCTGATTGCTTTGCGCGGAGACGTTCTCCACCTGTCCGGCCTGCCGCTCGACTTCGCCGACGGTTTGGCCGACGCGCTCGATCAAGTCATGAATTTTCTTCACCGTTCCGTTGAACACTTCGCCCAACTCGCCCAGCTCATCGCGGCTGTGCGCCACGAAGTTGACCGTCATGTCGCCGGCCGCAACCTTGTCCATCATCGCGCCCAGGCGTTTCAGCGTTGTACGTGTGGAGGCGTAAAAACCGCCGTAGAGATAGAAAATCAGCACAAACACCACCGACAACGCCACGGCCTGCAAGACCATGTGCGTGCGGTTTTGCGCCAGGCGCTGCTGCAATTGCCGATCAAGAAACGTCAACGTCGCTTCGTTGAGCTGGTAGGTCTTGTCCATCAACCCGGTGACCTGGTCGTAGAACGCCTGCCACGGTGCATCGAGGGTTTCGGCCATCACGACTTGCTGTTCGAACAACTCGCTGGCCTGTTTCAACGAGGCCTTGCTGCTGTCGGCTTGCAGCGTCAGGGTTTCGCGCGCAGCCTGGCTTGAGCCGAGGGCATCCTGCAGTTTCAAGCTGTACTCGGCCTGAAGCTTTTCGATCTGCGCCAGCAACTCATCAAAACGCGTGCTCGACGAACTGTTGAGAAACCCCTGTCCCAACGAATACGAACCCATGGCCCGGCCTTCACCAAGGGTTTGGCTGACCGTCGGGGTGAGGTTGATGACCAGTTCGCTGAGTTGGCGGATATCGCTTTGGTTATCGCGGCTCAGACCGGACTGACTGGCGATGATCTGGCTGAAAATCTGCGCATTGCCGAGCAGTTTACCGATCAAAGCGCTTTTACTTTGCAGGGAGCTTTCCGCTTGCTGAGCCTTGAACGCGGTGATCATTTCATCGCGCTTGCCTTCAAACACCTTGATCTGCCCGGAATCATCAGTCATCGCTTTCAGGCCTTGCAGCCGGGCAAGCAGACTTTGTTCGAGCGTGGTGATCTGCGACTCGATGTTACCGGCCTTGCCGGACTGACCGAGGGTGACGTTGATCTGCACCAGATTGTTCAGGGTCTCCAGATCCCGGCGCAGGGTCAGGCTGCTGCCCAGCAGGTCGAGGCTTTGCAACTCCACCTGAGTCCCCTGAAACTCGCGATAAGAGTCGCGCACCAGATAGAAATTGGTCACCAGCATCGGCACCAGGAACAGCACGCTGATCAGGCTGAACTTCATGCCGAAGCTCAGACGGTTCATCAGCGAGACGGCGGGATAGAGCAAGCTCTTCACTGGAAGTCTCCCTTGGTTTTTCTTGTTTTTATTGGCAGGCGCGAGGCGACAGCAGATAGCCACTATCGAGCGCCATCTCTGTATAGCTCAAATCGAAGGGAGGTTTTGTAACTTAAGGTTAACGACTACCTGAGTTGACCACTAACCCTGTGGTGAGGGGATTTATCCCCGATGGGCTGCGCAGCGGCCCCCATATCGTAATCAGAGTTGTATCTGTGGAATCGTGGATTATGGTCTTGGGGCCGCTATGCAGCCCATCGGGGATAAATCCCTCACCACAATGAGTTTCACTGAAAAGATCAGTGAACCAGAACCGTCCACAAGGCAAACCCGGCATACCACAGCACCGCCGCGCGCAGCAGCAGGTCCCACAGGCAATCGAGGGTGTTGATGCCTTCCGGGCCGACCGCAGGCGGCGGAATCTCGCCCGCTGCCAGCCCGACTTTGTTGATCAGTTGCGCAGCGCTGATGTTCCAGTTGAGCAACTCGTGCAGCATCACCCGGCTCACCGCAACAAAGTTGCCAACCAGCGCCAGACTCGCCGCCAGCAAACGCACCGGCACCCAATCGAAGGCATGACGCAGTTGCGCAGCACGCTCGACCAGCGCCGGGTTCTTGCCGTTTTCTTCGGCCAGTGCCAACAAACGATAGGCCAGCGCTGCCACAGGGCCGAGCAGGAAATACCAGAAGATCACTGCGAAGAAGCTTTGATAGGCCTGCCACAACAAGTGCCCCTGCACCTGATCGAGCAATTGCTCGCCACTGTCGGCGCAGATGTCCAGATCACGCTTGGCCACGTGGGCCGCGGCTTGCAGATCCTCACGACGCCAGGCATCGCGGAACGGCCCGAGACCGCCGAGCAAATCGCCGCGCCCCAGGCTGTAAATCACCACCAGCAAATGCACCGGCAAGGCCAGCAGGCCGTAAGCCACAGGCTCCAGCACCAGCAACAACAAGGCGAGCAACGCCACCGGCAGCAATACCAGAATGGTCAGCACCAGCCATGGCTGTTTTGCCAAACGCTCGTTGCTTTCGAGTTTGTGCAGTTCGCGGATCCATCCGCCATCGCGTTGAAGCCGATGGCGCAGGGCCGAGAATTTCTCGATCCAGACCGCCAGCAGTAACACCAGAAAACTCATTGTCCTTCCTCTTGTGCCAGGGCAGCGCGGTAACGCGCCCAGTCGAATGCCGGGCCAGGATCGGTCTTACGCCCGGGTGCTATGTCGCTGTGCCCGCAAATGCGGGCGCCGGTGATGGCCGGAAATACTTTTTGCAACTGGCGGGTCAGCGCCGTCAACGCCTGATACTGCGCATCAGTGAACGGCAGATCATCCGTACCTTCGAGCTCGATGCCCACGGAGAAATCGTTACAGGTTTCGCGTCCGTCGAAAATCGACACCCCCGCGTGCCATGCCCGTTCAAGACAGGAGACAAACTGGGTGACCTTGCCGTCACGTTCAATAAGAAAGTGCGCGGAGACGCGCAAGTCGGCAATCCCTGCAAAGTAGGGATGCTCAGTGACATCCAGACGATTCTGGAAAAACTCCTGCACCTTGCCGGTGGCGAACTGCGCGGGTGGCAAGCTGATGTTATGGATCACCAACAGGGAAATTTCGCCCGCAGGGCGTTCATTGAAGTTGGGCGATGGGCACACCTGCACCCCCTGACACCACCCGCTAGCGGGATCCAACTGCATACCGATTCCTTCAACGCCGACTGTGTTGGCGCCCAGTATGCCGTGATCGGCCCCCGGCGCGCGATCACTTGCCGCGATTGAGTCGCCGCAGATTACCCAGCACCGACTCCAGCGCCCGGTCAAACAGCAAGGTGTCGTCCAACGCACGCACTGCGCCGCGACGGAATTCCAGGGCGAGCCCGGTGCGACTGCGCTCGCGGACTTTCATCCCGGTACGATCGACAAATACGTATTTGCCCGTGGCCTCGATGATGGCGGCCAGCTTGCAGCGCAAGCTGTGTTCGTCTTCCTCAAACGCAACCCAACTGCCCAGACGTAACTGGTCGACCTGACGCAAACCGGCATCGTCGTGGGGCAAGCGCACCGAGGTTAGCTCCAGCGTGCCGTCGTCGGCGTCAGGCAAAACGATCTGCTGCGACACCTCGATCATCGTCGCGGTTTGATCCGCCTCGACGGAGCGCTCCAGCACGCGCACATGCAGAGCCTCAAGCTCACTGAAAAATTCGCTGGTCGCGAACGGATCGAACGCCGAACTGGTCAAGCCATCACGCAACGACTTGAGCAAACCTGGCACCAGTGCCAGCAAGCGCAGACTGGATTCTGCGTCGTCATGGCGCTGCACGCTCCAGATCAATTGCTCCATGGTCTGCACATCGGCCTGCCACTCGGCGGACTGATCGCCATGCTTGAGGCACGTCAGCAGCAGCACTTTGCTCCAGGCGTCCTGTACGAAGGTCACCACGGAAGGCGGCAGGACTTTGCCCAAAACCGCTTGATTCAGCGCCTGCTCGACCCGACGCCGAGCCATTTCGGTTTTAGCGCGCCCCTCTTCGGCATCGCGCAATCGCTGTTCCAGCAGCTCGCTGCGACGGCGCTCGTCACTGGTAAACGCGAGGAAGTCAGCCAGCAGCTCGGAAAAAATCGCCGGGTCATCGACAAAGTCGCTCAGCAGGCGTTGCACCACTTGTTCGATGCGCAAGTACAGACTGTCGCGCGCCTCACCGTCGCAATCACCCCAGCCCATGGCGGCGTCGGCAATTTCGTTGAGCAGGCGCCGCGCCGGATGACTGCTGCGGCTGAAGAAGCTCTTGTCGAGCACCGCGACCTTAAGCATCGGAATCTGCAGGCGAGCGATCAACGCTTTGAGCGAGTCCGGCACATTGCGGTCTTCGAGGATGCAGTCGAAGACCATGGCAATCAGATTGATCACGTCTTCGTCTGCGCCGCCGACAATCCGTGATTTGCCACTTCTGACGCTGACCCGAGTCAGCAGTTGTTCGAGCTGATTGCGCAGATCGAAGTCGTCCTGCGCCGCCAGCGCCGGCACGTACTGTTGCAAATGCGAGAGCAGGCGCAGCAGGTCGCGGGTGGTAATCGGCTGACTGGTGCCGCTGGGCTCCAGCGTCGGTGCGACGCTACCGCGCACATGCAACAGCAACTCCTGCAACGCGGCGAAGACCTCCTGCACGCCTTCGTCAGCCGGTGCGGGGTCATGACTTTCTTCGCTGTAGACGCTGGACGCGACGCGATCAATTGCGCGACGCGCCGGCGCTGGTTGCAACCCTGGCAGCACACCAGTGGCGAGCAGCAGTTGATTGGCTTCGGCGTAAAGCTGCTCGGTGTCGGCCAGCACATAACGCTCGAACAGTTTGAGCAGGATCAGCTTGACCTTGATCTCCACGCCCAGATTGCGTCCGGCCTGCAAGAAGTACTCGCACAGCATCGCCGGGCCGAGCGGATTGTGTTGATCGTCGAGGGTATTGCCCAGCAAGGCGTTGAGCCGCGTGGTCAATTGATCGAGGGCGAAGCCGTCACGCTTGAGTACGCGACCGACCATGGTCTCGACCGCCACGCTGCGCTCCATGTCATCGGTGCGCGGCGCCGACTCTTCGTACACCAGCGTGTGGGGCAAGGTGTTGTGCGTGGCGTGGTATTGAGTGAGGCCGACGAAGGCCTCGAAAAATTGCTCGAGAAAGCCGCGCTCGATGTTTTTACGCTTGAGGCGCAGGTCGCGCATGGCTTCAAAAAAGATGTTCTGCTCGACGTCGTTGCGCGCGCGATCGGCCATTTCAAACAGCGTGTCGTCGGCGTTATCGAACAGCTCCTGCAAACCGAGGCGCAGTTGCTGCGCAGCCTTGTCGCGCACCTGAAGCAGAATCACAGGCAGGCGGGCGAGCGGCGAGTGATTCGCCTGATCGGTAGCGGCCTTGTGCAAAGGCACTACTTTCCCGTCGTTGTGCATCCAAGCCTCCTGGAACGGTGATTCGTCAGTCACTTTCTGCGCAAGCCCCCTGTGGGAGCGAGCCTGTTCGCGAAAGCGGTGGGTCAGAAAAAGAAAATGCCGCTGACATGCCCTCTTCGCGAGCAGGCGCGCTCCCACAGTTTTAAAAGCGGCATCTTCAAAATCGTCAAAGCCATGACGTCAAATGCAAGGCGGATTATCTTGCAAAAGTTGTCCCCGGCGCTATAGCCGTCAGGGTTTCCCCTATATCCGCACACTTGCACAGACCAACACCGGACGGGGTTTGCTCAAAGAAATTCGACCGGATGCAGTCAAGCGCGCGAGTTCTCGCCTTGGGTTGGCTCGCGCCATGCCCCTATAATCGAACCACTTTGTTTGTGGAGCCCGTTATGCCGAATCTACGTCTCGCCGATTTGACCGCCGAAATCGAAGCCAACGTGCGCCGTGCGTTGCTCGAAGACATCGGCAGCGGCGACATCACCGCGCAACTGATCCCGGCCGAACGTCTGGCCAAAGCCACCATCATTACTCGCGACGCAGCCGTTGTTTGCGGCACGGCCTGGGTCGATGCGGTATTTCGTCAGCTCGATCCGCGGGTGGCAGTGCATTGGCAAGTCGTCGATGGCGAGCGGGTAAAACCCAATCAGCCGCTGTTTCATCTGGAAGGCCCGGCACGTTCGCTGCTGACGGGTGAACGCAGTGCGCTGAACTTCCTGCAATTGCTCTCGGGCGTGGCAACGCGCGCGCAATACCTGGCCGATTTCGTCAGCGAAACTCCGGTGAAGTTGCTCGACACCCGCAAGACTCTGCCGGGCCTGCGCCTGGCGCAGAAATACGCCGTAACCTGCGGCGGCTGCCATAACCACCGCATCGGCCTGTACGACGCGTTCCTGATCAAGGAAAACCACATCGCTGCCAGCGGTGGCATCGCGCAGGCTATTGCCGCCGCGCACAAGATCGCCCCGGGCAAACCGGTGGAAATCGAAGTCGAAAGTCTGAATGAGCTGAAGGAAGCATTAGCGGCCGGCGCAGACATCATCATGCTTGATGAGTTGAGCCTGGATGACATGCGCGAAGCCGTGCTCCTGAACGGTGGCAAAGCGAAACTGGAGGCCAGCGGCGGGATCAACGAAAGCACGCTGTTGCCGATCGCCGAGACTGGCGTGGATTACATCTCGATCGGCGCGATGACCAAGGATGTCAAAGCGGTCGACCTGTCGATGCGCCTCAGCCTCTGAAGACTGCACGCAATAAAAAACGCCAGCCCGATTGAGGCTGGCGTTTTTGTTTCAAACGACGAGATTATTCATCTCGCAGTACTCGTCCCAGTCGACGCCCAATACTTCGGCCGCTTCCTTGTGCAGCACAAGGCGCTGCGCTTCGAACTCTTCCGGCGTGCTCGTGTACTTGAGCGTCAGCTCCCACGGCTGCAGGCCCTGGGATTCGGCTTCGTCTTCGAAGGCCCATTGGATCTGATCTTTCTGATCATCGGGACTCAGGTCCTTGATCTCTTCTTTCAGCTTCGGAACGTCCAGAATGTACTTTTCCAGCGCTTTTTCGTGACGTTGCTCTTGAGTTAATTCGGTCATGGCGTTCTCTCTGATCATAAGAATGGAGGATGGATCTGGATCATCAAGGATCTCTCTGACGCGGATTTTTCCGGCCTTCGGAACCATTCGGGATCATCTGAAAACTGCTGGGCGATGCGCATGCAGGCTCCGAATATAGGACGTTTGCATGACGAATTACACGGCTCTTTACATCTCTCTCACAAAAAGTTGACCTGCGGAACATAAATACGCTTTTCGAGTCATAGCGATGTGCCACTTCGGCACTCATCTCCGCTGTTCACAAGGAAAACCAGTGATGCGCAGCTTTTCGAAGATCTCCACCGTTGTGTCCGCCACCGCTCTGATCACGGTTCTGGCGCTTCCTGCCAGCGCGATGGCTGTGGAGCTGAGTTCCAGTAGTCCGTCCTACGGCGACAAGGTTCCGCTGATTCACAACGATTACGGCAAAGAGGTGGTGATCAGAAGCGACATCAGTATCGATGAGCTGAAAAAGATGCGTGACACGATCAGTGAGCAGACGCGCCAGATCGAAGACCTCAAACGCAGTAGCGGTTCCAGTTCAAACTCCAGTGGCAAGGAAATTGATGACCTGAAGAACAAGGTCAAGGAACAGGATCGCGAGCTGGACACCCTCGGTCGTCAGGTCGAAGACCTCAAGCGCAACAGCGGTTCGAGCTCAAGCTCGAGCAGCAGCGAGATTTCCAATCTGAAACAGAAGATCAATGATCAGGATCGGGCGATGGATCAGCTCAAACGTACTGTCGAGGATCTGAGCCGCAAAGTGAAATAAAGGGGATGGTGCCCGAGACAGGAATCGAACCTGCGACCTTCGCGTTACGAGTGCGCTGCTCTACCGGCTGAGCTACACGGGCGGTGGGCTAAACCTAGCACTGGTCGTGTGCTGCGGCAAATTTGTGGGTTGCCTGATGGTTATCTCTTGAAACTCCCAATTGTGGTGAGGGGATTTATCCCCGTTCGGTTGCGAAGCGGCCGTGAATCCAGCACCTCGGCGTTTCAGGCAGTCCGCAGTGTATGGTTTTACGACTGCTGCGCAGCCGGACGGGGATAAATCCCCTCACCACATTTTGCTTTTTACCAGACAAAAAAATGCCCCGCCGTGTACACGGCGGGGCATTTTTATTGCGCTAAAGCGATGGGGTGATTAAACGCCCGAAGCCTTGGCCGCTGCCACGTCTTTGATGGACAGCTTGATACGGCCGCGGTTGTCCACGTCCAGTACCAGCACTTCCACTTCCTGACCTTCTTTCAGGATGTCGGTCACTTTCTCTACGCGAGCGTCGCTCAGCATCGAGATGTGCACCAGACCGTCCTTGCCCGGCAGGATGTTGACGAATGCGCCGAAATCGACGATGCGCTCAACCTTGCCGACGTAGATCTTGCCGATCTCGGCTTCAGCGGTGATACCCAGAACGCGCTGACGTGCAGCTTCAGCAGCTTCCTTGGTTTCGCCGAAGATCTTGATCGAACCGTCGTCTTCGATGTCGATCGAAGCTTTGGTTTCTTCGCAGATCGCACGGATGGTCGCGCCACCTTTACCGATAACGTCACGGATCTTGTCGGTGTCGATCTTCATCGCGATCATGGTCGGAGCGTTGGCCGACAGTTCGGTACGCGACTGGCCGATGATCTGGTTCATCTGACCGAGGATGTTCAGGCGCGCTTCCAGGGCTTGGCCCAGAGCGATTTCCATGATCTCTTCGGTGATGCCCTTGATCTTGATGTCCATCTGCAGCGCGGTCACACCTTTGGCGGTACCGGCTACTTTGAAGTCCATGTCGCCCAGGTGGTCTTCGTCACCGAGGATGTCGGTCAGAACGGCGAATTTCTCGCCTTCCTTAACCAGACCCATGGCGATACCGGCAACCGGTGCCTTCATCGGCACACCAGCGTCCATCAGGGCCAGGGAAGCGCCGCAAACGGAAGCCATCGAGCTCGAACCGTTGGATTCGGTGATTTCCGAAACCACACGGATGGTGTACGGGAACACGTCAGCGGCTGGCAGCATGGCCGAAACCGAACGACGGGCCAGACGGCCGTGACCGATTTCACGACGACCAGCACCACCCATGCGACCACACTCGCCCACCGAGAACGGAGGGAAGTTGTAGTGCAGCATGAACGGGTCTTTTTTCTCGCCTTCCAGGGTGTCCAGCAGTTGTGCGTCACGGGCAGTACCCAGAGTCGCGACTACCAGAGCCTGAGTTTCACCACGGGTGAACAGCGCCGAACCGTGAGTCTTCGGCAGAACGCCGACTTCGATGTTCAGCGGACGTACGGTCTTGGTGTCGCGGCCGTCGATACGTGGCTTGCCGTTTACGATGTTTTCGCGAACGGTGCGGTATTCGATTTCGCCGAAAGCAGCTTTGACTTCGCTGGACGAAGGCTGACCTTCTTCACCGGACAGCTTGGCAACAACCTGATCCTTCAGCTCACCCAGGCGAGCGTAACGGTCGGCCTTGATGGTGATGGTGTAAGCCTGGGAGATCGCTTCGCCGAACTCGGCACGGATAGCGCCCAGCAGTTCGGTGGCTTCTGGAGCCGGAGCCCAGTTCCAGGTTGGCTTGGCAGCTTCAGCGGCCAGTTCTTTAACCGCGTTGATCACAACCTGGAATTCGTCGTGAGCAAACAGTACCGCGCCCAGCATCTGGTCTTCGGTCAGCTCTTTGGCTTCCGATTCAACCATCAGCACAGCGTCCGAAGTACCGGCAACGACCATGTCCAGGCTCGAAGCAGCTTGCTGCTCGTAAGTCGGGTTCAGCAGGTAGCCGGTGCTTTCGTGGAAAGCTACACGAGCGGCGCCGATCGGGCCGTCGAAAGGAATACCCGAGATGGCCAGGGCAGCCGAGGTACCGATCATCGCAGCGATGTCCGGATCGGTCTTCTTGCTGGTGGAAACGACGGTGCAGACAACCTGCACTTCGTTCATGAAGCCTTCTGGGAACAGCGGACGGATCGGACGGTCGATCAGTCGGGAAGTCAGGGTTTCTTTCTCGGAAGGACGGCCTTCACGCTTGAAGAAACCGCCAGGGATCTTACCGGCAGCGTAAGTCTTTTCCTGGTAGTGAACGGACAGAGGGAAGAAGCCCTTGCCTGGATCGGCTTGTTTTGCACCGACTACAGTCACCAATACGCTGACGTCGTCGTCAACGGTGACCAATACTGCGCCGGAGGCCTGACGGGCGATACGGCCAGTCTCGAGGGTAACGGTCGATTGACCGAACTGGAATTTTTTGATTACCGGGTTCACGGTGTCCTACCTTCTTTGTGGCTCTTGGGGGAACTGGTTTCTTGCGAATTCTTGGGCAATGTCGGGAATCGGCCCAACGCCTGTCCAGGGTAAAACGTGTATCCAGATAAAACTTGAGGCTGGGAGCCTGCAAGGCGCCAGCGGTAAACCGCTGACGCCTGACAGACCACCAACCTCATAGCGCAATCGCTGATTAGCGACGCAGACCCAGGCGACCGATCAGAGTCTGATAACGACCCAGATCCTTGCCTTTCAGGTAGTCCAGCAGCTTGCGGCGCTGGTTTACCATGCGGATCAGACCACGACGGGAGTGGTGATCTTTACCGTTGGCCTTGAAGTGACCTTGCAGTTTGTTGATGTTGTGGGTCAGCAGTGCAACTTGCACTTCTGGCGAACCAGTGTCACCAACAGCTTGCTGGTAGTCAGCAACGATTTGAGCTTTTTCTTGAACGTCGAGAGCCATGAGGCAATCCTTTTATCAGGAAACTGTTTCAGGGAAACAGCTTCAACAGGCCAGGGACAAATCCCTGTATCTATAAATGAGTCGTGACCGTGCCTGTTAACAGCCACACTCGCCGACCTGCTGTTATGCAGGCCGGTTCCGGTCATTCTGACCGAATCAAGCGACGTGGCGCGATGCGCCCGTCTTCGCTCACTTCACCGATACCGATGAAGCGACCATTGTGATCCTGTACCCGTACCATGCCGAACTTCGGAGCATCCGGAGCACGTACCGGCTGGCCGTTGAGCCAGTAGAACGCGCTTGCTTCGGAGAAGTGCAGCAGCGGCCAATCCAGCAGGCCGCTGTCCGATGGCATCAGGAAACGGTCGACCGCTTCGTTGCCGCCTTCGGCATGTACCGCTTCCAGCTCTTCGAGGGTAACCGTCTGCGCCAAGGTGAAAGGCCCGGCCTGGGTACGGCGCAATTCTGCGACGTACGCACCACAACCGAGCTGCTCACCGATATCCTCCACCAGGGTGCGAATATAGGTGCCCTTGCTGCAATCCACCGCAAGTCGCGCAGTATCGCCTTCGAAGGCCAGTAATTCCAAGCGCGCAATAGTAACAGAACGCGGTTCACGCTCCACTACTTCGCCTGCACGGGCCAGCTTGTACAGCGGCTGGCCATCACGCTTGAGCGCCGAGTACATCGGCGGTATCTGACTGATTTGCCCACGAAAACCTGGCAGAGCGGCTTCGACATCGGCGCGACCAACGGTCACCGGACGCTCCTGCAAAACCTCACCTTCGGCGTCTGCCGTGGTGGTGGTCTTGCCCAGTTGCGCCAGGGTTTCATAACCTTTGTCGGAATCGAGCAGGTATTGCGAGAACTTGGTTGCTTCGCCGAAGCACAACGGCAGAACGCCGGTGGCCAATGGGTCGAGGCTACCGGTGTGCCCGGCTTTTTCGGCATTGAGCAGCCAGCGAACCTTCTGCAACGCGGCGTTGGAGGTGAAACCCAACGGCTTGTCGAGCAGGATGATGCCACTGACGTTACGACGGATACGTTTGACCTGAGCCACCGAATTACTCCTTGGTGTCTTCAGGTTCAGCCGCCGGGTGCTGATTGTCTTCAGCCACGGCGCGCTCGATCAGGGCCGACAGGTGCGCACCACGCACGACGGATTCGTCGTAGTGGAAGTGCAATTGCGGCACGCTGCGCAGCTTCATCTCGCGAGCCAATTGCATACGCAGGAAACCTGCGGCGGCATTCAGCACCTTGATGCTTTGCGCGATGTCTTCAGCGTTGTCCTGGCCCATCACGGTGATGAAAATCTTCGCGTGACCGACGTCACGGCTGACTTCCACAGCGGTAATGGTGACCAGGCCTACGCGCGGATCTTTGACTTCGCGACGGATCAGTTGGGCCAGCTCGCGCTGCATCTGATCGCCGATACGTTGGGTACGGCTGTATTCTTTTGCCATGATTTTGTTACCTGTTACTGCCCCACGGTGAAACCCGCAAGGTCTGAAAGCGGCAAACGCCCGGCCTGACAAAAGCCAGACCGGGCGTTGCGTTTAGAGTCCTTGTGATGCGCCACACCCTTGAGTGCGGCCGACCATCACGGCTCCTGAAGTGCGCGAGTTAGAGGCTGCGAGCAACCTGAACCTTCTCGAAGACTTCGATCTTGTCGCCGACTTTGACGTCGTTGTAGCTCTTCACGCCGATACCGCATTCCATGCCGGCACGTACTTCGGAAGCGTCATCCTTGAAGCGGCGCAGGGATTCCAGCTCGCCTTCGAAGATAACGATGTCTTCACGCAGTACACGGATCGGACGGTTACGGTGCACAACACCTTCGATCACCATACAGCCTGCGATCGCGCCAAACTTCGGCGAACGGAACACGTCACGCACTTCGGCGATACCCAGGATGTTCTCGCGAACATCGCTGCCGAGCATGCCGGTCAGGGCTTTCTTGACGTCTTCGATGATGTCGTAGATCACGTTGTAGTAACGCATATCCAGACCTTCCTGCTCGACGATCTTGCGAGCGCCAGCATCGGCACGCACGTTGAAGCCGAACAGTACAGCGTTGGAAGCCAGTGCCAGGTTAGCGTCGGACTCGGTGATACCACCGACACCGCCACCCACTACACGCACTTGAACTTCGTCGTTGCCCAGGCCATTCAAGGCACCGTTCAACGCTTCCAGCGAACCACGGACGTCGGATTTGAGGACGATGTTGAGCGTCTTCTTCTCGGCCTGACCCATGTTTTCGAAGATGTTTTCCAGCTTGCCAGCATGAGCACGAGCCAGTTTGACTTCGCGGAACTTGCCTTGACGGAACAGAGCCACTTCACGGGCTTTCTTCTCGTCAGCAACCACGCTCATCTCGTCGCCAGCGTCCGGGGTACCGTCCAGGCCGAGAATCTCGACAGGGATGGAAGGACCGGCTTCCTTGATTGGCTTGCCGTTCTCGTCGAGCATGGCGCGAACGCGGCCATAGTTCGAACCGACCAGGACCATGTCGCCTTGGCGCAGGGTACCGTCTTGAACCAGAACGGTTGCCACCGGGCCACGACCTTTGTCGAGACGCGATTCAACCACAACACCACGGCCAGGAGCCGATGGAGTCGCTTTCAGTTCGAGAACTTCAGCCTGCAGCAGAACGGCTTCAAGCAGCTCGTCGACGCCAGTACCGACTTTCGCCGACACCGGTACGAACGGCGTATCACCGCCCCACTCTTCGGAAGTCACGCCGTGAACCGACAGTTCGCTACGGATGCGATCGAGATCAGCGCCCGGCTTGTCGATTTTGTTCACTGCAACAACCAGTGGCACGCCAGCCGCTACCGCATGCTGAACAGCTTCAATGGTCTGCGGCATCACGCCGTCGTCCGCTGCAACTACCAGAATAACGATGTCGGTCGCCTTGGCACCACGAGCACGCATTGCGGTAAACGCGGCGTGACCCGGGGTGTCGAGGAAGGTGACCATGCCGCGTTCGGTTTCAACGTGGTATGCACCGATGTGCTGGGTGATACCACCGGCTTCGCCAGCAGCAACCTTGGCACGACGGATGTAGTCGAGCAGGGAAGTTTTACCGTGGTCAACGTGGCCCATTACGGTCACGACTGGAGCACGGGAGAACGACTCACCTTCAAACTTCAGGGACTCGGCCAGGGAATCTTCCAGGGCGGTGTCGCTGACCAGGGTCACTTTG
The DNA here is from genome assembly GCF_016651275.1 of Pseudomonas sp. TH08. NCBI lineage: Bacteria > Pseudomonadati > Pseudomonadota > Gammaproteobacteria > Pseudomonadales > Pseudomonadaceae > Pseudomonas > Pseudomonas sp. TH08. The sequence continues at coordinate 108,419 of NZ_JAEKEE010000005.1, read as the reverse complement.
TGGCCCAGTTCTTCGGCTACCAGCTGAGCAGTTTCCTGATCAAGCACCTGGTTGATGGTCGCTGGAGTACCCAGTTTGAACATGAACTTGATGATTTCAGCAGCCTTGACCGACATCTGATTGGCGAGATCGCCAACAGTGATGGTCTCGCCGATCTGCACATCACGCACGACAGGGCCGGTTGGGCTCTGGAAACCGTGAGCGTTGCGTTTCTTCAGCTTGGCCTTGCCGCGACCACCACGACGGAAGCCATCGCTTTCTTCGTCGGTAGTGCGTGGCGCCACACGTGGAGCCGGCGCTTTTTCTTTAACCGAAGCGCGATGCGGAGCGTTTTTGCGCTCGCCATCACCGCCACCGCTGCGACGATTGTTATCGTCGGCACGTGGCTTGTCCGGACGGCGCTGTTCGTTCTGCTTGTTGCGAACGTCAGCAGACGGTGCTGGCGCAGCGGCAACCACCGGCGCGCTTTCGCGAACAGGTTCGGCAGCAGCCGGCGCCGCAACGGCGTCGCTGGAAGCGGTTTGCGCAGCAGCAGGCTGGCGACGCGCTTCTTCTTCGGCGCGCTGCTTGGATTCTTCTTCAGCCTTCTGGCGAGCAGCATTTTCTACTGCGCGACGCTCATCCAGTTCACGCTTGCGTTCGGCTTCGATTTCTTCCGGGCTACGCTGTACGAAAACTTTCTTCTTGCGAACTTCTACGCTGATGCTTTTGCTACCAGCCACACGCAGGGTGCTGGTGGTTTTACGCTGCAGCGTGATCTTGCGTGGTTCTTCCACTTTCGCCTTGTGGCTGCTTTTCAAGTGAGTCAGCAGAGACTGCTTCTCACTGTCAGTCACATTTTCTTCGGCGGCGGTGTGCGGCAGACCTGCCTCACGCATCTGCTGCAACAGGCGCTCTACCGGTGTTTTGACCTCATCGGCCAGTTGTTTCACCGTGACTTGCGTCATGCACTTCTCTCCTCAGGCCGCGCCTAATTACTCGAACCAGTGGGCTCGGGCGGCCATGATCAACTTGCCGGCACGATCATCGTCAATGCCGTCGATGTCGAGCAGGTCGTCAATAGACTGCTCGGCCAGGTCTTCGCGGGTAATTACGCCGCGCACCGCCAGTTCCATCGCCAAATCCTTGTCCATACCCTCAAGCGAGAGCAGGTCTTCGGCCGGATGGGCGTCTGCCAGCTTTTCCTCAGTAGCGATGGCTTTGGTCAACAAACGATCCTTGGCACGAGCGCGAAGCTCGTTGACGGTATCTTCGTCAAAGCCGTCGATGTTGAGCATTTCTTCCAACGGTACGTAGGCAATCTCTTCCAGGCTGGTGAAGCCTTCATCTACCAGCACCTGTGCCAGATCTTCGTCGACTTCAAGCTCGTCGATGAAGTTGCGCAGGATGTCGCCGGTTTCTGCTTGCTGCTTAGCCTGGATGTCCGATTCGGTCATCACGTTCAGGGTCCAGCCAGTCAACTGGCTAGCCAAACGTACGTTCTGACCACCGCGACCGATGGCCTGAGCCAGATTGTCTGCGCCAACGGCGATGTCCATTGCGTGGGCATCTTCGTCAACGATAATTGCCGCAACCTCAGCCGGGGACATGGCGTTGATCACGAACTGAGCCGGGTTGTCGTCCCACAGAACGATGTCAACACGCTCACCGCCCAACTCGCCCGACACTGCCTGGACGCGCGAACCGCGCATACCAATGCAAGCGCCCTGCGGGTCGATGCGTTTGTCCTTGGAGCGGACGGCGATCTTGGCGCGCGAACCCGGATCGCGGGACGCAGCCATTACTTCGATCAGGCCTTCGGCAATTTCCGGCACTTCGATGCGGAACAGCTCGATCAGCATTTCCGGCGCGGTACGCGACAGGATCAGCTGCGGGCCGCGGTTCTCGGTGCGGATTTCCTTGAGCAGCGCACGCAAACGCACGCCAACCCGGAAAGTTTCGCGAGAGATGATGTCTTCACGGGCCAGCAACGCTTCAGCGTTGTTACCCAGATCGACAATCACGTTGTCGCGGGTGACTTTTTTCACGGTGCCGGAGATGATTTCTCCCAGGCGCTCGCGATAAGCATCGACCACTTGAGCACGCTCGGCTTCACGCACTTTCTGCACGATGACTTGCTTGGCAGTCTGTGCAGCAATGCGGCCGAACTCGATGGATTCGATTTTTTCTTCGACGACGTCGCCGACCTTGGCGCCAGGATGCGTTTCAGCAACCTTGCTCGGCCAGGTTTCAATGGCCGGATCGTCGAGATCATTCTCTTCGACGACCGTCCAGCGACGGAAAGTTTCGTATGCCCCGGTGTGGCGGTTAATTTCCACACGCAGGTCAACTTCGTCTTCAAAACGCTTTTTGGTAGCAGTGGCCAAAGCCAGCTCCAGCGCTTCAAAAATTACGCTTGCCGGTACGCCCTTTTCATTGGATACCGACTCAACAACCAGCAGTACTTCTTTGCTCATCGTACGCCTCGCCTTTCGCAAGCCATTGGATCCGCGGGATCCGCGTCTCAGTCAAAACTGGGAATAATGTTGGCCTTGTCGACCATATCGATCGGCAACAGGAACTCATGGTCATCTACCTGCACCACGACATCCTGTTCTTCTACACCGCGCAGAAGGCCCTGAAAGTTGCGCCGACCTTCAAAAGGCGAGCGCAGCTTGATCTTCACTTGTTCACCGACAAATTGGGCGAACTGCTCAAGAGTGAACAGTGGGCGCTCCATGCCAGGCGAGGAAACTTCGAGGGTGTACTCAACAGTGATTGGATCTTCAACATCCAGTACACCGCTGATCTGACGGCTGACAATGGCGCAATCGTCCACCAGCACGCCACCCTCTTTATCGATATAAACGCGCAACATCGAGTGACGACCTTGAGCCGAAAACTCGATACCCCAGCATTCATAGCCTAGGGCCACGACCACCGGGGCCAGCAAGGCCTGCAACTCTTCTAGCTTGCTCGACACCTGAACCCCCTAGTGCATGATATGTGCATGCTATGCAAAATAAAAAAATGGGCATAACGCCCATCCTTGAAACGCCGTCGAACAGCGGCGTTGAAAGTGTCCAGCTAACAAAAAGCCCCTTAAAAGGGGCTCCTTAAACTGGTTGCGGGGGCCGGATTTGAACCGACGACCTTCGGGTTATGAGCCCGACGAGCTACCAGACTGCTCCACCCCGCGACAAAGCTGGGGCGGAAGTATACGACCGATCCCTTATAGGGTCAATGTAACCTTCCACCTGCAAGAAAGCCCGCAACAGCGGGCTCTCCTGACTAATTGGTACCGAGAAGGGGACTCGAACCCCTACACCCTATGGGCACAACCACCTCAAGGTTGCGTGTCTACCAATTCCACCACCTCGGCAAAACTACATTTGAAACTCTTCTTACTTCTGCTCTTGAGCTGGAGGTACGTCAGTCGCTGGAGTAGCCGACTTTTGCTCTTGAAGCACCGGAACATCATCAGAAGCCGGTTGTTGTTGCTTAGGTACTTCCAACACTGCTGGGTTTGGCAAACCTACTTGAGTCAGCTGATGAGCCTTCTCTTTAGCAAAGTAACCTAACCCTAAGCTGGTTATGAAGAAACCGGCGGCAAGTATAGCAGTAAACTTACTAAGAAAGGTAGAGGAACCTTGGCTTCCGAACACAGTATTTGAAGCACCTGCTCCGAAAGACGCGCCAGCGTCCGCACCCTTACCCTGCTGCAGCAAAACCAGAGCAACTACGCCCAATGCACCCAGCAGATGAAAAACGACTACGACTGTTTCCAGCATTTTTTCAGTTTCCCGCGGCGCGACAGATCGCACCGAACTCATCTGCATTCAGGGAAGCTCCACCAATGAGCCCCCCATCGATATCCGGCATGCCGAACAGTTCGACCGCATTGGCCGCCTTCACGCTGCCGCCGTATAGAAGCCGCACACCTCGTGCGACTTCAGAATTCTCTGCCGCCAACTGCTCGCGAATGGCTTTATGCACATCCTGAGCCTGTTGCGGCGTTGCAGTCAGTCCGGTACCAATGGCCCAGACAGGCTCGTAAGCAATGACTGCATTGGCAAAAGCACCTACACCCAGCTCCTCGATGATGCTGCCCAGCTGACGCCCGACAACCTCAAGAGTTTTCCCGGCTTCGCGCTGTTCCAGGGTTTCCCCTACACACAACACCGGAATCAAGCCACATGCTTGTGCCGCTGCGAACTTGCGATTCAGCATTCCGTCTCGCTCGCTCATAATCTGACGGCGTTCGGAGTGCCCAACAAGCACCAGGGAACAACCTGCATCCACCAACTGACTCGGTGCAATTTCACCGGTCAATGCACCTTGCATGGATTCCACCGCAGAATTCTGCGCACCGACCGAAATCGATTTACCTTTCAAACCATCAATCACTTGATTGATATGCAAGCAAGGCGGGAATACCGCGACATCAACACCGCTTGGCAAGGCCAGATGACGAAGGCCGTTGATCAGCTCAGCGACGCTGGCGCGGGTACCGTGCATCTTCCAGTTACCAGCTACCATAGGGCGACGCATGCTGTACCTCGTCGGTCAAAGTGGGCGCAGATGTTACCCAACACAATCATGGCTTGCAAGCCGTATCAGGCAGAAACTTCAGTTACCAGTTTTGCCAGTTCTTCGGCATAGCTGCGAACCTGAGCTTCGTCCTCGCCTTCGACCATTACGCGCACCAGAGGCTCTGTCCCGGACTTGCGCAAAAGCACACGACCACGACCCGCCATTGCCTGGGTAACACGCGCACTGGCTTCCTTGACAGCCGGATGCTCCAGCGGGTTTTCGCCACCACCAAAACGCACGTTGATCAACACTTGAGGACATTTACGCAGAGCCTGACGCGTTTGCGCCAAACCCTCATTGCGAGCCTTCAGCGCCATCAGCACTTGCAACGCCGCAATGATCGCATCACCGGTCGTGGTGTGGTTGAAGCAAACGATATGCCCCGAATTCTCACCCCCGACCAGCCAATTGCGCTCCAGCAACTCGGCGATAACATAACGGTCACCGACATTTGCACGAATGAACGGAATCGAAAGCTCTGCGAGGGCCAACTCCAGACCAAGATTGCTCATCAAGGTACCAACCACGCCACCCTGCAGCTTTCCACGCTCATGCAGATCGCGAGCGATGATGTACAACAACTCGTCGCCATCAACGATTGCGCCCGTGTGATCGACCATCAAGACCCGGTCGCCATCACCATCAAATGCGATACCCAGATCCGCGTGCTCAGCCAACACGGCCGCCTGCAGCTGCCCCATATGAGTTGAACCGCAATTATCATTGATGTTCAGCCCATTTGGCTGCGCTGACAGCACGACAACGTCTGCGCCCAACTCACGGAACACGCTCGGAGCGACTTTGTAGGTCGCGCCATGGGCGCAATCGATGACAACCTTGAGACCAGAAAAACTCGTGCCCGTCGGCACACTGCTCTTACAGAACTCGATGTAGCGACCGGACGCATCGTTGATTCGCGACACCTTACCGATTTTGCTCGACTCGACCACCGTCATCGGCGCATCAAGCAACTCTTCAATCATCAACTCCAGCTCATCCGGCAGCTTGGTGCCTTTGCCAGAGAAGAACTTGATACCGTTATCGTCATGAGGGTTGTGCGATGCGCTGATCACAATACCGGCTTCAGCCTGGAACGTGCGCGACAGATAGGCGATTGCCGGCGTTGGCATCGGACCAAGCAACATCACATCGGCACCCGCCGATGTCAGACCGGCCTCAAGCGCCGACTCAAACATATAGCCGGAAATCCGCGTGTCCTTGCCAACCAATACTTTGCAGGCTCCCATCTTGCGAAAGGCCATACCAGCAGCCCAGCCAAGCTTGAGCATGAAGTCGGGAGTGATCGGATAGACACCAACACGACCACGAATGCCGTCGGTACCAAAGTATTTTTTGCTCATAAGTGCTCCATCATTCTTATTCGGCTGATTCCACGGCCGCGATCATTCGCACCACATCTACCGTCTCTGCCACATCATGGACGCGCAATATACGCGCACCCTTGACGGATGCCAGCGCCGCCAGCGCGAGCCCTCCGAAAAGACGCTCGCCTACAGGGCGGTTCAAGGCATGGCCGATCATACTTTTTCGCGAGACGCCGACCAGCAACGGCCGACCCAATGCATGCAGAGATTGCATATGCTTGAACAAGCTTAGATTGTGCTGCAGGGTTTTGGCGAAACCGAAGCCGGGGTCAAGAATGACCCGCTCGGCGGGGATACCTGCCAATGCGCATGCCGACATCCGCTCAGCCAGAAACTCGCCCACTTCCCGGGTCACGTCCTGATATTGCGGATCATCCTGCATGTCGCCCGGCTCACCCAGCATGTGCATGAGGCAAACCGGCAAGCCCGTTGCCGCAGCCGCATCCAGTGCCCCATCACGCCGCAGCGAGCGTACATCGTTAATCAAGCCAGCACCCAGCCGCGCGGTCTCGCGCATCACCGCAGGCGTCGAGGTGTCGACCGAAATAATGACGTCGAGCTCGCGATTGATCAGCTCGACGATCGGCGCTACGCGCTCAAGCTCTTCCAGCGGCGATACAGCGCGCGCGCCAGGCCGAGTCGATTCACCGCCGACATCAATCAGCGTGGCACCGGCCGCGACCATGGCTTCGGCGTGGCGCAAGGCCGCGTCAAGCTGGCTATATCGGCCACCATCAGAGAAAGAATCGGGAGTGACATTGAGAATACCCATGACATGCGTCTGGGCCAAATCAAGAACCCGGTTGCCGCAAGGCAACCGGGTCAGGGACTGTACAGAAGTCATTTCAAGCCTTAAACGTCAGCAGCCGGACCACCAATCGGTGTTTGCGGACGCTCATCCTGAGCCACTGGAGGCGGAGGCGTACCAGTGCCGCCTGTCCAATCGCGCGGCTCACGAGGTGTGCGGCCAGCCATGATGTCGTCGATTTGTTCAGCATCAATCGTTTCGTACTTCATCAGCGCGTCAGCCATGGCATCAAGCTTGTCACGGTTATCCGTGAGGATCTGCTTGGCTGTGCCGTAGCACTGATCAATGATGCTGCGTACTTCGGAGTCGATCAGCTTGGCTGTCTCACCAGAGAAGCTGGCAGCTTGACCACCGCCGCCGCGACCGAGGAATACTTCACCTTCCTCTTCGGCGTACATCAGCGGACCCAGTTTTTCCGACAGACCCCATTTGGTCACCATGTTCCGTGCGATCTGGCTGGCACGCATGATGTCGTTGGAAGCACCGGTGGTAACACCGTCGAAGCCCAAAGTCATTTCTTCAGCGATACGGCCGCCGTACAGCGAGCAGATCTGACTGATCAGTGCACGCTTGGACAAGCTGTAGCGATCTTCTTCCGGCAGGAACATGGTTACACCCAACGCTCGACCGCGCGGAATGATGGACACCTTGTAGACCGGGTCATGTTCAGGCACGACACGACCAACAATCGCGTGACCTGCTTCGTGATAAGCGGTGTTCTGCTTCTCTTTTTCGGACATGACCATCGATTTGCGCTCAGCGCCCATCATGATCTTGTCTTTGGCCAGCTCGAACTCTTTCATCTCGACGATGCGTTTGCCGGCGCGAGCCGCAAACAGCGAGGCTTCGTTGACCAGGTTAGCCAGGTCGGCACCAGAGAAACCCGGGGTACCACGAGCGATAACGGCCGGAGCAACGTCGTCACCCATTGGCACTTTACGCATGTGCACCTTGAGAATCTGCTCGCGACCACGGATATCCGGCAGACCAACAACCACCTGACGGTCGAAACGGCCTGGACGCAGCAGCGCCGGGTCAAGTACGTCTGGACGGTTGGTGGCAGCGATAACGATGATGCCGTCATTCATCTCGAAGCCGTCCATCTCAACCAGCAACTGGTTGAGGGTCTGCTCACGCTCGTCGTGACCGCCACCCATGCCGGCGCCACGGTGGCGACCGACGGCGTCGATTTCGTCGATGAAGATGATGCACGGCGCATGTTTTTTCGCCTGCTCGAACATGTCACGAACGCGGCTGGCGCCTACACCAACGAACATTTCGACGAAGTCAGAACCGGAAATGGTGAAGAACGGCACCTTGGCTTCGCCGGCAATCGCCTTGGCCAGCAAGGTTTTACCGGTACCCGGAGGACCCACCATCAGCACGCCGCGAGGAATACGACCGCCCAGGCGCTGGAACTTGCCCGGATCACGAAGGAACTCAACCAGCTCACCGACTTCTTCCTTGGCTTCGTCGCAACCAGCAACGTCGGCCAGGGTGGTTTTCACCTGATCTTCAGACAGCAGGCGTGCCTTGCTCTTGCCAAAGCTCATCGGCCCGCCCTTGCCGCCGGCACCACCCTGCATCTGGCGCATGAAGAACATGAACACCGCGATGATCACGAGGATCGGGAAGCTGGCCACCAGAAGCTGGGTCCAGATGCTTTGCTGCTCAGGCTGCTTGCCTTCAACCACAACGTGGTTGTCGACCAGATCGCCGATCAGGCCATTGTCCTGGATCGCCGGACGAATGGTCTTGAAGCTGTCGCCGTCGTTGCGCTTGCCGGTAATCACATAGCCATCAACGGCTACGCGCTCGACCTTGCCATCCTTGACCTGCTGGATGAAGTCGGAATAGTTGAGGGTCTGCGGCTCGTTAGGGCTGGAGAAGTTGTTCATCACTGTCACCAGGACAGCCGCGATGATCAACCACAGGATAAGATTCTTTGCCATATCGTTCAATTAACTACCCTCTGAAGCAAGCTCCGCTACTGGCGCGCGCTTCGCATGATATTCACCGGCCTAACTTACTACATTACCTACAGCTCTGGCAGGCGCCGTCTGTAACCCTTTGTGAAACACTTTCTACACAATATTCGTTAATGCTGGCCGGGCGAAATACTAAAAACCTATCACCCCGCCAAAAAAACTCGTTTTACTCACTACGACCGCGGTAGCCCCAAGCCAGCATGTATTGCTCGCGGGAGGTGCCACGTGAGGAGTCCGGCTTGATCATCTGGATCTTGTCGAACTTCTTGCGAGCATCCTTCAGGTAAACATCAAACCCTTCGCCCTGAAAAATCTTGATCACAAAATTACCACCCGGCTTGAGTATCCGCTCTGCCAGATCAAGAGCCAGCTCACAAAGGAACATGGCTTTTGGCATGTCCACTTCAGGCGTACCACTCATATTGGGGGCCATATCGGAAATCACAAGGTCCACCTGCGAATTACCCACGGCTTCAAGGATCTGTGCGAGCACTGCGTCCTCGGTGAAGTCACCCTGGATGAAGGTCACGTCAGGGATGCTGTCCATTTCCAGGATGTCCGAAGCGATCAAACGCCCCTGACCGCCAATCAGACGACTGGTGACCTGCGACCAGCCACCGGGCGCCGCGCCCAGGTCGACAACGCTCATGCCGGGACGGATCAGCTTGTATTTCTCCTGGACTTCCAGAAGCTTGTAACTCGCACGCGAGCGGTAGCCATCCTTCTGCGCCTGCTTCACATAGGGATCGTTGACATGTCTTTTCAGCCAACCAAGGCTTGTCTTGGAACGCGCCATTGGGCACCTCGATGATAAGGGTCGTGATTAATTGGGCGGATCCACGAACCCTCGGGTAAAATGGCCGCCATTTTACAGAATCCAGACGAAAGGGTCAGATTATGCCGCTCACTCAAGAGCAGAAGAAACAGTACAAATCCATTGGCCACCATCTGAAACCAGTTTTGACTGTGGCTGACAACGGTTTGACTGAAGGTGTGTTAGCCGAACTTGAACGCGCACTGGCGGATCACGAGCTGATCAAAATCAAGCTCAACATCCTCGATCGCGAATCGCGCCTGGCGCACATTGCAGAACTGTGCAAGGTCGGCAAAGCGGACCTGGTACAGGTCATCGGCAAGATGGCACTGGTTTACCGCAAGAACTTCAGCGTCAACAAGCAGCTGTCGAACGTTCATCGCTTCAAGTGATGACAAGGGTCAAGGGTGTGCTTCGCGCACCCTGCCACTCCATCCAGGCACCGGTTGCATCACCAGCACCAGCCCGGAAAAGCCCAGCAACAGATAACTGAACACCTGCCAGCGCTGCGCATCCGGCCAGCCGACACGCACTGCGACGAACATCGCACACGCATACAACGCCATCAGCAGCACTTGCCCGCGAAAATCCCGCCATAGACTGGCAAGGCCCTCGGTCTGAATCAGCACCAAAGCCTGAAAAATCACACACGCGGCGGCGAATCCCACCACCGGCACTTCAAACATGCTTGAAATTTCATCGATCAGCAGTGGAGCCAGTTCAATTTGAACCAGCACCGGCTGCAAACCGAGATGAATCAGCCAGAGACCGCCGACCCATAGCATCTGGGTCAGCTGCCAAAGCATGGCGCCCGCATGCAGCGGGCGCCTTCTTTCAGATGTGACGGACTTCGACAATCTCGTACTCGATAACGCCGCTTGGCGTTTTCACGGCGACCACATCGCCCTCTTCCTTGCCGATCAAAGCGCGAGCCAGAGGCGAGCCGACCGAAATCTTGCCGAGTTTGAAGTCAGCCTCATCCTCACCCACGATGTGGTAAGTGACGCTTTCATCAGTCTCGACGTTGGCGATTTCGACCGTAGTACCGAAAATCACCTTGCCGGTATGAGGAATCGTCGTGACGTCGATAATGACCTGATTCTGAATCCGGCCTTCAATGTCACGAATCCGCGCCTCAACCATGCCTTGCTGTTCGCGCGCGGCATGGTATTCAGCGTTTTCTTTCAAGTCACCCAACTCGCGGGCCGTACCGATGTCCTGGCTGAGCTTCGGACGAACGACCTTGGTCAGGTGAGTGTGTTCTTCTTCCAGGGCTTTAGCGCCCTGGACGGTCATTGGGTATTTGATCATGCCTTCAATCCTGCGTGTAGATCCTGCAAGCGACGCACGGTTTTTTCAGGACCGAACTTCAGCGCTTCACAGATAGCTTCGCCAGCAGCAATGGTGGTGGTGCAGTAGATCTTGTGCTGCAAGGCATTACGACGAATGGAGTAAGAGTCAGCGATCGACTGACGACCTTCGGTGGTGTTGATGATCAGCGTGACTTCGTCATTCTTGATCATGTCGACCACGTGCGGACGACCCTCGGTCACCTTGTTCACACGGCGCACTTTCAGGCCTGCGGCTTCGATCAGCTTGGCAGTACCGGCAGTGGCAACCACTTCGAAGCCCAAGTTGATCAGATCACGGGCCACGCCCGCAACCAGTGGCTTGTCGTCGTCACGCACGCTGATGAACGCAGTACCGCCAGTCGGCAGCACTTCGCTCGCGCCCATCTGGGCTTTGGCGAACGCTTCACCGAAGGTGTCGCCGACGCCCATCACTTCACCGGTCGACTTCATCTCTGGGCCGAGGATCGGGTCAACACCAGGGAATTTGGCGAATGGGAACACCGCCTCTTTCACGCTGTAGAAGTTCGGAATGATTTCTTTGGTGAAGCCGATTTCTTTCAGGGTTTTACCCGCCATTACGCGAGCCGCGATCATGGCCAGGGAAACACCGATGCACTTCGACACGAACGGTACGGTGCGCGAAGCACGCGGGTTGACTTCGATGACGTAGATATCGTCACCTTGCAGCGCCAACTGCACGTTCATCAGGCCGATTACACCCAGTTCAAGGGCCATTTTCTTGACCTGCTCACGCATTTCGTCCTGGATGTGAGCCGGCAGCGAGTACGGCGGCAGCGAGCACGCGGAGTCACCGGAGTGAACGCCCGCCTGTTCGATGTGCTGCATGATCGCGCCGATCACCACGTCTTTGCCGTCGCAGACCGCATCCACGTCCATTTCGATGGCGCAGTTGAGGAAGTGATCCAGCAGCACCGGGCTGTCGTTGGACACTTGAACCGCTTCACGCAGGTAGCGCTTGAGCTCTTCTTCTTCGTAAACGATTTCCATCGCACGACCGCCCAGTACGTAGGACGGACGCACCACCAGCGGGTAACCGATCTTGGCAGCGGCACGAATGGCTTCGTCTTCGCTGCGCACGGTCGCGTTTGGCGGCTGACGCAGGTTCAGGCGTTGAACCATTTGCTGGAAACGCTCACGGTCTTCGGCACGGTCGATGGCGTCAGGGCTGGTGCCGATGATCGGCACGCCAGCGGCTTCCAGAGCACGAGCCAGTTTCAGCGGGGTTTGGCCGCCGTACTGGACGATTACGCCTTTCGGCTTCTCGACGCGAACGATTTCCAGCACGTCTTCCAGGGTTACTGGTTCGAAGTACAGACGATCGGAAGTGTCGTAGTCGGTAGAAACGGTTTCCGGGTTGCAGTTGACCATGATGGTCTCGTAACCGTCTTCGCGCAGCGCCAGTGCCGCGTGTACGCAGCAGTAGTCGAACTCGATGCCCTGGCCGATACGGTTTGGACCGCCGCCGAGGATCATGATCTTGTCGCGACCCGATGGTGCCGCTTCGCACTCTTCTTCGTACGTCGAGTACAGATAAGCGGTATCAGTGGCGAACTCGGCCGCGCAGGTGTCAACGCGCTTGTAGACCGGGAAAATTTCCAGCTTGTGACGATGCGTACGCAGGCTCTTCTCGGTCACACCCAGCAGCTTGGCCAGACGCTGATCGGAGAAGCCTTTGCGCTTGAGCTTGAACATCAGGTCGCGGTCGATGCTGGTCAGACCCAGGGTCTTGACCTTCTCTTCGTCCTTGATCAGATCTTCCATCTGCACCAGGAACCAACGATCGATCATGGTCATGCTGAAGATGTCGTCAACGCTCATGCCGGCGCGCATTGCGTCCGCCACGTACCAGATACGCTCAGCGCCCGGCACGGTCAGTTCGCGCTTGAGCACGCTCATGCTTTCCGGGTTGCTCAGGTCTACTTTCTCGTCCAGACCGCAAACGCCTACTTCCAGACCGCGCAGAGCTTTCTGCAGGGATTCCTGGAAGGTACGGCCGATGGCCATGACTTCACCGACGGATTTCATTTGCGTGGTCAGACGCGCGTCAGCCTTGGCGAATTTCTCGAAGGCGAAACGTGGCAGCTTGGTCACGACGTAGTCGATGGACGGCTCGAAGGACGCCGGGGTCTTGCCGCCGGTGATGTCGTTCGACAGTTCGTCGAGGGTGTAGCCCACTGCCAGTTTGGCGGCGACTTTGGCGATCGGGAAACCGGTGGCTTTCGAAGCCAGCGCCGAGGAACGCGATACACGCGGGTTCATTTCGATCACGACCATACGGCCAGTGTCCGGGCAGATACCGAACTGAACGTTGGAACCGCCAGTCTCCACGCCGATCTCGCGCAGTACCGCCAGGGAGGCGTTACGCAGGATCTGGTATTCCTTGTCAGTCAGGGTCTGAGCCGGGGCAACAGTGATCGAGTCACCGGTGTGCACGCCCATCGGATCGAAGTTCTCGATCGAGCAGACGATGATGCAGTTGTCCTTTTTGTCGCGGACAACTTCCATTTCATATTCTTTCCAGCCAATCAGCGATTCGTCGATCAGCAGCTCTTTGGTCGGCGACAGGTCGAGACCGCGGGCGCAGATTTCTTCGAACTCTTCACGGTTGTAGGCGATACCGCCACCGGTGCCGCCCATGGTGAAGGACGGACGGATGATGCAAGGGAAGCCAAGGGTCTCGAGGACGGCGTTGGCTTCTTCCATGCTGTGGGCGATACCGGAACGCGGGCACGCCAGGCCGATGGATTTCATCGCCTTGTCGAAACGCGAACGGTCTTCAGCCTTGTCGATGGTGTCGGCGTTGGCGCCGATCATTTCTACGCCGAACTTCTCCAGAACGCCTTCGCGCTCAAGGTCCAGGGCGCAGTTCAGAGCAGTCTGGCCACCCATGGTTGGCAGCAGCGCATCTGGACGCTCTTTCTCGATGATCTTGGCAACGGTCTGCCATTTGATCGGCTCGATGTAAGTTGCGTCGGCCATGGACGGGTCGGTCATGATGGTGGCCGGGTTGGAGTTCACCAGGATGACGCGGTAACCCTCTTCGCGCAGGGCTTTACAAGCCTGGGCGCCGGAGTAGTCGAATTCGCAGGCCTGGCCGATAACGATCGGGCCAGCGCCGAGAATCAGGATGCTTTTAATGTCTGTACGTTTTGGCATGGGTTTGTCACTCAAATCCGCAGGTCAGTCGGCAAGCCGTCTTGATCGATTTCTGAAGCCTCGAAGGGGCCGCCGGTGCCGGGGCCACCCTCGAGGGGCTTCTCTCTACAGTCTCAAGGCGAACGCTTAGCGTTGCTTGGCCATCTCGTTGATGAAGCGGTCGAACAGTGGCGCAACATCGTTCGGGCCCGGGCTCGCTTCAGGGTGACCCTGGAAGCTGAACGCGCTCTTGTCGGTGCGCTCGATGCCTTGCAGGGTGCCATCGAACAGCGATTTGTGGATCGCGCGAACGTTGGCAGGCAGGGTTTCTTCGTCTACCGCAAAACCGTGGTTCTGGCTGGTGATCATCACGACGCCAGTGTCCAGATCCTGTACCGGGTGGTTGGCACCGTGGTGACCGTGGCCCATTTTCAGGGTCTTGGCGCCGGAGGCCAGTGCCAACAGCTGGTGACCGAGGCAGATGCCGAATACCGGGATGTCGGTTTCCAGAACTTCCTTGATCGCCTTGATCGCGTAGTCGCATGGCTCCGGATCACCAGGGCCGTTGGACAGGAACACACCGTCCGGCTTCAGTGCCAGTACGTCGGCAGCCGGGGTTTGCGCCGGCACCACGGTAACGCGGCAGCCGCGCTCGACCAGCATGCGCAGGATATTGACCTTGACGCCGTAGTCGTAGGCAACCACGTGGTATGGCAGCTCGGAAGCATCGATGGTCGCGTGGCTGTCAGTCTTCAGATCCCAGACAGTCGAGCGCCATTCGTATTGAGCCTTGGTGCTGACGACTTTCGCCAGATCCATGCCCTTCAGGCCAGGGAAGCCTTGCGCAGCGGCAATCGCGGCTTCTTCGGAAATGTTGTCGCCGGCCATGATGCAGCCGTTCTGTGCGCCTTTTTCACGCAGGATTCGGGTCAGGCGACGGGTGTCGATACCGGCGATGGCCACAACGTTGTTGGCTTTCAGGTAATCGGACAGGGACATCGTGTTACGCCAGTTGCTCGCTACCAGCGGCAGGTCACGAATAACCAGGCCAGCGGACCATACGCGGTTGGACTCGGCGTCTTCCGGCGTGGTACCGGTGTTGCCGATGTGCGGGTAAGTCAGGGTAACGATCTGTTGGGCGTAGGAAGGATCGGTAAGGATTTCCTGATAGCCGGTCATTGCGGTGTTGAACACCACCTCACCAACGGTTTGACCGTCGGCACCAATGGCTTCGCCGCGAAAAATGCTGCCATCAGCAAGGGCAAGTATGGCTGGCTTAGTCAAGAAGACCTCCCGTAAATAACGCATGAAAGGGCGATCGCAGGTTGTAAAAAAGCGGAGTGACGTATGGACACGTCACCCCGCTTCTTCACTGAATTATTCTGCGCGCTTTTAGTGGACACACTAAAGCTGTAGCTTACAGAAAAAGGCTTTTTTGGTCCACCGCTAATGAGCCTAAAAGGCCGGAGAATGCGACAGGACGTCGCTCAGCGGAGAGAAACCAGCGCAAACAGGGCGTTTGCGCCGGATCAAGCGACAGTTTAACGCAGGTCGAGCACGTCCTGCATGTCGTAAAGGCCCGGCTCACGACCGTCCAGCCACAGCGCGGCACGCACCGCTCCCTTGGCGAACGTCATGCGACTCGAAGCCTTGTGAGTGATCTCCAGGCGCTCGCCCTCGCAGGCAAACAGCACGGTGTGATCCCCCACTACATCACCACCACGCACGGTGGCAAAACCAATGGTTTCACGTTCGCGGGCACCGGTGTGACCTTCACGACCGTAGACCGCGACCTTCTGCAAATCACGATCCAGCGCATTGGCGATCACTTCACCCATGCGCAACGCCGTACCCGACGGTGCATCGATCTTGTGGCGGTGATGAGCTTCGATGATTTCAATGTCCGCGTCGTCACCCAGCACCCGCGCGGCCATGTCCAGCAGCTTCAGCGAAAGGTTGACGCCGACACTGAAGTTGGCCGCGAACACGATAGGAATGTCCTTGCCCGCCTCGACCAGCAGCTGCTTTTGCGCCGCGTCCAGCCCAGTGGTGCCGATGACCATGGCCTTGCCCGCCTTGCGGCAGAACGCCAGATTTTTCAGCATCACTTCCGGAAGGGTGAAATCGATCAGTACGTCGAACTCTTCCGCTACCGCTTCAACATGACCGCACAGCGGCACGCCGATACGCCCCAGCGAAGCCAGCTCACCGGCATCGACGCCAATCAGCGTGCTGCCGGGACGAACGATCGCAGCAGTCAGACCGGTCAGTGGCGCGCGCTGCTGCACGGCCTCGACCAGAATTTTGCCCATGCGCCCGGCGGCGCCCATCACAGCTATACGTCGCATGCCGACTCCTTACAGATCGCCGAAGAAACGCTTCACACCGTCGAACCAACCGGTGGTTTTCGGCGAGTGGCTGTTGTCATCCGCCAGCGAGCCGCGGAACTCTTCCAGCAATTCACGCTGACGACGATTCAGATTGACCGGCGTCTCGACCGCTACGCGGCACATCAAATCGCCCGCACCGCCACCACGTACTGGCGCAACGCCTTTGCCACGGACACGGAATTGCTTACCGGTCTGAGTGCCTTCGGGGATTTTCAGTTTGACGCGACCGTCGAGGGTCGGAATTTCCAGCTCGCCGCCGAGTGCCGCATCGACGAAGCTGATCGGCACTTCGCAGAACAGGTGTTTGCCATCGCGCTGGAAAATATCGTGTTCACGAACGTTGATGACCACGTACAGGTCACCCGTTGGCCCGCCCTGCGTGCCCGCTTCGCCTTCGCCGGACAGACGAATGCGGTCGCCGGTATCGACGCCGGCCGGCACTTTGACCGACAGGGTTTTGTACTCTTCCACACGACCGTCACCGTGGCAGGAATCACACGGATCGGAAATGATCTTGCCCTGGCCATGGCAACGCGGGCAGGTCTGCTGCACCGAGAAAAAGCCCTGCTGCATGCGCACTTGACCGATACCGCCGCAAGTCGGGCAGGTCGATGGCGACGAGCCTTTCTTCGCGCCAGAACCATCGCACGGCTTGCAATTGACCAGCGTCGGAACGCGGATATTCACCGACGTACCGCGCACCGCTTCTTCCAGGTTCAGCTCCAGGGTGTAGCGCAAATCGCTGCCGCGCTGAGCGCCGCCACGGGAACCGCCGCGACCACCACCGAAGAAATCACTGAAGACATCGCCAAAAATGTCAGAGAAGTTCTGACCGCCGAAACCGGCACCGCCGCCACCCATGCTTGGATCGACACCGGCATGACCGTACTGATCGTAGGCCGCACGCTTGCTGGAATCGGACAGTACTTCGTAGGCCTCGTTGGCCTCTTTGAACAGCTCTTCCGACGCCTTGTCATCGGGATTACGGTCCGGGTGGTGCTTCATCGCCAGACGGCGATAGGCCTTTTTCAGGTCCGCATCGCTTGAGCCACGCTCAACACCCAACACTTCGTAATAGTCACGCTTTGCCATAAGTCTTCTGCACTCTTGAGGACGTCGGGCAAACCCCTCCTGAGGATCGCCAAACTCGCTGAGCCCCAATACAGGCCCGGACCCAACTCACGTCAATTCAACGATCCTGGTCTTTGATTCATGCGGTACTTGCGGCGCGAAAAGCAGGAGCATTTTCGGCCATACCACCAGCATCCGAGCGTTGTCGCATGCTGTAAAAATTCGCGTATTCCAGATACGCCAACGCGGGAGCTAGCTCCCGCGCGGCGACATCCTACCAGTCACCGCCCAAAGGCAGTCAACCGGCCGACCAACAACTTACTTGTGGTCTTTAACTTCTTCGAACTCGGCATCGACAACATCGTCAGCCTTTTCAGCTTTCTCGTCGTGCGGTGCCGCGCCTTCAGCAGGCTGAGCCTGTTCGGCGTACATCTTCTGAGCAACCGGAGCAGAGACTTTCGACAGCTCTTCAACCTTGGCTTCGATGGCAGCCTTGTCGTCGCCTTTGACAGCGGCTTCCAGGGCAACCACGGCAGCTTCGATTGCAACCTTCTCTTCAGCGGTCACTTTGTCGCCAGCATCAGCGATCATCTTGCGAGTCGAGTGAACCAGTGCGTCACCCTGATTGCGAGCGCCGGCCAGTTCTTCGAACTTGCGGTCTTCTTCAGCGTTCACTTCAGCATCACGAACCATTTGCTGAATTTCTTCGTCGGACAGGCCGGAGTTGGCCTTGATCACGATCGACTGAGTCTTGCCGGTAGCCTTGTCCTTCGCACCAACGTGCAGGATGCCGTTGGCGTCGATGTCGAAAGTCACTTCGATCTGTGGCACACCACGTGGAGCAGGTGGAATGTCGGCCAGGTCGAACTTGCCCAGGGACTTGTTCTGTGTGGCTTGCTTACGCTCGCCCTGCAGAACGTGAATGGTCACAGCGCCCTGATTGTCATCGGCAGTCGAGAACACTTGCGATTTCTTGGTAGGAATCGTGGTGTTTTTCTCGATCAGCGCGGTCATCACGCCACCCATGGTTTCGATACCCAGGGTCAGCGGGCTGACGTCGAGCAGCAGCACGTCTTTCACGTCACCGGCCAGAACAGCGCCCTGAATCGCAGCACCCATGGCAACAGCTTCGTCCGGGTTAACGTCCTTACGCGCTTCTTTACCGAAGAAATCGGTCACCAGCTTCTGCACCAGCGGCATACGCGTCTGACCACCGACCAGGATTACGTCGTTGATCGCGCCAACGTCCAGACCCGCGTCTTTCATGGCGATGCGGCAAGGTTCGATGGTGCGCTGAACCAGGTCTTCAACCAGTGCTTCGAGCTTGGCACGCGAAATCTTCACGTTCAGGTGCTTAGGACCGGTCGCATCTGCAGTGATGTACGGCAGGTTGACGTCGGTCGACTGAGCGGACGACAGCTCGATCTTGGCTTTCTCAGCGGCTTCTTTCAGGCGCTGCATGGCCAGCGGGTCACCTTTGAGGTTCATGCCGCTTTCTTTCTTGAATTCGTCGACGAGGTAGTCGATCAGACGAATGTCAAAGTCTTCACCGCCCAGGAACGTGTCACCGTTGGTGGCCAACACTTCGAACTGGTGCTCGCCGTCAACTTCAGCGATCTCGATCACGGAGACGTCGAAAGTACCGCCACCCAGGTCATAAACAATCACGGTGTGATCGCCCTTGGCCTTGTCCATACCGTAAGCCAGAGCGGCTGCGGTTGGTTCGTTGATGATACGTTTTACGTCCAGACCGGCGATGCGACCGGCATCTTTGGTCGCCTGACGCTGGCTGTCGTTGAAGTAGGCCGGAACGGTGATCACCGCTTCGGTCACTGGCTCGCCGAGGTAGTCTTCGGCGGTCTTCTTCATTTTCTTCAGAATTTCGGCCGAGATTTGTGGCGGTGCCATCTTCTGGCCGTTCACTTCAACCCAAGCGTCGCCGTTGTCGGCCTTGGCGATCTTGTAAGGCACCATCTGAATGTCTTTTTGCACAACTTCTTCGTCGAAACGACGACCGATCAGACGCTTTACTGCGTACAGAGTGTTGTGCGGGTTGGTTACAGCCTGACGCTTGGCCGACTGACCTACCAGGATTTCGCCGTCGTTGGCGTAAGCGATGATCGACGGCGTGGTACGCGCGCCTTCAGCGTTTTCAATAACTTTTGCTTTGCCGTTTTCCAGCACGGAGACGCAGGAGTTGGTAGTCCCCAGGTCGATACCGATAATTTTGCCCATGTTAACTCTCCCGAAACTTTGGATTTGGATGCCGCAGCAGTGGTGGCTGACTGCGGTAGCACTTAAACGCTTGACTTCTAAATGGGGGCCTTGCGACTAATTTCAAGCCTTCTCGTCAATCGAAGGCGAAATTGGCGCTGGCGCCTTGCTGACCACAACCATGGCCGGGCGCAACAGGCGACCGTTGAGCTGGTAGCCCTTCTGAAACACCTTCAGAACGCTGTTCGGTTCCACGTCGGCGCTTTCCTGCATGGCCATCGCCTGATGGTGAACGGCGTTGAACGGTTCGCCATGCGGATCGATCGCTTCAAGCTGATAACGCTTGAGGGTGTCGTGGAACATTTTCAGCGTCAACTCGATGCCTTCACGCATCGGACGGATGCTTTCGTCGTCCGGGTTCGACAGCTCGAGGCCGCGCTCCAGGCTGTCGACGATCGGCAACAGATCGCTGGCGAATTTCTCAAGCGCAAATTTGTGCGCCTTTTCGACGTCCTGTTCGGCACGGCGGCGGACGTTCTGCAGATCGGCAGCTACACGCAGAGACTGATCCTGCGCTGCGGCCAATTGCTCTTCGAGCACTTGTACACGGGTCGCCAGGTCGTCACCCGAACCCTCGGGCGCCTGATTGGCTTCTGGGTTTTGCTTATCTACTGTCTGTTCGTCAGCCATAGAATTCTCCTTTCAATATCGTCCGCGAGTTCGACTCACGCTTCTGCCCCGATATATGGGGCCGCAAAATCAGGCTTCAAGGGCCTTCACGCATTTAACCCTACAAAAAAGTGCTGATTTTTCATTCCTCGATGCACTAAGCATTCAGATCAATCAAGCAAATCGAGCTAAGCGAGGGCATTGTCAGCTCGAAACAAAACACTGTATAAATAACCAGACCTAAAGCCTGGGAGCGGCCTTTATGCTGGTGCACCTGTCCGTACACAACTACGCCATCGTTGAACATCTCGATCTTGAACTCGATCGCGGGATGAGCGTGATCACAGGGGAAACCGGCGCCGGCAAGTCGATCATGCTCGACGCACTGGGCCTGACCCTCGGCGATCGCGCCGACAGCGGCGTGGTTCGCCCTGGGGCCGACAAGGCCGATATTCTGGCGACCTTCGATCTGGTCGACATTCCCGAAGCCCACGCCTGGCTAGCCGAGCGCGATCTGGACATCGACGGCCCCTGCATCCTGCGCCGGGTCATCACTTCGGAAGGACGCTCGCGCGGCTATATCAACGGCACGCCCTGCCCGCTTGGCGATCTCAAGTCCCTCGGCGAATTGCTGATCGATATCCACAGCCAGCACGAACACCAATCGCTACTTAAAACCGATACCCATCGCCGCTTACTGGACGAATACGCGGGCGCCACGGATCTGGCCCGCCAGGTTCACCTGGCTGCCCAGCGCTGGCGCCAGACTCGCCAGGAACTGGAACGCCTCTCCAATTCGGGCGATGAGCAACGTGCTCGTCATCAGTTGCTCAGCTACCAACTCGAAGAACTGGAAAATCTCGGCCTCGGCGATAACGAGCTCGAACAACTGGAGCAGGAACACAAAAACCTGACCAACGCCGAAACCTTGCTGGGTATCTGTCGGCAAGTGGTTGAGCAGTGCAGCGAAAGCGACTCAGGCAATGTGCTGAACGCCCTGACCGCCAGTCTTAATCGCCTGTCGAGCGTAAACAACTCCGTCGGCGCCCTGGGCGAAGCCAGCAGCTTGCTGACCAGCGCACAGATTCAGGTAGAGGAAGCCGTCGGTGAACTCAATCGCTTCCTCGACAACTTCGATGCCGATCCGGCGCGCCTGCAATATCTGGAGGAGCGCCTCGACGCCATATACACGCTGGCGCGCAAACACCGGATCCAACCGACCGAGGTCGGGGAAATGCAGCAGAAACTGCTGGATGAAATCGAAACCCTCAATGCCAACGATGAATCCATCGAGCGGCTGGGTGAAGAGCTGGCATCCTTTGCCCGTCACTATCAGGAAAAGGCTCGGGAACTGAGTGATCTGCGCCATCAGGCGGCGGGCAGCCTTGCCAGCGCGGTGGAACAGGAGATCCAGCGCCTGGGCATGCCCGGTGGTCGTTTCACCATTGAGCTGCGCGCCAACAGCAGTGACGAACTGCTGCCCAACGGTCTTGAGCAGGTCGAGTTGCTGGTCAGCGCCAACCCCGGCCAACCACTCAAAGCGCTGGCGAAAGTGGCATCGGGTGGTGAACTGTCACGGATCAGCCTCGCGATTCAGGTCATCACCGCCCAAACATCCCGCGTACCGACTCTGGTATTCGACGAAGTGGATGTCGGCATTGGTGGCCCGACAGCCGAAATTGTCGGCCAATTGTTGCGCCGGCTCGGCGAACGCGGCCAGGTACTGACCGTGACTCACTTGCCGCAAGTGGCGGCACAGGGTCACCAGCATTTGTTCGTACACAAGGTACGCGGCGAGCAAGCAACGCACACCGCCGTGTCCAAACTGAGCAAGAACGATCGCATAGAAGAAGTGGCGCGGATGCTCGGCGGCATCGATCTGACCAAGGAATCCTTGGCTCACGCGAAAAAGATGGTCGTTACCGCCAAAGTTTAAGATTCACATGCGACAGAAAGCACGAAGGCGACCCTTGGGTCGCCTTCGTTCGTTTCGCGAACCTGAAATTCGCGCGACATGCTTACTTTTTCTTGCGTACGTACAGCACCAGGTTGTGATCTACCAACTCGACACCGTGCTCCTCGGCAATTGCCTTCTGGAGTTTTTCGATTTCGATGCTGACGAATTCGACGACTTCACCGGTTTCCACGTTGACCATATGGTCGTGGTGGCCACCGTCGGCCAGTTCGAATACCGCGTGGCCGCCGTCGAAGTTGTGACGGACCACCAGGCCAGCCGCTTCGAACTGGGTCAGAACACGGTAGACCGTGGCCAGACCGACGTCCTCACCAGCTTCCATCAACGCCTTGTAGACGTCCTCGGCACTCATGTGACGCTGCTCGGTAGAGTCGAGCATTTGCAGGATCTTGACCCGTGGCAGGGTCACTTTGAGGCCGGCTTTGCGTAGTTCGCTATTTTCAACCATGGTTAGCTTTCTCGCGATGCTGCTTCGCAGCTTCTCTTAATGCGGGTATGATCGGCGTTTACGTTGTCCCAGCCAAGATAGTGGAAGTCGCCCACCGATGCAAAACACCAAGCTCTTGCTAACCAGTTTCACCTTTGTGGGACTGCTCGCACTCGCCGGTTGTTCATTCCCCGGGGTTTACAAAATCGACATCCAGCAGGGCAATGTCGTCACGCAGGACATGATAGACCAGTTACGCCCGGGAATGACCCGGCCGCAAGTACGGTTTATCATGGGCAACCCTCTGCTTGTCGACACGTTCCATGCCGATCGCTGGGATTATCTGTACAGCCTGCAACCGGGTGGCGGTGAACGCCAACAGGAACGCGTAAGCGTTAATTTCAACTCAAACGACCAGCTTGTCAGCCTGTCCGGCGACTTCATGCCGGGCGTAAGCCGTGACGAAGCCATTCTCGGTAAGGACAGTGGCACTAGCGTGACCGCTCCTGCTGAAAACGCCGAGAAGCCAAAACCGGAAAAACCGGTCAAGCCAGGTTCCTTGCTGGATCAGATCCAGAAGGATGTCGATGGTGTGGAAACCGTTCCGGTTCCAACGCCAGAGCCGCTGGATACCTCGCCGCAATAATTTGCGACGCAATAAAAAACCCGGTGATACCGGGTTTTTTATTGCCTGCCGTTTGGCCTTCTCAAAGATTTTTTGCTTTAGCCTCGGCAGCCTTGGCCGCACGCAAGCGTCGCACCTCTTTCGGATCGGCAAGCAATGGTCGGTAAATCTCAATGCGATCCCCCGGCTGAATGACTCGAGCGTCCGGGTCGGCAACTACTTTGCCGAAGATACCCAGCGGGCACTCAGACAGATTCAGTTCGGGAAACTCGGCACCGATACCCGATGCGAGCACTGCAGCTCGAACCGTCATTCCCTGCGCCACACTGGCAGTACGCAAGACCTGACGATCAACGGCCGCGTACACGACCTCTATCTCGATCATCGACTCAACCATGCATCTGCTTGGCACGCTGACAGAACGCATCCACCAGCGTATTCGCCGCCTGATTGAACAACGGCCCCAGCGTGGCGCGCACCAGCGGGCCGGCGTAATCGAACGACAGATCCAGGCTGATTTTGCAGGCCTTCTCATTCAACACCTTGAACACCCATACGCCGTGCAACTGATTGAACGGACCTTCTTCAAGGTTCATTTCAATCGACTGCCCCGGCACCAGCGTATTCCGCGTGACAAAATGCTGACTCAGACCGCCCTTGGCCACGCCAACACTGGCGCGCATGTGCTCTGGTGAGCTCTCCAGAACCTCAGCGGCGGAGCACCACGGCAAAAACTCCGGGTACCGCGCCACGTCGTTGACCAGGTCGTAAAGGAATTGCGCCGGATATGGCAGCAGCGCTGATCGTTGAATATGTGTCGTCATGTAAGCGTCACTTCCAGAGCTGGGTGGCAAACACTACAAGAATGCCGATGGGCGCCACATAGCGCATCAAGAACAAAGACAAGGCAAACAGTGCCGGATTACGAATCGACAACTCGTCACGCACCGCTTCACGCCCCATCACCCATCCGGCAAACAGCACGAAACACAGGCCACCGAGCGGCAACATGATCCGCGAAGTGAAGAAATCGATCACGCCAAAGAAGTCCAGACCGCTCTTCGCTCCCCATTGGTAGAGGTGGAACATCCCGCCTTCGTTCACGAAAAATTTGGCTTCCTTCCAGATATTGAAGGAAAACACGGTCCCCAAACCGACGAACCAGCAAGTGAACGCCAACCAGAACGTCACCCAGGCGCGACTGACTTTGGTGCGCTCAACCAGGTAAGCAACCATCGGCTCAAGCAGGGAAATTGCCGAACTCCATGCCGCAACGGCAACCAGCACGAAGAATACAACGCCCATCAATTGACCAAACGCCACGTTACCAAAGGCAAATGGCAGGCTGACGAACATCAGGCCCGGGCCCTCGCTCGGGTTCAGGCCGGCAGCGAAAACAATCGGAAACAAGGCCAGACCGGCGACCAGCGAAACAAACGTATCCAGCAGCGCCACACCGACAACCGTGCCGGACAGCGACGCGTTCTTCGGCATGTAAGCGCCGTAGATCATGATCGAGCCCACACCCACGCTGAGCGAGAAGAACGCGTGCCCCATGGCGGGCAGCAAACCATCGAGCACCTTTTCCGGATGGAAGTCGAACATGAAATGCACGCCTTCCATGAAATGCCCGGTGGTCATGCTGTAACCCAGCAGCACCAGAATCATCACGAACAGCAACGGCATCATGATGCGCAGGCTGCGTTCAAGGCCGGCAACCACGCCTTTGGCGATCACAAACGCCGACAACAGCATAAAAATCGTGTGCC
Organism: Pseudomonas sp. TH08; assembly: GCF_016651275.1. Taxonomy (NCBI): domain Bacteria; kingdom Pseudomonadati; phylum Pseudomonadota; class Gammaproteobacteria; order Pseudomonadales; family Pseudomonadaceae; genus Pseudomonas; species Pseudomonas sp. TH08. Next base: position 83,204 of record NZ_JAEKEE010000005.1, on the reverse strand, counting down.
AAAGTGTCAGACGCCACGGATTGGAGATGACATTACCGAAATAGGCACCGACCTGATCGGCCGTGACGCCCTGAAAATCACCACGCCCCATATCAATGATGTAATCCAGCGACCAACCGCCGACCACACTATAGAAAGACAGAATCAGCAATGCCGTGATCATCCCGGCAAACGCACCCCACGACCACTTGGCCGAGTGCCCCGCCTCGATCGCCAGCACCTTCAAAGCGTTGGCCGGACTCTGCCGGGCGCGCCGGCCTATCAGGGTTTCAGCCAGCATGACCGGAATGCCGATCAGTGCGATACACGCCAGAAACATCAGTACAAACGCACCGCCGCCGTAGACCCCGACCATGTAGGGGAACTTCCAGATACTACCCAGCCCCACGGCCGAACCGGTCGCGGCGAATATGAAAACCCAGCGGCTAGCCCAACTGCCGTGGACAGAAACCTTGTCTGTCGACATCGTTTATCACGCCCAAGCGTTAGAAAAAGAGGCCGCATTGTCCGGGATTCACTCAACCTGCTCAAGCACGCAGCATCACCGTAGCCGACAGCGGAACAACTCCATATAATGCCGCCCCTATGGCTAAACAGAAGAAACACCCAACAGGGACCATCGCGCAGAATAAAAAGGCGCGACACGATTACTTCATCGAGCATAAGTTCGAGGCTGGTCTGGTCCTGGCCGGCTGGGAAGTAAAAAGTCTGCGGGCAAGCAAGCTACAGCTGGTTGACAGCTACGTACTGCTCAAGGATGGCGAAGCATGGCTACTGGGTAGCCATATCACGCCTCTGATGACCGCAAGCACCCACGTCATTGCCGACCCGGTGCGTACCCGTAAATTGCTGCTCAACCGCCGCGAGCTGGAAAAGCTTGCAGCGATGGTGCAGCAAAAGGGTTACGCCTGCGTCTGCTTGTCCTGGTACTGGAGCAAGCACATGGTCAAGTGCGAGATCGCTCTGGGCAAGGGCAAGAAGGAATACGACAAGCGTGACACCGAGCGTGAACGCGATGCCGGACGTGAGCTGCAACGCGCTGTGCGCAACAAGGGCAAGGAAGATTAATTTCTTCTGCCTGTGGCGAGGGAGCTTGCTCCCGCGCGCCTGCGCAGCAGGCGCCATCGGTTCTCGCTTACATTAAAGCGAGAGCCGCTGCGCGCCTCTGCGGGAGCAAGCTCCCTCGCCACAATTAATTTGCCACCTCACATCCCCTTGCGCCGCTCCGCCCGAGCCATGCGCTGAACTTCCTGCCGCACTTCTTCCAGCACTTCCTGCACATACAGAATGTGTCTGCTGGAGACTTCCCTTGCCTGCTCAGCGCGCCCCTCGATAATCGCCAGGTACAATTCCCGGTGCTGTGTGATCAGCATGTCGCGGGTTTCCGTGCGCTGTTTGTACATGCCACCGATGTTGGTCACGACATTGCGCTTGAGCAGATCGAACAGCCCGCGAATGGTGTGCAGCAACACCGCGTTATGACTGGCCTCGGCAATCGCCAGATGGAATTTCGCGTCCGCCGCGCCCTCCTCCACTCGACTCACTTCATCATGCCGCGAATAGCAATCCTGCAGCTCTTCGAACGCGGCGGTGAGCCGCTCGCGATCTACGTCGGTTGCGCGTAATGCCGCGTAATAGGCGCACGATGCCTCCAAGGTGTGCCGAAACTCCAGCAAGTCCCGTTGCGCCTCAGGGTTGCTTTCAAGCAATTGCAGCAATGGATCGCTGAACGTCGAGCCCAGGCTTTCCACCACGTAGTTGCCACCGCCCTGACGACTGACCAGCAAGCCTTTGGCTGCCAGTTTCTGAATTGCCTCGCGCAACGACGGGCGTGATACGCCGAACTGCTCGGCCAGCGCGCGCTCCGCCGGAAGCCGCTCACCGGACTTCAGCGTGCCCTCAAGGATCATCCCCTCGAGTCGCTCGACAATATCGTCAGACAAACGGCGCTGACGTATCTGATCAAACCCCATAACTCATTTCTCCACGAGCCCGACCGCTCGCCGGGCTCTCTATTCTGGCCTATCGGCGCCTTGCCGACACCTACCAGACACCACTTCGCAAAACCGGATCAGTTGCCTTCTGCACCGCTGATTCGACAAAAGTTTCAGAGCGACAAATTGACACACCGACATCAAGGCTTTTACCCTAGCCAACAGCGATTGTAAATTGGTATTACCAATTATCCAAGAACGCTGACAGTGCCTGACCAACAACAATTAGGGGCCACCCCATATGCAAACCTGGCAACAGCTCTACAGCCCGCTCGGCAGTCTCGGCGTCTCCGCACTCGCGGCCGTCATTCCCATCGTGTTCTTTTTTCTCGCGCTGGCGGTGTTCCGCCTCAAAGGCCATGTGGCCGGCAGCATCACCCTCGCCCTGTCGATTGCCGTGGCGATCTTCGCGTTCCATATGCCGGTAGACATGGCCTTCGCCGCGGCCGGTTACGGCTTCGCCTACGGTCTGTGGCCGATTGCATGGATCATTGTCGCAGCGGTATTCCTCTACAAACTGACGGTCAAAAGTGGTCAATTCGAGGTCATCCGCAGTTCGGTGTTATCGATTACTGACGACCAGCGCCTGCAAGTGCTGCTGATCGGTTTCTGCTTCGGTGCGTTCCTGGAAGGTGCTGCCGGGTTCGGCGCGCCAGTGGCAATTACTGCTGCTCTCCTCGTCGGACTGGGCTTCAACCCGCTATACGCCGCCGGCCTGTGCCTGATCGCCAACACCGCACCGGTGGCGTTCGGCGCTTTGGGGATTCCAATCATCGTCGCCGGCCAAGTCACCGGCATCGACGCGTTCAAGATCGGCGCCATGACCGGTCGCCAACTGCCACTGCTGTCGCTGTTCGTGCCGTTCTGGCTGATATTCATGATGGACGGCCTGCGCGGCGTTCGTGAAACCTGGCCGGCTGCACTGGTTGCAGGCCTGAGCTTCGCCATCACTCAATACTTCACCTCGAACTTCATCGGCCCGGAACTGCCGGACATCACCTCGGCGCTGGCCAGCCTGATTTCGCTGACCTTGTTCCTGAAAATCTGGCAGCCGAAACGCACCGCAGGCGCGCAAATCGCAGGTGCCACGTCGAGCGCAGCGATCACCGCCAGCGTCGGTGGTTTCGGCCAGAAGCGCAGCACCGTGGCTTCGCCTTACAGCGTCGGGGAAATTTTCAAAGCCTGGTCGCCGTTCCTGATCCTCACCGTGCTGGTCACCCTCTGGACCCTGAAGCCATTCAAGGCAATGTTCGCCGCTGGCGGCTCGATGTACAGCTGGGTGTTCAACTTCGCGATCCCGCACCTTGATCAATTGGTCATCAAGACGGCACCGATCGTCGCCGCTCCGACTGCGATTCCAGCCGTGTTCAAGCTCGACCCGATTTCCGCGACCGGCACAGCGATTTTCTTCTCCGCGCTGATCTCGATGCTGGTGCTGAAGATCAATTTCAAAATTGGTCTTACCACTTTGAAAGAAACCTTCTACGAACTGCGCTGGCCTATTCTGTCGATCGGCATGGTATTGGCCTTCGCCTTCGTCACCAACTATTCCGGCATGTCATCAACCCTGGCACTGGTGCTGGCAGGAACCGGCGCAGCGTTCCCGTTCTTCTCGCCATTCCTCGGCTGGCTCGGCGTGTTCCTCACCGGTTCCGATACCTCGTCCAACGCCCTGTTCAGTTCGCTGCAAGCGACCACCGCACACCAGATTGGCGTCAACGACACTCTGCTGGTGGCGGCGAATACCAGTGGCGGCGTGACCGGCAAAATGATTTCGCCACAATCGATCGCTGTGGCCTGCGCAGCAACCGGTCTGGTCGGCAAGGAATCCGATCTGTTCCGCTTCACCCTCAAGCACAGCCTATTCTTTGCAACGATTGTCGGCCTGATCACCTTGGCTCAGGCCTACTGGTTCACCGGCATGCTGGTGCACTAAACCTTCACGCAACACGGATAAAACCGACGCTGGTTCGTGATTCCGGCGTCAGCAATTCACAACCCGGTCTGTAAGGCTGCTGAAAGCAACGTTCTCTATATTCAGCAGCCTCAACGGACGGATAACCGGGCCCACCCGGAGACACGCCTGATGAGCGAGCTTTTTTACAACGCTGTGCCGAACGCGACTCGCGTTGCACCGCCACTGCCCGAACCTCGGCAATACCCCAGCGAAAAACCGTCGCGGGTCTACCTGTTCGGGACGTGTGTGGTCGACCTGTTCTACCCCGAAGCCGGAATGGACGCGATCCACCTGCTGGAGCGCGAAGGGATTCAGGTCGAATACCCGCAAGGGCAAAGCTGCTGCGGGCAACCGGCCTACACCTCGGGTTACACCGAGCAGGCGCGGACGGTAGCGCGCTCGCAACTGGCGCTGTTTGCCGGGGATTATCCGGTGGTGGTGCCGTCGGGTTCCTGCGCGGGCATGCTGCGCGAACATTACGCCGACTTGTTCAAGGACGAGCCGCAGACGTTGAAAGAGGTTCAGGCCCTCGCGGCCCGTACCTACGAATTGGCCGAATTTCTGCTGTTCGTCTGCAAGGTGCAGCTCAAGGACAGTGGCGAACCGGTCAAAGTCGCGCTGCATACTTCGTGCTCAGCGCGCCGCGAAATGAATACCCACCTGCACGGCCGTGAGTTGTTGGCCCAGTTGAGCAACGTTGAGCGGGTCAATCACGACCACGAAAGCGAATGCTGTGGCTTTGGTGGGACATTCAGCGTCCGTATGCCAGACATTTCCGGCGCGATGGTGGCTGACAAGACCCGGGCGCTGAAGGAATCCGGCGCGCACAAGGTACTGAGTGCCGACTGCGGCTGTTTGATGAACATCAACGGCGCATTGGAGAAACAAAAAGAAGCGCTACGCGGGCAACATCTCGCCAGCTTCTTGTGGCAGCGAACCGGAGGTGCGAAATGAGCACCTCGACGATTATTCCTACGGTCGCCGTAGAAGAAGATTTCCGCACTCGGGCCCACAACGCTCTGGGTGATCAGCAGCTACGGAACAACTTCCGCACGGCGATGGATTCACTGATGACCAAGCGGGCAGCGTCGTTCAGCGATGCCCACGAAAGAGAACATTTGCGTGCCCTGGGCAACTCGGTCAGGGCCCGTGCGCTTTCCAGGTTGCCCGACTTGCTTGAGCAACTTGAACAGAACCTGACCCGCAACGGTGTGACAGTGCACTGGGCGGAAACGGTGGACGAGGCCAATGGCATCGTCTTATCGATCATCCGCGCTCACGAGGCGCGGCAAGTGATCAAGGGCAAATCGATGGTCAGCGAAGAGATGGAGATGAACCATTTCCTCGAGGCTCGGGACATTGAATGTCTTGAGTCCGACATGGGGGAATACATCGTCCAGCTCGACCACGAGAAGCCTTCACACATCATTATGCCGGCGATCCACAAGAATGCCGGTCAGGTCGCGTCCTTGTTCCACGACAAACTTGGCGTGGAATACACCAAGGACGTTGACCAACTCATTCAAATCGGTCGCAAGGTTTTGCGGCAGAAATTCTTCGAAGCGGACATCGGCGTCTCCGGCGTCAACTTCGCCGTGGCCGAAACCGGCACGCTGCTGCTGGTGGAAAACGAAGGCAACGGCCGCATGACCACCACCGTCCCGCCGGTGCACATTGCCGTCACCGGTATCGAAAAGGTTGTGGAAAACCTGCGCGACGTGGTGCCGTTATTGTCGCTGCTGACCCGTTCGGCGCTCGGTCAGCCGATCACTACCTACGTCAACATGATCTCCGGCCCGCGCAAGGAACACGAGCTCGACGGCCCGCAGGAAGTGCATCTGGTGCTGCTCGACAACGGCCGCAGCCAGGCGTTTGCCGACAGTGAATTGCGCCAGACCCTGAACTGCATCCGCTGCGGCGCGTGCATGAATCATTGCCCGGTGTATACCCGCGTCGGAGGCCACACCTATGGCGAGGTGTATCCGGGGCCGATCGGCAAAATCATCACACCGCACATGGTCGGCCTGGCGAAAGTCCCCGACCACCCGAGTGCCTCGTCATTGTGCGGCGCCTGCGGTGAAGTGTGCCCGGTAAAAATTCCTATACCGGCCATCCTGCGACGCCTGCGCGAAGAGAACGTCAAAGCACCGGACAGCCCCCATCAAGTGATGCGCGGCCAGGGCAGCAAATATTCGCGCAAGGAACGTTTGATCTGGAACGCCTGGGCGACACTCAACAGCTCACCGACGCTGTATCGATTGTTCGGCTTCTTCGCTACACGCTTGCGTGCCTTGACCCCGAGCAAAATCGGTCCTTGGACGCAAAACCACAGCGCGCCGAAACCCGCCGCCCGCTCACTGCACGACATGGCCCGCGAGCATCTGGCCAAACAGGGAGATCGCTGATGAGTGCCAAGCAAAATATCCTCGGCAAACTGCGCAAAAGTCTGACGGGCGCCACACCGATCGCTGACAACTTCGATGTCGATCTGGTGACCCAGCCTTACACCTACAGCGCCGAACAACGCATCCCGCAATTGCGCAAACTGATGGAAGCGGTGCACACCGAAATCCATATGACCTCGGGTACTGAGTGGCCGGCGCTGCTTGCCCAATTGCTGCATGACCGTCAGTTGCCAAGCCTGCTGATCGCACCCACTACGCCACATGGTGAAAAAATCACTCAGCACTGGGCCAACAATCCCGATCTGCCGACGCTGAAATCCTACGACCGCCCGATGGAAGAATGGAAAGCCGAGCTGTTCGACGACACCCCGGCCAGCCTCACCGGCACGCTTGGCGCCATCGCCGCCACCGGCAGCCTGATTCTCTGGCCAACACGCGAAGAACCGCGCTTGATGAGCCTGGTGCCGCCGGTGCATTTCGCCCTGCTCAAGGCCAGCGAAATACGCGACAACTTTTATCAGGTGCAACAGGAATTCAACTGGGCTCAGGGCATGCCGACCAACGCGTTGCTGGTGTCCGGCCCGTCGAAAACTGCTGACATTGAACAAGTGCTGGCTTACGGCGCACACGGCCCGAAAGATCTCGTGGTCTTGATCCTGGAGGACCAATGACGCTTCCGGTTAATTTCCTGCGTGACGCGCAGCAACTTATTCCAGCGGATCGCCGCTTCGATGATGCGCTGTCGACTCTGGCCTTCGGCACCGACGCCAGTTTTTATCGGCTGATCCCCAAACTGGTGATCCGCGTTGAATCGGAAGATGAAGTCGTGGCGCTGCTGAAACTGGCCCAGCGCGATCACGTTCCGGTGACCTTCCGCGCCGCCGGCACCAGTCTTTCCGGGCAGGCAATCAGCGATTCTGTGTTGATCGTGCTTGGGGATAACTGGAACGCTCGCGAAATCCGCGGCCAAGGCATGCAAATCCGTTTGCAACCGGGCGTGATCGGCGCACAGGCCAACGCATGGCTGGCGCCGTTCGGGCGCAAGATCGGCCCGGACCCGGCGTCGATCAACGCCTGCAAAATCGGCGGCATCGTCGCCAATAACGCGAGTGGCATGTGCTGCGGTACTGCGCAAAATACCTATCACACACTGGCCGGGATTCGCCTGGTACTGGCTGACGGCACGCGACTGGACACTGAAGACGCTGACAGTGTTGCGGCATTCCACGCAAGCCACGGCGAACTGCTCGAGCGCTTGGTGACATTGGGTCGCGAGACCCGCGCCAATGCCGAACTCGCTGCTCGAATCCGCCACAAATATCGTCTGAAAAATACCACCGGCCTGTCGCTCAACGCCTTGGTGGATTTTGATGAGCCTGTGGATATCTTGAGCCACTTGCTGGTCGGTTCAGAAGGTACTCTCGGTTTCATCAGTGCAGTGACTTACGACACCGTCATCGATCACCCGAACAAGGCCTCGGCGCTGATCGTGTTCCCGGATGTAGAAACCTGCTGCAACGCGGTGACCGTGCTGAAAAGCCAACCGGTATCAGCGCTGGAGCTGCTTGATCGACGCAGCCTGCGTTCGGTACAGGACAAACCGGGCATGCCCGCTTTCGTACAGCAGCTGTCGGATAATTCCTGCGCGCTGCTGATCGAATCCCGCGCAGCTTCTTCCACTTTGCTGCAGGAACAACTGGCGCAGATCATGGCGTCGCTCAGTGGATTCCCGGTTGAAAAACAGGTCGATTTCACCGAAGACCCAACCGAGAACGCCAAGCTCTGGGCAATCCGCAAGGACACCTTCCCCGCCGTCGGCGCGGTGCGCAAAACCGGCACCACGGTGATCATCGAAGATGTGACCTTCCCGGTCGAACAGTTGGCCATCGGGGTGAACCGCTTGATCGAACTGTTCGACAAACACTCCTACGACGAAGCGATCCTTTTCGGACACGCGCTGGAAGGCAATCTGCACTTCGTCTTCACCCAAGGCTTCAACAGCCCGGAAGAAGTCGCACGCTATCAGGCGTTCATGGACGACGTCGCGCAATTGGTAGCGGTGGAGTTCGGCGGTTCACTAAAAGCAGAACACGGCACCGGGCGTAACATGGCGCCGTTCGTGGAGCTGGAATGGGGCAGCGACGCCTACCAACTGATGTGGCAGCTCAAACGCCTGCTCGACCCGAACGGCATCCTCAATCCGGACGTAGTGCTCAGCGAAGATCCACAGATCCATCTCAAGCACCTGAAACCGTTGCCAGCGGCCGACGAGATTGTCGACAAGTGCATCGAGTGCGGCTTCTGCGAACCGGTTTGCCCGTCGAAAGGGCTGACCCTGAGTCCGCGTCAGCGCATCGTGATCTGGCGGGATATTCAGGCGAAAAAACGCGCTGGGGTCGACACCACTGAACTGGAAAAAGCCTACGAATACCAAGGCATCGAGACCTGTGCCGCAACAGGCTTGTGCGCGCAACGTTGCCCTGTAGGCATCAACACCGGCGAGCTGGTGAAAAAGCTGCGAGGCCGACACGCCACGCATCAGAAAACCGCTGACTGGATTGAAGGAAACTTCGCCAAAACGCTGCAAGGTGCACGCTTCACTCTGCACGTGGCCAACGGTGCGCGGATGATGCTCGGCGCGCCGGGTCTGGCGAAGCTTTCGGCAACGCTGACGCGCCTGTCCAAAGGCCAGGTGCCGCTGTGGACCAATGCAATGCCGCAACCGGAGAAGGCCATTCGCTTCAGCCCGAGCGTGTCGGACGAGCGCCCCCGCGTGGTGTATCTGGCGGCTTGCGTATCGCGGGTTATGGGCCCGGCGGCGGGCGACAAAGAGCAGATGTCGCTGTACGACAAAACCCGTGGGCTGCTGGAAAAGGCAGGTTACCAAGTGGTGTTCCCGGACAATCAGGACAACCTCTGCTGCGGTCAGCCGTTCGCGTCCAAGGGGTATGCAGAGCAAGCGGAACACAAGCGTCAGGAACTGATCAGCGCTCTGCTCCACGCCAGTCGCGGCGGGCTCGATCCGATCTATTGCGACACTAGCCCATGCACGTTGCGGTTGGTGCAGGATGTCGGAGATGTTCGCCTGGATCTGTACGATCCGGTGCGATTCATTCGTACGCATCTTCTCGATCGACTGGACTTTACCCCGCAGGACGCACCGATTGCCGTGCATGTGACGTGCAGCACTCAGCATCTGGGCGAAGCTCAGGCGCTGATCGATCTGGCGCGCAAGTGCAGCAAAACCGTTGTGATTCCGGAAGGTATTCACTGCTGTGGATTTGCCGGTGACAAAGGTTTCACCACGCCGGAGCTGAACAGCCATTCACTGCGCACACTCAAGGACGCGGTACAGCATTGCAGCGAGGGGATTTCCACCAGCCGCACTTGCGAAATCGGTCTGACGCAACATGGCGGGATCGACTATCACGGCTTGGTCTATCTGGTCGACCGGGTGACTCAGGCAAAGGCCTGCTGAAGAAAAGTAGAACCCTTGAGCGAGACCGCAGTCCACAGAACAGGCCCCGAACACTCGGGGCCGTTCCTTCTTTCGGTGACCGGCCCTCATGGTCAGCGAAGTGTGGATTCCTCAGTGCAAGGAGATACTCATGAAGCGTTCTGTACTGTTAGGCCTGTTCGTCACTGCCTCGATGATGGCTTCCACTTCGTTCGCCGCAGGCGAGCCTGCCACTCAATGCGATCTCAATTTGCAGACCATCAACAATATGAAAGGGCAGTTGGCATCGAAGCCTGAATTGAGTCAGATGGCGGAGGCCAGCGTAAGCAAGGCTCAAGAGCTCAAGGACCAGGGCAAGACCGAGGACTGTGTTGCAGAAACCCAGCGAACCATTCTGGACCTTCGCAAATCTACCGGCACCAACAATTGATCAGCGCCTTGGCCAACCTTCGGGTTGGCCTTGTCGGCCGATTGACGTACACTGCGCAGGCTTGTTGCTCAAACAGATGTACTGAGCAATGAGTTCGGGGCCGTTTAGGATTCGACGCCGGTTGCGAAACTTTAGGTGCATGCCGACTTGGTAACAGAAGTCGTAAATCCACTGTTGCAACTACTTATAGTTGCCAATGACGAAAACTACGGCCAGGAATTCGCTCTCGCTGCGTAAGCAGCCTTAGCCCTGAGCTTCTGGTACCTTCGGGTCCAGCAATCACCAGGGGATGTCTGTAAACCCAAAGTGATTGTCATATAGAACAGAATCGCCGTGCAGTACGTTGTGGACGAATCGGCTAAAACTTACACAACTCGCCCAAAGCACCCTGCCCTTCGGGTCGCTGAGGGTTAACTTAATAGAAACGGCTACGCATGTAGTACCGACAGCGGAGTACTGGCGGACGGGGGTTCAAATCCCCCCGGCTCCACCAACTCAACAAAAAAAGACGTCCAAGGACGTCTTTTTTTGTGCCTGAAATCCAGTGGATACAGGGAGTTCAGCGATTTGGGGGGGCCTTGGAGGATTTTGCGAGTTCCAGCCGCCTTGGTATCCCAAGTGGTATCCCGAACTACCAAATGCTATTTTCAGGATACCAAAACGGTGCTGGAGGTGGCGCCCATGCCTACTAACGCAACCCTCCTCTCTGATCGCCAGCTCAAGGCAACTGGTAAAGACTTCGTCCTCAGCGACGGCGATGGCTTGCAGCTTCGAGTACGCACCAGCGGCTCGATGATGTGGAATTTCAATTATCGCGAGCCGTTGACCAGAAGCCGTCTTAATATGGCGCTCGGCCCATACCCCGACCTCTCATTAGCGAATGCTCGGAAGAAAGCAGTCGAGGCGCGAGAGCTACTTGCTCAACGCATTGATCCCAAAGCCCAGCGCGATGAGCAAAGGCAAGCCAGACCGGCTGAGACCGAACACACCTTCGAGAAGATAGCCACCGCCTGGTTCGAACTGAAGAAAAACTCAGTGACGCCAGCGTATGCCGAGGATATTTGGCGTTCACTTACGCTGCATGTTTTTCCGAGCATGAAATCGACGCCGCTTTCTGAAGTCAGTGCTCCTATGGTGATCAAGCTCTTTCGCCCGATTGAGGCCAAAGGCAGCCTCGAAACAGTGAAGCGGCTGAGCCAACGACTCAACGAGATCATGACCTACGGGGTCAATTCAGGACTTATCTTTGCGAACCCCCTCAGTGCCATTCGGGCGGTGTTCAAGAAACCCAGAAAAGAGAACATGGCCGCGCTACGACCTGACGAGCTTCCGGAGCTCATGATGGAAATCGCGAATGCCATCATCAAGCGAGTCACGCGCTGTCTGATCGAATGGCAGTTGCACACGATGACCCGCCCTGTCGAGGCAGCCACCACTCGGTGGGCAGACATCGATTTCGACAAACGCATTTGAACCATCCCACCGGAGCGCATGAAAAAGCGTCGCCCGCATACCATCCCGCTGACTGAACAGGCACTCGCATTACTGGAGATACTAAAGCCCCATAGCGGCCACAGAGAATACGTGTTTCCGGCAGATAGAAACCCGCGTACCCACGCTAGTAGCCAGACCGCCAACATGGCGTTGAAACGCATGGGCTTTCAGGACCGCTTGGTCAGCCACGGCATGCGCTCCATGACCAGCACCATCCTGAACGAGCATGGGTGGGATCCGGAGCTGATCGAAGCCGCGCTGGCGCATGTCGACAAGGACGAAGTTCGTAGCGCCTACAACCGAACAGATTACATCGAACGCCGACGCCCGATGATGGCTTGGTGGAGTGAGCATATTCAGAAGGCGGCAACGGGCAGTCTGTCGGCATCTGCGATCAATCAAATTAGAGACAATAATGTCGTGCCTATACGCTGAGGGCTCACCGGAGTGCCATGGCGCGCGGCATGCCTGTGCTCCTCCGACTAAGCCCCTGCGCATGGGAGGGCTCTGCATTCCCATGCGCAGGGGCTCGCATTTAAAAGACAAACGAATTGTTAATCGAATCTCCCTTCGCCCCCTGGCAGCCGCATTTTGCCAAACAGTGATGAAAGCTATGCGGCGTTCTTGCCACAGACCGTGCGTTCCGATCGACAACTCTTCATCTAGAGGGCCTGAAGGCCCTCATTAGCTGCAGGCGGCCTACGCCTGCGAGCGTTACGAACAGCTCACTGGCCACGCCGCACCGGTCAATGGTGGCCACTGCTATCGCATTGACCGCAACCTTGATCAGCAGGCGCGCCAACAGATCAGCCTTGAGCTCGGGCATAACCGGATCGATGTGGTTTCGGACTACATAGGAGGTCGAGCGTGAGCAAGCCCTTCAACATGGCGTTATTCCTGAGCGGCGTATTGACTGTCTCGAAGGTCACGCAGCAACGACACCTACGTCAAGCCCGAATCATGCAAGCGGCAATTCAGCAGCGATGGCAATGCGAAAATCCGTGGACGTGGAAACACAAGCATGTGCGTCGGTTTCTGACTCAGTATCTGAAAGACCACTCCAATGTTGCCAAGTTTACTATCGACTCACCATCGTGCTGATCTGGAATCGAATGGGGAGGGCCCAAAACGCAAAAAGGTGCACTTAGGTGAATAGCACTGTTCACCCAAAGCTCACCGCCAAAATAAGGCAGTGATTATGGACCTGAGTGCGCGCTAGGGAAGGCTCTCCGGTGTGTCTAGCGAGATCAGCGGCGAATTAACGCGGCGCTCCTAGCAGAACCGGTAAAACCCAATACCCGAATATCTATTTTTGCATCAAATCCTGCAGAAACTCCGACTCCGGCTGGACAGCCGAAACATACAGTTGATCGCGGGCACGGGTGCAAGCCACATACAGCAACTGGCGTTCGGTGTTATAGATTTCGGTCAGCTCGACCTCGTCGGCAGCAGTGTCGATGCGCATTTGTGAAGGAATGATTTCATCATCGCAAGCCATCACCGCGACCACCCGAAATTCCATACCTTTGGCCAAATGCATGGTGGTGATGCTTACAAATCCTTCTTCCGTTGCCATATCCTTGCCAAGCACACGTCCTTTTAGGCCAGCAGCCTTTACCGCCGCCTTTGCGCGTGAGAGTTCGTCTTCAGATCGGACAAAGATGCCAATTTCCTGCGGCAGTACTCCAAAGCCGTTGCATTGCCTCAACCATACGCCAACGGCCTGGCTTTCTGTATCTGCATCGATATAGCCGCGAATGGTTGGCTCCGGCCCATTGAACACGGAAATCGTACCCTTACGGCTTTCGACATTGCCGTCTACGTCGGATACCTCGGGGTCGAGCAGGCGGTCAGCCTGCGAGCGAATTTGATGTGAGGTGCGGTAATTGATATTGAGCGTACGTGAGCGACCGCGCACATCCACACCCACAGATTTCCACGAGAACGGGGTTTGGAAAATGCGTTGGCCTAGGTCCCCCGCGAAAAAGAGTGCGTTGGCGCGGTTGCCGGCAATCGCTGCGAGGAAGCGCAGTTGCTGCACGCTGATGTCCTGAGCCTCATCTACCACGATGCAATCAAACACCGGATGCTTACGGTTTGGCATGACTTCAGCAAGCTTGGCGAACATTTCTGCGGTAGTGATCTTGCCGGCTTGTTTCAACTGCTTCTGCACCTGAGCGAACGCTTGCCAATACAAGGCGCGCTGCGCTTCAGGCAAACGGGTCTTTCGGCCAAGCCGCTTGGCGTCCCTGTAAGCCTCCCATTCATGGGCCTGCAAGCTGTCCACTACATCATCCCATTCGGACAGCAAGAACGTAGCATTGGCTTTCAGACCAGGGAACTGCGCAGCAGCAGCTTTAAGCAGTGAGGAAATTTCATCGCGGCTAGCGAATGTAGGCTTACCGAACTCCGCCGCATATAAGCGAATTCCGATGGCGTCCATCGCAGCCACGTCGATGCGTTCGCCGAGCTTGGGAGTATTCCAGATCAGCCGGTATAAATTGCCTCGCAGCGCGTTGGCCAGAGTATCCGAGAACGTGGAAAGCAGCACGCGGGCGTCCTCATCCTTACGGGCGAGATGAACTGCGCGGTGCAAGGCAACTACGGTCTTGCCGGTGCCGGCTGAGCCGGACACACGCGCCGCACCGTTGTAACTTCGATCGACCAGTTGACGCTGTGCCGGGTGCAGGAACACCGTCCACTTGTCCCACGGGTACTCTAAGGCACGGGCTAGCTCGTCCATATCGGACATGACGCGGAAGCGACGCTGTGCATCCGGATGTTGGAATGGATCAGCCCCTTTATCCGCCACTTCCGGCAATGCTGGTGTGCCACCTGTTGCCAATTCGAGTAGCGCTTCGGCCGCTTCTACGGGCAGATGGTCGGCTAGTTGCAGCAGCGAATCCTCGTCGGTAGCCATCACGTCGACAAGCCATTCCTGCGGGACTCCATAGGCTAGTAATTTAGCCTCGCTATATTTTGCGAATAGCTTCGGCTTATGAGGCTTTGCCGGCGTATTGTTCTCTACGTACTTAGGAACGAGAATTTCTTCAACACGCTCACGGATTTCGACGAGCTGCGCTGCGCCGGTAGTCGGATGTACTTCAAGCTTGCGTCGCTCGGCCCATTGATAGGCCCTGTCGTGGTGGTCGACGTAGCACAGCAGCAGGCTGCCCGTTGTCTTATGGACGATCACACGTATGTCGCGACTGACTCGCACCGACCAAAAATTCGGGTCTTTAGCTCTTTCGAGCTTGTGAAAGCTCATGCCTTTGCCACTCGGATCAACCTGCAAATCGAACGCGGTGGTCTTGGTTGCCTTCTGCTCATCGCCGGTCAAGCGGGCGAGGCTGGTGGTAAACGTATCAGCGATGCGGAATTCCATCAGTTCACCTTAAATACCTTCATCACCTCATCGCCGAGGTGATTGATGACCTTCACCGCAAACCGGCCATTGCTCGGTTTCGGGAAAGGGCGCGATGTGTCGGAGTTGAGTGTCGCCCAAGCGTCGGGATCGATTTCAGCCTTGAGAGTAGTTTTCAGGGCCTTGTATGGGTCGTTCGCGCCGAGGAAGTAGGCATGGCGGACGAAGAAGGACTCCTCGTTGTAGTCGGTGTCCAGGAACCAGCAGGCGATACCGTCCGCACCGTCGCTTCTTACTTCACCAGTACTGGGGTGAAATACGTCCACTCCGTTGATGCGCACCACCAGTTGCCCGTCAGCAGGCACCTCGATAACGTCACGCTTGCCATCGTATGAGCGGATGCTGCGTCCTTGCGTGTCCAGCACGTCCACATCCGGCTCGCCGAAGATCACAAACAGATTGCCTTTGCCGGTGTTCTTTAAGTCTTCAGCCATGTGAAGGTCGGCGTTCATGCGCGCTTTGAGTACGTTGATGCGGCCCAGTTTGCTGAATTCGCTAGCGGGTGCGTCGTAGTTGAAGGCACACGCGATGAGTACGTCAAAGTTGGCATCACCCGCTTCGCGTGCAGCATCCACGAGATCAGCTCGACTAATGGTGCCGAATTCTGGGCCTACCAAGATGCCTGCACGCTTCACTTGTCCATTTTCCAGGTAGTGGCCTTCGGCGCAGACCAGTTCTCCCGGCCACGGCTTCAATGAGGTGAATTCGATCTTGTCGGATTTGTGTGCCTGCTGCACACCGGCAGAACGCAGGTTAGACAGGATCAGACTGACGAAGTCCTGGCCGTATTCGGCTTGCGTTTCGGCCACATGGTCAATCAGGTTGTCTTCCTCGTCCACACCTAACACGCGGTGCGGCGACAGCGACTCAACGGTGAATGGGCCGGCCACGCGTACACGCTTTTTGTCCGCGTACGGTTTGTCATAGAGAAACTCGGAATCGGCTTTGGCGTCGATTGACGCGTCGATTTCCTTTTGCCGGGCAATACGTTGCTGCCACCAGTCGCGGTGTAGCTTCTTCGCCGCGTCGCTCCATTTTGCACCGATCTCGCGCGGGATTTCCCATTCCCGCCATTGTTTGCCGAGCGCCTTGTTTAAGGCTACGCGCAATGGTTCCAGCACTTGCTGGAATTTGTCCCATATGACCTCGATCTCGGCGTTGTTAGCAATCGACTTCAAAGTAATGCGCGACACTCGCTCATACACGAAGCCGTGCACAATGTTGCCGTAGGTGGAGGACGAACTAGGTATGCCTCGTATAATTACGGCTTCCTTCCGCTGGCCCTCCGGAGAATCAGCCAACAGGTAGAACGGGTACCGCGCGCCCATGATGCGGGCTCTTGCCAATGCCAATGCTACTCGCGAGGTGTCGACGGTGATCCAGCGGCGTCCCCATTGTTCAGCGACATATGCCGTTGTGCCGGAGCCGCAGGTCGGGTCGAGCACAAGATCACCGGGATCGGAAGCCATCAACAAACATCGTTCGACCACGGACGTTGCTGTTTGCACGACGTAAATCAAGCCGGTGCCGATCTGTAGCGACTCCCAACGATCCGCAATAGGCAAGACCGAGAAATCATTGAGATAGCGCTTGTAGCGTAGGGTTGAAGCGCCTGCAACAACACGCCCGGCTTTCGCTAGAACCCCAAGACCAGCGATTGTAGTTTTCCAGTGGTTCGACGCGCCTGAACGATATGGCTTGTCCCGAAACTCAAAAATCTGCTCACTTGAGGCCTGACCAGATGAAATCAGACTTGTTTGTTGAAAAATCCTTCCCGGAGGAATTTCGACTTTGCGCTCCAGTTCATCACGCTTCAACCGACGCTCTTCGCCGTCTTCAAGTTCGATTTGATCGTAGCGGTCTGAAGAAACATGGCCCGCGGTTCGCTGTGTGTAAAGCTGCCGATATTTGACTTTTTCTTTCGAGCGGGCGTACCAGAGTACAAAGTCCACAGTATTCGCTAGAAGACTTGATGACTGGCTGCCGGTTTTCTGCACTTGGATCATCGAGATGAAATTGTCTTCACCAAATATTTCGTCAAGCAAGACACGCACCCGATGCACATTCTCATCACCGATCTGCAAGAAAATAGAGCCGGATTCTGTCAGTAAATCCCGGGCCACTATCATTCGGTCACGCAAGTACGTCAGATACGAATGTATGCCGTCGCGCCAGGTATCTCGGAACGCCTTTACCTGCTCCGGTTCACGGGTGATGTGTCCAGCGTTGCCATCTTTCACATCGCGGCTCGTGGTTGACCACTGGAAATTGCTATTAAATTTGATCCCGTAGGGCGGATCGAAATAGATGCACTGCACCTTGCCGCGCAACCCCTCGCGCTCGGCCAGACTCGCCATCACCTGCAGACTGTCTCCCAAGATCATCCGATTCTGCCAATGACCCTCGTGCTGGTAGAACTCCGTGCGATCCGCGCCCTCGGGCAAACCATTGAAGTCGCCGAACAAGTCCAGCGTGCCAGCTTGTGGCTCGGCAGCCTCGCGACGTCCCTCCGTCTGGCGACGTAGATCGTCGATCAGCACCTTTGGCTTGACCTTTTCTTGGATGTAAAGCGGCGGCGCATTGACGACCAGATCTGACCAGTCCTGTTGATCCTTGCCGCGCCAAATTAGTTGCGGGTCGAGATCGCGGTTGCGCTGGACCTTTTCGTCGTCCATTCCGTTGTTACCGCGTGTATATCTCACCTTGATGGGTGCCTGCTCGTGGTGTTGCATCACCGACTGATGCTCCACGGTCGGGATGTTCTTGCGCTTAGCTTCAGTGTGCGTGAGCTGTTCAACGCTCTTGCCGGGCTGCTGCGTTCTCTTGGTCGCCATCTCAGTGTTCCTTGTTTCCCGCCGCAGGCGCAGCCGTTTCAATCATTTGGTTAAACTTCGCCTCGACCTCCTTGGCAAAATCTTCCTGCATTTCGTACACGTCGCCGAATTCCACAAAGGCCCAGCGGCCGTGATTACCGAGATGGTTCACGCCAGGGACCCAATAGGTATCCATCGTGGATTTCTTTATCTTCGCGTCCTCACGCCGGTAGCCCTTTATCTCAACGATTAAATTCAGTGGATCGCTCTTACCGCGACCGTCATCCACTTGCACAATAAAGTCCGGGATATAAATGCGATTGGACGAGCCGAAGCGGTAAGGGACTTCTAGGCCGAGGTTGTGGTTTTTGGTATAGGCCAGCACCTTGGGATGGGATTCAGCAATACGGCAGAACTCAGCTTCCCAGCCACTATCCAAAATCACCCAGTTGACTTGATTCTTTGGCTGGTTTTCCACCCCAACGGTTTCCCAGCGTTCGATGCCGGGGCGCGAGGTGTTGAAGCGAACGTGCGCGGTGCTACCAGTCGGGTTGAACGGATCGAGAATAGCCTTAACCTGCCGCCCTTTTTTCAGTTCTTTCGCCGTAATGCCCTTTGTGATGTATTGGCAGGCTCTGTCCGCCAGCTCACGGTACATCAATTGAGCCGCGCAAGTGCCTCCTTTGCATTCTAGGCACTCTTCCAACCACTGGCGCACAATGCGCTTGAGTTGGCCAAACAGGGCAATCGGTGCATCTTGGCCCTGGTCACGCCAATGCTGGAACAGCAAATGCTTGGTCAGCTCCATCAGTAGAGTGGACTGGCGCACGTCTTCCAGATGCTTAATATCCAGCTCCACCGTTTCGCCGATGATGCCAGCGTTATGAGTTTTGGTCGCGCCGACGTCCTCCGGCGTTAGAGTGAGGTGATGGTCTTCATTGAATTCGGCTTCGAGTTGCTCTTCCGGTAATTCAACGCGATAGCCTTGCACGCGCGGGAACCGGATTTCCAGATGGTCGCGCTCCGGTCGCAGAGCATTTACCATGATGGTTTCACGCGGCTTGGACGGAGTGACCAAAACCGGCTTGGCCGTGAAGTCGAAGGGAATGCCGAATACGTCGGCATATTCCACGTCGAACAGGCCCGTGTTTTCGTTCAATTCGTAGTTTTGACGTCGTAGGGCACGACCGATAACCTGTTCGCACAGTAACTGCGTACCAAACGCACGCACACCAAGAATGTGGGTAACTGTATTGGCGTCCCAACCTTCGGTGAGCATGGACACCGACACCACGCAGCGGATTTGTTCGCCCAAGCGGCCCTGCTTGCCAACGGTGTTCATCACCTCTCGTAGCAGTTCGCTGTCACTCAGGTTCTCCGCCTGGCGGCGGTCGCCAGTGCGTTCGATGATCTCGCGCTTGAAGCGTTCGATCTCGTCAGCGGCCATAGCCCGAAAGTTATCGTCCAGAGCCTCACCAGATTCGAGCTGCTCGCTGTCGATAAGTAGTGTGTTCGGACGCGCGAGCGGCTCGCCATGCTCGTCGAAATTTCGGAACAGCTCCAGCCGCCCCGGCACAGGAGTGATGGACCCATCTTCATTCGTGCGTTCGAAACCAGAGATGTAATCAAACACAAGTTTGGAAGTGGCGGTGTTGTTGCACACCACTATGAAGCACGGCGGCACTTTGATGCCTGCTTGATTCCAGGCTTCGTAAGTTTTGAGGTAGTGGCCGTACAAGGCCTCCAGCGCGGTTTGCAATTCCACCGGGATAGCCAATGGGTCGAGCAAGGCGTTCTTGCCGCGCCCCTTCTTAGGCATCTTTTTCCCAATGTGCTTCCAAAGTTCGCGGTAGATGGGCATTTCCGCACCAGGGATATTGTCGGCCACTGGCACACGCGGTAATTTAACGATGCCACATTCGATAGCATCCATCAGCGAAAAGTCGCTCATCGTCCAAGGAAACAACGTACCTTCCACGTACCCGGATCCGGCCAGGAAGAACGGCGTGGCTGACAGGTCCATTACCCGCTGCAGGCCCAGTTTTCTGTTCACTGCTTCCAGGCCAGAAATCCAGAGTCGTGCGGCTTTATTATTTTCCTCAGCCTCGGCCCTCCTATCTTTATCCAGATCTTCGTCGTCCTCCGTAGCGTGCGGCTTTTCTCTGTAGCAATGATGCGCCTCATCGTTGATAACTAGGATGTTTTTCAGTCCCATCAACTCAGGCATGACTCGTTGGAGCATCTGACCCTCGGTTTCAAGCGTGTCCAGCTCGCTGCCGACGCGGCCTTGCAGCAAGCGACGCCCCCTTGGACAGCTCCATGCGCTCACGCAGTTTGAAAGAGTGGTAGTTGGTAATGACGATCTTGGCCTTGTCCAGATCCATCAGCATGTCACGCGGCACGATCTCGCGATTGGCGTAATAGCTGTCCGCATCGTTAGGTAGCAGCACGCGAAGACGATCTTTGATAGTCAGGCCGGGTGCGACCAGCAGGAAACCACGGGTGAATTTCTTGCTCTGCGGATGCCGCACGGCATTGACTGTCTGCCATGCGATAAGCATCGCCATGACCGTAGTCTTGCCAGCACCGGTGGCCAGCTTCAGCGCCAGACGCATTAGGCCGGGATTGGCATCTTGGCTGACCTTTTTTAGGTGATCGAGGTAGCGCTCACCATTCTTGCCGAGCTGCGGGGCTACTTCAGTCAGCCAGATAGCGGTCTCGGCCGCTTCGACCTGGCAGAAGAATGGGCGCACACCGCTGAACTTAAAGTTGCGCCAGTGCTCCAGCAAACGCGCTGTCTCGGGCGTGACACGCCACTGCGATGGTGGCAACCGCCGCCACGCATCCACCTCTCGCCGCACTGCATTAATCAATTCCGAATGACGGTAGCGCTGCCCATCGTCAGCAAGGTTCTCAACCTCATCCAGCGCCAGAGTGGTTTGCTCGCCATGGTACCGGCGTGGTTTCGGGATAGGACTTATGAAGCTGGAAGTTCGGCGAGACTCCACGATTTCTTGCGTGGGATGCCCTTTATCGTCGAGTTCCCAATGCAGCGACGGATAGCCATAAGGAGAATTGAGAATAGGCTGCTTGAAAAATTGGTCACTCACTTCTTTAGTCCCTAAAATTTTAGGCTGTTTCGGAGCGACTCAAAGCTCGAGGCCCGATCTTCAGCTACGTCCTTGGCCGGATGGCTTGTTTAGGATCGTCACCCAGCAAACGGGTGATATTGTCGATCAAATCCGTGATTATCCCTTAACGAAATGGATTGTGTAGCATTCATTAACCCCGTTTTTTTGTCATACGAGACTTAGCCTGTCAGAGCCAGTGACTAGGAATCTCAACCTGATAGTTCTTCGCCACAATGTTGAGGGTGGCAAGGATTTCTGCATGGCGGAGCTCATCATTTGGTTGCCAGCTTGCTCGATGGCCCAGGAGAGCTTTTAGCTCAGCTAGGTTGTACATACCCAAGCGATGAAAATTGCCCCAGGAAGGTTCGCCGAAAAGGTTGTAGATGACCACGGTAGAGTCGCGCTCACTTGCCAGACGCTTCTCGCCTGTGATCTTTTCGGCAGCAGCCTCAGCCTCGTCGCGGTCGTCGTAGGTATTCAGTAATTTCATTGATGCATCAGCAGTAGTGAGTGAGGCCGGATTTTACTATGTGCGAGCCAATGTATCCTGTGATTTTGGACTGCCCCAACGGTTTTGTCGTCAAGGATGCGTGTCGCAGACCAACGACTGTATCCACCGTGATAAGAACTGTTACGCATAACCTTAGCAACCTAGAACTGAATGACTTCGCTGGATGCACGCGCTTGGACGTTCAATATGGCTGAGATTCCAATGTCGAGTAAATTGGCCTGGAGGTTCTAGTGCTTGAAAGGAGAAGGCCTCTTGCGAGACAGCAAGTGTATGCGTCTGCTTAAAAGCCACGGAGACCTTATCTACCGAACGTCATTGCATCCAAGGACTTTACGAGCAAGGTTGTCTCGCCTTAACGGTGCAGCGCTTATTGAAATTGAGCAAATGTTCGGCTTTAAGGCTTTCACGCCGGCTACGAATCAACCCTGCTGTTAATTCATAGTAGTAAACGGTAGCCGGAGCTGAACATCGCAAGTAGTGCTCCAGAAACCATCTCACGTGTTTGTCTCTCCAAGACCAGGGTGTCATGCAACCCCAGCGCTCAAGAATAACCTCGTGCATCCTTTCTGCTTGCCTGATGTGCCGCTGGCGCGTTGCGTAGGCACCTCTGAGCGCCGGACTCAGAAACAACGCCATATCAAATTCGGACTTCATCCCCGACCTCCGATGTAGGCACTCACCACATCGATGCGGTTGTGCCCCAATTCGTGGCTGATCTGCTGTCGTGCACGCTGATCAAGCTCTCGATCCTCTCGATGAACACGACCGCCATTGACAGGTGTATTCAAGCCAGTCAGTTGCTCATAGCGCTCACAGGCGTAAGCCGCCCGTAGCTCATGAAAACCTTTCAACCCCTGCTCATGCAGGAAGTCCCGTGCCGGTCGCACAACTGCCTGCATAAAGTCTTTGTAGCTTTCGTCGGGCGCCAACAAATTCCGACTGCCATTGGGTGAGGCCGCGCTGGCCCAATCCAGGGCATCGCGAACTTGATCCGTCACCGTAATCCAGCGCGGTGCCGAGGCTCCTGATCGACCACCTTTAGTGCCATCCTGGATGTTGATCTTGCCCAGTCGTTGAGCCTCTCGTTGCAACCGCGGCAGGTCGGCCAAGATCGCTTCACGCAGGCGCATGCCCGTCTCCCGGGCTAAGAGAACAATGGCACTCACCCTCGCTTGGTGTCGCTCTGAGAGCATTTGCGCAATCAGCCTGACCTGTATACGGTCTTGGCCTTGCGGGGCCTCACTACGCACGATTGAACGCTGTAGGCCTAGCGCCTTACTCGGACTGGGGATTTTGACGTACTGATCACCGCGCAGCGCGGCCATCGTTCGGTTCACGCTGGACAGTCGGTTGTGCGCGGTGGCAATGCCGACGCTTCCCTGATCAACCTGCTCCCGCACGTGGACGGCGTACCGCATGAGGATCTCGCGGTCTATCTGACGCGCGTCGTTGACCCTCGGTCCGTCATCGGATCGACACCAATTCACGAAAGCCTGCCAGCGATCGCTATGAGCTTTGACGGTAGCGAAATGACCGCCGCCAAACAGGTCTTTCAGTGCTTGCGCTCCAGCATAGCTAAGCTGGCGACCGAAGCCGAAATTGCGCCCCGCTCGCTTACCGACCCGAGCCATTTTTCTGTTCCTGATCGACTGCCGCGAGATCATGCAAAAGAGCTCGCCAGTGCGCACTTACAATCGCGAATTGAGCCCAATCAGTCAGGCGAAAACACAGCGTGTTGTCGGTGACGTAAAGATGCGCACCCTCCTCTTTCAACCATTGAATAATGGCTGTCGCAGAGGCGATAGTTTTATGGGTGGTGGCGACACTGGCGACAGCGGCGACAACCCTTGTCCTGCCTGATTTTGAGCGTGGCGACAATGTGGCGACACTCGCGGCGACAAACTGCGCTTTTGGCTTTCTTTGGCGCTGAGCCAGATGGTTGCGCAGCGCCTCATCAAGATTGAACATGGCGCACCTCGAAGGTGTGGCCGTCGGTAATCAGCCAATGATGATTCAGCAACTCAACCAACAGCCTGGAAGCATGACGACTGCTCTTGCGGGCAAAGCGGGGACCGTTGCGATTCAGCTCTCGAATACTGAAGCGCTTCCAATCCTTGACCTGCAACCAGCGCAGCAGCCGGTCCGCCTCTTCCTTAACTCGACACACTGGCTCCTGCTCAGTCAGGCGCTGGATCTCGGTGAGGTAGTAGCCGACTAATGCGGAGGCCCGCTGGATATGGTCGACCTCCACGACGCTGCTCTCCTCCACAACTGCAAGAACGCCGGCGATGCGTAGCAGGTTATCGGCTGCCTTTGATCCGCTGGGCCGTACGCTGGCCAGCTCGCCAAACTCTCCCAGCTGGGCTTCGATGGCATCGTGTAAATCAATCCAGCGACGACGCGCCAATGGACTGAGGTTCAGTAGTGATAGCTTTAGAGCACCGTCAGGGCTAAGTGACCACGGCTGACGAAACAGGGCCGAAAGACGGTGGTGATAGCGCTTCAGGGCGGCGTCTTTGGACAAGTCGACGGCCTGGTAACTGCGCTGTCCGGCCAGGCTGGTAGGCCAGGTCATCAGGCAGCGACCGAGAATACCTTGCCCCTGTAGCAACGGGTCACTGAGTAACTGCATGGCCAAATACGGCTGCAACATCAGGTGCAGGCTCAAGCGCCGGTCATAAGCCCGTAGGCTTTCGCCTGTCATGGAGCGCGCTCGATCAATCGGGCTACCGTCCCAGAGTGACGACAAGGTCGTGACCGCTTTCAAACGGTGATCCCGACTCATGGTGCTGCTGCCGAGGAACTGTCCCCCTTCATCGCAGAACAGTCCCATGCTGGGCAGGTCATGGCAGAGCCCCTTGATCAGCGCTTCGATCGTCGGGTCCGTGGTGATCAACCTAGGTGCAGAGGGCTCCGCTTCGAGCAGCACGCCGTTTGTGGGGGCGGGATCGACAGGGTTGGCACGTTGCGCCTGCCGCTGTGCGGCACGGTACAGGGCGAGTTGTTCGCGGTAGCGCTGCCACTGTTCACGCTCCCATTGCCGTGCCGGCAGCAATGCACATCGGTCTGCGGCGGTCTTGCGATCACCTGAAGCGGCCACCGTGATCAGGTACAGCGACAGTGGATAATTTCTCCCGTCGAGCTGTAAGCCCGCATGACCTTGAGTGGCCAGCGCCGAGGCAGCCAACACTGATTGCGCGGCCAGTGCCTGGGGCACGCCTATGACCCCGGCCATTCGCTCTACCGCAGGCCCAAGAATCCCACCCAGTGCCTGCACCGGATAAGGCTGGGTCACGGGATTCGACTCAATCAGCGGTCGAGGCGGTCGCGGTAGTTCAAGCTTCGGATCTAGCTGCTGCATGGGCCCTTTCCTCGTTCATTGCTGGTTGTCCTCACTCATCCCGCCACGGTTGTTGAGTGTTATCAGGGATCAAGGCCCCTGCGACCTGTGAGGGTTGTCCACTAACGCGGGACTGGCGGCTCCTTACGACCGGGAGCTTGGGCATCTCATGATCTAGCCTCCTGAACACAGATAGCGGTGGGCGGGTGGAGGCTGCACTGGCTGACGAGACCGGTGCCGCGAGATCCTGAGTCAGGTGAAGGCAGCGAGGTGATGATCGAGGCATGCCTGACTGTCAGTCAGGGGCAGTCCATTTCATGGGCTGCGGCATCGTCATCGGCATCGCTGTGGCGAGTGAGCATTCGGTATTTGTCACGCCGATTGTCACGAGGAGAGTTGCGGCAACGCCCTGTACGACGTGGCTTGCAGCAGTAGTACGAGCGCCCGTCTCTTTCCGGGAGAAAGAGACGGGCGCGGTCTGGCGCAGCGAAGTGTGCCAAAAGGTGAGGTTGCTGCAGCGCAGCGAGGTAGGCCCGTCGTCTGCCGCAATGGACAGATCGGTCGAGTAGGCATCCATCACTCTTGGAGAGTGACCGTGCGAGCCGCCGGACGCTAATCGCACTTGGGGAAGATCCACCACGCGAGTGGCGTAGCCTTAAAGGTTCTGGCTACCTGGGCAGGTGCTGCCAATGACAGCGATCTGTGCGCCAATTTTTATACCCACTCGAAAAGGCGGTCAAGCGTCACAGCCAATGCGCTGAGAAAGTGGCGACTGTCGCCACTTCTGTCGCCATGCTCCAGGCCACGTTACACGTGGGTTGTCGCCGGCGTCGCCGCTGTCGCCACATCTACATCCATGCCCAACGAAAAGATTCGCACATACACTGAATAGCGTTGCGCACGACAGGATCGCGGGGAATTAATGACGGGTGAAAGCAAGTGTGGCGTTAATCAAATATGAAAATTGGAGAGTGGAACGCGGCGGCCTAGAGAAAAAGCGAGTGAACCCTCCGATCGGCGCGATCAAAGATCGCTTGATCGGAGGGTTTGGCGGGAAAAGCAAATCTCAAACGTCAATTACAGACTCAGGCATCAAAGCGGGTTGATTGGGAAGTGACGGACTCACGTCGCATGATCAGCGTCTGCTGCAACCGTAGCAAAAAACCGGCTTCAAATGCCTCTTGTGGATCACCTGGACGATGACGCTTTCGGTTCTGAGACAGCGCCCACCATAACGGAAGTGATGAGCCTTCAAGCCAAGTCTCCGCGCAACGAACGCCCTCCTTTATTACCGGCGCGAACTCATCACCCCACGGTGTTTGGATCGCGGGAGACCCTTCAGCGGACGGGACAGAGACATACTCATGGATCTGTTGATGGACGCTTTGAGCCGGAATGCCAGTTAAATTCCGGAATGCCTTGTCGTACAACACGGCGGCGTCATCCAACAACTCTACTGCAAGCTCAACGTCTTGCGGAAAATGAAGCAGAACACTCTGGGCTCCGTTAAGTCGGAGAGTGGCAGCCTGCCGCAGTCTAATCGCTGCATCTTCAGGGGTAAGCGATGAAGTATCGATGCTGGTAGGTTTGGGGAGGCCGATGAGAAGCGAAAGATCAAACATCGCGGAATCCTCCGAGATAGTTTGCAGCTTGAACCGTTTGGCCGGGGTGGCGCACGTGCTTAAAAGGGGGACAGGTCATTTTCCTTATCTCCTCGGACAGTTAAGGAGCCGTCCACCCAGCCGTTCTGACACGAAATGGGTGGCGGACCGTACGGGGGTCAGAAACCGGCGTCCGAGGGAACCGGCCAGGCCGAAGCCTGCCCCGCACGGACCGCCATAGAAAAGCAGCAGCTAGGCCTCTGAAAGCACCTAATCGCCGGCTATGGCGCTATGCGCCTCGAACAATTCAGGTTCTGACACCCGGCCACGGGATTGACCGCGACGGAACAAAGCGTAAATGCGAAGCCGCGACAACACAAGCATGAGTATCAATACGGCTGCGTTCGAACAAGCGCTCCAAGCAGAAACTCACGCACATCCGAATTTAGTGGTTATGACAAGCCAGGTACCATGTAATGCCTTCTTATTTCCGAAGCCGTCCACAGTGATAGAATCGGTAACGCTATACACGACACCCTCTCGAGAAATGTTATGTCTACAGAGCTGACGGAAGAAGAAATGCGCCGGGCGCTATTCGGTGAGCCTCAGGCCACTGCATTGGTAATCGACACTCACGCGCAAGACACTGCACCGGAACTAGTGATTGAGGAGCCGACGAAGGTAGTGAAGAAAAAGAAATTATCAAATACCTTTACTCCCAGATTGAGAGTCACCCTGAGGGTTGGGAATGAATTCGAAGGCAAAATGCAAGAGATCGTACATGAGGCCGATACGCTTAGCTCCCTAGTTGCAGAGCAAGACGCTACGAGGATAGCCAAGAAAAAATTTAGGTTTGTGGAAGTTATTTCGGTCAAGTCGCTGTAAACGGCCCCTGAACCACCTTTAAACCGGATTCCATTCTAGAAGTACCTAACCTACCAGATGATGTTGATTGAGGTGTCAAACCTATAATACGGTAGCTGTTAGTCGGCTTTAAACTAACAGCCGATCCAAAATCTCAATGACTCACTGATCGCCAACTCTCTCCGCAGCCCTCGGTAGCGACGGGCGGAAGCAGGCCACGGGCGGACACATCAAAGATGTCTATGAAACTAAAAACGATTAACACTCGGAACCGCCAGCAGGGCATTGGCGGGCCGCAACACTCCGGAGCCCCTACGGTGAGTAAAGATGAGTTGTGCAGGCCTCAACTCCGGACGAAATACGTCTCCCGCGCTGATAGCGCCAGTGTTTTGCACTCTGAATCAATATATCTCGTAGGCTGCACATTTCAAAGCGATTATCATTACTAGGCGGACATGTCGCCACCCAAGAAAGGAATCGAAAAGCATGAGCGTTAATGACAGCTTGAGAAAGCCGCTGGACTCTGAACCAGATGGCCCGTATGGTGAAATTACCGATATCTCTATAATTCTGACTGAGACTGCACTAAGTCGCGTCGGGGTTTCGTTGGAGAGTCATTGGAAGGAGGCGGGAAAAGGTTGGATGTACCGGGTCGATTCAGCTGATCCCAAAATCCCACAGCTACGCCATGTGCATATAGCCAAGACTAAGAATAAATCAGCCAAGAATATGCAAGTTTCGTGGAACGTGGACGGCACCCGGCATGACAAGGCATCTTTCAACGTTGACCTTAGCAAGCAGAAGTACGTTCGTGAACTGGCAATGAGGGTTTTGAAGCTGAGTGATACCGTTAGCCTAGAAAACGCAGATACTCATAAAATCAACTTTGAGCCTCTACAAAGCGACGTGCCGACAGCTTCACAGGATGGATCAGAAGTCTATATACGCTTTGGTCATATTGAAACTATTAAGACACGCCTCCCCGCTTGGCTAAGAATATAGAGGCTGTGAGTCGCCAATGAAAATTAGCGGTCAGCGAGATGTTGCAGTTTTAGGGTAGCTTTTGACCGATCGCGATTGACCTTTCGGCCAAGGGCGACCTCTATGATAGGCAAAAACGGGCCTGTTTTAATCATTAAATATCCTTAGTAGTCTGACGTACCGCCCGATTGATAAATGAGGTTAGAAAAGCCGTCGACGCCTCATTGTTATACAGTAACGCCAAAAGCGTATAGAAAATTAAAAGCTTGAAAGGTGCGAGCAAAGCGCTATTATGCTCTGACTCCCCTATGGGGATAACGGTATTGCCTTCTACCGGTTAGCAATAGCCGGTCTTCAGCTGCGAGGACTCGCACTGATGGGGGAGGCGTCAAAGCCTTCCCAACCATGTGATAACTTACTTTTACTTGGGTTTATACCGTGGAAAAGCCTGAGTCTAACTCGGGCTTTTTTGTTTTTATGGGAGGGAGATTATGAGGTTAGAGAAACAACTTGAAGTTATAATTCTTGAGGAGGCCGAGAAGTTAATTACTCGCTATCATGAATACCATAATAGAGTGCATCTTGAAGCCAAGAGGAATGCAAGACGTCTCGGGGATGCCGCGCCTACCAAAAAAATATATACACCTGACTATTGGGATATCAATAAAAAGTACAATCCATTCTATGTCAGGAGCAAACACAAAAGTATTGCTCGATCAATTGCGAAAAAAATAGAAGATCGTACCTACACCCCGAACAGTCCATACATTAAATCTGTTCCTAAGCCTGATGGCGGTATAAGAAAGGTAGCAATCTACCAAATTCCCGACGCGGCCATATCAAAGATGTTCTTCAATAGACTTCTGGCTAAAAATCGACATCGCTTTAGCTCATTTTCTTATGCCTACCGAAATGACAGGAATGTTCATTTTGCAATACAAGATATCTCCGTTGACCTTCGAAGAAACGAAAGAACATTTTTAGCTGAGTTTGATTTTTCGGACTTTTTCGGATCTATTTCTCATTCATTCCTTAAAGACCAGTTCTTAGAGAATGGATTTTTTATCAGTCCAGAAGAAAAATTCATAGTTAATTCGTTTTTGAGAGAGAGAAAGGTTGGCGTTCCTCAGGGCACATCCATTAGTCTTTTTTTGGCAAATCTGACCTGTTGGAAATTCGACCAAGATTTGGAACGGGAAGGTGTAAAGTTTTCGCGCTATGCCGATGATACAATTGTATGGTCTCCAGACTACTCAAAAATATGTAACGCATTTGGTTATATCAATGATTTCTCCAAACAAGCGGGCGTTAAAATCAACGTCACTAAGTCCGAAGGAATATCACTACTAACGAAAGATGGCTTACCATCTGAAATAGTTGCAAAAACGCGTCTAAACTTCTTAGGATATGCTCTTTCAGTTGACAAGGTCTCGATTAAAGACAAATCACTTAAAAAATTCAGAAGCAAATCTCATATATTCTCTATCGTAATTTAGTTCAGCCTCTCAAGCAGCAAAGTCTGGCAGGCCAGCGCATACCAGCGAATGATAAAGACGTCAATCTGATGTCGGCCATTTTGGAGGTGCGCAGATATATGTATGGAGGCCTCAGCCATAAACAAATTAAAGATTATTTGTCTGGCAGGGCCAAAAGAATATATTTCAAGGGGGTGATGAGCTTTTATCCCTTGGTCGATGACGTCATTCAGCTAACGATGCTTGATGGATGGCTCCTCTCAGTTATTCATCGAACTTTAAAGTTGCGCTCAACGCTACTTATAAGCCACGGACATAATAGATCGAATCGTTTTCCTTTTAACGCATCTAGAATACAACTCTTAAATACCTGCTCAAAAAATCCATTGCTCGAAATTCCTAGTTTTTTACTAATACAAAAGGCCTTGAAGAAAGGATTGGTTGAGAGTGGCATTGAAAGGGTTATGAATCCCGACTCTCTAAACTATGACTATCGCTGATCGTCGTCCAACGAAGCTTATAGCCTTAGCATTTCGAAAGGATGGACGGCTGTTTTTGTCCGATAAGGACCAGTAATAGGCCTAGCTCATGCGGCATTTGCGCCTGACTTGACCCTGCGCATGCTCAACGAATTGTCGCAATCACCGGACGGGGTTAACAGGCCGATCGCACTACTGGCCTGTCAGGCCTACTTAAGAGCGCTGATTCTGTGACCTACGTCTCCGCAGAACAAATATACCGGTACGTTCTCATCCCTTGAGTCTTGATCCTAGCGGTGAATGGCAGTATGCCGCCACCTTACAAAATTTCGCTTAAAGGCACCACAGGTCAACGACGCTTGCCCGTACCGTAGCTACCTGGCAGTGCCCTGCGGCTTGTTATTGTGTCCCATCCGCGAGTTGCAGATGGCGTCATGCTTCTAGAACCGTCCTCCTCCTCGTCAATATTTCTTAGAAGGGCGTCGTAATTGCGCTTGAGGATAGAAAAGTTTTCGATCTCCTCCGCTACCTGCGCTTCTAGTTCCGCGATCCGGTTTTCTCTCACTCCAAGCGCTAGCTCTAGAGCTTCGACCTTCTCGACCTGCTGCTCAGCTATCAGCTTATGTTTCTTTAGGGCGCGATTGCGCTTACCCAGTTTCTCCAATGCACTACTCATCTCATATTTTGACGAGGCCTTTTGCTCTTCTAAAAGCTCGCTGCTGACCACGCTGTATTTTTCGTGCAGCTTGAGCAATTTTTTAAAGTCGGCGAATGTGAACTCTACAAAGTCAGTGGCTTTGTCCCCGCCAGGTAGCATGATCGTCGTGAGATTTGTGAATCGCACTGACTCAAGAAACCGGAATTTTTTTCAGTGAGCAGCCCACCACCTTTAGCATCAGATCGGCTCGTCCGAGCAACAGTTTTGCCAATAGCTTTGCGAGACATACCACTGCCACCTCGTTAAATTGATAGCTCTGATCATAGCGCGAGGGAGGCTCGAGACACAGTGCTGAACGCCTAGTCAGTCAAGCTATACCGGCCATCTCTCCTAGCATCTGGGTAGTGATCGAACCGTCACCTACCGCCCCCAACAGACCAGCCTCACGATTGAAGCAGGCCCGCACTTGCGAGTGCGATGCCGAGGATCTGCTCGCCCGTTAGATCAACGAAGCCCGTCGCAGCCTGGAAGCTGCATATCCTTGCGAGAGGTGACAATCACCCGCTCCTCGTTATCGAAGCGTCTAGCGGCTGTTTGATTCGCGCCGACACATTGATTGAGTTTTCGGCGACCAGTGAGACCCGCTGTGCTGGAAGGATCTGCTGTTGAACAACCCCAACCGAATAATGCTCCTCAAAAACAATTGCAGGCAGCGTGGAAATTTACCGTCATCCTTGGCTAGTCGACACGTGCCCTCGCAAGCAACGTGTCACGTTGATAGGTTGGGCACGAAATTTGAAAGCAAATTGATACTACACCGCTCTGCCGTTGAGTTTCTACGAAGGCAACTTAGAGCCAAGCCGCAACGCGCGATTGCTACCTGTTGTTCCGACAGTTATAAAAAGACCACCGCTTACGATGGATGTGAAGCAATGTTGCCAGATCGACTAAAGCAGGAGTGGGGGTCACTTGAACATTATTTGTGAGGTATTCCAATTGGTATTCCAATCAAAATAAAAAACCAATATTAATTATAATAATCAATCACATAAAATACCAATTCAGATTACCCCGGCCCACCAACTCTCAACGACAAAGCCCGCCCAGTGCGGGCTTTGTCGCATCTGCAGGTCCCGCAACACCAACTCGGCTGGCATCCTGCTCCGAAGATCGCCGCCGGATTCCAGTCACCCCCACGGTTGGACGGCCCCACGGCTACAGATCTATCCTTCGAACCACATAGGCCATTACCCGAAGGACGCTCATGAACATCTGGCTCGGCGCCATACTGGCTGCCCTCGTTTCTCTTTCGGCCCACGCAGCCACCGCCGACATTCCGCCGAGGATTCAGCAGGTCAATTACAAAAGCGGTTATGGCAGCGTGCAGTTCAAACAGTCGATCAAGGGCTATAAAACCGCGGAGTACAAACTCAACGCCAAGGCGGGGCAGGTGCTGACGGTGGACTTCAAGCCCTCCAACACCTCCGCCTATTTCAATATCGCCGCCAAGGATTCTGACTCCGCGCTGTTCAACGGCTCGGTCATGGGCAATCACTTCATCGGTTCGTTGCCCGCCGACGGTGAGTACACGGTGCAGGTTTATCTCATGCGCAATGCTGCACGGCGTAATGAAGTCGCGAACTACGGGATCACCCTGATCCTCTCCAACGGCGACGCAGCGGATAACAACTCGCCATTCGAGCAGAACCTGGCGTTGCAGGGCATCAACTTTCACCTGAAAGAGGATCGGGTCGATGGCAAACCCACTTTGCGCATCGAGCCCAAGGGGTTGGAAATCGACAATTCGCCGATCACCCACCCGCTCAACGGCAGCATCGTCCGCGCCGAAGTCGCCGACCTCAATAACGATGGCTCGCCCGAGGTCTATATCGCTACACGCTCGCCCGGTCGCGGTATGCCGGGAGAACTGATCGCCTACTCCGCCAACCGGAAAAAATCCCTGAGCGAAATCTATTTGCCGCCAATCAGCGAAAATCCAAAAGCGGCCGAGGGGTATCAGGGCGAGGATTCGTTTGCGGTGGTGGAGAACACGCTCGTGCAGCGCTTTCCGGTGTACGACAGCGCCGACGCGGGTGCGGGTCGGACGGGGAAGATGCGGCAGATCCAGTACAAACTGGTGGCGGGAGAGGCTGGGTGGATTTTGCGCGAAGAGAAAGTAGAAGAGTAATCGGCCCGGCTGCGTCTGGGCTTGAACCTATGGCACCGTGCACACGGCCATGCCACAGGCGACATACCCGGCGACATCATGAACAACGAGAGAAGCATTAGCTTCCTACATTCCACGTCCTAGGAAATTTCCCTCAACACGCGTCGACTTTCATGAACTGGTGAACAGTTTTTTCCGGCGCTACCCTCCATGACTCGCTGCCATCCAGCGGACGGTTTGACAGACCGCCCCCGCAGAGATTGTTCATTCCACGGAGCTACGTCATGAAAAAGATCACCCGACTTTCCCTTGTTGGAGCGGCATCCGCCGACGCGCAAACGCCCGGCCAGCAATCACCCGCCAGCGCAACCGGTCGAAATCGCCGCCGTACCATCCCCCTCAAGCAGATGTTCAGCGTGCGCGACGATGTCGACACGATCACTCTGCTCTCGCACGCCAGTGATCTTCTCGATTCCCTCACGCAGATCAGCGCAAACTTTGCCGATGAATGCGAAGGTTCCCAACGCCATATCGCGGTGGCGATCAGGCAACTGAGCGCGTTGGCCGAAATTGTCGTCTGTCGGGCACGGGACCAGGTTGTGCAACAGGGGTCGCCTGCCCCATCAGGCCCTGAAGTGCGCCACTAACCGGCGACACCGGCACAGACCGCGCCGTCGCCCGGGCAGTCCATCGAGATGAATTTTTCTTCACTGCCCCTTCACATTCAAACCTGTACAGTCCACTCGCTCATTCAAGAAACTACGGTTCGCCCGCGCTCCTGCGGGCTTTTTTTTGCCTGCCGTTTGCCGTCGAAGCGATACACATAAGTGTCCTGCACGCCGTGGCGTGAAGAATGGCGGGCCTGTGGATGAATTCTGATCAGTACCAGCGCTGGCTAGCTGTCTGAGCAAGCCGGTTTGTATTTTCTGCCGCAGCGGGCAATTCTGTCCTTTGATACCACTGACCGGAGCGTCCGATGTCGCTGTTGACCCTATCCTGCGAGCGCCTGACGCTCGACATACTCGCCCCGGATCAGGCCGAACTGGAAAGCGATTTCTACCGGCGTAACCTGCGCCACCTGGCACCGTGGTCACCAATCCGCACCACCGACTACTTTTCCACTGAGCAAATCCGCCGACGCCTGGACATCCAGGCCAGCGCCTTCGAGGCCGGACTGGCGATGCATTTCGCCCTGCTGACACCGGACGGCCAGCAGATGATCGGCGCGTGTAATTTTAGCGGGATTATTCGCGGGGCATTTCAGGCGTGTTATCTGGGTTATCACATTGACGAAGCCCATCAGGGCCAAGGCTTGATGCAAGAAGCCCTGAAAGCGGGCATCGATTACATGTTCGACAGCCAGAACCTGCACCGAATCATGGCCAATTACATTCCCGGTAACGACCGCAGTGCGCGACTGCTGGAGCGCTTGGGTTTCGAGCGTGAAGGCTACGCCAAGGCGTATCTGAACATCGCCGGGCGCTGGCAGGATCATGTGCTGACGGCATTGGTCAACTCAACGTTCGAAACACCGGACAAGCGCTGGTCGCGACGGTTGGCGTGAGTTTCACAATTTGTTAAGCATTGGCGCAGTATGCTCAGGCCTCCCGCCCCTTTCGGTTGCCTGAAAGCCATGTCGCGTGCCGCCACTTCGCTGTTTCTGCTTGCCGCCCTGCTGTTTTTCTTTGCGCTGGGTAACCATCAATTACAAGGCTCCACCGAGGCCCGCGTCGCCGGGATCGCCATGGAGATGCACCTGGACAATGATTGGGTGACGCCGCGCCTGTTCGGCGAACCGTTTCTGGAAAAACCACCGCTGAGTTTGTGGCTCGACGCCGGCGCCATGCGCCTGTTCGGTGTTTCGCCGTGGGCGGTGCGATTGGCTTCGGCGGTGGCAGGATTGCTGAGCGTGATGCTGCTGTACGGCATGTTGCGACGTTTCGGGCGGCCAAAAATCGTCGCATGGACGGCGGGGATGCTGCTGGCAACCATGGCCAGTTACTGGAGCAACGTGCGCGGGGTCGGCGAGGATGCGCTACTGGCGCTCGGCGTGACAGCGGCATTGCTGGCTTTTTTTCAGGCGCAAAGAGCATCGAGCTTCGGCAATTCGCTGCTGTTTGTCATCGGGATCGCCATCGCAACCTTGAGTAAAGGCGTGCTCGGGCTGGCGATGCCGGGTGTGGTGATTTTTGCTTACCTGCTGGCCGATAACCTGCTGGATAAACGCCTGAAGATCGGCGCCTGGCTGCGCCCTGGTTTATTGACGGCCGTCGGGCTGATCCCGTTGCTGATCTGGCTTGCCGTGCTTTATCAGCATGGCGGCGCGCAAGCGGTCGAAGAAGTGTTACTGACCAACAGCGTCGGACGCTTCAGCGGATCGTTCGTCGAAGCCGGACACTATGAGCCGTTCTATTACTACCTCGCCAAGCTGCCGGAAGCGTTTCTGCCGTGGAACATTCTGGTGTACCTGGGGCTGTGGCATTTCCGTAAAGAACTGAAGGCCAATCGTTATCTACTGTTTTTCAGCCTGTGGATAATTGCGCAGTTCATCATGCTGACCCTGGCGTCGAGCAAGCGCACGGTGTACCTGATGTCGATGACACCAGCGGCAGCGCTGATCGCCGCTGAATATGCGTGGGTGTTGCTCGAGAAGTTGAAAACGTACGAATCGGCCAACTCTTTTCCAGGCAGAATCGCTCGTCATCGTCAGGCGCTGGCGGCAACCGTACTGACGGTGGTGATTGCTGGCTATCTGGGCGCCGCACAGTGGGCACTGCCAAACGCCGATAAGCATCTATCGTTCCTGCCATTGACTGACCACATCCAATCGCTGCAAGCCGACGGTCATCAAGTCGCGCTGTTTCAGGCAAACGAGCGGGTCGGTGGCGCCAGCGTGTTCTATACGCAGAGTGTGCTGAAGGGACTGGATACAGAGGCGCAGTTGCAGGACTTCCTCAGCGCTGCATCAACGAACGTGGCGGTGATCTCGGCGGACACTGAACCCGCCGCGCCACTCAAAGTGCTGAAAACCATGATGGTCGGACGGCAGGCGTACTACTTCGTCAGCGACTGAAACGCTCTGAACATTGTGGCGAGGGAGCTTGCTCCCGCCGGGTCGCGGCGCGGCTCCCTTCAATCGGGGACTGCTACGCGGTCCAGCGGGAGCAAGCTCCCTCGCCACAGGTTATCGTTGCATTTCAAGTTCTGCCGAGGGCGCAATGTCCCTGGTCTGCAACACCGGTCTCTGCAGCCGCGCCCGGCCATAAAACGCCAGCGCCGTCAGCAAACACGCCAGCCAGACAAAAATCCCTGCCCAGAATGTGTGGGACATGTAGTGCCACCCTTGCAGAACCCGCGTCGTGCCGTAAACGAAACCCAGCAACAACGAGCCCCACAAAATGGCACTGGAAAACCGCCACTGATAGCGCCGCGCAACAAAGTACAACGCGAGCATGGTGAAGCCACCCGACGCATGCCCACCCGGCCAGCAACGCCCCTCACCCGCCTCATGGAACAACTGGAAATTGTTGTACCACTCGATATGAGCCATTTTGCCGCCGTATAACGTGGTCTCGATCGGGCAATAAACGCTGGTGTGCGCTTTGAGAAAGTGGATCACGCCGGTGCACACCGCGAAAGCCACCACCACAAACAGAAAATCCCTACGGTGATCGGCGGTAAAGCGCAGCAGCGGAGCGACTTTGCAGCGCTGTAGAAATGCCCCAAGCCGCGGACGCTTCTGCGGATTGACCAACGGCCAGACCACCGACAGCATCGCCCCGATCAGAGCGATTTCCGCCGTCCAGTTCGGAATGATCCGGGCCCATTTGTGGGTGAGCTTTTCGAAGAAATGAATCTTGTCGAGCGGGAACGTGTGGGTCAGCGGGTCAAACAGCAGATTACTGAAAGCGATGTCGATGTGAGTCATGTCGAACATGAAAAACACCAGCGCCGCACAGATCAGCGGGATGCCGAAGTTGTAAGCGTAAAAACGTGAATTCATTGAGTCGTTACCGTGCGCCAGTCGGAGGCTTCAATAAAGCCGAGCATTTTGGGGGCCGCCGGGCTGGCAGCGGAGACAAACAGCGAAGACCCATAACCGGGATCGGACGCCGGCACTTTCAGGTCTTTTTCAATTTGCCCCATGCATTCGCTGTGGGTCACCAGAATCAGATTGCGGCCCGGCACCTTGTGCGCGAGCGCGTCCTGCAACATGCGGCCCTTGCAACTGATCAACCAGTCTTCGCCGCTGGCAGCGCGGTTGAACATGTAACCGGCGGTCTGCACGGTGCGCACCATCGGGCTGTTATAGATGTCGGCGTTATTCAGCCCGAGTTGCTCGAACTGCGCGCCGACGGCGACCGCGACACTGCGTGAGCGATCCGTGATGCCGTCATTGCCACTCAGGCACGCCGCTTTGGAGTGGTCACAACGCTCGACGTGGCGCACCAGCACGATCATGTCGCCCTTGGCCCAACCCGCCGCCAACGCCTGCGCGCCAGCCACGTTGCCGTGGGCCAGGTCTGGCACCGCTGCCGGGGCGAGCAGCCACAACGTCAGCGGAATCACCAACACGGACGCGGCCAACACCACCCAGGTGTTGCGAAAACGCGCCAAACCGCTCAGATCGATCGAGCGTTTGACGCCGAACAGACTCAGTCTCAATTCCACAAAAACCGCCTCGCCAGCCAGCATCACTTGTCATTCGATGCGACGAAACTACAGAGGCTCGCGTGGGCAGCGGGTGAAACCCATGTGAAAAAAGTCTTGGGATCGTCTGTTACAAATTCTGTCCGACAAAAACCTTTCAGCTCTAGCATTTTCGGCCGATAAACACCTGCTAACACCCTTGCTGGCTCGAAAAAAACAACAATCTTCCAGCCTAACTGACGATCAAGAAACCCTATGTTTCTGGAGGAATTGTGATGAATAGCTGGTTCGGCAACATCAGTGTGAACATGAAACTGGGCCTGGGCTTCGGCCTCGTGCTGGCCCTTACCTGCGTGCTGGCCCTGACTGGCTGGACCAGCCTCGGCGGTCTGATCGACCGCAGCAACTGGATGAGCGACATCACCCAGCTCAACGCCGGTTTGACCAAACTGCGTGTGGTGCGCCTGCAATACATGCTGACCAATGGCGATGAAACCGCCGCGCAGAACGTGCAGACCACCCTTGAAGGTTTCGCCGCGCAACAACAGAAGCTGATCAACAGTTTCAAGAGCCCGGAAAACGTCAAACTGCTCAAGGAACAGGCAGCAACCATCGCTGAATACCAGACGTCGCTGAACAAAATGCGCAATGCCTACCGCACCGGTAGCAGCGCCCGCGACACCATGAGCACCAACGCCGAGACCGCTTACAACCTGATCGAATCGATCAGCAACCGCGTCCAGCAAATGGCCATGAGCGA
Source organism: Pseudomonas sp. TH08 (assembly GCF_016651275.1). Lineage (NCBI taxonomy): Bacteria > Pseudomonadati > Pseudomonadota > Gammaproteobacteria > Pseudomonadales > Pseudomonadaceae > Pseudomonas > Pseudomonas sp. TH08. Next base: position 44,613 of record NZ_JAEKEE010000005.1, on the reverse strand, counting down.
GCAGCGTTTCGAACAGTTCCAGGCCATCACCACGGCCAAGGAAGCGTTCATCCTCGCGCGCTACGAAGTACGCGGCTACACCGCCTCCAGCAACGCCGAAACCGAACAAAAAGCCGTCGGCCAATTGGACGTGGCGATCGCGAGCCTCAAGCAATTGCAGGTGCATTTTGCCGACAGCCAGCAAGACGCCTTGCGCCAGCTGGAAACCGCGCTGGTCAATTACCGCAGCGCCTTGATGGCGTTTAAAAATGCCAACAGCGAAGCCGTACAGGCCCGCAAGGAAATGACTGATCAAGGCACCACCATCGTCGCCCTGAGCGAGCAGCTGTATCAGATTCAGCTCGACCGTCGCGACATCGAAAGCGCCCAGGCGCGCACCTTCCAGTTGATCAGCACCCTACTGGCCCTGCTGGTTGGCGTGATTGCCGCCGTGATCATCACCCGTCAGATCACCCGTCCGCTGCAAGACACCCTGGCCGTGGTCGAGCGTATCGCCAGCGGCGACCTGACCCAGAACGTCACCGTCACCCGCCGTGACGAACTGGGTGTGCTGCAACAAGGCATCGCGCGCATGGGCGTGACCCTGCGCGACTTGATCAGCGGCATCCGCGACGGCGTCACCCAGATCGCCAGCGCCGCTGAAGAACTCTCGGCCGTCACCGAGCAGACCAGCGCCGGTGTGAACAGCCAGAAAGTCGAGACCGATCAGGTCGCCACCGCGATGCACGAGATGACTGCCACCGTGCAGGAAGTCGCGCGCAACGCTGAAGAGGCCTCGCAAGCGGCTGCCGCTGCTGACGGCGAAGCCCGTGAAGGCGACAAAGTGGTCAACGAAGCCATCGCCCAGATCGAACGTCTGGCCAGCGAAGTTGTACGTTCCACCGAAGCCATGAGCGTGCTGCAACAGGAAAGCGACAAGATCGGCAGCGTCATGGACGTGATCAAAGCCGTCGCCGAACAGACCAACCTGCTCGCGCTCAACGCTGCAATCGAGGCGGCGCGTGCCGGTGAAGCCGGCCGTGGTTTTGCCGTGGTCGCCGACGAAGTCCGTGGCCTGGCGCAGCGCACGCAGAAGTCCACCGAAGAAATCGAAGGTCTGGTCGCCGGTTTGCAGAATGGCACCCAGCAAGTCTCGGCAGTGATGAGCAACAGCCGCGCGCTGACTGACAGCAGCGTCGCCCTGACCCGCAAGGCTGGCCTGTCGCTGGAAAACATCACCCGCACGGTGTCGAATATTCAGTCGATGAACCAACAGATCGCTGCGGCGGCTGAACAGCAAAGTGCAGTGGCTGAAGAGATCAGCCGCAGCATCATCAACGTGCGCGACGTGTCCGAGCAGACAGCGGCGGCCAGTGATGAGACCGCAGCGTCCAGCGTTGAGCTGGCGCGTTTGGGTGGTCAGTTGCAGCAGATGGTCAGCCACTTCCGCGTTTGACCTTCAGTCAGCGTCATAGCCTAGATCCAATCGCGGGCAAGCCCGCTCCCACAGGTTTTGCGGCGTTCACAGAGTTTGTGTCCGACGCGATACCTGTGGGAGCGGGCTTGCCCGCGATTGCGTTAGACCTGTCACCGCATCAAGTCAAACCACGCCATGCATGAAGAACTCAACCGGCACTTTAAAGAATTCGGCAAAACCTTTGATTTGAGCAACCGTCATTTTTCGCTTGTTATTCAATATCTCTGAAACAGCACTCTGAGTTGCGATATCAGACAAATCCTTCTGCTTGACCCCTCTTTCCGAAATCAGAAACGCCAGCGCCTCTGATTGGGATGAGTAAGGAATCAAAACAGTTTCAGCCTCGTACTCATACACTCGATCAGACACCAACTCCGCAAACCGCGCTGCTGCGTGGTCTTCATTGTCAGCATGCGAGTAAAGCTCATCGATCAGCGCCATCCGCACCTGCAAGTCAGCATCGTTCTTGATCGGGTCATGACAGGCAGACAATAGCTTGGACAACGTAGCTATCTGTTCGCCCAAGCCATCAAGCATGGGCGAAATATCGGCTATGAAGGAATCCAGTCCGGTGGCTTCGACCTTTTTGCGCTTCATGTTCCCACCCTTGATTTCATTAAACATAAATAGCTTGGGCCACTCTGACCAACTACTTAACTTCAGCCTTCCACCATTTGTCGTATCCAGCATGGGGAAGAATTTCCTTGATATAGACAGTGCCGGTTTTAGTGTTGATCCACGTAATGATTCGGCACTCATTTTTTTTGATATCAAAAACGTAAATATCCAGCGGGCCTTTTTTACTGGTCAGCCTCAGCTTCGAGTGAGGGATGCGATCGACGTTCCATCCTGAGGCACTGGCCCAGTCTTGACGTAGCTTCTCAAACGACTCAAAGCGCAGCGGTGCCCGGTCGAAGATGGTTAGCCACAAGGTGAGAGCATCTCTCCACTGGCCATGGGTTTCAATGGCCCGCGCAACCGCCGCTTTTGTGATCACTCTCATAAATTTTCGGTTCTGGCGTCCCTACATGCGCCAAAATTTATCGCACATCCAGATATCTGTAAAGCAGATATCTTCCATAAACTTGAACGCTCTGTTCGCCATAGAGGTGAATCCGTTGCCGCGACTCTCATGGTCCGCGGCTCTATACAGGCGCTTCCTTCGGCAACGCCTGCTGGGCGTGAGTGCGAGCAAAAATCCGGGTGTGCTTCAGTCCAGCCAGGGATTGATCACCTCGACTCCTGAAAACTCAAAATCCTTCACGTTACGAGTGGCTATGGCTGCGCCATGAGCTCGGCAGATTGCGGCGATTTGCGCATCAGCCATCGATACAGCGCGCCCCCTCGCTTCGCAATCTGCGACAAGGGTTGCGTACTCAACGGCGGCGTGCGCATCGAACGGCAAAATGCGTCCGGCAAAATCCTCTTCGAACATGGCCATGGCATGAGCTTCAAGTTTTTGTTTGCGCTTGCCAGAAGAAAGGCGTGCGATGCCGTGGAGAATTTCTGCCACTGTCACCGCACTGACTGCCAGATCCATCGCTGGTTGCGCATCAACCCAGACAAGCACCCGGGCTTCTGGCTCGACGCGCATAAACTCTGAAAGAACATTGGTATCGAGCACTATCATTCAGAGAAATCCACCGCAGTGGCTGTCTCTGAGCGCTCTGGCAAATCGAGGTCAACTCCGCCGACAGCGTTGAACCGATTGCGTATCCGGCTGCCAAGTCCACCGGCGCGATCAACAGTCGCCAAGGCTCTACCCAAAATGAGGCGAGCCTCCTCCTCCATGGAGTGTCCGTTATGCGCTGCGGTAATACGCAATTGTTCTTTCAGCTTCTCATCAAGGTTTCGAATTGTGATGCTGGCCATGATGCCCCCCTGCAATCAATGAAATCATTGATTGCAGGCTAGCACATCCTGCCGTGCCGAAATCCGGCGATCTTCCGAACGGCACCCCACCTCACCGCGTGCCACGCTGACGCAATGCCGACGGCATAAAATACGCATCTTCCGGCACCGGTTGCGCAAAATCCACGGTCTCCGCTTCTTCGTTATCGAGGTTCTGCACGTAGTAACGGCGGGCCTGCAAGTCATGGAAAACGTCCAGCGCACTCCACGTCGTTGGCAGGTCGTAGAAGTTTTTCAGGTAGGCCATCGACACGCGCCACAACTCCCCTCGCCCGTCGTATTGATCGACCAGCGCCGCGCCCCAGCTGTCTTCATCGAGAAACAGCACGCGCTTGGAATAGATGTGTCGCGCGCCCGGTTTCAGGTTGCCTTCAACCACCCACACCCGGTGCAGTTCATAACGCGTGAATTGCGGATTGAGGTGGCCCGGCGTGAGCAGTTGCGCGTATTTCACGTCGGGGCTGCCAACTTTGTAGTTGTTGTACGGAATGTAGATTTCCTGTTTGCCCTTGAGCTTCCACTCATAGCGATCCGGCGAGCCGTTGAACAGGTCGGTGTCGTCGGCCGTGCGCAGGCCATCGGATGATGCAATCGGCGTGTCATAGGCGAGGTTCGGTGCGCGGCGCACGCGGCGTTGGCCGGCGTCGTAGATCCAGGCCTGGCGCGGGTCTTTCAGCTGATCGAGCATCTCATGCACCAACGCTGCACCGCCGGCCAGCCGCGCCGGACTTTTCACAAAGGCGAGGTAGTAGAACAGGATGTTTTTCAGGTCGGCGAACTGGCCGCCGGGACGGTAATAGTTGAAGAGTGCCTCCTGCTGCGAGGTCACCAGGGCAAAGCTGCCGTTGCGCTGGACCGGCGCTTCGGAAGCGCGGCGCACCACGTAGATACCGCGATAGCGGGTGATGTGGTTCCACAACACTTCAATGCCGTCCTTCGGTACCGGGAACGGCACGCCGCCATAGGCATCGGAGAAACCGCTGCCGCCCTCGAGCAGCTTGGCCGAGGTGGCATTTTTCAGAGTGTTGTCGTACAGCCATTGCGGTGCCGAACCTGATCGACGGGAAGGATAGATCGGCATCTGAAAGGTGTCGGGGTAGCTGTTGAACATCGCGATCTGGCCCGGGCTGAGATGGGCCTTGTACTGATCGAGGTTAGCCTTGGTGATGGTGAACAGCGGTTTGTCCGCCGCATACGGATCGGGGTGATGCTGGCCGGGTTTGTAGCCGGCCGGCGCCTGGGTGATGCCGCCAGTCCACGCGGGAATGGTGCCCGCCGCGTTGCCGGCACGCTCGGCGCCCATGGGGGTCAGGGTGGTTTTCAGCTGTTCGGCTTGCTGTGGGGTGATGGCGGCCAGGGCGGTGCCTGCGGCCAGACCCAGCACGAGCGCCAACGATATTCTTGTCAGTCGTGAAGTGTGAAACATGATCTTCTCCAAAACGGGAGTGAGGTCTGCAAATCACCGTAGATCCCCTGTAGGAGTGAGCCTGCTCGCGATAGCGGTGTATCAGACAACACCTACAGCGACTGACAATTCGCTATCGCGAGCAGGCTCACTCCTACAAGGGGTGCGCCTGTGGTCTGGAATTCACAGGAAATACTTGAGGTTGAACCCGATGTTGTCGCGGTCGCGAATGCCGTTGTTTTGCCCGCCGCCGTAGAACTCGGTGTATTGCAGCTCGGCCTCAAGCTTGTTCTGGTAATTGGCCTTGATCCCCAGCGTGTAGGCCTTGCGACCTTCGATGGTGTTGCCGGCCTGATAGCTGTTGCCTTTGAAGTCGTCCTTGTAGACGACATAAGGCGAGACGTTGACCCCGGCGTACACGTCGTTCCACGTGCCATTGAGCATTGCCGTGTAGCTGTAGGAATCACGGTTGACCTGATCGTCACGATCACCGCCCGACACATAGGAATAATTACCGGTGCCGGCGTAGTAACGGGTGCTGCCGTCATAAGCGGTGTATTGCAGGCTGCTGCCGCGCAGGTGCTCGGAGGCCAGTTCGAAGATGCCGAACAGCGAATCGAACGAGGCCGTCGGACCGAAGTTGTAGATAATGCCCAACGAAGTGTTGAAGGCTTCCACACGCTCGGCGTTGTTGATCTCACTGTTGAGGTTGACCATCTGCCCGCCGACATTGATCGACTTGCCCGTCACCGCCACGGCGGCACCGTTGGCCAGGTCGCCGATCAAATCGTTGGTGGCCGCGACGCCAATCGGCAGGTTCGGTCGATAAGCGATTTCGCCGAACACCGATGCCGTACCCAGCGTGGTGTTGAAGCTGAAACCGTACATGCGAATGTCTTCGGCGTAACGTCGATGCGCCTGGATGTTTCCCATGACATCAGCGGTGGCCAGACCGTTGGCGAGTGCCCCGGCCTGACTGCCGGCGACACCGGACAACAGGTTGGTCAGGGCATCCATGTCGATGCCTTTGTACCCGCCAAGGTCAGCGGCAATGGTCGGCTCCTTGGCGTGGTAATTGACCATGTACAAGCCGAACTCGGTGCTGTTGAGTTGCTCGGCGATATAGCGAAAGGCAAAGCCGAACTGGCCGTCGTTGCGCGCGTTGTAGTCCTTGCCGACCGAGGCCACTTTGAGGGTATTGCCATACGCCGGGGTCACGCCGTTGGCGTACAGGCCGGTGGTTTGCAGGGCCTGGCTCAGCAACGGGTTATTGCCCAACGCGCTGTACAAGCCGATGACATTGCCAAAACCGGGCACCGGCGTATCGAGCGCGGTGCCGCTGAAGTTGTTGTAGCCGGTGTTGCCGCCGTCGGCGAACAGGTCAGTTTGCGAGTAGAAGGTGCCGACCGGATCGATGCGGGTTTCCTTCCAGTTGGTCTGGTAGAAACTCTCCATGGTCAGGCTGTCGGTCAGGCCGATGTTGAAGCTCAGCGCCTCCACCGGCACCAGCACTTCCTTGACCTCGGCGCCGGGCAAGCGGTACTTGGCAGCGTCCACCGGGTTGGTGGTGTTGATCCCGCCGCGATAGAAAATCCCTTCGCCCCAGTTGAACACCTGGCGGCCGACCCGCGCGGTGACCGGCATCTGCGCAACGTCCCAACTGCCATGCACGTAGGCGTCGAGCATCTCGATGCGGCCGCCGGCGATGTCGCGGGTCTGGCTGGTGAAGTGGTTGTCCTGCGGGTAACTCTGGCTGGGTTGCGACGGGTTGTTGTTGTCGTAGTAGTCGTTGCGCTTGTCCATCAGTTGCGTGTCGTAAAACGCAGTGCCGCGCATGAACAAACCATAGTTCTGATAGTTAGCCTCAAGCTCGGAGGTGATCTTGTACACCTCGGAAACCAGCCCGGTGTCGAAGTTGCGATTGCCGTCGTTGGTGTTGACGTCATCGTTAGTCTTGTCGCGACCCTGCACCCGCCACAGGCGCCCGTACGACAAGGTCGTGTCGAGGGAACCGGTGACCTGCTTGTCCATCAGGCTGAACTCCACAGCCTGCGCGCTATCGACTGCGCACAGTTGCAGCAACCCTGCCAAACCAACACCGGGAAGCGCCGCGCCAGACCGGCGCAATCGAGTACTGATCATCTGATCCTCCTTGTTTTTGTTGTTTTTCGTGTCGCGTCGCGATCGTTAAGGGACCAATCCCGCACTGACATAAATCCGGCTGTGCGAGCCGAAATGACCGAGCAATCTGAACAACTGTTGGTTGAGTACCGGGTGGTCGAAATCTTCACGGTGCAGTCGATTACCGCCGCTGAAATCACTGGTCGCCGGAGTCGTTTCCAGCCACTGACCGATGGCCTCGTCGAAGGCGGCGGAAGCATCGACAGACTCGGCGCTGACCACTTCGCGCAGGTAGTCGACGGAGTACGGTGGATACGTTTCGTCTCGGGCAACGTCGGCGTAAGCGTCGAGCATCGGATGCGGCTGACCGGCACGCAGCAAACGGCGCAACCAGGTCGATTGGTACTTCTCCACCTCCATGTGCCGGGTGGCGACGCGTTCGATGGAGGCCTGCTTATCCTCAGCGAAACCGGCGATGGCTTTGCCTTCCAGCAGCAAAAGACTGGCAAGATCGACGCCGGGCAATGGCTTGGCGTGATAAGGCTGGGTCAGGTCCTGAATGTGGTGCAGGCCCCAGCCGAGAAAACGGTAGCCCCAGTACGGATGGCCACTGGCAAACGCCAGTCGGGCCAACCCCATGTATTGATACGCGCGCCAGTCCGGCCAACTGCGTTCGAGAAACCCGGCAGCGGCGTAGACCACCGCGCTTTCATGGAAAAAACCCATGTGGAACGGCGCCTGTGAGCTGTACTGAAACCTTGCATCACCGAAGGGTTGCGGGCCGAAGCCGTAGCGCGCACCGACTTCACCCGGGTTGTCGCTGAACAGGTTGATGTCGTGGCCGTAATCGGGTTCGTCGGCGGCGCTGGCCAGCACGGCCAGTGGTGCGACTTTTTCGTGCTCGGCGACAACGATGAAACGTTGGCGATTCCACGGTGAAAGGGTCTGTTCGACCATGACCTGATCGGCTTGCAGGTGCGCGCGTTCGGGCAGGTCTTTGCCAGGCAATGGCTGAATGACCATCGCCAGATGGATCTCGGGATTGATGCGCAATGCGCTGAGGAAATCGTGGCGCAGATTGTCACTCGGCGTGGCCGGTAATTTCAGGCTGTCGGGGCGTGGCGGGTATTGGGCAAAGTGCTCGCGGGCGAAGCTTTCCTGTTCCTCGAGCAACGCGCTGACCGCCTCGTACTGCTCCACCAGAAAGGATTCCAGCGGCTCGACTTCGATGGGCGGCGCATCGCGCAACGCCGGCAGATCCTGCAACGCCAGGTAGCTGCCCACCGTATGGTTCGACCAGCCCCAGGCGCTCGGGGCTGTTGCACAAAGCAGCAGCAGGAGGAATGTCAGCTTCATTGCTTTTGGTTCTTATTGGATGTGCTGTGAGGGTTGAGCCTAACAACCGACCCCGCTGCTGACACTGTCCGATCTCACCAGAAAAGCTCTCCGATGGCGCCATTTACCCGATTGCCAGAACACCGCCGCCCCCTGTAGGAGTGAGCCTGCTCGCGATAGCGGTGTGTCATTCAAATGGATATTGGCTGACACTCCGCTATCGCGAGCAGGCTCACTCCTACAATGGGATCGTGGTGTCTTCTTAAGCGGGGTAGCCGGTGATTTTGCGGATGCTTTGGTACAACGGTTTGAGTTGGCGGTACATGCGCAGGTAGACCTCTTTGTACAGTTGCTCGTAGATTTTCTGCGCTTCAGGTTGCGGGGTGAAAACCGCACCGACGCGGGTCATGGCTGCGATTGCCGTGGGGAAATCCGCGTGCAATCCGAGCCCCACTGCGCAGCAGATCGCTGCGCCCAGGCCGGACGCTTCATACACATGCGGACGCTCCGCCGGCAGGCCGAAAATATTTGCCGTGAGCTGCATCGCCGCATCACTCTGCGACCCGCCTCCGGCCACCCGCAAACGCTTGATCGAGATCTTCGAGCGCTTCTCGATGTTCTCCATGCCCTGACGCAGCGCATAGGCCAACCCTTCAAGAATCGCCCGGTAGATGTGCGCACGGGTGTGCACGTCGCCGAAACCGATCATGGCGCCTTTCGCTTCGACACCCGGCTCGCGAATCCCCGGCGACCAATAGGGTTGCAACATCAGCCCCATCGAACCCGGTGGCACCGCGTTGACCAGCGCATCAAAGAGCTGCTCGGGCTCGATGCCCTGCTCTTTCGCCTGCTGCATCTCGCGCAAGCCGAACTCGTTCTTGAACCAGCTGACCATCCAGTAACCGCGATAAATCATCACCTCGCAGTTGTACTGATCCGGCACCGCCGAGGGGTACGGCGGAATCAGCGGGACGATTTCCAGATAGCGCGAGCGGGTGCTGGTGATCGTCGCTGTGGTGCCGTAGGACAGGCACACCGTATCGGCGTCGACCACGCCGGAACCGAGCACTTCGCAGGCCTTGTCTGCGCCTGCCGCAATCAGCGGCAGCCCTTCCGGAATCCCGGTGTGGCGGCAGGCTTCAGCGGTGATGTAGCCAAGGGTTTCACCGGGCTTGTACAACGTCGGCAACTGCTCGGGGCGCACCGCCAGGGCCTGCCATTTCCAGTCACTCGGCGCGGCCCATTTCAGGCGTTTGAAGTCGAACGGCAAGTAGCCAACGCAGCAACCCACCGAGTCGACAAAGCGTCCGCACAGTCGATGCGTGAGAAACCCCGAGAGCAGCAAAAACTTGTCCGTCGCCGCCCACACGTCTGGCTGATGCTGCGCGATCCAGTTGGCCTCAGCCTGGGCACGAAAGTAATCCACCGTGCCCTGCGCGCCGACCAGTTTGAACAACCAGCCCCACGGTCCCTTGATCCCGCCTTGGACTTCGCTCTGACGTTGATCCAGCCAGAGGATGGCCGGGCGCAGCGGTTTGCCCTCGGCATCGACATTGATCACCGTGCCGCGCTGGGTAGTCAGCGACACACCGGCAATCTGCGTGCGATCAATGCCGGTTTGCGACCACACCTGCTGACACGCCTCGCCCAATTTCGACCAGTAATACTCCGGATCCTGCTCGGCCCAACCCGGTTGCGTCGAGTAATACGCCTGCAATTCGACCTTGCCTTTGCCCAGCAGATTGCCCTGCAAATCGAAGAGCAGCGCGCGCACGCTCTGGGTGCCGTTGTCGATGGCCAGCAGGTAACGCTTGTTCGGGTGGTTATCCATGGAGCTCTCTTCAGGGGGCATCAAGGCGTGGCATCCGGCAAACCGTGATGGCGTTGCCACAACGCCCGATAACGCTGTATTTCCTGCTGCCAGTGTTCGTCGCTCCAGCCCAGTCGTGGCTGGCAGAGCTGGCGGATGGCGGCAAAACAGTCTTCGCCACCACGCGGCAACAGCAGACCCAGACGCGTGCGGCGCAGCAGCAGATCGTCGAGGTGCAAGACCATTTCCGCGTCGCAGGCGAAGGCCAATTCCGCCCACAACGTGTCCGTAGCGCCGACCGTTTCGTGACCGACGTCTTTGATCAATTGCGCCAGCCTCGGCAGGTTTCGGCCATGCCTTCCGGCCAGTCGTCGCCACTGCTGACTGCTCAATTCTGGAATCGGCAGCGCAGGCACAGCGGCAAACACTGGCGCAGCGTCATCGACGAAGGGCCGCCCGAGCATCGCTGCGCAAGCCTTGAGCACTTCGATGGCTTGCGGGCGAAACGTGGTCAGTTTGCCGCCGGCCAATGTTACGCAACCGGGCTCCTGCCACAGCACGTGCTCGCGGGTTTCGTTAGATGGTTTGTCTTGATGATCACCCGTCGCACCGCCGACCACCGGGCGCACGCCGGACCAGGTCGACAGCACGTCATTGGCCGTGACTTCAGCGCCGGGGAATTGTTGTGTGCAGGCCGCCAGCAGATAGTCGAGTTCTTCGCCGCTGATGCTCGCGCTCTGATCCAGATCCTCGCGATGATCGAGATCGGTGGTGCCGACCACGGTCGCGCCTTCCCACGGAAAAACGAATACCGGACGCCGGTCGCGCTCATGCAGAAAAGTGAAGGCCTGCGCCACTGGCAAACGCCAACCCGGCAGCAATAAATGACTGCCACGCAACGGGCGCAATTGCCTTGGAGCCTCAGTTGGCCGCAAACGCTCAGCCCAGGCGCCAGTGGCCACAGCGAGTACCCCGCAGCGAAACTGCAGAGTCGCGCCGGCCTCGCAATCTTCGATCTGAACGCCACACACCCGCCCGCTTTCACGCAGCAAATGTTCGACGCGAACGCCGTTGACCACGACAGCGCCATCCGCGCGCGCCTCGCCCAACACACGCACCACTAACCGCGCATCATCGGTCAGCGCATCGGCAAAACAGGTACCGCCGAGCAAGTCGTTTTCTTTCACGCCGGGCGCCAGATAACGCAGTTGCTGCGCATCATGAAAACGATGACTGCGCCGTCCGGCCAAGGCGTCGTAAACGCTTAACAAACCACCCAACACCCGCGGCCCGGGAAAACCGCCGCGATAGTGCGGCATCATGAAACTCATCGGTTCGACCAGCCCCGGCGCTTCGTCGAGCAAGCGCTGACGCTCGCGCACTGAATCGCGGGTCAGGCGCCATTGCCCTTTGGCGATATAGCGCAAGCCGCCATGAACCATTTTCGATGATCGGCTGGAAGTGCCCCAGGCAAAATCACGCTGCTCCAGCAGCAGACAGCGCCAGCCACGACGCGCGGCTTCACGCAGGATTCCGGCGCCACTGATGCCGCCGCCGATCACGATCAGATCCCAGGTTTCCTCCGCCAGCGTCGGCAAAGTCTGCTGGCGCCATGCGGCGTTCCAGTCCTGACTCATGGCCGTCACTCCGGCAACAGCGTGCCGGGATTGAGGCGCCCGGCCGGATCGAAGTGTCTGCCCAAGGCTTGCAAGGCATCGATCGCCAATGCGCCTTTCTCGCGTAGCAGATACGGCGCGTGATCCTTGCCGACACCGTGCTGATGGCTGATGGTGCCATGGTTGTCGACGATGGTCTGGCTGGCCGCGTGCTTGAGTGCTTTCCAGCGCGCCAGCGTCGCCGGATAATCCGCCGCCGGACGGAACACGTAGGTGGTGTAGATGCTCGATCCTTCGCCATAAACGTGGGACAGGTGGGTGAACACATGCACCCGTTCGCCCTCCGCCGCCAAAGCGTCACGCAGACTGTTTTCGATGAGACCGAGGAGATTGTCGACGTTGCTCCAGTCGGTGGCTGTTTCCAGCGTGTCGACCACGTAACCGGCGTTCCACAGGTTTTCGCGCAGATAGGGAAAACGAAAGCGGTTCTGCGCCCATTTGTTGCCGAGCAAGGTCCCGGTAAATACGCCGCCGAAGGCTTTCAGATGCTGACGGGCCTGGCTCAGCGACAGCGCGTTTTGCCGACGATTGCCGGTCACGCCGAAAGTCAGCAGGCACTTGCCCGCGCCTGCCCCGCGTAAGCTCAGGTACTTTTCCAGCCAGGCGATTTGCTGCGGATGACCGGCCAGAGCCAGTTGTGTTTCGGTTTCCACCGCGTTGGACAGGCGCAGCATCGACAGCGGCACGCGCGCCTGAGCGAGTTGGCGGATCGCTTGCAGCGCTTTGGTCCAGCTCGGCAGGAATACCCCGTAGAAGCGTTCATCAGCGGGCAGTGCGCTTACTCGCACTTTGACTTCGGAAATGATCCCGAATCGACCTTCGCAGCCCAGTACCACTTCGCGCAAATCCGGGCCTGCCGCCGAGGCAGGAAAGGTCGGAATTTGCAGAGGCCCGGCGAAGGTTTCCAGCGTCCCGCCAGCGAACAATTGTTCGATGCGCCCATAGCGCAACGATTGTTGGCCACTGGAACGACTGGCGACCCAACCGCCCAAGGTCGACAGCTCCCACGATTGCGGAAAATGCCCGAGGGTGTAGCCACGGGCGCGCAGTTGGCTTTCCACCTGCGGTCCGGTGGCGCCAGGGCCGAAGGTTGCCAGCAGGCTCTGCTCGTCGAGGTCGATCAACCGGTTCATCCGCGCCAGCGACACCGTCACCACCGGCCGCACGGAATTCGTCGGGTTGATGTGGCCGGCCACCGACGTGCCGCCGCCATAGGGGATCAGGCACAAATCCTGTTCATGGGCGAGCGCCAGCAGCAGGCGAATCTGCTCGCCAGTCTCGGGAAACGCCACGGCATCGGGATAGTTGCCCAGCGCACCTTCGCGCAACGCCAGCCAGTCCGGCAGGCTCTGGCCCCGGGCATGCAGTAACCGGTCATGGCCATCGACGCTGTACAGCGTATGAGCCTGCAATCGCGAGGCCGGTACGCGGGCCAATGCCGCTTCAAGCGTGGCATCGGGCAGCGCTCGACCCACGCCCAGCCGCTCATGGAGAAACTCCGCGCCTTGGGCCGGCAGTTCGACCACCGTGTTTGCATCTCCCCAGCCGTTCCAGCGTCGCATGCGTGTGTCCTTTTTCGGTTCTTATCAGCGATATTTCAGGCCCCCATACTAGCCAGCGGCCGAAAAGTGTCACGGTCGCATCCGGCCAGTTCGTGTAGCCAATTGAGTCAAACGTCGCGCAAGCGTCAGCCATTTACTTTAGTCGTGGTTTCAAATTACCTTTCAGGGCATTCATCCGCTCATGCACGCTTTGATCAAGGGAATTCGATCATGCAATCGCTCGGCTTCACCTCAGTTCCGCCGCTGCTTAAATATCTGCGCCATGCCGAGCAATTGGGCATGGCCGTTGAGCCGGCATTGGCGGCGGCTGGTTTACAGGCGCAGCAGTTGAGCGACAACACCCTGCGCTTGCCGGGTGAGGCCCATGAAAAGCTCCTCGATTATTTCTGCGAACACTCGGGCGATCCGCTGTTCGGGCTCAACGCGGCGAACTTTGTCCTGCCCAACTCGTGGAGCGTGCTCGGTTACATCACCATGAACTGCGCGACGCTGGGCGATGCCATGAGCCGGATCATGCCCTTCGAGAAACTGGTCGGCGACATGGGCTTGAGTCGCGCCGAAGTGCTGGATGGCCACGTGCATTTGATCTGGACCTGCCGATATCAGCGCCCACGGATCCGTCGGCATCTGGTGGAAAACGTGCTGGGTTCGTGGCTGCACTATGCGCGCTGGATTGCCGATACGCAGATGTCGCCGGCCGCGGTCTGGCTGGAGCATTCGTGCCCGGCCGAAGCCACGCCAGCACAGTACGAGGCGTTCTTCGATTGCCCGGTGTTGTTCGATCAGGCGTATTCGGCGCTGATTGTGCCGCTGCCGTATCTGCAGTTGCCGTTGCGCCAGGCCGACGCGCAATTGCTGCGCACCCTGGAAGAACATGCGTTGGGGTTGATGGCGACGCTGGAGGATGCCTCGCTTGCACAGCAGGTGAAAAATATCCTGCGTCAGTTGCTCAAGGAAGGCTTGCCGCGCAAGGAGCAGGTGGCCGAGCATCTCGCTGTTTCCGTGCGCACGTTGCAGCGGCAGTTGCATCAGGCGGGAACGTCTTATCAGCAGATTCTGGATGATTTGCGTCAGGAGCTGGCTGAGCATTATCTGTTGAACAGTACGCTGCCGATTCAGGACATTGCGCAGTATCTGGGGTTTACCGAACCGAGGTCGTTTCATCGCACGTTCAAGAGCCGGCGGGGGATGCCGCCGGGGGAGTTTCGGCAGATGCATCGGGGGTGACTGGATTGGCCTCATCGCGAGCAGGCTCACTCCTACAATTGATCTTCAGTGAACGCAGATTCTGTGTCCGGCACAATTCCCTGTAGGAGTGAGCCTGCTCGCGATGGCGTCAGTTTCATCGCACGTTCAAGAGCCGGCGGGGGATGCCGTCCGGGGAGTTTCGGCAGATGCATCGGGGGTGACTGGATTGGCCCCATCGCGAGCAGGCTCACTCCTACAGTTGATCTTCAGTGAACGCAGATTCTGTGTCCGGCACAATCCCCTGTAGGAGTGAGCCTGCTCGCGATGGCGTCAGTTTCATCGCACGTTCAAGAGCCGGCGGGGGATGCCGTCCGGGGAGTTTCGGCAGATGCATCGGGGGTGACTGGATTGGCCCCATCGCGAGCAGGCTCACTCCTACAATTGATCTTCAGTGAACGCAGATTCTGTGTCCGGCACAATCCTCTGTAGGAGTGAGCCTGCTCGCGATGGCGTCAGTTTCATCGCACGTTCAAGAGCCGGCGGGGGATGCCGTCCGGGGAGTTTCGGCAGATGCATCGGGGGTGACTGGATTGGCCCCATCGCGAGCAGGCTCACTCCTACAGTTGATCTTCAGTGAACGCAGATTCTGTGTCCGGCACAATCCCCTGTAGGAGTGAGCCTGCTCGCGATGACGTCAGTTTCATCGCACGTTCAAGAGCCGGCGGGGGATGCCGCCCGGGGAGTTTCGGCAGATGCATCGGGGGTGACTGGATTGGCCCCATCGCGAGCAGGCTCACTCCTACAGTTGATCTTCAGTGAACACAGATTCTGTGTCCGGCACAATTCCCTGTAGGAGTGAGCCTGCTCGCGATGGCGTCAGTTTCATCGCACGTTCAAGAGCCGGCGGGGGATGCCGTCCGGGGAGTTTCGGCAGATGCATCGGGGGTGACTGGATTGGCCCCATCGCGAGCAGGCTCACTCCTACAGTTGATCTTCAGTGAACGCAGATTCTGTGTCCGGCACAATCCCCTGTAGGAGTGAGCCTGCTCGCGATGGCGTCAGTTTCATCGCACGTTCAAGAGCCGGCGGGGGATGCCGTCCGGGGAGTTTCGGCAGATGCATCGGGGGTGACTGGATTGGCCTCATCGCGAGCAGGCTCACTCCTACAATTGATCTTCAGTGAACGCAGATTCTGTGTCCGGCACAATTCCCTGTAGGAGTGAGCCTGCTCGCGATGGCGTCAGTTTCATCGCACGTTCAAGAGCCGGCGGGGGATGCCGTCCGGGGAGTTTCGGCAGATGCATCGGGGGTGACTGGATTGGCCTCATCGCGAGCAGGCTCACTCCTACAGTTGATCTTCAGTGAACGCAGATTCTGTGTCCGGCACAATCCTCTGTAGGAGTGAGCCTGCTCGCGATGGCGTCAGTTTCATCGCACGTTCAAGAGCCGGCGGGGGATGCCGTCCGGGGAGTTTCGGCAGATGCATCGGGGGTGACTGGATTGGCCTCATCGCGAGCAGGCTCACTCCTACAATTGATCTTCAGTGAACGCAGATTCTGTGTCCGGCACAATTCCCTGTAGGAGTGAGCCTGCTCGCGATGGCGTCAGTTTCATCGCACGTTCAAGAGCCGGCGGGGGATGCCGCCGGGGGAGTTTCGGCAGATGCATCGGGGGTGACTGGATTGGCCCCATCGCGAGCAGGCTCACTCCTACAGTTGATCTTCAGTGAACGCAGATTCTGTGTCCGGCACAATCCTCTGTAGGAGTGAGCCTGCTCGCGATGGCGTCAGTTTCATCGCACGTTCAAGAGCCGGCGGGGGATGCCGTCCGGGGAGTTTCGGCAGATGCATCGGGGGTGACTGGATTGGCCCCATCGCGAGCAGGCTCACTCCTACAATTGATCTTCAGTGAACGCAGATTCTGTGTCCGGCACAATCCTCTGTAGGAGTGAGCCTGCTCGCGATGGCGTCAGTTTCATCGCACGTTCAAGAGCCGGCGGGGGATGCCGTCCGGGGAGTTTCGGCAGATGCATCGGGGGTGACTGGATTGGCCTCATCGCGAGCAGGCTCACTCCTACAATTGATCTTCAGTGAACGCAGATTCTGTGTCCGGCACAATCCTCTGTAGGAGTGAGCCTGCTCGCGATGGCGTCAGTCGCCGCACCTAAATCCGACAGGCAAATCCTCAAACTCTGTAGCGCAATAAACCTCTTACACCGCAGCTGTTTAAAGACACTCAGTGTTACGCGCAAGAGCCTACAAATCCTTGCGCCGTTGCCTACCGCTAAGCCAGAATCCGCCGGCTTGTGCGCTTGGGAGGCGGTCGGTAACTTGGTTCGCGTCACTGATTTCCAGTGATCGGGTTTAGTAGCCCGGCATCCTCAATCTAAATAGCTGCATGAGTACCACTCAGTCAGGCGAATGCTTGTACCTAATGGTGGCTGTGCGCATGGCGCCCTCGGGTGCGCCGGATTTGGATTGGGGTCCGGTCTACTAACTTGCGCACAGCTGCCACCCATCCGTTTAGTAGCGAGATCGGTTGCGGCCTTACTAAAAGGTCTCAATCCAATGTTCAAAGTTACGCCCAATCCGCCGGAAACCGATCCGGCATCCCCCTACGAATCACCCAACTCAAAGAAATTCCACGAAGCCGCCGAACACGCCCTCGACCACTATCTCAGCCCGCCCACCGCCGAGATCATGGCCGCGCCCTACAAACCCAACAAGCTGTACATGACCGACCCCGAAGCCGATACCGAGTCGCTGCTGGTGGATGCCAGTGAAACCCTCGGCTCGGCCATTGTCATGCTGCATAACCACGTAGCGCTGGTCGAAGGCACGCACCGCAAAACCCTGCAAGGCATTGCTCAGGTGGTGATGCTAGCGGAGTTGGCGGTCAATCGCGTGCTTGATCGGTTAGTGCCGACCGAGTAACGAAAAAGCCCACTGTCAGACCGTAAGGGTTTGGCAGCGGGCTTTTCTATGCGGCTTGAAACTGTTTCAAACACTGATCGCGTTGGTGAACACCAGGCGATTGCCGAACGGATCAGCAATCGTCATGTCTTGGCTGCCCCACGGCATGGCCTGGATTTGTGGGTGCGAGAATTTGTAGTCCTTGGCGATCAGTTGCTGCTGGAAAGCCTCCAGTTCATCGGTCTCGATGCGCAATGCCGAACCCGGGCTCGCATCGCCATGGTGCTCGGACAGGTGCAGCACGCACTCGCCACGGGACACTTGCAGATACAACGGGAAGTTCGCCTCAAAGCGGTGCTGCCAGTCGATCTTGAAGCCGAGGAAGTCGACATAGAACTCTACGGCTTTGGCTTCATCGAAAATCCGCAGGATCGGGGTGGTTTTGCCGAAGCTCATGGGGTGCTCCCTGACTGGTTGGCCCGACAGTGTAGCTGGGCTGGATGTCAGCACTTCGGCTTGTTGCGGACTTTCTTTAATTGCAATGTGCCACCATGAGACATGGATCAAAAGATCGCAGCCTTCGGCAGCTCCTACAGGGGTTCCGTGATCAATTGAAACCTTTGCGTAGATCACCTTCCCTTGCCAGAAAGCGTCCTTCCCGTTTGTCATTTGCCTGGCCGTCGCGGTAACTCAAAACACCGTTGATCCACACGCCATCAATGCCCTGCGCTGCTCGCTGCGGATCATTGAAATCCGCTACATCGCGCACGGTCAGCGGATCGAACAACACCAGGTCCGCCCAATACCCTTCTCGAATTTCGCCGCGTTCCTTCAAACCAAATCGCGCCGCCGACAACCCGGTCATCTTGTGTACGGCGGTGTGCAGCGGAAACAGGCCGACGTCGCGACTGAAATGGCCCAATACCCGTGGGAAAGCGCCCCACAGGCGTGGATGCGGGAACGGGTCTTCCGGCAGTCCGTCAGAGCCCACCATCGACAACGGATGCGCGAGGATTCTTCGTACGTCCGCCTCGTCCATTCCGTAGTACACCGCACCCGCCGGTTGCAGGCGTTTGGCCGCGTCGATCAACGGCACGTTCCATTCTGCGGCGATGTCGATCAAATCGCGGCCACTGACTTCCGGATGCGGCGTCGACCAAGTGATGGTGATGCGATGCGCATCAGTGACTTGCTTCAGATCCAGCGTCGAAGAACTCGCCGCATACGGATAGCAATCGCAACCGACCGGGTGGGTTTTTGCCGCTTCTTCCAGCGATGCGAGCAGCTGCGGACTACGCCCCCAATTACCGACGCCAGCACATTTCAGGTGGGAAATGATCACCGGGGATTTGGCGTGACGACCAATCTGAAAGGCCTCATCCATAGCCTCCAGCACCGGGGCGAATTCACTGCGCAAATGGGTGGTGTACACCGCACCAAACGCCGTGAGCTCTTCGGTCAGTTGCATGACTTCATCGGTGGAGGCGTTATAGGCGCTGGCGTACGCCAAGCCTGTGGATAAGCCGAGCGCGCCAGCCTCAAGGCTTTCACGCAATTGCTCGCGCATTGCGGCGATTTCCTCAGGCGTGGCCGTGCGGAACAAGTCATCAAGGTGATTGCTGCGCAGCGCTGTGTGGCCGACCAGCGCCGCCACATTCAACGTGGTGTTGGCCGCTTCGACCGCTGCGCGGTAATCGCTGAAGCGTGGATAGACGAATGCCGCCGCCGTGCCGAGCAGATTCATCGGATCCGGTGGATTGCCTTTCAGACTGACCGGAGACGCACTGATCCCGCAGTTGCCGACGATCACCGTGGTCACGCCTTGGCTGAGCTTGGGCAGCATTTCGGGCTGACGGATGACCACCGTGTCGTCGTGGGTGTGCACGTCGATGAAACCCGGCGCCAGCACGCGGCCGGCGGCATCGATTTCCTCGGCAGCGCTGGCGTCGTGCAAGTCACCGATGCGCTCGATGCGACCATCACGAATTGCCACGTCGGCGTGGTAACCGGGCGTGTTGCTGCCGTCGATGATCAGGGCGTTGCGAATCAGCGTGTCGTACTGCATGTCAGTCTCCCAGCGGCAGGTGATCGTCGCCGCCACGGTATTCGTCGAGGGCGAGTTTGATCCGCCGCAGACGTTCTTGGTTGTCTTCAGGATTGGCCAGCGCCAGTTCGGTGGCGAGCACGTCGATCGCAAGCAGCATGCCGTAGCGCGCCGCCGTCGGTTTGTAGATGAACGAGGTTTCCGCGCCTTGCAGCGGCAGGAC
This sequence comes from Pseudomonas sp. TH08, assembly GCF_016651275.1. Classification (NCBI taxonomy): domain Bacteria; kingdom Pseudomonadati; phylum Pseudomonadota; class Gammaproteobacteria; order Pseudomonadales; family Pseudomonadaceae; genus Pseudomonas; species Pseudomonas sp. TH08. The sequence goes on along the minus strand of NZ_JAEKEE010000005.1, from coordinate 24,970 downwards.
GATGTCGGCCAGTTCGGCCAGCGGCGAATCGGCGCGGGTGATCGCCAGAATGCGCGCGCCGTAATTGCGCGCCAGCTCGACAGTCTCCAGCAATTCCGGGGTGATGCCGGTCAGCGAACAGACGATGAGCACTTGCTCGGCGTTCAGGCTGGCGGCGGTGACGCGCATCATCACGGCGTCGTGACACACGGCGATCGGATAGCCGAGGCGCACCAGCCGTACCTGCAATTCGTCACTGCACAGCGTCGAGCAACCGCCCATGCCGAACGCATGAATCATCCGTGCCTGGCCAAGTAATCTCACCGCATCGGCGAAGCGCGACTCGTCGAATCCAGCGAGATGCTGGCGCAGCGTGGTTTCGATATCGCCGACGATCTGCCCGTAGAACGCCGACTGTTCAGGCGTGCCCGCCGGGTCGAGAAAACGGCTGCCGACGCCGCTGGCCTGAGCCAGTTGCAGGCGTAGATCACGCAGGTCACGGCAACCGACGCTGCGGGCAAACCGCGACAGCGTGGCGGTGCTGACCTCGGCGCGTTGCGCCAGATCTTCGAGGCTGGCGGAGGCAGCAAAACCAACGTCGTCGAGCATCAGCCGAGCGATGCGGCCCTCGCCGGCGCTGAAGGAATCCTGGCGGGCGCGGATCTGGTAGAGGATGTCCATGGCGGCGGGCTCCGGTTACAACAGATAAGAAAGGCCGACGGTCAGACCGAAAGCGACCAGCGAGATCAACGTCTCAAGCACGGTCCAGGTCTTGAACGTCTGCGCGACCGTCATGTTGAAGTATTCCTTGATCAACCAGAAGCCGCCGTCGTTGACGTGGGAAAAGATAACCGAGCCAGCACCGGTCGCCAGCACCAACAGCTCAGGGTGTGGATATCCCAGACCAATGGCCACCGGCGCGACCACCCCGGACGCGGTGGTCATGGCCACGGTGGCGGAGCCTGTGGCGATGCGCATCAACGCCGCGAACAACCAGCCCATGATCAGCGGCGACAGGTGAAATTCGTGCGCGAGGCCGACGATCTGATCGGTCACGCCGGCATCCACCAGAATCCGGTTCAGACCGCCGCCAGCCCCGACCAGCAGGGTGATGCTGGCGGTCGGTGCCAGACATTCGTTGGTGAATTTGAGGATCGATTCGCGGTTGAAACCCTGGGCGATGCCCAGCGTCCAGAAACTCAGCAACGTTGCCAGCAACAGGGCGATCACCGAGTTGCCGATGAACAACAGGAACTGATTGAAACCGCTGCCCGGCGTGGAAATCAGGTTGGCCCATCCGCCGATCAGCATCAGCACCACTGGTAGCAGAATGGTCGCCATGGTGATGCCGAAACCCGGCAGCTTGTCGCGCGGTTCGCGGTCGAGAAATTGTTTTTCCAGCGGGTTATCTGCCGGCAACTGAATGCGCGGCACGATGAATTTGGCGTAGAGCGGGCCGGCGATGATCGCCGTCGGAATGCCGATCGCAATCGCATACAACAAGGTCTGCCCGACCGACGCCTGATACGCCTGCACCGCGAGCATTGCCGCCGGGTGCGGCGGCACCAGCGCATGCACCACCGAGAGGCCGGCAACCATCGGCAGACCGACCATCAGGATCGACACACCGACGCGCCGCGCCACGGTGAAGGCAATCGGCACCAGCAAGACAAAACCGACTTCGAAGAACAACGGCAGCCCGACCAGAAACGCAATGCAGACCATCGCCCAGTGCGCGTTCTTCTCGCCAAACTTATCGATCAAGGTGCGCGCCATCTGCTCGGCGCCACCGGACTCGGCCATCATCTTGCCGAGCATCGTCCCCAGCGCTACCACCAGCGCAATGTGCCCCAGCGTCTTGCCCACGCCGGCCTCATACGCGCCCACCACGCCCGACGGCGGCATCCCGGCCACCAGCGCCAGACCAATGGAAATCAGGGTGATGACGATGAACGGATTGAGCCGGTAACGGGCGATCAATACGATCAGCGCGATGATGGCGACGGCGGCATATACCAGCAGCCAATAGCCGAAAGAAGGCGTCATGCGGTACTCCTCGAAAGGGTCACGTTCGAATGGGTTGTGAAACTCATAAATCATTTCGAGATCGAGTTTTCAAACCGCATGAAAGTAATTTTCGTGGAGAGGTAAGGCGTGTCGCAAATGGATATGTCGTGTCGCGATTAATGAAAATCGAGGGGCGGGATTTACATAAGTTTCCTGGCAGGTGAAAAACCAATGTGGGAGCGAGCCTGCTCGCGAAGACGGTCTCGCATTCAGCATTTCTATCGACTGAAGCACCGCTTTCGCGAGCAGGCTCGCTCCCACAGTTTTGATCGTATTCGTTCACCGAATCCCTGAAGCAATTGAACGCAAACTCAAAGTCAAAAACAGCAAGTTCCTGCACCTCTCCCTGGCCAAGTAACGTCGCCGTTCAAGCCCACAAGGCTTGTCGTACCCAATACTCCATCGGTTCGTAGTTGCAATTCAGACCTTGGTGAATCGCAGAAAAATAAGCTTCTTTGTTTCGTTCCCAACTGCTGTAGTCGAGCGCAACGTAGCCCGCTTGCACGGCCATGACATCCGCCAATAATCGCGACAACCGTTCATTACCTTCACGGAACGGATGAATCAGGATGAACTCCACGTGCGTAACCGCGATGGCGTGAATCAGGTTTTCGTCCAGATCAGGCCTGCATGGCGTGTATTTCGCCAGGCAGCTCTTTTCGAACGCATCCAGCAGTCGAGGAATCTGCGGTGCCGCCGCAAAGAAGAATCCATCCTTGCCAAGGTTCACCGCACGAACATCACCCGCCCATGGATAGATATTCCCCAGCCATTGCCGATGCCAGTCCTGCAAATCCTCAACAGTGATTGACCGATCCGGCAAATCCTCGATAAGCACGGACTGGTAGAGTTTTTCCAAAAGCACCAGTTCTGCGTCTTCCATTTCCTCAGGATCGCAGAGGCCCAATTTGTTGCTCAGTACTTGCTCATTCGAGCCGGGCTGAAAGCGGCTCTGTGCGCCCTCTGCGTCATATCGGTTAGTCATCCTTGCACCTTTGAACCGGCATAGTTGCGAGCACCATAAGACCGGTCTGACACGAGAGCAAAGCCTGAAATACAAACGGCCGCCCGAGGGCAGCCGTTTTGAGGGGGGATCGCCAAGCCCTACAGGGCTTAAACACCCATCACACCATTTCGTTACGAATCCATTCAACCACCGACGTGCGTTTCGGCGCCCAGCCCAGCAGTTCACGCGCATGTTTGCCGCGCACGCGGCTGTTGGAACCGAGGCCATAGTTGGCCATTTCGTAGCCCCATTCGGCTTCGGCGTCTTTCAGTGGCCAGTCTTGCGGTTCGCCGAGGTTCAGCGCTTGGGCCATGGCGGTGGTCATGTCGACGAACGACGCTTCGCCGCTTTCGACGAAGTAGAAAGTACCCGGTACGTTCTTGGTCAGCGCCAGCAGATACAAGGCAACGACGTCTTCGATGTGCACGTTGGACCAGATGTTCTGACCCGTGCCGACATGGCGCACGACGCCGCTTTTGCGCGCCTGTTTGAGCAGACGTGGCAACTGCACGCTGTCGCGATTGACGCCCAGGCTGTGGCCGTAGATCAATGTGTTGCAGATGACGGCGGAGTTCACGCCATCCTTCGCCGCCGCGAGGATCAGGTTATCGATCGCCACACGCGCAGCCTTGTCGACGGTCGGTTCCGGCAGATTGTCTTCGTAGTAGATGACGTCGCTGGATTTACCGCCCGACGCATCGCCGACGATGCTCGAACCGCTGGTGTGCAGGAATACCTTGTTGGAACCGCGCAAGGCGTCGAGCAAGGCCTCGACCGCACCGCGGTGGTCGCTGCTGGCAGCGTTGATCACGGCATCGGCGGCGCGCGCCTGTTCGGCGAGCAGCGCTTGGTTGTCGAGGGTGCCGATCACCGGGGTGATGCCCAGTGCTTTCAGCTCATCAGCCTGTTCGGCGCTGCGCACCAGACCGCTGACGTTATGGCCGGCCTGGACCAGACCGGTAGCGATCGAGCCGCCGATAAAACCGGCAGCGCCGGTGACGAATACGTTCATGGAGAAACTCCCTGCGTGAATAAGTGATGGGACGAGTATCGGCCGATGCCGCTCGGGGAAACACCCGCCGTGACCCAATTCACTCTTGCGCAGAGGTCACGAATCAGCCCTTGAAATCAGCGCTGGCGTAGGCCGCGAGTTTGCTCTGGATAAAGTCGAGGAAGCACTGAATGCGCAGCGCCAGTTGCGAGTTACGGTAGTACACCGCGTTGATCGGCTGGCGATAACCGCTGTTGAATTCGCCCAGCAGCACCTTCAAACGTCCGGCGCGGATGTCATCGATGGTCATGAAGTGCGACAGGCAGGCGATGCCCTGACCTTCCAGCGCCAGGTGGCGCACGGTCTCGCCGCTGGAGGCGCTGATGGCCGGGTTGATCGGCCAGCGATCACCGTGCACGTAACGCAGCGGCCACTGGTTGAGGCCTTCGTTCTGGGTGAAGCCGAGCAAGGTGTGGTCGCTCAAGTCGGCCACTTGCAACGGCGCACCGTGTTTCTGCAGATACGCGGGGCTGGCGACGATCAGCAGCGGACTGCTACCGAGTGAACGGGCGTGCAGCGTCGAATCGGCGAGGGTGCCGATGCGGATGGCGATGTCGGTGCTTTGTTCCAGCAGGTCAATGATCAGGTCATTGCTGTTGAGTTCGAGCTGGATGTCCGGGTAGAGACGGCGGAACTCGTCGATGTAAGGGACGACGGCGTGGAGCATGAACGGCGAGGCAGCGTTGATCCGCAGGCGTCCGGACGGGGTTTGCTGGCGGGAGGACAGGCGTTCTTCGAGTTGATCCATCTGGTCGAGAATCAGCTTGGCCTGCTCGAAGAAATACTTGCCCTCTTCAGTCAGGTCCATGCGCCGCGTGGTGCGGTTGATCAATGTGGTGTCGAGCTTGGCTTCCAGCTTCGACAGCGTGCGACTTACGGCCGAAGGGGTCTGCCCGACCTGCTCGGCGGCGGCGGAGATTGAACCGCATTCGATCACGCAGACGAAAATCTGCAACTCATCGGATCTGGCTTTCACGGGTGTCCCTTAATTGATCGTCGGCACAAATCCATTGTGGAGAGAGAACACCTTTGTGGCGAGGGGATTTATCCCCGATGGACTGCGCAGCAGGCCCCTTTTTTCAGGATCAAGAGCGGGGCCGCTGCGCGACCCATCGGGGATAAATCCCCTCGCCACAGATAAATCCCCTCGCCAAAGGTAATCATTTCAGGCCTTGAGGGCGAACACCTCTTTCAGATGCTGCTCGTAACGCGCCACATCGTTCTCGATGTTCGGGCGCTTCATCACATCCACACAGAGGAACGTCGGCAAAGCAGTCATGCCCAAAAATTCGTTGGCCTTGTGGAACGGGAAGTACACCGCGTCCACGCCTTTGGCTTCGAAGAAATCAGTCGGGTCATCAAACGCTTGCTGCGGTGCGTTCCAGGTCAGCGACAGCATGTATTGCTTGCCCTGAATCAGCCCACCGCTGCCGTACTTCTGCGACGCGTCGGAACGGGTACGACCATCGCTGGCGTAGAGGCTGCCGTGGCCTTCGGTGAAGACTTCGTCGAGGTACTTTTTCACGGTCCAGGGCGCGCCCATCCACCAGCCCGGCATTTGATAAATGATCACGTCAGCCCAGAGGAATTTCGCCACTTCTTCGGCGACGTCGTAGCCCTCGTCGATGAACGTGGTTTTCACGTCGACACCGCCGCGATCCAGCACGCTCAGCGCGGCTTCGTGCAGGGTGCTGTTGTAGCGACCGTCGGAGTGGGCGAATTTTTTACCGCCGTTGAGCAACAAAACTTTTTTCATGAGAAAGCCTCGGCGCAGCCATCGGGCTGGGTGGAGAAGGGAAAATGGAATGGCGGCAGATTAACCATCCGCCTCGCGCGGAATAAGCCTCGGTTGCGCAAAATACATTTGAGTAAAACGCACGAATAGAGTGCGGATTGTTGCCGTAGGATTGGCCGCCATCTGAACTTGAGGAGCTTTATCGATGAGTGAACGCCACGGTTTCATCCTGCACGCCAAGACCCGCCCGGAAAAAGCCGAGGCGTTCGAGGCGCTGTTTCGCGCTTATGTCGAACCGAGCCGCGCCGAACCGGGTTGCATCGAATACCACATGCTGCGCGACCTGGAAGATCCGTCGCTGTTCATCTTCTACGAGATCTGGGAAAGCCAGGCGCATCTGGACGTGCATTCGAATCTGCCGCACATGAAGCAATTCTTCGAGCAACGCATGGAATATCTGGAGCGCGATTTTGATATCCGCCGGATCGACATGCTCAGCGAGTCGTCGGCTAACCGCTGATCAGCAGGTGGGCGCCGAGCGCGCCCATTCCGATGAAGAACACCCGCTTGAACAGTACGGCGCTGATCCTTTGGCGCAGCCATTGGCCGAGCAACATCCCGAGCACCGCCGGGATCAGTGCCAGCAGCGAGGCGCTTAATTCGCCGCCACCGAGCGCACCACGCCAGAGCAAGCCGCCGGCCAGTGCCAGCGTCGAAACAGTGAAGGACAGGCCCAGCGCCTGCACCAGTTCATCACGGCTCAAACCCAGCGCTTGCAGGTACGGCACGGCGGGAATAACGAAGACGCCGGTGGCGGAAGTGATGAGGCCGGTGATCACGCCACAGACCGGGCCGAGCCAGGATTCATGGCGAGGTTTAACGTGCAGCATCGGCAGGCATAACCCGCTCAACGCATACAGCAACAGCGCCGCGCCTAGCCCACGCACTACCCAATGCCCGCCCGCCATGCCGATCCACACAGTGCCGACACCGGTGCCGAGGAAGATCATCAACAGCATGGGCCACAGGCGCTGGATCAGCTCTTTCAAATGCCCGCCGAATGCCAGTTGCCAGAGATTGGTCAGCGTTGCTGGGATAATCAACAGCGCCGCAGCCTGCGACGGCGCCATAGCCAGACCGAGCAGGCCCATGGCGACCGTGGGCAGGCCGAGACCAATCACGCCTTTGACCAGCCCGGCCATGACGAAGGTAGCGATGACCAGCAGTGACAGGGCCAGCCCGAGGTTTTGGTAGAAATCAGCGAGTGTGTTCATGACGCTACTGTGCGCCTGAGGGGCCGGGTTGAAAATCTGCCATATACTGAGGCTGCCTCTTTCATAACAAGAGGCTGAAATTTTCTTTGAGACCTCAGGCCCCTTCGCGAGCAGGCTCGCTCCCACATTGGATCTGTGGCGAGCACAAACCTGTGGGAGCGAGCCTGCTCGCGAAAGGGCCAGTCCAGTCACTACCAAATCAGAGGCCATCATCATGCACTTCGACCTCACAGACCTGCGCCTCTACCTGCACATTCTCGACACCGGCAACATCACCGCCGGCGCCGCCCGCAGCCATCTGTCACTTGCCGCCGCCAGCGCCAGAATCCGCGCGATGGAAGCATCTTTGGGCACCGAGTTTCTGCAGCGCGGCCGGCGTGGCATCACGCCGACTCCCGCCGGCAAAGCCTTGGCGCAACACGCGCGCATCCTCTTGCAACAGGCCGAACGCATGCAGCAGGATCTGGCCGACTACGCCCAAGGCGTCAAAGGTCAGGTGCGTCTGCTGTGCAACACCACCGCGATCACCGAATACCTGCCGGAAGTGCTCGCGGACTTCTTGCGCAGCCACCCCAATCTCGACATCGACCTGCAAGAGCTGCCCAGCGCACGCATCACTCACGCGTTGCGCCAGGGTGCGGCGGATCTGGGGATTGTGTCTGACGCGGTCGACACCAGCGACTTACAGACGCAAGCGTTCCGCGACGATCCACTGGTGCTGATTCTGCCGCTCGACCACCCATTGTCTGACGCCGCCGAGGTCAGTTTCAGCGACGCCTTGCGCCACGACTTTGTAGGACTGAGCGCCGACAGTGCCTTGGCCATCTATCTCGAAGAACAGGCCCTGCACAGCGGCTCGCGAATGCAGGTGCGCATCCGCGCGGATGGCTTCGACGGCGTGATACGCATGGTCGGCCGTGGCGCGGGGCTTGCCATCGTGCCACTGGCCGCTGTCGAACGCGCGGCGTCTCGCACCTTCAAAAGCATTGCCCTTGATGAACCCTGGGCCCGCCGTACCCTGATGCTCTGTGCCAGAGATTTCAGCGCATTGCCGGGCTACGCCAAAGCGTTGTTGCACACCTTGACTCTCCCCTAAGGGGCAGACTTCATCCTTGGCTTTTTCCAGCAGGGACAGTGACATGGGCAAACGCATTCTGTTGATTCTCGGCCATCCTTCGGCGAGCAGTTTCTGCGCCGCGCTTGCCGAGGGTTACGCCCAATCGGCGCTTGAGGCCGGGCATGAGGTGCGGCAGTTGCGACTCGGAGCGCTGGATTTCGATCCGGTGCTGTGTGCAGGTTATCAACAGGTCCAGGCGCTGGAAGATGACTTGAGCGGGGCTCAGTCCGACATCCTCTGGGCCGAACATCTGACGCTGGTTTACCCGATCTGGTGGGGCGGTATTCCGGCGCTGCTCAAAGGTTTTTTTGATCGGGTGCTGCTCAAGCTGCGCAACGCTCCGGCACCACCATCAAAAGTATCCGTCACTACGAGACGATCGGCCTGCTGCCCAAACCTCGCCGCCATGGCAACTACCGCCTCTACGATCAACAAAGTGTCGAACTGCTGATCTTCATCAAATGCGCCAAAGACATGGGTTTTCGGCTCAAGGAGTTGCAGGCGATCTTCGCTGATCACCACGGTGAGGCGATGCCTTGGGCGCTGGCACGACAGGCCATCGAAGCGAAGAAACGCGAAATCAACGACAGCATGGCCGAGCTCACCCGGCAATACGCGCAACTGGAAGGGTTCGAGGCAACCCTTGAGCACGCCAGAGTCAGTTGCCCGCTGAAAAACCTCTAAGCGGTGCGCGCGCTTCTGAGCACTTCGATGTCGAGCACAGACAACTGAGCAGCGCCCGGGCGCTATAGGGTGCGACTTCATTCCTCAAGTCCACTGCCCGGAGTCCCCCATGACCGCGACCGCCCCTATCACTGTTCTGCGCGACACCCACCCGCTGCCGGTACTCGATGCCTGCAAATGGGAAAAACTCGAGGGCGACCCGCACACCGTCAACCTCAACGCCTACACCAGCGAAGACGGCAGCAAGATCATGGGCACCTGGATCTGCACACCGGGCAAGTGGCGCGTGGAATATGTGAAGTGGGAGTACTGCCATTTCCAGGAAGGCTACTGCGTGATCACCCCGGACGGCATGGCGCCGATTCACCTGCGCGCCGGCGATATTTTCGTGGTTGAACCGGGGATGAAAGGCACGTGGGAAGTGGTTGAGACGGTGCGCAAATATTTCGTGTTTGCCTGATGCAAAAAAGCCGGGAAATCACCCGACGTGATTTCCCGGCAACACCTACTGCAATTTTTTTCAGTACATCCCAGAGATATCCACACCCCAGAGATATCTGTGGGAATAGAGAACCTGTGGCGAGGGGATTTATCCCCGATGGGCTGCGAAGCGGCCCCCTGCATTTTGTCAGTCAAAACGCGGGCTCAGGTTTTGCGACTGCTGCGCAGCCGAGCGGGGATAAATCCCCTCGCCACAAAAAGCTCTTTCACCAGAGACTTTGAAAAGTTACTGCGGCTTGCGATAGCTGTTGATGATCGCCGAGAAATCTTTCCCGCCTTCACCGCGCTGGCTCATCGCCTGATACAACTGCTGCGCCACCGCGCCGAGCACCACCGGTTGATGCGCCTGACGCGCCGCTTCCGTCGCCAGCCCGAGATCCTTGAGCATCAACTCCGCCCCAAACCCGCCGGTATAACCGCGCGAGGCCGGCGCCGTTTCGACGATGCCCGGCCACGGGTTGTACATTTCCGAACTCCAGCAACGCCCGGTCGAGCTGTTGATGATGCCGGCCAACACCGACGTGTCGATGCCCAGCGCATCGCCCAGGGCCATCGCTTCACTGACGCCGACCATGGAAATCGCCAGCAGCAAGTTGTTGCAGATCTTGGCAATCTGCCCGGTGCCGACTTCACCGCAATGCACGATGTTGCGGCCCATCTGCGCCAGCACCGGTTGCAGGGTGGCGAACAGTTCCGGGGTCGCGCCGACCATAAATGTCAGGGTTCCAGCGGTCGCGCCGCCAGTGCCGCCCGAAACCGGCGCATCGGCCACGGTCACACCTTGTTTCGCAGCCGCGGCAGCCACATCGCGAGCCGTCTGTGGATCGATGGTGCTGCAATCCACTGCCGGCACGCCTTTGCCGATGCCGGCGAGCACGCCGTCCTCACCCAGCCATACGCTGCGCACATGCACGGCTGCCGGGAGCATGGTGATCACCAGTTCGGCGTCCTCGGCAGCTTCGCGCGCCGACGAACGAATGGTGCCGCCCAGTTGCTCCAGTTCCGCCAGTACGGTTTTGTTCAGGTCGACCAGATTCAGCGAATGGCCAGCCTTGATCAGGTTGCGCGCCATTGGCGCGCCCATGTTGCCCAGACCGATAAATGCGATTTTCATGGCCCGTTCCTCAGCGCAGGTTGATGGTGGTGTTCACGCCGTCGTTGACGCTGTCGTCATCGAACCAGCGCGCCGTGACCGTTTTGGTCTGTGTGTAGAACTGCACCACTTGCTTGCCGTACGGGCCGAGGTCGCCGAGTTTCGAACCACGCGAACCGGTGAAGCTGAAGAATGGCACCGGCACTGGAATCGGAATATTGATGCCGACCTGGCCGACGTCGATTTCAGTCTGGAATTTACGCGCCGCCGCGCCGCTCTGAGTGAACAGACCCGTGCCGTTGCCGAACGGGTTGGCGTTGACCAGCGCAATCGCCTGATCAAGGGTATCGACTTCCAGCACCACCAGCACCGGGCCGAAGATTTCCTGGGTGTAAATCTGCATGTCGGTGGTCACGCCCGAGAACAGGGTCGGGCCGACAAAGTTGCCTTGCTCGTAGCCCGGCACCTTGATGTCGCGGCCATCCAGTTCGAGCTTGGCGCCCTCCTTGATACCGCTTTCGATCAGCTCGAGAATCCGTGCCTTGGCTTTCTTCGAGATCACCGGCCCGACATCGGTGCCCGGCTCGCTACCGGCATTGACCGTAAGTTTCTGCGCCAGCGCTTTCAGATCCGGCAACCATTGTTTCGCAGCGCCAACCAGCACTACCACCGAGGTGGCCATGCAACGTTGCCCGGCCGCACCGAAACCGGCGCCGACCAGCGCATTCAGCGCTTGTTCGCGATTGGCGTCCGCCAGCACCACGGCGTGGTTCTTCGCGCCCATCATCGATTGCACGCGTTTGCCGTGCTTGCCGGCCAAGTCATAAACGTGAGTGCCGACCGCCGTCGAACCGACGAAGGACACCGCTTTGATGTCCTTGTGCGTGCACAGACCATCGACCACATCTTTACCACCATGCACCACGTTGAGCACACCAGCCGGAACGCCGGCCTCGATGGCCAACTCCACCAACAACATGGTCGACAGCGGATCCTGTTCCGAAGGTTTCAAGACGAAGGTGTTGCCGCACGCGATAGCCATCGGGAACATCCACAGCGGAATCATGGCCGGGAAGTTGAACGGCGTGATGCCGGCGCACACACCGATTGGCTGGCGCAAGGTGTAAGTGTCGACGCCGCCGGCAACGTTTTCGGCGAATTCACCCATTTGCAGGGTGCCGATGGAGCAGGCATGTTCGACCACTTCCAGGCCACGGAAAATATCCCCCTCGGCGTCGGCAATGGTTTTGCCCTGCTCGGCGCTAAGCACCACGGCGATGCGTTTGGAGTGTTCGCGGATCAGCGCTTGCAGCTTGAGCATGATGCGCATGCGGGCGCCAATCGGGGTCAGTTTCCAGGTCTGGAAGGCGCGGTGAGCGGCACTGATGGCGGCATCCACTTCAGTGGCAGTGGCGAACGGCACCTTGGCCAGCACTTCTTGGGTCGCCGGATTGACGATGTCGTGCCATTCGGTGGTCTGCGATTCGACCCATTCACCGTTGATCAGCAGTTTGACCTTCTGAACCGTGGTTTCGTTGGGCGTAAGCGATGCGTTCATGCTGGTCTCCAAAACTTGTTTTTATCGTAGGAGCCAAGGCGAAGGGTTCGCCTTGAGATGAGGCGTGTGTCACGAATTGGTTGTCGGACTGTTTTTGGAGTATAGATGTGCAAACTTCTAATAAGAACGCACATATAAGCCCGTCCATCATGCAAAAAAACATCACCTCTTTAGGTTCGCTGAACTGGGACGACCTCAAGTTTTTCCTCGAAGTCGCCCGTACCCGCAAGGCCAGCACCGCCGCCAAACGGCTGGCTGTCGACTACACCACGGTGTCGCGCCGGATCAGTTCGCTGGAAGCGGCGTTAGGCACGTTGCTGTTCGAGAAGTCGCGCACCAGCGGTTTTGTGCTGACCACCGAAGGCCAGCGTTTGCTCGGTTATGCCGAGTCGATCGAAAGCACCTTGCACATGGCCTGCGAGCAGGTTTCCGGCTCCGGCGTGGCGCTGTCCGGGCATGTGCGCATGGGCTGCACCGAAGGTTTCGGCAGTTTTTTCATCACCCCGCAATTGAGCCACTTCGTTGATGCCTACCCGGCGATTTCGGTGGACATCCTGCCGCTGCCGCACTTCATCAGCCTGTCCAAGCGCGAAGCCGATATTGTCATCGCCTTGGAGCGTCCTGAGCATGGGCCGTACGTCTGCTGCAAACTCTGCGACTACCGCTTGCAGCTCTACGCGACCCAGGACTACCTCGACCAACACCCACCGATCCGCCGCCCGGCCGACTTGAGCAAGCATCAATTCATCAGTTATGTGGACGATCTGGCGTTCAGTTCGGAGCTGCTGTACCTGGCGAACGTGCTGCCCGGCGCCCACGCGAACCTGCGCAGCACCAGCGTGATCGCGCAATTTGTGGCCGCGCAGCAAGGACGTTCACTGGCGATTCTGCCGTGTTTCCTCGCCGCGCAGGACCCACGCCTGCTGCCGGTACTGCCGGAAGAAATCAACATCACCCGGCAGTTCTGGATGTACTGCCGCGAGGACCTGAGGAAGCTCAAGCGGATTACCCTGTTGTGGGATTACATCCGCGAGGTGACCGAGCGCAATCAGCCGCTGTTGATGGGTGAAAGCCGTGAGATGCAGTTCGCCGATTAACCGGCGCTGACCACAATCGCCACCCGACGGTTTTCCGTGCGGCCCGCCGCCGTGGTGTTCGGGGCCACCGGCTCGCTGCTGCCGAGACCTTGCAACTGGATATTTTCCGGCTTCATGCCGACCGTGCCGAGCACGTTGGCGACGCTTTTGGCGCGGCGCAGCGACAGTTGCTGGTTGTAGGTTTCTTTGCCCGACGCATCGGTATGGCCGTCGACTCGCACGCGCTCGATACCAACACCGAGCAGGGCCTTGCCGATGCGCTCGACAATCTCGGTGCTTTGCGCGTTCAGGCTTTCCACGTCGCTGCCAAACAGCACTTTGCCCGACAGGCCAAACTCCCAGCCCTCTTCAGTCAGCTCAAAGCCTTGTTGTTTGAGCACGGCAATTTGCGCCGGAGTCAGGCCTTTTGGCGGGGCGGTCTGGCAACCGGTCAGGGTCAGTGCCGCCATCAATAGCAGCGCGGAAAACAAACGAATGGGCAGTGTGAACACGGGAATCAGCTCCTGGTTTGAACGGGATCGACCGGGTGCTCCGCCCCAGCCGTGAATTGGGCGCCACGCGACAGACGCTTGGCCTGATACATCGCCGCATCGGCGGCGTTGAGCAGCGCACCGGGGGTCGCGCCATGATCGGGGAAAACCGCGATGCCGATACTGAGCGAGGTCACGACACTGGTCCCACCCGGCAGCGCGATAGGCGTATCCATGCTGGCGAGGATCTTGTCGGCAATACGCTCGGCATCTTCGATCTTGTGCAGCGGCGTCAGCAGCACGGCGAACTCGTCACCGCCCAGTCGCGCCACCAGGTCTTCCTCACGCAATTGCGCGCGGATGCGATTGGCAATAGCCACCAACACGGCATCGCCGGCGGCATGGCCAAAGTTGTCGTTGATGCCTTTAAAGCGGTCACTGTCGAGAAACAGCACGGCGACTCGTTCGTTGAGCTTGCCACCACTGCGCAAGGCGCGAATCAGGCGGCCCTCGAAAAAGGCGCGGTTCGGTAGTCCAGTGAGGCTGTCGTGACTGGCCTGGTGGGCAAGTGTCTCGTTTTCGCTCTGCAGATGGCTCTGCCAGGACTCGAGCTCATCAAGCAAGGCATTGAAGTCGTTGCCGAGATTGTCCAGCTCGGCGATTTGCGCTGGCGGTACGCGTCGGTCCAACGCGCGTTCGCTGCGCGCGGCGTGGGCCACCGTGGCCAGACTGCGCAACGGGCCGATGATTTCGCGCAGCTGCCGACGTGCCAGATAGATCGCCAGGCAAGCGCTGATGGCAGTACAGAGAATGATCCCGGCCAGACCACTGAGCAGAAAACGCATCAGGCTGCCGCCGTGCCCAATAAGCAAGACGCGGCCGATTTCACGATCCTGATGGACGATCGGCAGGCTGATGGGCTTTTCCAGAAGGGCGCGGGTGATGAGCGTTTCCAGCCCGGAGAACAGCCCGTTCTCTGGTCGTTGCCAACGCGCGAGCAACTGGCCCCGCGCATCGAGCACCTGCGCATCGGCTACTTCTTCGGTGGACGCGATCAGCTCCAGCGCTTCCGTAGCGGCGGTCTTGTCGTTGAACACCACTGCCGCTTCCACCGTATAGCTGATCGAGCGGGCAATCAGGTGCAGGTTGTGATCGGCATAAACCCGCAGCGCCAACACGCCAAGCAGTGTCAGCGAAACACTGGCCATGGCCACCGCCAGCAGCGCCACCGTCAAGTTGCCGCGACCAATGACCGAGCCCAGCGTGGGGCGAACTTTCGAGCTGAACAGTTTCATGGCGCCGCCAGTTTGCGACGCGACAACTGCAGGACGCTTGGGTGAATACGTACGCCACTGCGGGCGACGGAGTCGAGATTGACTTCGAAAGACACCTGATCGTCGCCAACCCGCAGGCAGAACAGACTGCCCACCGTGCACTGATCACCGCCTTCGCTGATGCTCAACACCGGATGGCCGATCAGCGACGCAAAGAGCCGACTGCGCTCCTCCGACGTGAGTTTGCCGATATACACCGCGTCGCATTCATTGGCGATGGCCGGATTGTCGGCCAGCAATCGACGCACGATAACCGGCCGGCCAGTCGCCTGAGTGGTGCCTTTGACGAGGTCGTCGGTGTATTCGGTGGGCCCGACGATGCACAGGCGCAATTGCGCGGGCTCGACCGGCCAACGGGCGTAACTGAGGATGCCAAGTACGACTTGCGTGACAGATTGGGCGCGCTGCTCAGCCATGCCTGTCGGCGCTTGTGGCTGCGCGACGGCCATGCCCGTCAGCAGCCAGAGCAGACCGACCAGCCACGCGTGCTTGCAGCCAACTACGCGCGCTGTCGACCAGACAGACACCTTCATGCAGGGATTCTCTTGGATCGTACCGAAATGATGCCGCAACGATAGCACAGCGGCGAAATGCCAGCGAGGCAGCGAGCACTGACCGGTTAGTCAGTAATCGCCGCCGATCACGCAGGTTTTCATCCCTGAGGCTCGAAGCCTTCTTCAAGTTCCAGCATCAGCCCGCTCAGGCGTTTGACCTTGCGCAACACCGCTTCCTCAAACACCCCGGCGCGGGGTTCGACCAAGGTAAACCAGTGCTTGGCCCGGGTGATGCCGGTGTAGATCAGTTCTTTGGTCAGCACCGGATTCAGGGCGTCCGGCAGAATCAGCGCGGTGTGGGCGAACTCCGAACCCTGGGACTTGTGCACCGTCATCGCGTAGACGGTTTCGACGTCGTTGAGCCGGCTCGGCAACACGAAGCGCACGCCGCCCTGCCCATCGTTGCGCGGGAAAGCCACGCGCAGCACCGGTTTACCGGCGTCCGGCCCTTCGCGTTCGGGCAACTTGAGGGCGATACCGATATCGCCGTTCATCAAGCCCAGACCGTAGTCGTTGCGTGTCATCAGCACTGGGCGACCTTCGTACCATTGCTGGTCGTTTTCGATCAGCCGCGCCTTGAGCAGCGCTGCGGTGATGCGCAGGTTCAAGCCTTCAACGCCCCATGGCCCTTTGCGCACGGCACACAATAACTGGAAGGTATCGAACGCCTGCAGAACCTCCCGCGCCCAATTGATCCAGTCAGGGTGTTCCAGCGGTCTGCCCGGCGTCGGGCGCTGATTGCGCAGCACGCTCAAATAGTGCCGATAGCCTTGTGGGCCGTCGCCATGGCCCTCGAGCAGCAATCGCTCCAGATGGTGATCGTGCTCGCCTTTCAGCGCTAGCGAAAACACATCGTCATAGTGCCCGGCCGAGAGCAACTCACGTGCCTCTTCCGGCAACTGTTGGTTGACGCGCCGCGCCAGCTGACCAATGCCGCTGCCCTCGCCGAAGCGCCGCGAATGACGCAGCATCACCACTTGCTGTGCCAGCGGGTGCGCGCCGTCGACGTCTTCATGCAAACCGCTGTCCTGCAGCGATTCGCCACTGACCGACTCCAGCCACTGGCGAGTCTGTGGGCTGTACCAACCGCCCTCGGCATCACGGCACAAATCCCCCAGCACCGCTCCGGCCTCTACAGAAGCCAGTTGATCCTTGTCGCCCAACAACACCAGTCGGGCGTGAGCCGGCAAGGCGTCGAGCAGATTGGCCATCATCTCCAGGTCGATCATCGACGCTTCATCGACCACGAGCACGTCCAGCGGTAAGCGGTTGCCAGCATGGTGACGGAAGTGTCGGGTGCCGGGACGGCTGCCAAGCAAACGGTGCACCGTGGTTACGTCGCAAGGGATTTTTGCCCGCACGTTTTCGGCAACTTTCAACGATTGCACTTGCTGACTGATGGACTCGGTCAATCGCGCAGCGGCCTTGCCGGTCGGTGCGGCCAAACGAATCCGCAGTGGCTGACCAGCCTCTACCGCCGGCGCTTGCAGGAGCGCCAGCAAACGCACCACCGTGGTGGTTTTACCGGTGCCGGGACCGCCCGTGACGATGCTGAAAGCACCACGCGTGGCGAGTGCGCAGGCGAGCTTCTGCCAGTCGATCACCTCACCGGCCCTGGCCGCTCCGAACAGTTCGTTCAGGCGTTGCGGCAGGTCATCCGGTGTCGCTTCGCCTTGGGCGAGACGTTGGCGCAATGCCGTGTCGATGCGCCGCTCGTACGCCCAGTAGCGGCGCAGATACAGGCGTTTTCCGCAGAGCACCAGCGGTCGCTGCTGCGCCGTTTCCCGGACATCGGCCGACAGCGCGACCAGATCACTGCCTGCCAACGCCTTGCACCAATGCACGCCATCGAGTGCTTCAAGCAACTGCGAAGGCAACAGCAGCACGCCACCTTGCACATCGCCTTCGGGCGGCAATGACAGTGCGAAATCAGGAGCTTTGAGGGTTTCGAACAGGTCCAGGCAAACGTGCCCATGGCCGAGTTGATGGCTGGTCAGGGCCGCGGCGAGCAGTACCAGCGGATCGGTATCAGGTTCAAGCTCGTAAAGAAACGCGACGAATGCCTTGTCCAGCGCCCGCAGCCAGCCACGCTCGACCCAGCGGCTGAGCAACAGCAACAGATCATCGGCCTTGCTCAGCGGTGAAAGCGTTGACAGGCTGTCGGCGGTCAAAGGCGTTGGTAGCAGATCAGCGAAGGTACGGTTCATAGCAGGATTCCCTGTTCCCATGCGGGTTCGGCCTTGGGTTCAGGTTTACCCTGGAACATCCGGTCCAGTCGTTCGATCAACTCGCGCGGCGGTCGCGCAAAGTACACACCGCGACTGTCGGCTCGCGTGCCGCGCAGGAACAGATACAGTGCTCCGCCGACATGCCGGTCGTAATCGTAGTCAGGCAGCCGCGCCTTGAGCTGACGATGCAACGCCAACAGGTACAACACGTATTGCAGGTCGTAGCGGTTGTCGAGGATCGACTTTTCCATCGCCTGCTCGGTGTACGCCAGATCATCCACGCCCAGCCAGTTGGATTTGTAATCGGCTACGTAATAACGGCCATCGTGCTCAAAGGTCAGGTCGATAAAGCCCTTGAACATGCCATTGAGTTGTACCGGTTCTGCTGCGACGCGGGCCAGACCATTATGGGTGTACTGACGCACGAGTTCGTCGAGTTTGAGCACGTCGACCTTATGGCTGGCGAACCAGAATTCCATTTCAACCCGATATTGCTTCAGTTGCTCAAGAACCACCGGCGCCTGCCCGCCGCCAATCGACAGCGGGGATTTGAGCAGGTGTTGTAACCAGTCACTCAGGGTCGTGATCCAGCCTTCCCAGCCACGCAGGTTGCAGCGGCGGGCAATCGAATCCTCCAGCGCTTCGCGAGTAACCGCAAAGCCGTCGTCACCGGCCCACTCCAGCAAACCGTGGAGAAACGTGCCCGGATTGGGGCCACGGGGAAACCGATGGATATCGGCGCCGCCAGCGATGATCTCTCGCGGCGCATCAGGGTCGAGGCGTTCGTCATCGAACAGTTTCTGTGCTTGCGGGCTGTCCGGAGCTTCGTCGCTGCCCATGCTCAAGACATCACTGATGCGCAATGCGCTGTAGGAAGCGATCCACCAGTTTTCGCTGGCTTTGCGCTTGGGTAACAGCGTGGCACTGAGGATCGCGTCATTGCGTGGCGGTTGGTAATGCTCCTCGGTGGGCGGCGGCATTTCTGCCAGGCTGATGGCCGGGCAGTCTTGTTGCAAATCTTCTAACCAACGGTTCAGTCCGCTGGATTCACCCAGCGATGCACCACCGCCCAGCAAGTAGCCAAGTGCAGAAAGGTGCAATACCGAACTATTGTTATTGCCTCGCTTGAGATCCGTCACACCCAGCCAACAGGCGTGCTGCGCGCGGGTCAGAGCGACATACAGCAGGCGCAGATCTTCAGCCAGACGTTCGTCGTCAGCTTGTGCGATCAACTCGGCGGTCGGCTTGAGACTGACTTGAGCCTTGCCTGAAGCATCGTGGTAATGCAGCGGCAAACGGCTGCCGTCTACCGGTTTCGCCGAGCAAATGAATGGCAGAAATACCAGAGGGTACTCAAGGCCTTTCGACTTGTGGATGGTCACGACCTTGACCAGTTGCTCATCACTTTCCAGACGCAGGATCTGCTCTTCGCCAGCCTGACCGGACAGCGCCAGAAGCTCGGCCAAATGACGGATCAACGCTTGCTCGCCGTCCAGTTCCGCAGCGGCTTGTTGCATCAGCTCCGACAGGTGCAACAGGTTGGTCAGAACACGTTCGCCGTCAGTGCGTGCGATCAACGCCTGCGGCAAATGGAAATCGTGCAACAGGCGCCGCAGCATCGGCAGCACGCCTTGCTTGCGCCACAGCTCGCGGTAGCCGCGGAACTGCATGACCCGGGATTCCCAGACCAGCTCATCCTGGTTCAACCGCTCCAGCTCAACCAATGGCAGGTTCAGGGTGATGCAGGCCAATGCGGCTTTCAATGAACGCTCGACGTCCGGCTCGGCACATGCCTTGAGCCAGGACAGCAGGTCGTGGGCTTCTTGCGCCGCGAACACCGAATCCTTGTCGGAGAGGTAAACGCTGCGCACGCCTCGGGCGGCGAGTTGACCGCGCACGGCCTGAGCCTCTTTGCCATCCCGGACGAGAATCGCGATATCCGAAGGGCGCAGGCCTCTGAACGCTTCACCGTCCCGAGTGAATCCGGCGCTAGCGGTTTGCCCGCCATTGAGCAGAGCGGTGATTTCACTGGCGCATGCAGCTGCCATTTGTTGCCGGTAAACCACGCCTGACAGCGGTTGATCACTGGATAAATGCCAGACATTCAGCGCCGCGACGTCTTGCCCGGCGATCTGCAGTTTCTCCTTGCGACCTTGCGAATCAACCGGCTGAAACGGCACAGGATTCTCGCCGCTTTTCTCGCGGAACAAAAACGCGCCGCGTCCCTGCTCTCGGGACTCGGCGCGCTCGAACACATGATTGACTGCCGTCACCATGCCATGGCTGGAACGGAAGTTGGTGCCCAGCGTATGCAATCGGCCAGTGGTGGCTTGGCGCGCCCGCAGATAGGTGTAGATGTCTGCACCGCGGAATGCGTAGATCGCCTGCTTGGGGTCGCCGATCAGAAACAGCCCAGTATCGGGATTGTTGTCTTCGATGCGATAGATACTCTCGAAGATGCGGTACTGCACCGGGTCGGTGTCCTGGAATTCGTCAATCAACGCCACCGGGAACTGCTCCCGGATCAACGTCGCAAGACGTTCGCCACCGTCAGATTGCAGCGCTGCATCCAGGCGCAAGAGCATGTCGTCGAAACCCATCTCGGCACGGCGGCGCTTCTCTTCTTCGAAGCGCGCGCCGACCCATTTGGCGGCGTGTTGCAAAACGGCAGCGTCGGGCGTTGGCAATGCATCGAGGCTCGACTTGAGGCCCTGCATGGCGTCCAGACCCGGATGGCTCGGAGCCTGGCCTTTCCACGCTTCGGCCATTCCATCAGGGGTCAACCGGCTGAAACCGGTGCCGATGTCGAGTTGTTCGAGGGACTCATCCTCTGCCCAGGCTTTGAGCTTTTCAAACCACGGTTCGAAGTAACGCGCTTGCATCTTGCGCCCGTCGACGGCTTTATTCGCGACACCCTCATGGCAGATGACGAGCAACTCGTCGGCCCACTGACGCCAGGGCATTTTCAATTCGATCAAGGCTGCACGGCGTTCCAGCAGACACTCTTCGATCAGCTCTGCCGGAGCCTTGCTGTTATCGCTGTCGCGCTCACTGGCGAACAGCCCGCGCACCCGAGGCAACAATGCCGCAGGCCCACCCCAATTGTTGCGAACCCAGTTCAGCGCATCGCCTTGCATCGGATAACAGAACAGTCGCCAGTAATCGCGCAGCACTTCGCCGAGCAAATCGCTGTGATCGGTTTCCAGGGATTGGGTAAACAGGCTGCCGCTGTCGAACGCATGCTCGCGCAGCATGCGCTGACACCAACTGTGAATGGTCGAGACGGCAGCCTCGTCCATCCATTGCGCAGCGATATCGAGCCGGTTGGCGCATCCAGACCATTGCCGAGGATCGAATTGATCGCGTAGTTCGGCGATCAAACCGTCGGGGGCGGGGATTTCATCACGGAAGTAACGTGCAGCTTCGGCGAGGCGTGTGCGAATCCGCTCACGCAGCTCTTTGGTTGCCGCATCGGTGAACGTCACTACAAGGATTTGCGGCGGCAACAGTTCGCGAGGGAACCCGCTCGACTCGCCACCATGCCCCAGGATCAGGCGCAGATAGAGCGCAGAAATGGTGAAGGTTTTACCGGTACCGGCACTGGCCTCGATCAACTGACTGCCACGCAGCGGGAATGCCAGAGCGAGCGGTGTTTTCGTACTCATGAACGCGCCCCTTCGCTGGACAATGAACGCCAGGGTGCTTCAAACAGAGGACGGTATAACGCGTCGCACCAACCGGTGAAGGTCTCGTCCGCGAGCAGCGCATCAAAGTCGGCATATTGCCGGGTCAGCGCAGGACTTTCGCGGCGCTCGCCTTCACTGTTCTGCCCATCACCGTCATAGGCTTTACGGGCAGCAGCTTCGGCCTTGAGCGGATCGGTCTGGGACAGCCAGGCAAACGCGGTTTTCACTGCAATCGGCAATGGCTGGCGCATGCCTGCCTGCCAGGCGAGGAGAAGGTCACCGAGGAACCGAACGGATCTTTCCTGCTCCATAGGCTCAAGCAGCAAGGTATCGTCACTGGCCACCAATGCTGTGGTCAGTGAAACGCCGCTGGCGCAGGCGACAAGGTGATTGACCCACGGTTTGGTCAGTCGATGCCATTTGCGGCTCTTGATCGAGCCGATGCTGTTGGGAATGGTTGTGATCGACAAGACACCGCCATCGGCGCGCTGATGCAGGCCCGAGAGCCAGCCTTCAAGGCGTAAATTCTGCAACTCGAGATGAATCGGCATCGCGCTGGTCAGCGGGGTTGGCCATAACGTCAGAAGTTGCCGATAGCGTAGCAGCAAGTCCGGTAGCGGCTCGATCAACTCGCGTTGCAGGCATTCGCCAAAACCGGCCATTGGCAACAATCCGCTGTTTTGCAGGCGGCGCGCCTGAGCTTCGAGCGCCTGCTCGACATTCTCGGGCTGTCGCAGCGCGGCTTCGAGCAGGCTGTCACTGAGCGTATAACGCTGCAACGCGTCCAGCACGAAAGGCTC
Organism: Pseudomonas sp. TH08; assembly: GCF_016651275.1. Taxonomy (NCBI): domain Bacteria; kingdom Pseudomonadati; phylum Pseudomonadota; class Gammaproteobacteria; order Pseudomonadales; family Pseudomonadaceae; genus Pseudomonas; species Pseudomonas sp. TH08. The sequence goes on along the minus strand of NZ_JAEKEE010000005.1, from coordinate 2,736 downwards.
TTCATCGGCCAGCGGGGCTTCGGCGGCCTCGAAATAGACTTTGAGTCGCTGAGTGAAAAAGTGCCGGACCGGGTTGCGCAAGAAGTCTTGCAACAAGGCCAGGCTCAACGGTTCCTCCTGGATATAAGGCGTGAGTAACTGAGCGTCGGTTTGTGGCTCATGTTGCTGATGCAAAACCTGCCATTCACTGGCGTAGCTGAACAGCTGATCGCCATCATGGAAATAGCGCGCACTGAACGGTTGCAGCGGATGCTCTTCGGTAATGGCGCTCAACAGATCCTGGCTTTCGTCGAGCAGTCGCCAGCCACTGGCGAGGTGATCACGCAATTGGCCGATCAACACCGAAGCAGGCCGTTCACTGTTGTCCCGAATGCTGCGGCCGACCCAACTGATGTAGAGCTGATGGCGTGCGGACAGAAGCGCTTCGAGCAACAGATAACGATCGTCTTCACGCCGCGAACGGTCACCCGGGCGGTAATCGCTGCCCATCAGATCGAAGTCCAGCGGTGGCTGCGCGCGAGGGTAATCACCATCGTTCATTCCCAGCAAACAGACCAGTTTGAAGGGAATGGCGCGCATGGGCATCAGCGTACAAAAGTTCACCGCACCGGCCAGGAAGCGCTGAGACAGGCGGCCCTGATCCAGTCCGGCCAGCCAGGCTTCCCGTACGACGGTCAGCGGCAGTTCATCCACCAGACCTACCGCCTCGCAGGTCTCCAGCCAGGTTTCGCGAAGCTCCTCCAACTGCGTCAGCAAGTAATCATCGTGCTCATTACTGGCTTTGAAGAACAATTGCATCAACGCTTGCAGGCGCTGCCCCCACTCTTTGGGTTGAGCCGGTTGTGTGAGCTGCTGATGAGCGAGTTCCAGGGCATCGAGCAAGGCCACCAAAGGCCCGATCAGTGCAGCATCCAGACCACCGATTTCATCATAGGGCTCGATACCGGCACAGGCTTCGGCGCTGCCGACCGCGTAGCCCAGCAGCATTCGGCGCATACCGAAATGCCAACTGTTCTGCTCCAGTTCCTGCGGCAGTCCAAGCCCGGCGCGTTGTTCGGCATTCATTCCCCAGCGCACACCCGCGCCTTCGATCCAGCGGTGCAACGTCGGCAGGTCGCGCTCTTCCACGCCGAAGCGGGCACGCAGCGCCGGTACGTCGAGCAAATCGAGAATCTCGCTGACCGGGAAACGACTGTCCGGCAACTTGAGCAGGTGCTCGACCGCGATCAGCAATGGATCCCGACCACGCTGGCCCTGATCCGCCAATGTGAAGGGGATGAAGCGCGGATCATGTCGATCGATCTGACCAAAAACAGCACGAATGTGTGGGGCATAACTGTCGACGTCCGGCACCATGACGATCACATCGCGCGGGCGCAGATCCGGGTTGGCACTGAAGCGTGCCAACAGCTGGTCATGGAGGATTTCGACTTCGCGTTGAGCACTGTGGGCAATGTGGAAACGGATCGAATCGTCCTTTGCCAGATCAACAGGAGGCCAATGCTCGCGAGTTTCACTGAGTGGACGCAACTCGAGGATGTCGTCCTGTAATTGATTGAGCAAATTGTGCGGCTGAGTGTCGCTGAACAGGTCAATTCGCCCGTCGCGAAAGGCCGCACGATAGCTGTTGGGATCGTCATAGCTGTCGAGCAGGTTGATGTAGTCGCGACCCTGTTTACCCCATGCAGCCAATAATGGATGGGCGTGTTGATGCAGTGTGTCTGGGTCAAGTGCGACAGGCATGCCACTCTTGCGCGATTGCCGCTTGTATTGGTGACGCAGTAAATCCTTGTCCGCGACGATATCGGCCCAGTGGTGACGGCAAGGGTTGTGTACGCAGAGCAGAACCTGGCTGAAACGAGCGAGCCCTGCTAGTGCTTCGAGCACCTGAGCTGGCAATGAAGATATCCCGAAGACAATGACTCGCGAGGGTAGTCCAGCCGGAGCTTCTGTCAGGTTATTGATGCGTTCGATAAATCGCTGATGAACGCCGGCACGGCTTTGTGCCATGCCTTTTTCGCCCACGTCGCCCAATAGCGCGCGCCACAATTCGGCTTGCCAGCAACTGGTCGGAGGCAGTGGTTTTATTTCGCCCCTGACGTTTCGTAACTGATGCCGCCCTTCCGCCCAATCCTCAAGCCAGTCTGCCCGATACACCTGATATTGGTCGAAGAGATCCGCCAGACGCTCGGACAGCTGATAGCGCTTGCGCAAGTCAGTGTCGTGGGTGAGGAAGCGTTGCAGCGGCTCAAAGTGAGGACGATCGATGACCTGCGGGAGCAGGCGCATCAAACGCCAGGTCAATGGCGCTTTATCGAGCAGGGATTTGGGCGGAATTTCATCTCGGCCCAAAACCATTCGGTACAACTGCCACATGAAACTGCCGGGCAACTGCACATCGATTGCTGCGGCAATGCCGCAACCGCCGAGGTCATCTTCCTCGGGGTCTTCTGCCAGGGCCAATTTGAGCCACTGAGCAATGCCGTTGCTCTGTACCAGAGCAATTTCGTTTTCCAGAGGAGCCAATGGATAGCGCCGCATTATGCTGATCACAAGGCTGCGCAGTTCGTCCAGGCTATTGCTCTGGACCACCATAAATGCAGCGTTGAGGGACTGGGCGTCCGGCATAAAGGATTCCTTGGAAAGTACGAAAGCCAGGGCAGAACCTTAGCATTGTCGGCAGGTTGTGACAGCCGGACGGCGTCTACGAGTGCTGTAAGAACTTTCCTGCGGGCA